>CACKEA010000001.1 GCA_902599045.1 uncultured Alphaproteobacteria bacterium
AGCTAAAAGTTGTTCAAAATACATTAAAGTGCCATAATTTTAAGGTTTTTTATAATGATTAAAGGTAATGATTTCAGATCGAAAGAATATGAACTTTTTTTGGAGCGCTCAGAAGAAATAGGTTTAGATCGAACAATGGTTCAAGCTGCTGGTGGTAATACTTCTATCAAAGAGGGTGATACAATGTGGATAAAAAGTTCTGGGAAATGGCTTATTGATGCTCGATCTTCTGAGTTGATGGTCCCAGTGAGTATTTCTCAAATTAAAGATGCTCTAAAAGACAATAGTTGTTCTTATGATGAAATTTTAAAATCGATTGACTTAAAAATTTCACCAGAGGGGCTTCGTCCATCAGTTGAGGCGCCTATGCATGCTATTCTTGATTTCAAATTTATTTTTCATACACACGATATATTTATTAATGCGTTAGCTGTACAAAAAAATTCTCACATAAAATTTGAGAAAATATTTTCAGATCTTAATTGGAAATTTATACCTTATGTTAAACCTGGTATCGAACTGAGCTATAAATTAATGCAGCTTAAATCTTTTAAAGATAATGTATTTATACTTGAGAACCATGGTCTAATAGTTTGTGGTGAAAGTTTAGAGGAGATACGACATCTGTATCAGGATATTCGAGTTCGACTAAAAAAATTACATAACAAAAACTCTAGTAAAAGTAATATTAAACCAGCTAATAGAATCGTTGATTTAAGAAATACTGGATATAAATTTTGTACAGATAAGTCTGTAAATAGTCTTGCTTTTTATCAGCCTTGGATTGATAAGCTTACTAATGGTGTCCTTCTCCCAGATTTTTTAGTTTTTCTAGGACCAAAGCTTTTGGCTCTCAATCCAAATAAAGATGATTTTATTGAAAAGCTAAATAAATCTTCTAAGGCACCACTGCCTTTTAACTCATGTATAGTTTTAGTAGGATATGGCATCATAGTTCGTAACGATGCCTTAAGAGGAACTATAGAAATAATTCGCTGTGTGCATGACTTATTATGTTTGATTCCCGATAATGCAGATCTTCAATACCTAAATAGTAGCGAAACAAGCTTTCTTTTGAATTGGGAGGCAGAACATTATCGTCAAAAACAAAATCAATAAGATCTATGAATAAACCATATATTAGAAACAATATTGCTGTGTTAGACATAGGTAAAACGCATGCCAAAGTCATACTATTTGATGCCCACAATTTGGAGGAGTTAGAAGTTTTTCAAATAGAAAATATTATATTAAAAGACTCTTTGTATCCCCATTTTGATTTAGACTCGTTAAAAGATTTTATCATTAACTCTTTGAGTAAACTTGCGAAAGGTTACATAGTTGATTCAATATTTACATCCACACATGGTGCATGTATGGCATTGATGTCTCAAGGAGAATTAGCTCTTCCTATTCTTGATTATGAATTTGAAGGACCGGATCACCTTAGAGCAGAGTACGATCAAGTTCGACCAACATTTAATCAAACTGGAAGTCCTCGTATGGGTGTAGGTCTAAATCTTGGTGCTCAATTGTATTGGCAGAGAAAATATTTTCCAAAAGAGTTTGCAAAAGTTGATCAAATTTTATTTTGGCCACAATTTTGGAGCTATTGGTTATCTGGTGTTGCTGTAAGTGAGATTAGCTATGCGAGCTGTCATTCAGATTTGTGGAAAATTAGAGAAAAAGAATTTGTTGATCTGGAATCTTTTGGTGTTGGATCGCATGTGCAATATCCACCAATTAGATCTGCGGCAAGTGTGATTGGAACTTTGCGAAAAGATATATCACAAAATACTGGCCTACCTCAAAATGTATCAGTTTATTGTGGTGCCCATGACTCAAGCTTAGCTTTAGTCTCAGCATATTTAAATCAAGAATTGCCTTGTTCAATATTATCTACAGGTACCTGGGTTACTATTTTTGCTTTAGGCTCTAACAATGTAAATATTTCTGAACAAACAGGTTTAATGATTAGCAATGATTGTTTTGGAAATTTAGTACCCAACTACAGATTTCCCGCAGGCAAGATTTATGAGAGACAGATTCAACAAAAGAATAGATCTTCAATTAATCATAGAGAGCTCGATGCATCAAATATTAGTATTAAAAATTTTGAAAATATTGAAAAAGCAAGTTTCGTTTATAAAGTCTCTGAAAAAGAAGTTGATTTTCAAGATATTGAGCCCCTGAGAACAGAGCATTTAGTTTCTGAAGTACTTGCTAATCAAACATTGATTGGATTGCAGGCAATAGGATCGAGTGGACCAATCATTTGCTCAGGTCCTTTTGCAAATAATAAGAAATTTTTAAAAACGATTGAAAAAAACTGGGCCGATCCTGTTATCGTTGAGGACGATCACCTTGGAATATGCAAGGGTATTGCTAACTTGATTAATAGGAAAAGATTGATTTAGTTTATATTTTTAACACAATTTTCTAAAATAGGTGGGAGAAAATCAAAGTTATTTGACCAAGCATAATGTATTTCTGTTCTCATAAATTCAATGTCTTCTAAAGGGAAGTGTCCCTCTTCATATTTGTTTAATAATTCTTGCTTTCTAAAAGAAATGTCCTGAGAGGTTTTTTCATCTTTCATTTGGATAAAAAAATCTATTGCTAGCTCATAAGTTGCAACACAAATTATTTCATCCTCACTATAAGCAAAAAGATTGTTATAAAAAAATACCAAAATTAATAAGAATATTTTTCTCACTAGATGAACATAAATTAAAGTTAAGGTTTTAAAATAAATAAATTTGAGTCTGTTTCATCAGCAATAATGTATACATTACCTGATTGATCGATTTCTATATCTCTGACTCTTCCAATTTTATCTTTAAATATGACCTCCTCCTCAACAAATTCATTATTTTTTCTATGTAATACAGATAGATATTTGAATTTTAGAGAGGAAACTAAAAGTGAATCTTTCCACTGCGGAAAAGCATTACCTTCATAAAATTTAATACCACTCACTGCAATAGAAGGCACCCATATAAAGTCTGGTTTTAAAAAACCAGGTTCCCAAGCGTTGCCATCCCCAATTTTTGTACCAGAGTAGTTTATCCCTCCCCATCCAATTTTTTTCCAGCCATAATTAGATCCACTGACAACTTTACCTATGAAATCTCCACCTTTAGGTCCATGATTAGATATATAAATAGTTTTTGTTTGAGGGTCCAACGTCATACCTTGAGGATTTCTAACACCGATCTGAAATAACTCATGTAACCAATTATTTCCTTTTATAAAAGGGTTATCTTTGGGGTATTCTCCATTTTTGTGAATTCTAATAATGGAGCCAATAGAGTTTGTGAAGTCTTGAGCTATCATGCCCTTTCCTCTCTCACCAACGCTAACATAAAGATAATCATCGAGGATCTCTATTCTTGAACCAAAATGCTTACCATTATCTATGTAGGGAAGGGCTTCATATATAAGTTTTTCATTTATAAGTTTATTGTTTTGAAGTTCAGCTCGATAAACTGCGGTTGTATATTTTCTTCCTTTTTGAATGGAGCAGGTTACCCATACAATGTTGTTTTCACTAACAATATCAAGTAAGCCTCCTTGACCAAAAAAAATTGAAGGAATGTTATGTGATATTTGAATCTGAGAAGAATTCTTTGTATTTACTAAATAAATTTCACCAGTTTTTTGGGTGATTAAAAGCTCTTCTGAATTTAACCAGCTCATTCCCCAAGGAAAATTTAGTTCTATCGGAGTCTTCTCTAAGACAAATGAATTAGCACTAAAGGTAAATAAAAAAAAAATTGATATAAAATATATAAGTTTTTTCTTAATCAAGGAGAATGAGATTATTTTACTCCAAGTTTTTTTTGTAAGTCACTTGAAGAAGTAGTGTATCTAAAAACGTACTTTTTATCACTATGACAGTACTCAAACATTTTTTTAGCAGCGAGTGCAGCTTCATGAAAACCACTTAATATCAGTTTTAACTTACCCGGGTAGATACAAATATCTCCCACTGCAAAAATTCTTGGTATCGAGGTTTCAAAATTTTCAGTGTTAACAGAAATGTGATTCTTTTCTAAGTTTAATCCCCACTCTGCAATTGGGCCTAATTCTATTTTTAAACCAAAAAATGGAAATATTGCATCAATGTCGTCAATTATTTTATCGTCATCAAGAATCGCTGTTACTTTCCCATTTTCATTAAGAGTAACTTTTTTTAGGCTTCCCATATTGAAGTTTACCTCACCCTTATCAACCAATGACATAACTTTATTTACTGAGTCTTGGACACCTTTAAATTCTTTTCTTCTATGGACCAGTGATACTTTTTTAGCGATACCTTGAAATCCCATAACATAATCTAAAGCGGAGTCACCACCACCAATAATTAAAATATTCTTGTCTTGAAAGTCTGTTCTTTTTTTGACTGAGTAAAAGATATTCTTATTTTCTAATTGGTCAGAGCCTTCTGCTGGAAGTTTCCTTGGAACAAAGCTTCCTGCCCCGGCAGCAATAACTACAGACTTACACTTAATTGAGGAACCTTTATCTGTTTCTACTAAAATATAATTTTCATTAATTTCAATTTTTGAGGTTAATTGGTTTAGGTGATAAGTAGGGTTGAAAGGTTCTGCTTGTTTAATTAAATCATCAGTTAACTCTTGGCCCGTGATAGCTGGTCTACTTGGAATATCATATAAGTTTTTATCAGGATAAAGCTCAGCACATTGTCCGCCAATCTTGTCTAGATTGTCAATGAGATGAGATTTCATATCTAAAAGACCAAGCTCAAATACTTGAAAAAGACCACAGGGCCCAGCGCCAATTATAACTACATCTGTTTCGTGATTAGATCCTGGATTTACAATATTATTCATGTCTTATATTATAGTAATATATTAAATTTAAGATCAAACAGTTATATATTATCAATAGTTATTGAGGAGAAATGAATAAATGAAGACTTTTCCAGAGCTTTTAGAAGAAGCAAATGCTGAAATCAAATCAGTGAGCCCAGAAGAATTAAAACAGCAATTAGATAATGAAGAAATTATACTTGTTGATGTTCGATCAAAAGATGCCATCGAGGCTGAAGGTCAAATAGAAGGATCAGTTCATGTTCCAAGAGACATGTTGGAATTTCACGCTGATCAAAGACCAGACAACCCTCTTAGAAAAGAAGAGCTTGATCCTGAGAAAAAAATTGTCGTTTATTGTGGAGTGGGTGGTCAAGGAACTTTATCAACTAAAACTCTTCAAGATATGGGTTATAGAGATGTATCTAACTTATCCGGTGGAACAAATGCTTGGGTAAAAGCAGGGTTTGAATTAAAAAAATAAATTAATTATTTTTTTTATTATTTTCGTAGAGCATAATAGCATTTGCGAGAACAGCTCCAAAGGCGCCTGGAAGAATCTATGTGTCAAAAGTCATTCTAAACATTTAACATCTTTCTAGCATACCAATCGTGAAAGACATGAGTTGGTTCATCCATTACTGGTGAAAAACGCCCTCCATCAAAGCCTTCCGCATACCGGCCTCGCTGCATTCCCTCTACTACAAAAATATCTTCTTCAAATACGGTTCTCCAAAGCTTGGTATTCTCTAAGCGTGTTTGCTGATATTCATCAGACAACATAGAAGAGTCAGAATAATAGATTTCAACATGCTCTTTGATTTGATCACATCCAATTGGCTCAATAATGAGATTAAAAACATGATCTTTTTGAACACCCAATATTAAATTTGGAAATAAAACAATATATTCTCCTTTACTGTTCCATTCAGAGCTTAAATTTTTAAAATTTTGAAATTGTTTTCCCTTTGAATATCTTGGAATGTATTTATTACTAATTTGTCCAGAATAATGGCCATATTTAACAATATTTTCATGATCCTCTAACTTGGAATAACTATTTAAACCTGGGTGTATCCAAGGAAGGTGATAGGACTCTAAGTAATTTTCGACTGCTAGTTTCCAATTAGTTTTGACCTCAAGCTCAAAAGATGAGTCGCTCATATCTGAATGCATAGGTTGATCAAAAGAGGACCATCGTTTTAACAAAGGTTTATGAACTTCTTCAAAGGGTTTTGCCCTGCCATCAGGATTTACAAATATGACATCTCTCCAAATATGAGAACGAACCTCAATTAATGATAATTCACTTTTATTAATATCGGAGTGATAGTTATAACCTGGTCCTCCAATATGAGGGGTAGCAACAACTTCTCCAGTTTGCTTGTAACACCAAGAATGGTAAGGACAGCGAATTGCACCCTTCAAAACTTTGGGGTCTTTAATGAGGGTCATACCTCGATGTCGACATACATTTTGAAAAACACGTATTTTTTTATCTTGGATACTGCGAATTAATAAGAGAGGATTTTTAAAATAGTTGACCGGTCTAACAGAGCCAGGTTGAGGTAGGTCTTTTACGAAGCCTACGGCAAACCAACCTTTGTTAAAAAGAATTTCTTTCTCTAAATCAAAATATTCAGTTTTAGTATAATATTCATTGGGGATGCCTTTTGCTTCGTGTATTGGTTTAATACATTGTTCTAATTTTTGAAGATTTTGAAAATAAACTTGATCGGTATCTTGTTGATCAACTTCTACTTCTCTCACAATTAATTCCTTTTTATTGTCACGTTAAATCTATCCAAATAGTTTTTAGCTCACAATACTGATCATGTGCAGCTAAAGATTTATCCCTGCCCCCGAAGCCGGAGAGTTTATAACCCCCAAAAGGAGTAGTGATATCGCCCTCACCGTAACAATTAACTGCTACAGTCCCAGCCTTAATTTTTCTTGCGGCTACATGAGCTGTCTTATTAGAACTAGTAAAAACAGAAGCGGCCAGTCCGTACTTGTTTTGGTTGGCTAAAGCTATGCCTTCTTCTGGATCTTTAAAGGATGTAATCCCTAAGACAGGGCCAAAAACTTCTTCAGAAAATAGAGTATTTTCAGGCTTAACGTTATCAAATATGGTTGGCTGAACAAAATATCCACCTGTATCTTCTCTGGTTCTTTTGCCTCCAATAACTAATTTATTTTTATCCTGGTTAGCTTGATCAATGAAGCCCATAACCTTGTCTAGATGTGCTTGTTCAATCATTGGGCCAATTTTAGTTGTAGCATCTAAAGGATCTCCCACTACCCACTCTTTAGATTTCTCGACAATTAATTCAAGTAGTTCATCTTTGATTGATTGATGGACAAGTAAACGAGAATTTGAAGAACAGTTTTCTCCCATATTCCAGAATATAGAATTAGTGGCATGATCAGCTGCTGTATCTAAATCCTCAGTGTCACCCATTACAATAAAAGGATTTTTCCCACCACACTCTAGTAAAACTTTTTTAAGATTAGTATCAGCAGAGTAACGAAGAAACATTCGACCGGTTTCAGTAGATCCAGTAAAAGCTACACAATCAACATCAGTATGTTCACCTAGCGCTTTTCCCACGGTCTCACCAAAACCACAAACAACATTTATAACACCATCGGGAATGCCAGCCTCTGCAGCAAGCTCTCCAATTCGAATTGTTGAAAGAGAGGTTTGTTCAGCAGGTTTCAAAATCACAGTATTTCCTGTTGCAAGAATGGGACCGAGCTTCCAAGCAGCCATCATTGCGGGAAAATTCCAAGGTAGAATAGCCGCGACAACACCCATCGGCTCTCTGACAATCATCGAGAGGATACTTGGGTCACTTGGAGAAATTTGATCATAGAGCTTATCAATGGCTTCGGCGTGCCAGCGAATAGTATTAACTGTTTCTGGCATATCTATTTCTAAACAATCAGTTATTGGTTTGCCTGCTTCCATAGCTTCCATCATCGCTAGCTCCTCTGAGTGAGCCTCTATGACTGTTGCAAATCTCAATAAAACTTTTTTTCTCTCAGCAGGTGCCATCTTAGACCAAGGACCATCCTCAAAAGCTTTTCTTGCTGCGGATACAGCTTTATTAACATCTTCACCTGAAGCCTCAGCGATACTTGCTAAAACCTTTCCGTTAGAAGGGTTAATAGTTTCAAATGTTTTGCCCTCAGATCCAGGAAGAGGTCTACCTCCTATGATCAATTGTGTTGAAAAATCAACTGTTTTAGACATTAATAGCTCCTTAATTAATTCCTTTTAATTGAAGACTGGATTAACCAGTCTTTCTCTTCCTGCCAATCTCTCCAAACCAATCTATTGTTAGTAGTATGGTTGATTGGTAGTTTTGACATGGCAATTCTTAAATCATGGCGTGCAGGTGCTGCTACATTTGGTAGGGGTTTTCGGGGCGGGCCCATTTCTCTACCTGATAAATTCGCCGCCGCTTTAATCCCTGTAAGGTAGTCAACGTCGTGTCTATTTCCTCCCAACCATAAGCAGACGGGCTCCATCAATTTCCATAGATCCATAGCTTCTTGATATTTTTTTTCTTCAATTAAATTAAATAGTTTAACACATTCATGAGGCATAAAATTTACAGCTCCCCAAATCATCCCTGTACATCCACTCATTAATGCAAATGGGGCAAAGGAGTCTATACCACAGAAAACTCTTCCTCCCGTCTTGATAAATTTTTGCAAATTTAAAAAGTCTCCTGAACTGTCTTTAATATAATCTAAATTTTCTATTGCTAATAATTTACGATAAGTGTCTTGGGAGAGGGGTGCGGCTTGCTGTGGAACATTATACATTACGACAGGAATTCTCACTGCTTTTGCTATAGCCTCATAGTGATAAATAACTCCACGTTCTGAGGGCGGTTCTAGAAAAGGTGGCATAACCATAATTGCAGTTGCACCTGCATCTTCTGCGGCCCTTGCTTTGTTGATACACTCATTAGTACTGAGTGCAGTAGTTTGTGCTATTGTAGGGCACCTGCCATTGATATGTTTAACACCCTCTGTAATTAAAGTTTGTTTCTCATCAGCTGTTAGATAAGCGTATTCACCGGTGCCAGAACATAAAACTAAACCATGTACACCAGCTTCTAATAAGTCATCAATATGAGAGTGGTAACGCTTTAGATCAATTCCCTCTCCACTATCTTGGAATGGGGTACACATAGCTCCGTAGATACCTTTTAAAACAGTCACTTTCCCATAATCTCCTTGTTTAGATTATCCAATGTATCATAATTGGTTATCATTTCTTTTATAAATCCTTGCCTGCTGTCATTTCTCGAGATTTAATTCTTAAGTTAGCCCCTATTTGGGTAAAAAAATTAGGCGGCAAAGGACTAGGTTTTTCAATATTTTCATACTTATCAAGTTGAGATGAATTTGATTTACATGCCTTATCAATTATTAGTTTTCCTGCCAAAGTTCCTTTAACTGTTCCCAATCCATTTGAACAGCAAGCAGAAAAGAGATTTTCATCTAGCTCACCAAAAGCAGGAGCACCGTTTAAAGAAAGACAAACTCGACCTCCCCAACTAAACTCAAAAGGTATTTGATTTAAGTTAGGAAAGCGTGCTAAAAAACTTTTTCGGTGTTTTTGACAAGAATTTTCAAAATCAGAATTAAGTGACTCGAGACTTTGACGACACCTCCAAGTATTCCTAATGAGAAGCCTAGATTGATTTTCATTGACCTTTATTTTTCTGACAGTGGTGCCTATAGGATTTGAGGAAGTCAAACCCCATGAAGGATCACTTTTTAAAATACCATCATCAAATTTTTTAGTAAGAGAGGAATAGGTAAAAATATGAATGAGTTGATTTTTGTAAAATCCAAAATTAGTAATATGCCCATTCACTGCAAAAATAATATTTTTAGTAACTATTTTTCCTTGTGGGGTATAGGCATCCCAATTATTATTTTTTTTTTCAATTTTTTTTATAGGGCTATTTTGAAAAACTTTAATTTTATCATTAAGTCTCTCTGCTATTCTTTTTATATACTCTGCAGGCTGAATTAAAATTGTTCCAGGGGTATAAATTCCATGTTGATAATAATTGGAACCAGTGATTTCAGACATCTGTTTGGAATCTAAAGACTGATAGTCCTCTCCTAACGCCTCTAATTGTTTTTTATAATCTTTATTGAAAGAAATGCCTTTGGGTGTTGCTGCACCATTTAGCTTACCTATCTTATTGTATACACTTTGGGGAATATCAAACTCTTCAACCATTTGTGATGAAAATTCTATAGCCTCTCGATGAAGAGAAATTGTATCTTTATCTTTTTTAATTGAACTTAAATAGTCACCTTTTGCATTTATGTTATGAGGAACATCGATCATGAAACCACTATTCTGGCCAGCAGCTCCTTCACCAATACCAATTGCATCAATGAGAATTATTTTGTCGCCACTACGAAGCTCCGTTAGTCTTTTTGCTGCAGATATGCCTGTAAAACCACTACCAATAACAAGCCAGTCACAGGTGTGATCTCGATCAAGAATGGGAGCAAAATATCGGCTGTCACTTGTTTTTAACCAGCCATTTTCCCCAATTTCCAATGGAAATTTGCTAGATGAGTAAGCAGTCAAAGTACTCTAAATAGTTACTACCCTTTAGGTAACCACTTCTCTTCAGCTTTATATTTATCTTGATGCTTGGTATTAATGCTACTTAAAGTTTTATCTGTGCCTAAGATAAAATGTTTGCTCATGTCAGGATAGTATTTGTAGGAGATAGGTTTACGACCTAAAGCCACAGCCATTTCTCTTACATGGTGTGGGGCTGCCCCACAGCATACTCCAATAAAATTAATATTTTTACTTTGACAATCTTTGGCAAACTCAGCCATTTCATATCGATTACAATAAAGATTATCAATACCCACAGGGAACGGTCTGTTATTAGGAATACAATCACAGCCCTCGTCTGGCAAAGAAAACCAAACGGGAAATTTATCTGTAGTTCTGACGGGAACAGGCAACCCTGCAACATGACAAGATACTTTTTCACGAATTTTAATTAAATGTTTCATTGTATGGATAGGTCCTCTAAAACAATTTAAGCCCACAACCTCAGCACCATTATCTTCAAACTTTTTACAGGCATCCTCCGGGGTATCATTATCCCTTGTAAGGTCATTTGCTGGTATAGCTAAATTTACCACTGCTATTAAGCCTGCCTCTTTTATTTTTTTAAGAGCAATCAACGCTTCCCCAGTCCATTGAATTGTTTCAGCTACAACAAAGTCCACGCCTGCATCCTTTGCCCAGCCAATCTGTTCTTCATACATCCTCTCTACTTCAACTAATGAGGATTTATTATTAGGATCATATATATTCGTGTTCGCAACATCTCCTGCGATCATTAAATCTAAATCAGGAAATTCATTTGCAGCATCTTTTGCAATTTTTAAAGCATTTAATTGAAGTGGTTCAAGTAATTCCTCTTTACCTATCAATCGAAGTTTTTCACGATGACCGTAATATGTGAACGCTTGAACAACATCACTGCCTGCTCTAATAAATTCTCGATGAAGCTGGGTGACCACTTCTGGATGCTCTAAAACTACTTCTGGTACGAAGGCGCCTGCCTGTAAATAGCCCCTTTTTTCCATTTCAAATAAATAACCCTCAGCACACAAAACTGGGCCCTTGTCTAATCTTTGAATTAAATCCATAAACCTCTCCTCATAATGCATAAAACTCTATTATGGAAATAAACCCATTTCTAGTTTAAAAAAAGATAGGATATTAAAGGTTTAGGAGAGTAAAAGTGGGGGCAAAAAAAGCAGATTTTTTCGACTCGAGGGATAAATATTTATCTTTTGTCAATTCAACAAATGAAAAAAGTAAAATTGCTTTTGAACTCGCTAAATACATAAAAAAATCAAAGATAACTAAAGATGCTTTTAGAATTTTTGACGCCGGAACTGGTGACGGGAGTGTAATCTCTACACTTTTATCTGCTACTCATGAGAAATTTCCCGAGGACCCTATTATTGTTGTAGGAAAAGAAATAAGCATTGATGATATCAATAGTTTACTAGCTTTTTTAGGTTATCGGTTCTATGAACATAAAAATTTAGTTTTTTGTATTACAAATGCCTCTTACAAAGATATTCATAAGAAAGAGTTTAAAGATTGCAAGCTTATAAAAAAAGAACTTTCAGGAAACTCTAGTTTTAGTTTTAATCAACAACTTATGAGTATGAGTGATGTAATTAAAAAGAATTGGGAAATAAAAGAAGTTACATCTTCTACAATATTACGACCCAAACATAAAAGCTTTATGGTTATTTATAGAAAAGATCAAAAAATTCCTTTAATTCATTTAATTCCTAAAAAATTAACTGATGTCCCCAAGGTTTATGATTTTATTATAGCCTCACAAGCCTTTCGATTGAGATCGCCCTATCAAAGAACTTTGAATCTGGTGTTATTACCATTGATAAGGATGTTAGATTTTAAAGGGCAACTATTTTTTATCTACTCATCAGGAAATGATTTTACGAAAAAAATATTAAAACAATTTTTTCCTAAAATTAATCCATTTCAATTTAATGACCCAAAAACTTTTATAAAAACTATCTCGCAAAATATTCCTGAATTTTCAAAAAAATACAAAGTAAATGTATCGAGTTTCCTTTTCTCTTTCCTAAATATATCTCTTTCTTCAAAAAGAAAATTTTCTCCCATGAATTCACTAGGACTCTGGAATGCCATTACTTATGTAGGTCAAATATCAGAAAATGAGCAAAATAAAATTAATATAAATGTTAAATTTTTGGATAAAATCAGCAGCAGTGCAAAAAAACTCTCTTTAAACTTTAAAGATAATATGATTAGGTTTGAAAAAAAATAAAATAAATTAATGTTTATAAATGAGTAATTTTTCCAGCAAATTCGCAGATCGAAAAATTGGGCCAAAGTTTCTCGACTCCATCAATCAAAATTATCAAAATCAAATCTATAAGCCTCGACTCTATGAAGATAAGATAGATTTTGAACGTCTAAGAATGTACCGATTAAACAGGGTGCAAGAACAATTACGTTTAAATAATTTGGGAGCGTGCATTTTATTTGATCCCATTAATATTAGATATGCAACTGATAGCAGAAATATGAGCTTATTTACAATGCATGAACTTGTTCGTTTTGTGTTTATTTCTGCAGACAATAAAGTAGTTTTATTTGATTATCCTAAAAGTGAACACCTTTCTAATCACCTTTGTACAATTGACGAAATAAGAGAAGTAGTAAGTTGGGATTTTTTTTCTGCAAATAATTTTGTAGATAAAAATGCAAAACAATGGGCTAGCATTGTTCAAGATTTAATGCGTGAACATTCGCCTGATAACAACAGGCTAGCCATAGATGTATCTGACCCTGTTGGAATTCAAATGCTTCTCAAACAGTTTGATGTTGAAATATTAAATGCTCAAAAGATAGTTGAAACCGCCAGATCAATTAAATCAGAAGATGAGTTAGTATGCATGAAGGCCTCTATTGAAACAGCTGAAAAAGGAATGTGGCTGATGAAAGAAAAATTACATGCTGGAATGACGGAGGAAGAACTCTGGTCATATATGCATAAGGTTAATATTGAAAATGGGGGTGAGTGGTTCGAGACTCGTCTATTAGTATCTGGCCCAAGAACAAATCCATGGCTTCAAGAATGTAGTAATCGTGTGATTGAAGCAGGTGATGTAGTAGCTTTTGATACTGATATGGTTGGGCCCTATGGTTATTGTGCTGATATCTCTCGAACCTTTGTTGAGGGAAATAAGTTTAATGATGAACAAAGAAGGCTTTATGATTTAGCCTTGGAACATATTAACCACAACAAGTCTTTGATTAAAGCTGGTTTAAACTTTCGAGAATTTGCAGAACAATCTTGGAAGTTACCTGATAATTGTTATGACAATCATTATCCTTGTATTATCCATGGCGTGGGATTATGTGACGAGTGGCCTTTTGTTGCCTACCCCAATAAAGATTTTAGTAACTCTGATTACTCTGCCCATTTTGAAGAAAATATGACTATTTGTGTTGAGAGTTATATTGGAGAGGTTGGCGGAAAAGAAGGTATAAAACTTGAGGATCAATTCTTGGTAACTAAAGATGGGCTTGAACAGTTGAGTTCATTTCCTTATGAACAATCAAACTAAAGGTTATTTTCTAAAGAAAATTTTTAAATTTTACTAGATATCCAGTTTTTTAAATCAGCCTCTGAACCTAAGCCGATTTTAGTATCAACTATAGAACCGTCTTTGAATAAAATCATTGTTGGAATACTTCTTATACTAAAATTTGCTGGTGCTTGAGGGTTTTCATCAATATTAATTTTTTTGATCGAAATTTTATCTCCCATCTCTATGGCAATATTATCTAACATGGGAGCTATTGCCTTACAAGGGCCACACCATTCAGCCCAAAAATCCACTAAAACAGGTGTATTTTTTGAATATTCCATAACCTTCTCTTGAAAGTTACCATCATCAATTTGTTCAACTAACATAGTTTATATATGGGAATTATTATTGGTTTTTCAAATATAATTCTTTTGTTCCCACATGTGGATTAACACTAAAAGTTTCATATCCATATAATTTTCCTTCAATAGAGCAATTAATCCAATAATCTTGGATGTTAAAAATATCAGGATAATGATTAAGAGATTTATTTCTGATTAAGTGACATCCCTGAAATCGTGTGTTGTGATTGATTGATGGAAAATTGATAATATTTTTATTTTTCATATCTAAATCAAAGATTTCACTACTTGAATTTACAAGTAGTAGATTTTCAACATGCTCATTTTCATTAAAAAAATTTATGGATTCTTTTATTTCATTTACAAAAGTCTCTTGCCATAAATTATCAGTATTGAAAACTAATAAATCATCATTTTGTATTTTTTTTATAGCGCCCCCTGTTCCTAGAATGTTGGGTTCATGAGATATAAAAATATCTATGTAATTTTCTTTGATGTAACTTTCTAAGATTTGGTTTTGATAATGTGTATTAACAAAAATTCTTTGATGAGAAATTTTTTGTGCTATTTCTATTGCATAATCAATAAGCATTTTCTGGTTTATCTTGAGCATAGGTTTAGGAATATTTTTTGTTAAATCATCCATTCGGTTTCCATAACCAGCAGCTAATACTAAAATATTCACTTATTTAGTTTTTTTATAAATATATATAAAAATTTCTCTTAAGTCCCAAAAACGTAAATATTCAACATGTTTAAAAATCTGCTTCCAAGTTTCTGTTCTATATTTTTTTAAATACTTAGGCTTTCCAGTATCAAATAGTTGTACCCAGTTTCCTAAAATTCTTAAATTTCTTAATAAACTTACAAGATGAATGCTCTCTTTGAACTCTTTTAAGTTTATATTCTGTTTTTTTGCATAAATTCTCATCAATCTTTCTTCTGTAATTTGTGAGTAAGACCTTCGTGAATCAAAAATTAATGATGCTATGTCTAAATGAGGATGATTGTAATGTAAGTCTTGATGATCAATGACATATAAGAGACGCTTATAGTAAATAAGATTTTCTAAGAAAAAGTCTCCATGTGTAAGAACTGGTTTATATTTTTGTTGTTTTTCAGTATTTTTCTTTAATGAAAATACAATCAGTTTATTTAAATAAAAACCAATTTCAATCTTATGGTCATAATGTTGAATATATTTTCTAATGCCCCTGACGGCATCATTTAGTAAATTTGAGAGAGGTTTTGTTTTAATATCGGATATTTTTTTTTTAGTATTTTGTAAATTTATAATAGCTTGAGTTGCTAGAGGAAGTATTTGCTTCATATAATTTTTTTTAAAATATCTTGCTGCATTCGTAGTTGGAAAATAATCCATTATTACAAATTTATGACTACGGCTAAGATCTATAATACTAGGGGTATTTACATTTTGTTTTATTAATACCTCCGTGGCTTTTACATATTTTTTAAAATCATTAGGTTTGTTTTGAAATGATAGTAATAAAAGTTTTTTATTTGCAGTTTTACAAAGTTTAAATACTTTATCTGAAGCATCAGACTCAAAATTAATAAAACCTCCAACTTTAAAATTCTTACTTGAAAGATGTTTTTTTATTTTTATTAAATTTAATTTATTTTCTGGAGCCATTTGTTGTTACGAGATTGAATTTTAATTTCCCTAATTTTATTTTTCAAATCAATTTTGATAAATAAGGCCTCATCGAAATATTTGGTTTTTAAAGCTTCTAGAGGCCATTCAATAAAAATACAATTATTCAAAAGATATTCATCAATATCTATCGAGGAATTATCAACTTGATAAAAATCGAAATGTACAACATCATATTTTTTAAAATTATAAATGTGCTCCCGTTGGTAAGTCGGGCTTCCTTGAAAAAATAGTTTTTTTTTCTCAAGTTTTGCAATGCCTTCTAATAGATACCTAATAAGAGTTGTTTTGCCTGATCCCACCTCTCCTTCGAAAAAAAATATTTGATGCGCAGAAATAGATTTAATTAATTTTTTTACAATTTCATCAAGTTGTTTCTCTTGTGAGATAGAAAAATTTAAACTCAACTAAGCAAGGGATTTAAAATCAGAGACTAAATCTAAACTCTCCCATGAAAAAGCACCAGTAGAGCTATCATGAGTTCTGCCAAAGTGACCATAAGCTGATGTTTGTTCGTAAATCGGTTTATTTAACTGCAGTTTCTCTCTAATTCCTCTTGGCGATAAGTTCATAATCTCAGGTATTGCTGCCTCAATTTTGGCTTCATCTATTTTATTTGTGCCTTGCGTGTTAACATAAATTGACAAAGGCTTAGCCACTCCGATTGCGTATGACAATTGAATTGTGCATTGATCACATAAACCTGCGGCAACAATATTTTTTGCAAGGTATCTAGATGCATATGCAGCAGAGCGATCAACCTTTGTTGGGTCTTTTCCAGAAAAAGCCCCTCCACCGTGTGGTGCCGCACCACCATATGTATCAACAATGATTTTTCTCCCAGTAAGGCCTGTATCTCCATCTGGTCCACCTATTACAAAGTTACCAGTCGGATTTACGTAATATTCACTATCATCAAAATTTTTTAGAAGCTCTTCAGGTATTGATTGTTTTAAAGCTGGATTTACAATTTCTTTGACATCACTAGGAGAAAGTCCATCAGCGTGTTGAGTTGATATCACAACTGATGTTACAGCATTAGGTTTACCATCAACATATTTAAGAGTTACTTGACTCTTAGAGTCAGGCTCCAATCCCTTCATGCTGCCATCTTTTCTTCCCTTAGCCATTAGCTCTAAAATTTTGTGAGAATAGTAAATCGGGGCAGGCATTAACTCTGGTGTTTCTGTACAAGCATACCCGAACATTATTCCCTGATCACCAGCGCCTTCATCTTTGTCAGATGATGAGTCTACACCCATTGCAATATCTGCTGATTGTCCATGAAGTAGATACTGAACATCTGCGGTTTGCCAATGAAATCCGTCTTGTTCATAACCTATATCTTTAATGCAATTTCTAACTTTCGAGATTATTTCATCTTTGTCTTCTTGAACTGGGCCTCGAATTTCACCTGATAAAACAACCTTATTGGTCGTAGTGAGTGTTTCGCAAGCTACTCTTGCATATGGATCTTTTGCAATAAAATGGTCAACTACTGCATCTGAAATCCGATCAGAGACTTTATCTGGGTGACCCTCAGATACTGACTCGGATGTAAAAATAAAATCTTTTCTCATGGCTAATATCTATATGTATCTTTCTTAAATGGTCCTTGATTTTCGATACCCAAATAATCACTTTGATCTTTTGACATTTGGGTCAATTTTGCTCCAACTTTTTCTAAATGAAACATAGCAACCATTTCGTCTAATTTTTTGGGGAGAACATAAACTTTATTTTCATAGTTTTTGTAGTTTTCCCATAACTCTATTTGAGCTAAAACCTGATTAGAAAATGATGCGCTCATAACAAAACTTGGGTGTCCAGTTGCATTACCTAGGTTCACTAATCTTCCTTTTGAAAGAATAATGAGTTTTTTGCCATCCGGGAATGTTACCTGATCAACCTGAGGTTTAATCTCTTCCCATTTGTAGTTTTGTAAATCATCTATTTGTATTTCATTGTCAAAGTGACCAATATTACAAACAATGGCACGGTCTTTCATTTCTCTCATATGATCTTGTGTGATAATATCTTTGTTACCTGTTGCAGTTACGAATATATCGGCATACTTACAAGCATCATCCATAGTGACGACTTCATACCCCTCCATTGCAGCCTGTAGGGCACAAATAGGATCAACCTCAGTTACTTGAACTCTAGCACCGGCTCCTCTTAGAGATGCTGCGCTACCTTTTCCAACATCTCCATATCCTGCAACGACTGCAACCTTACCAGCCATCATAACATCTGTTCCTCTTCGGATACCATCAACCAAACTCTCCTTACAACCATATAAATTATCAAATTTACTTTTTGTGACAGAGTCATTAACGTTTATAGCAGGTACTTGGAGAGTTCCTTTAGATGCCATTTGTTCTAAACGAAGAACACCAGTTGTAGTTTCTTCTGAAAGTCCTTTAACATTTTTAAGAAGTTCGGGATATTTCTCATGCATGCGAAGAGTCAGATCTCCCCCATCATCAAGAATCATATTTGGTTCCCATCCTTCAGCTTCAATAGTTTGGTCTATGCACCACCAAAACTCTTCCTCATTCATTCCCTTCCAAGCAAATACAGGAGTACCACTTTGAGCTACTGCTGCAGCTGCGTGATCTTGGGTTGAATAAATATTACACGAGCTCCATCGACACTTAGCTCCAAGTTCGACGAGTGTTTCAATTAAAACTGCTGTTTGTATGGTCATGTGAAGACATCCCATAATATTTGCCCCAGCTAATGGCTTTGATTTACCATATTGTTCTCTTATGGCCATTAATCCTGGCATTTCAGTTTCTGCAATTTCGATTTCTTGTCTTCCGAAACCATGTTCAGAAATATCTTTTACTTTGTAATCCACATAACCCTCCTTTTAGATAGACTATTTAAAATAAAATATGATTTATTTAGTGTTATCAAGCTCTTTTTATCCTTGGTCCTAACTGCTGAATGACTTCAACAGCCCTTGTGTTTCCGTTAATCAAAGCTTCATCGACAGACTTTCCTGACAAATAGAAATCTAAAAAACCTGCAGCAAAATTATCTCCTGCACCTGTAGTATCAATTACATTTTCTATTTTTTTAGAGGGTTGATGACTCACATCATCATTATAAAAAAAATAAGCTCCCTCGGCTCCTGAAGTCATGACAATTTTTTTTCCGTAATCGTTAAAAAATGAACTCACATCTGCCATAGTTTCAGATTGTGAAAACATTTTAGCCTCATCGAAGTTACAAAAGACCAAATTTACATTCTCTTTTATAAAATTGTTTAATTCATCTCTATGTCGATCAACACAAAAAGGATCTGAAAGAGATAATGAAATTTCTGTATTTTTAGATTTGGCTATATCTCCAAATTTTTTTAAAGTTTTTTTTGTTAATTCATGATCCCAAAGATATGACTCCATATACATGTGGTCAATATTGTCGAGAATATTTTCGCTAACCTCATCAGGTTGCAACTGAGATCCAATACCAATGTGTGTTGCCATAGTTCTTTCACCATCAGGTGATACTAATATGTTACAACATCCGGTAGGTAAGTCACTTTTTCTTGAAACTCCTTTGAATGAGATATTTGCTTTTTCCAAATCTTGTATAAATGCATTTCCATATTCATCATCGCTCACCTTTCCATAAAAACTAGCCTCATGGGAACCAAAATTTAGTTCATGAACTGTATTGCAGACAGATCCACCTGAGGTGATTAAAGGATTGGTAAAATTTGATCTTATGTTTTGGATTTGAGACTCTTCGATTAAAGTCATAGAGCCCTTAGACAAATTTAAGTCACTGATTATATTGTCTTCCACCTGGCAAATGACATCAACCAAAGCGGTTCCTACTCCAAGAATTTTTTTCACTAGATGAAATTAAGGAATTTTGCTTTGAGGTCTATTAAAAAATGCCTATTTTGCTATGAAAGTTGTACATAAAACTTTTAATTTAAAGTTAAATAAATGCTCGAATCAATTATTTAAAAAGTGGCTAAACTACTTAAGGATTAGATCTTCTTTTAACATATTCGTATGCCAAGAAAACTTTTATAAAAACCTGTGAATATTTCTGATTTAATTGTTAATTGAATCTCCAATTTCTAATTGAATTTATTAGGTTTTCAGAATTAAATACAAAATGATTTGACTATGATTATCTATAAATTGTATAGTCACTAGGCAATAAACACTACATCTAGTGCTTATACGCATTTATACACGTAAACTTGGTAGGTAGAATGGAAACAAATAACGCAGAATCATTAGAAATTTCAACAAAAAACACCGTAATCAATAAGCAAAATGAAGAAATAAACTTATTAAGTTTGAGTGTTGTTAGACGAGACGGTTCCATTACACCCTTTAAGTCAGATAAAATCGCTAATGCAATTAGAAAAGCTTTTTTAGCACAAACCGACCTTCGAGACAGTAAGCAAATTGATAAAAGTGTTTCTGATCTTACTGAAACTGTAACAGCAGCTCTAACAAGACGTATTGCTAACGGTGATATGATTCATATTGAAGATATCCAAGATCAAGTTGAATTAGCATTAATGAGAGGCGAGTATCACAAAGTTGCCCGTGCTTATGTTCTTTATAGAGAGCAAAGAGCTAACCAACGTTATAAAACTGCTCAACTTAATGAACAAATAGGTGCCAAAGTTTCAACAATGGCAGTTACCAAAAGGGATGGTAACAAAGAAGACATCTCTTTAGAAAAAATTACAAACCGTATATCTATTTTATCAAATGGATTAGAGATTGACTCTATTACGATTGCACAAAAAGCTATCCAAGGTTTATACGATGGTATCACAACAAACGAAATTGATACTTACTTAGCTGAGACAGCTGCTGCTTTGACAGTGGAACATCCTGACTATTCTTATTTGGCTGGAAGAATTAAAGCTAACGCATTACACAAAGAAACACCTGGTTTTATTATTGCAACAAAAAATCTTTACGAAGATGGTTTGTTACGCGATGAGTATTATGAAAAGGTAAAAGCTAATGCTGAAGAAATAGAAAAAATTATCGATTATGATCGAGATTATTATTTTGACTATTTTGCATTAACAACTTTATTTAGAGCTTATCTTCTCCAATCAAATAACAAAACTGCAGAAAGACCTCAAGATTTATGGATGAGAGTAGCTCTGTGTGTTTCGGGTGATAAGTTTGATTTTTATCAGGTGAAAAAAACATATGACAGTTTATCCCAAGGTTTTTACACACATGCAACGCCTACTCTTTTCAATAGTGGATTGAAAATGCAACAGTTATCATCTTGCTTTTTAATTGGAATGGAAGACGATTCTATTGAAGGGATTTTTAATACAGTGAAAGACTGTGCTTTGATTTCCAAAACAGCAGGTGGTATTGGACTTCACGCCCATAACATTAGGGGTGGTGGAAGTCGTATTAAATCAACAAATGGTAAGTCGAATGGATTAATTCCATTTCTTAAAATTTTTAATGAAACCGCAAGATCTGTTGACCAAGGTGGTGGCAAGAGAAAGGGCTCTTTTGCAGTCTATTTAGAGCCATGGCATGCTGATATTGAGTCATTTTTAGAACTTAGAAAAAACACAGGTGCTGAAGAATTCAGAGCTAGAGATTTGTTTTATGCTCTTTGGATACCAGATTTATTTATGGAAAGAGTTGAAGAGGATGCAGATTGGACATTAATGAGTGAACATGAGTGTCCTGGATTATCTGACAACTATGGGAAAGAATTTGTAGAACTATACACCAAATACGAAAATGAAATGCCTGATCTTAAAAGAATTAAGGCAAGAGCCTTGATGTCAAAGATCATTGAAGCACAAATTGAAACTGGTCAGCCGTATATGCTTTACAAAGATGCTGTAAATAAAAAATCTAACCAAAAGAATATTGGGGTAATTAAATCATCTAATCTGTGTGCTGAAATAGTTGAATACTCTGAAAAAGATGAGACAGCTGTTTGTAACTTAGCATCAATTGCATTACCAAAGTTTGTTACAGATGAAAGTAAATTTGATTACCAAAACTTATACCAAGTCGCAAAACTAGCTACAAAAAACTTAGATCAGGTTATAGATATAAACTTTTACCCTACAGATAAGACAGAGAACTCAAATAGTCGTCATCGACCTATTGGCCTTGGCATACAAGGTCTGGCTGATGTTTATTTCAAAATGAATATTGCATATGACTCTGTTCAAGCACAAATTATTAATAAGCAAATATTTGAAACAGTCTACTTTGGTGCCTTAGAAGCATCAATGGAGCTTGCTGCTGACAAAGGCCCCTATTCTACTTTCAAGGGTTCTCCTCTTTCTGAAGGGCAATTTCAATTCGATCTGTGGGGCGCTAAACCATCAAGTATGTGGGACTGGAAAGGCCTAATGGAGAAGATTCAAAAACACGGGGTACGTAATTCCCTGACCACAGCATGTATGCCGACAGCTTCAACTGGTATCATCTTGGGGAATACAGAAACCTTTCAAGTGCAAACATCAAATATTTATAAAAGACAAACTCTCTCTGGAGAATTCTTATTAGTAAATCGTCACCTTGTAAAAGAATTGATGAAGAGGAACCTTTGGAGTAAGGAATTACGCGATCAAATTATATTAGAAAATGGCTCTGTTCAGAATATTGAGGGATTCCCTGAAGACCTTAAAGATGTTTACAAGACTGTTTGGGAAACATCTCAAAAAACAGTCATTGATATGGCAGCGGACAGAGCACCATTTATCGATCAAACTCAATCCATGAACTTATGGTTGGCAACCCCTACTTTTGGAAAAGTGAACTCTATGCATATGTATGCATGGAAAAAAGGCTTAAAAACAGGCATGTATTACCTGAGAAGCCGATCAGCTGTAGACGCAGTTAAAGTAACCGTGTCCTCTGAAAAAAAAGCAAAAGAGTCTTATGTTAAAGAGGCGCAATCTAATGAACCAGAAGATTGCGTAACATGTAGTGCATAAGATGTTTTATCAATTTATTATAAGGAGCAAGTCATGATATCTAAAGGATGCAAATCAATTTTCCCTATTCAACACCAAGAAATTTTCGATCGTTATAAACAGCACGTACAAGCGTTTTGGACACCCGAAGAAGTTTCACTCCAAGATGATTTAAGAGATCTAAAAACACTGGGTGAGGGAGAAATACACTTTATTAAACATGTGCTTGCATTCTTTGCAAATTCAGAGGCTATGATAAACGAGAACCTAGCTTCAAGATTTTATAATGAAATTTTAATTCCTGAGTCTCGATTATTTATTACCATGCAGATGCTAAATGAATCCATTCATGCTGAAATGTATGGTTTACAAATAGAAGCCTATGTCGAGGACCCATCAGAAAAAGATAAGTTGTTCTCTGCAATTCAAAATGTTCCCTGTATTAATAAAAAAGCACAGTGGGTTTCAAAGTGGCTCAATGGAAATCAAAGTTTACTTATGCGATTAATAGCTTTTGGTTTGGTAGAGGGGTTATTTTTTGCAGGATCTTTTTGTGCCATTTATTACTTTAGAAAAAGAGGTCTGCTTCCAGGCCTAGCACTTTCTAATGATTGGATTGCAAGAGATGAGGGAATGCATTTTAGTTTCTCTGCTTTAATGTTTAAAACATTAAGAGAAAAGTTTAATAAGGGTACATTGTCAGATGAAGATATTAAATCAATGGATTTAATACCAGGTGCTGTAACTCAATCAGAGTTTGAAGAAATTGTTAGAGAAGCAGTTGAATTTGAAAAAGAATTTGTCACTGACGCGCTACCCGTTGATCTTATCGGCATGAACAAAGAGATGATGTGTATGTATATCGAAGCAGTATCAGATCGTATAGCTGATCTTTTTGGATTTGATAGAGTGTTTAATACAGAAAATCCATTTGACTTTATGAGAGCTCTGGATGTTCAAAATGTGACTAATTTTTTCGAAAAAAGAGTTACTGAATATCAGCGTCCAACAGATCGCTCCTTGTCATTTGATGAGTCTTTCTAAGTGCAAGTAAAGATATATAGCAAAGATAATTGTGTTTTTTGTACTATGGCTAAGTCAGCCTTAGCTACTCATGACCCTGAAATATTAATGTTAAATCAAGATTATAGCAGAGAACAATTCTTCGAAATATTTCCAACTGCTAAGACTTTCCCACAGATAATTATCAATGGTGAAAAAATTGGTGGATACCATGAATTAGAAAAATGGATGGCCTTTAATAAACCCGATGATGATTTCTAATGAGCTTCGCCCCAATTTAAACCACCACCAAAGTCAACTTTTATAGGTGTTTTAAAAAATTTATATTTTTGATGTGATGTTTCCATCAGATTAGTTATTTCTGGAATAATATCTTTTTCTTTTTTATGTATCTCAAACAAGAGTTCATCGTGAACTTGGGATGTCATTTTTGACTTACAATTATTTTTTCTTAAGTAATTATGTATATCTAACATTGCAATTTTTATAAGATCAGATGCAGTGCCTTGAATTGGGGCATTGATAGCTTGTCTTTCTGCAAATGATCTCAACATAAAATTTTTAGCATTGATATCTTTTATGTGAGACTTCCTTCCAAAAAGATTTTCCACAAAACCTAATTTTTTTGCTTTATCTGTAGTTAATTTCATAAAGTCATTAATATTTGGAAATTTTTGAAAATAATTATCGATGAAAAGTTTTGCCTCAGCGTTACTTACACCTAATTGTTTTGCAAGTCCATATTGGCTAATACCATATATTATTCCAAAGTTAATAATCTTGGCCATCCTTCTATCGTTATCATTGATTGATTTTTTATTAAAAACTAATTGGCCTGTGCTTTCATGAATGTCCTGATCTTCTTGAAAAGCTTTCAATAAATTTGGATCTTCGCAAGCCTCACATAAAACTCGAAGTTCAATTTGTGAGTAGTCAAAACTATAAAGTTCATGATCTTTTTCAGCTATAAAGGCTGTTCTTATCTTTTTTCCAATTTCAGTTCTGATTGGGATGTTTTGAAGATTAGGTTCAGATGAACTTAGTCGTCCTGTTATGGTTGCGGCAATATTAAATGTACTATGAACCCTGTCTTTTTTATCTGCGTGATCAGCTAACGAAGAGGTGTAGGTAGAAACAAGCTTGGAGTATTGTCTCCATTGCAAAATATGTGAGGCTATCTCAACACCTTCAGACTCTAACTGCTCTAATACTTTCACATTTGTTTGAAAGTCTCCTGCCTTAGTCTTCTTTGTGACTTTTATATCTAATTTCTTGAAAATTTCAGTTAATTGTTTTGGGGATCCAATATTGAATTCTTCACCAGCAATCTTAAATATTTTCTGCTCAATTTTATCAATCTCTTTGTTGAGATCTTTTTCTAGTTTATTTAAAAATTTTAAATCTATTTTACAACCATTGCTCTCTACTTCTTGGAGAACTAAACTTAGTTTTTTATCAATATCATAATAAATCCAACTATCTAAGGACTCAGCTATCTGCTCATTGAGAGTTTCATATAATTTGAACGTGGCATATGCATCATGAGCCGCATAATTTGTAGCGGCTTCTAATGGCACTTCAGAAAAATCTTTGTATTTTCTCTTGGACTCATTTTTTATAACATCTTTGAACTTTTCTTTTTCTTCTCCAAAATAGTAATAATACAAATCTTCTAAGTTATGTTTTGTTAAACCATTGTTAACAAAAAAAGACATAAGTAATGTATCTTGGAAAGAGACAGTGTTGACACCAAAACGTTTTAAGATTACAGAGTCATATTTTGCATTGTGAAATAATTTTAATATGGATTCATCTCCACACAGTTCACTTAGATTTTTAAGAACACTTTCTTGATCTTTGTTGGATAATTCATTTTCTGGGGATTTAAACGGTAAGTAATAAGCTTGGTCGACATTCGATAAAGATATGCCAATAATATTTGCAGTATTTACGTCTAAACTGTCAGTTTCTAAGTCTATAGCCAATATTTTTTCAGATTTAAGAGAATTTAGATATTCTATTATTTCTTTTGTTTTAGTAAATGATTTAAAATTTATATTTTTTTTGGTTGCATGAGGTTTTGTTTCATTGGCACTAGTTCTTATAAGTGATTTAAATTCGTACTTTTTAAAGAAGTCATTCAACTTTGTGGAGTCATCAAATTGTTTTAACTTCTCTATTTTAATGGGTAACTCAAGATTGTTTTTTAAAATAACAAGCTTATGGCTAATTTTTGCAGACTCCTCATGATCATGAATAAGGTTTTTTATTCTGACATTTGAAATTTGATCTTTTTTTAACAAGAGCTCCTCAAAAGTGCCGAATTCATTAATTAATTTAGCGGCTGTTTTAGGGCCTATTCCTGGAACTCCCGGTATATTATCAACACTATCTCCTATAAGAGCTTGAACATCTGTAATTCTATCTGGGCTGACTCCAAATTTTTCCATTACTTTTGCTTCATCAATCTCAACATTTTTCATTGGGTCCATGATGCGATTGTTCGCTGATAACAATTGAAAGAGATCTTTGTCAGAACTAAATACAGTAGTGGGTATTTTATTATCCTCTCCATATTTAACATAACTTGCAATAACGTCATCAGCCTCAAAATCTTTTTTTTCAATAACGTCGAGTCCAAATGCTTCAATAGCTTCGCGAATAATACTAAATTGGGGTATTAAATCCTCAGGTGCCTCTCCACGGTTCGCTTTGTAGTCGGGAAATAAAGTGTTTCGAAAAGTATTCTTACCAGCATCAAGTATTATTAGTATTTTGTCACTGGGGTGTTCTTCTATTAGTCTAAGCATCATATTACAAAATCCATAAACAGCATTAGTAGGTATGCCTTTAGAATTATTCATTGGGGGTAAGGCGTAATAGGCTCGGAAAATATATCCTGAACCATCCACAAGAATTAACCGAGACTCAGACATCTAGGCAGAATAACAAAGATTGCAGGTATATACTATTCTTTAGGGGCGTGCTTATTTAGAATTCTTTGAAGAGTTCTTCGATGCATTTTTAATCGTCTTGCTGTTTCAGAAACATTACGGTTACACTGAGTAAAAACTCTTTGTATATGTTCCCATCTAATTCTATCTGCAGACATTGGATTTTCAGGAGGTGGGGGCAGAGATGTAGCTGTGGAGGACATTAGTGACTTTTCAATATCATCAATATTAGCTGGTTTTGTTAAGTAATCATCAGCGCCTAATTTTACAGATGACACTGCTGTAGCTATGTTGCCGTAACTAGTTAACATAACGGTCCGACACTCTGGGTTTTGCTCTTTTATTACCTTAATAACATCAAGTCCAGAGCCGTCTCCTAAGCGTAGGTCAACTATGGCGTAATTAAAGTTATTGCCTGATAAAACGCCTAATGCCTCTTTTTTAGACGCAGCTGCTGTTACTGTGAAATCTTTTCGTTGAAAAGAAGTGGTTAATCGCTCTCGAAAGGGCTTATCGTCCTCAATAATAAAAAGTGTTTTGTCTTTTGTTACTGCGTTTTGTTCTAAATCTGCCATGTTAAAGTTACTTCTGCTCCATTATTACTTTGTACTGATATTTCACCATTTAGATTTTCAATCATTTGTTTTGTTATGAATAACCCAAGGCCCATATTTACCCCTTTTTCAGGCCTGCTAGAATAGAATGGTTTTCCAAAATTAGCTATAAACTTTTTATCAAAACCTGGGCCGTCATCACGGATTTTGATAGAATATGTATTTGTTGAAGTTTCTGAAATTATTAATATTTCTTTATATGCAAAACTAATTGCATTTTTGATTATATTGTTCATAGCAATATTAAGCTCAGGTGTAATTTTAATATTAATATTTTTAGAATTTTCATCCGATCTATAATCTAAATTTATTGCACGATAATTATTTGAGAATTGTTCGCACAAAGATTGTGTATATGCATCTAATGACATATTAGTTATTTCAGAGGAGAGTTCTGTTGACTCAGGATTAGTTGAAAGTTCTTTAAGTATTGCCTTACATCTATCTAATTCTAACAATAAGGTTTTAATATCTTTTCCATAATCATCTTTTAGTTTTTTATCTTGATTAAAGTCTCCGACAATTAGGTTTATTGTATTCAATGGTGTCCCTAGTTCATGAACAGCTGCTGCTGCCAACCCACCTACTTTTAAAAGCTCTTTTTCATTTTGAAGTTGCTTGCTTGCTAATTCATATGCTTTTTGCGTGCTTTTGTAGTTTAGAGAAAAGTAATAAAGATAAAAAACTAAAAATATGCTGCTTATAAAAAGAGAGATCATGATAGCTAGACTATATGTAAAATTAATATTGGGATGAACGGATGGAGGAAGAGCAATAAAGAAATTAAATATTAAGGCAAAGCAAACTAACGCCAAACTTAAAATAATAATTATTCTCTCTATCGCTAGGTATGATGCTGCAATTGCAATAGGAGCTAAAATGATAAAAATGAAAGGATTAGTGTATCCCCCGTTCAAAGCAATTAAACTCGAAATTTGAATGATATCAAAACATAAAAATATGAAGACTTGTTTTTCTGAAATAATTTTATCACCTTTGTTTAAGTAAAAACCTAAGATAATGCTAGCCATCAAGACAAAGGCTATAATCCATGAAGCAGTTGCAACTATTTTTGAAATCTCGAAAAAATACTGTGTAATTGATAAGGTAGCGGCCTGACCACCGAAAGCAATGGCTCGTATAATTAGAAAATCAGAGGAATTAACGAAAAGGAAGTTTTTTTGATTATCCAACTAAATATCTAAGTTTGCTACTTTGACTGAATTTTCTTGAATAAAACTTTTCCTATCAGTCACATCATCTCCCATAAGCATGATGAGTTGTCTTTCGGCATTAATTTGATCTTCGAGTTTAACTTGAAGCAACTTTCTATTTGTTCGGTCTAAAGTTGTCTCCCATAATTGTTCAGGGTTCATTTCACCAAGGCCCTTGTATCGACTTATTGATTGACCTTTTTTACTCATCTCAAAGAGGGTGTTAAAAAATTCAACAAGTCCATTGCAATTAAAGTTTTCTTTTGATGATAGTTTAGAAATCCCAAAATAAGTATCAGTAGATCTTGAAAAACCCTTTTTGTTATAAAGGTTTAAATTTTCTATAGAAATGAACTCTCTTAAATGTAGTAATTTATCTAAGGGAACTTTTATAATTTTATTATAACCCTCTTTCTCTTGTAAAAAAACAAGTTCATTACTAATCATACTTTGAAATGTAAATTTAATATTTTGTGATTTATAAACCTGATTCAAATTGGAGAGAAAAGTTTTAAATTGAGACTTTTCAATTTTGTTTGGAGGAAAATCCAAGAAAAATAAACCAGTATTAATGATTTGATCAAAGAACTGTGTGTCTAAATATGTAAGATCTAAATTTTGATAAGCAGAGTTTGCACGTGAGGCTAAATCAATTAATTCATTTAACTGCTCCTCTTTTAGTTGGATTTTTTTCTTTTTATTGTAAATGTTAAAGTCAAGATCGTCTTTATTATTTAGAAGTAAAAACTTTGTAAGTTCCTTATCATCTAATAAATAATTTTCCGCATTTCCTTTTTTAACCTTATAAAGAGGAGGTTGAGCAATATACAACCGTCCAGTGGTTATGATATCTCTCATAAATTGATAAAAAAATGTGAGTAATAACGTTCTAATATGACTACCGTCGACATCGGCGTCTGTCATAATAACAATCTTGTGATAACGCATTGAGTCAGGGTTAAAATAATCAGATGGATTATATTCTTTATCCTTGGGCGGATTTCCATATCCAGCACCGATTGCAGTGATAAGAGCAGAAATTTCGTTATTTTCTAAGATTTTATGAGGATTGGCTTTAATTACATTTAATATTTTACCTCTAAGTGGAAGTATGGCTTGAGTTACTCTATCTCGACCTTGTTTAGCAGAGCCACCAGCAGAGTCACCCTCGACTATGAAAAGCTCTGAGTTGATAGGGTCTTTTTCTTGGCAGTCAGCTAATTTACCTGGAAGTGATGATGTCTCTAATACATTTTTTCTTCTTGTTAGCTCCCTAGCCTTTCTTGCTGCTTCTCGAGCACTTGCGGCCTCAATAATTTTTGATACTAACTTTTTTGCTTCTCCTGGTGTTTGTTCAAGCCAAGCGCTTAATTGTTCTGAGATAATTTTCTCAACAACAGGTCTAACTTCTGATGAAACTAATTTATCTTTTGTTTGCGATGAAAACTTAGGGTCAGGAACCTTAACAGATAATACACATGTCATACCCTCTCTAGCATCATCTCCTGATATAGTAATATTACCTTTCTTTGAGACAGCAACGGTGTTTGAATATCCAACTAGTGAGCGAGTAAGTGCTGATCGAAAACCTTGTAGGTGTGTTCCTCCATCTCCTTGGGGTATGTTGTTCGTGAAACATAGCATATTTTCATTGTATCCATCATTCCATTGCAAAGCCCCTTCAACTTTAATTCCATTAGACTCACCATTAAATGGGATTATTTTATTTAGAGTTGATTTTCTAGAATTCAGAAATTGAACATATGCTGTTAAACCTCCTTGATAATAAAACTCTATTGGTTCTGCCTTAGGGGTGCGCATGTCAGCCAAAGTTACTCGGACGTTAGAATTAAGAAAAGCTAATTGACGAACTCTATTTTCTAAGGTTTTAAGTACTAGAGTTGTGTTAGAAAAAATTTTTTTGGATGGCCAAAATTGAACAGTGGTACCAGTTCTCTCAGTTTTTTTCATAACTCCCACCTCAGTTAATTTTTTTGATGTAACTCCATCTTTAAATTCCATAGTGTGAATTTTTCCCCCTCTACGGATAGTTAGAGAAAGTTTTTCAGATAAAGCATTTACAACAGAAACACCGACTCCGTGAAGTCCTCCCGAAATTTTATAACTATTTTGGTCAAATTTACCTCCTGCATGTAATTGAGTCATTATAACTTCAGCAGCAGGTACCTTTTCAGTTTTATGCTTATCTACAGGTATTCCTCTGCCATTATCAGAGATTGTTGCTGAACCATCTTTATTTATAATTAATTGAATATTGTCACAATATCCTCCAAGCGCCTCATCTATAGAATTATCAAGCACCTCGTAAACCATATGATGCAGACCTGTGCCATCATCAGTATCACCAATATACATTCCCGGTCTTTTTCTCACGGCCTCTAAGCCCTTTAAGACCTTAATTGAGGATGCTGTATATTGATCTGCCATTACAAAATTTCCTTTATTTCTAAATTGTCTATATTCCCTTTGAGCGTGAAGTTATCAGTGGTTGAGAAGAATGTCTGAAATTTATTTTCTGCACAGTATTCAATAACTTTATTAATATTTACCATATCAAAGTTATCAAATATTTCATCAATTAAAAAAATAGTAATTCTGTTACGATTTAGAAATTTTGCACAACTAAGAAGTAGGCTTAAAATTAACATTTTTGACTGTGCAGAAGATAGTTGAGAAATATTTTTTTGATTGTTTGTAATCTCAAAAATTGATTTTTTGGGATCATGATCTGACTGAAGTTTATGATCATTTGGCCATTGACTCTCATCCGAAAGACCTCTTTGAAATTTTTCTAAAAAGTTTTCTTTTTCTAATAAGCCAAAACTTGGAATAATTTCAAAATCAAAGAACTTTTTGCTTTCATCTGATAAAAAATTTTGAAATTCTTTGAGAAACTCTATTTTGATTTCAATAATAGACTTACCTATGTCAAAAAGTTGTTTATCGATTGAAATTAGCCATGAATTATCCTGTGAGGATTGCAATATTCTTTTCTTTTCTCTTCTTAGCTTGGTGTATTGATTCAATAAACTGAATAATTTTGGTTCAAAATAACAAATAATTCGATTAATAGTATTTCTTTGATATTGAGTATCTTTAATAAAATAAACCTTATCTATCTCCGTAAACCAAAACAGTTGAAAAATATCCAATAATTTTTGTTGTTGTATTTTTTTATCATTTAAAAAATATTGTTTAGACCATCTTTCATCTTTGTTACTTAATTCAATAGTCAAATGATTTTCTAAATCCTCATTCTCAAAATCAAATGTAATAGAACTCTTTAATTTTTCTTGTTTTTGAAAAATAAAATTTTGTATTCCATCTTTTCTAAAGCCTGTGCCAGGACATAAAAAACTTATGGCCTCTAAAATATTGGTCTTTCCAACGGCATTCTTTCCTTTGAACAAAGTATGTTCAAATTTAAAAACTTCTTTTTTGTTTCTGAAATTTCTGTAGTTAGATAACTGTAAACCCTTCAGTGGTGGGGACAATTAAATTCTCATTGGCATTAAAATATATAAACTTGTTGAGTCTTTAGGGTCCTTTACTATGACTGGTGATGATTGGTTGAGTAACTCTAAGATCATAGTATCTCCTTCAATCACATCTTGTAAATCCAAAATATATTTTGAATTAAAAAGTATTTCTAAACCCTCAGCAGCATAGTTTGCTGCAACCTCTTCGTCTCCTTTGTTGCTGTCTGTGCTTGTAGCCATAATCTTAATACTATTATTTTCAAATTGTAATTTAACTGTGGGTGTTTTGTCTTGATTTACAGTTGAGACTCTATCAATAGCATTAAAAAATGGTTCTGCTTCAACTTGTAGTAATTTGTCATTAGATACAGGTATTACTTTTTCGTAATCTGGGAAAGTTCCATCAATAAGCTTACTTATTATTATAAAATTATCTGCTTCTATGCTTACCTGAGTATCTGTGCATATTATTTTTACCTTACCTTCAAAGTCCCCTAACATACGGTCTAACTGAAGTATAAATTTTCTTGGGAGAATGATGCCTGATATGTTAATTACATTTGCTAGATCTAACTCTGTCTTAGCTAATCTATGACCGTCAGTAGCAACACATCTTAAAGTAGAATTTGCTCCATTGGTGACAGTATGAAAGTAAATACCGTTGAGATAATATCTTGTCTCTTCGGCAGATATTGCAAATTTTGTTTTATTAAAGAGTCTTTTAATCTGAGGTATAGATAGCTCGAAAGAGTTTGTCGGGTCTAACGGTACAAACTTTGGGAACTCGTCTGCCGTTAATGCGTTTAATTCGAAAACAGAGTTATCAGAATTTATTATTAATCTGTTTCCCTCTAATTTACATTTTACAATAGAGTTTTTTTTTGTTTTACGAATTATATCAGTAAGTATTCTTGAGTTAACCGTTGCTTCACCATTTTTTGAAGAGTCAGTTGAAACAAACTCTCGAATAGAGATGTCCATATCTGTCGATCTTATTTCAATTTGGTTGTTGTCACATTTAATATAAATATTGGATAAAATGGGAATAGTCGATCTACTGTCAACAATTGAACTGACATGAGTTAAAACTCTTAAAAAAGCCTCTCGACTAACTCTAAAATCCATTTAGGAAGTTTGCAATATTCTAGTCAAAAGTTCAATATCTTCTGCTAAGTTAGGGTCATTAACCATAATTTCTTCAATAGTTTTAATAGCATGGATAACGGTAGTGTGGTCTCTGCCACCAAATTTTCTACCAATTTCAGGTAAAGATCTGGTTGTAATTGATTTTGCTAAATACATAGCTACCTGTCTTGGGCGCGCAACAGATCTTGATCTTCTAGGAGAATGCATATCTGATAGTTTAATATTGTAATGCTCAACAACTTTCTTTTGGATTTCATCAATTGTAATTTTTCTAGAGTTAGTTCTAAGTAAATCTTTTAATACATCTTTCACAAGGTCAACAGATATTTCAGAGTCTTGAATTGATGCATGAACAGCCAATCTATTTAAGGCACCTTCCATTTCTCTAACATTATTGGTAATTTTATTTGCTAAAAATTCCATTACTTCTTGTTTTAGCTGTAAAGATTTTTGCTCAGCTTTTGCTTGAAGGATACCTAATCGTAACTCGTAGGTTAAAGGGTGTATATCTGCAACTAATCCCCAGCCTAATCTAGATTTTAATCTATCCTCTAAGCCGTCAAGATCTGCGGGTGATTTATCTGCTGAAATAATAATTTGTCTTTTTTTGTCAATTAAAGTGTTAAAAGTATGGAAAAATTCTTCTTGGGTATTGTCTTTACCGATAATAAATTGCACATCATCTATCATAAGAACATCTACTGATCTGAACTGTTCTTTAAAGCTCATAATATTTTTAAACCTGAGGGCTTTGATAAATTGATACATAAATTTTTCTGCAGTTAAATAAACAACATTTTTTTTTGGATTTCTTTTTTTTATGTTCCAAGCTACTGCATGCATTAAATGTGTTTTACCTAAACCAACGCCTCCATACAAAAATAATGGATTAAAACTTACTACCTCTGATTGCGCGACTCGCTGTGCAGCTGCGTATGCAAGCTCATTGGGCTTTCCAACAATAAAATTATCAAAAGTAAATTTTGGATCTAATGGCGCAGAGATGTCATCATAATATGTGTCTTCATCATCATCTTTATCTTCATAGATTACTTCTGTACCAGGAATAATCCGGTCATTATTCTCTTTTACGAGTATCGCTAGTTTATCAATACTATGACCTTGATCCATATAAGCTTTTTTGATAACTGAGGCATAGTTTTTTATTATCCAATCACGTAAAAATCTTGTTGGAACTGAAAGAGTGAGAGAGGTATCTATATGAGATTCAAAATAAATGGGTTTTATCCAATTTTGAAAGGTATCTTTGTCTAGAGACTTTTTTAATTCGGATGTTATCTTGGACCAGGGCACATCTATGCCACCTTGATGCAGTTCGTCTTCCACTATGTATATTCCTTCCTCTAAACGAAGGCGTATTTAAACATGAAAAGTTAAAAAAGAAGAATAAAAAAAAACGTTTTTTTTAAAAAAAATATCTTGAAAAAAAGAATTATTTAGAAATTGCAGAAATATCTTTTTGAAGTTTGGAAATAGTTCTTGAGGCTTTGTTAAGGTGCATAATTTTCTTCTTAGTAGACTTATGCAAAACAGACATAACCATTTTTAATTTTTCCATTGATTCATCTACTTTTTTATCTTTGATAAGTTTATCAATTGCCTTCAATTGGGTTGAAACATTAGATTTTACTGCTTTGTTTACAGTTTTTTTTCTATCAGATTGACGAAGTCTTTTTTTTGCTGATTTATGTTGCGGCATATAAAAATATTGTTAACAGGTTGTTCGTTTAATAACGTTAATAACTTATATAGATTTTTTTATTTTTGTAAAGCAGGTGAAAAAAAGGTCGAACGACCATTTTGAATGATTTTTTTTATTTTATAGGATTTTTTTTTATAAATTACATGTTCCTTTTGGTAAACCTTAAACAAACTCTGGAAACTTCCCAGTGTTCCGTCTGGAGATTTGTAATCGTTTATAGAAGATCCACCGTTCTTCAAAGATAACTTTAATACGAATTTGCAAGAGCTTATTAGCTGAGTCAATTCTGCTAAATTAAGAGAGTTTGTAAGCCTTAGAGGGCTTAATCTTGAATGAAAAAGTGCCTCGTTTGCATAAATATTTCCAATTCCTACTATCAAACTTTGATTAAGCAACGCCTGTTTCAAAGATACTTTTTTGCTAATGAATTTATTATATATTTCTTGGTTCTTAACCTTATTAACTAATAAATCAGTGCCATAATTTTTAAAAAAAATTTCAACCTCTTTTATATCCTCGAGTCTAAAAAACATGCCAAACCTACGAGGATCATTGAAGACTATTTTAAATTTATCAAATTGAAGAATGACATGGTCATGTTTCTCTTTTTTATAATTTTCGTTTAAATAAAACTTTAATCTTCCGCTCATTCCTAAATGAACAATCAAATAATTATCATTATCTAGTCTTATAACGATATATTTTGCAAAACGTTTTACAGTTATAATTTTTCTTTGAGATATAGACTCAAGATCTTTAAAGGTTAAATTTTTTCTTAATTTTTTTTGTGACTTACTAATAGAAATAATTTTTTTTCCTTTAACTTTTGAGGTTAAATATCTTATTGTAGTTTCTACTTCAGGTAATTCAGGCATGATGTCTAAAAATAGTTCAAATCAATATAATATTACAGATATTTTTGAAAATGTATCTCATGCAAAATATGACTTAATGAATGATGTTATGAGTCTAGGCATACATAGACTTTGGAAAAAATATTTTGTAGATCTTGTCTCATCAAAACATAACGCTAATGAAAAAATTTTAGATATAGCAAGTGGTAGTGGGGATATCTTCAATTTACTTCCTTTAACAAAAAATCTTTATGCAATAGACCCTGTCTCCGAAATGCACAATATATCTCGAAAAAAAAATAAATCTAAAAATATTAATTACCAAGTAGGATATGCAGAAAACCTACCATACAGGAAAAATTTTTTTCAAACGATAACTTGTACTTACGGTGTGAGAAATTTTAAAAATCGAAAAGATGGCTTTACTGAGGTCTATAGATGCTTAAAAAAAAATGGTTATTTTTTAATTATGGAATTTGGCATACCAAAAAGAGATTTGCTTAAGAAACCATATAAAAACTTTTTAAAATATGTTTTGCCTTTTACTGGGAGTATCGTCGCTCATGATAGACACAGTTATAAATACTTAGCTGAGAGTATTATCTCTTTTCCCTCTCAAATTAGTCTTGTGAATGAGCTGAAAAATATTGGTTTTTCTCATATTAAAACTATTGATTTCATTTCTGGGGCGAACAACATATATATATTGCAGAAAAAATGAAAATATTAATCATTATTACGGGAAGTGTTGGCTGCTACAAGTCTTTAGATTTAATTCGTGAATGCCAAAAAAAATCAATAGACTATGAAGTTATTGCAACAAAAAACACATTTGAATTTATTTCTAAATTATTACTTGAAACAATTTGTAATAAACAAGTTTATTCCGAACTTTTTGATTTAGATATGGAAAAAAAAATTGGACATATAAAATTAGCTCGAGATAATTCTCATATTATTGTTTACCCTGCAACAGCTAACATTATTTCTAAATTCGCAAAGGGTTTTTGTGATGATCTTGTATTGACATGTATGATTGCAGCAAACAAACCTATATATTTTGCTCCTGCTATGAACAAAGAAATGTGGGCTAATCCGATTATTCAAAATAATGTGGACTATTTAAAGAAAATTGGTCATCAGTTTATTGGGCCCGATGACGGATCTTTAGCCTGTGGTGAGTATGGAAGTGGCCGATTAGTTGACCCTGGCGAAATACTAAATCAACTTAAATAAGTGAAAAAAGCATTAATAACCATTGGGTCTACTCGTGAGTATATTGATCCGGTAAGATATATCTCGAATGAGTCATCGGGTCGGCAAGGTATGGCCTTAATAAAAAGTCTTTTAAAATCTAATTATAAAATTATTTGTTTACATGGATATATACAAGTTAAACAAATAGTTTCAAAAAATGTTAAGTATGTTTTTACTTCCAGTGCAAAAGAGATGTTAAAAGAAGCAAAAAAATATAAGTCAGTAGATTTAGGAATTTTTAATGCAGCGGTTGGTGACTATAAAGTTGAAAAATATAGTAAAGTGAAAATAAAAAAAAATAATGGTTTATCTTTGAAACTGATTAACAATCCTGATGTTTTAAAATCAATGTCGACTGGAAAAAATAAACCTAAGATTACAGTTGGATTTGCTTATGAAACTGACAATGTATTGCAGAATGCAAAAAAAAAACTATTAAGCAAAAATTGTGATTTTATTGTTTTAAATTATCCAACACCTAAAAATAAAATTTTTAATACCAACTATAACAATGGTATTTTGATTGGGAAATCGGGTGCCTCATTAAAAATAGGCAGTGTTAGCAAAACAATTTTTGCAGATAAAATTGTTAAATATCTTAAAAATATTAAAGCTTAATATGGTTGATATTAAAGTAAAAAAAATAGATGACAGTGTTGATCTTCCAGCGTATGAGACATCGTCAAGCGCTGGAATGGATATTAGAGCATTCCTACCAAATGGAAATGTTGATATTGCTCCTCAACAAACAAAACTAATTGGGACGGGGTTGATTTTTGAAATACCTGATGGTCTAGAGGTTCAGATCAGACCTCGAAGTGGATTAGCGTTAAAAAACTCAATTACTGTTTTAAATAGTCCTGGTACCATTGATTCAGACTATAGAGGCGAAATTAAAGTAATTTTAATTAATCATGGATCAAAAGTTTTTGAGGTTACAAATAAAATGAGAATCGCACAAATGGTTGTATCAAAATATGAAAAGGTTAATTTAAAATTAGTAAGCGATTTAAATGCTACAAAGAGAGGAAGTGGTGGTTTTGGGTCAACAGGAACAAACTGATAAACTAATAGAGGAGTTTGGAAGACAAATTCTAGTTCCTGGTATTGATGAGGCAGGTCAACTTAATATTTCTAAGAAAAAGGTTTGTATAGTTGGGTTAGGCGCCTTGGGAACCGTTGCATCACAATATCTAGTTCGATCTGGAGTTGGTGAAATACATCTTATTGACCATGATAAAATTGAAAAGTCGAATTTACATCGTCAAATAAACTATGATCAAAATGATATTGGAAAGTCAAAGTCAAATATCTCAAAGCATAAACTTAAAAATGTAAATGATACAACTATAATAAAAGAGCATTCAATAAATTTTGAGTCTTTTACTGAAGAAAATCAAAAAATTAAATTTGATTTAATATTTGATTGCACTGACAGCCATCAAAATAAAATATTTTCTTCAAAATTTTCTAAGACAAACAATACATCTTTTGTATCTATCTCAATTAACTCATCAGAAGGCATTTATTTTGCACAAGACTATCAAAAAAATAATTCGTCATGTTTCGAGTGTCTTTTTCCTTATGCTGATCAGAATCACCGCTGTTTGAACAGTGCTATGATTGGACCAGTTGCAGGTTTTGTTACTAGTTTTGCTTGTATGAAAATTGTATTTGCACTTGCAAAAAATAAAACTCAATTGGTGAATGAGATCAGCTTGATAGACCTTTTGACTTCAGACATAAACAAACTACAATTGAAGAATAAAGTTTGTCCTCACTAATATGAACACATTTACACCCCAATCTAGTTATAGTTATGAAGAGATTATTGAATGTGGAAAAGGGAATTTATTTGGAGAAGGGAATGCTCAACTACCCGCTCCACCCATGCTTATGTTTGATCGTATTACCAGAGTTAATAAAGACGGCGGGGTTCATGGAAAAGGCGAAATAACCGCTGAACTCGATATTAACGCTGATTTATGGTTCTTTAAGTGTCATTTTTTAGGCGATCCTATCATGCCAGGATGTTTGGGTCTTGACGCTTTATGGCAAATGTTAGGTTTTTATTTAGGTTGGCTTGGATACCTTGGAAAAGGTCGTGCTTTAGGAGTTGGGGAAATCAAATTTGTAGAAGAAATAAAGCCAGATAAAGAATTAATTGAATATAAGGTTAGTTTAAAAAAATCTTTAAGTAAAAAAGGGTTATCAATTGGTTATGGAGATGGACAAATAATACACAAAGAAAAAATAATATATCACGCTAATGATTTAAGAGTGGGTTTGTTTAATGAGTAACAAAAGAGTTGTCATTACAGGATACGGTATAGTTTCTTGTATAGGCGATAACAAAAAAGAGGTTTTGCAAAGTTTAAAAGATGTGAAGTCTGGTATCAGTCATTGTGAAGAATATGAAGAGCTTGGGATGAGGAGTCACGTACATGGTAAACCTAAAATAAATATTGAAGAAAATGTAGATAGAAAAATCTTACGTTTTATGGGTGAAGGTGCTGCTTATAATTATATTGCAATGAAAGAGGCAATTGAACACTCAGGACTTGATGAAACTCTCATATCAAACGTGAATACCGGTTTAGTAATGGGGTCAGGTGGTCCGTCAACATTTCAATTACAACAAGCATTTGATATAGCAAGAGAAAAAGGTGTTAAAAAAATTGGACCATATATGGTTACAAGAACAATGGCATCAGGAAATTCTGCTACCTTGGCAACTCCATTTAAAATTAAAGGTGTTAATTATTCTATCAGCTCAGCATGCTCGACAAGTTTGCATTGTATTGGCAACGCCTACGATCTTATTAGACATGGTCAACAAGAGATTGTATTTGCTGGTGGTGGAGAAGAAACGCATTGGACAATGTCAATTTTATTTGACGCTATGGGAGCGCTTTCAAGCAAATATAATGAAACTCCCGAAGTTGCCTCCCGTGCGTATGACTCTTCTAGAGATGGCTTTGTCATTGGAGGTGGTGCAGGCGTTTTAGTAGTCGAAAGTCTTGATAGTGCTAAAACAAGAGGTGCAAATATTGTAGCGGAAATTCAAGGTTTTGGTCAAACATCAGATGGGTATGACATGGTTCAACCCTCTGGAGAAGGGGCCGTGAGATGTATGAATATGGCAACTCAAGGAAGGCCCGTTGATTATATTAATGCTCATGGAACCTCCACCCCTGTGGGAGACATGATTGAATTAAAAGGTATAAGAGAGGTTTTTGGTGATAATGTTCCTCCAACAAGTTCCACAAAGTCCTTAACTGGTCACTCACTAGGTGCTACTGGTGTACAAGAAGCTGTTTACTCTCTTTTAATGATGGAAAATGATTTTATGGTTGAGTCCGCTAATATTTCAAACCTAGATGAAAAGGCTGAAGGAATGAATATTCTTCGAGAGAATAAAAATGATGTTAAAATTAATTCTATCCTATCAAATAGTTTTGGTTTTGGTGGAACCAATGCCTCTATCTATCTAACTAGTTATAATGACTAAGATTTTAGAAGGTAAAAAGGGATTAGTTGTAGGCATCGCTAATGATCACTCTATTGCTTGGGGCATTGCAAAATCTTTAAATGATGAAGGTGCAAGTATGTACTTAACTTATCAAAATGACTCTATAAAAAAAAGAGTTGAGCCCCTGTCTGAGAAAATTAATTGCCTTGGAATTATGCCATGCGATGTATCTGACACCTCCTCTCTTGAAAGTGTTCGTGATGGAATTAATGGTAATATAGATTTTTTTGTTCATGCTGTCGCCTATTCAGATAAAAATGAACTGTCTGGAAAATATTTAAATACCTCCAAAGAAAACTTTCTCAAAACTCTACATATTTCTGCATACTCTTTAACTGAGATGATAAGATTATTCTCCCCAAAGATGAACGACGGAGCTTCTATCATGGCACTAACTTATTATGGATCAACAAGATATATGCAAAGTTATAATGTAATGGGCGTTGCAAAGGCTGCGTTAGAAACTTCGATAAGGTATCTTTCTGTTGATATGGGTGACAGAGGAATAAGGGTTAATGCGATTTCAGCAGGCCCAATGAGAACTCTAGCTGGCGCTGTAATTAATAAATCAAGAAAGATATATAATTATACCATTGAAAACTCCCCTATTAAAAAACCATTATCGTTAGAAGATATTGGGAAGTCATCAGTTTACTTAATGAGCGACCTTTCAAAAGGTGTTACAGGAGAGATACTTTACGTGGATAATGGTTATAACAATGTAGGAATGAGTATACAAGATTTATAAAAACTCTTAAAAATGTATTTTTCTATTTTTTCGAATTTTCTCAAAAAAACCCTCACCTTTTTTGCAATTTTCTTGCCAATTTAAGTTAGCATCTTCATTTGCATTGTCAGAAATATACTTAAAGCATAAAAAATTAATATTGCTTTTTTTGCATACTTTTGCGATAGCATAAGCCTCCATATCAACCACATCAGTTTGAAGCTCAATTTTATTATTAACAAAGTTATCTCCGCTACCGCAAGAAAAACCTCTCTTTAAAATAATTTCACTAATTTCATCAAAAGGTGTCTCTCCCAGTTTAAAGCTTAATAAGCCTCTGCAATCCATATCCCTTTGATAAAATTTTGTGCACTCTATTAAACCGGACAAATTATTATTCAATGCTCCAGCTGTCCCATAGTTAATAATTGTGGTTGGTTTATATTTTTGAATTAATTCGCAAGCTTTAATAGTTGCATTAATTTTGCCAACACCAGATATGTGAAAATAATCTAGATTTGGTACTTCATCTTTCAGAGCTGCAATAAAAACATTCATATAAGATTAATATAATTTATAAAGAATACTTAAAAAAGAGCATATTAATTTGGTAAATCATATTTAATTATAAGAACTTATTTTCATAAGTAGCATAATTAGCCTAAGCAGAATATGCTGCTATAAAGTATTTTTAGAGTTCTTTCATACTGAGCTTAACTTTACCCGCTCGATCAACATCTAAAACTTTCACTTGAACCTCTTGCCCTTCTGACAAAACATCTGAGACATTCTCAACTCTTTTTTGTGAGATTTGTGAGACGTGCAGTAAACCATCACGAGCACCCATAAAGTTAACAAAGGCACCAAACTCAACGATTTTTACAACTTTACCATTGTATACCTTGCCTATTTCAGGCTCAGCGACGATGTCCTCAACCATTTGTTTTGCAGTATTAATAGACTCCTCATTACTAGATGCAATTTTGACAATACCGTCATCGTTGACTTCAAGTTTTGCTCCTGAGACCTCTACAATATTTCTGATCACTTTTCCACCAGACCCAATAACATCTTTAATCTTAGCTTTATCGATAGAAATAGAAATTACCTGAGGTGCATGCCTTGAGAACTTAGTACGAGCTTCTGGTAAAGCTTCTGACATAATTCTTATTATGTGTTTTCTTCCACCTGATGCTTGATTTAAAGCTATCTCCATAATTTCTTTTGTTATACTTGTAATTTTAATATCCATTTGAAGTGAAGTAATACCATCCATGGTACCTGCCACTTTAAAGTCCATATCACCCAAGTGATCTTCATCGCCAAGGATATCGCTCAACACAACAAAGTCATCGCCCTCTTTGATTAGTCCCATTGCAATTCCACCAATATGTTTTTTAATGGGAACTCCTGCTGCCATTAAAGCAAGAGATGAGCCACAAACGGTAGCCATAGAACTAGAGCCATTTGATTCAGTTATCTCAGAGACCAATCGAAGCGTATAAGGAAAATCCTCTTTTGTAGGTAACATCGGATGAACTGCTCTCCATGCTAGCTTACCATGACCTATCTCTCTTCTACCCGTTGAACCCATTCTTCCAACCTCTCCAACAGAGTATGGGGGGAAGTTGTAATGCAACATAAAATGTTGTTTGTGCATAGGGTCAAGAGAGTCAATCATTTGTTCATCGTCACCTGTGCCAAGCGTTGTAACAACTATTGCTTGGGTTTCTCCTCTAGTAAATAGACAAGAACCATGAGCTCTAGGAAGAAGGTCTAACTCGCATGTAATTTTTCTGACCTCATCAAGTTTTCTACCATCAATTCGATTTTTATTTTTGATGATGTCACCACGTACAACATCTTTTTCAATATTTTTAATAATTGTAGTGGCGGCTAATACTTGATCATCTTCAACGTTATCCATAATTGAAGATCTGATTTCGTCTAACTTCTGACTTCTTTCTTGTTTATCAACAAGACCATAGGCCTCTTTAATCGGATCTGCAATTTTTGAGGCAATATCCTTATGAAGACCCTCATAAAAGTCAGGTAATGAAGGTACATCAAATTTTTTGATCTCTGTCATTCCAGCAAATTCATGAACTTCTTTTATAAAAGTTTGATAAAAATCGTGACCAAACATTACAGCCTCAAGCATAGTGCTTTCTGGAAGTTCTTTTGCTTCGGATTCAACCATTAAAACACCTTCTTCTGTCCCGGCCACAACTAAATCTAGAGCTGAATTTGCTAACTCTTCAATCGTTGGATTAGCTACTAGCTTGCCATCAATATGACCAACTCGAGCGGCACCAAGTGTTCCTGCTACGGGCAGGCCAGATATTGCAAGTGCGGCACCAGTTGCGTACATTGCTATGACGTCTGGATCCACTGATCCATCATATGACAAAACTGTTAGTGTAACTTGAGTTTCATTTTTAAAATTTTTGTGAAAAAGAGGTCTAATAGGTCTATCAATCAATCGACAGATTAATGTCTCTCTTTCTGTTGGCCTTGCTTCTCTTTTAAAAAAACCTCCTGGAATTTTTCCAGAGGCATAATATTTTTCCTGATAGTTAACTGTTAAAGGAAAAAAATCGATATCAGGTTTTTGTGTTTTGGCTGCACATATGTTTGCCATAACCATGGTTTCGCCACAAGTTACAACAACAGATGCATCTGCTTGCTTTGCAATTCGATTAGTTTCTAAAGTGATTTGTTGGTTACCCAACGTAAAAGTATGTTCTATTTTCATCTTCCTCTTTCCTACTTATTACACTAATTAAAAAGTTTTACTTTTTTCTTAGTTTTAGTTTATCTGCTACTTCTGAGTACTTTCCTACATTCCTCTTCTTTAAATACGCCATCAATCTATTTCTTTTACCAACCATCATCAGCAGACCTCTTCGAGAATGAAAATCTTTCTTATGTATTTTGATATGTTCTGTTAACAGATTAATTTTCTTTGTGAGAAAAAAAATTTGGGACTCTGGTGAACCAGTGTCATTATCAGCACGTGCTATATCGTTTATTTGTATTTCCGACATCAATACTCCTTTCAAAGTAAACGTCATCTGACCAGGATGTCGCCCAGTTCAAATGGTAATCAAGTTAATATGTAAATCATTTATGCTTGAGAAATCAAGAATTTTTTCATAGGGAATAGCTTGATTTAAAGTAAAAGTCCCTATTTTCAGTCTTTTTATCATACTAGCATATGCGATATCCCCTAAAGAATTTGCAAACTCTTCTGCAAATGCCCTCACATAAAATCCTGAATGACAATGCAACTCAACGTTCATTTTAGAGGTACTAGAAAGTAAAACTTTTAAACTCTGAACTGATACTTTTTTATAGCGTTCTTCAATTTTTTCATTTTTCCTAGCCAGCTCATAAAAATTCTTGCCCTTTAATTTGTGAGCCGAAAAGTCTGGTATTTTTTGTTGATATGCTCCTATGTATTTTTTTAAATGATTAATTCTGTCTATAGTTTTATGACCAATAGGGTTCATTTTTAAAAATCTTCCCTCGGAGTCTAAAGTGTTTGTTGAAGCACCAAATCGTATCTCAACTTCATAACTTTTTTGATATTGGTGTATATCTGGTATTTTTTTAGTTGCTTTATTAATGCCTATTAATAATAAACCAGAAGCAAGAGGATCTAAGGTTCCTGCAAAACCAATTTTATTAAATGAATAACGAAATTTTAATTTTCTTATAACTCCTAAAGACTCAATGCCCTCTGGTTTATCTATAAGTAACCATCCACTACTATGAAACTTTTCTTTCATCAAAATTTATAACTTATCTAGCAGTGATTGTACTTTTAAAGACTCTTGAAAAGATTGGTCGAATATTAGAGATATCTTTGGAGTGTATTTACTTGTCAGAGTTCTTGCTATTAAGTTTTGTATTTCTCTGAGATAAAGTTTGTTAAATTCTTTAAATTCTGCCTCTGTAATATTATGAATAAGAAATATTTTTGCAAATCTTAGATCTTTACTTACTTTTACTTCAGTGATTTCAAAGCGAACAGTCGGAAATTTTATAAGATAATCTTTTTGGGTTACGAGATATTCGGAGACAAGCCTTTTAATTGAAAGTTCAACTTTTTTGGTTCGAAAACTTGGCTTATTGTCCACACTACAATTCTTTTTGAACTTCCTTAGTTATGTAAAATTCAATTTCATCTTTTTCTAAAATATCTGAGTAATCTTTAAATGAGATACCGCACTCATAATTTTCTCTGACCTCTTTAACGTCATCTTTAAATCGTTTAAGGGTTCCCACTTCTCCCTCATGGATAATCTTCCCTTCTCTAACGAGCCTGATTTTGGCCGAGTTTTGAACGATTCCATCAGTAACAAAGCAACCGGCTATGGTGCCAAACTTTGAAGATTTGAAAGTATCGCGAACTTCAGCGTGACCAATAATTTCTTCTTTAGTGTCCGGGGTGAGTAGACCAGAGAGCATTTTTTTCATATCATCGATTAATTCATAAATAATAGAATAATATCTAATGTCTACCTTATCGCGTTTTGCAATTGTTCGGGCTTGAGGGATAGCTCTAATATTAAAACCAATTACTAATCCTTGAGCGGAACTCGCTAAGCTCACATCACTTTCGTTAATTGCACCAATTGAATTATGGACAACATTAATTTTAACTTCTTCATTGCCCACTTTTTCTAAGGAAGAAACTATTGCTTCAAGAGAGCCTTGAACGTCTGCTTTAACAATAATTGGAAGTTTTTTCATGTCTCCCTTCGATACATTCGCCATCATTTCTTCTAATGAAGATTTTTTTACTGACTCCGTGTTTTCTAGTTTTTTTTGTTCTTTTACTTTTTCTGTAATATCTTTTGCAATATCTTCATTAGGCATAACATAAACTGTATCACCTGCTTGAGGGACTGAGTCAAAGCCCAACACTTCAATCGGCATACCTGGATTTGCAGATTTAATTCTGCTTCCATTCTCATCGAGTAAAGCTCTTACTCTTCCAAAAGCAGTACCACAGGTAAAATGATCACCTTCTTTGAAAGTTCCATTTTTTACTATTACTGTTGCAACCGGCCCTTTACCTGTTTCAATTTTAGACTCAACAACTATTGCTTCAGCAAGTTTATCATGCTCGACGTTAAGGTCTAAAATTTCAACTTGTAATAAAATATTATCTAGTAATTTTTCTAAGTTTGTTTTTTTGATGGCAGATATCTCTGTTTCTAGTACATCACCACTGTAACTTTCTACGACCACTTCGTGTGTTAACAAATCATTTCTAACAATGCTTGGATCGACATCTGGTAAGTCCATTTTATTAATGGCAAGAACGATCGGCACTTTAGCTGCTTTGGAATGTGAAATAGCCTCAATTGTTTGAGGTTTTACACTGTCGTTAGCAGCCACTACTAAAACAACAAGGTCCGTTAAATTAGCACCTCGCGAGCGGATATTTGAAAAGGCTGCGTGACCGGGTGTATCTAAAAATGTGATAGGATTGTTTTTATGTTGAATTTGATAGGCGCCAATATGTTGGGTAATACCACCTGACTCCTTTGAGGTAACATTGGTATTTCTTAGTGCATCCAATAATGACGTTTTGCCATGATCAACGTGGCCCATGACAGTTACGATTGGGGGCCTTGGTAAAATTTTGGAATTTTTAGTTTTTTGATGATTTGCAATTTCGTCTTTTAGACTAATTGCCTCTGCTCTTTTAGGAGTGTGTCCTAATTCTGTAACAATTAATTCGGCCGTATCACCATCAATATATTGATTAGCTGTAGCCATAATCCCACTTTTCATTAAAGCTTTTACAACGTCTCCTGTTTTTTCGGACATTCTACTAGCTAATTCTTGAACAGAGATTTTGACTGGAATGTCAACTTCACGAACGATTTTTTGAGAGCTGGTTAGGTTTGGTTTATATTTAGTTTTTTGTTTTTCTCTATTTCTTTTTGTTTTTGCCAAACTAGGCATTTTTTCATAATCAGGTTCTTCGTCTAAAAGGTTGTTAACTGAAATAGATGATAGTTTTTTTTGAAATGCTGTTGTATTGAGAGTAAGTTTTTTTCTAGGCGCAGCAGGGCCTGCAGGGGCGGGTGTGGCAGGTTTGCTTGTCGTTGTTGGTTTTGTGTTCTTAGTCTCTTTTGTCATTCAAAAAATTTAGCTATTAAGAAAAATCTCCCTAGCGTCCATGATAATTTTTTCAGCAGCAGACTTTTCGACTCTTTTTTGGAGTATGCCCTCTTTACCAACTAGTTCATCAGTTGCTAAATCAGCAAGATCTTGACGGGAAAAAATATTATTTTCTATCAGAGTAGCTAAAATTTTATTATCAAACTCTGATATACCTTTAATGTAATCATCTAAATTTGAAGCTTGGATTAATTTTTCAAGTTCTGCTTTTTCATTTTCCATAAACTGTGTTGCACGAGCATATATCTCAGCTGCAAGTTCATTGTCAAAGCCTTCAATTTTTTCTATGTCTTGGATTGATGCGTTCGCTATTTTTTCTATGCTTGAGTATCCCTCAACCGCCAGTAATTGTGCGATCATGTCTTCGAGGTCGAGCTTTTCAGCAAAAAGAGATGTAATTTTTTTAAATTCTTCTTGTCTTCTCTCGGCGTCTTCTTTTTCTGTTAATATATCAATTTCTAAATTAGTTAAAATTGAGGCTAATTTAACATTTTGGCCTCTTCTACCGATAGCGATGCTGAGCTGATCTTCAGGTAAAACAATCTCTACGCGATTAGAGTCTTCAAACTCATTGACTTTTGCAACTTGTGCAGGAGCGATAGCGTTTTGAACATACATCGACTTTAATTCATTCCAATTTACAATATCAATCTTTTCCCCTTGTAATTCATTAACAATAGCTTGGACTCTAGAGCCTCTCATACCTACGCATGCTCCAACAGGATCGATGGACTTATCATTTGCTCGAACTGTAATCTTTCCTCTACTGCCCGGGTCTCTTGCAACAGATAGAATTTCTATTTGACCTTCATAAATTTCAGGGACTTCTTGTTCAAATAATTTTGCCATAAATTGAGGATGTGTTCTTGATAGAAAGATTTGATGACCTTTAGCTTCTTCTTTGATATCAAAAAAATAAGCTCTAATACGATCTCCATTTTTAAAATTTTCCCTTGGTATAAGTTCATCTTTCCTCAAAAATCCTTCTGCTTTACCAAGGTCAACAATTATATTTCCAAATTCAATTCTTTTAACAATTCCTGATAGGACTTCTCCAACACGGTCTTTGAAGTCATTAAACTGTCTACTTTTTTCTGCCTCTCTGACTCTTGAATAAATTACTTGTCTTGCCATGTTGGCTGTAACTCGTCCAAAATTAACTGAAGGCAAAGGAATTGTTATTTGTTTTCCAACTTCTGTATTAGCATCATACTTTTTTGCATGATCTAATAAAATTTGATTAGACTGTAAAACAGGGTCAATTGTTTCAACTACATCTTTAATATGGGATAAACTGATATTACCAGTCATTCGATCAATCACTGCTTTGATATTATTATCCATACCATATTTTGACTTTCCAATTATTTCAAAAGACTCCTCAAGAGCCTTCATGACTATGTCCATTTCGATGCCCTTCTCTTGTGAGACGACTTCGGCAATTTTTAATATTTCTGTGTTATTTAGCATTATCTTTTCTAGTTAAAAAAAAAGGCGGGATAACCCACCTCCTCATTGTTGGTTAATAATTTTTAAGAACGCTAAAATAGAATAATTTATGATTTTTGTCTAAGGCTTTTTTCTCAAATTTAGTGTGTAAAGCATTGGAGTCACTGTATTCCCAAGATTTCGGGCTAATATTTGGCATGGTGTATTTAAATTTTTTCATCAAAGCCAATGCTTCAATAAAATAATCACCATGGTCGGTTGCAAAACGAATAAAGCCTTTTTTTTTGAGTTTTTTAGTAAGGTCTTTGACAAGTGTTTGGTTAACGGTTCGCCTTTTTTTATGCCTATTTTTTGGCCAAGGATCTGGAAAATATATCCTTATTTCCTCAAAATAGTTATCTGGCATTAAGGGTAACAGCTCTTGGATGTTTAAATGGAATACTTGAAGGTTCTTTAATTTATGATCAACAGAGTTTCTAATGGCTCTCAGTACACCATCAGCAAAAATATCACAACCTATAAAGTTGACTTTAGAATTAGATTTTGCGTCTTCACTTATTTTTTCTCCATCCCCTATTCCAATTTCTAAAATTCTAGGAGTTTTAATTTTGTTAAATATTATTTTTTTTGGTTCGACAAGATATTTTGTATATTGTTCGAGTCTTAAAAAAGACTTTCCTTTCTTTCTTCCAAAATATTTATTTTTTGATTCGAACATATAAAAAACTAAATAGGAAAATAAAGAAAAGTAAAACCATTACTGAATTTAGTGTTGAGGAGCAGATAGATTGGTTTTTAGTAATTGGGTGTTGGTAATACAGATAACCTTTTTTATTACTTGCAATAGTTTGAATAATTTTACCTGAATGATCCACTATAGAAGTAATCCCAGAGGGTGTTGATCTAATGAGAGGTTTTTGAAATTCAACACTTCTTAAAAGAGAGTTTGCTAGATGTTGATGGGGTCCATACCATTTACCAAACCAAGAGTCATTTGAAATTTGTATAACCATATCTGAGCCACAAATCTCTTTATTAATAGATTGATAATTGAATATTGACTCAAAACAAATCATGGGGACAGCATTTATATCTTTGTGTAGATTAAGAGTTTTTTGGACATGACCTGGTGTATAGTTCATTCCTAAATTTAAAAACTTACTCACTAAGGGTTTTATAAAAGGTATGTATTCACCAAATAAAACTAATTTTTGTTTATCATAAAAATCTATGATCTTTCCCTGATGATCAATAACATACAAACGATTAAATAATTGATCTTCTTCAATGGCACTTGAGCCAATTATTATTTTTTGATCTTCGTTAATCAAGGAGGATACTCTGCTCAGTAGTCCTAGCCTATTATTTAAATCAATAGGCAAGGACCCCTCCGGCCAGATAATTAAATCTGTTTTTGGTGATTTTGAAAGGGCTTCAATTGTTAATTGTTCATATTTTTCAAGATTTTTAAGGACATCAAATTCAACTAGTGACTCATAGAGGTTGGGTTGTATTAGAAGTATATCAAGTGTCTCATCTTCTGTTTTTTTAATATTATTGTTTTCAATAAAACCAAAAAAATAAAAGAAAATACTTAGTACTAATAAAACAGTAGGTATGAATTTATTTTTGTAATAAAGAAAATAAATCATTAAACCTACTATCAAATGAACCACAAGACCTAAGCCATATACACCTAGATAAGGTAATGTTTTTAAAATCCAAATATTTTTGTAGTAAATAATCGCTGTGGGATTCCAAGGAAAGCCCCCAAAGATAAATTCTTTTAATAACTCAACTATAGAGAGGCCTAAAGGAAGTAAAAAAATTAGTAATAATTTTTTTTTATAAAATGTTAAAATTAAAATAGTTGCTGAATAGTGTAAAAATGCAACAAACAAAGAAAGGATAGAGACTAAAATTATTCCCAAAAATAAATATTCTGTTCCTCCTGAATAAAATGACTGGATAATCCAGCTAAGAGTAACTAATTGGGTTACTAAAAAAAAATAAAATATTTTTTTTTTAAAAAAAACATCGCTATTTAAAATATTTAAAAAAAATATTACAAAAGACAGATAATAGAAAAAAGATATACCAAACGGGGGAAGTGAAAATATATATAAAACAGAACAAATAATTATTAGGTATGATGGCCTAGATATAGAGCTTAATAAGTTATTGAGATTTAATACCACTGACCACAACTTCAAGAATTTTTCTTGTTGATACCTTGTGAATGGTGAAAGATAATTTTTTATTAATTGTAAATTTTTCTTTTTTTTTGGGGATACGCCCTGCCATATTGAATATTATACCGCCTATTGTTCCAACATCCTCTTTTAAGTCCTCAGGGATATTTAAATCGAATTCCCTCTCGAAATCATCCACTAGCATTGCAGCGTCCATGATAATGTTCTCGTTCTTTTGGCGGTACATTGGCGCTTCGTCCTTATCATGCTCATCTTCAATCTCACCAACTATTTCTTCCACTAGGTCTTCAATGGTTACTAAACCCGTCACACTATTAAATTCATCCATCACAATCGCTAAGTGAATGTTTTGTTTTTTCATTTTTTGTAGGAGGTTGAAAACTGGTGTCGCTGAAGGAATATAAATAACTTCTCTTAGTAAACTCTTGACATTAAAGGATTTATTATTAATTTTTTTAAATAAGTCTTTAATATGAACCATTCCTAAGCAATGCTCTAGGTCATTTTTAACCACAGGCATCCTTGAGTGTGCTTCTTTGTTAATAATTTTAATGATGTTTTCTTTGTTAATGTTTTGATCGATAAAGATTATCTCACCCCTGGGCACCATAACATCATCAACTGTTTTTTTGTGTACCTTCAAAAGATTATTAAAAATCTTCTTCTCTTCACTTTTTGCAATCCCTGAGCTGTCCGATGTTGCAGAAATAAGATCTATAATATCTTTTTTAAAGTTTTCATCTTGTATTAGTTCTCTGACTAATTTAATTGCTAAGTTTTTTTTAATTTTCATGTACTTTTTGTAAACCTAAAAATTTCATAAAAGTATTCTCTAAGAATCTCATATTGCTTCTTGATTGTTTATCATAGTGATCATAACCAAATAGATGATGTAATCCATGGCTCACAAGCATAAAAAAATTTTGTTCATTAATGTTTTTATTTTTATTTAAAATATAACTGTCTGCAATAGCTATATCACCTGCAAAGTCTCCATCAGGAAAAGATAGTACATCTGTTATTTTATTTTTTTTTCTAAAATTTTTATTCATACTTTTTATTTCATCATTCGAAACTATTTTTATTGTAACTTGTGTTTTGTGATCTGCTTGATGAATCGTTTGAAAGTATTCTGATAATTTTTTTATTTTTTCTTTTGAGCTTTTAAGAAAATTTTCTAAATTATCGTCTCCGATTATCTCTATCACAAATTTTTTGTTACTAATCCTCAAAATTACTTATCGTAAGCATTAATTATTTTTTCAACTAATGTATGTCGACACACATCACTACTATTTAAATGTACAAAGCCAATATCTTTTACTTTTTCTAATTTTTCCATCGCATCCAGCATTCCACTTTTTGCATTATCGGGTAAATCTTTCTGGCTTAAATCTCCTGTAATCACCATTTTTGAATTTTGCCCTAATCTAGTTAGAAACATTTTCATCTGAGTGGATAATGTATTTTGTGCTTCATCTAAAATGATAAAAGATTTATTCAAGGTTCTTCCTCTCATAAAAGCGAGGGGAGCTATTTCTATTAAATTATTGACCATTTTTCGATCAATTTCCTCGCCCGGCATCATTTCATATAAAGCGTCATACAAAGGACGTAGATAAGGATCTATCTTCTCTTTCATATCTCCTGGTAAAAAACCAAGTCGCTCTCCCGCTTCAACGGCAGGTCTTGATAATATCAAGCGATTAATTTTACCTTCAACAAACAAACTTACTGCAAAAGCAACAGCTAAATATGTTTTACCCGTACCAGCAGGACCAACTGCAAAAACAATATCTTTTGATCTCATCTCTTTTAAAAAGATTTCTTGGTTTTTAGTCTTTGGATAAATTGTTTTTAATTTTGTATTAATTTGAAACTTTTGATCTTGTTCGATTTGCTCTTTGATATAGGTAGGTTTTGCTAAATCAATATTACTTTCAATTTCCTCTGCAGAAATATCATTATTTTTTAATTTTTTATATAAACCTTCAATTATAAAATATGCTTTTTCAACTGGATCTCGATTACCTTTGATAGATAAAAGATTGCCCCTAGTATAAAGCTTTACTTTAAATTTGTTTTCTAAAACTTTTAAATTTTTGTCGTGATAGCCAAATAAGCTTGCGAGAAATTGATTATCCTCAAACTCTAATTGTTTTTGATGAGAAGAAATATTTACTGGACTCAATTAAATTTTTTCTCCAAGTAAAGAGTGTGTTAAAACCTCTTTAATTTGTACAGGAATTATTTGACCGATAGTTTCTTTTTCGCCTTGAAGTGCTACACTTTGATTAAATTGTGACTTTCCTTTAATTTGTCCTGTGCGATTACCGGCACCATTGATTAAAACTTGCACCGTTTTCTTCACAAACTGGTTGTTGTATTCAATTTGTTGTTCGTTTAATAAATCTTGTATGATCTTTAAACGTTCATTTAAGATCTCTTCATCTATTTCCTCACGATCAGCCGCGGGGGTACCTGGCCTCGGGCTATACTTAAAAGAGTAGGAGTTCATATATTTAACTCTTTCAATTAGATCGATTGTGTCTTCAAAGTCTTTGTCAGTTTCTCCAGGAAAACCAATAATAAAGTCTGAGGAAAGCGCTATGTCAGGTTTGACTTTTCTTACTTTTTCGATGATTTCAAAGTAGTAATCTCTTGTATGCTTTCTGTTCATCAGCTTTAGGACTTTGTCAGATCCTGATTGAACGGGCAAATGAAGAAAAGGCATCAGTTTAGAATTTTCACCATGAAGGGAAATTAAATCATCCGTCATGTTGACTGGGTGACTTGTAGAATAGGTAATTCTTTCAACGCCATTTATTAAACTAATACTGTTAATAAGCGAAGCTAGATTATTTGATTGCCCTTGATTATCTAAACCATGATAAGCATTCACATTTTGACCTAGCAGAGTGAATTCAACGACTCCTTGATCAATTAAGGATTTCACCTCATCTGAGATTTCCTTCACTGTTCTAGAATATTCTGAACCTCTGGTGTAGGGAACCACACAAAAGTGGCAAAACTTATTGCAGCCCTCTTGTATTGTAACGAATGCAGATTTGCTAGAGGTATGAGTTTTTATATGGTTGAGTGTGTCAAACTTTTCATTTACATCAAATTCAGTGATAGAGGTTTTTGGTAAGTTATTTTTATCTAAAAATTTATTAAGGGACTGGATAGATTGTGGGCCAATGACCAAATCAACATAGGGTGCTCTTTTTTGAATTAACTCCCCCTCTGCTTGCGCTACACACCCTGCAACGATAACTTTTTGGTTATCTTTACCTTTTTTATGTATTCTTCCTAAATCTGAAAATGTTTTTTCCGTTGCCTTTTCACGAATGTGACAAGTATTTAAAACTACATAGTCTGCTGTTTGAAAGTCATCTGTTTGATTAATATTATGCGATAGAAAAATATCTTTCATTTTATCAGAGTCATAAACATTCATCTGACAACCAAATGTTCTAATATAAAATTTCTTATTTGATGACATTAAGGGATTTGGCAAACAAAATTGCGTCTTGAGTATGCGGAGCGTTTATAGACTTACTCCGATAATAGTTTTTTCTTTCATTGTAGGCTTTATAGCCTAATTTTTCATAAAGTTTAATAGCAAATTTATTTTCAGCACTAACTTCAAGATAAATTTTTACACTGTTTTTAATACTTCTAAGCTGTTTTTCTAATTCGGACAGTAAAAGAAAGCCTACACCTTTTCCCCTATGCTTGTTTAAAACTGCTAAATGTAGTATTTCGTACTCAATGCTTTTTTGATCTTCATAAAGGAAATGACCGAGTATCATACCTAGTGTCTTTTTTTCAATTGTAAATATATTGAGGGCTCTTTTATTCTTAAAATGATCGTCTATTGCGACTTTAGTCCATGATAATTCTAGTTCAATATGATGCTCGTGGAGCCAATTTAAATGTTCTTTATATTTAATACTGTAATTCAAGCAACAATATTATCATAAAAAACTCTTGAGCATTCTTTCCAATTAAATTTTTTTGTGTATTCTTGGCACTTGGTGCGATCGAGGTTAATACAATTTATAATGTTTGATTTTAAATCATCACCTATATAACCATTAATACCATTTACAATAATATCTTTTGGTCCGATGACATTAAAAGCAGCAACAGGTGTACCTGTTGCATTGGCCTCTGTAATAACATTTCCAAAAGTATCAGTTAGGCTTGGGAAAACCATAACATCAGAGCTAGCATAATAATCAACTAAATCCTGTCCATGTTGATATCCAACATAATTTACATCGGGATATTTTTTTTTTAAAGAATTTAACTGTGGACCATCACCAACTACAACTTTAGTACCGTCTAGCTTAATTTTTAAAAAGGCTTCAACATTTTTTTCTGTTGCCACTCTTCCAATATAGGAAAAAATTGGACCTTTACCTAAATTAAGTTTATTAAATTTACTAAATTTTTCATGATTAACTCCGCGGGACCATATTTCAGTATTTTTAAATTTTCTCTTTATTAATTCCTCTTGCATTGAAGGAGTAGGCACCAAAACTTTTTTTGCTTTATTATGAAATTTTCTTATGAAAAAATAGAAAAAACTTGCAGGTATCTTTGTTCGCTTTTGAATGTATTCAGGGAAACGAGTATGAAATGAAGTGGTAAATGTAATGTCGTCCTTAAGACAAATATTTCTTGCTAAATACCCAAGCGGGCCTTCGGTTGCAATATGAATATGGTCTGCATTAGCACTTTTTATCATATATTTCAGTGTTTTTTGTCTTGTTAAAACAATTTTAATTTCATTATAAGAGGGTAGTGAAAAGCGTAGCTTAAATAATTCAGGATGAATCACTTGTACCTCCATTCCCATTTTCTCTAACTCGGGAATGGTGTTAAGATATGAGCGAACAACTCCGTTTACTTGTGGCTTCCAAGCATCGGTGACAAGTAAAAGTTTCAAGCAACTCTTTCTTCTTGGAGTTTATCTTCAATTTGATTTATTTTTTTTTCATTCCAAAAGATTATTTCTAGTTTACCCGTATAGTCCTCTACCATAGCACTACAGCTGTCTACCCAATCACCTAGATTATGATAAGTTTTATCTCCTAATAATTTTATTTTTGGGTCATGAATATGTCCGCACACAATACCGTCACATTTATTTTTTTTAATTCTTTCAAGACATGCGTTTTCAAAATTTTGAATAAATCGCTGAGCGTCTTTCACTCTAGTTTTTAAATATCCCGATAGAGACCAATAAGATAGTCCTAGTCTTCTTCTAAAAAAATTTAAAATATTGTTAAACCATACCGAGTAGTCGTATAGCTTTGCTCCAATTTTAGCAATCCATTTAGAATTTAAAACAATATTATCAAACTCGTGGCCATGCATTAACAATAATTTTTTATTATCCGCAGTTGTATGAATTCTATGTTTTCTTATTTTTATATTTGCAAAGCTAAAGCCACAGTAATCAGCAATTATTTCATCATGATTACCTGGAATATAATAAACTTTCGTTCCAGACCTTGCCTTTTTTAAAACTTTTTGAATGAACGTATTAAAGTCTTGATTCCAAAACCAATTTTTTTTTAGACGCCATCCGTCTATAATGTCTCCAAGTAAATAAAGATGATCACAATCATTATATTTTAAAAAGTGTAAGAGCTCCTTTACTTTTGAAGCACGTATGCCAATATGAATGTCTGAAATGAATATGGATCGATGTTTTTTGATTTGCATAGAATCTAAAAATAGATATACCTACGATTGATAGTATTGAAGTATGTTAAATTTTTATTAAATGCTCTCTTCACAAAAGCTTTATATTAGAAAAAATTCTAAAATTCATGCATCTGGTCTTTTTGCAAAATCTGATATCAGTGCTGGCACTAGAATCATTGAATATCGGGGGTTAAAGATAACTAAAGCTCAATCCGACAAGATTGCTGATGTTCACATAGAGGCAAACAAAAGGGCTAAAACAGTAGGGTCTGTTTACATTTTTACACTGAATCAAAAATACGACATCAATGGAAAAGTAACATGGAATTTAGCAAAATATATTAATCATTCCTGCAATCCTAATTGTGAAACTGATATCATCAAAGGAAGAATATGGATTAGCGCAATTAAAGATATAAAGAAAGGCGAGGAGCTGTCCTACGACTATGGATATGACATGTTTTGTTTCGAGGATCACCCGTGTCGATGTGGGTCTCAAAACTGTATTGGATATATTGTTCGAAGCAATCTTAGATGGAGACTTAAAAAAAAGTTAATTGAAAATAAAAAGTCAAGATTTAACAAAAACTTCATATAAGTAGTTAAACTTTAGATATGGATTTTAAAAATAAAAATATAGTAGATGCTTTTTGGTGTTCAATTGGAGGCCTAAAAATTCTCCTTCAAGAAAAAGCAGCAAGAAGAGAGCTATTATTGTTTCCATTGTCTGCTCTATACATTGTAATTTTTCAACCAGCTCTTTTGTTCACACTTTGGCTAATAATTTTACCTTTGCTCATACTTAGTATTGAGGCTCTAAACACTGCAATAGAATATACCTGTGATAAAATTACTATGGATAAGTCAAACAAAATAAAAAAAGCTAAAGATTTGGGCTCTGCTGCAATTTTTTTATCTCTAACAGCCTATGGAATAGTTTTAATCTTAGGTTTATTTAATTAATTTGGGAAGATTGACATGATTTTTCTACAAGTAGAGGAGGTCTATGTTTCAATCACAGGGGAAATGCCAATCTTCCACCTAATAAAATAATCATTTATATTAAATTAAAATTAAATTTAGATTAAATTTCCAATTTCTTTTATTTGATCGATATTTAATAAGTTGTTTTGCTTATAATTTTGAACTAGTGCAAGACATCTTTTTTTAAGAACATTGAATACTTTTAAAAATTCTATCTCAACTTCCTCTTCAGTGCCTTTAAATTTTGCAGGATCAGCTACACCCCAATGTGCCTTTAATGTATTTTTGAGATACACGGGGCAAGTTTCTCCAGCTGCGTTATCACAAACAGTAATAACCAAATCAAAATTAATATCTGAAAAATCATCCCATGATTGACTTTTAAAATTGTGTAGGAAAATTTTATTTTTTTCTAATGTTTTGATGCTTAATGGATGCACATATCCTGCAGGGTGGCTTCCTGCACTATAAGCATTAAAAAAGTCTTTACCATAATGGTTTAAAAGCCCCTCTGTCATAATTGATCGACAAGAGTTACCTGTACAAAGTACAAGAATTTTAATCATTTTAATTTTCTGAGTCGATAGAGTAGCCAGCGGATCTAACTGTTCGAATGAAATCTTTTTCTCCTGTTAAATTCAGCTCTTTTCTGAGTCTTCTTATGTGAACATCAACTGTTCTAGGTTCAACGTAAGCATCATTTAACCAAACGTTATCCAATAGTTGCTGCCTAGAATAGACTCTACCTTTATTTTCAATAAAAAATTTTAAAAGATTAAATTCAGTCGGTCCTAAATTTAACTTTCTCTCACCCCTTGTTACCCTTCTGTTGGTGAGATTAATGTTAATATCATGAAACTTGAGTGAGTCGTTTTCTTCTCTTGATTTTGTTCTTTTAAGTAATGATTTAATTCTAGCGAGAATCTCACTTGGAAGAAAAGGTTTGGTTACATAATCCTCTACACCTAATTCAAAACCTCTAATTTTATCATCTTCTTGACCTTTAGCTGTTAACATTATAATTGGAATTTTTTTTAGATTATCTTTTCTTTTAATTCTCTTTAAAACTTCAATGCCCGATATATTTGGTAGCATCCAATCTAATAAAATTAAATCAGGTAGCCAATGTTCGATCTCTTGAATTGCAGATTCTCCGTCGTATGAAAATTTTATTTGGTAGTTTTGTTGTTCTAAATGAAATCCAATTAATTCTGAGATTGGTTTTTCATCCTCTACAACTAAAATCTTGTCTGTCATTCAAAATCAGATTTTTTTAAATCAATATAATGACCTGTAATGTTAAAAATGACCTCTTCAGCTATGTTAGTAGCATGATCACCTATTCTTTCTAAGGACTTTGCAATTAAAATTGGCTTAGTGCCTTCATCAACAACACTTGTTTGTTTATTGTGCATTCTTTCTATTAAATCAGATAATAAAGATTTGTACTGCCTGTCAATTTCTGCATCTTGATTCCATGAGATCCTTGCCTGTACCTCATCTTTTTTAAAAAAACTCTCAAGTGTTTGATTAACCATTTTTTGGACACCTTTACCTAAATTATGCATTTGGTCCGTTAAATCCTCGTCAAATGAAGAAGAAATTGAAATAGCTCTTTTTGCTAAATTTCTAGAGTGATCTCCCATTCTCTCAAGCTCTTTTGAAACTTTGAGGGCAGTGAAAACTAGTCTTAAATCACTGGCAACGGGTCTATGTAAAGTCATAATTTCGAAACTTAAATCCCTAACATCTCTTTCCACTTCATCAACTTGTTCATCAAGATTTTGTGTTGTCTGTGCATCAGATGAATCTTTAGATTTAATAACATTTACTGCAATTTCAATTTGTTTCTCAACAATATTGCTCATTTTAATTAAATTATCTGTAAGATGATTTAACTTTTGTTCAAAGTTTTTATCTGTGTGTGCTGTTTCCATTTTAACCAAACCTTCCAGTTATGTAGTCATTTGTTTGTTCTTTATCAGGTTTTGTAAATATCTTACCAGTTTCTCCATATTCGACAAGGTTACCTAAATGAAAAAACGCAGTTTTAGATGATACACGTGATGCTTGAGACATAGAATGAGTTACTATAATAATTGTGTAATTTTCTTTCAATTCGTTAATTAAATCCTCTATTTTTGCGGTTGCTATTGGATCTAATGCAGAACAAGGTTCGTCCATCAAAATGATTTCCGGTCTTATAGCAATCGCTCTTGCGATGCACAATCTTTGCTGTTGTCCTCCTGATAAACCGGTAGCAATATCCTCCATTCTATCTTTTACCTCTTCATAAAGACCCGCTCTATGAAGTGAGTCTTTAACTATTTCATCTAATTCATTTTGAGAAGAAGCAATACCATGAATTTTTGGTCCGTAGGCAACATTTTCATAAATAGTTTTTGGAAAAGGATTGGGTTTTTGAAAAACCATTCCAACTTTTTCGCGAAGAGTTTCTACCTGTATATCAGGGCTATATATATCAACATTGCCATTCAACAAAAACTTACCTTTAACATTACAAATATCTATTACATCATTCATACGGTTTAAACATCGCAAAAATGTCGACTTACCACAACCTGAGGGTCCTATAAGAGAAGTTACTTCATTTTTTGGAAAATTAAGAGCCACGTTATTGATTGCCATTTTTTTTCCATAGTGGACATATACCTCACTTGTTTGCAAAGCATAATTGCTGTTTTGATCTACCATTTCACCTCCAATTTTCTTCTTACCAACACTGCCACAGTATTCATTATGATCAAAAAAGATAAAAGTAGCATTATTCCTGCAGATGTTTTTTCGAGGAAACCTCTTTCAGCGCTCTCAGACCATAAATATATTTGTGAAGGAAGACCAGTGGCAGGGTCGAATGCCCCTCCCGGTATTTCCATCACAAAAGCAACCATACCTATCAATAATAAAGGGGCTGTCTCACCCAAAGCTTGTGCCATTCCAATAATTGTTCCAGTAAGAGTACCTGGCAAAGATAAAGGGATTACATGATGAAATACAGTTTGCATTTTAGTAGCCCCCACAGCAAGTGCTCCCTCTCTAATTGAAGGAGGGACGCCTCGGAGCGATGCCCTAGATGCTATAATAATTGTTGGTAAAGTCATAAAACCTAAAACTAATCCTCCAACTAAAGGGACTTGATATGGCATCCCAAAAACTCCAATTAGCATACCTAAGCCTAAAAGTCCGTAAACAATAGAGGGAACCGCAGCAAGGTTATTTATATTTACTTCAATAATGTCAGTTATTTTTCCTGGTTTAACAAATTCCTCTAAGTACACAGAAGCCAAAAGTCCGATTGGAAAAGCAAAACTAAAACAGATTAATAAAGCGTAAAAAGACCCCATAAGTGCTCCAAGTATTCCGGCTGTTTCTGGATCTCTTGAGTCTCCATTTGTGAAAAACCAAAAATTGAATGTCTTAGACATTTTACCTTTGGAGTCTAAAGAGTCTAAGATAGAAAGTTGATAATCATTTATTTTTCGTTGTGCTTCGGGAACATTTCTTGGATAGTTTCCTTTGACAATTTGGTCAAGATCTGATGAGGCAGATATATCTAAATTGACAGTTTTTCCAATTACATTTGGATTGTTTGCAATATAATCTCTCAGCTGATAATCAAATTTTCTTGTGTACATTTCTCTGACTTTAATAAAATTTTCTTCATCTAATCCAGAATGGTTTTGGTTAATCACTTGATCAGCAAGATCAACATAAGATGCTTTCATTATTTCTTTTTTGGAGGAGTTACTAGAAACCTCTATAAAATTTGGGTCAAAATAAACATCAGCATTAATAGTTGTTCTAACAAAAGCACCACTGCCGGTAGAAAAAATTTTATACATTAAAATAAGCACGAAGAACAAAGAAAGAGTCATCGCAAACATTCCATAAAATTTGAAACGTTTCTCTGCTGCAAGTCTCTTTTCTAAACTACTCATATTTTTCTCTGTACTTTTTTACTATTGTTATAGCAGCAATATTAAGAATTAATGTCATTACAAATAAAGTTAGGCCTAAGGCAAAAGCAACTAAGGTTTTTGGATTATCAAACTCGACATCTCCTATCAAACTTGTAACAATCTGTGTTGTTATTGTAGTCGCTGGCTCCAAGGGATTAAAAGTAAGATTTGCTCTTAGGCTGGCGGCCATAACGACAATCATTGTCTCACCTATTGCCCTAGATATAGCTAATAAAAATGAGCCCATTATTCCAGCTAGAGCTGCTGGTAAAATTACTTTTTTAATAGTTTCTGATTTAGTTGCTCCAATTGCATAAGAACCCTCTCTTAAAGACTGAGGAACTGCTTTTATGACATCGTCACTAAGAGAGGAAACAAAAGGGATGATCATGACACCCATCGCTAAACCTGCAGCTAGAGCACTTTCAGCGGACACCGGTAATCCAACGCCTTCACCGACATCTTTTATGAAAGGCGCCAGTGATAAAGCAGCAAAAAATCCATAAACAACTGTGGGTATGCCAGCAAGAATTTCAATTATTGGTTTAGCTATATCTCTTACTTTTGATGACGCATACTCTGCTAAATAAATTGCTGTTAGCAGTCCTAAAGGAACAGCGACTAACATGGCAACAGATGCAATTAAAAGCGTTCCGGTCAGCAAAGGTACAAAACCAAAAGCCTCTTTTAAAGCCTCTTGATCGAAGCCTTCTGATGCATTGATAACAAAAGCTCTATTGGGATTCCATGCCGTATTAAAGAAAAAGTCCATAAAATTTACGTACCGAAAAAAATTAATGGCCTCGAAAACAAGAGAAAAGAAGATTCCAAAAGTAATGAATATTGCAATATAAGAACTGCCCTTGATAACATATGAAATAATTTTCTCAACAATTGGCTGTGCATTTAGTTTTCCTGATATTGATTTCGTAGCCAAAAATCCTAAAAGCACAGGTAGAATGATAAATAGAGTTAAATTCGACCATCCGTAGATCTTGTCAAAATTTGCTAAATTTTTTGCTGCAATTATCTCACTCTCACTGGCCATTTTTAAAATTGATTTGTCGCCTACGGTCAAATCAATTTCTGATAAATTAACAATCATAGATAGGTTGCTAATCTTGTTCATAATTAAACCGAATTTTCCAGTGCTCCATGTAGCGACATCTGGAAATAACACAGGGGACATTACAAACATCTCTTGAAAGTTTGATTTAAAAAGAAGTAAAAAGAACCAAATAATTATTGCTGGAAAAAAAACTAAAAGGACAACGTAATATCCATAATAATCTGGAAGAGAGGAAAGATTTTCATTTTTTTTAAATTTTAGGCTTAATGCTCTTTTTTTACCATAGAAGTAAAAAGAATAAGAAAGTATAAAAACTAAAACAAGTGATAAATAAAGCATACTGTCCTATTCCTCTATAAACTGAATTTGTCTTAGGGGCAAGAAATCTTGCCCCTAAAAATAAGATAATTAATTAATGCTTACTTACAAAGTCCGCTTGAAAAAGCGTAACCAGCATCTTTTAATGGGTGTTTTGCTTCAGCACATGCTGCAATATCAAATCCCATTGCATCTAAGTTGTCAGTAACGTTTCTTACTCTACTGATAAGGTCTGGTACCATAGGTGCAGCACCAATTTTTGTTAGGTAACCGTTATCACCAATTGCTTCATCACTTACCATCATTTGTGCAAACTCCTGAATGCCAGGTACAACCCCGATGTGATCTGCTTTTAAGTATATGAAAAGAGGTCTTGCCATTGGATACTCATAAGTGGCAATGGTATCAGCAGATGGTATTACTCCCTCAACAGTAGATGGTTGTAATTTATCTCCGTTGTCTTTTAGATAGGAATAACCAAAGTAACCAAAACGTTGTGGATCCTCAACTAGTTTTTGAACAATAAGAGTGTCATTCTCACCCATCTCGATGATTTTTCCATCTTCTCTGTAATCAGTACATCCATCGTCACTGCCAGTTACTGCTTCTAATGTACATCCAGCTTCCATTACTTTACCATCAAATGCATCTCTTGTTCCTGAGGTTGGAGGAGCTACTAATACTTCAATTTTATATGCTGGAAGGCTTGGGTTAATTTCGTTCCAAGTTTGATATGGATTTTCGACCACTTCACCATCAACAACAACTTTTGCAGCCATAGCTGTAAAAATTTCTTCTCTTGTTAGAGAAAAAGGTTCTGCTTCGTTGGAGTGAGAAAAAGTAATACCGTCATTAGCCCACATCACTTCAATAACGTTTGTTACACCGGCTTCAAGACATAATTTAGCTTCTTTAGATTTCATTGGTCGTGACGCTCCAGTAATATCTGGAAATTCAACTCCCACACCAGCACAAAATGCTTTCATTCCACCACCAGTTCCAATTGGGTTGTAAGTGGGGGTTTTAAAACCTGACTCGCCGAGTCTTTGTGCGTTTACTGTTCCATATGGGTATACTGTTGATGAGCCAACAATATTGATTTGATCTCTTGCAAAAGTTTCAGCAGAGAAAAGCACGCTTACTGCTAAAGCAAGAAAAGTTAACATAGATTTTTTCATAGTTAAGTTCCTTTATGTTGTTTAAATTGAGCTAAAAATATCCGTTAGAAATAAATCTTATGTTACAAATATGTTAAAGTTTTATTAAGCATGCTTTGGAATTGTGATTAAAAACTCTGAGCCTTTTCCAACTTCACTTTTTATGTCAATAAAACCCATGTTTTTATTCAAAATATGTTTCACAATTGAAAGGCCTAATCCAGTACCACCAACCTCTTTGGATCGCGCACTGTCCACTCTGTAAAATCTCTCGGTAAGCCTTGAGATGTGCTCTTCTGCAATGCCTATGCCATTATCTTTGAAGGAAATTTCGACATATTCAGTCATAGTACTAGTATTCATTTTTTCACGAGCATTAATAAAAATTTTAGCACCATCTTTTGAATATTTAACAGCGTTGTTAACGATATTGACAACCACTTGAATAAATTCTTCATGAGGGCATCCAACTAAAAGAGATTGGTCTAAATTAATATCAACATTTATGTTTTTCTTTAAAATTTTTGATTCCAAAGAGTTTATTCCAATTTTAACAGTATTTAATAAATTACAAAATTGGTCATTCTCATTAGTTTTCTTATTCTCGATGGAACTTAAACTTAATAGATCATCAATCAAAGAGTTCATTCGATTTGACTGATCTTGAATAATTGAAATAAATTTTTTTCTATTTTTTTCATCGTCAACAGTTAAAAGTGTTTCTAAATATCCTATTATTGAAGAGAGAGGGGTTTTTAATTCGTGACTTACATTAGCTACGAAGTCAGTTCTTACCATCTCAAGATTTTTAATTGCAGTAATGTCTTTAAAAGCAACGCAAAAAAAATCATTAATAGGAAATCCTATAACGTCGTAATATCGGTCATTTGGTATTAATCTATTCCACTCAAAATTCTTTTTTGATTTACTTTTAAGTGCGCTACTTAGATTTTCAGACAAAGATAAATCTCTTAAACCTATTTTAAGATTATCTGCATTTTCTAAATTAAATGTCTCTTTGAAAGTATTGTTAACGAATATGATATTATAATCATAATCAATAATAACTATTGAGAGATCTAAGGAGTTAAGAATATCTTGATATTCCAAACTTTGCTTATCATTTATCTCGATGCGTCTTTCTTTGTCTAAAAGAGTCTCTTCTAAAATATTTCGGACTTTTGTAAATAACATATTGTCAGATTTTCTTAGGTTAAAAGTTTTTTTTTCAAGATAGTTTTCAAAGAAATAATAAGAAATGAAATAAACTAAACTCTGCGAAATAAGTGATATTAAAAAAATATTAATTGAAGTACTAAAAAACAAAAATAGGTTTAAGGAAAGAAAAGCAATAGAAAATACGAATAACATTTTATTGTTTTTCTATTTTTTTATAGACCTTTTTGGCAGCAGTGCCTCTCCCTGAGAGACTAGGGTTAGTCATAAAATATTTATGTGAGTCTATTTTTAATTTAGAGTTTATTTTTTGATAATCTCCATCTGAGTCGAGCACCCAAGCATTTTGATTATCGTTAATGGCAGTGTACATAATTTGATATAAAATTTGTTCGTGAACAGTTTTGTTATCGATAGGAACTAATGTTTCAACGCGCCTGTCAAAATTTCTAGTCATCCAGTCAGCAGATGAAATATAAATTTTTGCTTTTTTACTGGGTAGTTTATTGCCTTTTCCAAAACAAACTACACGTGAATGCTCTAAAAATCTTCCTACAATACTTTTAACTTCTATGTTTTCTGACATTCCTTTAATGCCAGGGACTAAGCAGCAGATACCTCTAATTAAACAAGTAATATTTACACCTGCTTTAGATGCTTCGTAAAGTTTGTTAATTATTTCTTGATCAACTAAATTATTCATCTTGATCCATATGTTAGCTGGCTTTTTAATTTTTGATAAACCTATTTCGTAGTCAATATGTTCGAAAAGTTTTTGTCTTAAGTTATATGGGGAGAAAGATATTCGTTTAAAATCTTTTGCCATGTTGTAACTACACATGTAATGAAATAATTTTATGGCATCAGATGCTAGATCTTTATTACAAGTAAAAAATGATAAATCTGTGTAAACCTTTGCTGTTTGAGGATGATAGTTACCAGTACCATAGTGAACGTAGTGGACTAAATTTTTTTTTTCTCTTCTAGTAACTAAGGAAACTTTTGCATGAATTTTTAGATTTAAAAAACCATACACTACTTGGACTCCAGCTTTTTCCAAATTTGATGCCCACTGTAGATTTTTTTCTTCATCAAACCTCGCTTTTAATTCAACAACTGCTGTTACAGATTTACCAACCTCAGCAGCACGAATGAGTGCATCAATGATAGGCGATTGATCACTAGTGCGATACAAAGTTTGCTTAATCGCCACAACGTTTTTGTCGTTTGATGCTTGATCTAAAAAACTAACAACAACATTAAAAGACTCAAAAGGGTGGTGTACAACTAAATCCTTTTTTTTGATTGCCGCAAAACAATCACCGCCAAAATCATTTATTCGCTGTGGGAAACGAGGTTTAAATTTTTTATAATTTAAATTCTTGTTTTTTATATTACCAAAGACTTCTGATAATTGGTCGAACCCCAGTAGATCTTCGAATTCAAAAATTTCATTTTCAGATACATTCAACTCGTTAATGATGAATGATTTAAAATTATTATTAAGACTTTTTTGAACATCTAATCTGATTACCTGTCCTCTTTTTCTTTCCCTGACAAGTTTTTTAAACTCTCTGATAAGATCGTCTGCCTCCTCCAAAACCTCCAAATCACTGTCCCTTATTACGCGAAATAGATTTGTATCAATAACATCAAAATCATGGAACACATCCTCAACATAACTATTAATTATTGACTCTACGGGATAAAAATAAATACCCTGTTTATCAATAATCTTAAGAAAGCGTTGTTTTAAATCTGATACTCTCAAAACTGAGATAAATTCTTTTTTTGATTTTTTATTTTTAATTTTAGCGATAAGACACAAACTTAGATTTGGTATAAAGGGCAAAGGGTGTGTGCTATCAACTGTAATTGGTGTCAGAATCGAAATGATTTCATTCAAATAATAATTTTTTATGTGGGACAAATGTTTTTTTAAAAACCTATCTCTTAAAATATAAATTTTATTTTTTTTTAATTCTTTTTCAATTTGACCGTACGATTCATTTTGCTTTTTAATCAAACTTCTTGTTGCTGAGTCAACAATTTTAATTTGGTCTTCAATCTTCATTCCATCATAACTTTTTTTATTAGGACTGAGTTTTAACTGTTCAATTAATCCAGCCACTCTTACTGAAAAAAATTCATCTAAGTTTGATGCAGCAATACTTATAAAATTCAGTCGTTCTAGAATTGGGACGTTTTTATCGAAAGATAATTCATTTACTCTATCATTAAATTTTAGCCAGGATATTTCTCTATTAAAATATCTATTCATTCTTATAATTATAACTTTTAAGTCTTTTTACTAATTGTAGTTCTTTCATATCACCAGTATTTTTTTTTATCTCACTCCAGGAATTAATATATAGATTAATCTCGCAAAGTGCACATGTTGGAAATTTTATTATTTTATCTTTTGCAACATAGTTAATTAAATCAATCAAAGCTGGATTGTGACCTACTATCATTAAATTTTTGTTAATTTTAATTTCTTTTATCCATTCAATTAAATCGTTAAAGTTGAAAGTATATAGTTCACTTTCAAAATTAACTTTTATTGAATTTTTAAATATTTTTTTGCAAGTCTCTTGTGTTCTTTTTGAATTCGATGAAAAAATTGAAATATCTTTAAAATTTAGTTTTTTAAAAATATGCGTTGCCATTACTTGGCAACTAAAAATCCCCCTCTCAGATAATGGTCTTTCATGATCATCTAATTCTAAATTTTTCCATGAGGATTTAGCGTGACGTAATAAAAATAGTTTTTTTTCAATCATCTGTTAAATATATGTAATATAATATGCTTAATAAAAAAGATTCTATTGCAATAATAGACATAGGGTCAAATTCAGTAAGATTGTGTGTATTTAGGGGCAATATGAGAAGCCCTGATGTGCTATATAATAAAAAATTTTTTTGTGGGTTAGGTGAATATCTTCCAAAAACAAAATTGATCAGCAAAGAAGCTGAAAAAAAATGTATCAACTCAATAATTTTTTTTAACTCAATAATTGAAGAAATAAAACCTAACCACTCTGTCGCTTTATGTACTGCAGCAATTCGAAATGCTTCTAACAAAAAACAAATTACAAATAAGATACAAAAAGTTTTTAAAGGAAAAGTTTTAATTTTATCGGGAAGACAAGAGGCCTTCTATGCCACATTAGGTGTTCGTTCTGCGATACCTAGTGCCAATGGGACCATTATTGATATGGGAGGTGGCAGTCTTGAATTGGCACAAATTACACCACATAAAATTAAAAATATATCTTCTTTTCCTTTGGGTATATTAAACTTCACTAAAGAACATAAAGAGCATAAAAAAATTAACAAAGAAATAAATTCAAAACATAAAAATCAAAAAAACTTCTATTTAATTGGTGGAGCATTTAGGACAATTGCAAGATGTTATATTTATTTTAATAAATTGCCCTTGAATGAAATACACAACTTGAGTATCTCTCGGAAAAATTTTTATGAATTAAAATCAGATATACAAAAAATTGGGATTGACGACCTACAAAAAATTCCAAAAATTTCTGTCGATAGAATAAAACATATTCATATTGCAATAGAAGTACTGGACAAGGTATTAAAATTATCAAACTGCGAGCAGTTTATTTATCCAAGATACGGGATTAGAGAGGGTTTCATTTACGAAAATCTACCCAAAAAGCAAAGGCTTTTAGATCCAACTGAAATTTCTTTAGAATTAATAGCTAAAAGTAGATGTCGTTTTTTAATATTTAATAAAAAGACTTTTGGTTGGATTAAAAATATTTATTTGAAATTTATAAATTTAAAAATGTCCCCTAACCAGATGAGAGTAATAAAACTCTCATGCATTATTTCAGATTTGGGATGGGAGCAAACAGCCAAAATTAGAGCTTCTTATGCATTCAACCTAATATTAAATAGTCCTCTAGTAGGAATAGAACAATCAGAAAAAGTATATATTGCATACTTAGTGTATTTAAGGCACGCGAAAAATATCTTAGACCAAAGGGTTATTGAAAAAGAATTAAGTAGCTATTTATCTTATTTGTCAAGTGACGAAAAAAAGTTAGCTTATCAGATTGGGTGTGTTTTAAATTTTTTATACTCTATAACTAAGGGTTCTTCTTTTTTGTTAAAACAGCTTGATCTTAAGTCTTTAACATTGGCGGAGCAAAAAAAGGTTTCGTCTATTCAAAAAGTACCAAAATTAGGCAAAACTGAACAGCTCTATAGCCTAATTAGAAAATTTTAATATTAGATTAATATTTTTGTAATTAAAATTACATAATCAATAAATCTAATAATTTTTTGAATTTGGAGATAAAATAATGAAATTACTATTATCTATGCTTTTAAGCTTTGTTTTTTTCAATGTAAATGCATTGGAACTTAATAAAATCTCAGGCTATTCAACTTTTTCATGGGACGAAGGTGGATCAGAAATTTTAGCTTACGACTCTCAAAGAAACAGAATATTTGTAACAAACAATCTGACAAAATCTGTAGATGTTTTAGATATTACAAGATTACCTTATACAAAAAAATTAATTTCAATCAAACCAAGAGCAGGTGTTGGTGGAATAAATAGTGTTGCTGTTTCAGAACAAGCAGGTTTGCTTGCTTTAGCAATCGAGGCAGAAGACAAACAAGACAATGGTGCTGTTTTGTTCTATAATCTTAATACATTAAAATTGGCTTTTGGGTACTCAGTAGGTGCGTTGCCTGATAATGTTGTATTTACTCCGGATGGGAAATATGCATTGGTCGCCAATGAGGGTGAGCCAAATGATGACTACACTGTTGATCCCAAAGGATCTGTTTCAATTATTGATTTAAACAAATGGTTTGTCGGCCCTAGTGAAGATAAAATCAGAAATATAAACTTTTATTACAATGGGGCTCCAGAGGGTGGCAGAATTGTAAAACCTGGATCATCTTTTTTGTATGATGCTGAACCAGAGTTTATAGCGGTTAGCGGTGACTCTAAAAGAGCTTATGTAGCTCTTCAAGAAAATAACGTTATTGCAAAGATAGATATTAGTTCTGGCATAGTTACTGATTACTTTGGTTTAGGCTATAAAGATTGGTCTCAGTCCGCTCTTGATGCTTCAAATAAGGATAACAGAGTTAATATACAGCCTTGGCCGGTTAAAGGAATGTATCAACCAGACACCATGATAGTTGTCAGTAAAGAGATTAATGGTGAAATGTATGATTATGTTTTAATGGCTAATGAGGGAGATGCAAAAGATTACGATGGCTTCTCAGAAGAGGTAAGGGTCGCTGATTTAACTTTAGACCCTTCAGTCTTTCCTAATGCCTCAGAGCTCCAAAAAAAATCAAATCTCGGTAGGTTAAAAACAACAACTACTATGGGAGATGCTGATGGTGATGGTTTTTATGAAGAAATCTATACCTACGGCGGAAGATCTTTTTCAATTTTGGACGGCAATACCGGAAAAATTATTTATGATAGCGGTAATGATATTGCTGTTAGAACAGCGTTTTCAGGTTTTTTTAACTGGAATGAGGATGCGGGATCTTTTGATGATAGAAGTGACGATAAAGGTGCAGAGCCAGAGGCTCTTACAGTTGGAGAAATTGATGGAAGAACAATAGCTTTTGTAGGTCTTGAAAGACAGGGCGGTATCATGATGTACGATATTACTGGTATGGTAAAGCCAAAATTTCTTGGATATTTCAATGGTAGAAACTTTTTTGGAGATGGTACAAAACAAACTGGTGGTGACATATCTCCTGAATCATTAGTTTTTATACCTGCAGACAAGACACCTCCACTTTATCATGTCAGAAAAGGAACTCCTTTATTGATTGGAGCCTATGAACTTTCGGGTTCAACTGCTATTTACGAAGTTATAATTGATTAGTAATATTTATTTTACCCTCTCTAAATTAATAGGGAGGGTTATATTAAATAGCTTTTTCTAAACTTGTTATTAATGAGTGCAATAGCTTTTTTTCCATCCTCAAGTGAAATCTTATCTGGCGGACCCCATGCAGTTTTATTGACATCAACAATATAAATTTTTTTCGTATCCCTATCTCTTAAAATGTCTAACTCCCCAAAATCTAGTTTAAATTTTTTACAAAATTCATTTATTAAACTAATTTCTTCATTTTCAAATAAAGAAGAAATTGAGATTGTTTTTGAATAAACAGTTTTAGATTTAAAGCGATATTCTTTTTGAGCAAATTTCACGTAAGCTAATACAATTTCATCCTTAACCCATACGACCCTATAATCGACAGCAAATTCGTTATAAATATTATTAATTAATTTTTGGTAAACCTTATTTTTATAAATTTTAAATCCTAACGAAGAGCTATTTATAATCTTCCCGTCATGTTTTGCATTTTGCTCTGATTTTTCTAAAATTGAACCATTATAGTTTTTTGGATCTAAGTTCAGAGAATAACCAAAAATCTCTAGGAAAACTCTATCAACATTAGATTTACTGATGTCAGTGCAATTTTTATTTATTACTATTTTTTTTGGATTTTCAGAGACTTGGTAGTTACTATTAGTTTTGTCATAAAAATATAATTCTATGTCAGCTAGTTCTGGGGAGGACGTAAACTTAACTGGCAAGCCCCATCTAACTTTAGCTAAGGAATAAAGTGGATTCAAAGGCCTTCTAGGGTAACAGATTATTTTTTTTTTATTTGATGAGTTAGATTCATATAAGCTAATCAAAAAATAAACATCTCTCAGCCCTCGAAGAATAGTACTAATTACGTCTGAAACAGTTATTGATGACATAAATTGATTCTTTAGAACATTACATATATACAATGTTAAAGTTTTATTAATGAAAGATATCTCTCAAATAAAAAAGAAGTATCAATCAAATAAGGTTAAATTATTTCAAAAATTAGCATCAACTAATGATGGCTTCTATTTTAATAAAAATCATACAGATCTTGTTGATACAGTTGTAAAAGAAATAGTTAAAGGAATTTATAATATTTATCCAATAGAAGATTTCTCTTTAATCGCTGTAGGTGGATACGGAAGACATGACTTGTCACCAAAAAGTGATGTTGACTTATTATTTATTTATAAAAAATCTAATAAAAATATTAGAGATTTTATTACTCAATTAAATAATACACTGTGGGATATTGGATTAGAAGTTGGGATATCTTTTTTAACAATTAAACAGGCATTAATCGATTCTAAGAAAGACATAAAGACGATTACAAAATTTGTTGAGACTCGTTTTATAATTGGTGATGAAATTCAATACGGTGAGTTTGTTCGGTCCATTAGAATTTTAATTGGAAAACAAAATCCACTAAAACTCAGCGAATTAAAGCTTATAGAGTTGGTTGATAGACATGACTATAGAATAGGAATTAAAAGTAATTTAGAGCCGAATATTAAGGAGGGTATTGGGGGTCTTAGAGATATTCATACCATACTGTGGGTATCGATCTTTATGTTTAACATTTATAAATTAGAGGCCTTAACGTCTATTAATATTTATACCAAAGAAGAAATTAAAGAGTTAAAGAATGCTTGGAAATTTCTCTTAACTATTCGAGCATTTATTCATTTATTTAACGAAAGCAAAGGCGATGTTTTATCTATTGAAAATCAGTTGAAAATTTCAAAAAAACTCTCTTACAAAGACAAAAAGAAAGAAAAGGGAGTGGAGATTTTTATGAAAGATTTGTTTGTGAATGTTGCAAAAATTAATTCTCTTTTAAGAACTTTTTATTCGAAGCTTCCAGAGGATTTAATAATCAAAACGATTTATAAAAGAAAACCCACTAAAACTAAATCACTAGAAAAAGAATTTATAATTGAAAAAGGTTTTCTGAATCTAAAAAATAATACCTCTAAAAACCTTCAACTAAAATGGGCAAACGTCTTTGAAAAATCCTTGGAACATAATTTACTCATTCATCCTCGCTTTTTAAAAACCGTTGAGGAAAAGAGAAAAGTTTTAAAAAAAACCACTGATAAACAACACCTCCAATCATTTTTAAATATTGTCGTCTCCAAAAAAAATCCTATACAGGCCCTTCATGATTTTAATGATACCCAGCTATTTAGCGAAATATTTCCTGAGTTTGGCAGAGTTTGGGGACAAGTGCAGTTTGATATTTATCATCACTACACCACAGATGAACACTTATTATTGACATTGCACAACCTAAATGAGCTAAAACAAAAGTCGTTTTATAAAGAAATATATAGTAGGTTATCCTCAAGAGAAGCCCTTCACATCGCTTTACTATTTCATGATATAGGAAAGAAGGGGCCAAAGAGTCATTCTGTTTATGGAACAGAGTTAACTAATAAAATTTTAAAAAGACTTCCTGTATCACAAGAAGTGAAAGAATTAACATTGTGGCTAGTTGAACATCATTTAGTAATGAGCGATACAGCCTTTAAAAATGATACGCAAAGCTCTGAAGCAATTGCTAAATTTACTTCTATTGCGAACACAGAAGAAAAAATAAATTCATTATTTCTATTTACCTTGTGTGATATCGCTTCTGTTGGACCAAATATTCTAAATGAATGGAGAATAAGTTTGCTTCGAAGTTTGTTTTATAATGCAAAAGATTTTCTTCAAAGAGGTTTAGATACAAAAACTTATTCATCCTCTGTTCAAGAATCCTTGAAGAAGTCTGTATTACAACAATCCGATATAAGCCTGAAAAAATTTATCAACAAGTCCATCAAAGAATTTCCTGCTCCGTTTTGGGAAGCCATTTCGTCCAGAATGATTGTAGATATATTTAAAATTTATCAAAAAAATAAAAAAGCAAAAATTATTAACTCAGTAAATTTTTTAAACTATGAAAATAAAGAATATAGTGCTGTTGTCGTAACGAGTAAAAATAGACCTGGTATATTAAAAGACATTGTCTCTGGGTTTACTCATTCTCAATCAAATATTCTAAGCTCCAGAATAATCTCTTTGAATAACAATCAAGTAATTGACGTATTTTGGGTAACAAACTTCTTCAATAAAGGTGTTTTAGATCTCAATGAGCAAAAGCGAACAGCGAAACACGTGATGAGTGCTCTTGATCAAAAAGATTTTAAACCCTTACAGTCCTTTACCAAAGATCAGCAAAAACTACCCGTCAATCCTCAAATTACAATTGATAACGAGATGAGCAAGCAAGTCACTACTTTTCAAATATTATCCGGCGATCGACCGGGGCTTTTAATGGACATTCTAGGAGTGTTTCATGATAAACAAATTAGCGTTCAATCAGCAAAAATCTCTACTTATGGAGAGAAAGTTTTTGATATTTTTCAATTAACAAATAGTAATAATCAAAAAATAAAAGATACAAAACTACTTAAATCTATAGAAAACAATCTGATTTCTATTCTTTAGATATTTTTATGAATCAACTGAAGTCACTCGATCTTATCAGATAATTCTGATATCAATTTTATTAACAATAAAAATGACTAGTTTCCAAAAAAGAGTTTTTTCTGGCGTTCAACCAACAGGGACACTGCACTTAGGTAATTACCTGGGTGCTATAAAAAACTTTGTGGAACTTCAAAAAGAATATGAATGTATTTATTGTGTGGTAGACCAACACGCAATCACCGTTGAGCAAAATCCCAATGAGCTTCGTTCAAACACTCTAGAAGTATTAGCATCGTTTATTGCTGCAGGAGTGGATTACAAAGAACAAATTATATTTCAACAATCAAGTGTAGCAGAGCACTCTCAACTCGCTTGGGTGTTTAATTGTGTCAGTCGTATTGGTTGGCTAAATAGAATGACACAGTTTAAAGATAAGGCAGGAAAAAATAGAGAAAACGTAAGTGTTGGGTTAATGGTTTACCCTAATTTAATGGCAGCTGATATTCTTGCATATCTTGCAACGCATGTTCCGGTTGGCGATGATCAAAAACAACATTTAGAATTATCAAGAGATATTGCACAAAAGTTTAATAATGATTTTAAAGTTGATTTCTTTCCCCTGCCTGAACCTTTAATCTATGGCAATGCTACGAGGGTGATGAGTCTACGGGATGGAACCAAAAAAATGTCAAAGTCTGATGCCTCCGAGCTTTCCAGAATTTTATTAACTGATAGTGATGATGATATCAGCTCTAAGATAAGAAAAGCGAAGTCTGACTCAGATCTTATTCCAGAAGACAAAGACCAATTGCAAAATAAACCTGAATGTTTAAACTTAATAAATATTCTGTCTGCTTGCTTGGACCAGAGTATTGAAAAAACTTTAGCGGGCTATGCGGGTAAAGAGTACTCAAAATTAAAAAATGATCTTGCGGATACTTTAATTCAAGTTGTTGGTCCGGTGAGAAAAAAGATACTCAATCTTCTCGATAACAAGGATGAGTTAAATAAGATTTTACAGGTGGGGAGTGAAAAAGCATCCACAATCGCAGGCCCTATTATCAAGGAAGTCTATAAGATAGTCGGTTTTAAGTAGACACTTGGGCTTGAATTTTCCAATTTTATAGACATATTACTATCAATGTTTGTACAAACTGAACCAACACCAAACCCAGCAACGCTAAAGTTTTTGCCAGGAAAAGAGGTGATGACAGATGGAACGATGTTCTATCAAAATCAAGAATCTGCCTCAAACTCTCCTTTAGCAATGAACTTATTCAATATTAAAGGCGTGGAGGGAGTTTTTTTTGGGTCGGATTTTATCACTATCACTAAAGGCAATGATAATGATTGGACTCTTATGAAGCCTGCTATCTTAGGTTGTATCATTGAGCACTTTACAATGAACAAACCTGTCATTTCAGAAAACACAGCATCAACGGAGCATGTCATTGATGAAAACGACAGTGACGTTGTAAAGAAAATTAAAGAACTTCTTGATACTAAGGTAAGGCCCGCCGTTGCGATGGACGGTGGAGATATAATTTTTGACAAATATAATGAAGGAATAGTTTTCCTTCAAATGCAAGGAGCCTGTCAGGGATGTCCTAGCTCTACGGCTACTTTAAAGATGGGAATTGAGAATATGCTAAAGCATTATATTCCCGAAGTCCGTGAAGTACGACCCGTTGAAGCCTAGTCTTTTTATTTTTTTTTTTGGATTTTTTATAAATTCTTTACTTAACGCAGGAGAATTTGATAGTTGGGTAGATTTAAATAAATATTACAAAAAAAATAATTTTATGCCTGAGAGTCTAACTAAAAAGAACATCGATCACCTTCCCATTATATCTGAATTTCCCAAAGATTTTTCAGACATTCAAGATGTCCCAACTAAGAAAAAATTATTTTACCTCGTCACACTTCCTATAATTTACAAAACCAATATTTTAATCATGCAAGAAAGAAGAATGGTTGTGAATATTGAAAAAAAGTTTGCTAGAAAAGAATTAAATGAAAACGAAACCAATGAAGTGATTAGACTATCTAAAAAGTATAAGTTAGGATACAGCGAGATTAACAAAAAATTATTTAAAAAACTTAAACAACGCATAAACATTATTCCTATCTCCCTTGCTCTAGGGCAGGCGATTATTGAGAGTGGTTGGGGTCAGTCAAGATTTGCCAGAGAAGGAAACGCTCTTTACGGCCAATGGACAACTCGTGAGGATAGAGGAATTATTCCCCAAGATAGAGACGAGGATAAAACTCATGCCGTTTTAAAATTTAATAATTTATCTGAGAGCGTTGAGGCTTATATGTTTAATATCAACACGCACCCTGCGTATTATAATTTTCGAGTCGTGAGGCATATTGATGAGCGCCTCAAATACACAGATCCCATCAGTATGAAGGTGAAGTATTTAGCGGCTTACGCTGAAATTGGCGATAAATACGTTGATCAATTAGAACTCATTATTGCTTCAAATAAACTTCAAGCTTTTGATCGCTTCAAAATTAATTAATTAAATACTGATAACCAAACCAAAAAATACCGTTATTAACTTTTGTACAATTAAATCTTAATCTGCCTTTTACAGGAAGTCTGTTGAGCTCAATTAATAATTTACTACTTAGGTTTGTTGTTGTTTGATCAAAAGAGCCTTGAAAATCACTAATGAAACAATTGATGTTCGATGCGTCTTCTTGAAAGTCTAGAACATATCTTGTAATTGGTTCTATTTGATAAGGATTGCTTGGTTGAATGTCTACGTTATTGAAAGGTAAAACACTGGATGCATCTTTGATACGATCAATAGATCCATAGTTTTCATTGAGAGGAAATCTAGGAATAAAATACTTTTGATTAATCGAAAAGGCTCCTGAGTGTTGACCAAAGGCAGCATCAAAATATTGCGAAACAACCTTTTGTGCCGTGGAGCTATTCTCTCCAAAAGGATAAGCAAATAAATTAGGAGTAATACCTAAGTTTTCCAAAATAAGTTTTTGAGATTTTTCTATTTCGTTCGCTATTTCTAATTCACTTAGAGTGGGTAGACTGGAATGAGAGTATGTGTGATTTTGAATATCGACACCTCTATTAAATGCGTCTTTGAGTTGGCCCCAAGACATATAATTTTGCCCACCAATATTTTCTGTATTTAAAAATAAAGTAACGGGTACTTCAAATTTTTCAAAAACAGGTAAACCCACCTCATAAAATGATAAGTATGCATCATCGATTGTTATAGAAATAGATTTTTCTTGTAATTTATCTGGAAACAAAAGGTCTTTTACTAAAATAAATTTAAATCCTTGATCCTTTAAATATGTTAAATGACTAACTAATTGTTCTTTTCGAATATTTGTTGAGGGGTACTTAATTTCATCAAAACGGTGATACATTAATATGTTATTTGGAATTGTATCATTTACGCTTGTTGCATAGGATGTTTTAACTGGAATTACAAAATTAGATATAAAAATGACTAATAAAATGAAAAATTTTGAGATCGGCATCGATAGTTCTTTATCATACTGTTCTATTACTTTATTTAAAAATAAAAAAATTATTTGGGATAAAACAGTAAAAAGTGAGTTTGGACATGAAAAAGTTTTATCTAAATTGTTGGCCAACTTAGTAAAAAAAACAAAAATAAAGGCTGAATACATTAAAAAGTTACACCTCAACAAAGGACCAGCGCGCTTTACTGCAATACGAAATTGCCATTCGCTCATGAAGGGCTTTTTTATAAGCCACAAGGTGGAAATAGTGAGCTACTCTATTTTTGAGCATTTCTTTTTGGGACTTAAAAAGAAGCCTTCTAAAAGTATCTTGTGTTTAGTTGATACAAATAGAAGAGATTTAGCTATTCAAAAAATTGATACATCTGGCAAATTAGTTGGCAAGACTAAGACTTTAAAGGTTAATTCTGATCTTATTGAATTATTGAGTCAAGATTATTACCTAATAGGAAATGGGATAGAGAAGCTGAAAGATATTTCTGAATTTAAATTTATTAAAAGTAAAACTTTGTCTGTAACAAAATTAAAATCAAATTATTTTGTGAACAAATATTATAAAAGAAGATCTAATTATAAGTTTCCTAAAATTATTTATCCGTACTCTCCTATATAAAAGATTAGAAGTTTAAAAAAGAGTATTTTCTTTCCATGTACTTTTGATGATAGTCTTCCGCTGGACAATAGTTTTTAACAGGCTCTATAACTGTTGTGATTTTTTGATTAAATTTACTTTCATTTAATTTGTCTGTGATCTGTTTAGCTACCACTAATTGGGTATCGTCGAAGTAAGCTATAACTGAGCGGTATTGAGAGCCTCGATCTGGGCCTTGTTGATTTAAAGTTGTGGGATCATGGATTTGGTAGAAAAACTCCACTAAGTTTTCGAATGAGATTTTTTCTTCATCAAAAGTTAAAAAAACAACTTCAGCATGGTTTGTATTACCTGTACAAACTTCTTCATATGTAGTTTTATCTGTTATACCTTGAGAGTAGCCAACTTGGGTTTCAATGACTCCTTTAATCTCAGAGAATTTTTTTTCTGGTCCCCAAAAACATCCTGCTCCAAATAAAGCTTTAGACATTCATTTTACCTTTGAGCTGGTGTCTTTGTGTACTTCTTTGATGAATTCGTTTTCTCCAAATTTCATAACTTTTTCGTTTTATATTATTTTTCATAATTTTTTTTACATCCCCCTCATTAATTTCATAAATTTTTGTTATATGACTAAAATCAGTTTGATCATCCCAAGCCATTTGAATAATGTCACCAATCTGAGTTTGATTAAATTTCATATTTAATGATACAAATCAAGGATGTTTTCAGATCTATAACAGTTTGAGGCATACCCTTGCTCTTGGGTTACGAACTTAAACAGTTTTCCCGCATGTGGTTGTCTTTCTGCCTCGATATCATTTAGACCGACAGATGCTGTTGTAATAAAAAGCTCATTTAAATTTTTTCCACCAAACGTGCAACTTGTTACTTTTGAAACAGGAAGTTGTAATATTAATTTGAGGCTGCCTCGTTTATCAAAGCAACAAACTTTACCACTCCCCCACATTGCAACCCATAAGTTACCTTTTTTATCAACGGTCATACCATCGGGATTTCCATCGATTTTGTTCATAGAAAGAAAAACTTTTTTGTTTATTCCATTACGAGACAAGTCGTTTATTGAAAAGATATAAATTATTCTTTTTATAGAGTCTGTTACATAACCAACATTTCTCTCGTAATCAAAAACTGGTCCATTTGAAATAATATAAGAGTTATCAGAATAAATTGGTTTTAAATTAGTATCGTGGCATATGACTTTACCCGTCTGAGACTTTTGCTGAATATCCATAGTCGATATCCATATCTGACCATTTAAATCCACATCTGCATCATTAATTCTATTATTAGGACTTTCAAACTTGATCTTTGTAAGAAGTTGTTTTTTTGATAGAGAGGGATGAATAGAAAAAATAGAGTCGTAAGAGCTCATAATATAATTTTTATTGTCTTGTAAAAGAATATTAGTCACACCGTCTGGTACAATGAAATGTCGCTCTCCGCTATTCTCTTGATCTGTTTCAATTATTTTATTTTCATAAATATCCACCCATAGCAACTTGTCATGCCTCCAGTCCCAGATTGGTCTTTGTCCTAAAACACTTTTATAAGATTGATGACAAACAGATGGTTGTTCATATTTAATTCTCACAAATGAGATTATAAACTATATCGCTCGAAGAAAAAAGTGGGCAAGATATAACTTAGTTTCGATTGTTATATTTTGTTTTTAAAATAGAAATTGCATGTAAACTTTATTTGCCTAATAATTTAGGAAATTGATGACTTTTATAATTCCATTTAAATATTTCATTTTTATTTCATTACTTATTATTACAGTGAGCTGTGAGACAACTGATGTGGAAGAGAAGGTTATAAAACCAGAGCCCGTCCCTAAAATTATATATACCCCAGAGGTAGAGGAAGCTGTTGAAGAAAATGAAAAAATTGCTGAACATTTCAAAGATATAGAGCTATTTTTAGCTAAATCCTTGAACGATTTAATCTTAAATTATGGGAAGGCTGATTTTTCAAAAATAGAAAAAATTTATGAATTTCATAGATACAATACTGATAATTGTAGAATCTTTATACAAAACAAATCATCAGATAAAAAAATAATTAATATTACGATTTATAATTATAAAGATAATTCTTTCATCGAAATGTACTCGAAAGATTTATGTACATAAATTTGAAACGGATAATCATTTAACAAAGAGTAATAAATAATATATTCAATCCTAATGAATATTATATTTTCAATATTTTTATTATTTATATCCATTAATTGTTTTGCTCATCACCCTGGAAACAAGATAGATGCCGAGAAGCCTTACCCTTTGATTAATTTAGAAATTATAAAAGATAAAGTGGACGGATATAATTTATATATTGATTTAGAAAATTTTACATTAAACCCATCACAAATTGGGAGTGAAAATCAGTCTAATATGGGATACTTACAACTATTTATAAATGATATAAAAATTACAAGAGTTTATTCTAACTGGGTGCATGTTCCTCAACGCTTTTTTAATCTAAAAGATAATTTTATAAAAATTACATTTAATTCAAATCTTTACGATGAATTTACGATAGAGGGAAAGCCTCTCGAATATATACTAGAGGTTGCTGGCGATTAAATTTTAGTAATCCAATTAAGTATAATATGTCTTCTATGAATAAAATGAGTTTTTATGCTTTATAAGGAAGTGAAGAGTGGTGCAATACTATTTTCAATGAGTCGTTTTTAGTTTTTTTATAACCCCAGCTTTTATCAACTTTAACCTGATCTCCCTTTTTGTCGATCAGTGTTACACAGCCCATCCACATGGCGATATTCTCCTCTACAAATGTTGAAGATGTTTCTGATTTAACTTCACGCCAAGATTTAATTCCAAATCCACTATCCAAAGGGTACTTGGGGTTATTTCCAATAAAATAAGATAAGGCACCCTCTTTATTTGATCGAAATGTTTGGCTGCCCCCACTAAGGGTTGGTTTAAATAAGACTGGCCCAAACTCAAACCCATATAGCTGATCTAACATTTCATTTGCAACTATTGTAGCATCATCAATGCCTGATTTTTCATAGGCATTTGAAATTGCAATCATACCATCGCCCCAAGCTTCACGCGCATCAGCTAATTCATTTTCATTGATTGTCATTTAATGTGAGCCGTTTCATATATAAAAAATCTTTTTCTTTATTTAACACGATTGACAATAAAGTTTACAAGACTTGACATGTATAGCAAGGCCTCCTTATTTGTACCAAAGAATTTTTCCATTGTTTTGTAATTTTTATTTTGTATCTGTTTTAAATATTTCGTGCATTCAATACGACTAAGCTTATAAGCAATACTCGCTTTTTTTGAGTCTTTTTTAATTTTTTTACCAACTTCACGTTCATTGCCCCATCTATCTAACATATCATCAGTAATTTGAAAAATTTTCCCAATGGTATTGCCAATAATTTTTAGTTCTCTCATCTTGCTCACATTCAAATTTTTTACGTTTAAAAGAAGATTGAAGCACAAACTAAATAGAGCACCTGTTTTTAAAAGATACATCTCCTCTATTTGTTTTATAGTAGAATTTTTTTTCATATAAATATCTAAGGATTGTCCTGCTATTAAGCCTTCCATGCCATTAGCTTTGGAGAGCATCTGAATTGAGTTTACTTTTTGACTAGCAGAAAGATATTTTGACTCTGCTAGAGTTTTGAATGATAAGACCTGGAACATATCTCCAGCTAAAACAGCAGTGGCCTCATCAAATTTTTTGTGAACAGTAAGACTTCCTCTTCTATAGTCGTCGTTATCCATAGACGGCAAATCATCATGAATTAAAGAATGAAGATGAACACACTCAATTGAGAGGGCAAGGTCATCTAATAGGTTAGGCTTAATATTTAAAAATGAACCCATATAGCAAAGCAAAAAAGGTCTAATCCTTTTTCCCCCAGTTTTGGCAAAATAAAGCAATGCCTTTTTGATCCGTTTATCGGGTGACTTTAATTTTTCAATGTGTTGGAGGAGCTTTTTGTCAAAATTAGAAGAGAATGCTTTGATTTGTGTTTCGTCGAAAGTTTCACATATTTTCATTTACTTATAAATTATCTAGATAATGAGACGTATGATTATCAAAAATAAATATAATGATACCAATAAAAGCCAGATAAATAATGAAATCTAAGATTTTCTTAGTTTTTTTGTTGTTCATGTAGCTTTTGTTGAATTTCAATAATATCCATAACAACAGTGTGGATAAAAAGAATAAAAACCCATTAAACAGTACACTATCTTGAAAAATGGCCATTTTTTTACTCACTATACTCCCAAAATATATTAATAAAAGTCATATTAAGTATTTTTTTTTTGCAATTTATACCTATAATCCCATCAAATTGGCAAATCCTAACTTTTAGGATTCTGCTATAAGTTATAGAACTTAAGAAAAGGAGTACTCAATGATTAAGTTTTTGAAATCAATGGCTATCCCAACAGCTGCACTAGTTGCACTGCCAGGAATAGCTTCTGCAAGCGTTGGCTTAGAGCCAAACGACTTTGTTGGGATATCTTTTTGGGTTATCTCAATGTGTATGGTTGCCGCTACTGCATTCTTTTTTTTAGAGACTAACAACGTATCAGGTAAGTGGAAGACATCTCTTGCACTTGGTGGTCTTGTATGTTTAGTTGCTGCAGTTCACTACTTCTATATGAGAGAAGTGTGGGTAACAACAGGTGCTACACCTACTGTTTATAGATATGTTGACTGGTTAATCACTGTTCCACTACAGATGATTGAATTTTACATAATCCTTGCTGCTGTTGCTACAGTTTCAGCTGGTATTTTCTGGAGACTATTAATTGGTACTTTAGTGATGCTTGTAGCTGGTTATGCTGGTGAAGCAGGCTTCATCAACGCATGGGCAGGATTCATTGTAGGTCTAGCTGGTTGGGCATACATTTTATATGAAATTTTTGCTGGTGAAGCTGGTAAAGCTGCTGCTGACAAGTGTCCTGCAGCTGTTCAAACAGCTTTCAACACAATGAGATGGATTGTTACTGTTGGTTGGGCTATTTATCCTTTAGGATATTTCTTCGGTTACTTAACTGGAGGAGCTGATGCCGTAACATTAAACGTTATCTATAACGTTGCTGACGTTGTGAATAAGATCGCTTTTGTCGCAGTTATTTGGGCTGCTGCAGTAGCATCTTCATCTTCAGGCAAAAAAGCTTAATAAAGCTTTATAACCTATTTAAACCAGGCAAGGCTAACTTGCCTGGTTTTTTTTTATCTAAAATTCCTATATTTTAATTATCTTGAGTAAAAAAGTTGTTGTAATTGGTGGAGGGTTTGGGGGACTAGCTGCAGCGTTAAGGTGTAGAAAGCTAGGTTTTGACGTCACTCTTATTGAGAGGCTTAACATGCTCGGTGGAAGGGCTAGAGTGTTTGAGAAAGGTGGCTACAAACACGATGCTGGACCAACAGTAATAACAGCCCCATTCTTATTTGAAGAACTATTCAAGTTGTTTGGAGAAGACCTCAAAGATCATTTAGATTTCAAATCCTTAGACCCTTGGTATAGGTTTTACTTTCATAACGGGAAAACTTTTGATTATCGACCTTCCATAGAAGATACAAATAATGAAATTAGAAAATTTGATGAAAATGATGTCAAAGGCTATGACAAATTATTAAAAACATCAAAAGATATTTTTGAGATAGGCTTTGAAAAGCTATCGGATAAACCCTTTATTTCATTCTGGGAAATGGCAAAACAATTACCCTCTTTAATCAAACTCAAGAGCTATTTAACAGTTAGTCAATTGGTAAATAGCAAATTAAAAAATAAGTATCTTAGGAAAGCATTTTCAATACACCCTTTGTTAGTTGGAGGTAATCCATTTACAACAACATCTATATACGCTTTGATACACTACCTCGAGCGAAAATGGGGAGTGTACTTTTGTATGGGCGGTACAGGTAAAATTGTAAAAGAGCTAGAAAATTTAATGGTTAGGCAAGGCATTGATATAAAAAAACAATCCGATGTTGAAAGAATTTCTATAACTAACGGTAAAGCAGAAAATGTTGTACTTACGGACGGAAGTAAAATAGAAGCAGATCTTGTGATATGTAATGCAGACCCTCCCACAGTTTATAGTGAGATGTTGCCTTCAAAGTATTCAAGAGACAGTCTTTTAAAGCCTAAAAAATTTACACACTATTCTATGGGTCTGTATGTTCTTTTTTTTGGATCTAAGAAAAAATTTTCTAACGTTGCTCACCACACTATTTGGATGTCTGAAAGATATAAAGAATTATTACACGATATTTTTGAGAAAAAAATTCTAACAGATGATTTTTCACTTTATCTTCATCGACCTACTGCAACAGATGAAACTTTTGCTCCTGAGGGATGTGATAGTTTTTACGTGTTATGCCCTGTTCCCAATCTTCAAGGAGATGTTCAATGGGAAACAGAAGGGCCAAAACTTAAAGATAAAATAGTCGAAGCCTTAGATAGAACCATTATGCCAGGGTTAACAGAAAATATAGAAGCAGAGTTTTGGATGACTCCTAAAGATTTTAAAAAAGATTATAGATCAAAATATGGAGCAGGATTTTCAGTAGCTCCAATTTTTTCTCAATCAGCATGGTTTCGTTATCACAATAGAGATAAAAAAATATCAAATCTGTATTTCTCTGCAGCGGGATCACATCCAGGAGCTGGAATACCAGGAGTGCTGTGTTCAGCTAAGGTGATTGAGAAACTTATAATTAAGGATTTTAAAGTTAGTCATTAAGGTGACATCTTTTAAAACAAACACCTATAGCATTAAATCAGAGGGTAAAAGTTTTTATTGGGCAAGTTTTTTCTTACCTAGGAAAAATAGAATTGCTGCTTCAAAACTTTATAGCATATGCCGCTATCTAGATGACGTTGCTGATAGTTCTGATTTAGATACGTCCTCTCAAATAAAAGATATATTCGAACAAGTTAAGGATAACAAGTCATCTGAGATCAATATTTTCTTTGAACAAAACCAAATCAATTTAAATATCTTAAATGATTTAATAGATGGATTAATAAGCGATCAACAAAACGTTAGAATTGCTGATGAGAGGGAATTAGTAGAGTACTCCTATAGAGTTGCTGGAACAGTTGGTTTGATGATGCTGCCAATTATTAATACTAAAAATAATGAAGCCAGAAAGCATGCTGTTGATCTAGGAATTGCAATGCAATTGACTAATATTGCAAGAGATGTATTTGAAGATGCTAAATTAAATAGAGTGTATTTACCTCAGGAATGGATAGGTCAAATTACTTTAAGTGATTTAACAGATAATAATATTGATGATCAAAAAAATAAAATAATTGAATTATCAATTAAAAACTTAATAGAGCTCTCTGAAAAGTTTTATGCAAATGGTTTTTGTGGCATGAAATTTATTCCTTTAAGAACTAGATTAGCGATATTTTTTGCGGCAAAAATCTATAAAGGGATTGGTAATAAAATTAAGAAGAAAGGTTATGCGTATCAATTTGAAAGAGTTTATTTAAATAAATTAGAGAAATTATGGATTACAATAGTTTCAATACCTGAGTTTTTATTTTTAAAGAGTATTTTTACATCCTATAAACCAATTAGAGATAATTTTAAAAATGAAAATATATGACGTCGCTTTTATAGGTATGGGCGCTAGTGCTCTGGCTACAGCTAAATTAAATTATGCGGGAACGAGCCATAGTCTTATTGGTATCGATAAAGAATATCATAATAAAAGAAATAATTTTTTTGCATTCTGGATGACAGATTGGATGGAAAATTTTAGCAATCTTGCACAAAAAAAATGGTTTAGTTGGGAATTTTACTTGGCAAATGAATGTATATTACATGAAACTAAAGATTTACCATATTGCACAATACGGTTTCAAGATTGGAAAAAATATTGTTTAAACAACCTAGAAAACTTGTCCATTAAAACCCTAAATGTTCATCGTATTGGTAATTTAGAGAAATATTTTGAGATAGAGCTTGATAACGGCGAAAAAGTTTATGCAAAGAAAATTTATGACTCTAGAACACCAAAATTAGAGGAAAATAAGGTTAAGCAGCATTTCTTTGGGTACCTTATAGATACTAAGCAAATTATTGATAACAGAAAAGTTACTTTGATGGATTTTCGTGTTGACCAAAATGTTGGATTACACTTTATGTATTGTTTGCCGATAAGTGAAAATAAAGTATTAATTGAGTCAACAGTTTTCTCCTCAGAAATCCAAGCTGATAGTTGGTATAAAGATCAAATTAAAAAATATATTGAGACAAAGTTAAAGATATCTGAATATACAATAGTTGACGAAGAAAAAGGAGCTTTACCGATGTATGATATTAAAAATAAATCATACAAAAATTATATTAATATTGGCTCAAGAGGGGGTGCCACTAAAATATCAACAGGGTATGCTTTTTCTTTTTTTCTAAAAAACTTAGTGAAACATAAGGATGACTCTGAGAAAAAACATCATTCCTATTTTGATCAGTGGATGGATAAAGTATTTGTCAATTACTTAAAAAATAATAATGGGACTGAAAAAATTTTTATTAATATGGCTAATTCACTTAATGGTAATGAGTTTGCATCATTTATGATGGGCATATCTGGCACTTCAACAAAATTAAAGGTCATAATGTCAATGCCTAAATATAAATTTATAAAAAGTGCTCTTGGTACTATTATTAACTAAATGTATGAACTAAGCTTTATCTCATTACTTGCACTTTGTATGGTTTCTTTCATAGGCGTTCCCCACGGTTCTTTTGATGGGGCTGTTGCAGCTTTATTAGGATACAAGACAAGAAAAGATTTTTTTATTTTTGTTATCTTATATTTGATTATATCTGCATCTGTAATTGTGTTTTGGATTTACTTTCCTGTGATCGCTTTATTTATATTCATATTTATGAGCGTAATTCATTTTGGATTATGTGATTGGTCTTATTTAGAATTTGGAAAGTATAAGTGGTCAATATCGATAACCCATGGTTTAAATATTGTATTTGGGATTATTTTTTTTCACACAAGTGAAACATTTGAAATCTTTGCTTTTTTATCTAATTCATCTTTTATTCATCTTCAAAACTATCTTTTCATAGCATATTTTTTCTACCTCATTCTGTTACTTAGATATAGTTACTTAGCATTCATTGTGCCAAGATTAAGATGGGGTCTATTGGAAATGATTATTGTATTACTGATTGTTTTTTTGACTGAACCACTTGTTGGTTTCTCAATTTATTTTTGTTTTATTCATACATTTAAACACGTAAAATCAATACTTAAAGATACTTCAAAATACTTATCCAATAATAAGTTTGTAACAATAACTACTATCTCTTTTACTCTACTAACATGGATTGGGGGAAGCTTAGCAATAATCTACCTTTATAATAATTATTCTTTTGAAGAGTCCTTTATAAAAACTTTATTTATTGGATTAGCTGCTCTAACCCTTCCTCATATGACTTTAGTGGATGTTTTTTATAGAAGAAAATTTAATTAAGAAAATTAGGTATTTTAAAGGTTATATTTTCATCTTCTTTAAAATTTAAAACTTCGATTGCATAAACCTTTTTAATTTGATCAATGAACATATTTAATTGCTCTTCTGGAGCGGAGGCACTAGCTGTTAAACCTATTGTATTGAATTCTGCTAAGGTTGAGTAATCAAAATCATTTATATTTTCTATTAATTCACTATATTTGCAGCCAAATCTTTTAGCAGTCTCAACTAACCTAATTGAATTAGAACTATTGTGCGCCCCGATGACAAAAAAAGCATCAACATTTTTAGACATCTCTTGTACGGATAATTGCCTATTAGAAGTTGCGTAGCATATATCTGATTTTTTCGGTGCAAGGATTGAAGGGTATTTTTTTTCGAGAGCATCAACAATATCTTGTGTGTCAAATACTGATAGCGTTGTTTGTGTTATGTAGGCAAGTTTTTGACTTGAAGGAAAATATAATTTTTCAACATCATCGATATCTTGAATTAAAGTTAAATTACTGATGTCTTTTAATTGGCCTGCGGTTCCATCAACCTCTGGGTGATGTTCATGACCAATCATTATTATTTTATATTCGTTGTTTTCTAACTGAATTATTTCTTTGTGAATCTTGCTGACTAATGGGCAAATGGCATCATAAAATAACAAATTATAATCTTTGGCTTTGTTGATAACTCTTTGTGCAACACCATGGGCGGAAAAAATAACTGGTTGTTTTGTATTTTTAGGTATTTCTTCTAATGAGTCTACAAATACAACCCCTTTCTCTCTTAAATTGTTGACAACAAATTTATTATGAACAATTTCATGGCGAACATAAACTGGGGCTCCATATTTTGTTAGGCTTTTTTCAACCATCTCAACAGCTCTTTCAACTCCAGCACAAAAACCTCTGTGTTTAGCCGTTATAATCTTTTTAACCACGGTAAATAGTTATCATATTATTATTAAATAAATTATTTTATAATTAATAAAAGTTGCTGGGCTTCAATATTTTCGCCAGCTTTTACACAAAGTCTCTCTACAGTTCCGGGTTGGTCAGCATAAATAACGGTTTCCATTTTCATCGCCTCGATAGTGCATAATTTAGCACCTTTGGGTACTTTTATACCTTCTGTGACGGCAACATCTACAAGCAAGCCTGGAATTGGTGCTGCCACATGATCCTTGTTGCTTGGATCTGCGATTTCTTTGGCTAAATCGTCTACCGCTATGGAGTTGTCTTTAATGTCAACTGATCTAGCTTGACCATTTAATTCAAAATAAACTGTTCTGAAACCTTTTTCGTTGGGTTCACTTAAAGTGAAGTATCTAATGATTAATGTTTTTCCAGGTTCAATAGAAACATATATTTCTTCATCCGTATTCATACCAAAAAAGTAATTTGATGTTGGGATAACACTAGTGTTACCAAATTTCTTTTTATGTTTCATATACTCATCAAAAACTTCAGGAAAAAATATTTGTGAAATTGTATCTTTCTCAGAAATAATCTCACTGTAGTTCTTCTCTAATTCTTTAGATCTATTTTTAATTTTTAGAGAAGGAAGTTTTGAACCAAATCTATAATTAATTGGTTTTTTTCCTTTTAAGATTTTCTTTTGGAGAGCTTTTGGGAACCCCTTGTATGGTTGACCTAATCGACCACTAAAAAACTCGATGACTGATGCTGGAAAACCAACATCTTTTTTGGGGTCTAAGACATCTTCAATTTGAATATTATTTGCCAACATATAAATTGCCATATCACCAACAACTTTAGATATAGGTGTAACCTTAATAACATCTCCAAATATTTTATTAACCTCCGCATACATTGATGCTAATTCTGGCCATCTCTCGTCTGTAATACCCATTGATCTTGCTTGCTCTCTTAAGTTTGTATATTGCCCACCTGGCATTTGATGTAAATATACCTCAGACATACTAGTTCGAGTTTTACTTTCAAAAGGCTGGTATTGCTTTCTTACACCTTCCCAATAATTTGCTGCAGTCCTAACAACAGCAGAAGATATTTTTGGGTCTCTGTTGTTTCCATCAAGTGACTCAAGAACTGCACCGAAGCTAGGTTGTGAGGTAAAACCAGACCAAGAGTCAATTGCTACATCAACTATATCCACTCCAGCATCAGAGGCATTAAGCAACGTCGCAACGCCGTTTCCACTTGTATCGTGTGTATGGAAATGAATTGGGATTTTTATGTTTTTCTTTAATTCTTTAAATAAGATTTTTGCCGCCTTGGGCTTACATAAGCCTGCCATATCTTTAATAGCAAGAAAATGAACTCCCATTTTCTCAAGTTTTTTGGCCATTTTTAAATAATATTCAAGTGTATATTTTTTTTCTGCAGGTGAAGATAGATCACCAGAATAACAAATAGAAGCTTCACAAATTTTTCCGGATTTTAAAACTTCATCAATAGACACTCTCATATTCTCTATCCAGTTTAATGCATCAAATATTCTAAAAACATCAATCCCTGACTGAGCAGAAAGCTGAATAAACCTTCTTAAAACATTATCTGGATAGTTTGTATACCCAAGTGCGTTAGACCCTCTAAATAACATTTGTAGTAATGCGGATGGCATTTGCTCACGTAATTTTTCTAAACGTTCCCACGGATCCTCTTTTAAGAATCTTAATGCAACATCAAAAGTCGCCCCACCCCAACATTCTACTGAAAATAAATTCTTAAGTCTTTCTTCGTATAAATCAGTTATACCTAACATATCTTGAGTTCTCATTCGAGTTGCTATTAAAGATTGATGAGCATCTCTAAAAGTAGTGTCTGTGATTAGTAATTGTTTTTCTTTTAATACAGCATGAGCAACAGCAGATGGGCCTTCAGCATCTAAGATTTGTTTATATGTATTATTCACTGTCTCTTGTGCTTTTTTTGATCTAGAAATTCCATAGTCAGAGAGTTTTGCCGGTGTGGTCTCTCTTAACCGTGGTCTGTTAGCAACTTCTGGGTTACCATTGACAATAACTTCTGCTAAAAAATTTAATGTCTTAGTCGCTCTATCTTTTCGACCAGAGAATTGAAATAAACTTTTTTCACTATCTATAAATTTTGTATGGTATTTAAAAATGTCAAAGCCTTCGTGATTAATTAACTTTAATAAAAAAGGTATGTTTGTTTTTACACCTCTGACTCGAAACTCACTTAAAGCTCTGTTCATTCTTCTCTTAGCTTCAATAGGAGTTTGACCTTTCGCAGTAACTTTTACCAAAAGAGAGTCATAATATGGTGTAATAATTGTACCTGTTGATGCGGTTCCAGCATCTAGCCTTATTCCAAGACCACTCGCAGATCTATAAACATTAATTTTTCCATAATCTGGTGCAAAATCATTGGCTGCATCCTCCGTTGTAACTCGTGATTGGATGGCGTGACCTTTCATGTGTATATTTTCTTGAAGTGGTACACCACATATATTATCACCAATTTTAGCACCAGCTGCTAAAAGAAACTGGGCTTTAACTATATCAATACCAGTTATTTCTTCTGTTACTGTATGTTCAACTTGAACTCTTGGGTTAACTTCAATGAAGAAAAAGTCTCTAGATTTAGCATCCATTAAAAACTCTACTGTTCCAGCACATGAATAGCTAACTTGTTTTCCAATTCTTACACCAGCTTCACAAATTGCATTTCTCTCTTTATCTGACAAGTAGGCAGCAGGAGCTCTTTCAACTACTTTTTGATGACGCCTTTGAAGAGAACAGTCTCTCTCAAAAAGATGAACTATGTTTCCATGAGTATCTCCAATTATTTGGACCTCAACATGAAATGCTTTTTCGATAAGTTTTTCAAAAAATACATCATCTTTTCCAAAAGCACTTTTAGCTTCTCTTCTGGCGGTATTAATATGATTTTCTAATTCTGTTTCTTTTTTTATAACTCGCATCCCGCGACCACCACCACCCCAAGATGCTTTGAGCATAATCGGATAGCCAATTTTTTTTGCAAGATCTTTACATTTTTTTAAATCTTTTGGTAAAGGTCCTGTGGAAGGTATGGTTGGAACTTTGGCTTTACCAGCAGTTTTTTTTGCTTCAACTTTATTTCCGAGGGATCGCATAATATTTGGAGAAGGACCAACAAAAATTATATTGTACTTTGCACATTCGTCAGCAAATTCTGGGTTTTCAGATAAAAAGCCATATCCAGGGTGTATGGCATCACAGCCTGAGTTAACTGCAATTTGAACAATTCCTTTGTAGTCCAAGTATGCCTGTATAGGACCTAATCCTGATCCAACGAGATAACTTTCATCTGTTTTAAAGCGATGTAATGCAAAACGATCTTCGTAAGAGTAAATGGATACTGTTTTAAAGCCTAATTCTGTTGCAGCACGAGATATCCTAATTGCAATTTCACTTCTATTGGCAATTAATATTTTCTTAATTTGTCTCATATTGGTAAATAAAGTTTTTTTATACATTATTCTATTTTTTTTCATAGACAATCTGCTTGAAATTAGGGTTTTTTTACTTTGATAGCCTTTGTTCTTTTTGGATAGCAATCTGTGCAAATTTTGCATTCGATACCAAAGCAGCTTCTTGCTTTGCAGTATTCTCTTCCATAGAAAATCATTTGTAAATGAAGTCTATTCCAAGTCGCTTCTGGAAATAATTTTTTTATATCCCTTTCAGTTTGAACGACATTTTTGCCATTAGTTAGGCCCCACCTTTGTGCTAAACGGTGGATATGCGTATCAACAGGAAACGCAGGATGGCCAAAGCCTTGGGACATTACGACACTTGCTGTTTTATGACCGACACCTGGTAAGCTTTCTAAATCCTCAAAGGTCTCCGGGACAATACAATTGTATTTTTTTACCAAAATCTTTGAAAGTTTAGAAATCGCCTTTGATTTTTTTGGAGCAAGCCCACATGGTTTAATAATTTTGTAAATTTTATTTACTGGAATTTTTGACATATCGTAAGGATTATTTGCAATTTTAAACAATAGAGGTGTAATCCTGTTAACACGTTCATCCGTGCACTGCGCACTTAACAGCACTGCTATTAAAAGCTCATAAATATTTTGATGTTTAAGTGGAATTGGGATCTTTGGATAGAATTTATTCAAATTACCCAAAACGACATTAGCTCTTTCTTGTTTTTTCATAATATTATTGGTATGCGATAAAATTTATTATAAATATAAATATAATTTTATAAATTGATAGAAAATGACAAGAAAACTGCACTTAAAACCAAATAGAAGTTTAACCAATCTTCAAATACTGTTTTTCTTACTAATAACAGGTTTTTTAATTATTTTTATTGGGGGAAGATTTTTACTTGTTGGGGCTTGGCCCATAATTATCTTTGGTCTAGTTGAATTTTCTATTTTGGTTATTTGCACTATTTATTTTGTCAGAAGTTTGAAAAAAACCGAAAAAATTTCATTGGAGTCAAAGTCTATGCAATTAGAACGGCTTGATGGTGATGAAATTGTTGAACAGAATAGTTATAATCTTAATTGGATGAAAATAAAAAATGAAAAAAGTTCCCTGAGTATTAACTATTCTGGAAAGAAAAAATTATTTGCTAGTTTTTTAAGTGAGGATAGAAGAAAAAAATTAAAAAGAATAATTGAAAAGCACAGTTCCTCGTCTAGCTGATCATGTCTTTAAAAGAATAAAAACCATTTTCCTGTGCAGCTAGCCAGACTGCCGCCTCAACGGCACCATCAGAAAAAATTTTTCTATTATAGGCCTTGTGTGTTAATTCAACAGACTCATTATCACCGTGAAATATAACTGTGTGTTCCCCCGGTATATTCCCTCCTCTTAATGAGGAAAATCCAATTTCATTTTCTTTTCTTTGATTATCTTGGCTTTGGCGATTAAAATTAAAGTTTGATTTAGATAATCCAAGTTCGCCTAAAATTTCTTCTCCTAGTTTTATTGCGGTTCCACTAGGCGCATCTTTTTTATGTCGATGATGTGTTTCAGTTATCTCAATATCAAAATCTTTTAAATGTTTAGCAGCTTTTCTTGCTATTTCAAAAAATGTATTAACACCATAACTCATGTTTGGTGCATAGAAAACTTTAGTTGAGTTACTTGATTGCTTTAACAGATTGAAATGACTTTCGTCTAAGCCCGTTGTGCCAATTACTAAACCAGTGTTATTAGAAACGGCGGCTTCTGTAAAATTAAATAAGGCTTTAGGTGACGTAAAATCTATTACTATATCTGCTGTTTTAAAAGACTCTTCTCTTGTGGTAATGATATTTTCTGGAATTTGATACTTGGATATAAAGTTAGTGTCAATATCCTTGACATCAAATACACCGATAAGTTCAACATTTGCATTTGAAATCGCTGAACTAATAAGATTATTTCCCATTCTTCCTAATGCTCCAGCAATTGCTACTTTTACTTTAGACATGATTAAGTCTTGTTATACCTAAATGAGCCAATATGGAATAGCAAAATTATTAAATATTATGCTAAAATTAACAATATGATCAGACTTCTACTCATTCTTTTAATTTTACTATTGGTAAGTTTGTTATTATTTAATAAGAAATTCAGGGAAGCTTTTACAATATCAGTAATACCTCTAGTGTTGCTGGTCGTAGGACTTATTGGATATATGATTTACTATATGTTCAGCACTAACTATTTTTCATAATTATATTTATATTAACTTATTATATGCCTTGCTCGGTTTTAAAACCTAGATTTACCCAATCGATCAATCCTTTGTCCATTTCATAGATAGTGCCTTGATATCCTTGTGCAACTAGATTGTCCGCTACCTTTTTAGAGGTTATACCTGCAGTGCAATGAATAATGATATCCTTGTTATCAGGATTTATGGAATTAATCTTTTCAACAGTTATTTCTTTGAAAGGAATATTATGTGAGTTCTCTATTCTTATCTTATTGTGTTCATTTGGATATCTGACATCAATAACTATCGCTCCTTCTTGAATTCTTTTTAAAGATTCTTCTGTATCTATCGGTATGTATTTCATTAGCTTATTATCTGCAAATAATAAATGAGTTGATAGAAAAAAAAATAAAAAAAAAAATTTTAACATGCTGTTAATCTTTAAAACGGGAGTGACAACTTTTGCAGCTCCCAAATAAGTTTTGATGATATTGTTGTACTTCATCAACATTGCCCTCTAGTGCTGCTAACTTAGCGAATGCTGCATTGTCCTCTGTTTCTTTTGCAATTTGATTAAATAAGTCTCTATTATCAATAATGTTTGTACTCGCTTTGGACTTACCACCGAATGAATCATCAGGAAATAAAGTGGGGTAGACTTTCATAATTTCTTCAATTTCTTCATAAATGCTTGCAAGGTCATCATTGATAACTGAGTCCCTAATGAGGTTATTTGCGGCTCTCATAAGTTTAGTATAATCTCTCATCGACTCTTGTCTGTCCGCAACAGGGTTTGCGCTCAAAAGTGAAAAGGAAAAAAGTAATAAAGCTAAGGAGAGTTTAATCATGTTTAATAAGGACATATATTTAAGCTATTAACAAGGTTATTAATAATTAGTCACTGGATCGTCAAATATTATTTTTCCATTATCTAAAATAATTAAATTGTCAGCCAATTTTTTAATGTAATTCATATCATGTAACGTCATGACAATTGTTTTAGATTTACTTAAATCAGATAATTTCTCAAAAAATTTTTTTTCGCTTTCTATGTCTAAGTTTTGGTTTGGCTCATCCATAATTAATATATCTTGCTCAAAGCTCATAAGCCTAGAAATGAAAACTTTTTGCTTTTCTCCCTCAGATAAACTAGCAAATTTATTTGCTTTTAATTTTTTTAAATTAAATAGATTATAAAAAGTTCTATCAATTTTTGTTTTTTTAATACTATTCAAAAGCAAAAAATTTTCCTCTAAACTCTTATTCAACGAAAGAGATCGTTGAAACAACATAGGCACAGGCTTTTCATATTGTGATTTTATAGATCCCTTACTTGGGACAATAAGACGATTTAAAATTTTTAATAATGTACTTTTACCTGACCCATTCTTTCCAGAAATAACAGTAATTTTATTTTTTTGGATACTAATATTTATGCTGTTCAGTATTTTTTTTTGATCAGCAGTATATGAAAGATTATAACCGCTAATCATTTTTTAAAGTATTTAAGATAATTGATATTATTAATGTAAGTGAAATTAGTATGGCTCCTAAAATAATACCTAATGAAACATTCCCTTTAGAAGTTTCTAATGCAATGGTAGCTGTCATATTTCTTGTAAAGTGATCAATGGATCCTCCCACAATAGCTGCGGCCCCATATTCACTGATGGCTCTTCCAAACCCCACTAAAATCACGGTGATGTAGATATTTAATTTATTAGATATAAGTAAGAGAATTATATCCTTTTTACTTGCCCCGTAGGATAAGAGTTCTTCTTTGTAAATTGGGTAATCAGTTTCAATATTTTTAATAATTAGGGTAATCATAATAGGAAAAGTAATGACTATTTGAGCTAATATCATAGCCAGTGGTGAATATAATATTTCCATCCAACCAAGAGGCCCAGATCTGCTAATTAATAAATAAACTAGGAGTCCGGCACAAACAGGAGGAATAGAAGTCATCGAGCTTAAAAAAATTACTATAGGTTTTTTCAATTTGAATTGATAAATCGCTAGGATATATCCAAAAAACATTGAAAGAATAAACGATATGATTGTCGAAAAAATACTCACATAAAGTGTTATGAAAATCGCTGACTGTATTTTTTCAAAGGTTAGCATCTAAAAAATTTATAAAAAATTAGTTTGTAAAAAACAATTTTTCCCCATTATAAGTAAAGTTATTAATAACATCTTTACCTGCACCTGTAATCAGCCATTCAATAAATTCTTTTGATTTATCATATTCGACATGGGGAAATTTTTTAGGGTTAATAGCTATAACCCCGTATTCATTATGCATTTCACTCCCACCTTCAAACAGAATTTTTAAATTATTTTTATTTTTGAATGATATCCATGTGCCCTTATCACTAAGCGTATAAGCATTCATCTCTGATGCCACATTCAAAGTGTTGGCCATGCTTGTTCCTGTCTTTATATATTTGTGATTATCGAACAGGTTAATATTAGCTAATTTCCATAAGTCTAGTTCTTTTATATGAGTTCCTGATTTATCATCTCTTGAAATAAACTTTTGATTTGAAATTGAAATTTTTTTCATAATATTTTTTATATCGGTTTCCTGTGATATTTTTGCAGGATCATCTTTAGGGCCGACAATAATAAAATTGTTATACATTAATTTATGTCTTTTAACCCCAAAGCCATCTGAGACAAATTTCAATTCATCTTTTTTTGAGTGTACCATTAACACATCACCATCGCCTCGTTTAGCATTTGAAATGGCATTACCTGTCCCCACAGCAATTGGTCTAACCTTGATCCCTGTTTGCTTTTCAAATTTACTAGACAATAAATCTAATAAGCCTGTATTCGCAATACTTGTTGTAGATTGTATAATTATGTAATCTCTTGAATGGGCATTAAGATTTAATAATATAAATACTATGAACAAAAATATTTTATGAAATTTCATATGATTAAAAACAATAACATATATATAGGTTAAATTTGAGACTAGCTAACACAGCAGATGAATACGGCTTAATCAGTAAATTATTTCACTGGTCAATGGCACTTCTTATGATTGCCGTCTATGTTTTAGGTAAGAATTTAGAAAATAATTATCAGTATTATTATGAAATATTAATAATTCATAATACCCTTGGTTTATTAATACTTTTATTAGCTATTTTTCGGCTTAGCTGGAAATGGGTTAATATAAGACCAAAACCTTTAGTTAGTAATAAAATTTTAGTGTATGCAGCTAAAACTACATATTTTTTGTTTTATTTTATATTTTTTTTACAACCTATATCTGGCTATTTAGTAACAAACCTACAAGGCGATACTGTCATCTTTTTTAACATAGAACTGACTTCTATAATAGATGTGGACAGTGATTTGAGGTTTATATTCAGGCAAATGCATGAGTACACCAGCAATGTTGTTTTAGTCCTTTTTTTTATTCATTCAGGAGCAGCATTGATGCATCATTTTATTTTTAAAGATCGTACTCTTAAGAGAATGATGTTTTCAAAAAAATAAATTACAACCAATCAGGCACTGGAAGTTTTTTGGATAATAAGTAATTTTTGTTATAGAGTTTGCTGAAATATTTATTTGCATCGTCACACAAAATTGTAACAATGTTCTTTCCCGGCCCCATTTCTTTTGCCATTGCAATTGCCCCAGCTACATTTACACCAGAACTAGAGCCGAGAAACAAACCCTCTGTTTTGACCATTTTGTATAAGAGTTCGAATGCTTTGTAGTCCGTGATATGATATGAAAAATCAACAAGGGAAGGTTCAACGTTTTTGGTTACTCTATACTGACCTATTCCCTCCGCTTCTGATGGGTCTCCTTTAACTTCTAGTTTTGAAAATTTAAAATAGTTATACATTTGAGCGCCTTGTGGATCTGTGCAGGCTATTTTAATGTTTGAATTTAATTCTTTAAGTCCAATGGATGTACCTGCTAAAGTTCCTCCAGAACCTATAGCGCATGTGAAGCCGTCTACTTTTCCATCAAGCTGATTGAATATTTCTTTAGCTGTAGTTTTCGAATGAAATTTATAATTTGCGGTATTATCAAATTGGTTAGCCCACATAACAGAGGTTTCTCCTTTTGATTGTAATTCCTCAACTAGTCTCTTAGATACATGTTGGTAATTACCTAGATCTGAGTAAGGTTTAGTAGCTACGACTTTGAGCTCTGCTCCCATGTTCCTTAAAATACTTTGCTTTTCCTCAGAGGCTCCATCAGGCATAACAATTATAGTTTTGTATCCCCTAGCATTATTAATCATTGTTAAGGCAATACCTGTATTTCCAAAGGTGCCCTCTACAACAGTGCCTCCAGGCTCTATTAAGTTCTTCTCCTCGGCATCAAGGATTATTCCCAGTGCTGTTCTGTCCTTAATAGAACCGGCTGGGTTCATAAATTCTGCTTTTCCATAAATATTACACCCTGTAATTTCAGATGGATATTTGAGTTTAATCAGTGGCGTATTGCCAATAAAATCAACAATATCTTTCATTTTAAACTTTAGACAGAGCTTGGTCTAAATCTGCAATTAAATCATCAACATCCTCGATACCAACCGATATTCTTAACAATGTATCGGAAATACCCAATTTTTCTCTTATCGAAGGATCGATTGAGGCGTGAGTCATGATAGCAGGATGTTCTATTAAACTTTCAACTCCTCCTAAACTCTCTGCTAGGGTGAATATATTTAGATTTTTAAGAAAACCTTTTACTCCATCAATATTTGTATCGAGAATAAAGGACATCATTCCACCAAAACCATCCATTTGTTTTGCTGCAATTTCTTTATATCTTTCATCAATACCTGGAAAAAAAACTTTATTAATTTTAGAGTGATTTGTTAAAAAATTAGATACGGCAATAGCGTTCTCGTTATGCTGTTTCATTCTCACAGATAGTGTTTTAATACTTCTTGTTAGTAAATAACAATCGAAGGGCGAAGGAATAGCGCCAACTGCATTTTGAATATATGAAATTTTCTCGGCATATTCTTTATTTTCTTTAATGACAATGGATCCTCCTACGATATCAGAATGGCCACCTAAATATTTTGTGGAGGAACTCACAACCATATCTGCTCCTAATTCAAGTGGTCTTTGATTAAAAGGAGAGGCGAATGTATTATCACAGATAACTGGTAAATTAAATTCACTTGCAATACTAACAGTGTTTTTAATATCAATAATTTTCATTAAAGGATTTGAGGGTGTTTCAACCCAAATGAATTTAGTATTTTCCTTTATTTCATCATTCCAATTTACGTTTTTATCGAAATCAATATAAGTTACTTCAATATTGGATTTTACTTTATCAAATAATCTACGTGTGCCTCCATAAACGTCATCGGAGCAAATTATATGGAAGTTAGTACCAAATAAATCACAAACTGTATTTATTGCTGACATTCCAGATGCAAATGCAAAAGCTTTGTGACCAGACTCGATTTGTGCTAATAGTTTTTCTAATACATCTCTAGAAGGATTTTTTGTTCTCGCATATTCATATTCAAAGTTTCCGGGTTCAATTTGTTTAAACGTTGATGAAAGATGGATCGGCGGCATGACTGCTCCAGTTTCTTTATCTGAACCATGTCCAGCATGAATTACTTTTGTGTTAAATTTTTTTTTCACAGTACAATTTATAACCAATTAATTTTTAAATAACATCTATAACAATATTTTTCTTATTTGACAGGCTTTTTTAAATTATAAAAATCTGTTTCATATCAACCAAAATTGGAATATCATACCCGTCCCCTAGCCGCTTGGGTTGAGACATTGTCGAGGAGGAAGGTGGCAAGGGGCAAAAAATACCTTCAATTGAAATATTTTAACTCTCTCATTCTTGGTGAAATTGTTAGAAACAAAGGACTTAAAATCCTTTATAAAACCAAAAGTCATATTTAATATTTGTTGAATAAATTTAAGTTTCGTTCGAAATTATCTGATTTAAACGATCAATTTTCATATCTACGGTTATATCGTTTGGCATCAGTCTTTTCATTTCTTCATAAACCTTAAATGCCTCTTCGTAGTTTTTATAATAAATTAAAATTCTACTTAAGCCATCAAGAGCTCCGAAATGTCTGGGTTCTAAATACAAAGTAGCCTCTATATCTCTCATAGAGCTTTCATAGTCACCCATCATAAAAAAAAATGTGGCTCTTTTATTATAAGCCTCAGCAAACTCTGGTTCTTCTTGAATTATGAAATCTAAAGAAGCGATAGCATCTTTATATTTTTTTGAACTGAAAAAATAAGGCATGTTATCCATGATTATCTGAGCTTCAGAATTTTCAGTTACCAGCCATTCTTCCCAAATTTGAGATACTATAAGACTTTGTTCTTTGTAACTCTTAACCTCATAAAGCTGACTAAATAGATCATCAAGTTTAGGGCTGTTTTGATCTGCATAACTAACGGATAGGTTAAAAAGAAAAGTAAATATACCAATAAAAATTTTCATCTACTTTGTTAAAATACGCATATAAATAATATGCAGTTTAAAAAAATATTTTATACAACCTTATCTATATTTCTATTTAGCACTCTATCAATTGCAGAAAGTATTGATAAAACTGAGTTTAGCGAAACACAAGCTATAATTGAAAGTCAACTAAAAGCCTTTATTAACAAGGATGCAGAAGGGGCTTTTTTTCATGCCTCTCCTTATATAAAAATGAGGTTTAATAACCCTCAAGATTTTATGAGCATGGTTGAGAATTACTATGAGCCAGTTTATAACCCAAAAAATTATTATTTTATGGAGTCAAAATTTTTTGAAGGATCAATTTATCACCAATTGCAAATAATCTCTCAAGACAATGTTTCTTATGTAGCAATGTACTCGCTAGTTAAAGATAATGGGGAATGGAAAATATCAGGGTGTTCTATTTACCCAATGAGCCAACAATCAATTTAGTTTTTTTAATTTAGAATAAATCAAATAACCTGAGATAATCACTAAAATGGCTCCTAATATTTCAATTATTGAAGGGTAATGATTAAAAACAACAATGCTTATAACTATCCCAAAAATTATCTGTGAGTAATGTGTGATACTAAAAAATGAGGCCTCAATCCTTCTAAGGGAATAAATTAAGATCATCATAGCAACACCATCAATCAAACCGGCACTTATCATTATTAAAAAATCGTTCATAGCAATATCTTTATAATGATTAATTGAAAATATTGTAAAAATTATACCAGCAGTCGCCATACTATAAAAAGTTAAAGCCATGGTTCTCTCGGACTTCCCATATACTCGAACGGTAAAATCTAAACACGCTAATGATATTACTCCTAAGACTAAAAAAATAACTCCTAAAGAATTAAATCCTGCATTTAAACTAAAACCTGAGACCATAAAAACTGCTATCATTGCAAGTATTAAAGAAATTATTTTTGATAGATAAATACTTTCTTTCAATATTACTATCCCCATTATTGAAAGGAGCACTGGAGCAGACAAAATTATTGGGTAAGCTATAGATAATGGTAGAAGAATTATTCCCTTAACTACAAAATAGTAAGTTAAAGTCATTAAAATTCCCCTGACAAGGTGGAGTCTATAATTTTTAGTTTTTATTTCTGCAAAACTCTTTCTATACAGCAAGTAAATTAAAACTGGAATTAAAGCAGAGAAGCTGGCTATTGAAAAAATAACTGTATCTTTATAAAGATCCCCAATTAGTTTTATGATTGTGTCTGCAATGGAAAATAATAAAAACGCAAAAGTACCTAAAATATATATTAAGTGTTTTTTACTCTCTAATTGAGACATGGAATTTACTTCTATATCTCATTACCAAGAGTAATACGAACAATTTAATAATCAGTGGAATAAAAAAATAAAATATCATTATATTGGGAATATTGGGGTGTAATGTGAAATTAATAGACTGTAAATAGCCATAACCAGTTAATGCGATGCCTGCAGCGATACCAATGGCTGCTTTCTTAATTATTGAGAAGAATGAGGTAAAGATCTGAGATAAACGATTGTCATTATTTTGATCAAGAATGTCTGCTAATTCAATTTGAGGTATAATAAGATCAATTCCAATCCCAATACCAGTGATTAATATGACAAACAAATATATTTGCCAACTGTTGCTATTTGTAAAAATAACAAAAAGGAAGCCAAATATAGTTAGGCTAGTACCAAACTGAAGAAGAAACATATTTGAAAATTTTCTTCCGTACAAATACCAGAAAGGTGTAGATATCAATGTAATTAAAAAATATAAAATTAAGAAATATCCTGCATATTCAGGAAGCCCTAAGTATTCTGAAACGAATATAATAAATAAATTTGCAGTAAAGTTATTAGCAAGTAAGTTAAAAAATGTTATGTAAGAAAAAGATACAATCTTTTTGTTTTTTTCTATAAATGATTTTAGTTGTAACCAAGAAATTTCGTTTGACTTATAATTTAGCTCGTCGTCATAAAATAAATAAAAAATTAAACCCCCTGTAATAGCTAAGATAATAAAAATTAATCCGCTTATTTTTATTACGTTCGGGTTTAACAAATCAACGCCCTGAAGTTTTGAAATGGCAGTAGGAATAATTAGAGCTGATAATACTCCTAAAATTGCAAATATTTCTTTAATTGCAGCTAAACGGAATCTTTTTTTAAGAATTTTTTTTTGATCTATTACAATTGAGTCATAAGGAATAATTGCAATTGAGTAACTAACCAAAGCTAAATTATAAAAGCAAATGAAAGAATAAATGTTATCTGATTGAATAACATAAAGACCAAACAGTGAAAAAATAAATACTATTATACCAAGAAGGATTTGGTTTTTTTTTGAGCGACCTGAAATAATTCTTTTTTCTGATAGGTAGCCAATTAAAAAGTCTGAAATAACATCAAACAACCTAGATGTTAATATTACTAAACCGATAACACTTAAGGGGATGCCTATTGATAAATTGTAAAATGTTGGCAAAAAAATAAATAATAATAAAAAACTTCCAGCAAGATAAAATGATTGAAAACTATAGGATACAATGGATTTAAGGTTCATTTCTAGATTTTTTGTGTTTGAACAACTTTGACTATATCAAAATATTAACTAGTGTTCAGTTAGCATTCATGCGGGGGCTGATTCGGTATTTCACTTTCCTCCTCTATATGTCGAGTCAGCCATTCCTTTATACTCTATATCTAGTATCTGCTGCTTAATTTTTTTCCCCAACATATACTCGCCAAGATTTCCACTTTTCGTTATTACTCTATGACATGGGACTAATAAACCCACAGGGTTCTTCCCAACCGCAGATGCAATAGCTCTCACAGCTTTTGGTTTTTTTATCTTTATGGCAAGATCAGAATAAGAAATTGTTTTACCATAGGGAATTTTTAAAATCTCCTTCCATACTTTTTTTTGTAATGGCGTTCCATTAATAAATTTTATTTTAAGATGTAATGGTTTTTGAATATTTCCTTTAAAAAACTCGGATATAAAAATATTAACTTTTCTAAAGATCAATCCTTTACTTGGATTGTAAAGTTTTATGATACTGTTTATTCTTATATCATTATATTTGATTAAGTAATGAATACCATTTGGGCTATCTAGAACAAAAAACTTACTGATTGGTGTTTCGATAAAATCAAAACAATAACTCATTAATTAAACATTTTTTTTACTTTGTCGAAAAATCCCTCTGTCATTGTTGAATTTTTCTTGGTAAGTGTGTCATTAAATTTATTAAGAATTTTTTCTTGATCTGCTGATAAATTTACTGGGGTTTCAGCATGTACTCTGACAATCATATCCCCTCTATTTTTTGCTCTTAATATACTCATGCCCTTACCTTTTATTCTTAGTTTGTGTCCCGACTGCATTCCCTTGGGAATTGAGACGTTAACCATTTTTTTTTCTATTGTTGGAACTTCAATATTACCACCCAAAGTGGCAGTAGTGAAAGGTATAGCAACATCACATATAATGTTATCTCGCTCCCTTTGAAAAAGTTTGTGGTTATTTACATTGATAAAAACATAAAGGTCACCGTATGTGCCCCCTCTTTCTCCGGCCTCTCCCTCTCCACTCATTCTAATTCTGTTACCAGTTTCAACCCCTGCAGGGATTTTGATTTGAAGTTTCTTATTTTGTTTTACTCTACCTGTATTACTACATTTTGAGCATCGGCCCTTCATTTCTTGGCCTGTTCCGCCACATCTTCCACAAGTTCTCTCCATAGAAAAAAAGCCACTTTGTGTTCTAACTTTTCCATATCCTTGGCAAGTAGAGCAGCTTTTATAACTGTGTTGTTCGGGACAATTGATCATTTTAGGTATAGTCACGTACAATGCTTTTCCAGCAAAAGCTTCCTCTAAGTCAATTGTAACATCGTAACGTAAGTCATCGCCTCTACTTTCGCGTTTCCCGCCTTCACCAAAGGCACCAAATATATCTTCAAAAATATCTGAAAATCCACCAAAGTCTTGCTGTCCAAACCCACCGGCTCCACCGCCACCCTGTTCAAAAGCAGCATGACCAAATTGATCGTATGTTTGTCTTTTTTTGGGGTCTTTTAAAATTTCATAAGCTTGGCTTACATCTTTAAATTTTTGTTCAGCGGAAGCGTCACCCTGATTACGATCAGGATGATATTTCATTGCTAATTTACGGTAGGCACTTTTTATATCATTGTCACTAGCTTCACGGGATATACCTAGAGTGTCATAAAAATCCTCAGCCATAATAAATTAACGCAAGCTAAGATTTACTGTCCGCTTGCTTTTTTATCGTCGTCTACTTCTTCGTAATCAGCATCGATAACATCATCTTCATTTTTATTTTCATCAGATTTATTTTCTTGCTGTGGTTGTTCTGCACCAGGTGCTTCTGATGATTGCTGATCTTTGTACATCGCTTCACCCATCTTCATGGATGATTGAGTAAGATCTTGTGTTTTTTGCTTTATCACATCAGCATCATTTTTTTCAAGGGCCTCTTTTAAATCTTTCAAGTCAGCTTCTATCTTAGACTTATCTTCAGCACTTATTTTATCACCATGCTCTTTGATATTCTTTTCAACTTGGAAAACTAAACTGTCTGCTTGGTTTTTAACATCAACTTCTTCTCTTTTTTTCTTATCTGTTTCTGCGTTAGCCTCTGCATCTTTCACCATTTTGTCGATCTCTTCATCTGACAAACCTCCGGATGCTTGAATTTTAATCTGCTGTTCTTTTCCTGTGGATTTGTCTTTTGCAGACACGTTGACAATACCATTGGCATCGATGTCAAATGTTACTTCAATTTGAGGAGTTCCTCTTGGCGCTGGGGGTATGCCAACTAGATCAAATTGACCAAGAAGCTTATTATCAGAGGCCATTTCTCTTTCACCTTGGAAAACTCTTATGGTAACGGCATTTTGATTATCTTCTGCGGTAGAAAAGACCTGACTTTTTTTTGTTGGAACAGTCGTATTTCTTTCTATTAACTTAGTAAATACTCCTCCTAATGTTTCAATACCAAGTGAAAGTGGTGTTACATCTAAAAGCAATACATCTTTTACATCGCCTTGAAGAACGCCTGCTTGGATCGCAGCACCCATGGCTACAACCTCATCGGGGTTAACTCCCTTACTTGGGTCTTTCCCAAAAAAGTTCTTAACAATTTCAGTTACCTTAGGCATTCTTGTCATTCCACCAACTAAGATCACATCATTAATATCGCTTGCTGAGAGACCTGCATCGCTTAAAGCTTTTTTACAAGGTTCAATGGTGCTCTGAAGAAGGTCATCAACCAGCTCTTCAAGTTTAGCTCTTGTTAATTTTACATTTAAGTGTTTTGGCCCAGATTGATCTGCTGTAACAAATGGCAAGTTAACATCTGTTTGTGTAGAACTTGAAAGTTCGATCTTTGCTTTTTCAGCTGCCTCTTTTAAACGTTGTAATGCTAATTTATCATTTTTTAAATCTATGCCTTGCTCTTTTTTAAATTCACTAGCTAAGAAATCAATTATTCTTAAATCAAAATCCTCTCCACCTAAGTGGGTGTCACCATTAGTGGACTTAACCTCAAATACACCATCTCCTACTTCTAGAATTGATACATCAAAAGTACCACCACCTAAATCATAGACAACTACTGTACCTGATTGTTTTTTATCTAATCCATATGCCAGTGAAGCAGCTGTTGGTTCATTAATAATTCTTAAAACTTCTAGTCCAGCTATTTTACCAGCATCTTTTGTTGCTTGTCTTTGTGCATCATTAAAGTAAGCCGGAACGGTTATTACCGCTTGAGTAATTGTTTCCCCAGTATAAGACTCAGCTGTTTCTTTCATTTTTTGAAGAATGAAAGCAGAGATTTGACTAGGACTATATTTTTCACCCTGTGCTTCGACCCATGCATCTCCGTTGTTACCTTTGATGATCTTAAAAGGAGATAAGCCTATATCTTTTTGAACAGTGTCGTCTTCAAAACTTCGGCCTATAAATCTTTTTACTGCATATAATGTATTTTCTGGATTGGTAACAGCTTGCCTTTTTGCTGATTGACCAATTAACTTTTCACTTTCTGTGAAAGCTACAACAGAAGGTGTTGTTCTAGCACCTTCAGAATTCTCTATTACTTTTGGATTCTTACCATCCATAATTGCCACACAAGAGTTTGTGGTACCTAAATCAATTCCAATAACTTTAGCCATTTTATGTTCCTACTTTAAAAATAAATAATCTTCTATTTATATGGGTTAATACTTGCTTAATTCAAGGGCATTAAAACTGTTGAAATATATTACTTTTCAGATTGTTCTTCTTCTTCGATATCTTGTGCGCCTTGATTTTCTTGAGGTTTTTTTGAAACACCAACCATTGCTGGTCTTAACAATCTATCATGCAATGTGTATCCGGGTATCAGTTCTTGGACAATAGTGCCGGGTTCACAATCATTTTTTTCGATCTCCATCATAGCTTGATGTAAATTGTGATCAAATTTCTCATTAAGGCTCTCAATTTTCTTAATACCAATTTTTTCAAACGTGCTCAATGTAGATTGAGCGATCAAATCTAAACCCTCCACAACAGACTTAATGCTATCATTAGACTTAACATCATCTGAAATACTTGATTTTGCTCTTTCAATATTATCTCCGATATTAATTATTTCTTTTGCAAAATTAGCTATTCCATATTTCAGAGCATCTGAATGTTCTTTTTCTGCTCTTTTTCTAAAATTTTCTAGTTCAGCTACTGCCCTTAATCTTTGATCTTTTAAACCTTCAATTTCTTCATTAAGTTTTTGAATAATTTCATCAGCTGTTTCAGTTTTTTCTTCTACTTCAGACTCAGCAGCATCTGTATTATCTGAAATTTCCTCTTCTGACTGAGTTTGATCTTTATGTTTTTTTTCTTCTTCCATTATAGTCCTTCTATTTTTTAGAAATTGTTTCAGACATGTAACTTACAATAGGAACTATGCGCTGATAATCAATTCTTTTCGGACCTATTACACCAATAGCACCAGTAAGTCCATTTTTAGTTTTATAATTTGATAAAATCATCGATAGGTTAGTATTTTTAAAAAAGTTTGTGTTACTACCAATAAATATTTGTACTCCTTTTGACTTTTTCAAGGCCTTAATCATTTTATTAGCCATTTTACCTGTTTCTATGTCACTCAAGAGTTCGTTGATGCTGTCAAGGTCTGTATCTATATTATTTTTTATTAAGTTTGGTAGCCCTCTTACAAAGAATGTCTCTGAGTTTTGAGATCTTTCAATTTTTATACCTTTAAGGAGTAATTTTTTTGTGGTGTTACTAATTTGATTTTTTGCAGATTTGATAAAAATTTTTATATTATTTTGTATTTCCACAGGACTCATAGCTTTTGGAAATTTATTAATAAAATTTCCAATACTATTCAAATCTTCTATTTGTATATTTTCATTAATCTCTACTAATCTATTAGATGTGTAACCATCATCATGCTCAATAATGAATATAACTTTGTGATTGTCAATTTTGTGAAAATCAATTTTTCTAATTTTTGTCAATTTTTCATTATTAATTACAAGGCTAGCTTGTTTTGATAATCCATTCAAAGTATTAGTAATCAATTCCTGTTCATTTAAAAAATTATTTGTTTTAGATGATTTTTCAATTATCTCTCTTTCGCTTTTACTAATTGCGCCCGGCTCTAAAAGAGCGTGTGTATAGAATTGCAAGCCCAAATCTGTTGGTATACTACCCGCAGAAAAATGTCCTTTTTGTATCAGTCCGTGAAAATTTATTACATTTAACACATTTCTGATAGTAGCAGGTGAAAGTCTGTAAGAAATTTTTGAGCTTAACGCTTTCGAGCCCATCGGCTCTCCGGTCTTTAAATAACTTTCTACAAGTGCCTTAAATATAGACTTTGACCTTGCTCCAATGTCAGTAATTTTTTTATTCATTAATCTTTATTAATCTTATAACTTAAAATAATAAAACATAAATGTCTGGATATTCAAGAAATGATAGGGAACTCTCTAAAATTAGAAATTTAGAAATAATCCCAGGCTTTCAGCCTAATAATCAATCATCATGTTTGGTAAAATTAGGAGATACCCATGTATGTTGTTCTGCTATGATTGAAGATAGGGTTCCTGGCTTTTTAAGAAATTCTGGAAAAGGTTGGTTAACAGCAGAATATGGAATGTTACCCTCTTCTACATCTGAAAGAATGGATAGGGAAGCAGCAAAAGGGAAACAGTCTGGAAGGACACAAGAAATCCAAAGGCTTATTGGTAGAAGTTTAAGATGTGCTGTTAATTTGGACATACTTGGTGAAAAAACTATAAAGATTGATTGTGATGTTATTAGTGCCGATGGTGGCACAAGGACTGCATCAATAATTGGTGGATATGTCAGTCTTGTTCGATCTATAAATGAATTTAAGGATAAATATAATCTATCAAAGGCTATTATTGTAAATCAAGTTGCAGCTATTTCAGTTGGTGTCGTTAAAGGAACGCCTTGCATAGATTTAAATTATATCGAAGACTCTGGAGCTGAAGTAGATTGTAACGTTGTAATGGCTAATGATGGACAATTTATTGAGTTTCAGTCTACAGGTGAAGAGGCTAAATTTAGCAAACAGACTATTATGGATTTTATAGAACTTGTTGAAAGCTCAATGCCAGAGATTTTTAATACTCAAAACATAGCAATTGAAAAATAGTTTATTACTTGGCACTAGCAATGCTGGGAAATTACAAGAATTTATATTTTATATTGAACACTTTAGTTTGTTTGAAAATTTTCAGATACATGATCTTAACGAGTTCAAAGATCTCGGAGAACCTATAGAAGATGGTAAAACCTTTAAGAAGAATGCTGAAATTAAATCAAAATATTTTTTAGAAAAGACTAATTCTCTTGTGTTATGTGATGATAGTGGATTTATTGTAAAAGAATTAAAGGACTATCCTGGTATAAATACAGCAAGAGAAGCAAGAAAAATGGGCGGCGAACAAAAGGTCATTGATTTTATTTTTAGTAAGTTTGAAAACTTAAATTATATTGCCTCATCATTTTATTGTTCTATTTGTGTATTAGGAAAGAAAGAAAAATATAATGTTTCTGGTAGTATTCCAGGTTTTATTATAAAGGAAAAAAGAGGATTGAATGGTTTTGGATATGATCCTTTCTTTATTCCAAAATATAGTAATAAAACTTTTGCTGAAATGGAAAAAACTCAAAAGTTATTAAATTCGCATAGATATAAAGCGTTTGAAAAATTAACTACTCAAATATTACAGGATAATTAATCATCAAATCATCTATAGACAATTTTCCAAAATCTTCATGATTAATAGTACTTGGTAAAGAATTATTTTCTAAAATCTGGTTAGCAATAGACAATGATATTTTTACTGAAGTTTTAAAGAAAAATTCTCTATGGGGTTCAACCATATTGACAATATTAATATTTTTTAAAAAAGTCCTATTAATAGGCCTATAATAATTTTCTAAATTTTTCCTTTGTTCTAAAAAGTTATCAATTAGATAAACCCTCTCTAGAGGATAGGTCCCATCCTCAGTCGCTAAATAGCCAACTAGATCCTTATAACTAAAACTGTCATCAATGATGATTATATAGTCGTAGATGTTGAGATCACCCATCAATTTTACCGATAGCTCTAAATCTACAGCACTATCTCCAAAAGGAGTCGATTTAATATATTTCAAAGGATAAGTTTGTTCAAAATATTTGAATAATTTTAAACCATATTCATTTTGCTTATATAATACACCTAATGAATTTGATGACTTTATATAATCACCAAGTATTTTGATATGATGATAGGGGCTACTAAATACGAAAATAATTTCATTATCTGCATACTTTTTCATAACCGAATAATCATTAGATAGGGAAATTATAAAGGTATTTTCACCAAGTTTATTTGGTAAATGAAATAAATCTTTTGAATTAGTGGGGCCTATTATGAGAGTATTGTTGAGTTGGTTTTGTATTTCTTCTATTGAGTAAATAAAATCAACTTTTTTAATATTAGAGAAATTTTCAATTTCCTTTAAAAAAACCTCATAGAATAACGAAGTTGAAATTTCGTCCTCTGATAAAAAAACAATTATTTTTTCAATATTATTAAAATTAATCAATTTATCCTCAGGTTTTGTTGGTTTTTCTATAGACTCTACCTTTTTTGTTTCCTCTACTTTTTCATCAGTAATTTCTATCTCTTCAATTATTTCTGGTACGGTTTCTATAGGCTGTTTTTTTTCGATTGTAGTTGGGGCACAACTAAAAAATGATATTAATGTAAACAGTATAATTATATTTTTAAAAAAATTCATATGAACTCAGGCTTTTATTTAGTTTCTACTCCCATAGGAAATTTAGATGATATCACAATAAGAGCTATAAATATTTTAAAAAATTCTGATTTGATTCTGTGTGAAAATACTACGAATAGTAAAAAACTTTTAAAAAGATATGACATCAAAACATCTTTATCAAAATATACTGATCATGACTTTCATAAGAAAAAAGATTTCATACTAAAATTTTTGAAATCTAACAAAGCAATATCATTAATATCTGACTCTGGCTCTCCTCTGATATCCGACCCAGGTAATCAGCTAATAAATTTTTTATTTGAAAAACAAATTAAAGTATATTCAATACCTGGTGCTAGCGCACTAGTATCAGGCATTCAATTAAGTGGCTTTCTAAATAAGAAAAAATTTACTTTTATTGGTTTTCTGCCCAAAAAAAAAGAACAAAAAGACAAGATTATTTTAGAAAATAATTTTAACAATTTAATTATTTATTCTACCAAACAACAATTACAAAAAGATATTATTTCGATAGCCTCTATTTCAAAATCGTTTGATGTTGTAATCCTAAAAGAATTAACAAAATTATACGAGGAGAGAATATTTATTGATAACAAAAATTACGCAGATTTTGATTATTCTAAAATCAAGGGTGAGCTTGTCTTAGCTGTAAGTATTGAAAAAGAGAATACTGAGGTCAATGACTATGATAAAAAAGAAATATTGGCAATAATTGATGAGGTAGGTGTAAAAAAGGCTTATCAACTCGTTAAAAGTAAGTATAGAATGTCTAGAAATGATTTTTATAAATTATCAATTTATTTAAAGAATGTTTAAAAGACTTATAATTTTAATCTCAGTATTATTTATTGGTTGCGGCCCTTCTCTTATAAGCACAGGCGCGAAGACTGTGATAAAGGAAAATGAAGACGAAAAAACTTTTAGTGAAAGTTGGGACGATGCCACAATAAAACTGGGTATTAAAGAAAAATACTTCTCATACGATGCAACTCTCTTTACAAGAATTGACGTTGAAGTCGAATTAGGAAAAGTTCTGCTAACAGGAGTTGTTCCCTATGGTGATATGAGATTAGAGGCTGTAAGGCTGGCTTGGAAGCAAGATGGTGTAAATGAAGTGTTAAATGAAATATCAATTGATACTGGATATGGCCTTGATGATATTGCTAAAGATAAATTTATCAGCACACAACTTTACACAAAAATATTTACAGACTCTAACATAAAGAAATTTAAATATGATTTTGAAGTACAAAAGCAAATTGTGTATCTATTTGGTGTATCCAGCGATGAACAAGAAATTAGTAGAGTTATTGATCATGCTAAAGATATAAAAGGCGTTTTAGATATAATTAATTATATTCAATCTAGGTAATTACACATTTGCTTGCAAATGTAGATGAAAATGAAATACCTCTTGACCGCCATCTTTACCTTTATGAGTTTTAATTTGAAACCCTTGATCTCGAAACCCCAAATTATTTATAATCTCATCAACAGATGCCCAAAAATTACTTTGATAAAGTTTATCAGCATTTTGTAAAAAATCAGATATGTCTATGAATGGCTCTTTAGGAATTATTAAAAGATGTGTTTTTGCTTTTGGGTTGATATCTTTAATTGAGAGCACGTAGTCGTTTTCAAAAACTTTATCACACGGTATTTCTCCCTTTAATATTTTTGCGAAAATATTTTCATTGTCATAGTTCATAGTCTCACCGGTACCCCTTTATTTTTTAAATATTTTTTTACAGACTTAATTTTATATTTTCCAGAATGAAATACACTCGCAGCTAGTAGACCAGTAGATTTTGTTAAATGCCCTAAATAGAAGTGTTCTAGGTTTCCAACGCCACCACTTGCTATGACTGGAATACTTACATTACTGGTTACTTTTTTTAACATGCTACTATCAAATCCATTTTGAACACCATCTGTATCCATTGATGTCATTAATATTTCTCCTGCACCTAAAGACTGAACTTGTTTTGCCCAAACGATAAGTTCTTTTTTTGTGATTTCACGACCACCTTTAACCACCACTTTCATTTTATTTTCATGTCTCTTGCCATCAATTGCAACAACAATGCATTGAGAACCATGTTTTAGTGAGGCTTGTCGAATTAATTTAGGACTTTTTACAGCAGCTGAATTAATTGATACTTTATCTGCCCCTGCATTGAGTAAATCAGTTATATCATCCAAACCTGAAACACCGCCGCCAACGGTCAAAGGAATATTTATTACTTTAGCAATTGCCTCAACAGTTTTGATAAATGTTTTTCTATTTTGATAAGACGCATTTATATCTAGCATACATAACTCATCGGCCCCGGATAAAGAATAATACCTGGCCATTTCTACTGCGTTCCCCATGACTTTAATATTTTTGAAATTAACACCCTTAACTACTTTATTTTTTATAACATCGAGACATGGAATTATTCTAGTTTTAAGCATTAAATTGAGCCAAACTTTCTATAGTAATTTTATTCTCATATATTGCCTTACCTACAACGACGTTGTTAAAGCCATTTATTTTACTGAGTTCAAGATCGTTAAGATCTTTTACTCCGCCGCCAATGGTAATATGTTTGTTGGTTAATTGTTTAATAGAATTAAAGGTTTTTATATTTAAGCCAGATAACATTCCATCGTTAGCAACATCGGTGACAAAATAAGAATGAATAGGTCGATCATTATATTTATTTACAATGTGCTCAAGTGATAGATTGTTCGTTTTTTGCCATCCATGAGATACTATTTGATTGTCTTTTATATCCAATGCGATAGATAGTTTTTTTATTAAACTATCTTTAAAATCTAAGATATCATCAATGTTTTTAATTGCAAAGGTACCGATTACTATTGTATCAAAACCTTGATTAATTTTATCATTGATAGCATCTTTGCTTCTTATGCCTCCAGCTACTTCGATTTTAATATCAATTTTTTTTCTTATTAAATCTAATGCCTGATTATTATTGCCTTTCCCTAAAGTAGCATCCAAATCAACGACGTGTATTGTGTTAAAACCAGCATCTTGAAAAATTTTAGCCATTTCAACGGGTGAATTTTCATAAATAGTTTTATCGCTAAAAACACCTTTGGTCAGGCGAACGCATTTACCTTCTATGATATCAATTGCAGGAAAAATATTCATGACTTCAAAATATAATTTTTAATCAAATTAAGACCATATTTATGACTTTTCTCAGGATGAAATTGAACACCATAAATATTTCCTTTTTTAACTATGGAAGGAAATTTTTTAACGTAATGAGTATTTGCTAAAACATTTGATTTTTTAATATTTTGAAAAATGTAACTATGGACAAAGTAGAAGTCCTTATTATTAAGATTATCTGTAATGATTGAGTCTTCTTTTGTCAAACGTATAGAGTTCCAACCCATATGTGGGATGATTAACTTTTTACTTTTAAATTTTTTAATCTCCCCAGCTATTATACCTAATCCTCTTGTAGGCTTCTCCTCATGGCCCATGTCAGATAAAATTTGCATACCAACACAAATACCTAAGTATGAGCAATTATTTTCTAAATATGTTTTTAAGGGTTTATAAATTTTTAATTTTTTTAAGTTTGAAATAAGAGTAGCATAGGCGCCTTGACCAGGTAAAATGATCTTATTAAATAAAGAGCTGTCAAATTCACCTCTTATTATTTTTAACTGATAAGGTCTACCTTTTATTATTTCTTTGATTGCTTTATTTATTGATCCGATATTTCCAGATTGACCATCAATAAGCCCAATGACTTTTTTTTTCAAAGTTTACCTTTTGAACTCGGAATATCTTTTTTTTTTGGGTCGATTGATATCGCTTTTTTTAGAGATATCGCAAAAGATTTAAAGCAACTTTCAATAATGTGGTGATTGTTTTGTCCATATAATGTTTCGATGTGACAATTCATTCTTGATTCAGTCACTAAGGATTTAAAAAATTCTGAAAAAAGTTCTTGGTCCATATCACCAACTTTTTCTAATGATGTTTTAACATTCCAAATAAAATACGGGCGGTTACATAAATCTATAACTGATCTTGTTAATGTTTCATCGAAAGATACATAAGAATGTGCAAATCTTGTTATCCCTTTTTTATCACCAAGTGCATTTTTTATACTTTCACCAAGGGCAATTCCTACATCTTCTACAGTATGATGCATGTCCACTTTTAAATCACCATCACATCTTAATTCTAAGTCTATTAAGCTATGGGTGCTTATTTGCTGTAGCATGTGATCAAAAAAAGCAATACCTGTATCAATTTTATTTTTACCAGAACCATCAAGATTAATTTTAATTGATATCTTTGTTTCTTTTGTATCTCTATTAAATGTAAATTCGCGCATTTGTAATCAGCTATTTAGTACCTATATTTATAGGAATAATGGATAAAAATAAAACAATAATACGCTCAACAACTGTTGTTTGTGTTCGTGACAAAGAAAGTGTTGTTATAGCCTCCGATGGACAAGTAACACTGGGAACTTCGGTTATTAAATCAAATGCTAATAAAATTAGAACATTTCATAAAGAGCAGATCATAGTTGGATTTGCTGGATCGACTGCCGACGCTTTAACTCTTTTTGATCGACTAGAAAAAAAATGTGAAGAGTTTTCTTATAATTTAAAAAGAGCTTGTGTCGAACTAGCTAAGGATTGGAGAACAGACAGATATCTCAGAAGGTTAGAGTCAATGATTATTGCTGCTGACAAAAGTGAAACATTTTTGATTAGTGGAACAGGTGATGTACTAGAACCACAAGAGGGAATTGTAGCTATTGGATCTGGTGGAAACTTTGCTTTGAGCGCTGCAAGAGCATTGAAAAGAAAGTCTGATTTATCTGCCAAAGAAATTGCATCAGAGTCGCTTAAAGTTGCAGCCGAACTTTGTATTTATACAAACGATACTTTAAACATTGCAGAGATTAAAATTTAATGGATAACCAATCCCTTACGCCAAAAGTTATCAAGGAAGAACTTGATCGCTATGTAATCGGTCAGGACGACGCGAAAAAAGCAGTTGCCATTGCGCTTAGAAATCGTTGGAGGAGATTGAATGTTAAAGATGAGACATTGAGAGATGATATCATACCAAAAAACATTTTAATGATTGGGCCAACTGGATGTGGTAAAACAGAAATAGCGAGAAAACTGGCGAAACTTACTCAGTCTCCATTTATAAAAGTAGAAGCAACAAAATTTACAGAAATTGGTTATGTTGGGAGAGATGTGGAGCAAATTATTAGAGATTTAATTGAAGTTGCTATTAATTTAGAAAAGAAAAAAATTAGAGATCGTTTCATAGATGAGGCTAAATTAAATGCAGAAGAAATAGTTTTAAAGGCTTTGCTTGGAGACAATCCAAGTGAAGAAACGAAAGAGAAATTCCGCTTAATGCTAAGAGATAATCAACTTAATGATAAAGATATTGAAATAGCACTAGACCAAAAATCAAATCCTTTTCAATCTCTAGATATTCCAGGTATGCCAGGTGCTCAAATGGGAATGATTAACATGAATGATATCTTTGGCAAAGGTATGAAAAATAAGAAGAAGACAAAACTTAAAATAGGCGAGGCTTATGAACCATTGATCCAAGAAGAGATTGAAAAAATTGCTGAAAAACAAAACGTTGTACAAAATGCAATTAAAAGTGTTCAAGAAAGTGGGATAGTCTTTATTGATGAAATTGACAAAATTGCACCTAATAGTGAAAGACGAGGTGGCGACGTCTCTAGAGAAGGGGTGCAAAGAGATTTATTGCCTCTTATTGAGGGTACAGTTGTCAGCACGAAATACGGCACCATTGAGACAAATCATATTTTATTTATAGCATCAGGTGCTTTTCATCAATCTAAACCAAGTGATTTACTCCCTGAACTTCAAGGTAGATTGCCTGTAAGGGTTAGATTAAATGCTCTCAAAAAAGATGATTTTATTAAAATTTTAAAAGAGACTGATAATAGTTTAACAAAACAATATAAATCTTTATTTGCAACAGAAAATATTGAATTACAATTTGAAGACGAAGCATTAGAAGAAATAGCATCTCTAACTGAACAAATAAATTCTGAAGTTGAAAACATTGGTGCAAGGCGCTTGCAGACAATGTTTGAAAAGATACTTGAAAGAATTAGCTTTGATGCAAACCTCAGTGATCAAAAAACAGAAGTTGTTAATAAAGCTTGGGTTACAGATGCTGTAAAGTCAGAAATAAAACCCACTGATGAAAAGAAATTTATTCTTTAAATTTTAGCTTAACATAAAAAGCACCTAACCCGCCATGTTGTATTTTACAAGGTGAATAGGACTTTACCATAAATTGAAACTTTTCTGTATCTAACCAAAATGGAAATTGCTTTCTTATCTTTCCTGTAAAAAATTCTCCGCCTTCAGCTTTATTGCCAAGCCCAGTTACAATTATGTGAAACAGATTTTTTTTTAAATAATTCGTTTTGAAATATTGAATTAATTTTTGATGAGCAAGGTCAACTGTTAACCCATGGAGGTCTATCTTACTAAATTGGTTACTCTTAAATTGTTTATAAAGGTTGTTGTCCAATAGGACTGCTTTAGTTAGATTTTTTTTAGGTATTAATTTCTGTTTTTCTAATTTATCAGTCCTATTGGTGTTCACTATAGACCCTCCTATAGAAATGCTAATTTTCTCGTTGGGCTGGTCTTCTAATTGTTTTTTATTTTTTTTATTAGATAAATTAAATTTTATTTTATGAGACAAGTTTAATAGAAAAAAGTTTCCAGTTAGGGTCAGAAGATTTTTTATCTTTCTCGAAACCCCACTCTTCTACAACATTTAAAATTTCATTATTTGCAACGTTGTAATGTTCAGTTTCAAATTTAACAGACTTAATTAATCTTAAATCATCGGATTTATCATCTAAAATACTAGTAGATTTAACCTCTGAAAATTTTATTTCTTTGGGAGCTTTCGCCTGTTCCATGGCTTGCATTGCCTCTGGTGTAAGAAGATCTTTTACCTTTTCAATATTATTACTTTGGTAAGCCTGAACAATCATCTCATAGGCTTTACTAGCGCCATCTAGAAACTCATTATTTTCATTTTTGGGAACTATTTTTGGTTTAAATTTAGATTGAGGATTTTTCTTGGTTCTAATATTTACAATTTTTCCATCAGACGATCCGAGAATACTTCTTAAGCGATATACCAAAAAAATGGCGATGGCCCCAAAAAGTACGATATCTATAAATTCACTACTCATAATTTTTAAACATTTTGGCCCAATTAGAATTAGGTATTTTACTTTTTATAAACTCTTTATGGGCTTCTGTCTCTTCTTTTGTTAATACGACGGACGAGTAATTCGGCTCACTAGCTAAAGTAATTTTTTCAGATTTCTTCTCACTTAGTTCTAGACCTATTTGATTAATGCCCTGTAATTCCAAATATATATCAGTTAAGAGCTTTGCGTCTTTTAGGGCACCATGTTGGTCTCTATTAATAAGAGTGTTTATCTTTAATTTCTTTATAAGCGCGTCTAATGATACTTGTTGGCCGGGAAATCTTTGTCTTGCTATCTTAATAGTGTCTATAACTCTCTCTTTTGCAATTTTAGGTTTAGATAGCTTTTCTAGTTCAAAATTCAGAAAACCAATGTCAAAAGAAGCGTTGTGAGCAATAATAGAACTATCTTCAATAAATGCGAGAAAATCGTCAACAATTTCATCAAATAGTGGTTTATCAATTAGATATTCATTAGTGATACCATGTATTTTAATATTATCTTCTGTAAGAGTTTTAGAGGGATTTATATATTGATGATAACTAGCGCCCACTTCCTTACTATTTAATTCAATACAGCCAATTTCAATAACACGGTGACCTTCTTTATGTTCCAAACCTGTGGTTTCAATATCAAGTATGATTTCTCTCATAGTTTATTTAGTAATTTAATAATATTTAATCGTAAGTTCAAGATTGAACCGTTGTTATCTAATGTAAAAGTTGATTTATTCTTTTTTATGTTTTCGTTGATTTGCTTGCTATTCATTAATGTAAAATAGTTCTTACTTACGCCTCTATTTAAAACTCGTTGCCTTCTTTTGTTTATATCTGCTTTAATGAAGACTGTAACGTTGTAGTCATGAGCTAAGTTTTCTTCATAAAGTAATGGTACCTCGTAAAATATAGGTTGATATGTTTTATGTTTTTGAGATAAAAATTTTTTTTTTGAGTACAAAAAGGGATATATTACTTTCTTAAGTTGCCTATTAAATACTTCATTATGCATATTGCTTATAATTTCTTGTTTAAAGTTTTTCTCATTAAGATTTAGTTTTTGTAATATTATACTCCTCGTTTTAAAATCTTTGTAAAGGTTCGATATTATTACATCAGAAGAAATGTAATATAAGCCAAGCTTAGAGATAAAATTTATAAATTCACTTTTACCTGAGCCTATATTGCCTGTAACTGCAACTTTAATCATATCTTGCTAATTAATGATCGGTAGATCTTATCATCGATATCAATATCCTTTTTTGACCAAATTTCAAAAGATGGTTTTGCTTGTTCTACAAGCATTATTAATCCCCCTATTGATTTTATGTTATTTTTCTTAGCTTCTTTTAATAGATCAGTTTCAAGTGGGTTGTAAACTATATCAATGACCCCCTTTGTTTTTTTAATAAGGCGTAATATATTTCTATTAATTTTATTGCCATGACTCATCCCTGCATTAGAAGCATTTATTATTAAGTCATATTTCTTTTTTAAAAACGTGGGCTTATTCGTAAAATTTTTAAACTTAAAATTTTTTGAAAGACCCTCTCTTCTTCTAAAAGATTTTGCATAAATATCAATGTTTTCAATATATTTTTTATTGAGAAAATATAGGATCGCCCTCGATGCACCACCTGCACCAATCAGTAAAACAGTCTTTGTCCTTTTGATATTAAGTAAGTTAAAAATTTTTCCAAAACCAATAACATCTGTGTTATCACCGTAAATCATGTTTTCTTTTTTATAAATTAAATTAACTGATCCAATTTTTTTTGCTCTTAGTGAAACCCTATCACACAAATCAATAAATTTTTCTTTGTACGGTATTGTGATATTAAAGCCGATAAAATCTTTATCTCTTTTATAATTATAAAAAAACTTTTCAATTTTTTTTTCATCTATTTCATATTTTTTATACAAAAAATTACACTTATATTTTTTAGACCAATAATTGTGTATCATTGGTGATAATGAGTGATTTAACTTTTCTGCAACAATGCCTATCTTCTTTTTAATCATTTAAATAGTTCTTAATATTTTGAGAAATTTAATTATATCAATTCCAATTACATTAAAATAACTTTTCTCAATATTTTTAAAGAATGTTTTTCCTTTGCCTTCTACATTATAACAGCCAACTGCGGATGAAATTTGATTGAAATTTCTTTCAACATATTTATTTACATCTATAAATTTATTTTTTTTAAAAACTATTTTAGTTTTCGTTAAGGTGCTTCTAATCAAACTGTTATTAATCATAAAAACCATTCCTGTATAAAGATTATGAGATGTATTATTAAAAGACTTAAGTGTATTTCTACAACACTTCTTTGTGTGACATTTATAAATAGTTTTTCTCATGTGTAGTATAGTAGTGTCAAATGTAATAATTATTTTGTTTTTATTCTTTTTAGAAAGGTGTGTGGCTTTCGCTTTTGCTATCTTTAAAGCATCATATTTATCATTTTTTAAATTTTTAACTGCTTTTTCATTTATATTGGCTGACCGATACTGAAATTTCAAATTCATCATTTTAAATAATTTTCTTCTTGATTGACTTTTTGTGCCAATAATAACCTGTTTAGTTAACTGTGGATTAATAAAGTTATTCATGAATTTAGAGAGTTTTAAACAGCAAAAAAACCATTAATTTATCAATATTAAGTTATCTACATTTGTTATTAAACAATAAAAATTCAATAAAATAGGGGTTTTTTTTTATATTAAGGTGTTAATCCCCATCATTCGACATACAACAACAAGTCTATATATAAATATATATATTTTCTTTTTATTATTTGTTATAAAACAAATTCAATATATCTAACTATCTAGGTAAATCCCAATATGCATTTAAACGAATTAAAAGACAAAAAACCTCAAGAACTTCTTGATTATGCTGAATCATTAGGTATTGAAAATGCCTCCGGCTTAAAAAAACAAGACATATATTTTTCTGTTCTCAAAAAATTTGCTGAAAAAAATGAAGAAATAATTGGAGAAGGAGTTTTAGAAACAATGCAAGATGGTTTTGGATTTCTTCGCTCTGCAGACTCTAACTATTTACCTGGGCCAGATGACATATATGTAAGCCCTAATCAAATTAAAAGATATGGATTAAGAAAAGGAGATACTCTAGAAGGTCCTATTCGCCCTCCAAAAGATGGTGAGAGATATTTTGCTTTAGTTGAAACCAATAAAGTTAATTTTATAGAAATCGCTAAAAATAATAAATTTAAAACAAATTTTGATAATCTAACCCCATTATATCCTGAGAAAAAGTTTAATTTAGAAACAGAAAAACCTGATACAGATCTCTCCTCAAGAATTATTGATATTATTGCTCCTGTTGGAGCAGGTCAAAGATCTTTAATTGTTGCTCCACCAAGATCTGGTAAGACTGTAATTTTACAAAAAATTGCAAAATCAATTGCAGAAAATTTCCCTAAAGTTTATTTAATGGTTCTTTTAATAGATGAAAGACCTGAAGAAGTTACTGATATGCAAAGATCTGTCAATGGAGAGGTTATAAGTTCAACATTTGATGAACCAGCAGCAAGACACGTACAAGTAGCTGAAATGGTTATAGAAAAGGCAAAAAGATTAGCTGAAAATAAATATGATGTGGTCATTCTTTTAGACTCCATAACAAGGCTAGGTAGAGCCTATAACACTGTTGTACCCTCAAGTGGAAAAGTTTTAACAGGTGGTGTCGATGCAAACGCTTTACAAAGACCTAAAAGATTTTTTGGTGCTGCTAGAAACATTGAGGAAGGAGGATCACTAACTATTGTTGCTACTGCTTTGATTGAAACTGGTAGCAGAATGGACGAAGTAATTTTTGAAGAATTTAAAGGAACAGGTAATTCCGAGATTGTCTTAGATAGGAAACTTTCTGATAAAAGAACATATCCAGCTATTGATGTTCAAAAATCAGGTACTAGAAAAGAGGACTTGCTACTAGATGCAGGAGATCTTCAAAAAGTGTTTATTTTAAGGAAAATTCTATCTTCTATGGGCACTGTTGATGCTATGGAATTTTTACTAGATAAGATGAAAGACTGTAAAACCAATGAAGAGTTTTTCAGCAGTATGAATCAGTAATACAAATCAATACCATTTAATATTTTTTCTCTCACAAAGGTCTTTAAGTCTTGCAGGATAATCCGTTATTATTCCATCAACCCCATAATCAATCATTCTCAACATCTCAAATTCCTCATTAACTGTCCAAACATTTACAGGAAGCCCCACTTCATGAGATATTCTTACAACAGCTTTATTAATATCATTATATTTAGGGTGCCATGCCCTCCCACCTAGTGTTTTGATTAGTCTGGGTAGTTCATTAACATCACTATCGTATAAAGGCATAAAGTTTAACCAGGGGGATTTATCATAAACTTTACCTTTTCCCTCAGATGTTAAATATGCCCTAGATATTTTTGGATAAGTTACTTTTATTTCATTTAAAATTCTCCAATCAAATGATGAGAAAATGATTTTATCATTTAATTCAAATTTATTTACATTCTTCATAATTAATCTAACCATTTCATCAGGATTGGGTGTTAAGTATTTTTCAATTGGGGTCGATTTAATTTCTAAGTTTATCACCAGATTGTCTGATAAATTTTTTGAAGTTAATTCAAGAAGTTCAGACAATTTAGGTATTTCTTGTGCAGGTAAGTTTTTTTGGTTATCAAATTTTCTTCCATATTTCGATTTTTTATTAATGGATCCAATAGTAAATTTGGATAATTGTTCATAAGTTAAATCGTATATTTTGACGTCATCATTTGTTATCCAATTTCCCTCACTGTCTTTTGTGAGAGCTGGGTTTAGCCTAAAGTCATGATTAATAACCGGGACAAGGTCTTTAGTTAGCAAAATGTCAGTTTCATAAGCATTAATATCATTTTCAAATAAATACTTAAAACTCTTTAATGTATTTTCAGGAAGATCTCCCTTTGTTCCTCTGTGTCCATAAATCTTAATGTGTTCAGGTTTAGATAAGATCAAATTATGTCCATTTATTTAGATAACTTTTTCTTTAATTAAATTAAAATAATTATTTTAAAATAGATATATCCAATTTATTTAATTTTAATTTACAAGACTCAAAAATTTCATCACTATGATAAATACCTGGAAATGCAATACATTGTATGCCAGCATTAATAGCTGATTTTGCACTTTCTTCAGAGTCTTCAATTGCTAAACAATCTTTTTTTTCTAAATTCATAATCTCTAAGGCTTTAAAATAAATATCTGGATTTGGTTTAGGCTTAGATACTAAATTTTTATTCCCTATGAAGCTAAAATCTTCTTTATTTATTTGACCATCTAGTGCTTTAAATATCGCAGTAATATTTTTCTTTGAGGTAGATGATACTAGTCCAATTTTAATATTATTTTTCTTTGCATATTTAAAAATTTTTAAAACACCTTTTCTGGCACTAATACTATTTGAGATAACAATTTCATTAAAAATATCTGTTTTATTTTTCCATATCTTTTTTGCGTTGACGTTTTCACCATTTTGTCTTGCAAAATCCTCAATTCTTCTTATCCCCCCAGATTTTTTTAGCAATTCACTATAAGTCTTTCTACTCCAATACCAGTTTAACCTTTCCCTTTTAAATGCATGATTAAAAGATTTTCGTTGGATGTCAGACGTTTCTATTAATGTCCCTATAGACCCAAATAAGACTGCTTTCATGGCTAGACTAGCATAATTATAAATTTATAATGTAAAAGCTTTGTTTAATACAGGAACAATTTATTCAAATTTTACACCATTGGTTAAATCGCCTGTTATAGGTTATAGAATATCGGGAGAGGATGTTTTACTAGTATTAAAGAAACTTACTAAAAGAAATTTTTCTAAAGATCATTCAATAATGAAATTAGTGGAACTTCATAATATAGATGGAACAATTTTAGACAAATGTAATGTTGTATATTTTAAATCACCTAACTCATTCACAGGAGAGGATGTTTGCGAAATATTTATTCATGGTTCGCCCCTTATAGCCAGTCAGCTTGAGCAATTATTTAAAGACCTCAATATACCTGGATTAAGATTGGCTCAAAGAGGGGAGTTTTCTCTCCGCTCTGTTTTAAATAACAAATATTCCCTTAAACAGGCCAAAGCAATCAATTTAATTATAAATAATGAGTCTTTTTCCTCATTAGAATATGATAAAAAAATCCTATTTGAAGGCGACTCAGTTAGTGGTCTTGACCCTCTTAGAGAAGATATTGTAAATTTGTTTTCTGAAATCACTGCATCTATCGATTTTGTTGATGATGAAGTGTTTAATTTTAAAAAAATAATAAAAAAATCAAGGAATTTTTTTAACAATTGTAATAAATTATTACTTAAAAATAGAACAAAAATAGAACAAAAAAATATTTGCAGAGTAATGATAATAGGACCGGTCAATGTTGGTAAATCAACCCTTTTTAATAAAATTATCGATAAAAACAGAGCTATCGTTACTGAAATTAAGGGCACTACCAGAGATATTCTGTCAAACCAAATAATAGTCGATGGCAAAAAGTTTGAAATATTCGATACAGCTGGTCAAAGATCTAAGCAAGGAAGGATAGAAAAATTTGGTTATAAAAAAGCACAAAAATTGTCAAAAGAAATTGATCATTTTTTTATTTTAAAAGATAAAAAGACCAAAAATACTGATTTAAATCAATTATTTAAAGATTTTGATATTAACAAGAACTTTACACTAATAGAGACTAAATCAGATCAATTTAGCTATAATACTAAAAATATAAAAATTAATCATAATCTAAATAGAGAAGATCTGATCAAAAGAATTAAGCTACCTCGTATTTATAACAAATATATAGATCATAGAAATCATAAACTTGAATTTAACTCCAATGAGATAGAATTTTTAGAAAAAATATTAGAATACGAGAGAGATATTCTTAATGAAAAAGACATATTAATCATTGCTCAATTAATGAGAAATATATTAGATGATTTTTCATACGAATTTGGTTATATTAATAATGAAGATGTTTATGATAGAGTCTTTAGCAATTTTTGCATAGGAAAGTAGATTGTTTCACGTGGAACATTATGATGTAATAGTAATAGGTGCTGGACATGCTGGCTTAGAGGCTGCCAACGTATGTGAAAAATATAGTTTAAAAACAGCTTTAATTACGAAAAATAAATCAGATTTGGGCAAACTATCATGTAATCCTAGTATTGGTGGGGTCGGAAAAACTCATATAGCCAGTGAGGTTGATATTTTAGGTGGGGTTATTTGTAGAATAGGAGATAAATCAGCAATTCATTATAGAGTATTAAATCTATCAAAAGGACCTGCTGTATGGGGCGTCAGAGCACAGATTGATAGAGATCTCTATGCTAAAAACATGCAAAAATACATCAAATCATCTAAAATTGAACTTATTGAAGATGAAGCAATAAATATTTTACAAAAAAACAACAAGATTATTGGGGTTGATTGCATTAATGCAGGTAAAATCAAATCAAAAGTTGTTATTCTTACAACTGGAACCTTTCTAAATGGTAAGATTTATTTTGGAAATGAGGTAAAAGAGGCAGGAAGAATAGGAAATAGCTCTGCCAAAGAGCTTGCAAAGTTTATCAATAAAAATTTTAAGACAATGAGACTTAAAACTGGTACTCCCCCTAGAATTTATACTCAATCCATCGATTATGATATTCTTGATCCCCAGCTATCTGAAAATAATGGAATTTTTTTATCTTATTTTACAAAACAAAATACGAACAAAAATATTAATTGTTATATCACTAAGACAAATAATAAGACACATAAAATAATCAGAGATAATCTTGATAAATCTGCAATGTACTCTGGTATTATCAAGTCCCAAGGAGTTCGCTATTGTCCATCGATAGAAGATAAAGTAACAAAATTTGGTGATAGAAACGGCCACAATATTTTTTTGGAACCAGAGGGTCTTAATTCTGATCTTGTTTACCCAAACGGTATATCAAATTCGCTAGATAAGAAAATTCAATTAAAATTTCTAAGATCTATTAAAGGTTTGGAAAAATGTGAAGTAGATCAATTTGGATATGCCGTTGAATATGACTCAGTAGATCCTAGAGAATTAAAAAATAATTTTGAGACAAAAAAAATAGAAAACTTTTTTTTAGCAGGCCAAATTAATGGAACTACTGGGTATGAAGAAGCAGCAGGTCAGGGTATATATGCAGGAATCCAAACTGTTGTAAAAATAAAAAAAGTAAAATTCGATAATAAAGTTTTTGAAAGAGATAACAGCTATATTGGAGTTTTAGTTGATGATCTCACAAAGCTTGGAGTAACAGAACCATACCGTATGTTTACATCAAGAGCAGAAAATAGATTGAAACTAAGAACAGATAATTCTTATGAAAGATTTGCTACAAACATTAATACAAAAATATTTAATAAAACTGATTACAATCTAATTAATAAAAATATAGATAATGAAAAAAAAATAATAAAAATACTAGAGTCCTTAAAATATTCACCTAATGATTTGATGAAGAAGAAAATCAAAGTAAAAAAAGATGGTAAAATTAGAAATGGTTTTGAAGTATTAAAATTTTTAGACCCCACGACAAATAATTTTAAGAAATTTTTTAACATTACTATAAACCAAAAATTACTCACTAAAATGTATTTTGACTCAAAGTACGAAGTCTTTTATGAGCGTGAAAGGAAATCTTATGTTCAGTTAAATAAAAATAAAAATATGAATTTAACTAATATTGATTTCAATAAAATACCTTCTTTATCTCGAGAGATACTAGAAAAATTAAATAAATATAAGCCAGTAAATCTAAATGACGCAGGAAAAATATCTGGTATTACACCAAGCGCTCTTTTCCAAATAATAAAACATAAGAAAATAAAAGGTACTAAAGTTGCTTAATTCCAACTTAGAAAAGTTTTGTAATGAAAATTTTAAAAATAGTAAATTAATTTTACAAAAATTATATGAATATAAGAAGATGGTCATTGACGAAAATGAAAAAATGAATTTAATTGGTAAAAGTACAATTGATGATTTTGATCAAAGACACTTACTTGATTGCATACAAATAATTAAATATTTGCCACACAACGCAAAAACCCACATGGATATTGGCTCAGGTGCTGGACTTCCAGGGATTGTTCTTTCAATTATAGGATACAAAAACCTTCATTTAGTTGAAAAATCACCAAAAAAATCGATTTTCTTAGAAAACTGCAAATCACGACTTGGACTTGAATATATTATTCACAACAAATCTATTACTGATTTAAAAGACCTTAACATTGATTATATTACAGCACGTGCGTTTGCACCAATTGAGAAAATAATCTCGTTAACAAAAAAAATTATTTATAAACATACAAAGTTTATTTTACTAAAAGGTAAGTCCTATTTATCTGAATTACAACTTATCAATCAAAATAAATACTTTTGGGAAGCACACCCTAGTATCACATCTGATGTATCTAAAATTATAGTAGTAGGTTCTAAATGATAATTACAATTGCAAATCAAAAAGGAGGTGTTGGAAAAACAACAACTGTTGTTAACCTTGCAACAGCATTAGCCTCAATAGACAAGAAAGTTTTAATTATTGATATGGACCCACAATACAATTCTTCAATGTCATTTAATGCTTATGACTCTAAATTATCTATTTATAGAGTTTTTAGCAATGAGGTAAATATTAGGGATGCAATACAAAAATCCCAAATTCCTCATTTAGATGTTATCTCCGCATGTGAGGATCTTGCTGCTGCAGAATATGAATTGGCTGACGATGACAACAGAAATCTTCTTTTAAAAAATTACATATCAGAGATAAAAGATAATTACGAATATATTTTCATTGATACTCCTCCAACGCTTGGATTATTAACAGTAAGTTCTTTAACAGCAAGTGATGAGGTTTTAATTCCAGTGCAATGTGAATTTTTTGCTTTAGAGGGATTATCTAAATTAATTAAAACAATTGAGTTAGTAAAAACTAATTTAAACATTAATTTGAAACTCAATGGAATAATTTTAACCATGTATGATAGAAGAAACTCCTTATCACCATTGATTGAAAAAGAAGCAAGAGAATATTTCGATACAAATGTTTATAAATTCAATATTCCCCGAAACGTTACTTTATCCGAGGCACCGAGTCATGGCCTTCCTGCGATTATATATGATCTAAAATGTAACGGTTCACAAGCTTATATAGCATTAGCAAAAGAATTCTTAGAGAGGAGCAACTTAAATGGCAGTTAATAAAAAATTAGGAAAGGGTTTATCATCTTTGTTGGGTAATAAAGAAATAATTCAAAAAATAACCCCAGATAATAAAGGTCTTTTACTAATTCCAATTGAAAAGATTTTTAGAGATGAAACCCAGCCAAGAAAAGAATTCGATAAGAAAAAAATAAGTGAATTATCTTTGTCAATTAAGAAAAACGGTTTAATTCAGCCATTAATAGTTACAAAAAAAGAAATTGATACCTACACTTTAGTTGCCGGAGAAAGAAGATGGAGAGCTGCACAGATTATAGATTTAAAGGTTTTACCATCACTACTTTTACCAGATGACCTTGACAAAGATGAAATATCTCTTATTGAAAATATCCAAAGGGAAGATTTGAAGATATCTGAAGAGGCAATGGCCTATCAGAGATTAATAAATAAAAATGATTATACACACGAAAAGCTTGCTAACATCGTTGGTAAAAGTAGATCACACATATCAAATTTATTACGTATTTTAAATCTTCACGAGTATTTCTTTGATTTGCTTAATAAAGGTAATATTTCGATGGGTCATGCAAGAGCTCTGATTGGGAAAACACCTGACGACTTCGATGAAAATACATTAAATAAAATTATTAAAGGTAAATTTTCAGTGAGAGATCTTGAAAAAAATAAAACAAAAAAAAATACAACTGAACCAAATCTCTTACATGAGGAGAAAAATTTAAGTGATACAATTGGTTTTAAATCAAAAATAACTTATAGTTCAAAAGGGAAAGGAAATATAAAAATTTTTTATGAAAATTTAGAACAGTATAATTTTTTGATTAATAAGTTAAAAAATTAAACTTTTTATATTTTATCTCTTTTTTTAAATTCTCGTAAATAGATTTGATATTTCTATTATTCCTCTTTAAATCAAAAAGTTCTTTTCTGAGATTTGATATAAAATTAATTTTTTCACTTATTTCTGTATCTTTTATATAGCCATTACTATTTATGAGATATTTAGATATTTCAGAAAAAGCCAGGTGAGGATTAGAAATACAAAATTCAATTAAATTTAAATCATCAATTTTATGCTCATTTCTGATATAATTTTTTATATCATTATGATATTCGTATCCATTGATAGACAAGGTACGATTAGTAAATTGTTTAAAAGTCTTATAGTCTGATAGAACTATTATTTTATCATTTATCTCTAACATTTTTGTGACATGATTTTTGTTGTTTGAGAAAAGAAGCATGATTTCTTTATCTAAAAATAAACTCTGACTTTCTATGATTTCTAAATTTGAATTTTTTACTACTCTAATCTTTGCAACCTCACAAAAATTAGTAATTAGATTATTATAAAATAATCCTATGTTATCTGATACTTGGTTAATAATCATTTTGCTTTCATTTTCATTAATAATAAAGTTTTTTATTTTACTGATGTTATTCATCACGCAATTTCTTAATCTGATTTTTAAGTAGGCTTGATTTAGAACATCGATTTTCTTTGGTATCCAAACTATTAATAAAATATTTTACGAGACTATCCGTATTTTCATTTTTTATTTTTTCAAAAGCACTTTTATTGCTCATATACTTACTACTATCTGCAAATAAGTAAAATTGAGAAATATTTTTATTAAATTTATAAATAGAACATTCGCTCTTGTTGTCAGTGATATCTATACTTAATTCGCTATTTATTCTTGTTCTATCAGAAGTATTATCAATATTCGTTATATAAATATTCGATGCATGATTTATTGAGGGCTTAATTTCAAAATTTGATTTTTCATCATATAAATCATAATTCAATAAGTAATTTTTTAATAAATTCTTTAATATAAGACCGTCATATTCTCCACTTACATAGCCTATAGAATATTTTATATCATTACTATTAGTTCTATCTTTGGCGCATGAAAGAATAAAAAAGCTAATTAATAAGAATATTAATAATCTTATCTTGAACATTTATCACCTTTATAATTTTTTTTCCTTGTATTTTATTTTTTATCTTATTTAACTTATAAATTGTATCTAGAATAACATCCTCATCATATCCCTTTTTAGTCTGAACTGTTGTGATTAATTTGCCTTGTATCTGTATTGGAAGATTAATATTATCTTCAATTAATAGATCATCTCTAATATCTGGCCACTCATTAAAATCAGATGAATTGAATAAGTATTTATTTAAGGACGTGGATAGCTTTGGAAGTATGGGAAAAAGACAAATGATAATTTTATTACTTAACTTACTATTGGCAAGGTAAACTTTTTCTTTTTCTAAATAATTAAAAAGTGTGTAAATGTCAGCTACACACTTATTAAGAGAAAAATTTAATATGTTTTTTTCTATATTATTTACGAATTTTTCAACCTTCTTTTCTGTGTCTATCTTAAAGTCAGTCATTTTTTGCGAAAAATATTTCTCTATCCTGTGTATTAAATTCTTGGAACTTTGAATACCTTCGTCTGTCCACTCTAACTCTCTGTCAGGTGGTGAGTCAGATATCATGAATATTCTAGTTGCATCAATCCCGTAGCTTTCTAATATTTCATCTGGTTCAATAACGTTTTTCTTGGACTTTGACATTTTCTCTGAAGGACCTTCCTCTATTCTTTCTCTTGTTTTTTCTCTTAAAAGCTCTCCGTCTTTTGATATAATTTCTTTAGGTACTACCCATTCGTTCTTTGCCGTCTTGTAGGTCTTATGTGTTATCATCCCTTGTGTAAATAATTGCTTAAAAGGCTCGTCTACTTTCAATTTATAAATATCTCTTAGCGCTTTCATAAAAAAACGCGAATAGAGCAAATGAAGAATGGCATGTTCAATTCCTCCAATATATTTATCAACTGGCAAATATTCATTTACATCATTAGCATTAAAAGGTTTGTCCAACTTATTATTTAAGAAACGGATATAATACCAAGAAGAGTCAACGAACGTATCTAATGTATCAGTCTCCCTATATGCTATTTTTTTTGTTTTTGGGCAAATGATTCTTCTCCATTCATCTTTATTTAACAGAGCATTGCCTTTGCCTTCCAATGATACGTTATATGGTAAAATTACAGGAAGTTCTTCTTTGTCTAATACTCTATAGGAGCCATCCTCATAGTAAATAACAGGAATGGGGCAACCCCAATATCTTTGTCTAGATACGCCCCAATCTCTTAATTTATAATTAATTGACTTGTTTCCAATTTTTTTAATCTTTAATTGTTTAATAATTTTGATTATTGCTTGATCTTTATCTAATCCATTTAAAAGAGGGGAGTTTATGATTTTTCCGTCACCTGTGTAGGGCAGCTGATCATCCCTGCATTCAACTACTTTTTTAATAGGCAGTTGATACTTTTGGGCAAATTCAAAATCACGTTCATCATGTGCGGGGCATCCAAAAATTGCTCCTTCTCCATAATTGTCTAGAACAAAGTTAGCAATATACAAAGGAATTAAATCATCATTGATAGGATTAATACAATTAATGCCAAGTGGAATGCCTATTTTTTCTTTGTCATATTCTATTCCATTGAACTGTTCTTTTATCTTCAGGATTTCTGATTTGTCTAATAATTTGGAAACAATTTGATGGTTAACGGATATAGCAATGAAAGATGCACCATATATAGTATCTGGTCTAGTGGTAAAAATTTTTATCTTTTTATCGAGACTACTTAATTGAAAGTCAATTTCAGCCCCAATTGACTTTCCAATCCAGTTTCTCTGCATCACTTTAACCTTTTCAGGCCATAAAGTTAAATTATCTAATTCAGAAAGTAGTTCTTCAGCATAGTTAGTAATTTTAAAAAACCACTGGGATAAGGTTTTTTGCTCTACTTCTGCACCAGTCCTCCATCCTTTTCCATCAATGACTTGCTCATTGGCGAGCACTGTTTGATCAATCGGATCCCAGTTAACAAGAGCATCTTTTTTATATGCTAGTCCGGCATTGTATAAATCAATAAATAGCTCTTGTTGGTATCTATAGTAATTTTCGTTACATGTAGCTAGTTCTCTATCCCAATCAAGATCTAAATCTAGTTTTTGAAGTTGAGACTTCATATTTTCAATATTTGATAATGTCCAGTTTTGTGGGTGTGTATTGAATTGAATGGCTGCATTTTCAGCGGGGAGACCAAATGCATCCCAGCCCATAGGGTGTATCACCTCATCACCTTTTAATTTGTGATAGCGTGCACAAATATCACCAATGACATAATTTCTTACATGTCCCATATGAATGTTCCCAGAGGGATATGGAAACATTTCTAAAATATATTTTTTGTTACCCAATTATATTATAAGGAGTTTTCTATTTGAGATTTTCTTGCTTTTTCTAATACTGTGAGAGTAATCTGCTTTGATTCATTGACTAAACTTTCTTTTGAGTTCACCCAGATATCATTGGTTAAATCTTGGCATATCATATTTGTTGTAACAGCAGTGCTTGTTAATTGTTGACTGAGAATTTTTATCTTAATTGCACATCTTTGGTTGCTTTCCTCGCCATAAATCCATTCTGTTTCTAAATAGCCACCAACAGAGTCTACATTTTTTAATGGAAATTCACTCAAAGTTTCAATTGCCCCATTCCAAATGTGTATATTTATAGGTGATATACCTACACCCTGAGAGTTACCTTTGTTGTTTTTACCTAAAATAAGATCAGTCAAAGATGTTGTGTCGAGCTCGTTTCCTAGAGCCCCCTTTTCTTTGTCTTTACAAATTTTATATTTGGTTTTGGATAAGTCGCGGTGTGGATTATCACAAACCCCGTGAATTTCATCTAATTGCTTTAGCTTTTTATCTAAATTTCTATTTTTTCCCGAACAGGAAATTAGTATTAAGCCAACCAATATTATGAATATCTTTCTCATGAAATGTTTACTAGTTATACACTAGTTTTTTTGGACTAAAAAATAAAAAACCAGGGACCTAAATCTAATTCAGGACCCTGGTTTTGAATGTCTTAAGTTCTTAGATTAGAACGTAAATGTTGTTCCAACAGCTACGTTTGTACCACCAGTAGTTGTACCGCCACCTGTACCATTTTGTAAATCTAAGAAGACAGAAGCGCCAGCACCAATGCTTTGTGAAACGCTAACTTCAGTTCTTTGTGATTTGCTTGATCCAGATTTACCGTTTGTGTAACCTACAGAAAGACTTGCACCACCAATAGTAGTTGCGTATTCCACACCGTAAGTTTCAGTTTCCGCAGCACCTGCATCGCTGTCAGTCATAGCAGCCATACCAGCTGTTAGAGAACCGCCACCTAGAGCCATTGATATTTCACCACCTGATACTGTCTGGTTGGTAGCATCTTGAGTAGCAGTACCTAATGTAATTGACATCGCACCTACAGGGATAGATACAGTCACACCAGCAGCTGTGTCAGTCTCATCAGTTTCTGCATTGTTTTTACCGTCTGCTTCATCTAAAATGTATGAAGCGGTAATTGTTGCACCACCAAAGTCAGATGTAAATGATACACCATAACCGTCTTCACCTGATAGTCCACCCATTCCAGAGAATGCAGTGTTGTATCCACCTTCATCAACGTGATCACCAGCTACGCCACCAACTTCACCTACGCCGTCACCAGCGATGTCAATGTCGCCACCAAGACTAATGCTTGATGATCCCATTGCAAAAGTAAGGTTTGATAAACCTGTTGCAGCACCAGTTGATGCTGCCTCACCGTCATTTGAGTCAACAGAAATTGTTGCGGATGTAGACACAACCACACCATTTCCTAGGTCTGATGATAATGAAAAAGTAATTCCAGCACCGTTCATAATTTCAGTGTTGTCATTACCTGATACGACTGCCGCACCCGCGCTACCTGATACTGAAACATCTGCTTGAGCAACAGAAGAGGCACCAAATAGAGCTGCAGTGATAGCAGATATAAGTAGAGATATTTTTCTCATTTTATTTTCCTTTCGATTGTTAAATTAATTAATTTAATCAACGAAAATATAATGATTATAGAAATGTATGATACTTTTTTTGGAGTATTTATCTGAAAATCATGAAAATGTTGCAAATTTGCAACGTTTAATCTCACTTCATTTCCCAATAGCGCCTTTGATTGTTTAATGTTTCCAAAAAATCATCTCGAAACACCGAAAAATCCCTCTTTTTTATAGATTTTCGATGTATTCCTTCTCTGACTTGAAGCTTACTTGCGGTTCTGGAAAAAAATTTCTCTCTCTCTTGTAAATCTTTATTGTTTTTTAACCCCAAGAAATCAAAAATTTTTTGGGAATACCTTTCTTTGTCAGCAACAATATCCTCATATCGAACAGTTAAAATTTTATCATTACTTAGTTTTTGTAACCAGAAACCCATAATATGTTGATAGTTTGCTATATGACAGGCAATTGTAAAAAATTTGGATGCAAAAGGTACGTTAGAAATATAGAGCTGCTTGAAAAGGGAGATGGCTGTATCCCAAGGATCTCTTTCAATATGGATGAATTTTGCCTCTGGTAATGCCATTGATATCACCCCGATATGAAAAAAATTTGCTGGCAACTTATCTAAAAAATAGTTTTGATTGTTTTTTAAAAACTCAACTCTTTCCATATACTTTTTTGAAACTCTAGCAATGTCGGGTTCTTTTAAATCATCATTATCAAAATATTTTTCAAGCAACAACGGAATTGATATTAATTCCCCTCCAGAAAAAACATCTTGATTAGAGGCAATTATAGACTCAACTAAAGATGTTCCTGACCTTGGCATTCCTAATACAAAAATTAGTCCTTCACCACAGTTTTCATCCACAAATTTCTGATTATGGTTTTTAAGATAATAGTTTTTTATATTTTTTATAATTTTCTGATGTTCTAGTGGCTTATATCTTTGGATTAAACTAGATAATTCATTTGCTTTGATATAATAGCTCTCTGATTTTTCTTTATCTTTTTTTTCATAAAATCTTGCAGCGCCAAAATAAACTTGAGACAAAGAGAGATTTTTTTTACTTAAGGATAAGTAATTTTTTTTTTCAAAATTAGCAATAATTTCTTTTAGTGATGCTTCATCATAAATATTTGTATCGATAGTCATTAAGTAATAAAAAAGAAATGAATCGCCATGATAGTCGAAATTTTTTTTTACAAACACTGCAGCTTCAGACACCTTATCAGTCGCTATTAACAAATCACCGTAAAGCTGAACTAAATCATTATTCTTTGAGATTTTTGACTCATCGCCAATTATTTCAAATACTATTTGAAGGTTTTTGATGGCAGACTCAAAATTTCTTTGTTTAAAAAGTAATTCAGCCTTGTGTATATATGCATGAAATTTATCTGGGTATTTTGAAATGCAAAGATTAATTAGACTGTTTGCTTCGACAAATTTTTCCTCTGCCAGATATACGTTTGATAGGTTATTAAGCACATCATAATCATCTTCATTTTTTTTTAATAGAAATTCATATTTTTCAGTCGCGCCCATATATTTTTTTTGCATTAAAAGACACAGTGCTAATACCTTATTCAATATAAAGTCATTAGGGTTTTTTTTGAGTTCCACCCAACATAGAGATTCAGCATAGCTCCAATTTCTTTTTTTTACTTCGTTAAGTATCAAGGAAAGTTGACTATTCATGCTATTAAGTTAATTATATTACCACAGTGAAACTTCTTAAAAATATAAAAAAAAATTACTTTATCAAACTAATTGAGGACTTAATTGAAAAAAAAAATTATTCACAATTAAGTCAAGAAATCATCAATTTCAAAAAAAAATATCCTGATATTTATTTCTCAATATTTCCTCAATATATCGATAAATTAATACAAAATCTTCATTACGAAAATTTTATGAATAAAAACCTTATTTGGTTAAATAGCTATGATGTTAGTGATTTAGATATCATCACTCAATTTTTGAATTATTACCTAAACTATCTCAATAAAAAAAACTTTATGTTTGTTAACTTTAATGATGAGATTTCCTCAATACTTAAAAAGTATGAATTTCAAGATGAAAAATTTTTGCTGGCTCATTTATTAGAACTGAACGAGTTTATACAATTTGAAATTTCGCAAAAAGATTGCGAGGTAAATTTTATAAAAACAAATCAAGCTTTTTACGAACATTCTGCTTCAAATAAATTTTTCTTATATAATAATATAACCAGTTGTTATTTTTATATTATTAGAAATCCTATCAATGCTTTTATAAAAACGCTCAAAGATGATCCACCCTTTGCAAATAGCAGAAAAATGTTTAACTATAACCAAGAATCAAATTTAAAAATTTATGATAACATCGAAATTGAAGATGGCTCTCAATCATGGAATGTAAATGTCAAAAGCTGGACAAATGAAAATGTTAAAAATACTTTTAATGGTCTGATCATCAAATATGAGGATTTTATTTCTAACTCTCTTGAAGTATTTGCAAATATTGTTACCCATTTAAATCAAGTAGGATATGAATTAGAAATCAATTATGATTTAATTAACCAGTTCATAAATGAAAATAAAAAAATTTTTGTCGAGAAGATAATCGATCATGATATTTCTAAAAAAAAATTAAAAATTTTAAAAAGAGAATTTGGAGATCTTGCTCAGAAATATGGATATTTTTAATGTCCATTAATTTAGCCAATTTATCAATATTAAAAAAACATTTAGAAAAATACCCTCATGCTAATTTGGTTGCTGTTACAAAAAATAGAACTATTGAAGATATAGAGCAGCTATTAAAAATGAATATTAGCCGTTTTGGGGAAAACAGAGTTCAAGAGGCTGAAAGCAAATTTACAAAAATAAATAGTTTTTATGAACTACATTTAATTGGCCCTCTACAGACCAATAAGGTCAAACAAGCCCTTTATCTCTTTGATGTAATACAAAGTATAGATAGGAAAAAATTAGTTGATACAATATGTAGAATTAAAAAAATTGACTTAAAAATTAAAACCAGAAGTTTCTTTTTACAAGTAAATATTGGTGATGAAGCTCAAAAGTCTGGAATAAGTATTGACGAACTTCCCTCATTATATAGTTATTGTACTCATAAAGGCCTTAACATTGATGGCTTGATGTGCATCCCTCCTAATCAAAAAGATCCAACTTTTTTTTTTGAAAAAATGCAAATGTTAAAAAAAAAAATAAATAGTGAATTAAAATTAAGTATGGGTATGAGCCAGGATTATGAAATTGCCTTAAAAAAGGGAGCAGACTTTGTTAGAGTAGGCTCACTAATTTTTAATGAAAATTAGCCTTTATCTAATAATAGGCGCTTTTTTTTGTTTAAATTTGTCTGCCCTAGAATTGCATTGTAAATTCGAAGAGGTGTATCAAGATAATCAGCAACAAAACGGTTTAATTTTAATTAAAAATGATCATCTTCGTTATCAATATTATGATAGTAAACTATATACAATTATCAAAAATAAATATGGAAGCTTTCTAATACCAAATTATCAGAAAGAAAAGTTTCAAAAAATAAATAATAATAAAATTATAGACAGCCTTATAAAAATTTATGATGATTATCCTTACATTAAAAATAAATACATGATAAATGGTATGACTTTAAAAATTGATAAATCTTTAGACACATATTTTTTAAAAAGAATTGCAATCATTTCAGAAGATCGAAATTTAAGTATCTATTTTTTTGATTGTGAGAAAATAAATATAAATAAAAAATTTTTTCAAGTGAGCCCCTTATTTGATTTCAAATAATAAAATAAAAATTTATTATTATTGTGAACAAAATTTTATTAATCAATGGATTCGTGACATATTCGAGCAGAAAAACATAATTCTATCTTTAAGAAAAGATCATAATTTTTCTTTAAAGATTGATTTTAAAGATAACTACTTAAAATTTTCTATAAACAATTATAATAAAAAAAATAAAGTTCCAATAACATTCCAAAACTTAAAAAATAACATTTTTGATGCGATGAGCACTGTAAAATTTGAATTTAAATCTTTCAGTTACTACCCTTATCTAGGTATTATTCAAAACAGTAACATGAGTGTTAAATTAAGTGATAATTACAATATTATCTTATCAAATTTATTTGATAATGAAGATGGAATTAAAAAAGAAAAATTATATTCTTGTCTTTGGCCTTCAAATAAAGAATATGCAATAAATAAATTAGATACTCATTTAACAAATCTGAAAAACTTTTTAAAGCAAAATTGCTCATTGGAATTTCAATTTAAATCTCAAAAAGGTTTGCTAAAATTAATCTAAAATTGTTCTTTTGCCAGTATGATTGGGTTCGGAGACAATCCCTCGTTGTTCTAAAGCTTCCATTATCCTAGCTGCCTTATTATAGCCAATTTGAAAATTTCTTTGAAGAAAACTTGTTGAAGCTTTATTTGTGGATTTAATCAGATCAATTGATTTGCTAATGAGAACCTCATCCTCTTCACTAAGATTTTCAAAATTTTCACTATCATTTGCGATGACTTGAGTTAATTCTTCTAAATATTCTACTTTTTGGTTTTGTTTAATTTCTTTAATGAGTTTGTTAACCTCATTATCAGAGATAAATGCCGATTGATATCTGATGATATTCCCCCCATTCTTTGTCATTAACATATCTCCATTACCTAATAATTGTTCGGCGCCAATTTCTCCTAAAATTGTTCGACTGTCGTATTTACTGGCTACTTGAAAACTGATCCTAGAGGGAAAGTTTGCTTTTATGCTACCTGTAATAATATCTACGCTAGGTCTTTGAGTAGCCATCACAAGATGAATGCCGCATGCACGAGCCATTTGCGCTAATCTTTGGACATAGTGTTCTACTTCTTTACCTGCAGTCATCATGAGATCTGCCATTTCATCTATAAAAACAATTATATAAGGTAATTTTTCATTGGCTTGTTGATTATACCCCTCAAGATTTCTTGTCCCTTCCTCATTCATCATTGAATATCGTCTTTCCATTTCTTTACAAACCCACTTGAGTGTAATAATGGCTTTTTTCGGCTCAGTTACTACAGGCGCAAGTAAGTGGGCAATATCATTATAGACGCTTAGCTCAAGCATTTTTGGGTCAATAAGAATTAGCTTTAACCTATCAGGAGAAAATTTATAAAGAAGACTGGCCAAGAGGGTATTTATAAAGACAGATTTTCCAGATCCAGTCGTTCCAGCGACAAGTAAATGTGGTGTTTTGCTTAAATCTATTACTTCAATATTGCCTGATATATCTTTGCCCACGCATAAAGGTATTTTATGAGAGGTGCTTTTAAAACTTTCACTGCTGAGAAGTTCTTTTATTGTCACGCTCTCTCTTTTATCATTAGGTACTTCAACACCAAGATATTGACTTCCAAAAATTTGAGATATTCGAACAGCGCCAACACCCATACTTCTTGATATATCACCTGCAAGATTTATGATTGTATTTATCTTTATGCCTGCTGCAGGCAATATCTCAAATAATGTTACCACAGGTCCATGCTTTACGTTAACAACTTGAATATCAATATTAAAGTCTTCAAATACCTTTTCTAGTAGATCTGAATATTTTTTTAAATTTTCTTTATCATTTTTATTATTAAATGACGAATGATTTGTTTCTAATATTTCAAGAGATGGTGATAGGTAATTATCCTTAGCATTTGATTCATTTTCGTATTTTCCTTTATGTAAGTTATCAATTTCTTGATCATTAACATTTATAGCATTATTAATTATAGGGTCTTTTTTCATTTGAGTTTTTCTAAATTTACTTTCGTTATCATTTCTTAATAAGTTATTAAAATTAATTTTAGGAATTTTAAATAAGTAAATAATATTTTGGGAAAATAAAAATATTAATAACCCAGCGATAGAGAGTAAATAATGAATATAATAAAAGTTATGAAGATTGTAAATGGCATCAGCAAAAAATCCCCAAGTATTAATTGAGTCGATAAATACGATTTGAAAATTCAAATATAAAAATAACTGCGGTAACAAAACAAGACTTATGAAAAATAATAAAAGTCTGATAAAAATATATTTAGGTTTTTTGTCAATAAAAACTAGTATCGAATAAATAAAAAAAAATAAAACTACCAGATATCCTAGAATTCCAAATGTATAAAAAAGAAAACTTGCAAAATAAGACCCGATATCTCCAAAAAAATTATTTGATTCATAGCTCGTGCTTGTCAAAAATGAATTATCATTTATGTCAAATGTGAATAATGCAATTACTGAAAAAATAGAAACTAATAGTAGCAATATTGCGTATGTGATCCTATAAACTGATGAAAGTTTTTCTTTTAAAATTTCTGGAATATAGTTACTTTTCATTAATTTAGATAAATATATGCGTCTTCATGAAAAATAAAATATTTAAATATGATTTTTTGGTTGTAGGAGGAGGGCTTATTGGTTCACTTGCTGCTCTATCATTATACCATAAGAAGTTAAAAGTTTTAGTCATTGATAATAAAACGAATGTCCCAACCGATCAGAGAACTTTAGCAGTTAACCCAAACTCAAGGGATTTTTTAGATAATCTTGGGGTTTGGAGGAGTATTCGAACTCAGCCAAAATCAATCAAGAAAATTATCATAAAAGACTATATTAATTCTTCACCACTAGTCTTTACAAATAACAATGATGCTATGGGCAATATAATTTACAATGTTGATATGCTTAAAACAGTAAGGCAAAGATTAAAACAATTAAAGATTTTAAAAACAAATATTAATATCAACTTAGATAAATTAATTCCCAACAAAATTTTAAATATTAGTAATAAAAATTACTCTTTCAAAAAAATTGTCATAAGCGTTGGAAAAAATATTACATCAGATTTAACCCAAAAGAGTATTATTATAGACAAAGGGGATTATTCATATGTTGGTTTTTTTAAACACAAAAAAGTACATAACAGTATTGCGTATGAAATCTTTAAGAAGGAAGGACCTTTAGCAATTTTACCAGCACCATCTCCAGATAACAATAAATCTACATTTATTTATTCAACAAATGAAACAACAACATACTCTAAAATACAATCTATAATAAAAAAAAATTTTTCTTCATCTCATGGTCAAATATCTTTTGATAAAAAAATACAAAGATTTCCAATCACACCACATTTAACAAAATACAATAAAAACTTTATCTACATTGGGGACAGTCTTAAGTCTGTCCATCCCGTTGCGGGACAAGGGTGGAACCTAGGCATCAAAGATATTCAAACTTTAAACAAAGTGTTAGATCAATACCCATTAGACAGTAAAAGTTTTAATTCTATATTTTATTCCAGAAGAATGATGGAAACATCTTTATATTTTGGCTTTACTTCTTTAATAAATTTTTTGTATGAAAACCAAAATACTTTCAACGAAAACTTAATTAAACTAGGTTATCAGGGCCTGCAAAACTTTAGTTTTATAAGAGATTTATTTATTAAACAAGCAATGGGCCGATTTAATTTAGTTGGTTAGACCCTTTATTGCTGACAATCTGAAAGGTATTCAAATCGAGGATCGAATTTATAGTATTAATCCTTGAAGAAATATTAGGTGACTCTAAAATTGCCTGTTTATCAATTTTGTTAAAAGGGGCCAACATAGCCAAAGTTGATAAAAGCTGCAAATTTGATGTTTCAGAAAGTACATCTTTATCTATATCTAACTTCTTCATTTTAAAGAAATTGGTGTATTTCTGTATCAGAGTCGAACGATCAACATTCGGCTCCATATCATTAAGATCGTCGAGATAATCAGTACAATCTATCTTAGCCTGATAGTATCCCCGAGCATTAAGATTTCTTTCATGAAGAACAAATCGGCAAACACCTTCAAGGTTCAGAACAAGCCTATAGTCAGGAGTTTCTATGTATGAAGTAATTTTCCCAATACACCCCATTTGAAATAACTCATTATTGTTATTTTTAGGTTGAATAATACCAATCATTCGATGAGTTTTCAAACTATCCAAGGTCATTTTGATATATCTTTCCTCAAATATATTTAGAGGAAGTTTACCAAAGGGTAGAAGTAGAACGTTATCGAGGGGGAAAATTGGAACTGAATTTGGTAAAGTTTCAGGACTAACTTCAAAGAGCTTTTTAATGTTATCTTCCATTATTTAAACATCATACTTGATAATTTCTTTCGAGCTTCAATAACATTTGGATCATTAAGCCCTAATAAGTCAAAAAACTCTAGAAGCTTTTTTTTAGCTGCGCTCTCGTTCCAATTAGGATCTTGCTCGAAAATTTTAAGGAGCTCATCAAACCCTTTTTTAATATCATTAGCAGATAAATAAGTTTCTGCTAATTTATACCTTAAATCTTTATCTTGGGGTTTGGCTATAACCTCATTAATCAAGTTCTCATTCAAAAAATGATCATTTTTTACATTAGAACTATCAAGAAGTTTTCTTATTTTAGATATTTCTTCATTTTCTGTTATGCTATCATCAAAAGACTCAAACATTTCTTTAGCATCATCAAAACGTTTAAGCTGAATTAAGCACCTCAATAAACCGGCAATTATTTTCGGATTAGCTGAGTCCATACCTATAAGTTGCTCATAAAGGGACATAGACTCCTCAAATTTTTGATCCTTGTACGACTGTTCCGCATCCGCTACTAGTTTAGGAATTTCATTTCCAGGTGTTGCATCAATCATTTTATCAACCATTATTTCAATTTTACTCTCTGGCTGAGCGCCTTGAAAAGCATCTATCGGTTTACCATCAACAAATCCATAAACAGTAGGTATAGATTGAATATTTAATTGCGAAGCTATTTCTTGGTTCTCATCTACATTGATTTTGGCGAGGATTATTTTGCCGTTTTTATTATTTACTACTTTTTCTAATGCAGGAGTTAGCTGCTTACAAGGGCCACACCAAGGTGCCCAAAAATCAACAATAACAGGAGTCGTTTTTGATACTTCAACAACTTCTTGGATAAATTGGTCTTGGTTAATATCTTTGATATTACTCATATGAAATAAATAGTGTTAAATTAAAGATTATCAACCCTACAAAAACAAAACTATGAAAAATATTAATTGGATTGTCTCCTATCCTAAAAGTGGGAATACCATGGTGCGATTATTTTTATGTGCATACTTATTCACTAAAAAAGGAATTATTAATGATTTGAAGATATCTAAGGCAATAAAAAAATTTAATTCTGGGGATGTATATAATAAATATAAAAAATTTGATTTAAATTATTATAACACTAACCCATATGAAATTTCTAAATACTTTATTCCAGTTCAAAAAAATCTTTTCCAAAAATTTAAAGAAAACATCTTTTTCTTCAAAACCCATAATACATTTAGTAATCAAAATATGAAAAATTTTACAGATGAAAATATTACTAGATCGGCAATCTATATTATCCGAGATCCACGTTCAGTATTATTATCAAAAATTCATCACTTTAATTTTAACTCTCAAAAGGAGTCTTTAAAGTTTATGATTAATGATACTAGATTTTCTCTTGGATCAAAAATTAGTGGATCATTCCCTGAAATTATCTCATCATGGGCTAACCACTATCGTTCATGGTATAACTTTATTAATTCTAAAAAAATTGGATTAATAGTTAAATATGAAGATTTAGTAAAAAATCCAGAGGATGAATTTCGAAAGATTTTAAATTATTTGGCCCCAATAAATAATTTTAGTTTTAACGAAAAAAAATTTCAAAACTCTCTAAGATCTATTGATTTTAATAACTTAAAAGAATTAGAAACCAGAAAGGGTTTCGATGAGCGTACTGGAAAAAATGAAATTTTTTTTAGAAAAGGAATTATAGATGAGTGGAAAACAACATTAAATGGTGATATTTTAGATTTAGTCCAAAATAAGTTTAATACTGAAATGGAAGAATTAAATTATATTTAATCTAAATATAGTTGAATCTGTGTATTGCCTAGAATATGCAAAAATATATAATCCAGAACGCACTAGAAGAGATTACTGGTGGAACTACACTCTACATCTTAGAGAAACATTCTAAAAAACCAATAATCTCAACACTAAGCGGGCGTAGCTCAGGGGTAGAGCGCAACCTTGCCAAGGTTGAAGTCGAGGGTTCGAATCCCTTCGCCCGCTCCAAGAAAATTGAACAATTTCATTTTAATAAATCTATTAATAAAATTATTGATAATATTATAAATAAACAACCAACAATTTTCTGTATCAAGTAAGACTTATTTTTTACTAATTCCAATATATTTTTAGAAGTTACTAAATTAACCAATAGTATATACCACAAAGCATCTACAGTACTTGCAATTAATACTAATGATAAATTAAACAAAACATCATTATTTAATGACATAAATTGAGAGTATATTGCTAAAAACCATATAAGTATTTTTGGATTTAGAATTGAAATGCCTAGTCCTTGAAAAAATGATTGAATCCCATCTTTGACACTTCTTTCATTAAATTTAACTTGATTTTTTTTTACTAAAGCTTGAATACCAAGGAAGAATAGAAATATTATTGATAGGGTTTTTAAAATAATAAATAAATAAAAATTTGCTTTGATTATTAAACCAATACCTATTACAGCAAATAAAGCATATACTCCAATACCGAACCCATGACCTAAAGCGCTTAAAATTCCATTAAATTTATTTTTGAAAATAGAATTGTTTATCACAACCATCATACTAGGCCCAGGAGACATGGCTCCCAACAAACATACAAATGTAATTTGTATAAATAATAAAAAAGTCATTATTTATTTTTAAAAATTTTCTTCTATTTCGAATTTATCAAGTTTTGAGGAGTTGATAATTTCTCTTAAATCTTCAGAAACATTTGTAAATATAATTCTTTTAGTATATTTCCATATTGGCAAATCCTGTTTACTATTTCCTAAATAATCAAATTCTAAAATTTTAAGTTTATTATTAATAAATTTAACTTTATTTTCACCGACCATATTAAAATCGATATTCGTACCAAATGACTCAAAAAAAATTCTTAAATGTTTATCAATTTGATCCACAAGCAATTGATGACTTCCAGAAATTAGGTAAACAACTCGATGACGTTTTTTAACATCTTTTATATAGTCTAAGGCAGCATTATTAAAATTTAATTTTTCAATAGGAACAATATAATTTTTAGAAATTTTTTCTTTTAAATACGATTTTCCCTTAAACAAAAATACAATTATATAAAAAATAAGCATCAAAGGATTAGTTTTGAGACTATTTACAAATGCCAAATCCGATAAATCCTCCTTTATCAAGGTCCCATCTAGATCAACAAATAATATCCTGTTTTCATTCATTTTTCTTGAAGAACGATACTGTAATCTTAATTATATCTTTTGATACTTGTTCTTTAATGGAACCAATACAAATAGATTTTATTTTGAGAGCCTTTTGAAAAATTTCTTCATAAATTAATGCTTTTTGATTCATTATTTCTTTTTCCTTAAACTTTTTTCTGCCTCTTTTTTCTTCGGGAAACTTCTTAAAAAAGGACCCAATAATATCAATATTATATTTCTTTATAAAAACGACATTCTGATACCTTTTTAAGGGTATATAGTTATCCCTTGGTGGCTTATTTTTATATATATCAATCAATGTTTAAAGTGACGTTCACTTAACTTAAAAAAATTTAACTTATGTTTTTTGATATGTCTTCGAATATCTGGGTCATTCCTGGACCCCATTGGGGCATATGTTTCAATTTTAATTTTTTGCTTCTTTATAATTGATAATGAGTCCACAAAAGGAAAAAATGCATCTGAAAATAAGTATGCTTTTTTTAATTTTCTAAACTTATGCCTTAAGTTAAATTTGTATAAACAATTTTGAAGGGCATCGACTCGTGATGTCTGTCCTCCAGATTGAGAGATTAAGCTATTTTCATCAAATAGAGCTATTGTATTTGATTTAATATTTTTTAGGATGTTTACAAAAAAATTTATTTTTTCAACACTCAATTTATTTTCACCATTAATATTTTCAACAGATGTTTTTTTATTATTAGTATCTTGAATTAATGTTCCTCCAAAAAATGATCTCTCCTCAAGTTTCTGATTAATTTTTTTTACTTTTATTACTCTTAAATTTTTCTTTTTTTTAAGAATATCTAATGCCTCTTTTTCATAACTAGGTGCAGAAATTACTTCATAAAAGTTTTTTAATAAAAGTCTTGCCGTCTTTTTGTTAATCTTTTTGTTAAATGAAACTATACCACCAAAAGCACTTAATGGATCTCCAGCTAAAGCTTTGTTATAACACTGGGTTTGTATTTTTCCAATAGCTGCACCACAAGGTGTATTATGTTTTATAATGGCACAAATATTATTTTTTGTTTTTACCCCATAAGCTATTCTTATAGCAGCGTCTACGTCTAATAAATTATTATAACTCAGTTTTTTATCACCACTTAGCTGAGTAAATCTATCATTATTCACAAGAGCTTTTGCATTTTGATGGGGGTTTTCCCCATACCTTAATTCATACTCATCTTTTGTATTTCCATCAAACCAATTGAATATTGCTTCATCATAATTAGCTACTTGTTGTATCGCTTTTTTGGCGAATATTTTTCTTTGAGTTTGTTTTAATGGAAATGCTTTTATAAAATTTTTGTAATCACTCGGGTTCGTGATTGGTATTGTGTGATTATAGTTTTTAACAGCGGCTCTTATTAAACTATGTCCACCGATATCTATCATTTCTATTATTTTTGATTTATCTTTAGTTCTTTTAACCGTTTCCTCAAAGGGATAAAGATTTATAACAAGTATGTCAAAAATCACTATTCCCCGTCTTTTTTGTTCTTTTAGGTGATTTCTACTATTTGTCCCTAAGAGCCCACCAAATATTTTAGGATGTAGTGTTTTTACTCTGCCGTCTAAAATTTCTTTTTGCTTTGTATACTTTGAAATTTCTATATGAGGAATATTGATACCTTTTAAGTATTGAGAAGTTCCTCCTGTGGAGTAAATAGTAAATTTTTTCTTGATAAGAAAGTTTGCAATTAAATCTAAATTAGTTTTATCAAAAACTGATATAATTGCATTTTTCCCCATCAGTTAAAATTATCAGACAATTTGTTTGTTGCAGTTATTAAGTCACCTTGATTAAATAAAAATGATCCAGCAACAAGGATATCTGCGCCAGCATCAACACATATCTTACCTGTCTCATAATTAATACCCCCATCTATTTCAATGTTAACATTTAAATCATTTTCTTTTACATAATCTGAGATATATTTTATTTTATCAACTTGGTCATTCATGAACTCTTGACCCCCAAATCCAGGCTCAACTGTCATTATAATGATTTGATCAACAAAATTAAGATAAGGTTTAATTTGTGTCCAAGGTGTTTTTGGTTTAATCGCTAAACCACACTTTATTCCACCTTTTTTTATTTTTGTAATAATTTTTTTTAAATCTTCATTAATTTCACAATGGAATGTAATTACATCAGAACCAGCATTTATATATTCATCTAAAAACTTTTCGACTCTATTTATCATTAAATGTACATCAAAAATTTTATCGGAAAAATTTCTTAATTCAGAGATAAACTTAGGACCGAAAGTTAAATTAGGTACAAAGTCACCATCCATAACATCAAAATGAATATATTCTGCTTTTGACTTATTAATATCAGAAATAATTTTTTCCATATTTGAAAATGTTCCACCTATAATTGATGGAGAAATTTTTACGCTCATTATATTTTCTCTAAAACTGAAACAAAAAAAATATCAGATCCCCCAATGTCTTTGAAACTTAGGGGATTAATAAAATATCCATTTTGCCTTTTTATCATCTTATCTGTTTCAATACTGTGTATTTTAACATTTTTATGTTTTTGAATAATTTTATCAATAACATCGATTGTCTCAAAGGGATGAAAAGAACAAACAATATACACTAAAAACCCCCCATTATTCAGCATTTTCAGTGATTTCTCTAACATTTGTATTTGAGTTTTTTGATGTTTTTTTATTTGAGATGGATCAATTTTTACAGTGACATCTGGATTTCTTCTAAAGGTTCCCAGAGCGCTGCATGGCGCATCCAATAAAATGGAATTAAATTTATCAGTAAATTTTTTCTTTAGAAAATCTAATTTTTGGATATTAATTTTTATATTTAAACGATTTAAGTTTTCTTCAAATTTATTAATCTGATTTTGAGACTTGTCTATAGCCAATACATTAAATCCTAATGACTGCAGTAATATACTTTTACCCCCAGGTGCTGCACAAACATCAATCAAATTTTTGTCTTTATAAAATTTATGTATTGAATTGATTACCTCAAAATTACCAATATCTTGAACAAAACATTCCCTATTTATTTTTTTTTCCAAAATTAATACTCTTTTACTATAAAGAGCATCTCTATTATCTATTAAACTTATTTGATAATTTTTAGGTTTTATAAATAATGTTTCATAAATATAGTCCCTTATAGACTTACTTGAAAATATTTTATCAAGTACTTTTTTAAAATTAGGATAAATATTTTTTTCATATTTTATCTTGTTTTTATTTCTTAAAATATTTCTTAAAACAGCATTTACTAATTTTTCTTTTTTAAAATCTTTACTAGTCTCTACAGTATCATTAACTACTGCGTAATGCGGCTTACTTGAGAAATTTAATAGTGTCAGACTAATTTTTAAAAGAGTTGCAATATTTTTTGGTGTTTTATCATTAATATATTTTACAAGTATCTTATTGTGATTTTCATAATTCCTATAATATTCTTGAAGTACTAAAAATAAAAAATTTCTCTTTATCTCTGGGTAAGTATTAACAACATGATCAATACTACTTCCTTGTTCAATTCTTTTGATTGAGTTATATAAATTTGTTGTATCGGATAAATTAGATATTTTTAGACCCGTCTATTAAAGATTGAACAACATTTGGGTCCGCCAATGTTGATGTATCACCTAGTTGGTCTTGCTCTTTTGATGCTATCTTTCTTAAAATTCTTCTCATAATTTTACCTGATCTTGTTTTTGGAAGTCCTGGTGAGAATTGTAATTTATCTGGCGTTGCGATTGGACCTATTTTCTTTCTAATCCACTGGACAAGTTCTGTTTTCAAATCTTCACTTACTTGAACCCCCGTATTTGTTGTTACATAAGCATAGATACCCTGGCCTTTAATATCATGTGGATAACCTACTACCGCTGCTTCAGAAACTAATTCATGTTCAACAAAAGCACTTTCAATTTCAGCTGTCCCAAGCAAATGTCCAGACACATTGATACAATCATCTACCCTCCCAGTAATCCAATAAAAACCATCTTTATCTCTTCGACATCCATCTCCTGTAAAATATTTTCCTTTGAACTGACTAAAATAAGTATCAATGAAACGCTGATGATCTCCATAAACTGTTCTCATTTGGCCTGGCCAACTATCTAAAATACAAAGTTTACCCTCACACTCACCCTCTAAGACATTTCCATGATCATCAACTATTGCGGCATCAATTCCAAAGTACGGTTGATTTGCACTTCCAGGTTTAAGCTCTGAAATACCAGGTATAGGTGAAATCAGATGCCCTCCTGTTTCCGTCTGCCACCAAGTATCAATCACAGGGCATTTATCTTTACCAACAATAGACGAATACCAATTCCATGCTTCTGGATTAATCGGCTCCCCAACCGTTCCTAAAATTCTTAGAGAACTTAGGTCGCATTTTTCAATATAAGAATTACCCTCTTTCATCAAAGATCTTAATACAGTAGGGGCGGTATAAAATATATTGACTCTGTATTTTTCGCAAATTTCCCAAAATCTTGAAAAATCTGGATAGTTGGGAACACCTTCAAAAAGTAATGTTGTGCCACCATTTGCTAGAGGGCCGTAAACAGAATAAGAATGTCCTGTTATCCACCCCGCGTCCGCAGTGCACCAGTAAATATCTCCAGGGTGATAATCAAAAGAATATTTATGTGTAAACGAGGCATATACTAAATACCCACCTGTAGTGTGAAGAACCCCTTTAGGTTTACCAGTTGAGCCAGATGTATATAAAATGAAAAGAGGATCCTCAGCGCTCATAGAGACACACTCACATTGATCATCTACTTCTTTAATTAATTCATCGTAATAAAAATTGTTAACACAATGTAAGTCGTCTTTAGTATTAGTGTACCGAACTACTAAAGTTTTTATAGAGTCATCACAGTCCTCTAATGCTGTGTTAATATATTTTTTTAATGGAATTATTTTACCACCACGCATTCCCTCATCAGCAGTAATGACAAACTGAGATTTGCAATCTTTAATACGTCCCGCAATTGATTCTGGGGCGAAGCCCCCAAATATAACAGAATGTATTGCCCCTATTCTTGCACAAGCCAACATAGCAAAAGCAACCTCAGGGATCATAGTTAAATAAATTGTGACAACATCGCCTTTTTTGACACCAAGTTTTTTTAAAACATTGGCGAATTTACTTATTTCTGACTTTAATTCTTTGTAAGTATACGTTTTATTTTGACTTGTCTCATCACCCTCCCAAATAATTGCTATTTCTTCGGGTTGTGTTTCTGCATGTCTGTCTACGCAGTTATAACAAACATTTAATTCTCCGTCCTCAAACCACTTGATAGACACATCCCCATCGTAATTAGTATTTTTAATTTTAGTGAAATCTTTAAACCAAGAGAGTTGTGATTTCGCAATCTTAGACCAGAATTGCTCTTTATCTTTAAATGACTCAGCATACATTTCCTCGTACTGATCTTTAGATAAAAGGGGATTTGATAATTTAAATTCTCTCATTTTTTTCACTCATCTTCATCAATTTATTCCATTGTCTCAAAGTAACGGGCATCACACTTAACCGAGCTTGTTTTACGAGAGGAAAGTCTTGAAAAAAAGGATCTGCTTTTATTTCAGATAGATAAACTTCTTTTAGACCTCTAACATAGGTTACATCAACCATTCCAAATATTCCTTTTTTATCTGTGTGGTCTGGATAATATTCCTTTGTAACCTTAACAATTCCCTTAATCGCCTTTTCTGTAACGGAGTGATAAAACAAACATTCATCACCTTTTTTCATCTTTTTCATATTACTAGCTGCTTGATAGTTTCTTACGCCATCCCAGTGTTCTGTTTTTTTCTTTTTTTGTTGCTCCCATGACCAAGAACTAGGTTCTGATTTAAGTAGCCAATAATTTTTAGAAGTTTTCATGTATCAATATGTTGGGTGTCGGTCTGACATTGTAATTATTTAATTTAATTTTTCTAGCCTTCATAATTTCGATAGCATTCCAACCTATCATTGCAGCATTATCAGTACATAAGGATAAAGGCACCTGATGGAAATTGAGCTCTTTACTTGCAATAAATTTTCGAAGTTGTGTATTCAAATATTTATTTGCTGCCACCCCACCACAAATGGAAAAATCATTAATTGATATATTATCTTTTTTTAATTGTGCAAGGCTATTTAAAATTTTAATTTCAAATACTTTAGATATGGTGTGTTGAAATGAAGCTGAGAAATCTTTCAAAAAAATTTTTGTTTTTTTATTTTTTCTTATGACATTTAACGCTGATGTTTTTAAACCTGAAAAAGAAAAATCACAATTAGTTTTTTTTGTTAAAGGCATTGGTAGTTTAAATTTTTTATTATTACCTCTGAAGGCTAACTTTTCTATTTCTGGACCACCAGGGTAACCCAATCCTAAGCCTTTAGCCACTTTGTCGAAACACTCACCTGCAGAGTCATCAATAGTCGATCCGAGAGTTATAAACTCATTTGAACTTTTAACTAAGACTAGTGCAGTGTTCCCTCCAGAGACAAGCAAACATAAATATGGAAATTTAATATCAGATACGAGTCGAGGGGATAATAAATGAGCTTGTAGGTGATTGATCGGAATAAGTTTAATGTTCTTAGATATTGACAAACCTTTTGCAAAAGACGATCCAACAATTAATCCCCCAATCAATCCCGGTCCAAATGTTGCAGCAATTGCTGAAATATTTGAGAAATTAATTTTTTTGATAGATTGGCCTAACAAATCTAAGATTTCTAAATGTTGTCTTGCTGCCATTTCTGGTATGACGCCACCATGATCTTTATGAAATTTTTTATGATTAATAGTTTCAAGAAACTCAATGTTTTTATCATCATTTACAATGGATATCGAAGTATCATCACAAGAACTTTCTATTGCCAAAACTTTCATTATTATAAAAAAATATAGATTCTTATTGAATGTCTGAAAATCAAAAAAATGACAGTAAAAAAAGCTTTCTTCAACGAAATCTTTCTTTAATTATTATCTTTTTAATCGTAATTACTATAGGCGTAGGCTATTTGTATCGAAATAACCTTTTGTTATTGGATATACCTCAGTTTAGTGAGTCAAAGCAAGAAACTCAAACACCAGTTATTGAAAAAGATACACTTTCGGTTAATGACTTAAACAATAAAGAGCTCGAAGATAAAGTTGATCGCCTCGAGTCTTTAATACTAGAACTAGCACAAAATGTTCAAAATATACCACAGCCCACAATAGTTCAGCCTGAGCCAAAACCTCAACAAATTACCCTATCCAATGATGAAGCATATGAATTAATTTTATCTATCAATCAAATTATTATTAATATTGATCAACAACAAATTCGAAATAAACATATCCAAAAACTTCAAAATCAATATTTATTTTTTAAAAATGAAAAATTTGAGGAACTACTCACAATCCCCGATTATACATATTCAATTCAGCAACTACAAATTAATGAAAATAAATATGTCCAAAAAGAGTTTATGAAAAAAAATAATTTTCAGTGGTTTAAAAGAATTATCGAGAATATTTTTGAAATTCAAATTACAAAAAATTCATCAGAACCTTTACCATCATTTATAAATGCGATAAATAATCGTCAATATGCAAAGGCAATAATCGAATACGAAAAATTAAATCCCAACCAAAAAATATTTTTTAAATCGTCTTACCAGCTCGCACAAATCTATAATGATAATCAAAATTTTTTAGAGAATATGATTTAATGATAAGGCTGCTGATAATTTTAATAATTTTTGTCACTGGTTACGGTGCTCTTTTTTACTTGTTTAACAATGCTGGTAACTTGTCTCTTGTTTTAGGTATATGGCAATTAGGTATACCCATTGTTCAATTTCTTTTTGTCTTGATCACATTTATAATTCTTTTAATTCTATTTTCATATGCCTTTACCAAACTTTTTATTTATCCACGTGCTGCATATATGCGCTACAAATCTTCTAATGAACAAAAGGGCTTAGAGCATTTAAGAGACGCATTAGTTGCAATTACCGAGGGTAATACAGATAAAGCAGCGCAAAGTCAGAAAAAATTTAAAAAATATTTAGGCAGAGACCCCTTGAATAAAATCCTGCAAACACAAATTAAAAAAACAAAAGAGCTAAAAATAGTTAACGTAGAAAAAGGATCTGATTAACTTAAAAAAATAATACCTGCCCCAAAGCAAGTCAAAGAAGCTCCAATCACCGCTAGATGACCTGCATAATTTTTAGTTACAATCCATAATATTGGAATAATCATTATAGGCATCGTGCTTGATAATGTTGAAATAATTCCAGGGTCACCATTTTTAAGTGCAATAATCAACATTGTCATACCAACACCCATTCCCATAAAACCCAGAAAAATACTGTACAAAGTTTTTTTGACATCTTTCATTTTTTCTAAAAGATTATTATTTTTTAAAAACCCTAAGCTAAAAAACATTAATACTGCCGCAGTTACAACTCTTACATAAGATACAATAATAGGATCTGTTGCTTCAAGAGCAGGCTTCATAAGAATGATCCCGATAGCTTGGCAAAGAGCTAGCCCCGCACCTGCAAATAATCCTACATATTTATTTCCCTGAATATTTTCCAAGTCATCATCAGGAATTGTTCGGTTAAATTGAATTGCAACTATTATCCCGAAAAAAATTAAACAACACCCAATCAGCTCGATCATTGAGGGCAGCGTTTGTAAAAAAATTTCTGCTAAGATAATTGTAAAAGGAATTTGTAAGGAAAACAATAAAGCTTGTCTTCTAGGACCTAGCCTTTTAAGGCAAATAAATAAAAATGTATCTCCTATTATAATGCCAACAACAGAAGATAAGAAAATTGCTATAAATATTGATTTATCAAAATATATAGGATCCCAATTAAAAATAACGTAGGGTAAGAAGAGGACTATGATACCTAATAGTCTTAATAGGTTATAATTATAGCTCCCAAAATATCTAACAATTCTAGTTGCTGATAAAGCCACCATAGACCATGTGGCTGCAGCACCAATAGCTAGAATATATCCAATCACGCGAGGATATTAATGAGAAATGAAATAATTGATATGTTAAACTAGTAAAAAAAAAGGGGCCCATAACGACCCCTTAAAATTAAATTGAAGCTTTAATTATCTTCTTTGACCAAACAACTGCATCAACATTATGAACAGATTTATAAAGTCTAAGTATAATGTCAGTGCACCCATGATGGCAGCTTTTCCTGCAAAAGCAGTTCCAGCAACCTGGTAATAAGTTGATTTAATTCTTTGTGTATCGTATGCAGTTAATCCTACAAACACCAATACACCCACACATGAAATTACAAATTGCATTGCTGAGCTTTGTAAAAAGATATTCACAATACTTGCAATAATAATTCCTATTAGTCCCATGATTAGAAATGAACCAAACTTAGTTAAATCACGCTTCGTTGTATATCCGTAGATACTCATTGCAGCAAAAGTACAGCTAGTTATTAAAAATACTCTAACTATGCTTACGCCTGTAAAAACTATGAATATATAAGACAGTGATATTCCCATTACTGCAGCAAAAGCCCAAAATGTCATTTGAGCGGCAGACAGGGACATCTTTTGTAATCTTGCACCTAAAAAGAAAATAAATCCAAGTGGAGCGAGCATTACAACCCATTGAAGCGCAGTGCCATAAATAGCCCCCATTAAAGTAGGAGACTGAGAAAATCCCCATGCCACTAAACCACTAATCGCTAAACCAGATGTCATATAATTATAGACTTTCATCATATAATCTCTAAGTCCCTGATCTATTGCTGTAGATTGTGACTGCGAATAGGTATTTTGTTTTAATTCGACCATTGTTTCTCCTTAATAAAACTAATATGGCTATTATCTTGATATTTTTCAAGTAAAACCGTATGAATATTTTATGAAATTCAAGCCTCTGGGAAACACAGACCTTCAAGTAAGCCTTATTTGTTTGGGAACAATGACGTGGGGCGAACAAAACACCGAAAATGACGCATTTGAGCAAATGGATTACTCCTTGGAACAAGGGGTAAACTTCTTTGACACAGCAGAATATTACTCTGTCAAAGGCAAAGAAAATACCTATGGCGTTACTGAAAAAATTATTGGTAATTGGTTTAAACAAAAAAATAACAGAGAAAAAATAATTTTAGCATCGAAGGTCGCTGGCCCTGATGTAAGATGGATAAGAGGTGGTGGTCTGCAATTTCACGAGAAACACTTTACCGAAGCGCTGGAGGGTAGTTTAAAAAGACTTCAAACAGATTACATAGACCTCTATCAACTACACTGGCCTGAAAGGAAAACAAATTTTTTTGGAAGATTAGGATATAAAAATTATAAGCAAGAAAAAGAATGGACACCCTTTGAAGAAATCTTGGAGACAGCAAAAAAATTTGTAGATCAAGGGAAAATCAGATATTTAGGATTATCTAATGAAACACCTTACGGTCTTTCTAATTATATTAATTTGTCCAACTATAAAAATTTACCAAGGGTAATGTCTGTGCAAAACCCTTATAGTTTATTAAATCGTACCTATGAAGTGGGGATGTCTGAGATATCCTTAAGAGATCAGGTAGGTTTATTAGCCTACTCTCCTTTAGCTTGCGGAGTGCTGACAGGCAAATATCGAAACTCCAAAAAACCTGAAGGAGCCAGACTTACAATTTGGGATGATTGGACAAGGTACACCAATGAAAGATCAATTAATGCGACAGATCAATATTGTAAAATTGCAGAAAACCACGGATTAACTCCCACAGAGTTATCATTGGCATTTGTGAACCAACAGGACTTTGTGACAAGCAATATCATTGGTGCAACAAAGATGGACCAGTTAAAAGAGAATATAAAATCAGCAGATATAGAGCTCTCCAAACAAATACTAGATGAGATTGATGAGGTGCATGAAGACAACCCATCCCCTGCACCTTAAAAAATGACTGAATGGCCAAAAGATAATCAAGGAAGAATAACAAAAACTTTTGTTTTTAAAAATTACCGAAAAAGCTTTGCATTTACTAGTCAAGTCGCAATGCTATCTGAAAAAAAAAATCACCACCCCCAAATAATTTTAGATTACGGCAGTGTCACCATCGCTCTTATTTCTCATGACGTTCAGAAAGTCACCCAAAGAGATCTAGATTTAGCAGAGCAAATCGATAAACTTTATCAAGAATGATTTACCTGATAGGTATTCCTGGTTTAATTCCTTTTTATCTTTGTTTTTATAATATCGATTTAATCTTTCTTGATTTTGATAAAGATATGCTTGTTTATTATTCTGCAGTAATCATGTCATTTTTAGGCGCCGTATATTGGGGTGTTTATTTGCAATCAAAAAATAATATTGCAATTTTATTTAGTGTCTGCCCTGCAGTTTATGCATTTTTAGTGTTAGCCTTTGATTTAAAATTTAATGAAACAATTGGGTTTTTTATCATCGGCTACTTCATCGTTTTATGTTTTGATTTCTTTTTTTATTTTAAAGAAAAAATAATTCAAACTGACTATTTCATATTAAGGTTAATGTTAACTGCAGGTATCGCCCCAGCGCACATATTATATATTATCTAGATTAAAATTAATTTGCTATTAAGTTAAGCAGCTTACCAAATTTGCCAGAGAATTTGATTTTACCGTGGGTGTAAGCTAAACCAATACATCCAGTTTGCGAATGACCAACAGGTGTGTGATCGTGATCATCACTTCTAACCTGAACAGAGCCTTGTTTATAGCTTCCGTACTCATCACTGTAAGACCCGTGCAATACTAAAAAACTTTCATTTCCCTCGTGTGTGTGTTGAGGAATCTTTGCTCCAGGCATCACGTGGATGAGTTCTAACTTCTCATTATTTTCTTTTGGAAGAAGTGATGCAACTTTAACATCATTAAAAGATTTCCATTTGACTTCATTATTTTTTAAATGGCTTCTAAGAGTAATGGGTAATTGGCTAAGTAATGGATCATACTCATCACTTATTTTAGAAGGTGACTTAACAATTTTTGTCTGGTCTAAAACCCTGTCCCATAAATTACTAGAAAGGGGGGTCTCTTCTGTTCTATATAAAAAATAACCTCCTACTTCGTTCATAGCGGAGTTGAGCAATCTATTATTAGGGTCAATTTCAGCTAAACATTGCTTGAATAAAAGACTCGCTGGAGAATTTACAGGTGTACTGAGTATTTCATATGTCATCAATTAACCATACTTTTGTTGTCAGGTATTAGATTAGCCATATTGCCATCTTGTTCCAATTTGCCGCGGATCTTCTCTAAAGCTAGTCGAATCCTTGATTTTACTGTCCCTAAAGGGATTTTCGTGATTTCTGCGATCTCTCCGTGTGATTTTTCTTCAAAAAAATTCATTTTTAATAGATCCAATTGATCCTTTGGAAGGTCATCTAAATATTTTGCAACCATTTCAAATTTTTGATCGTGTTCTATATTTTCATCAGCTTTCGACTCCACAGGAGGCAATATGGCGGTATCAATATCCTCTAAAATAGCTTTTCTTGTTTTTCTTAAAATATCAATTTTTTTATTTCGAGCGATCGTATAAATCCATGTACTGGGGGACGCCACAGAAGAGTCATAATAATCAGCTTTGGTCCAGATTATGGTCATAGTCTCTTGAATTATCTCTTCTGCGATGGCTTCATCTGCTCCAGATTTCATTAAAAAAGATTTTAGTCTTGGACCAAAATAATCGAAAATTTTCTTAAAACTCCCAATATCTTGTCTTTCAGCTATATTTTTTAATGCATCCACAAAGGGATTTTTCACTTTCGCCATAATCTCTCCAATTATCATCATTCCATTTATTATTTTAAAAAGCAATCTTAATTGGTATATTCTCTGACATCAAATCAGCATGTTTATACAAAAATTATCATTTTTAGTTTTAGGCTTGAGCTTATTAACAAGCAATGCTTTAGCTAATCACTCCGTAGATTTCGAGCATGGCAAATGGTCCTTTAAAAAAATAAACAACAAAACATGCTCTATTTTTCAAGTTCCAACATCTGAAAAGGGTGATTACACAAACAGAGGCGCTGTTCTCTTTTATGTTTTTAAAGAAGGAGCTGCGGAATACGTTAGAGTAGATGCAGGCTACCCTTATGACTCTCAAAAATACGTTAAGGTAACTATCGACTCAAACAACTACCAATTTTTTGGAGAAGATGACTCCGCTTGGTCGATGGCAGACGATACTGTTATTATAAAAGCCTTGAAAGCAGGAAAAAAAATGACGGTTGTCGGGTATTCAAAAAGAGGAACTGAAACAACAGATACATATACGCTCATAGGTTTTACTAGCGCATATAACTCTCTTCAACAAGACTGCTAAAAAAATGAAAAATAAAATTGTTTTAGCCTACTCAGGCGGATTAGATACAAGCGTAATATTAAAATGGTTACAAACAGAGTATAACGCAGACGTCATTGCCTACGCTGCAGACCTGGGGCAAGGAGCGGAGTTAACAGAAGCCAAAGCTAAAGCAAAAAGACTTGGTGCAAAAAAAATATACATCGAAAATTTAAAAGAAGAATTTGTTCGCGATTATGTCTTTCCTATGTTTCGTTGTAATACGATCTACGAGGGGGAATATCTTTTAGGAACGTCTATTGCTAGACCGCTGATTGCGAAAAGACAAATTGAAATTGCAAAAAAAGAAAAAGCCAATGCCGTCTCGCATGGCGCCACAGGGAAAGGAAACGACCAGGTTCGCTTTGAGTTTTCTTATTACGCATTAGAGCCTAAAATAAAAGTGATTGCACCTTGGAGAGAATGGAACCTGTCTTCTAGAACAAAACTTTTAGAATTTGCAGCTAAAAATAACATTCCTATTATGAAACATAATAAAAAAGAGTCACCTTATAGTGTGGACGCAAATATATTACACCGATCAGCGGAAGGAAAAATCCTTGAAGATCCTTGGAAAAGACCACCGGAAAATGTATTTGGTATCTCTAAAAGCCCTCAGTCAGCTCCTAATAAAGAGACAGTAATCACCATTCAATTTAAAAACGGCGATCCCATTGCGATTAATGGAAAAAAACTCTCACCCTTTAATCTATTAGAAAAGCTTAATAAATTAGGCGCTGCTAATGGAATTGGAAGAGTAGATATCGTGGAGAACAGGTATGTTGGTATTAAATCACGCGGTGTTTATGAAACACCGGGTGGAACAATTCTTTTTAAAGCCCACCGCGCTATGGAAAGCATTACTTTAGATAGAGAGGAAGTTTTTACAAAAGACGAACTCATGCCCAAGTACGCGAGATTAATTTATAATGGGTATTGGTTTGCACCGGAAAGGGTGATGATGCAAAAAGCAATTGATGCCACTCAGAAAAGAGTTAACGGGCAAGTAAGGTTAGCTCTATACAAAGGTAATGTGATTGTTATTGGAAGACAGTCGCCCAACAGTTTATACGACGAAGATCTTGCAACCTTTGAGTCCTCAAATTACGATCAGCGCGATGCAGAGGGTTTTATTAAACTCAATGCCCTAAGACTTAAAAAAAATAAACTTAAACTTTAATTTTACTGAAAATTATCCGTGCGTTAAAAAATAATCAGAGATACCTAATTCCATTATATCAGCGATGACACCAACTATTTCATCTTTATGTGTGGGGCCAACCAATATTCTATACATGACAGGATCAGATATAAGAGTAGGGATTACTTCAACATCAGTTCCAATTTTAGTAGATACATCAATTGCAACTGCTTGAGATATATTTTTTTTTTAATAACTCTAAATAGACCGTGGGTCGTCCAGACCTGCATGACGATAAGCGGAAGTGACAGTATTTCTTAACAAACATGCAATTGTCATTGGACCAACACCTCCTGGTACTGGAGTAATCATAGAAGCTTTTGTTGAAGCACTTTCAAAATCTACATCACCAACAATTTTACTTCCCTCACTCCCGTCTTCTTTTGTGACAGGTATTCGATTGATACCAACATCAATAACGACAGCACCTTCTTTCAACCAATTTGAATCAATCATCTCTGCCCTACCAATGGCGGCCACAATAATATCTGCTTTAGCGCACACATGTTCTATATTTTTAGTTTTAGAATGGACTACTGTTACGGTACAAGATTCTTCAATTAAAAGTTGTGACATCGGTTTTCCCACGATGTTTGATCTTCCAATCACAACGGCATTCTTTCCTTTTAAGTCATCCACTTTATCTTTTAAAAGCAACAGAGAGCCTAAAGGAGTGCAGGGAATAAATGCTTGTTTTAACATAGCCCCACCAATAGATAGTCTACCGGCATTAATAGCATGAAAACCATCCACATCTTTTTCAACAACTATTGTGTCAATGACTTTTCTCTCATCAATTTGTTCAGGCAGTGGTAATTGCACTAAAATACCATGGACCGTGCTATCGTTATTTAGTTCATCAATTAATTTCAGTAATGTCTCTTGATCTGTGCTAGCATCTAATTTGAAATCTTTGGTTTTGATATTACACTCAGCGGCCATTTTGGATTTTTGGCCAACATACACTTTACTGGCAGGATTTTCGCCGACTAACACGACTGCTAAGCAAGGATCTACTTGTTTTTGAGTGATTAATTTATCGGCGTCTTCTTTAACCTCTGCTCTAATTTTAGCTGCAAAAGCTTTTCCATCAATTATGTCTGCCATTTTTTATTCTCCCTTTACTGCCCTCTTGGCCAATATTCAATTAATAAATCTTTAAATAAATAAATAAGTAATATCAATAGTACCGGCGAGATATCTATTCCCCCAAAGTTAGGCAGATATCTTCGAATATAATTTAGGGGAGGATCAGTAAGTTTCTTAAAACTCTCAAAAACTTTCCATAAAAATACATTTTGACTATTTAAAATATTAAAGTGAAACAACCAAGATACGACTACGTAAAAAAATACAATCAAAGTGTAAAAATCTAGCAATCTTACCAAAAAAAGTAGTAGTGAACTCACTTTGATAAATTATAAAAAATTATTATTCGCGTCTATTAAATAAGAAATTTCTACATCGCTCTGATTGGGGATTTGAGAAAACTGTGTCAGGATGTCCTTGCTCTTCTACTAGCCCATCATGAAGAAAAATTACATTATTAGAAACTTTCCGAGCAAATTCCATTTCATGAGTTACCACTAACATCGTTTTCCCTCCCTCGGCTAATTTTCTTATCACAGATAAAACCTCATCAACCAATTCTGGATCCAAGGAGGAAGTTGGTTCATCAAATAGTAAAATTTCAGGCGAGATGGCTAAGGCCCGAGCTATCGCTGCTCGTTGCTGTTGTCCTCCAGATAAATGTGCGGGGTATTCATTAGCCTTCTCTTCTATTCCAACTTGTTTTAATAACTCCATTCCCATACTCTCTGACTCTTGTTTATTTTTTCCTAATACATGAATTGGAGCTTCAATAATATTTTCTAAAATTGTCATATGAGTCCATAGGTTAAAGCTCTGAAAGACCATACCTAGTTTTTTTCTGATAGAGGTAATTTTTGATTGGATGTTTTTGTTGGGGCTATTGAGATCTTCTTTTTGACAATCGATAATCTCTCCTAAAACGTTAATTGTCCCAGAATTAGGAGTTTCTAAAAAATTGATACATCTCAAAAGAGTACTTTTTCCAGAGCCTGAGCTTCCGATAATACTTATGACATCGCCTTGCTCAGCTTGTAAATCTAGCCCTTTTAAAACCTTATTTTCTCCAAAGTTTTTCTCAAGATTTTGTAACTCTAAGATATTCATCTATTTCCTAATATCTCATTTTTTCTAATTTATTGATATTCCTAATGTGAATTATAAAAGTTTATTCTTTTGGTTAATTTTAGTTTATATTTTCTTCTAATAATTATTCAATTTTACAGAGGAGAAAATTATGAAAAAAACATTACTATCAGCATTCCTCGCATTATTTATGTCGGGTACAGCATTTGCAGATACTGTGCGTATGGGTACAGAGGGAGCTTATCCTCCATATAACTTCATTAATGATAATGGCGAAGTTGATGGATTCGAAAAAGATGTTGGCGACATGCTTTGTGTTCGTGCAAATTTAGATTGCGTTTGGGTTATAAACGAGTGGGACTCTATCATTCCTAATTTAGTATCTGGTAACTACGATACAATTATTGCTGGTATGTCAATTACCGCAGAGCGTGATGAAGTGATTGACTTTACACAAGATTATTTTCCACCATCCCCATCAGTGTATATGGGTATGAGTGGTGCTGACATCGATGTAAATAGTGCTGTCATTGCAGCTCAAACTGCAACTATACAGGCAGGCTATGTTGCAGAAAGTGGAGCGACTTTAGTTGAATTTGCAACAGCAGAAGAAACAATCTCTGCAGTACAAAATGGTGAAGCGGATGCTGTTCTAGCTGATGGCGATTATCTTTCATCTATCATCGCAGAGTCAAACGGTGAATTTGCGAATGTAGGTGAAGTATCTATCGGTGGTGGTGTTGGAATGGGTATCCGTGAGTCTGATGGTGAATTAAAAGCTAAAATGAATGCAGCTATTAGTTCAATGAAAGATGACGGATCTTTAAATGCACTAATTAAAAAGTGGTTTGGTTTCGAAGCCGCAACTTTTTAAGATTATTTAATTTAAATTACAAAAAATGAGGGCGGTTATACCGTCCTCATACTTTTTTTCTAATACTATTTATTCAATAATCACTCAAACATAATATAAAGTCCAACTTACAATGATTATAGTTGGTGCAGGAATTGTAGGAGCATCTTTTGCATACCACGCCCATCAAAAGGGTGTAAATCAAATTACTGTTTTATCGTCAGATCTCCCTGGGGATAAAAACCAAGCTACTACCAATACCTGGGGTTGGGTTAATGGATATGCCAGTAATGATAAAAGCTATGCCTCTTTTCGTCAGGCCAATTTGAACTACTGGCCAGAATTAATAAATGACATTTCAAACTTAGAGCATTCCTCTAAGGGTGCATTTATTTGGGACCTCGATGAGAAAGAATTACATCAAACCATAAAACAACATCAAAGTTGGGGCCAATCAGTAAAAATATCAACTAAATCAGAGTTACGAGGACATTTACCAAACTTAATAAACAGCCCAACTCTGGCTGGTTTTGGTATTGATGACTTGGCTATTGAGGGTGTTAGGGCAACACAAGAACTTTTCAAAGCAAGTGAATCAAAAATAATAAAAGTTAATGTTAAAGAGTTGGTTTGCGAGAACAATATTGTGACAGGTGTAAGAACTGATGATGAAATTATTTATGATAACGAAGTAGTAATAACAGCAGGACTTGGCGCTCCTGATTTATTATCAACTATAGATATTCATTTTGAAATGCGATCGAGTTTAGGTTTGTTAGCTTATACAAATCCATTACCAAGTTTATTAAATCACCCAATCACAGGTTTTGACTTCCATGCTCGGCAAGATGATAAAGGCAGGTTAATAATAGGTGGAAGATTTGATGATGACGTGAGTAACGTCCAAAACATAAAGGAAACTGCTGAAAAACTTGTTCAAGACATGGCAACTAGGCTCAACTATAATGGAAAGATGATCTTAGATTATTTTACACTTGGTAGCAGACCATTGCCCATTGATGGAAGGCCAAAGATCGGCCGCCTTGTAAATAGTAAAGGTCAAAAAATTAATGGAATTTATTTAGCAGTTATGCATTCAGGCATAACTAATGCACCACTAGCTGGCAAGCTTGGCATCGATGAAGTTATTACAGGGAAAAGAAATAATTTAATTCAAGATTTTTTTCCACAAACATTTAATAAATCAGAGAATTTCCAAGATGTTTAGTTATTGTGTAGATCCTAAAACCCTTGAGGGGTTAATGTGGTTATCATGTTATGTCACCACAACAAAACATATGTCGTTTTATTATTCATTTTTTGTTGTGATGGGTTTGCTTTCTTTGGCAGCTCCATTGGCGATGGCTTTTGGATTTGCTGGAGCCACTGCTGCTAGATCATCTTTAAAAATAGTTCGAGCTCTTGGAAAAGGATATCTTGCAATGATAAGAGGCATACCTGATATCGTTTTCTTTTTATTCATTCCAATAGCGCTTGATCAGGCTTTTGAATATTTACGACACAAAGTTTTATGCTCTGATGTTACAGAGGCAGTTAGGCAAGGTAACGATTTTGTTGTATGTGCAGCTGCAAAACTCCCTTTAAACACAGCTAGTGAATGGGTACACGACATTTATGGATTTTCTCTTGCTTTACTTGCTTTTGGCTTTGTATTTGGGGCCTTTGCGGGCAATGTGTTATCCGGTGCTATGGCTGCAGTCCCAAAAGCTCAAATAGAAACAGGAGAAGCCTATGGTTTTTCATCAAGTCAAATTTTTAGAAGAATTCTTATTCCACAAATGTGGATTTATGCTCTGCCAGGTCTATCAAATTTATGGATGATTTTAATCAAAGCAACTCCATTACTATTTCTTTTGGGTATTGAGGACATCGTCTATTGGGCTAAAGAACTAGGTGGAATTAAAACGGGCGTATACGAATACCCTCATCCTGATTGGCGTGCTTGGTATTTTGGTGTACTGATGATTTTTTATTTATCTCTAACTTATTTATCTCAATCCGTTTTAGACAAACTTTCTACAAGGCTTTCTAAAGGACAAGCTACTATGGCAGGTAAGGCAGTTTAATGTCTAGCTGTTTTCAAACTCTTTCTGATTACGGCCTTAGATCTATAGGGTATGGAGAGAGACTTTTACCAAAGGCCGATATAACACTTTGTGAGCAATTTGTATTAATCGGTTCGGGTATGATTTGGAATATATATTTTGCAATTTTAGCATTATTGTTTGGCTTTTTCTTTGCCACTGTTTTGGCTTTAGGGAAAAATTCAAAATTATTTTTGTTAAACGCTCCATGTCGAGCCTTTATTTTTATTTTCAGAGGCTCGCCTTTATTTATTCAGTTTTTCTTTGCGTATGATTTATTTGTACTTTTACCAAGGCTAGGGGTTGATATAGATTTAGGATTTCTTGTTGTAACCGTTGAAACACGTTGGCTTACAAAGGCTTGGTTAGGCGCTTTAATTGTTTTGTTTTTTAATACATCTGCCTATGCAGGAGAAATTTTTTATGGTGCACTGCGTGCTGTTCCAAGTCAGGATTTAGAGTCTGCAGATGCATTTGGTTTTACAGGAATTAAAAAATTTAGACGCATTATCTGGCCAACTATGCTTCGTTTAGCTTGGCCCTCCTATACCAATGAGGCAATTTTTATGTTTCACGCAACAACATTGGTTTTCTTTACGGGTTTTCCTGCTTGGCAACAAAAAGGGGATGCAATTTACTATGCTAGCTATTTTGCTGATAAGACCTTTAATCCCTTTGTTCCTTATCCAATTGTTGGCTTTTATTTCATATTATTAACTTTATTTATAATTGGTTTGTTCGGCCTGATTAACCGACAGTTGAATAAACATTTACCAACCAATGAACGAAAAAGATTAAAGATTAATAAATATAACCTGATGAGGTAGATAGCTGTAATAGTATCTCTTATGTTTTTTTAAAAAATTTAATTTTATTTCTTATGAATATAAAAATTATGAAGAGCATAATTAAAGGTGTACCCCAGAGCAAATAATGATTTTTTTGTGGATTAAAAGATATTTCCTCACCATAAATCTTTACTAATTCTGCATCAATCTCATTAACAGTCATTCCAGAATTATATTTTTTTTGAATTTGTTCCTTTATATTTATTGCAAATTCTGTATCAGACTCTTGTATGCTTTGTCCCTCACAAACCAAACATCTAATTGTTTTGTAATAATCGCTTAATTCATTCACGCCAGCAAAGCTAATCGTAGACATATGAATTATTAAAATTGTAATTAATAATTTATAAATATTGCTCGATATCTTCATAAAACAAAGGCCCTTGTATTTTTTTTTGGATAATATTATTTACAATAAAATATGTTTCAGGAACACCAATTAAACCCATTTCATAAGCAATAGTCCCATCATCCCTTAAGATGTGTTCAAAAGGATTACCGTGTTCTTTAATCCATTCTTTAAAATTCTCCTCATCATCTCTAAAATTAACACCAATAATTTTTATTCCTTGTTTTTTCATTTCCATTAAAAGTGGATGTTCTGCTAGACAAGGCTTACACCAAGATGCAAAAAAATTTACAACATAAAATTCACCCAGAGCTTTTTCATCAATTAATTCATTATTATAAAAATCAGGTGTCTCAAACACTAAGCTAGATATTTCTTCCTGTTTGTTGTTTTTATCTGTTGTTTGGTTTAAATAAAAAAGCACACAAGCAACTAGTACCACTACACCCATCACGGGTATTATTAAATTTTTTTTCATTTTCTTTTAACTATCGATAAAAATATTGAAAAAATTAGCATAATAGAACTTAACCATAATAAATTTATAAATGGTTTATAAACTAAATTAATTCCTACTTGATCACTTTCAATGGTTGATATTGTTGCATAATACTGACTAAAAAGGACATTAGTAGTATTAACCTCATTGGTGACTTGCCCAGAGGGTTGATAGATATTTTTTGAAGGAGAGAGTTGTCTATTCTGTTGCCCATCAATAATTAATAAATCTACTGATATTCTTTGATAATTTTGAAAGCTTTCATCTTTGATATTTTTAATTATCGCAATGTTATTATTTTGAAGTGCAATTTCATTAGAGCTATTTTTTTCAAATAGTAAATTTTCTTCATAATCAAATTGCTCTGTATACACAGCGGCAATTATAAAGACGCCAATACTTAAATGTGCTAACCATTGAGAATAAAAATTTAAATTTTTCTTCACATTAGTATTTAATACTAAAATACTCTTTATAAATAAAGGACCTGTAATAAAAACACTTAACGCAAAGTAAAATTTTTCAAATAAGTAAAAAGATAGTAAAGAAATTACTAAAGATAATACTAAAATATAGGGTAACTGTTTATCTTTTTTTTCATGTTTTCCCCAACTAATCTGAGGTGCGAAGGCCATAAACAAAATTAATGGCGCTAGTAACAAATTAAAAGCAAAATTATAATAGGGTGCACCAACAGAAACTGATGTTTCAAGGATCATTTCACTAAATAGAGGGTAAACTGTTCCAATAAAGACAACTAGTGCTGAGCAGATAAAAAATATGTTATTTATTAAAAGAAAACTTTCTTTACTAAATAAATCAAAAGAGTCCTCGTTAAAATTTGAAATACTTTTTATATTTAATCGCACTGTCATGGCTAATAAATATCCAATTATTATTATTAAAAATAATCCCCTAAGCGGGTCTGTTGCAAAACTATGAACAGATACAATTAAATTCGAGCGGACTAAAAATGTTCCAAATACAGATGTGATAAAGCAATATAGCCCTAAATTTAAACTCCATAGCTTAAGTTGATTACTTTTAATAGAAACCTTTAGAGAATGAATTAAAGCAGTGTTCAATAGCCACGGGATTAAGGAGATATTCTCTACTGGATCCCAAAACCACCAGCCTCCCCACCCTAATTCTGAGTAAGCCCAATAAGATCCTAAAACAATGCCAGCCGTTAAAAAAAACCATGATATCTTGGACCAAATCAGCATCTCTTCAAATAATTTTTCTGAAAAATCTTTTTTTATTAACATATGAGCAGACAACACAAAGGGAATAACCAAACCAATGTACCCCAGAAATAACGTAGGCGGGTGAATGACAAATAAAAAATGCTGTAAAATAGGATTTAGACCTAATCCTAATATTTCTTCATTCGCTTCTATATAAGTAAAAGGGTTTGAGCTAATCATTACATAAAGCAGAAATAAAGTGGAGATAAATATAATATTCTTGTGTATCTCAACTGTGTGATTTTTGTTAAGAAAAAAAATACCAAATAAGTTGATTAAAAATACCCATAACAAAATTGAACCTTCATGACTGCCCCATGCAGATGTTACTTTATAAAATAATGGATCATCAATATAAGAATTTTCAATGACGTTAAGCAATGTAAAATCTGAAATTGAAAATGCATATATTAATAGAATAAAGGGTAATAGATTTATAAAATAAATTACTCTTAAAGATAAAACCTCTGACGGAATTAATTTTTTTAATAACTTAACATAAAATAAGACTGTCAGAATTAACGATACATAAACAATCCCATTACCAAAAAGTGATATCAATTAATCACCCCTCCATTTTCCTTCTTCTTTTAATTTATCTATGGCACTTTGGGGCATATAATTTTCGTCATGTTTTGCTAAAACTATTTCTGCAATGAAAGTGTTATTAACTAATTTACCCTCAACAATAATCCCTTTTTTTTCTTCTACTAAGTTGGGAAGTGTTTTCGAAAAAACAACATTGATGGAATTTTTGTTTTGATCAATAACTTCAAAAACCCAACTCCCATCTATAAATTTTAAACTATTCTCTTTTACAAGCCCTCCAACTCTTAAATACTTATTTTCTAATTCATTCATATCTTTTAAATCTGTTGGCTCAACAAAATACGCAATCTGGTCTTTTAAGGAGTAACTAATTAAAAATATAGAAGAGGAGAAGCAGATGAAGATGATTAATAAAAAAATAAATCGTTTTTTTATCTGTTTATTTAATTTGATTACGCGCACTAATCTTATTAAAGACTTTTTTCTTCAAGAGCATAATTATAATCGTTGTCACAGCGCAGATGATCCCAAAAAAAACGTAGCAAATTAAAACAAACTCTAAACTAGTCATTTAATAACTTAGACCTCTCTATCTTCCTTTTTTCTATAATTATATAAAATATGTTAGAAAACCAGTACATCGTTAACATAAAAATACCCAAAAAACTCACCAGCAAAGTAATTAAATAGTCATTAGTCATACTAGGACCACCTATTTTCAAAACGCTACTTCCTTGGTGAAGTGTTGTCCACCAATCAACGGAAAATTTAACAATTGGTAGATTTACCATACCTATTATTGCTAATATTGATGCAGCAAAATCTGCTTTTTGGAAGTGTTCAAAAGAGTATAAAAGAAGAATATGCCCTAAGTAGATAAAAGCTAAAATTAACATTGAAGTCAATCTTGCATCCCATACCCAATAAGCTCCCCAGGTTAAATTTCCCCATATTGAACCAGTTACTAAAACAATAATGCTCATTATTAATCCTATAGGCGATAAAGATCTCGCAATTGTAAATGCAGTGGGAGATTTAAAGATGAGACCTATGATACTACTAATTCCCATCGCTAAAAATATTGCTAAAGATAGCCAAGCAGCAGGTACATGGATAAACATGATTTTAAAAGAAATTCCTTGATAGTAGTCATTCTCAATAAAAATGATTAAAAAAGCCGCAATGCCAATTAAAAAGAGTGAAAATAAAACAATATATTTAGATATGGAATTCATAAAAGTTGAGAGAGTATTTGGAGTTATGGCGAACATTAGACTGATAATTTTTTTAAAGCAAAACTAGTTAGTAAGGGCGAGAAAGCTAAGTTTAACAAAAAATAGGCAACAAAAAATAAATACATTTTGTTCGTATTAAAATCAATTACATCAGTAATTGCCATAGAAAATATTAGGATAGGGACAAAAAGAGGCAGCGTTAAAATACTTGTGAGAGAGAGTTTATTATTTTTGGATATAGTAATAGAGGCAGTCATGGAAGCAATAAAAATAATACTTAGAAGAGATAAAGATAAAAGAATGTTTATTTGTATTAAATAAGACAAATCTATATTTAGAATAATCAAAATAAGAGGGGAAAAAATTACGAAAAAAATTATTAAATTTAAATAGATCATCATATTTTTAACAAAAACAATTATCTCTAGAGAAAATGGGGAGAGTATATACTGCTGAAGTTTCGCCTCATCAAAATCTAGACTATATATTTTTTCAACTTTAAATAATGAAATAAAAAAAATCATTATATATAAAAAAGACAAAGGAGCATTCATGCCCATTGACTCGCTTCTCAAAGATAAAGAGAAGATAGAACACGCTATAATTAATAAACAGAACAAAACAAAACTAAAGACACTTCCTTTAAGCATCAATTTAAATTCATTTGCAATTAACTTAAGAAAATTTTTTATCATATTAATTGTAGCGTTTTATAATTACGCAAATTAATTTTTTGATGACTTGTTACGATGATTATTCCTTTGTTTTCTATCTTTTTTTTTAATAATGTGTTTATTTTCATAATAGATCTCGTATCTAGGCCACTGTAAGGATCATCAAGTATCCAAACTGGCTTATTCACTAACATAAGCAGCAACAGCTGAAGTTTCTTTTTCTGACCAAAAGAAAGTTGATAAAATTTTTTATCAAGATTCAATTCTTGAAATAAAAAGTTTACGCTTTTGTTTTTTATAAATTTGTCAAAGTTTACATTATGTACTGAGAGCCAATAATCAATATTCTGATTTAATGTTAAAGTGTCATAAGCAAAATTATTTTCACCAATATACAAGAAACACTCTGATGCAATATGATTATCAATTGATGTGCCATGGTAAGTAATATTTCCTTCTAGTGGCTCTGTAAAATTTACTATGTTTGACAAAAGAGTTGTTTTGCCTACACCATTAGCCCCACTTACTAGCAACAATTCTCCAGGAGATATTTTAAAATTAATATCTTTGTATATAAGAATATTTCCTCGAGCAAAAGATAAGTTGTTAACTTCTATCATAAAAAAAAGCGGGTGATTATAACCCGCTTTTGATGTTTTAAATATTTAAAACTTTGAAAATTATCTTCTTTTTCTTGAAGCTTTTTTCTTCTTAGGAGCTGCTTTCTTTTTTGCAGCTTTTTTCTTCTTAGGAGCTGCTTTCTTTTTTGCAGCTTTTTTCTTCTTAGGTGCTGCTTTCTTTTTTGCAGCTTTTTTCTTCTTAGGAGCTGCTTTTTTCTTCTTAGGTGCTGCTTTCTTTTTTGCAGCTTTCCTTCTCACAGCTTTTTTCTTAGTGGCTTTTTTCTTCTTAGGAGCTGCTTTTTTCTTAGCAGCCTTTCTTTTAGGAGCCGCTTTCTTTTTTGCAGCCTTCTTCTTTTTAGGCGCTACCTTTTTTGCAGCTCTTCTTTTCTTAGGTGCTGCTTTTTTTTTGGCAGCTTTTTTCTTTTTTACAGCCATTATAGCCTCCTTACTTTTTACACTTACTAGTAAGTATAAAACGAATATTAAAAATATTCATTTTCTTAAAAAAACCTTAAAAAAGTATTTAATTAAGTCAACATTTTATTTGTGGTAACTTCTTTTCATTAAATGAATCAAATTGAAATAATTTTAGGTCCAACAAACACAGGTAAAACTTTTTATGCATTTGAACAAATGTTTTCCTTTAAAAACGGTGTTTTTGGTTTCCCTTTAAGGCTTTTGGCAAGAGAAAATTATGATAAAGCATGTAAACTTTATCCTATAAATCAAATTGCATTAATAACTGGAGAAGAAAAAATAATTCCTCCAGAAGCTAAATATTTTTTTTGTACTGTCGAGTCAATGCCAGATGATTTTTTTGAATTTGTTTGTGTTGATGAGATTCAACTAGCATCTGATTATGAAAGAGGACATATTTTTACTCAAAGACTCTTATATTCTCGTGGTGAGCAAAAAACTATTTTCTTAGGTTCTCTTACTATGGAAGAAATTATTCGAGAATTAATTCCTGAGGCAAAAATAATTTTTAAAAATAGATTTTCTGAATTAAGTTTTATCGGCCATAAGAAGATTCAAAATATTAAACCTCGATCAGCAATTATTGCTTTTAATTTAATTGGTCTTTATGAAATCGCTGAACAGATAAGAAGTTTAAAAGGAGGTGTGGCATTAGTCGCTGGTGCTCTTAGTCCTAAAACTAGAAACTCTCAAGTTAAATTATATGAGGATGGGGAGGTCGATTATATTGTGGCCACTGACGCTATAGGAATGGGACTGAATTTAGATATTAACCAAGTGTATTTTTCTGGTCTTGATAAATTCGATGGGAAATATGTCAGACCTTTAAACGATATGGAAATTGGTCAAATAGCAGGAAGAGCAGGTCGCTATACTAAATCAGGATATTTTGGCTCCACGCTTGGAGCTAAGTTTACAAACTTAGAATCTATAGAAAATATTCAATCTCATAAATTTGAAGCTATTAAAAAAATATTTTGGAGAAATCATCTTTTGTCATTTAAGTCAGAATATGAATTGGTAAATTCTTTAAAACAAAAATCTGATAATCATCGATTAATTTTAAAAAAAGATGCAGAGGATCAGAAATTTCTATTGAGATTTTTAAAAGATAACAAGAAAATTTTTAAATTTGACAACCCAGAAACACTTAAACAATTATGGGATATATGTCGTATACCAGACTATCAAAATATTTCTGACGAAAAGCATATTGAACTATTAACAAAAATATTTATGGAGCTCATAAAAAATAAATGGACTTTGAGTGATAACTTTCTTGAGCACCAAACTTCATATTTACAAAATTATAATGGGAGTATCGATGACCTTATATACAATTTAAATGAAACTAGAACTTGGTTATACATAACTAACCAAAAACATTGGATAAGTAACTCTATTTGGGTTGAAACCATTAAAAATATTGAAAACAAACTATCTGAAGAGATACATTTAAGTTTAATGCAAAAATTTGTTGATAAAAACAAAAGTGAGATGATTCAAAATTTAAATATAAGTAAAAAAAATATTTCTTTAACTGATAATAGATATGTTAAGATAAAAGACGAAATAATAGGAGTTATCAGAGGTTTTAAAATCTTTTTTGATGAAAAGTTTAAAGATATTTTAAATAACAACTACCAAGTAATTATTAAAGAACAAATTTTTCCATATATGTCTTTTAACGTCGATACTTTTATTGCTGCCCCTAACGAAAGTTTATCAATCAATTCAAAAGTTGATGAGAAAGGAAATTTTCAGAATTTATATCTTCAATGGGGAGATGCAAATGTTGCAATATTTAAAAAAGGCAATGATCTCACGCACCCTATTTTTGAACCCATATTAGACGATCAATTAGTGTCACCAGATCATATGAAGAAAATTGAAGAGAAAATTCAAAAATGGTTTGAAGAGACTTACTTGTCTAAATTGGATTTATCCGATCAATTAAAGAAATTCAATTCTAAACCAGAGGAAAGAAGTTTCATTTTTAAGATTATTGAAAACCAATATAATTTTTATCAAATAAATATACTAGATGAATTTAAGCTTATTGATGAACCGCAAAGAAAAGAAATCCATTCTCTAAATTTTAGACTTGGAAAAAACGTTATTTTCAACTCTGAACTTATTAGACCTGAATATATGAAGTTAAAGTTCCATCTATGGAATTTATATTATAATGAAAGCTTAAATATTGATGAATACATTCCTAAAGATGGGAATGCCACTCTTAATATCCAAAATAAATTAAATGAAGACCTAATCACTTTTTTAGGCTTTGTCTCCCAAAATGATCTATTAATTAGACTCGATATTTTTAATGAATTTGAAAAACAACTCTTTAAAAGAGAAAATAGAGGCCCTTTTTCACTTCCGATGGACTTATCTAATCTTCTAGGAATTAAAAAAGATAAATTAATATGTATTTTAAAAAGCAGGTCTTTTAATATTCAAGACATTGCAGAAAATGACTTAGTTATCTCGAAAAAAATTAATGCTAATAAAACAATGGAGTTAAAACAAAATAACAGCAAAAAAGTATTGAAAAAACCTTTAAAAAAAGTAAAAAAATATTCATCAAAAAAATTATTCAATAACCCTTTTGATCAACTAAAAAATATAAATGCTAAGTAAATTCTTCCAATCCTTTAATGAAAAAGAGGATAAAAATGAGGATCATTCCTTTGAGTCAGATCTTTATAACCTAATTTACGAAATTATTATTGCAGATCATGAAATTACGGAACAAGAAATTAATTTGGCCTCTGAGTTAGTTGAGTATTATTTTAAAATTCCAACTCTAAACAATAAAGAGCAATTTAATAAACTTGCTGATCAACAACATTTTAACACCGACTTATCACAGTTTTCTTACAGGCTTAAAACATCTTTAAGTTATGAACAAAGAATGGATGTTATTTTAATTTGTTGGCAAGTATTAATGGTTGACGGTAAAGAAGATCAGTTAGAGGTTTCTACTGCTAGAAAAATATCAATCTTACTTGGTCTTGAAGATAAGGATTTTATATTAATCCGAAATAGAGTAAAAGACAGTCTATGACTTACCTAGTTAATGATAAGTGTATTAAATGTAAATACATGGATTGTGTTGAAGTGTGTCCTGTAGATTGTTTTTATGAAGGTGAAAATATGCTTGTAATTAACCCTGATGAGTGTATCGATTGCGGTGTATGTGAGCCTGAATGCCCAGCTGAAGCGATTATCCCAGATGACTTGGACGACGGTACGAAATGGTTAGATGTAAATGAAAAATATTCACAAGTTTGGCCTAATATAACTACAAAAAAAGACGCCCCTGCTGACGCAAAAAAGTGGGAAGGGGTAGAAAATAAATTTGAAAATCATTTTAGTGAAAAAGGAGCCGATTAATGCCAGTTAAAAAAAAAGCTATAACAAAAAAAGTAAACAAAAAAGCTGATAAAGTAAAAACTAAAAAAAAAGTTGAAGTCAAAAAAAAATCACCTGGCAAAAAAAAACAATCTTTAAAAAAAATACCCAAAAAAAAAGTAGCAAAAAAAGTAGCAAAAAAGGCAGTTAAGAAATTAGTTAAAAAAATTGTTACCCCCAAAGCCCCTAAGATTAAAAAAGTATTAGTCCCGCAAGAATTTAAAGCAGGAGAGAATATTGTTTACCCTACTCACGGCGTAGGAAGAATTCTTACTATAGAAAAGTTCCAATATGATTTAGTGGAAGAGCAATTATATGTAATCCAGTTTTTTCAAGACAAATTAACAATCAGAGTCCCCTTTGCTAAAGCAAAATTGATCGGTTTAAGAAATATTACTAGTAAACCATCCATGACCAGAACACTCTCCGTTTTAAAGCAAAAGCCTAAAATTAAAAAAGCGATGTGGAGTAGAAGGGCTCAAGAGTACGATCAAAAGATAAATTCTGGCGACATAAAACTTCTCTCAGAGGTAGTTCGTGATTTATTTCGAAAAGATGATCAAACTGAGCAGTCTTATAGTGAGCGCCAGATGTTTCAGGTAGCTTTTGAGAGGTATACAAGAGAATTTGCAATATCTTCGAGCTTAAAGTACGAGGAAGCATCAACAAAAATATTAGAAATTTTAAATAAAAGATAAATTAATTAGTTTCTTCTTCTGTTTTATCAGTTGGAATATCAATACTGATATCTTCCGCTAGGTTATCGGTATCTTCAGTCTGAGTTTCAGTCTCTTCTGTCTCTTCGATTAAATCTTTTAGTTCATCATTTTCTTTGGTTGTTTTAGTAGGTGCTGCAACAGTAATTCCAGCTTTTCTTCCCCTTTTAGGTTTTGCTATATTTACTGCTTCTATTGATTTACCGCACTCAGGACAATTTATTACATCCTGATAAAAATCGTAATACTTTACGTTACCACAGGGGCATGTTCTTTTGTGACCTAAATCGATTTGCTCTTCTTGCATTGTGGGCAGATTTATACATTATTATTGTAATTTATACAAATTTTTATTATGTTATCGATCTGATATGGCCGTTCCAAAAAGAAAAACCACACCTTCAAAAAGGAATATGAGACGCTCTCATCATAGAGCGGGCACACAGCTTTTTGCAGAAGACAAAAAATCAGGTGAATTAAGAAGACCGCATCATATTGATCTTAGTACTGGCATGTACAGAGGAAAGCAAATTATTATTAAAAAAACCAAAAAAGAAAAAGATGCTGAGGGTCAAGCACCAGTCAACACAGAAGAAACCACAAAAACTATTGAAGCACCAGCTTCTAAATAACTAATCTCTAATTACTTTATATATTGAATTTTCCGAGAAGCTCTGTTGATAAAGCTTTTTTTTTAATTCATCTGTTTCTAGCTTAGAAAGCTTTTTTCTTACTATAAATCTTTTTAAAATATTTAATTCTAAATCTGGATTTTCAGTGACTTTCTTTGAGACATATTCATCAATTAAGCTTTGTTCAAATCCTTTTTGATAGAGTTTATTTTTTATTTTTTTGATAGAAAATAAGGATTGCTCATAATAATGAAATACTGTTTCAATAAAGTGCCTCTCGTTTATAATCTTCAATTCATCTAGTTTTTCTATGATATTTTCAATTAGTTCTTGTTTAGAGATATTTTCTGGAAAAATAACCTTTTGATAAGTTTTTTTATTTCTGAGTTTTTTTTCTAGTACTTCTGAAATTTTTTTTTTAGTAGCTGGATATTTACCCAAATATTTTAGTGCCTCATTATATAGGTATTCTTCAGCTTTTTTTTTCATAGTTTATATTTTAAGATTTATTATTATGAAGTACATATACAAAGGCGCTTGTAGCTCAGTAGGATAGAGCACCAGATTCCTAATCTGGGGGTCGCAGGTTCGACTCCTGCCAAGCGCGCCAAAGAAAAAATGATATTAATTTTTTTCGTGTAAGAAATCTAAAAGTCTGTCTAAATATTTCTCATCAACATTATAAGCTTTTTTGTAATGCTCTATACAATACGGCTTTGTTGGAATATTTTGACACCCACAGTAGTGAAATCCCTCTTCAAGTGGATCACCAATTGGCCATTGACAAGATTTAAAGTTACCGGTGCCAACAATACTCTTTTTAAAACTAAATTTTTCCCTTCTTCGAACTGGCTCTTTTCTTACCGTACTTTCGGAAGATGAATTACTTGTTTCCCTGTACATGGTTACAGATGAAAATTGTTGATTTTGAGTTGATTTTTTTCTGGAGTTTTGACGCCTTTCAAGGCCCAGTCTAAAAGCCTTACCAATAACGGCATTTTTAGTAAATCCAAGCTGCACACCAATCTGGCTTGTAGCAACCCCTTCATTCCAAAGCTTTTTAAGATCTTCTACTTTCTGGTTATTCCAAGACATTTTTATATACCTACTCTATTTAGTTCCTTATATGGGTAGTTTTATACTATATATAGTAGTAGTAATCTAGCCTAAAATGATTAAAAAAATGTGAATAAATATGAAATCTCTTAAAAATCTCAATTTCGAAAAAATCCAAAATGTTGGGATCAGAGTCGATTTTAATGTGCCTATTGATAAAAATTTTAAGATAACTGACAAAACAAGATTAGACAGGGCAAAGGACACCATCAATTTTATTAAAAACAAACAATGCAACATTCTTCTTCTATCGCATTTTGGAAGACCAAAAGGAAAATTCGATGACAAGTACTCTTTCTCAAAACTAATTGATCAGTTTCAGGAAATCTTAGAATTAAAATTAAATTTTATAAGCTATGAAAATTTTTTAGAAAACGGTCTTGATCAATTCAATCATAATAGGCCTACCACAACTCTTTTAGAGAATATAAGATTTTTCAAAGGTGAAATAAAAAATGATTTGAGTTTTAGTAAATCAATTACTGACAATCTAGATTTATATGTTAATGAAGCATTCTCTGCTTCCCATAGGCTTCACTCATCAGTAAACCAAATGGCTAAAAATATTTTATCTACACCTGGTTTTAATTTTGAAAAAGAAATTAATGTTATTAACGATATCAAAAAATCTCAAAAGAAAAAATTAGCTATAATTGGAGGTTCAAAAATCTCAACTAAAATAAACACACTTTTGTCTTTAACGACTTCTTGCTCAGATATTTTTATAGGAGGAGCAATGGCTAATAATTTTCTGAAATATAATAAGATTAATGTTAGTTCTTCTTTAATTGAAGAGGGTGCTGAAAGAATGATTGAAATGATTTATAGCTCTGCAAAACAAACAGGCTGTGAAATCTATCTCCCAGTTGATGTAATGCTTGATTCAGATCAAAGTGTATTAGTCAATGAACTTGACAAAAACACTGAATTTAAAATTTTAGATATAGCCGACTCTTCTCATATTGTTTTAGAAAATCTTGTAAAAAAAAGTGATATTATTTTGTGGAATGGCCCCATGGGAATGATTGAAGACCACAAATTTTCGAAGGGATCTATTAACCTATCTCACCTTCTTGCTAAAGCTCAAGCTGATGTTGTTATTGGTGGTGGAGATACAATCTTAGCCATCAATATGGCAAAAGAAAAATTTGAAGACTTTTATTTTGTCTCAACTGCCGGGGGTGCTTTTCTTGAGGCACTAGAGGATAAAGAACTATTGGGAATTGAAGCTCTTAAGGCTGATTTATAAAATGTTTTTTTAGAAACGGAATTTGAATTATAGTAAATACAATTGTAATTCCCATAATACCAAAGACTTTAAAGTTAACCCAAACATCGGTTGTTTGAGTTCGCCAAACGATTTCATTTAAAACAGCTAGAAGTACAAAAAAGCTGGACCACATTTTGTTCATTAGCCCCCACCCCTCATCAGTTAATTTTAAAGAAGAATTCAATAATAATTTTAAAACAGGTTTATTAATAATTGTACTTCCAATTAAAACGATAGCAAAAAGTGCGTTTATGATTGTGGGTTTCATTTTAAAAAATATTTCATTTTTAAGGAAAATACTCAGGCCACCAAATACAACTAAGATAACTGTACTTACTAACATCATTGTAGAAATTTTTCTTTCTTTGAAATAGATAGCTATGAGAGAAATAAATGTAGCCACTATTACAGCAGCTATACTTAAATAGAGATCTTTATCTGATTTATAGTAAACAGCAAAAAAAACAATTAAGGGAAAAAATTCAAATAGCTGCTTCATATTATATGAGTCTATCTAAATATTCTTCAAATTGAAACTCTCTTAAGTCGCTCATTCCTTCACCGTACCCTTCAAATACAACAGGTATGTCAAAATCATTTATTATCGTTAGAAGAGCTCCATATTTAGCATTAGAGTCGACCTTATTTAAAATAATTCCATCTAATGTTATATATTCACAAAACCCCTCAATAATATGCTTGGATGCAAGTCCGGTATTAGCATCCAAAGTCAAAAAAGTTTGAATTAAATTAAATTGATCAGATTTCTTTGAAATTATATTTGAAATCTTTTTTAGTTCTGCCATTAAATTTTTATTGTTGTGTTGTCTTCCAGATGTATCAATTATCACAACATCATTTTCTTTCATTTTATCAATACCTTGGAAAATGACAGCTGACGGGTCCTCCATATTATTACCCTTATGTATGGGTACTTCAAATTTTTTGGTAAAATGCTCGAGTTGATCTATAGCTGCTGCTCTGAATGTATCTGCTGCAATAACAGCAGGATTTAAGCCGTTTTTTTGAAATAGATTTATAAATTTACCGATGAATGTTGTTTTTCCTGACCCGTTATTACCTGCAATTATATATAAGCTCTTACTTTGAGGAGAAAAAGCGCCAAATTTTTTTTCTGCAAATTTTGTTAGTAGCTCTTTTTTAATAACTTTTTTAATATCCTCTTCCTTTGATGTATTGTCTTTAATTTTTGAAATTATTAATTCAGCAAATTTTGGCTCAACACCATTTTCAAATAAAAGATCTTCTATTTCATCAACATTTAATTTTTTTTGAAAAATTTTTTTTAAAAAAAACATTAAACTCTTACAATTTCACCAACCGGTACGCCAACTAACGGAACTTTATGTTTGATATAGTTTTGATCATATCCAACAGCTAATCCTAAATTTAATTCCTCAATAAGAACCTCTCTTGGTAAGGAAAGTTTAGATTTTACTTTTTTTAAAATTAACTCACCTAGTTCTCTTAAATTTTTTGCTCTTTTCTTAATAATTAATTTGGAAACCTGAGGCATTCTTGATGCAGGGGTATTATTTTTGGGAGAGAAAGGAAATATATGAAGATGAGATATTTCATTTTCTTTCAGTAGTCTGTATGTATTTTCAAACATTTCATCTGTTTCTGTAGGAAATCCAGCGATTATATCTGCACCAAATGAAATATCCTCTCTAATTTTTTTACAATGCTCAACAAATGCAAATACATCTTTTGCGTTATGTCTTCTTTTCATTCTTTTAAGTATCATGTCATCACCAGATTGAATACTGAGGTGAAGATGAGGCATTACTCTTTGATCCTTCAATACTTCATCAAATTGTTCATCAATCTCTACACAGTCTATTGAAGATAGACGTAGACGTTGTAATTTAGTTTTATCTAAAATATCTAAAATTAAATTGCTCATGCTATATCGGTGCTCAAAATCACTCCCATAGTCAGATATATCTACTCCTGTCAAAACTATTTCTTTGACTCCGTTCTCGACAACTCTTTCAACTTCGTCAATTAAGTAAAAAGGATCAAAGCTCCTATTATTACCCCTTCCAAAAGGAATAATACAAAACGTACATCTATGATTACAACCTTGTTGAATTACAAGGCTTTCTCTGATGCTAAGATTGTTTGTATCTAAAGAGGGGCGGATGTCTTGAGGTGAGTCAAAGATGTCCTCTTTAAAATCAATTTGGGACTCTTCATTAGACAAAGATATCCAGGTTTCTGATTTTAGCTTACTAATATTATCAATAACTTTATCAACTTCACTCATTGATGAATATTTATCAGGTGAAATTTGAGCAGCGCACCCTGTCATTACAATTTTTTTATCAGGATTTTCTTTTTTAATTCTTCTAATAGTTTGTCTTACTTGTCTTTCAGTTTCATTTGTAACCGCACATGAATTTATAACAATTATATTTTCATTATTATTAGATAGTAATTCCTCAATTTTCTTTCCTTCAAAATTATTTAGCCGACATCCAAAATTAACTACCCTAGACATTTATATATTAATAGTTGATTTATAAACTAATTCAGCTGGACCTTGAAGATATACCATCTTATCTTGAATTTCTGTTTTTAACTTTGATTGTTCTGTAATTATTTCAATTTTAGAGGACACAATATCGTTATAGTTTAAAACAAATGCTGTCGCACACGTTCCTGAACCACAGGCAAGCGTATGCCCGCCACCCCTTTCCCAAAATAATACTTTGATTTTAGATTTATTGAGTACCTGAACAAAAGTAATATTTGCCTGGTCAGGAAAAATTTTATTTTTTACAAGCAAAGGTCCTAGATGATTTAATTTAATTGATACTAAATTTTTAACTAACACCACACAATGAGGATTGCCAATATTTGCTGTCATTATTTTTACTAATCCAGGTATTTTAATACCTCTAATATGAATACCTTGGGTGTTCATTTTTTTTGATAGGGGTATTTTCTGCCAATCTAAAGTTACTTCTCCAACATTGATTTTGTATTCTTCTTCAGTTTTTTTACCGTGATGGATAAATTTATGACTTTTGATAATTACGTTTTTAATTTTCTTTTCTTCAACTAAAAATTTATAGACACATCGCAGCCCATTTCCACAATTTTTTCCAAGTGAGCCATCTGAATTATAAAAAGCAACTTGATGGTACGCTCTAACTTTTTTCAATAAAATCAATTGATCACAGCCTATGCCAAATCTTCTGTCACATAATTTTTTAATATTTTTTTTTGATTTTCTAATTAAATCAACGTTTTTATCAATTATTACAAAGTCATTTCCTGCCCCATGAGCTTTCATAAAAGGTATTTTCATAGACCCGCTATAGTGATATAAAAACTTCACTTAATAAAGAAAAAATTAGTCGGCCGATGAGTATCATTCGCCGATTTTTTTTATTTTTTAGATGCTAGAAAATATAACAAATAAAATAACCGGAATTTTTCAAGGTCTCTCAAATAAAGGAGCCATTACTGAAAAAGATTTAGAGTTAACTTTGCGTGAGGTGAGAGTAGCTCTATTAGAAGCAGATGTTTCTCTAAGAGTCTCTAAAGATTTAATTAAAAAAATTCAAGACAAAGCGCTTGGCCAAAAAGTAATTGAAAATGTTCAGCCAGGACAACAAATTATTAAAATTGTTAGCGATGAGCTTACAGAAATTCTTGGCACACAAAGCAGTGAACTAAATTTTAAAAATAAACCCTCAATCTTTTTAATGTGTGGTTTGCAGGGTGCAGGTAAAACGACATCGATTGCGAAGCTTGCCCATTACTGTCAAAATTCTCTCAATAAATCTGTAGCACTAGTATCAACAGACTTAAGAAGACCCGCAGCGATTGAACAACTACGCATTTTATCTCAGAAAAATAATATTCAATTTATTGAACCAATTAACCAAAACATAAAAGATATTGTCAATAATGCAATGGAACAAAGCAATAAACTTTTATCAGATATTCTTATAATCGACACCTCTGGTCGTATCAGTACGGACGAGGAATTACTTTTAGAACTAAAAACTATTCACGATATCGCAAAACCACAAGAAAACTTACTTGTATTAGATTCTATGATGGGCCAGCAAGCTTTAAGTGTTGTAGAGTCTTTTAACTCCACAGCCCCTCTTACAGGATTTATCTTAACAAGACTGGATGCAGACCCAAGAGGAGGAGTTGCGCTCTCAGCAAAATATCAAACAGGTTTGCCTATTCGTTTCTTTGGATCTGGTGAAAACATTGAAGATTTTGAAGTTTTCCACCCAGAAAGAATTGCTTCAAGAATACTTGGCATGGGAGACGTTGTATCACTAGTTGAAAAGGCACAGAAAGACTTTGATGAAAAAGAAATGGAAAGTCTGCAGTCCCAGATGTTGAGTGGGAAATTTAATATGAATGATCTTTTGAAACAATTTTCACAAATGAAAAAAATGGGAGGTATGTCTGGACTGATGTCACATATGCCAGGTGTAAGCAAAATTAAAAATATGATGGAAAGTGGAGATTTTGACGAAAAAGTTATTGATCATCAAATAGCAATTATTTGTTCAATGACTAAAGAAGAAAGAGTTGACCCCGACTTACTAAAAGCTTCAAGAAAAAGAAGAATAGCAACTGGGTCTGGAAGACAAGTACATGAAGTCAATAGGCTTCTCAAACAATTTGAGCAAACTAAAAAACTTATGAAACAAGCTCAAAAACCAGGTTTTGCAAATAAAATTAAAAGTTTATTAGGCGGAAACCAAATGCCAACGATTGATTAAATATAGAAGGGAGAGATCATGGCGACTAAAATAAGACTAGCAAGAGGGGGTTCAAAGAAAAGACCTTTTTACAGAATAGTGGTGGCTGATGAAAGAGCACCTAGAGATGGTAATTTCATTGAAAAAATAGGTAACTTTAATCCAATGGTGCCGAAGGACCACAAAGAAAGAGTTATGCTAAGCAAAGAAAGAGCTGAGCACTGGTTAAAAGTAGGAGCATTACCAACAGAAAGAGTTCAAAAAATTCTCTTTGAATTAGGAATGATGGAAGCCCCAAAAATAACTGAGAAGACGAAAAAACATTTACCAAAGGCAAAAGCTCAGGAAAGAGTTAAGTCTAAAGAGGAAGCGGCATTAAAAGCAGCTGAGGATGCAAAAGCTGCTGAAGAGGCGGCGAAAGTAGAAGCAGAAAAACCTGCTGAAGAGACATCCACTGCAGATGAGCAACCTCCTGTTGAAGAAGCTGCAACTGAAAAACCAGCTGAACAAGAGGTAAAATCAGAAGAAACACCAGAGCCTGAGGAGAAGAAAGAAGAAGCCCCTGTAGTGGAAGAACCTAAAGCAGAGGAGGTTTCAACCGAGGCTGCTGAAGACAAAACTGACGATAATAAAGAGGAACCTAAAGAATAATTTTCTTGTGACTTCCTTTAACAAAAATTTCATACAAGTTGGCGTAATTGGCAGACCCAAAGGAACTAAGGGTCTGCTAAGGTTTCACAGTTTTTTAAATGATGATCGTGATGTAAATCAGTTTAAAGAATTCTATTTAGACGACGAAAAAATTATTGAATTAAAACTCGTCTCTTTCGATAAAAAAAGCCCACTTATAACAATCAATGAGATAAATAATAGGACGGATATTGAAAAGTTTGTTAATGAAAAAATTTTTTTAAAAAAAGAACAATTATCACCTGTAAAAGGTAATGAATATTACTTTCATGATTTAGAGGGATTAGATGTAATGGACAATAAAGACCAGAAAGTAGGTGAAGTATCTTCAGTCGTGAATTTTGGAGCAGGAGACTTACTGGAAATATATTTTACTAAGAGCATGAAAAAAGAATTTTTTAGATTCACAGAACAAAATTTTCCTTTGGTAAACATCAAAGAAAAAAAAATAATAATTAAAAATTAATGATCACATTTAATATCCTCACTTTATTCCCAGAGGCTTTCCCTGGTATTTTACAACATGGTTTGCTAGGCAAGGCTCTTTTAAAAAATCATTTTAAAATCAATACTATCAACATAAGAGACTATAGTGACCTGTCTGCTAACTCTGTAGATGATAAACCATTTAGCGGCGGCGCAGGGATGATTTTAAGACCAGATATAATTTCTAAAGCTATTGAGGCAAACTTTAATAAGGACGAGCTAGATACCTTTACAAAAATTTGTTTTTCTGCCAAAGGCAAAAATTTATCTCAAAACGATTTAATTCAAAATAAGTCAAATCAAAATTTTATTTTATTAAATGGTAGATATGAGGGAATTGACCAAAGAGTGATAGACTATTATGAATTCCAAGAGATCTCAGTGAGTGATGTCATTTTAAATGGAGGGGAAGTGGCATCGTTATTGTTTATTGAGGCATTTATGAGATTACAACCTGGTGTCTTAGGTAACGAAGATACTCACTCTAATGAGTCTTTTCAAAATGAACTAGTTGAACACGATCAATATACAAGACCAAACCCATGGGTAGCTCCTGACCATACAGACATAGAAGTCCCAACTGTTCTTTTAAGTGGTAATCATGCGGATATAGATTTATGGAAACACCAGAATTCAAAGGAAAATACTGAAAAAAACAGGCCAGATTTATTTAAAAAGTATTTAAAAAAAAACAAAAATGAGTAGAATATGGCGCTCTAATACCACCCACAAATTAGTATTGGATGGAGCACACAATGAATGAAATAATTAAAAATTACGAACAATCACAAATACAGCAAATTTTAAAAAGCTCAAAAGTTTCAGATTTCGCACCCGGTGACACAGTAAAAGTTAATGTAAAAATTAAAGAGGGAAACAAAGAAAGAGTTCAGGCATTCCAAGGCGTATGTATCGGTAAAAAAAATAATGGCCTTAACACATCTTTCACTGTTAGAAAAATTTCTAGTGGTGAGGGCGTAGAAAGAGTTTTTCCACTTTACAGTAACGTTATTGACTCAATTGAACGTATCAAAGTTGGAGATGTTAGAAGAGCAAAATTATATTACCTCAGAGGCCTATCTGGTAAAAAAGCAAGAATAGCTGAGAGAACAGATGGTCGAGCATATGATGATAAACAATATGTATCCTCAATAGAAGACGTTAAAGAAGTTACAGAGGAACAAATTGAAGAAAAAAAATCTGATACTCCCGTAACTGAAGAGGCACCTGTAGAAGCTGCTAAAGAAACCAAAACAGAGGTAGCATCTCCTCAAGAAGACTCTAAGCATAAAGAGGAGCCAAAAGAAGAGATACCTGCTGAAAAAAAAGCAGAAGAGGCTGAAACTAAAAGCTAATTTAAGTAGTATCTTGAGCAACCAAGGCCCAAAAACACTTTTTGATAAAATTTGGTCTGAGCATCTCGTCGGTCAAAGAGAAGATGGAACAAGTCTTTTATATATTGATCGTCATTTAGTCCATGAAGTAACCAGTCCCCAAGCCTTTGAAGGATTAAAAATCTCTAATCGTCCTGTACATCGACCAGAAGCGACCATAGCTGTTGCAGACCATAATGTTCCCACAATAAATAGACAAAATATTGAGGATCCACAAAGTAAAATACAAGTTGAAACTTTAGCAAAAAATACCAAAGAACATGGAATTCAATATTTTGATTTAATGGATCAAAGACAGGGTATTGTTCATATTATTGGACCAGAGCAAGGGATTACCCAACCTGGAATGACAATAGTCTGTGGGGATAGCCACACCTCTACCCATGGAGCATTTGGGGCACTCGCTTTTGGTATTGGCACAAGTGAAGTAGAACACGTATTAGCTACACAAACAATAGTTCAAAACCCCGCAAAAAATATGAGAATATCAGTAAATGGGGACCTTCCTTTTGGCGTCAATTCGAAGGATTTAATCCTATTTATAATTGGAAAGATTGGAACAGCGGGTGGAACTGGACATGTAATCGAGTATGCCGGATCCTCTATTATGGGACTCTCTATGGAGGGAAGAATGACCATATGTAATATGAGTATTGAAGCCGGAGCACGTGCTGGTCTAATCAGCCCTGATCAAACAACTTTCAACTATATTCAAGGAAGACCTTATGCACCAAGTGCTGATCATTGGGATCAAGCATTGGAATACTGGTCGTCTCTCCCATCAGATAATGATGCTAACTATGATCATGAAATTGTTATTGATAGCTCCGAGATTGACCCAATGGTGACGTGGGGCACTAGTCCTGAAGATGTTGTATCTGTAAAAGGATTCGTACCAAACCCAAGTAGTGCTCAAACAGAAAATAAAAAGAAAAGTATTGAGAGATCCCTTGAATACATGGGCCTTAAACCTGGAACTAAAATAACAGACATAAAATTAGATAAAATATTTATTGGTTCTTGCACCAATGGTCGAATTGAAGATCTAAGAAAAGTTGCTTCTATTGTTAAGGATAAAAAGATCGCTTCACATGTTCAAGCTATGATAGTCCCAGGATCAGGCTTGGTTAAAAAACAAGCAGAAGAAGAGGGAATAGATATAATTTTAAAAGATGCTGGTTTTGAGTGGAGAGAGGCTGGATGCTCTATGTGTCTTGGCATGAATCCTGATCAATTAAAACCTGGCGAAAGATGTGCCTCAACTTCTAATAGAAATTTTGAAGGTCGACAAGGTCGAGGTGGAAGAACTCATTTAATGAGCCCAGAACTTGCGGCAGCTTCCGCTATTACTGGGAACATTTCAGATATAAGAGATTTCACTTAAGATGGATAAGTTTAATTCTTTAAAAGGGATCGCAGCCCCTTTACCAATCGTAAATATTGATACAGATATGATCATCCCAAAGCAATTTCTTAAGACTATAAAAAGAACTGGCCTTGGAGTTAGCTTATTTTATGAGATGAGATATGATAATGATGGAAATCTAATTAAGGATTTCGTATTAAACACATCGCCTTTTGATCAATCTAAAATATTAGTAGCCGGAGATAATTTTGGATGTGGCTCTAGTCGAGAACACGCCCCTTGGTCTCTTAAAGACTTTGGAATTAAGTGTGTAATTTCAACAAGTTTTGCTGATATTTTTTATAATAATTGCTTTCAAAATGGAATTTTACCGATTGTTGTCAGTCCTGGCCAACTTGATCAATTAATGATGGCAGCTACAAATCAAATAGAGTTCAGCATCGATCTTCCAGAGCAAACTGTTAAAGCGGGCAATCATTCAATTAATTTTGAAATTGAAGAATATAGAAAAGATAGACTTTTGCAGGGATTAGATGACATAGGAATTACTCTTGGATACCAAGACAAAATTAGCGCCTATGAAGAAGACAAAAAAAATAAAAAACCTTGGTTATTTAAGGACAATTAAATGAGCTCTAAAATTTTAGTTTTACCTGGTGACGGGATAGGCGTGGAAGTTGCAGATCAAACAATCCGAGTTATTGAAAAATTAAACGAACAAGGTCTTGATGCTATTTATGAAAAAGATTTAGTTGGAGGGGCCTCTTATGATGTCAACGGTGAACCTTTAACAGAGGCTGTCTTAGAGAAAGCAAAAAACTCTGATGCTATCTTATTGGGAGCAGTTGGTGGATCTAAGTGGGATGATGTAGAAAGATCAAAGAGACCTGAAGCCGGACTATTAGGTTTAAGGAAAGAGTTAGAACTTTTTGCAAATTTGAGACCTGCCCTTGTTTTTGATGCACTTGTTGATGCTTCAACTTTAAAAAATGATGTAGTTAATAATTTAGATATAATGATAGTAAGAGAATTAACTGGGGGTGTATATTTCGGTCAACCTCGAGGTATTGAGGATACATCAAATGGTAAAAAAGCGATCGACACACAAGTTTACCATGACTACGAAATTGATAGAATTGCCAGAGTCGCCTTTGATTTAGCTAGTAAAAGAAATAATAAAGTTACTTCCGTTGAAAAGGCTAATGTTATGGAAACAGGTGTTCTTTGGAGAGAGGTTGTTAAAGAGACTCATAAAGACTTTTCTGATATTACCCTAGAAAATATGTTAGCCGATAACTGTGCCATGCAGTTAGTTAGAAACCCAAAACAATTTGATGTAATAGTTACAGATAACCTTTTTGGTGATCTTCTTAGTGACTGTGCTGCCATGTTAACTGGGTCACTGGGAATGTTACCATCAGCATCATTGGGTGCAGAAAAAAATGGAAAAAGACATGGTCTTTTTGAACCCGTTCATGGAAGTGCTCCAGATATTGCTGGCCAAGATAAAGCAAATCCTATTGCTACTATTTTAAGTTTATCAATGATGTTGAAATATAACCTTAATAAACCTGATTTATCTAATAAAGTAGAAAATGCTGTTCAACAAATCCTCTCTGAGGGTTATAGAACAGGAGATATTTACACAGATGAAAACCAAACACTTGTTTCTTGCTCTAAAATGGGTGATTTAATTATAGAAAGAATTTAACTTGGCTTCTTCAAAAAAACCTAAAATTGCTGTTGTCGGAGCGACTGGAAATGTTGGAAGAGAGGTTTTAGATATAATCGATGAAAAAGAAATTCAATACTCTGATTTAATCGCTTTAGCTTCATCCCGCTCTAAAGGAAGTACAATTGATTATGGAGAAAACAAGTCGGTAGTAGTTGCTGATTTAGCTGAATATGATTTTTCAGATACTGACATAGCTATTTTTTCTCCTGGAGCAAAAGTATCTAGTGAGTTTGCTCCTAAGGCAGCTAAACAAGGATGTATAGTCATCGATAATACCTCGCACTTTCGAACAGACCCAGATGTCCCATTAGTGGTTGCTGAAGTCAACCCAGAGGCCTTAAAAGATTTTAGAAAAAAAAATATTATTGCTAATCCAAACTGCTCAACCATGGGGATGCTAGTTGCAATTAAACCTTTACACGATCAATTTAATGTAAAAAGAATTGTTGTTTCAACTTACCAATCAGTTTCAGGAGCCGGCAAGGAAGCTGCAGATGAATTATTTAATCAAACAAAATCAATCTATGCAAATGAAGCAGTCGTTAAAGAGAAATTTACTAAACAAATTGCTTTTAATGTTATCCCGCACATTGATGTTTTCTTAGAGGATGGACAAACTAAAGAAGAGTGGAAAATGTTCAATGAAACAAAAAAAATACTTGATCAAAACATTGAATTAACAGCAACCTGTGTTCGGGTTCCAGTTTTTATTTCTCATTCTTTAGCAGTCAATGTTGAATTTAATAAACCGTATGATGAGGACCAAGTAAGGGAAATTTTTAAAAAATCACCAGGTTTAAAAATGATTGATTATCGCGCTGATGAAGGATACGTCACCCCTATTGAGTCTGCAGGCTTAGATCCAGTGTATATTAGTAGAATTCGAAGAGATCCTACTATTCCAAATGGTTTAAACTTCTGGTGTGTCTCTGATAATTTAAGAAAAGGTGCTGCTCTAAATACTGTACAAATAGCAGAAATACTTATTAAAGATTATTTAAGTTCTTAGCTCTAAATTTTATTCTCTTAATTTTTGCATAAGCTTTTTTTTCAAGCAAGATACTATAGATATCATTTGTAACATTTTCCAAAATCTCCCTAGTTGTATTTTTTTTGGAGATATAATGCGCATACAAAGCAGTAGACTGATCGCCTGCTCCATGAAATCGTTCTTTAAAATTTATATAAGGTGTTTCAATTATAAAAATATCTTTTTTGTTACATAGTATATTTATTAATTTTTTATTTTTTGGCACGCTCCTAATTAATACTTGGCTATTAAATTTCTTAGTGAAAGATTTAAGGTCAGCTATAATATCCCCTAGGTTATAATTATTTACATCTTTATTATTTAAGTAAGACCACTCAAAGAAATTTGCTGAGATATATTTGACTTTTGTCATTATTTTTTTAAAAAAATTAGCAACATCTTTTTCTACATAAAGCCCTATTCCAATATCTCCCATGACAGGGTCTAATATAACTCTATTTTGTATTTTAATTATTTTACTGATTAATTTTGAAACTTTTAAATTGGGTGTGTAGCCGACAATCGTCAAATCATTTAAACTTAATTTATATGTTTGCTTTACCTTATTAAAAATTATCCATGGATTTAAATTATTATCACTAATTTGAAGTGTATTTTTAACACCTTTATGAGAGGTTAAAATCACAGTGGGTATTTCATAAAATTTGTAACCCCTACTACTTAAAATTGAGCGAGCTGCATGATTTCCAACTTTGTCATTTAAGACTGTCGACTGAACACTGACTATATTCTTCATGTTTTATGTTGTTACTTCTTCAATGGTTGTCATTGGATCAACAATAATATAAAAAATACGCATTAAGAATTTTAATTAAAGGAAATAAATATGACTTTTGAATTACCCAGCTTACCTTATGCAAGTGATGCTTTAGCTCCATATATGTCATCAGAAACTCTTGATTTTCATCATGGCAAACATCATCAAACATATGTAACAAATTTAAATAATCTTGTGAAAGATACTGATATGCAAGACTCTTCTCTTGAAGAAATAGTTGTAAAATCAAGTAAAGATCCATCTATGGCAGGAATTTTTAATAATGCAGGCCAACATTGGAATCACATTTTATTTTGGCAATGCATGAAACCTAATGGCGGTGGCTCAATGCCATCCGAATTAGAAAGCAGAATTACATCTGACTTAGGCGGAATTGACCAATTCAAAGAGGCATTTATCCAAGCTGGAATTACACAATTTGGTTCTGGATGGGCTTGGCTTGCTATTGATAATGGCAAATTGGTTGTCACCAAATCACCTAATGCTTCTAACCCCTTGGTTGATGGGATGAAGCCAATCCTAGGCTGTGATGTATGGGAACACTCTTATTATATAGATTACAGAAACAAACGACCTGATTACTTAAAAGCTTTCTTAGATAGCATGGTAAACTGGGAATTTGTTGCTTCCCAATTAGATTAAATTTAAGGGCTGCTTGTAAAAAGCAGCCCAAATTTTACTTAAGCTGATAAAAGTTTAGAATTAGTGTTAACTTTTATTCTCCTTGGTTTTTGGTGTTCGGGTATCTCTCTTTCGAGATTTATGCTTAACAGACCATTTTTTAAATCAGCTTCTATAACTTTTACAGTATCAGCTAATTCAAATTTTCTCTCAAAATTTCTGTTGGCAATTCCTCGATAAAGGTATTCTGATTTATTATCAGTTTTATCATCACCCATTTCTCCTTTAACAGTTAATAAATTTCCCTCTTGGGATATATCAATTTGGTCGTCACCAAATCCAGCCACTGCCATAGTTATTTGGTAAATATTTTTGTCATGTTTGACAATATTGTATGGTGGATAGGAAGACCCTTTGTTATTTGTAGAAAAAACAGTATCAAAAAGTCTATCAAACTCATCGAAACCAACTGATGATCTCCATAGGGGAGATAAGTCAAATGTAGTCATAATTAACCTCCTTAAGCGTTAATTGTTAATTGCAGTTTTTTAAAACCTGCGTTAATTAAGAAATTCCTAATGGCAATTTCTCCTATTATTTATTTGGTATTTCAAATTAGAATTTCAAGATATTTAAATAGACTATTTATTCATTTTTTTTGATGATAAGTTCTTTCAATGTATTCAATTGTTGCTGAGAAGCCTGGTAATATAAGCGTTCTTCAAAAAAAAAGTATTGATTTCTCTGAGCCTAAGTCAAATGAAGTGTTGATCAAAAATAGAGCAATTGGGGTCAATTTTATTGACATTTACTTTAGGGCAGGATTATACCCTTGGCCAGTAGACACAGATCTTGTTCTTGGCTCTGAGGGTGCAGGGGAAGTAGAGGCCGTAGGCCCGGATGTTAAGAATTTTAAAATAGGCGATCGTGTAGCATACGCACAGCCAAACAATGCTTACTCAACTCATAGAATAATATCTGAAGACCTTGTAGTCTCCATACCTGATGGCATATCTTATGATCAAGCTGCTGCTTCAATTCTAAAAGGATTAACTGTTAAATACCTTCTTTGCGACAGCTTTAATTTGCAAAGCGATCATGAGGTCTTATTTCATGCTGCAGCAGGAGGTGTGGGATTAATTGCAGGACAATGGATAAAAGAAATTGGTGCAAAATCAATTGGTACTGCAGGTAATTCTGAAAAATGTATGTTGGCAAAGCAAAGAGGATTTGACGAAGTTATAAATTATTCTGAAAAAAATTTCTTAGAGGAAGTATTAGAAATTACAAACAATAAAGGCCTTGATGTGGTTTATGATAGCGTAGGTAAAGATACTATGTTTAATTCATTTAAATGTCTAAAAAAGCATGGGATGTTAGTTAGTTTTGGCCAATCATCAGGCCCTTATAAAGATATACAAATGACTGATTTGGCTTTTGGATCTTTTTATTTAACTAGACCAACACTTTTTCATTTTTATGCAAACAGAAACTGGCTTGAAAACTCAAGTCAGAAATTATTTGAAATGATAGTTAAAGATAAAATTAAATTAGATAAAATCACAAAATATGATCTTGATAATGTAGCTGATGCTCACACGGATATGGAAAATAGAAAGACTTCGGGCTCTATTATCCTAAAGATTTAACCTCACTAAATACCTCTTTTAAAGTTTTCTCTAAAGTTTCGAAGATTATATCCATTTCTTCTTCAGTTGTAATAAAAGGCGGACACAAAACAATAGAAGGACCAAGCGGTCTACATATTAAACCGTTTTCGATACACTTATTAGCAACGCGCTCACCAATAGAAATTGAACCATCAAAAGGAATTTTTTTCTTTTTGTCTTGAGCCATCTCTAAAGCACCCATTAAACCTATGCCGCGCGACTCACCTATAAATTCTAAATCTTCAAATTTTTTTAAACCACCCATAAATATAGGTTCAAGGTGTCTAACATTTTCAATCATTTTCTCATTAATGATAATGTCTATTGCTTCTAAGGCGAGGGCACAACCAACGGGGTGTCCGCCAGCAGTGAAGCCATGAAAAAATTCCTCTGCTTGATAAGAAGCTTCCATCATTTCTTTTGTCATTTTCTCTCCTAAAATGACTGCACCAAGGGGAAAGAACCCTGAAGTTATACATTTTGATGCAATGATAATATCCGGATTAATGTCATATGTTTCAGATCCCCATAAATTACCGGTTCTACCAAAACCACAAATTACCTCATCAGCGATAAATGGAATATCGTATTTATTTAAAATCTTTTGAACTATTTCAAAATATCCTTTTGAAGGAGGTATGACACCTCCTGCACCCATCACAGGTTCGGCAAAAAATCCAGCCACTGTATCAGGCCCTTCCTTTTGAATTAAATTTTCTAAATCCTCACCCATTCTTTTTGTAAACATTTCCTCGCTCTCATTTTCTAAACAATATTTCCAATAATGAGGACAGGCAGAATGAATAAATCCATCTAAAGGTAAACCAAATTCACTATTATACGGTTTTCCAGTCATCGATGCTGAGACAGCCGTTACACCATGATAAGAATTTATTCGAGTAATTATTTTTCTTCTGTTGGGATGACCTTTTCTTTTATTTATAAACCACAATAATTTTACAGTGGTATCATTTGCTTCAGAGCCTGAATTTGTAAAAAAAACTTTACCATCTGTAAAAGGAGAGATTTCAATTAATTTATCTGCAAGCTCTACTGCTGGCTCAGAGATCCTTCCAAAAAAAGCATGATAGCCTGAAAATTTTTCATACTGTTTTTTTGCAGTCTCCACCATTCTTGGGTGATCAAAACCAACTACTGAGTTCCACAAACCTGAATTGGCATCCAAATATTTTTTTCCATCTTGATCGTAAACATAGATGCCTTTTGCTTGGTTAAGAACAATAGGACCAAGTGAATTTAAATTCTTAAGATCTGTGAAGCCATGTAAAACTCTATCTGTATTAATCATCTTTAATCTACAACCTCATATAAATTTTCTAAATAAGGAATATTTCTAAATGGTATATCTACTAACTCTGTATCAGCTAGAAAGTATCCAATAAAAAAAAAGAGTATCATGAAAATTAACTTGAGCATTCTTAAAAAAGGATAATATAGAAATCAAAAAAGGGTTAGAACAATTTGTCCTAACCCTTTTAGAAAGAAGTGGCCCACTAAGAAAAAAGCCGCTTCTATAAGGCTGTAAAAAGAGATTAATCTCTTAGAATCATTATAAATAGGCTCAAAAACAACATCAAGAAAATTGAAATAACCACAATATATAGAATAAATTAGATCTATATGCTACTAAACTTAGTTAAATCAAAAAATGAACTTCTTTAGATTCCCAGAAAGTATCCCCACTATTTTTTACACCATCATTTGGATATGCTTGTTAGCAGCAATCAGTTTAGGCACACCTTACTATTTTACTGATGATTTAAATTTATTAATTTCTTTAAAAAATAATAATTTAATTTCAAATTTTTCAGATTTTATAAATCCACATTTAATATTATTAAATCTTGCTGTCAAGATATCTAATGTATTTGCCTTAGATAATTACCTTCTATTAAGATTTCTAAATTTTATTTACTTAGGATTAGTAATTTTAGTCACCTATAAAATTATTAAATTAAAATTTTATGACCTTCACTATTTAATGCCACTTACTGCAGTATTATTGAGTGGTACGATTTTAATTTCAATAACAACCATTAATGGCCCTCTTCTTTCTGGATTAATTACTTTATTAATAATTTATTATTTAATAAGAATTTTTGATGAAGAAAAGATTTTAAATGTACTTTTTTTTATCCTTTTTAGTTTAATTGCATTAATTTTAAATAATTTCTTCTTTATTATTTTAATCTCATTTTTGACTATATTAAAATTATTTAATATAAAATTAGAAAAGAAAAAACGATTGAGCTTAATTTCTTATCTTTGCTCAATATATATAATAGCTTTAATATTTTTAATTATTCAGGGTATTGATGAAACAGATAACCTTTCTACCTTTAACTATGATTTATCTATTTTGATGCAGAGAATTATAGAGAGTATTATTTTTTTACTTCCCTTAATAAGTCTGTTGATTATTGCTATATTTTATAATGTTTTCAAAAGAGTTAATTGGAACAAGGATTTAATAACATTTTTTTCATTAATAATTATTTCTTGGTTTTTATTTATTTTTTCAAAGAAATTAAATTTATCAATACTGGTGTTTATGTTACCAATAATGTCCATTTACATTTTTAGAACATTAGAATTTGTAGAGTTAAAATGGTCAAAAATTTTTTTAATTAGTCTTATTTTAATACCAGCTATCATTATTTATTTTGATACATCGCTTTATCAAAATATGTCAGACATACCCCATATTAATTATCTCTTCTATAGTTCGATAATTTTAGCCTCACTAATTAATCCTATTTTTTCATTGCAGAAAAAATCTATAACTGCCGTATATAAAACTATCTCATTTTCCCTAATTTTAACTTTATTTTTTTCCATGATATTTTTTTATTCTCAATATATGTCAAAAACATTAAGTTTTGTCATACCTGATACTTTAGTAAATGAGCTTAATTGTGATATACAAAAATCTGAATTTATATTAGAAAAAGATCATCCATTGGACTTAATGTTATTTTTTAGTGATAAAATCGATCCAGATTACTTTTCTGATTGTCAAATAGTACTAACATTTAGCTCGATTGATAGTACTCCAATAGACGATAGGGATGCCATAAATAAAACTATATTAGATTTAACATCAAAATCTTATATTAATCTTAATTTTAAAAAATTATGACTTTTTTAAATCAATTAAATACTCAAGAAAAAAAAGTAAGTATTTATTTATTAATTGGTGCTCTTTTTTTCTTGTTATTCGATTACTCTATAGCTTCATTCTTTCATAGTTTAAACTATCAAACCAAGTCACTTTTCGGAACGCTTACTCATTTTGGAGACTCTTTATATTTTTTTATACCCACTATTTTAACATGGGCACTAGTTAAAATAATTAAAAGTAAAAATCAGATCATGAATACTATCAGTGAGATAAGTTTATTTATTTTTTTAAATATTTTATTAAGCGGTATAGTCACACAAATATTAAAACATATTATTGGAAGACCCAGACCAGTGTTGTTCAATGGTTTTGATTTAAAATCATTAGATATTATACACTTTGACTCGAAGTGGCATTCATTTCCATCAGGTCATTCGGCAACTATATTTGCATTTATCTTTTGTATGATATTTCTATTTCCCAAAATTAAGAATATTCTCATAACAATTGCGATTATAATTGCCTCCACAAGAGTGATTGTCGGTGCACATTTTATAAGTGATATTTTTGGAGGGGCACTAGTTGCATATCTTACCTCAATACTTATTTTAAAAAAATTAGCCAGCAAAAAAATATTGTTTATAGAAGAAAATGAAAAATTTTTCCCAAATTCGAATGTAAATATAATTTCAAGTTATATTGGCAATGTTTATAAAAATATTTTTTCTCTTTATTTGAATTTTAATTTTTACCTTAAAACCCTCACAATAACCCTATTGCTTTCTATTGCATTCTTCTTATTTCCTTCCTTGGACATAACGGTAAGCGGTTTATTCTTTGGCCAGGATGGTAAATTTATTGCTACCGAGTCCGATTGGTTTATTTACTTTATTCGAAAAATGCTACTACCACTTTTGGTATTACTTGTTTTCTTTGTTCCTATAGCTGCAGTTTTCAAACAAATTTATTTTAAAGAAAAAATTTTAAATATACATGTTAGGGAATGGGTTTACCTATTCTCTTGTCTTATCGCTGGAACAGGTGTTGTTGTCAATTCTATTTTTAAAAATTTATGGGGGCGAGCAAGACCTAATGACACAATCCAGTTTGGTGGCCAAGAACCATTTACGATACCATGGTTAAATGTAGATTACTGTAGCACTAATTGCAGTTTTGTATCAGGAGACGTTTCTTTCTTTACGCTATCATTAGCTGTATTAATCATTTTTAATAAGACCTCATGGAATACTTTTGCTTATGCCTCTATTTTTTTAATTTCACTATTAAGAATTATGGAGGGAGATCATTTTTTGAGTGATACTGTAATGAGTTTCATAATTACATACGTAATTATCATGGGTTTAAAAGACATTTTTAAAAATTTTCCTGAGGATTTGAATTTAAATCAATTAAAGAAATTTACTTGGCGGTCCCGCAAGGATTCGAACCCTGACTAAATGATCCGAAGTCATTTGTGCTATCCGTTACACCACGGAACCTTTATTTGATTTTATTTACTTTTTTTCCAATTAATACAATTTTTCAAATACCATCCGACAAACTTCCGACAATTATGACAATTTAACTATATGAAAACCCTCTTAGCCTTGGCCAAACATCCAAAAATCACATAATTTGTGTAAAGTATTGAAATATTTGTGTAATGAAATTATGTTATGTGTAACTTATGATTTACAAGTTAGTTTTTATATTTTTTTTTCTAAATTTTAATACCTTTGCGCACGATTATCCTCAATATCAAGCAATTGATGGATATAATTGCGATAGGGCATCTGATATAAACCTTACAAATCAATGTCGACAAAGTAGAAAATGGACTAAACCATACAATGGAATATTATACGATGGTCACATACACCCACAACACACCAAAAATATTGATAAATATACTGAGGAGTTGAGGGATAATAAATATGAGCTTATTGTAGTTATGGATACTCCTAATGGATACAAAAAATATCTCAAAGGAAAAAAAAAAGTTCAAAAAAAACTTAAAAAAATCACAACACTTTTTAATACAAAGGTTTTGTGTGGAAGTCATGTCCCGGGACTTATTCAAAAGGGTAAATTTGAACTTGCTCAAGATTATCTAGATAGAACTATTTCTCAGATAGAAACAGGAATATGCATAGGTTTTGGTGAGATTGGTATCCAACATTTTGATAAATCTTGCGGGAACGAAGAGATAATTAATACTGCCGGTAGACAGTCTGAGTTGATTTTGGATAAAAATAACGAGATATTTCTAAAAATGTATGATTATGCCAACAAAAATAGTCTTTTAATGGACATTCACTATGAACCTGCTAGATGTCAAGAAAGCCCAAACACTAATCAATCGGTAGATTACTTTAAAGATGTTTGTCGTAAATACCCAAATATTAAATTATCTCTTGCTCATACAGGTATGATTACTTCACAAAAACTTGAGGAACTTATTACCACGTGCCCAAATATATATTCATCTATAAAACCAATAATGAAGCCTTCTGGTTGGGTGAACTTAGAACCTCCAAATAACGTCTCTAACGAATTTTTCGAAGATTGGGCATTATTATTTGAAAAATATCCAAGTAGATTTTATTTAGGTTCTGATTGGAAAGAAAATCATAGGTATTATGATATCACTTTAACAGAACATACTGACAATCTTAGACACTTAATAGGGAGTTTAAACAAGGAAACACAAGAGTCTATTGCTTTCAATACAGCAAAAGAGTTATTTAACGTGCATTAAAAGATAAAGTTAATGTATTTTCAAAGATGTCAAATGATGAGCTATGGAGAAAATATTTAAAGCCAGTATATACTCGAGGAATGAAAAATTGTTTAAATATGATTCCAGTGTCTTTTATAGCGAAAGCTATGATAAACCTTTTTAGTAGAAAATTAATTTAGAATTTTATTGCAAAACACAAATAAAACACACTCTTGCCGGATTCATGCTTTTTTAGTCACATAACTTTTAACTAATAAGTGATTTAGAACCAGGACTGCTGATCCGAAGTCATTTGTGCTATCCGTTACACCACGGAACCAATTATTGATATTATTAATTTTTAAATCCTTTAAAATAAAATAATGTCTACTTTGTCCAGTTCTATTTTCTACATTCTAACAGGATGGACCTGTGCCATAAATATATATAAATTCTTTTACCAAAAAAAATTAAAGGACTTTTCCAATAATAAAGATCAGCAAAATGATGGCCAATTGAATGAAATGAATTCACATTTCAAAAAAGCAGATAAATTAGGTAAAATTTTTCTTACACTATGGTGTTTCTCTGCAGTTTGGTTTTTCTACAATCTAAATGCATAAGGTAACAAAGAGATGATTAACCCAGTATTTGATAAAAAAAAACATATAAAGTGGGAGTATAGAATTTACACTCAATTCCTAGACGATGAAGAGTTAGAGTCAGAAAACGATTGGCTCAATAAAGGCGGAAAAGAGGGTTGGGAGTTAGTGAATGTTATCAAAGACAAATCAGACGTCTCGTCAAAACACAAAATGATTTATTATTTTAAGAGAGAGAAGATTTCCTAATAATTTCCTACAGGGTTAATTAAATGAATGAATATAGATATTTAATCTTTGGCATAGTTATAATTATAATTACTTATATATTGTACTTAGGTCTAACAACTTAATGTTCCAATACACTTTTAAAATATATTATGAAGACACAGACTCTGGTGGAGTAGTGTATTATGCAAATTATTTAAAATTTATTGAAAGAGCCCGCACTGAGATGATTAATGAATTAGGTTTCACACTTACTACATTACTCAAAGATTATGATCGACTTTTTTTAGTTAAAAAAATTGAATGTGATTATATTGAGCCTTGTAAACTTGAGGACAGATTAAACATTCAAAGTAAAGTTTTGGTTCTTAAAAATGCTTCATTTGAACTTGAACAAAATCTCTTAAAACAAAATAAAATTATTTTTAGATCCAAAATTGTGATGGTTTGTGTTAACTCCCAAGGAGCTCCTAGCAAGATACCCAACGAGCTACATAATTTAATGAAAAATCAAGATGGATAAATTATTTGAACCAACTAATAAATTTATTAAATCAACAAATCTTTATAAATTTCAAATATTTTTAGAGAAAAAATTTCTTAAAAAGTTTTCAAGTTACAATAAACTTTGGCGTTGGAGCAATGATAATCCAGAAAACTTTTGGGAGTCTATAGTTGAATATTTTAATATCCACCTAGAGAAGAAAAGATCATTCAAAGCTTACAATAAAAAAAATTACTTTTTGAATTCTACTTTTTTTAATAACAGTAATCTTAACTACTATGATTTAATTTCTAAAAATAATTCTTCAGATGTAGCAATTGAATTTATTGGAGAAAATAAATACAAAGAAATAATCACCTATGGTGATTTGAACAAAAGAGTGAATGCTTTAAGCAACTTTTTTCAGAGCCTAGGTATTAAAAAAGGTGATGTAGTAGTTGGATATCTACCAAATATACCAGATACAATAATTAGTTTCTTGTCAGCCGCTAAAATAGGTGCGGTTTGGTCTTCTTGTTCTGCTGATTTTGGAACACAAGCTGTGATCGATAGATTTTCTCAGTTAAAACCTAAACTACTAATTATCGCTGATCACTATTTTTACAATGGCAAAAGATTTGATTATTCAAAAAATTTAAAATTATTAAAACAAAGCTTAAATAATCCAAGAATTTTAAAAACTAGTTATCCTTCTAACAAGAGCACCTCTCAATTTAAAAAAATCATCACTCAAAAAAAATATAAAAAAATAAATCAACATGTTTTATTAGACTTCAACCATCCTCTTTATGTTTTATTTTCTAGCGGAACTACGGGGCTTCCCAAATGTATTACACACGGTCACGGTGGCTCACTTCTTCAGCACTTAAAAGAATTGGCACTGCATACTAATGTTAAATCAAAAGACAAGATGCTTTTTTTAACAACATGTGGTTGGATGATGTGGAACTGGACTGTTTCAAACTTATTATTAGGGTCTACAATTGTTCTTTATGATGGATCTCCATTTTACCCAAATACTAATCGAGTTATTAGTATGACAAAAGATACTAAATCAACAATGTTAGGTGCTGGTGCAAAGATTTATGAAACTATTCAGAACAAATACAAATCTAATAAAAAAAACGTTTTAAACAAAATTAGCTGTTTTATATCTACTGGCTCTCCTCTAAGTCCAGATACTTTTAAATTTATAAATAAAAATTTAAATTCTCAATCATTCATACATTCAGTGAGTGGTGGTACTGATATTGTCTCATGTTTTATGTTAGGTATACCAACCCTACCTGTATATTCTGGTGAAATTCAAGGACCAGGTCTTGGTATGAACATTGATGTTTATAATGAAAAGGGCAAACCGACAAAAAAAACTGGTGAGTTAGTTTGCAAGACACCCTTCCCATCTAAGCCTATTTACTTTTGGAATGACAAGCTTAATAGAAAATATAAATCTGCTTATTTTGAAAAATTTCCAAATATATGGGCCCACGGAGATTATGTAAAAAAAACAAATAATGGTGGTTATGTAATATTTGGAAGGTCAGATGCTACATTAAACCCAGGTGGAGTAAGAATAGGTACCGGTGAAATCTATAATAGTTTGCAAAAATTTCACTGGATTGAAGATTGTTTGGCAACAGGATATATGACTGAAAACGACGAAAAAATTGTACTTTTTCTGAAATTATCAAACTCAAAAATTACTATTGATTTTAGAGATGTATTGAAAAAACATCTCAAAACATCCCTTAGTCCAAGACATGTTCCCTGGAAGGTATTTGTGGTGAAAGATATTCCAAGAACAAAAAGTGGAAAAAACTCTGAAATACTTGTCAAAAAAATCATCAATAATGATAAAGTGCAAAATTTAGGATCATTAGCAAACCCTGAATCAGTAAGTGAATATAGGATGATAAATGTAAATGAATGATGTTTTTATAATTGATGCAGTCAGAACACCCATTGGTGCCTATCTTGGAAACTACAAAAAAACTGAGTCAGTTGATTTAGGAGTTTCTTGCCTTAAGGATTTATTTGAAAGAAATAAAAAAATTAATACAAAGGAAATAGAAGGTCTTGTTTTGGGACAGGTCTTAACAAGTGGTCTTGGTATGAATACAGCGAGGCAAGTTGCTTTAAATTCAGGAATGCAACTGTCCTCTTTCGCTTATGTTGTAAATCAAGTTTGTGGTAGTGGCATGAGAGCCACCATGGACGGGTCATCTAAAATTTATTCAGGGGAGTCTGACTTATTAATTGTCGGAGGTCAGGAGAGTATGTCTAGAGCACGTCATGCTTATTTAAGTAGGACAGGTGAAAAAAAATTAGGGAATAATGTTTTTATTGACACCTTAGTGAACGATGGACTTACAGACGCATTTTCAAAAGAGCATATGGGTATAACTGCAGAAAATGTTTCACGAAGATATACTGTCACTAGACAAGACCAAGATCAATTTGCTTATCAGTCATATCTGAAAACATATAAGGCTATAAAAAATAACTATTATAAAAATGAATTGATTAAATCAACTTACAAAGATGAGGTTCGCAAAGACACAGCACTTGTTAAGCTTGGACAACTTAAAGCTGTTTTTAAAAAGTCTGGTACTGTTACGGCTGGAAATGCTTCTTCGCTAAACGATGGTGCTAGTTTTTTAGCCTTAGCTTCTGAGAAGTATATTAAATCTAATAAAATCAGACCTATAGCAAAAATTTTATCTTGGGCTTCATCAGCCGGAAACCCTGATTATATGGGAGTAACTCCTATTACAGCAATTCAGAAATTAATGAAGAAAATGGGTGTTAATATTGGTTATTTTGATCTCGTAGAGATTAATGAGGCTTTTGCTGCAACTTCAGTTGCAGTTCAACGATCACTAAAAATAGACCCAAACAAATTAAATATTGCTGGGGGGGCTATTGCTCTAGGACACCCAATTGGTTGTTCTGGTGCAAGAATAGTCACAACCTTGGCTCATCAATTAAGACGAACAAAACAAAAAGTTGGTGTCGCAAGTATGTGTATTGGTGGTGGACAAGGGTTAGCAATTGCCATTGAAAAACTTAACTAAAAAATATCTGTGAGTGTTTCTCTTAAAGCAGCTATATTTTTATGTTTTGCTTCCTTATTTTGGTCAGGTAATTTTATAATCGGAAGATTATCTTCAGTTGAAGATTTAGTATCACCTTTATCTTTAGCATTTTATAGGTGGGTAATTGCTTTTGTTATTTTAACTCCTTTTTGTTTAAAAAAAGCCTTAAATGATTTACCCCTTTTAAAGAAACAACCCGGTATGATTTTTTTAATAGTTTTAACTGGGCCAACTCTTTTCAATACACTTACATATTTAGGTTTAACTGCTACAACAGTTATTAATTCTTTGTTGGTAATATCAACAACTCCAATGTTAATAATACTTTTAAATAAATTTATTTATAAACATCAAACGAATTTGTTTCAAATGCTGGGCGTATTAATATCACTAATTGGTGTCAGTTATGTAATTACAAAGGGTAATTATCAAAATATCTTTGATTCAAAATTCTATTCTGGAGATCTATTTATATTACTTGCTGTAGTTTCCTGGGCTTTGTATTCAATATTCCTAAAAAAAAATGAGACAGGAGTTTCAGGGTTTAGTTTTTTATATCTATCATTTGTATTCACGGTAATTTTACTTTCACCTGTATTTTTATATGACATTATTATCCTAAATAATTTCATTAAATTTGATCAGAAAACTTTATTAGTAATTGGTTATACGGGTACGTTTCCTAGCATCCTTTCTTACATGTGTTGGAATACTGGTGTTGCCTTAATTGGCCCCAATAAATCCGGTCCTTTTCTTCATTTAATGCCTATTTTTGGAGGAATCCTAGCATATTTAGTCTTTCAAGAGACGCTGCAGAGCTATCATTACGCTGGAATTTTGTCAGTGATTATTGGTATAATGATAACTAATAAAAAGTAATTAATTATTTCTTTGGATAGGAGGGAAATATTTATGGCTAAAAAGACTAAAAATAGTAAATCAATGAAAAGAAGAAATTTTCTGAAAGGTGCGGGTGCTGCAGCGCTTGGTGCTGCAGCAGTTTCTTCGTTTCCAACTCCAGCTATATCTGGCGGACACATGGAATGGATCGTATGTTCTGCTTTTGGAAAAGCAAGTGGTCTTGGTAAAGCAATAGATAGATTTGCAAGTTATATAAACAACCAATCTGATAAATTAAAAATTACGGTTTATCATGGTGGTGAATTAGTACCACCACTTGAGTCATTGGACGCAGTAAGATCTGGAGCCGCTCAAATGGCTTATGGTGCAGGTTATTATTGGACAAACATTAGTATGGCTCCATCATTTTCTGCAGCACTACCTTTTGGTTTAACTGCTCAAGAACAAAATGCATGGTGTTATTATGGCGGTGGCATTGAAGCTGCTGATAAAGCTTACAATTCTATTGGAGTGAAGTTTCTTCCAATGGGAAATACAGGTAACCAGATGGGTGGTTGGTTTAATAAAGAAATCAATTCTCTTGCTGATTTTGAAGGCTTAAAAATAAGAATGCCTGGTCTTGGGGGTGAAGTTTTAAAATCTTTTGGTGCTAACACAGTTCTTTTGGCAGGCGCAGATGTTCTTCCATCACTCGCTTCAGGAGCTATAGATGCAACAGAATGGATTGGTCCTGCAGCTGATTTGGGTAAAGGTTTACACCAAGCAGCTGAGTTCTATTACAACCCAGGTTGGCACGAGCCAGCAACAATCTTAGATTGTTCAATTGATATGTTTGAGTGGGAGAAGCTTGATGACGCAACTAAAGAACTTATTACTGTTACTACAAAGGCGGTAAACATGGAAGTATTATCAATGTTCCAAGCTATAAATGACAGTGCTTATCAAAAGCTGATTAACGAGCATGCAGTTCAAATGAGGCAGCTTCCTGACCCTGTCATGAATGCTCTTGGTCAAAGAGCAGGTGAAGTTTGTAGCTCTATTGCCTCAGAAGACCCTGTATCGCAGGCTCTATTTTCACATATTGTTGAATTTAGATCGTCAATTTTAAGATGGACAAATACATCTGAGAAAGAGTACATGAGAGTAAGAAGTCTTCCATTTACTTATCCATCAGCATAAATTCATAAAATCCAAATCATCCCCGTTAATTCTTCGGGGATGAGTTTTTCTCTAAAACATTTTATTTGGCAACCATGTTGCTATCTCTGGATAAAAACCGACAATTAATATTGCTAATATTTGTACTCCAATAAAAGGAATTACACCTTTATACATGTTTCTTGTTTGAATACTATCTGGCGCCACACCTCTTAAAAAAAATAGAGAAAAGCCAAATGGTGGCGTTAAAAAACTTGTCTGTAAATTTAATGATATAAGAATACCAAGCCATAATGGATCTGCCCCATTTGCTATCAATATAGGGCCTACTAAAGGGACAATTACAAATATTATTTCGATATAATCTAGAAAAAAGCCCAAAAGAAAAATGACTATCATAACTAAGATAAGAGCTGCATAAAGACCGCCAGGCAAGTTTCCAAGAAAATGTTCGATCATCTCATCTCCACCAAAACCTCTAAAAACTAATGAAAACATCGATGCACCTATAAGAATGACGAATACAAATGAGCTTAACTTTACAGTGCCAATAGAAGTTTCTTTTAAATTTTTAAAATTTAACTCACCTTTTAAAAGAGCAATTATTGCTGCCCCTACTGCACCGACTGATGCAGATTCTGTGGGAGTTGCAATTCCAAAAAGTATAGAACCTAAAACCAACACAATAAGAGTTATCGGAGGTATAACCGATTTAGCTGCTTCTAAATATATCTCATTTCTTGTTCTATTTGTTTCAACTGGTGGACATGATAATGGATTGAATCTAGCGTAAAAGAATATGAAAATAATAAACAAGACCACCAACATTAATCCAGGTAAGATAGCACCTGCAAATAAATCTATTGCAGTTACAGGATCAGGAGCCAAATTACCAACTAACATAGCTGCTTCTTCATTGGCTCCTTGTAAGATTGTTGCCAATAAAACAAGCACAATCGAAGGAGGAATGATTTGACCCAGTGTGCCAGCTGCACAAATGGTTCCTGTTGCAATTTTTTGATCATATCCTGCTTTCATCATTGACGGCAAGGAGAGCATTCCCATTGTAACAACTGTAGCTCCAACAATTCCTGTAGAAGCTGCAAGTAACATACCCACGATTACAACCCCTATACCTAAACCACCTTTTGTAGATCCAAAAAGCTCGCCAATTGATTGTAAAAGTCCAGCAGCAATTTTTGTTTTCTCTAACATTATTCCCATAAAAATAAACAAAGGAACTGCCACAAGCGGCTCATTAATCATCGTTCCAAATATTCGTTGAGGAAAAAAACCTAGCATTCTAAAATTGAAAATCTCTAAAGCATTCCCGAGAAATCCAAATAAAAGGGCCGTTCCAGCAAGTGTGAAAGCAACAGGAAAACCAAAAAGTAATAACCCCAATGTTGTAAAGAACATCACAATTGCTAAAAGTTCAGGACTGATCATGATTTATTAATTGATTTATGGCGATCTGTCAGTACAAGAATTGATTTAGAAATATTTGAAATCAATTGAAGAAATAAGACTAAACAAAACCATAGAATTGCACTTTTTAAGATAAATAAAGCAGGCATACCACCAGCTTCTCTTGAAACTTCTCCCATTAAAAAAGAACGGTATACAAAAGGATAACTATAGCTCCAGATAAGATATAAAAAGGGTAACAATAAAAAAATATTTCCCAATAGGTCCACAATAGATTTATATTTTTTTGATGCCCCTCTATAAAAAACATCAATTCTTACATGTTCATTAGCTAAATAAGTAAAGCCAGCACCTAGCATAAATATAAAACTATGAAGCCATACATAAACCTCTTGCATCCAAATGAAACCAATATTGAAGCCGTATCTAAGTACAACAACTGTGAAAACCACTATTACCATCGATGATACAAAGAATGCACAAAGGTATCCAACAAATGTGTTAAAACGATCAATATATTTGGATATTTGAACTAAAACAGACATAGCTGGTGAGTATATATAGACAATATAAATAATAAAAAGGGTAAATTCATAGGTCGTGGTGCCAACTTTAAAAATAAAGCTTTTCTCATGCGGGGTGAGATTCGGCACATTTAAACAAAAATGTTCACGACCAACTCTCACTTTATTAGATTTTTTATCGTTTTCAGACCTCTAATTTTTACTAAAAGCATATTTGATCAACATTTTTTCCACAATTTGATTAATTGATATAATGCATGAATTAATAAAATAATAGCTTTTTACTATAAGATATTTTTGAATATATTTCCTTTTATGGCTCCTTTATCACCACATTTGCAGATTTATAGACCTTTTTTAACTATGATATTCTCTATTTCTAGTAGAATAGGAGTCATTGCATTTGCATTCTCAATTCCTTTTTTTGCAATCTGGTTAGGTAGTGCAAATATACTTCCTCAGCTCAATCTTCTTTTAACTATGTTCATCAACTTGTTACCAGTAAAGTTGATATTTATTTTTTGGTTTTTTATTTTCAACCATCATTTATTAAACGGTTTTAAATATTTTCTATGGTCTTTTGCAATTGGAATGGAAATAAAAAATGTTTACTTAGTTACATACATTATATTAGTAGCAAATATAATAATGACAATAGTATTTTCATTGATGGTGCTGTTTTGAAAGCCTCGCAAAAATGGAAAATTGAAAGAATTTTGTATCTTGTGTTAATCCCAATTAGTTATTGGTTTGTGTTGTTTTTTATAAATTCCCATTCTGATATAAATTCTCTAAATATGTTATTATCAAATATGACTAATAAGATTTTACTATTAATTTTTTTTGTTGTATCCATGTTTCACATAAGAATTCAGTTAGGAAAAGTTTACGAGGATTATTTTAAATTTAATCAAATGAAAACCTATTCCTTTTTAACTGATGTGGGTATTGGAGTCTCGTTCTTAATTTTTTTACCGGTATTATTTTTTTAATATGAATTTTACTGATCATAAATTAGATGTTGTTGTTCTAGGTGCCGGAGGAGCGGGCTTAAGAGCTGCTTTGGGATGTTCTGAGCAAGGCCTTAAGACTGCATGTGTTTCAAAAGTTTATCCTACAAGAAGCCATACAGTGGCAGCACAAGGAGGCATAGGTGCTGCGTTAGCTAACATGGGTGAAGACAGTTGGCAATGGCATATGTTTGACACCGTAAAGGGCTCTGATTGGCTTGGTGACCAAGACAGTATTGAGTATTTATGTGCAAATGCAGTTGACTCTATTGTTGAATTGGAGCACTACGGCATGCCATTTTCTAGAACTGAGGATGGTAAAATATACCAAAGACCTTTTGGTGGGCACATGACAAAAAATGGTAAAGGCGAACCTGCAAGTCGAGCTTGTGCTGCAGCTGACAGAACAGGACACGCGTTGCTTCATACATTATATCAGCAAAGCCTTAAAAATAACGTTGATTTCTTTAACGAATACTTTGCAATTGATTTACTAAAAGATAATAACGATGCAATTTGTGGTCTCTTAGCAATAAATATTGAAGATGGGTCATTGCACCGTTTTATTGCAAAAATGACAATTTTAGCTACGGGCGGTTACGGAAGAATATTTCAATCCTCTACAAGCGCTCATATTTGCACTGGTGATGGCGCAGGTATTGCGCTTAGGGCAGGACTTCCGTTATCTGATATGGAGTTTATTCAGTTTCACCCTACTGGAATATACGGTGTTGGTGTTTTAATATCAGAGGCAGCTAGAGGTGAGGGGGGTATTTTAAAAAATAAAGAAGGTACAAGATTTATGCTTGAGTATGCCCCAAATGCTAAAGACCTTGCAGCTAGAGATGTTATCTCAAGATTTATTAGTAAGGAGATCAGTGCTGGTAGAGGTTGTGGTCCTAATAAAGATTATATAAATCTTCATTTAGAACACCTTGATGCTGATATGCTTGCTAAAAGACTGCCTGGTATCTCTGAGTCTGTTAAAGCTTTTTGTGGGAGAGATATCTCTAAAGAACCAATTCCAGTTATCCCAACTGTTCATTATTGTATGGGAGGAATCCCAACTAATTTCAAGGCAGAGGTTTTGAAACCTAATGACTCTAATACAGAAGAAGTATGTAAGGGATTAATGGCAATAGGTGAAGCGGCATGCGCATCAGTTCATGGAGCTAATAGACTTGGAACTAATGCTCTTGCAGAACTTGTCGTTTTTGGAAGAGGTGCAGCTATACAAGCAGGACAAGTCATTGATAGTAACGAGTCATTGAGGATGCCATCCCACTCACAAACAAATTTAATAATAGAAAGACTTGAATCAATCAAAAATAATAAAGGCGATGTATCGGTCGGAGAGTTAAGAGAAAAGATGCAAAAGACTGTCCAGAAAAGATTTGGTGTTTACAGAGAGAGTGAAACCTTAAAACTGGGCAACGACGAATTGTATTCAATGTCCCAAGATCTTAAACATATTAAAGTCAAAGATCAGTCAGATGTTTTTAATACAGACCTAATTGAAGCTTTAGAGCTTCATAACTTAATGCAAGTCGCAGGTAGTGTCGGTGTTTCAGCTGAACAAAGAACTGAAAGTAGAGGTGCACACGCCAGAGAAGATTTTCCAGAGAGAGATGATGAAAATTGGCTTAAACACACACTTTTTTGGGGAGATGCTACAGATTATAAGGTCACTCACAGGCCTGTAAGAATGACAACATTAAGCAATCAAATTTCTGTCATACCTCCACAAGTAAGGGTTTACTAAATGGTACAACTCACTCTTCCTAAAAACTCAATTCCTGTTAAAGGAAAATCATATTCCAATGTAGATCTTATTGATGAACAGTCCCAACAAAACCATGACATCAGAATTGTAAATGTTTACCGATGGTCAGGTGAAGAAGATACTCCCCCTCAAATAGATCGATTTGAAATTGATGTAGCTAAAGCAGGGACAATGGTTTTGGATATATTAAATAAAATTAAAGCTGAGGTTGATCCAAGCCTAACTTTTAGAAAATCATGTAGAGAAGGTGTTTGTGGATCATGTGCAATGAATATAGATGGTGTCAATACACTTGCATGCCAGAAACATATAGAGGAATGTTCTGATGAAATTAACATATACCCTCTTCCTCATATGAGAGTTTTAAAAGATTTAGTGGTAGATTTGAAAAAAGCTTTCGAACAATTTAAATCTATAAAGCCATGGTTAAATAAAAAATCTCCAAATAATGAAAGAGAAAATATACAGTCAGTCGAAGATAGAGATAAGCTAGATGGCAAATGGGAATGTGTAATGTGCTTTTCTTGTAGTACCTCTTGTCCAAGTTATTGGTGGAATGAAGATGAATATTTAGGACCTGCTGTGTTACTTCAAGCAAACCGCTGGATAAAAGATAGTAGAGATGAAGAGAAAAAAGAAAGGTTGAATGAGTTGGATGATAGTCTTAAACTATATAGATGTCACTCAATCATGAATTGTACCAATTCCTGTCCGAAAGGATTAAACCCAGCTAAAGCTATAGCTGAAATAAAGCATGAAATATCCAAAATGGATAATAAGTGAATAAAATTTCACTGATTGGCGCTGGAAATATCGGCGGTACTCTCGCACATTTAGCCGCTTTAAAAAAACTCGGAAATGTAACACTAATAGATGTTGTAAAAGGAATGCCCCAAGGAAAAGCCCTAGATCTCAGCCAATCTTCTGCCGTTGAAGGTTTTACAAGGTCGATAGAGGGCACAAATGATTTTTCCAAAATGAAGGGATCTGACGTCATTATCATAACTGCTGGTTTACCTCGTCAACCTGGAATGAGCAGGGATGATCTTTTAGAGACCAATGGGAAAATAATTAAAAAAATAGCTCTAGATATAAAAAAATATGCCCCAAAAGCATTTGTTATTTGTATCACAAACCCCTTAGACGCAATGGTATACGTACTTCAAAAATATTCTAAACTTCCAAAAAATATGTGTGTTGGCATGGCTGGAGTATTAGACTCTTCTCGAATGAAATATTTCTTATCAGATGCTTTGAACGTTTCTGTGAATGATGTTGAAACATTTGTATTAGGAGGACATGGAGATGACATGGTTCCTCTTATTAACTATACAACAATTGGAGGGGTGCCTTTAATGGACTTCCTAAAGCTTAAAAAATTTCCTTACTCAAAAATTGAAAAAATAGTCAATCGAACAAGAATGGGTGGAGGAGAGATAGTGAAATTACTTAAAAGAGGATCTGCTTTTTATGCACCTGCAAGTTCAGCCATTGTGATGGCAGAGGCATTTTTATTCGATCAAAAAAAAATATTACCCTGCGCAGCATTTATTAATGGTCAATATGGTCTTAGCAATATGTATATGGGCGTTCCTACAATTATTGGAAAAAAAGGAATTGAAAAAATTATTGAGGTAAAACTCACCTCTAAAGAAAAGTTAATGCTAAAAAAATCTGTTAAATCTGTTCAAGGATTAGTATCAGCAGTCGATAAGCTTTTATAATTAAAAATAAAATGACTTTTTTATGAGATAAGCGTATACATTATCTTATTAATGAGATCTTATAATTCATTTCTCACAACCAATAATGTTTCTCAAGTTATTTCTATTTATAAAGATTACATAAAAGACCCTAATCTTGTTGATAAAAGTTGGCATAATTTTTTTGATACCCTCGCGCCAGAAGAAATTTCTATTTTAGCAGACTATCAAAAAATTGATTGGTCAAAAACCTCAAGAGATAAAGACTTTAATCAAACTTCAATTGATCAAGCAATCACTGACTCTTTAAGACTAGTAATGATGATCAGAGCCTACAGAGAAATAGGCCACCTAATTGCTGACTTAGACCCTTTAGGTTTAATGATTAAAAATAGTCCATCAGGCTTAGACCCAGAGTATTATGGTTTTCAAGAAAAGGATTATGATCGTAAAATTTTCTTATTTGGTTATTTGGGTTTTCAGAAGGCCACTGTAAGAGAAGTTTTCGAAAAACTCCAGAGTATATATTCTGGAACCTTAGCAATCGAATATAAACACATTCAATCTGCTGAGGAATACAAATGGTTAAAAGACAGAATTGAAGAAAAAAAAGATATGCTTTTAACCCCTAAGGGGAAAAGAACGATATTGGAGAGATTAATCAATGCAGAATATTTTGAAAAATTTTTAGATACGAAGTATAGAGGCACAAAAAGATTTGGGCTTGAAGGTGCTGAGTCAACAATACCAGCACTTGAACAGATCCTAAAAAGATCATCAGAATATGGCGTTGAAGATTTTTCTTTTGCGTGTGCACATAGAGGAAGACTGAACATTTTGGCAAATATTGTAAAAAAACCGCATGTTCAAATTTTTAGTGAGTTTATTCACGGTGGAGAAAATGCTCTTAGCGATCAAGGATCGGGTGATGTTAAGTACCACCTAGGTGCAAGCTCTGATAGAAGTTTTGGAGGGAATATAATTCATGTCAGTATGGCAGCAAACCCCTCACATTTAGAGGCAGTAAATCCAGTAGTTGCTGGGAAAATAAGGGCTAAACAGACTATTATTCAAGATAAAAATAATTCAAAAGTTTCAGGACTATTAATTCACGGTGACGCTGCAATAGCAGGACAAGGTATTGTTGCTGAAACTTTCGCAATGTCTCAATTAAATGGATACAGAATTGGTGGAATAATTCATTTTATTATTAACAATCAAATTGGATTTACAACAAGCCCTCAGTACAGTAGGTCAGCTCCTTATTCATCAGAAATAGGAAAAGTTGTTCAATCCCCTATTTTGCATGTTAACGGAGATGATCCAGAAGCAGTGGTTTTAGCATCAAGAGCTGCAACAGAATTTAGAAATACTTTTAAAAAAGACACACTCGTAGATATGTTTTGTTACAGAAAGCATGGACATAACGAGGGTGATGAACCTTCATTTACTCAACCATTAATGTATCAAACTATTAAAAAGAAAAAAACTGTTGCCAGTATTTATGCCGACAAACTTATAAACCAAGAAATAGTTAATACAAAACAAGTAGATTTTATCAAAGATCGAATATGGGCGGATCTTGAAAAAAAATTTGAAAAAGCGAAAAATTATAAGCTAAAAACTAAATCCTGGATGGGTGGTCAGTGGAGTGGATTAAGTCGTGCTCCAAAAGATCCTCTGAGAAGAGGAAGAACAGCAGAGTCAGAAAAGTCTTTGAAAGACATTGGTTTAAAAATTTCTCAGACTCCAAAAGAATTCAACCTTCATCCAAAATTAGAAAAGTTTAATAAATCTCGATTGAACTCAATCAATTCAGGAAAGGGCATTGACTGGTCTTTTGCTGAAGCTTTGGCATTTGGCGCTCTATTAAAAGAGGGCTACAGAGTTCGACTTGCAGGACAGGACTCAGGAAGAGGAACCTTTAGCCAAAGACACTCTGTTTTTTATGATCAAAAAACAGAAGAGCGCTATATACCTCTTAATCATATATCTAAAAAACAAAAAGAATTTGAGGTGATTGATAGTTTTTTATCAGAATTAGGAGTCTTAGGTTTTGAATATGGATACACATTAGCTGATCCAAACACTCTCGTTTTATGGGAGGCACAATTCGGAGATTTTGCTAATGGAGCTCAAATTATAATTGATCAATTTATCACCTCTAGTGAGAGGAAATGGATGCAAATGAGCGGATTAGTTTTACTTTTACCGCACGGTCATGAGGGCATGGGCCCGGAACATTCAAGTGCAAGAATTGAGAGATTTCTTCAAATGGCAGCTGAAGATAATGTTCAGATATTAAATTGCACTACACCTGCGAGTTACTTTCATGCTCTACGAAGGCAAATACATAGAAATTTCAGAAAGCCTCTAATAGTATTCACCCCTAAATCTACACTTCGCCATCCAAATAATGTTTCTTCTATTGATGAATTTACTGGACGTTCATCATTTCATCGTATTATAGAGGATGAAATAAAAGATCCTAAAAGAGTAATATTTTGCACAGGCAAAATATTTTACGAGTTAGATGACTTCAGAACAAAAAATAAAATTAAGGATGTAAAAATTGTGCGTATTGAGCAAATTTATCCATTCCCTTTTGATGCCATCGGGGATGTTATATTAAAACATAAGGATTGTGAGATTTTATGGGTTCAAGAAGAACCAAAAAATATGGGAACATGGAGTTTTGTTAAAAGTCGTATCAGACATGTTTTGGTTAAAAACAATTTATCTAATAAAGTTCATTATGTGGGGAGACGTGCTGCTGCAGCTCCAGCAACAGGGATATCAAAAAGGCATATTACTAATCAGTTACTAATTAAAGAATTAGCTCTTAAATCATCATTAAAAAGTGTTATAAAAGAAAGAAGTGGTGTCAGTTTTATGAAATTTAAAAACTTACCAAAAGAATAATGAAAAATATTACAGTACCTGAGCTTGGCGAGTCCATAATTGAGGGAACACTGACATCTTGGTTAATTAAAGAAGGTGACAGTTTTAAATCTGGCGATAATTTAGCTGAAATAGAGACAGAAAAAATTACGATTGAAATACCTGCTCAAACTTCTGGAACATTAACAAAAATAATTACACCTGTTGGAGCCACAGTGAACGTAGGTCAATCAATTGCTGAAATATCTGATCAGATCACGACCGAAGAAATTACTGAAACTAAGACAAATCAAACTACTGAAACTAAAGAGTTTAAAGAGCAGGCTACATCACCAGTTGATAAGCCTAATATTGTTAAAAAATCAAAGGAAATTGGTGATAAAGATGACAACCTTCCGAATTTTGACAAAGAACAAGGATCAGCAAATGAAAAAATTATTCCTATGTCTAAACTCAGACAGACCATTGCAAGAAGATTAAAAGATGCTCAAAACACAGCTGCAATTCTTACAACATTTAATGAAGTTGATATGTCAGCAATCATGGCTCTCAGAAAAAAAGAGCAAGCACACTTTCAAAAAAAATATGGTGTGAAACTTGGTATAATGTCTTTTTTTGTTAAAGCATGTACCGAAGTCTTAAAAGCAATACCTGAAATTAATTCAGAAATTCATGAAAATAAAATTATTTATAAAAATTATTTTGATATAGGAATAGCCATAGGATCAGAAAAAGGGTTGGTTGTTCCAATAATAAGAAATGTAGAAAATTTATCTAATGCAGATATTGAAAAAGCTATTTTTGATTTATCCAATAAGGCAAATTCAAATAAACTTGCAATGAGTGATTTATCAGGTGGAACTTTTTCAATTACAAATGGAGGAATATATGGCTCAATGATGAGTACACCCATAATTAATCCTCCACAAAGTGCTATATTAGGTATGCACTCAATAATAGAAAGACCAATTGTGGTAAAAAAGAAAATTGTTATTAAGCCGATGATGTATATAGCATTAAGTTATGACCATAGACTTATTGATGGAAAGCAAGCAGTAACTTTTTTAGTAAACTTAAAAGAGTTGTTAGAAAATCCAAAAATAATTTAATTTTTCAGAATATTTTTCAAAACAAAATTTAATATACCATCAGCTTTGTAGTATTGAAGTTCGTTGACAGTATCAATCCTTAAAGTGCATTCTAAAACTTTAACATTGTCGTCACTTTTAATGGACACTTCCAAATCTTGTAGGGGTTTAATTTCATTATCTAGTCTTACATCTACAAGGTCGGAAGATTTTATATTTAGATCATTGAGTTTATGGCTATTAAGTTGTATTGGAAGTACCCCCATTCCAACTAGATTTGATCGATGTATTCTTTCAAAGCTCTCTGCTATAACGGCCTTGATGCCTAATAGTTTTGTTCCTTTTGCTGCCCAATCCCTAGAGGAGCCAGTTCCATATTCTTGTCCTGCAAAAACAACAACGTTTTCAGATCTTTTTGCATACTCTTTAGCAACTTCATAGACACTCATTTTCTTTTTTTCAGGTTCTAGAATTGAGTAGCCCCCTTCTACATTTGACAGTAACTTATTTTTAATTCTTATATTAGCAAAAGTGCCTCTAACCATTACCTCATGATTACCCCTTCTGGCGCCATACGAATTAAAATCATTTTGTAGTATTTGTCTCTCCATAAAATAGCTTCCCGCAGGACTTTCTGCTTTAATAGCACCTGCGGGTGAAATGTGGTCTGTAGTAACACTATTCCCCAAAAGCAATAAGGGTCTCGCATTTTCAATTGGTATAATTTCTTTATCATCAGATTGACCAGTAAAAAAAGGGGGTTGCTGCACATAGGTTGAAGAAGAGTTCCATTTAAATAAGTCCCCTGTAGATGTATCAATCCTTTGCCATTCTTTTGGTCCATCTAAAGCGTTTAAGTATTGTTTTTTGAACATTTCAGGTGAGACATTTTTTTCAACTGCATCTCGAATTTCATTATTACTTGGCCATATATCTTTCAAGAAAACTTCATTACCATTTTTATCAATACCTAAGGGGTCCTTTGTTAAATTTGTATACACAGATCCAGCTAATGCGTAGGCAACAACTAGAGGGGGTGAAGCAAGATAGTTTGCTTTAACATGTGGATTAACTCTTCCCTCAAAATTTCTATTCCCTGAAAGTACAGAAGCTACTGTTAAATCATTTTTTGCAATACACTCCGCAATGTCTTCTTCTAGAGGGCCTGAATTTCCAATACATGTAGTGCATCCATAACCTACTAAATGAAAACCCAATTGATCTAAATATTTATTTAAGCCAGATTTATCCAAATAATCAGTAACAACTTTTGAACCAGGTGCCAATGATGTTTTGACCCAAGGCTTTACTTGTAATCCTAGTTCACAAGCTTTTTTTGCAACTAGTCCTGCTGCAACTAAAACATCTGGGTTTGAGGTATTGGTGCATGAAGTAATAGCAGCAATAACTACATTTCCATCTTGCATTTTGTAATTGTGATTTTTTACTTCCTTTTCAACAGGTTTGTTCTTTGAAAATTCTTTAAAATTTAAATTCACACTCTCTAAATTAATTCTATCTTGAGGTCTTTTAGGCCCAGCTAAAGATGCTTGAACTTTTTCAAGATTCAAATGTATAGTGTCGTTGTAATCACAAGTATCATCAGCCCATAAACCTTGAATTTTATGATATTTTTCGACAATATCTATCAGATCTGAGCTTCTAGAAGTTAACTTTAAATATTTAATGGTCTCTTCATCAACTGAAAAAAACCCGCAGGTTGCACCGTACTCTGGAGCCATATTGGCAATAGTAGCTCTATCAGCAAGTGATAAATTTTTTAAACCGTCACCATAAAATTCAACAAATTTTCCAACCACGCCCTTTTCTCGGAGCATTTGAACAATTGTAAGAACTAGGTCTGTTGCTGTAACACCCTCATTCATCTTTCCCATTATTTCAAAACCAACCACTTCCGGTAAAAGCATAGATACAGATTGACCAAGCATAGCGGCTTCGGCTTCAATGCCACCTACTCCCCAACCAAGCACCCCTAGTGCGTTTACCATAGTCGTATGACTATCGGTTCCAACTAATGTGTCAGGATATAAATAATTTTTTTCATTTTGCTTTGAACTCCATACAACTTCCGCTAAATACTCTAAATTAACTTGATGACATATTCCTGTACCAGGAGGGATAACCCGAAAGTTTTTAAAAGCTTGTTGTCCCCATTTTAAAAATTCATATCTCTCTATATTCCTTCCAAATTCCATATCAACGTTTTTTTGAAACGCCTTTGGACTAGCAAAATAATCAACCATTACTGAATGATCTATTACCAAATCAACTTGTGACATGGGATTTACTTTGGAAGGGTCCTTTCCTTTTTCTGAGACGGCATCACGCATTGCTGCTAAGTCTGCAACCGCAGGTACACCAGTAAAATCTTGCATTAAAACTCTAGATGGAAGAAAAAATACTTCATGTTTTTTTTCTGGGTTTTCCAAAACATTTCTAATTAGATTTACGTTGACATCTTCACCGTCTTCTAATCTTAGCAAATTTTCAATAAGTATTTTTTTTGATTTAGGGAGAGTTTTTAGTTTTGGAAATTCATCTTCTAATAAGGATAAATTATAAAAGTTATATTCCTTTCCGTTTAGAGTAAACCTGTCTAAAATCTGAAAACTATTAACTGACATAATAACTAATTAATATCACCAATTAGTACATTTTTTTATGCATAATACTGATTAATTATCTTTTAAATTTATCTTTTAGTAAGTCATATAATTTTTGAGAGTCATAACTAAGATCTCTTCCGGATCTTTTAATTAAGCCAATTGTTCTGGTTACAGATGGATCTATAAGAGGTCTAAACGATAAAGATGTATAGTCTTTAGAAATAGCCAGTTTTGGGGCTAATGTTATCCCTAGCCCTTGTTCTACCATATTCAAAGCAGTAGGAATATGTCTTACTTCATAAGCCCAATCCATATCTTCTTTTTGAAGTGCTAGAGCATTTTCAATATAAATTCTACTTCCTGAACCTTTCCAAATTGATATAAAATTTCGATCTTTGATTTCTGATAGTTTTACTTTTCTTTTTCTCTCTAACTCATCTCCTTTGGGAAATGCAACTACGTAATCTTCCACAAATAGTTTTTCAAAATTAATTCCTGGCTCTTGAATACCTGTAAAATTGATACCAAAATCACACTCTCCTCCTAAAACACTATCAACAACATTATTTGATGATCTCTCAATGATTTGAACTTTACATCTAGGTTCAATTTCTTTAAAAGATTTTAAGGTAGAAAATAATATATTTCTGAGAGCTGAATGCACTACCCCAATTTTAATTATTGATGGAAAGCTATATTTTTCATTAAGTGTTTTGGTTGCTGTTTTAACTGCTTCTATAATACCTCTAGCTCGATCATAAAAATTTCTTCCAGAGTAAGATAATTGAACTTTTCTTGTGGTTCTATCAAAAAGGGTAGTTCCTAACTCGTGTTCTAATTTCTGAATTCTTCTTGAGAGCGCAGGTTGAGATAAATTTAAATTATTTGCCGCCTTAGCAAATGAATTTGTTTCAGTTAGTTCAATAAATGCTTCTATATCACCAATTTCAATATTTATGCGCATGTAACATAAATATCAAAATATAATTTTATTTGCTATTCTTTTTTGTAGTAGTCTTCTTTACAGCCTTTATCCATCCTTGATAAAGATACTTAACTTCCTTTTTATGAAGTCTTGGTTTAAATATTTTTTCACTTTGCCATTTTTTTGATATTTCTTCTGTATTCTTGATAATTTTTGAAGATAGCCCTACAAGATAAGCTGCCCCCAATGCAGTCGTCTCAGTTATTTTTGGTCTATCACAATTTAGGATTAAAATATTCGATAAAAATTGTAGAAATTTTTCATTTGTCACCATTCCGCCATCAACTTTAATTTGTTTAATAGGTAAGCCACTATCTTTTTCCATTGCAATTATCAAATCTTTAGTTTGATATGCAACACTATCTATAGCAGCTTTAACATATTCAGCTATTCCTGTATTTCTTGTCATGCCAAAAATAGCTCCTCTTGCTTCACCATCCCAATATGGAGCTCCTAAACCTACAAAAGCAGGAACAAAATAGATTTGTTGGCTATGATCGCTTTGGGAATATAAAACCTCTGTTTCTTGTGCCGTTTTTATAACTTTAAGGGAGTCTCTTAGCCATTGAATTGCAGCACCAGCAACGAAAATTGAACCCTCCAAGGCGTAGGTAGTCTTATTGTTAATTCTATATGCAATTGTTGTAAGTAAATTGTTTTTTGAAATTTTTGGTTTCTGTCCGATATTCATGATCATAAAGCAGCCAGTGCCATATGTAGACTTAATAGATCCTGGTTTAAAACATGCTTGACCAATTGTTGCGGCTTGTTGATCACCAGCAATGCCTCCTATGTTAATTTTATCTCCAAAAAAAGTTGTATAACCAAAATCGTCTGCACTATCTTTAACCGTAGGAAGAATTTTACGAGGAATATTGAAAATTTTAAGTAACTCTTTTGACCAGCAGTTTTTTTTGATGTCGTATAGCATAGTTCTCGAAGCATTTGTGGCCTCAGTAAAATAAGACCTCCCATTTGTTAACTTCCAAAGCAGCCAAGTATCTATAGTTCCAAATAAAAGCCTATCTTCTTTTAAAAGTTTTTTTGATAACTCTATGTTATCGAGTATCCATTTAATTTTAGTAGCTGAAAAATATGAATCAATTACAAGACCAGTTATTTTTTGGATCTTTTTTGCAAATCCTTTTTTAGTTAAGTCTTTGCAATAATTTACTGTTCTTCTGTCTTGCCAAACAATAGCTCTATAAATAGGTTTACCTGTTTGCTTATCCCATACGACAACAGTTTCCCTTTGATTAGTTATTCCTATGCCCAATATCTGGCCTGAATTAGCATTAGCTTTCTTAATCGCATTTTGTGAGGTTTGTATAACAGAATTAAATATCTCCTCTGGATCGTGTTCTACACAACCATCTTTTGGAAAGTACTGCTTAAATTCTAATTGATCACTAGAGATAATTTCAAAATTTTTATTAAAAATGATTGAACGTGTAGAAGTTGTTCCTTGATCAATTGATAGAATAAATTTTTTCACCTTTGTATAATATCATAAGTACTAAAGGTGTCTTTTTAAAATAATTTCTAATTTATCCTTTGCTTCTTTGGGAAAATTAATTCCAAGCTTTGTTCTCCTAAAAAGGATATCTTCTGAAGTTCGAGCCATTTCTTCTTTAATGAGATATTTTACTTCAAATTCATAAAAGTCACCAAAAATCAACTCTCCACCAGTTTCAAATTCATTATAATACTTGTTAAGTTTTGATATTTTATTTCCATAAGTTTCAACAAGACGTCCAATTATTTTCTCTGAAATATTTGTATTGTCTATTTCATTATTATTTGCACCCGGTAGTAACTCATTGTAAGTCCATGATTTGCTTGAGAAGCTAAGGTACTTTGATAATTTTTCCATAACTTTTTCAGAGAGTTTTCTATATGTTGTAAGCTTTCCACCAAAAACAGTAATTATCGGTGCTCCTTTAATATCATCAATTTCAAAAGCGTAGTCTCTTGAAATTTTTGAAGCTTTTTGATTATTATCTTCAATCAATGGTCTTACTCCTGAATATGTCCATATAATATCATTGTTATTTATTTTCTTTTTTATGAACGAATTTACTGAATTAATTAGATAGGTTCTTTCTTGATCAGTAATCTTTGGGTTCTCAAAACTTTTCACTTCATGATCAGTTGTGCCAATTAAAGTATAATTTTTTTTATAGGGTATCATAAAAATTATACGTTTATCACTTAATTGAAGTATATATGCTTGTTCACCGTTATATATTTTTTTTACTACTAAGTGGCTTCCTTGGACAAGTCTCAACTTTTTTTTTGATTTAATCCCAAAAATATTATTTAAAACCGAAACTGTGTAAGGACCCGTTGCGTTAATAATTACCTTTGATTTTAAAATTTCTCCATTCTCCAAATAAGCTGACCAGTATTCATTATCCCTTATAACTTTAGTAATATTTGTATTGACATATATCTTTGCACCTCTATTGATCGCATCTTCAGCATTAAGTAGAGCTAGTCTCGAGTCATCAACAAACAGGTCAGAGTACATATATCCACTTTTAAAATTTTCCTTTAATGGGTTTTCATCAAATTGTTGATTTAAATAAATAAATTTTGATCTCTCAAAGGAGGATTTGCCACCCAACCTATCATACAAAAATAATCCTATTCTTATCATCCAACTTGACCTTAAACTTGGAACATGAGGTAAAACAAATTTTATTGGTTTCGTAATGTGGGGAGCAATTTTTTTTATAATATCTCTTTCTTTCAGAGACTCCCTGACTAATTTAAAATCATAGTTTTCTAAATATCTTATACCCCCATGGACTAATTTAGTAGACCATGAAGAAGTTTGTGACGCAATATCACCCTTTTCAATGAGGCAAGTATTTAAACCTCTCCCTACAGCATCTCTAGCTATGCCTACACCATTTATACCACCACCTATAATTAACACGTCGTACATTACCTATGAACATCATATATAAAATCAAAAATGTAAAGGGAGGGTAAGACTATTTTCTTAGTTTTTAGTTAATATTCTTTAGTTTAATATTGACTTAGACAAATATATTGTTCTTTCTAATTCAAAACATCCAAGTAAGATGAACATTCTAAATAATATTAATTTTAATAGATGTCTAAAAAAATTTTAGTAGTTGGTGCTGGTGCTTGGGGAACAGCAATTGCAAATGTTCTCTCAAAAAACAATAATAAGGTTTATCTTTGGACAAGAGACAAGAGTTTGTCTATCAAAATAAATTCAAATAAAATCAACCATAAGTACTATAAAAATTTCAAATTATCCACAAAGCTTAAGTCTATATCAGGCAGCTTTATTACTAAAGATTATCATTATATTTTTTATATTTTACCTGCAAGTGCATTTGATAAATTTTGCGAAGACTATTTTAAAAATCAAAAAATTCATAATTTAGTAATATGCTCAAAGGGAGTCAGTAAAAATGGAGAATTCATTTCAAATCTGATAACAAAAAAACTAAATATTAATAATTATCATTTTTTATCTGGACCAAGCTTTGCAGATGAGGTGTTATATGGAAAACCCACTGCACTCAGTCTATCAAGTCAAAAAGTCAATAAAAACATTGGCAATATTTTTAAAGATACAAATATTAGAATTTATTATTCAGAGGGTTTAAAGACTCTTGAGTTTCTTGGTATAATTAAGAATATATATGCTATTGGGGCAGGTATCATTGATGCAGAGTCATTAGGTCAAAATGCTAGATCAGCATATATAACAAGATGCGTAGCTGAAATAAAAAGCATGATAAAATATCTAAATTTAAACGAGAATATGATTTATAGCCTTGGTGGAATAGGAGATTTAATCCTTACATGTAGCTCAAATAAATCAAGAAACTATAATTTTGGTTTTAGTTTTGCTAAAAAAAGTAAAAATAAAATAATACCTCGTTTTAAGACCATAGAAGGACTAAACAGCTGCCTATCTATAAAAAAAAATAAAAAAATAATAATTGGTAAGCTTCCAATAATAAACTCTATCATAAAGATTATAAATGGGAGTCCACCAAAAAAAGAAATAAAAATTTTACTTAATAGAAGATTTAAAAATGAATAATTAACGGTAAATACGTTTTAATTCTAATCCTATTTTTTTAAATTTTTTCTTAAAACTGTAAAATTCTTTATTATGTTTTGCTGAATTTTGTTTCAGTACTAACTTTTGATAATAATGAACCATTTCGTGACCCAGTATTTCTACAAACTCTTGAAAATTTTTAAATTTATTATGAAGAGTTATTTTATAGCAATATTTTGTAGCATATGGATTAAAGTCAAATAATCCAAGAGCGCCGTGTATTCTTCTAATACTAATAAATGGTTTTTTTAAACGATTATTAAAAACTTCTCTATTTAATATTTTATATACAGATGGGATTTTATTTGCATTTGGTTTGAATATTCTCTCATTACCATAATGTTGGATGAGCGTTGCTAAACTTTTTGTTCTTGGCATAATTTTAGAGATACAATTATTATTTATAAAAAAAAAATCAAGTTAATTTAATCAGGTGTTTTTAATAAATATTCTATGTGCAAGATTATCTCATCAACCTTGTCATCAGATATGTCTTTGTAGCTCTGTCCAAATTTTTCTTTAATACTAAGAGCTATATGTGCATATGCATTTCTACCATTTGGATGATATCGAGATGGTTTTAAAAGGGTTTGAAGTTCATCACCACTAGATTGAATTTTTTTCCATACTTTATTTCTATTAAATTCATTCAAAGAGATAGGCCGCCAGGAAAATAAGACTCAAGTAAAAGTCTAATAACAGCAAAACTAATTCCACAAAAAATAATTATTGTGATTAACTGTTTATTTAACATGATGTATACAATTAAATATTATGAAAAATATTATCATTATTTTTTCTTTAATTCTTCCTAATTTGTTATTTGCTGATATTTTAGAAAAATTTCCTCTTGCTTGTATTTGTGATAAAAACATAAATGCACTTAAGTACTTTGATTGCAAACAAAAGGTTTCTGGTACCCAATTAAATATCATCAAGAATCAAAAAAGTGACAATATCTTTATGTTTAGTAGTTTTGATGAAAAAAAATATCAATTAGTTGAAAAAGAACTTTTAAATTTAGTTTTTGATTACAATACAGATGATTATATATCTTCTATATCAATCAAAGATAATTTAGATCTAGTTTTTTCAATATCTTATAAGGAATATAATAAAAAATGGTCATACGATTTAAAGTGTGTTTCATTAAAAAAAGAATAATGTTCCAATTTGTTTATAAATGTTAGATAAAAAATTTATTCTTCCTTCGGCTATTTCTTTTACTGGTTTTCTTTTTTTGGTGTCAATGGACGCCGTGATTAAAATTTTAGGTGAAACCTATTCTGTTTTACAATTATTATTTTTAAATGCATTATTTTCTCTAATACCACTTCTTTTTTTTATCTGTAAAAATCATGGTTTTCATTTTTATAAGAACCAAAATTACACTTTCCAAGTTATAAGAGGAATTGTTCATACAATCGGATTTCTATTTGTTTTAAAAGGGGTTTTGTTATTGCCACTTTCAGTGGTTTATCCAGTTTTATTTACTTCTCCTTTAATGTTACTTGTGATGTCTCATTTTTTTCTGAGTGATAATATCAATATAGTAAGAGTCTTAGCTATTTTAATTGGTTTTTTAGGTGTTGTTATTTCAGCAGAGCCATTCGGCACTAACATTGTCTCAGCCTTAGGAGTTTTATATGTCTTTTTAGGCGCTTTTTGTATTGCTATTACTCATTTAATCACAAGAAAATACAACTATTTAACGTCTTCATATTCAGCAGCATTTTTTAGTATGATTGTAAGTGTTATAATTTTTCTATTTTCTATAAAGTTTCACCTTGAAACAATGACTTTTAGCCATTTAATTCTATCTTTTCTTGGCGGTGTATTTGCTGGTCTTGGTATTAGTGCAGTAATTTATGGATCTCGAACACTTCCTTCTTCAGTATTTGGCCTATCAAGTTATATTCAGATAATTTTTGGTGTGTTATTAGGCTGGATTATTTTTAGACAGCTACCTACTCTATATAATTATATTGGAATATTAATAGTCATATCTGCAGGATTGATGCTTTTTTATTTTGATAAAAGTAAAAAAAATAGTTAGAGCCTTGATATCTTTAGTAATATTATTCGTAATTTCATATTTAATTTTCATCTTTCCGTTTGATATTCTATCATCTTGGTTGGGTTACCCTTCAAAGTTACATGAGTCATTACTCGCAACCTCAGTAGTTTTTACGCTTTGTCTATATTATTTTAGATCCAAAAGTACAAATAAAATAATAAAGTTTTTTTGTATATGAAGGATTTGGAATTGGAACAGTATCCTTTTTTATTATCTTACCTCTAGTAGCACTCAGTTATTTTCAAATTTTAATTAACTACCAATTAGTAATTATTTTTTTCTTTATACAAATACCAGCAATTATCTATGGGTATATGAATTCTAAAAAATTGAAGATAAAAAAATTATTATTCGAGTCAAAACTTATTAATAAAAGTATTAAATTTGTATTTATTAGTGATGTTCATATAGGCTCAAATCATCCCTCCTCATTAAAAAAATTAGTATCTAAAATTAACTTACTCGACTTTAATTTCTTGGTGATCGGGGGGGATTTAATTGACAGTAGTGCCTTTCAAATCAATGATATTTATGAACTAAAAAAAATAGAAAAGCCTATATTCTTTGTCACCGGAAATCATGAATACTATATTCAAAATCATAAAGAACATCTTCAGGATTTAAAATCAGTTGGAATAAAAATTTTAGAGAATGAGTCATTGCAATTAGACGGAATAAATATGATAGGACTCTCTGACAATATTACAAATAAATCAAAAATTGAGTATGTTGAGAAACTCTCACAAAAAGATTTATTCAATCTTTTAATAGTTCATAAACCATCTATTTGGAAAAAAGTATCTAATAATGCTAATTTAATGCTCTCAGGGCACACTCATAATGGACAAATTTTCCCTTTTAATTTTGTTGTAAAACTTCAATTTCCTCAAAATTATGGTCTGTATAAAAATAAAAAAAATCATTTGTACGTAAGCTCTGGATCAGCTACTTGGGGTCCGAAAATTAGGATAGGCTCCAATAATGAAATTATTCAAATAGAATTAAAAAACTAATAATTTCTTTATTGGATAAAAATTTACATTATGTATGCTTTTTGTATGAGAATTATACTTATATATTTTTCACTAATCGGAGCTTTATTTGCTGATAGCCATATTTTAGAACAAGAAAATTTTGAAGCTTGGCAATTTACATGTGTAGAAGAGCAACAACAAAAAATTTGTGATTTAAGAGAGTTAGTATTTGACCCAAATTCAGAAGAAGTTGTTAGTTATTTATCAATAACTATTAATCCTGATAATTTAACTCAGATGCAAATAGCCTTTCCTCATGCAGTAAATTTAAAAAGCCCAGTCTCATTACAAATAGATGAAAAAGATCCTTTAGAATTAAATTATGCTTTTTGTAATCAAAGTGCCTGTTTTGTTGCAGAAATAATTGGAGAAAATTTTGTTAATTTTTTTAAAGCTGGAAATCAAATAAATATAAAAATATTACTGCTTGATAATAGAGAAGCCACTATAACATATTCACTGTCTGGGTTTACAGCCGGTTATAATAAATTATCGTCTTCTATAATTAATTAGAACTATTAAATTTAATTTTATTTTTAATTAGCATTAAACAAATCAAAGAAGGGACAACCATTAGAGCTGTTATAATAAAGAATAATCCCCAGTCACCACCCAATCCATCTACTAGAGCTCCTGAGGAGGATGCCAATAGAGTCCTTCCTGCTGTTCCAACAGATGCTAATAAGGCATACTGTGTAGCAGTAAAACTGCGATCAACTAATAAGGAAATAAATGCAACAAAAGCAACTGTTGCAAATGCAGCTGCTAAGTCATCCAATATAACTGCAAAAGCAAAGAGGGATTTTGATGGACCTACCCAGGCGAGAATAGAGAATAAAATGTTTGTGGCAGCCATTGCAATACCTGCGATTATTAATGTTTTAAAAATACCTGATCTCATGGCGATAGCTCCCCCGATTAGAGTAAATACAATGGTCGTAATCCAACCTAATGCTTTTGAAAAAATAGCAATATCACCCTTTGAAAAGCCTATTTCTTTGTAAAATACTAAACTCATTCTTCCTAAAAAAGCTTCACCAATTTTAAATAAAAATACAAAAGCAAGAATAGCTATGCTTATTTTTACACCATTAATGTTAAAAAAACTATTTAAAGGGTTTGCTACTACATTATTTAAATAGTACAGGGTTTGTGAAATAGGATTATCTTCACCAAATTTTTGTATGTAAAACGAGAAAAGGTAAAATGTTCCACCTAAAATAACAAATGTTAATCCCCCATTCGTAAACCAAATTTTTTCAAAGAACTTTCCAGTTAAAAAGCATATAACCCCTATAGAGGCAAATAAATATCCTGCATTTCTAACACTATTAACATTTGAATTTGAAGTATCTGTATTTGTAATATCTTGAAATCTCTCCTTATTAGACTCGGGAATAAAGGTTAAACCTACATTACATAGAACTATAATGGCCATTAAAAAAATAAATGTAACTTGCCAATATTGTTCCACACCTGATATTTCAAGTCTTTCAGCTATTTCAAGACAAATAAACCCTCCAAGCTTAAAACCAGTCCACCATCCTACAACAGCCATTGCTGCACCTGCAGCCATGCTTGAAGTTTCATCTTTTTTTATTTGTTCAATTCTCAGAGCATCAATTGTTATATCTTGAGTTGCAGATGAAATAGCAATAGCCAATCCTACTCCAATAATTAAGGCTAAGTTTTGAGTTGGCTCTAAAGCGCTCCATATAATTAGACAAATTAAAATGACAGTTTGCATCAACATTATTATTGATTTTCTGTGACCCAATTTATTAGTTAAAAAAGGAAGTCTTAATCGATCAATTATTGGAGCCCATAAAAAATTGAAAGCATATACACCAAAAATAAGCCCAGCCCAACCAATTGTGCTTCTACTTAGGCCCTCTTCTTTTAGCCATAAAGAAAGCGCACTTGCGATTAATACCCAGGGAAAACCACTTATAATACCTAAAAGAAGAATTCGTATCATTCTTCTGTCGTAATATGCACCAAACAATGATTTTAATTTATTAGAATCTAATGAAACAGAACTCATAAATTACATGATATTGAAAATTGTAGGGATGAAAACTTTAATCGCTAAGAGAACTAAGCCATTTTATTAAATCTGCCCTATCTTGGTCTTTTTTAATACCGTTATAATTCATTTTGGTACCTGCAATGTATTTTTTTGGTTTTAATAAAAATTTATTTAGTTCTTCAACATTCCAATCACCACCAAACTCTACCAAAGCACCTGAATATGCAAAACCATCCATAGACCCTTTTGACCTATTTACTATACCCCACATTGCGGGACCTACTTTATTCTCTCCACCTTTTACTTGCGTATGACAAGAAGCACACTTTTTAAAAATCTTTTCACCGTTTTCCATATTTGCAGAGGCAAGCATAGGTGTTATTTCGGGGAGAACTTCAAAAATATCTACTTCTTCTTTAATTTCAGAAGAGATACCTCCTTCAGGGACTTCAATTTTATAAGCTAATTCATCTGGAAACTCTGGGTGAATAGCCATATCAGCAACTTTTGAGAATACAGCAGCGAGTAGGAGGGCAAGAATTATTGCCCCTAGAATTTTATTAGTTTCCATATTAAAAAGAGAAGTCTATGTTTAAAAATATACCACTTAAAACGGATATTTGTCGCATTAATGAATGATACTTTAGTTATTATACCCATAAGATTAAAGGCATCTAGATTCCCAAATAAGCCTTTTGCTCAAATTGGAGACTTACCAATGCTCCATTATGTATATAATCGTGTATCAGCTTTCACTGAAAATTTATACTTAGCTATATGTGACCAAGAGGTAAAAAATTACTGTCAAAAAATGGATCTTAAACATGTTATAACCGATCCTGATCATTTATCTGGAAGTGACCGCATTGGAGAGGCGCTAAAAAAAATAGAGAAAGATATTAAATTTAAGTATGTCATCAATGTCCAAGGAGATATGCCATTTATTACTGAAAATCATGTAAACTTATTAAAAGAAAGACTGTTACAATTTCAAATAAGCACTTTAGCTTGTCCATTCATAAACTTAGATGAAGCTAATAATAATTCAAAAGTAAAAGTCTTGATTGATAAAAAAAATTGCGCTTTAGATTTTTCTAGAGTTTTAAATAACGAATTAAAAGTTAATGAAGATATCTTTCATCATATTGGGGTCTATGGATACCATAAGCAATTTTTATATGATTTTATATCTTTACATCCAACTAAAAGAGAGCTTGATGAGAAACTTGAACAACTTCGTATTATTGAAACCAATAAAATTGGAATTTCTATTGTAAAAGAAGAAATTTTGGGAGTTGATACAAAAGAGGATTTAGATAGAGTAAATCGTTTAATTTTTAATGATGAATAAAAAAATATCTTTCCAAGGGGTAGAGGGAGCTTACAGTCATTTAGCTGTTCAAGAGTTTTTTCCTGGAGCAGAGCCATTACCTTGTAAAACATTTGAAATTGCTTTGAATGAAGCTGAGTTAGGAAATGTCGATTACGCTATGATCCCTATCGAGAATTCTGCTGCAGGCAGAGTAGCTGATATCCACCGACTAATACCCAAATCTAATTTGCATATTAACTTTGAACATTTTCAAAAGGTTGAACATAAGCTTTTAATTCATCCAGATAGTAAAATAGAAAATATTAAAAATATAATTAGTCATGAACAAGCCTTGGCGCAATGTAGTGATAAAATTCAAAAATTGGACTTAGATATTTTAATCGGTGCTGATACAGCTGGTTCAGCAAAAAAAATCTTTGATGAAAAAATATATGATACCGCTGCGATTGCTTCAAGTTTGGCAGGTAATATCTATGGCTTAAAGGTAATTGATGAAAATTTTGCAAACTCCACAAATAATATTACAAGATTTTACGTAATGTCTAAAAATGAAAACTTGAAATTTGATGAGAACAAGACTTATATATCATCTTTTTTATTTTCTGTTAAAAATACACCAGGTTCTCTATTTAAAGTGATGGGAGGATTTGCAACTAATAATGTCAATATGATAAAATTAGAAAGTTACAACTATGGAGCCGATTTTGTAATTACACAATTTTATTGTGAAATTGAAGGACATCCTGACCAAGAAAATACTAAGTTTGCGCTTGATGATATGGATCATTACTGTTCAAAAGTTAGAAAATTAGGAGTTTTTGAAAAATCTCCTTATCGAGTAAGACAATAACTTCATATTTCTATCTAATACTGTTATAAGATAATTTGAGAATTACATGGGCAACTTTTTATGCCAATCCGGTCAGGTTCGAAAGAAAGCAGCCGTAACATAAGAGGTTGGGTCGTGTAATTCTCCTTTGAACCTGTAATGAAACATCAATCAAATATCCTTGCATTAAAATATAGACCTTCAAATTTTCAAGACCTTATCGGCCAAGAGTATTTGGTTGAGACCATACAAAAATCTATAGAACAGAATAAGACACCAAATGCTTATATTTTTACTGGTATCCGAGGAGTGGGCAAAACCACAACTGCAAGAATAGTAGCAAAAATGTTGAACTGCACTGTATTTGATAAAAATAATAAACCTGATTTGACTAATTGTGAACAAGCTAAAGCTATCACTGAAGATAGACACCCAGATGTAATAGAGATTGATGCTGCTTCAAACACAAGTGTTGAAAATGCCAGAGAGATTATTGAAAACGTAAAATATAATCCTGTATTAGGAAAATATAAAGTTTACATAGTCGATGAAGTGCACATGCTATCTAAAAGTGCATTCAATGCACTTCTCAAAACACTTGAAGAACCACCTCCTCACTCAAAATTTATATTTGCAACAACTGAGATATCTAAAGTACCAATTACAATTCTATCAAGGTGTCAAAGATTTGATTTAAGACGTGTTGATAAGAAAACCTTATATAATTTTCTTATAAATATTTCTAAAAAGGAAGACATTTCTATTTCTAACGATGCATTAAATATAATTGTTAAAGCTAGCGATGGTTCCGTCAGGGACTCATTAAGCATATTAGATCAAGCCAATATTTTTAAATCACAAAAGGAAATACAAGTTGAAGAAATAGTCAATATGTTAGGTTTCGCAAAGCAAAGTGATTTATATGAGTTAACAAAATTTGTTCTTGATAATGATCTTTCTAAATTAATATCAATGCTTGATGAAATGTATCAAAGAGGCTCGGAGACAACCAAAGTTATTGAAGACTTAATGAATATAATAAACTGGTCTTGTAAATTAAAAATTAACAACAAGCTCTTAAATGATGAGTTTTTAACAGAAGAAGACAAGAATTTTGCTTCGTATGTTCTTCAATTTGATCAAGGTAAATTAAATATTTTTTGGCAAAGTTTAATGAAAGGTTACGATGAAATTAAAATTTCTCCTCAACCTCACACAACATTAGAAATGGTACTTCTTAGGTGTGCATTTTTATTACATGATAACCAACAAATAGACTCAGAAGAAAAAAAAAAGCCTGAAATAAATCAAAATACAAATCCAGCCTCACCTAATCTTGATCAAGTAATTCAAAATAAAGTTAATCAAGTATCCAATTTACCCCTAAAAGATAAAATAGATCTGCACCAACATTTTTTTCAATTTTATGGGAAAAACTTCTCTCCATTAATGGCTGGAATTATAATAGAAAATTGTGAAATAATTGAATTTTCTGAGGAAAATAAAATATTAAGAATAAATGTTATTGATGAAAATTTTAATGGAGGTGAGGAGTTATATAGAAATTTGAAAAATGAATACACACTTGAAGTTATTGTAAAAAAAGAAATTGTAACCCTAGAAGAAATTAAGTCTTTATATAAAAAAGAATTAATTGATCAAGAAATGGAAACCGAGGAATTTAAAAAAGTTCTTGCTAAATTTCCTAATGCAAAGATTATAGATATAGAAGAAATAGAAAGAGGTGATGACAATGATGGGTAATATGGGCGGCATGATGAAAAAAGTTCAGGAAATGCAAACGAAAATGCAAGAAATGCAAAAAGAATTAGAAACAAAAACTGTTGAAGCAGAGGCTGGTGCCGGAATGGTTAAAGTTACGATGAATGGAAAACAAATAGTTCAATCTATTGACATAGATCCATCCTTACTATCATCAGATGAAAAAGAAGTCTTAGAAGATTTGATCAAAGCAGCATTGAATCAAGCTAAAGAAAAAGTCGAAGAAATGTCAGCTGAAGAAATGAAGAAAATTACTGGAGGAATACCCCTTCCACCAGGTATGAAGATGCCATTTTAAATTGTCTCAAGACGAACTTCAAAAATTAATTAATCTCATTTCAAGGTTACCGGGAATTGGTCAGCGCTCCGCACAAAGAATTGCATTATATTTAATTAAAAATAAGCAAGAACTCATGCTGCCCTTAGCTGAAAGCGTAAAAGATACTGCATCAGCAGTAAAAAAATGTACCAACTGTGGAATTTTAGATGTAATCACCCCTTGTAAGATCTGCTCATCAGAAAATAGATTTAAAACAACTATCTGTATTGTTGAAGACATGGCCGATGTATGGGCATTTGAAAGATCAGGATATCACAAAGGCCTTTATCATGTCATTGGAGGGCTTTTATCAGCTTCAAAGAATTTCACAGAACAGGATTTAAATTTAAATAAACTCAAAGAAAGAATTATAAATGATCAAGTACAAGAAATCATTCTAGCACTTAGTGCCACCATTGAGGGGCAAACTACTGCCTTAGTTATAAAGGACAAACTAGAAAGTCAAAATATTAAAATTACCCAACTAGCATATGGTGTTCCTGTAGGAAGTGAAATCCATTATTTAGATGACAATACTTTAGGAGCAGCATTAGAGTCTCGTAAAAACTTAGGTTAAATTATCTAGAGCTAAACTAATAAACTTTGATTTATTGTCTCTAATAACTTTATAAATTAAACTATATTTAATGCTATGTTGAAGCTCATTTATGCACCTGATCCAATATTAAAAAAAGAGAGTGTGTCTATACCTCAAGTAGACGATCACCACAGAGAATTAATAAAACAAATGTATGAAGTTATGTATTCTGCAAATGGTGTAGGTTTAGCTGCTCCACAGATAGGTTTAAATATTAGAATATTTGTCCTCGATGCCGGTTCCAGAGATGAAGAAAAAAAACCTATTACAATTATAAATCCAAAAATTATTTCATTAGAAAAAAATACAGTACCATATGAGGAAGGATGTTTATCTTTCCCAGAACATTTTGCAGATATTGATCGTCCTGAAAATATCAAGATAGAATATCTAGATGAAAATAATTCTAAAAAATCCTCTTCGTTTAAAGGTTTTGAGTCAAGAATTATACAACATGAATTAGATCACTTGAATGGTATTTTATTTGTTGACCATTTAAGTCGTTTAAAGAGAGATGTCATTATAAGGAAGATGAGAAAGTATAAAAAAGAAAAAGAATTAATCTAAATGAAAAAACAACGCATTGTTTATTTTGGCTCACCAGAATTTTCCCTTCCTCCTTTAAAGACACTTTACCTTGGCGGTTATGAAATAGTTGGAATTTACACTCAAGATCCAAAAAAAAAATTTAGAGGGCAAAAAAAATATAATACTCCAGTACAACAATGGGCAGAGAGTCAACTTCTTCCCGTTTTTACCCCCGAAAAACTCGATGATACATCTCTAAAAGATTTTAAATCGTTAAAGCCGGACGCTGCAATACTTTTTGCTTATGGAAAAATAGTTCCATTAAATTGGCTAAATACACCTTTACATGGCTTTATTAATATACATGCCTCACTCCTTCCAAAGTGGAGAGGGGCAGCGCCTGTTCAAAGGGCTATTGAAAACAATGATAAAAAAACAGGTATTAGTATTATGAAAATGAATGATCAAATAGATGAAGGCCCAATATTAGCCCAGCAGGACATTGAAATAAAGAATACTACTGATGGAAAGCAATTAATTGATCAAATTAGTTATGAGTCTTGCTCGTTATTATTTAACACACTAAAAAAATACTTCCTCGGTCAAGTGTCATTAAAAGAGCAAGATCATTCACTATCTACATACGCAAAAAAAATAAATAAAACTGAAACACAAGTAGATTGGGGGTTATCAGCAAATATAATTGAAAAAAAAATAAGAGCTTTTTACCCATCACCAGCAATGTGGTTTATACATAAAGGTCACAGATACAAAATTTTGAAAGCTAAAATTTCAAATAAACAGGACGTAGAGGGAAAAATAATTAATTTACCTCTTACCGTAGCATGTAGTGAGCAAAGTTTAGATATTTTAGAAATTCAAGCCGAAGGAAAGAAGCCATTAAATATTAAAGAATTTGTTTTAGGCAATAATCAATTTCAATTAAATGAAAAAATTAATAATGGCTAATATAAAACTTACAATTGAATATCATGGTTTGCCATATTGTGGTTGGCAATTTCAGAAAAATGAAAAAACTATTCAAGGTGAAATAGAAAAGGCAATATTCAAATTTTCTGGTGAGAAAAAAACAATACAAGGTGCTGGGCGGACAGATGCTGGAGTTCATGCTATTGGACAATGTGCTAGTTTCGAGTTAGATAAAAAATTTGATGATTACCAAATTTTAAATGGAATTAATTTTCATCTTGGCACTGAAAAGATCAGGATCACAAAAGTTGAAAATGTAGATGATGAATTTAATGCACGTTTTACTGCGAAAAGAAAAATTTATAATTACCAAGTATTTAATAGTTTAGCACCATCAGTAATTGAAAATGACTTTAGCATACATGTTCGACAACCTTTAGATTTAGACTCAATGAGAAAAGCAATTAGGTTTTTATTAGGAAAACATGATTTTTCTTCATTTAGGGCACAAGGTTGTCAAGCTAACAAACCAATTAGAACCATTGATGAAGCTTCAATTGATATCGTAGATCAAAAAATAATTTTTATATTTAAAGCTCAGTCTTTTCTTTATCAACAGATTAGAATAATGGTTGGATCTTTATTAGAAGTAGGTTCAAAAAATAAAGATATAAATTGGATAAGTGAATTAATTGACGCTAAAGATAGAAGACTTGCTGGACCAACCGTTCCCTCAAAAGGATTGATTTTAAAGGAGATTAGCTATTAAGATCCTTATATACACTCAATGTTTTGCTCCAAAAATAGGGGGCATAGAGTCTGTAATGACAAACATAGCTCAGTATGCACACACTTCTCAAAACAAGGTAACAGTTTTATCTGATGGCTCTAAACTTTCTTCTTCAGATTTTGATAATAAATGTAAATTTAAAATTTTTCGTTTTGACCAAATTAAATTTCTGAGAAAAAGGATTAAATCAAGTTTTGCTCACAACTTCTTAAAAGAAAATAAGATTGATTTAATCTTTTTCGATAGTTGGAAATCACTAGAGACACTAAATACATCAACAAATGCAAAAAAAATTTGCTTAGTTCACGGTAATGAAATTTTAAACTTAAGGAAAAAAGATAGAATTTTAAATTCAATAAACAAAGCAGACTTGATAATTTTTAACTCTAATTATACAAAAAACAAAACAATTAAAAATTTTAAAATTTCAAAAAAAATTGATCAAAAAATTATTTATCCAGCATTCATTGAAAAGATCTTTAAAATTAAAATAATAAAAAAAAAATATGATTTATGTACTGTTGCTAGGTTAGAGTATAGGAAAGGTCATCATTTAGTATTTGAAGCAATGTCTATTCTAAAAAATAAACACGATATTTTACTTAAATACGCTATTCTTGGAGATGGCCCAGAATTATCAAGGCTTAAAGATTTGGTAATTAGGCATTCTCTTCATAGTCAAGTAGAATTTATAAATCAGAGTTGCCCAGTTGAAAAAATTTTCAAAAATTCATCTGTCCATATCATGCCAACTTTAACAACACCTGAGAGTGTGGAAGGTTTTGGTATATCTAATATTGAAGCAGCATCTTATGGACTACCTTGTATAGTTAGTAATAGTGGAGGTACACCTGAATCAGTTTGGGATAATGGAATTATTGTTAAAGAGAATAGTCCAAAAGAACTAGTAAACTCAATTATTGATATTTTTAAAAAGTACAAAACATATAGTAAAAGAAGTTATATATTTGCAAACAAATTTGACTCTCAAAAAAAGATAAAAGAATATTTAAATATTTTGTAGAACTTCTTCGTAGCTTGTTTTTTTTAATTCTCCTGGTTCATCACAGATTAATCTAATAATTTTAAGATTATCTATCAGTATAATAGAGCGAATAAGTCTATAACCCATAAAGCTTTTTTCATGATTTCTAATTAATTTAGAAGACTCTAAAAATTCATTATTACCATCAGATAAAAATAAGATTTTTGAATCCCCTAATTCTTTTCTCCACAAATCTAGCACATAGGGATCATTAGTAGTCATACAGCAAATTAGATCTATTTTTTTTTCAGACATTAAATTGTTTGCACCATTGATGAAGGGGGGAAGGTGTTGTATGTGACAGGTTGATGTGAACGCGCCAGGAGCACATATTATCAATGTCCTTTTAAATTTAAGGTTATCATGTAGTCCAAAATTCTTAGTCCCATCTGCAGAAACAGATCTTAAAATAATATCAGGAATTAAATCTCCCTCTTTCAATTATGGAAAAAGTTTTCTAATGTTTTATGATATATTTTTTCAGTAGTTTTAAGATCATCCACTGAAACACATTCATTAACTTTGTGAAGTGTTTTATTAATCGTTCCAAATTCAAAAACAGGACAAACTTCCTGCATAAATCTAGCATCTGATGTTCCGCCACCAGTATCTTGACTTGCCTCTAATCCAGTTACATCTTTTATTGCTTTAATACAATGCTTTGTAAATGGGCTATCAAAAGCTTGGAAGGGCATACCTCTAAAAGTTAATTTCAAATTATATTTACAATTGTTCTCTGAGCAAATCTTAGTTAAATGTTTGTCAAAATAGTTTTGTATTTTTGCTTGATCCCAATGATCATTAAATCGCATGTCACCTACAGTAATTAATTTTTCAGGAATAACATTTTTTGCTTTATTATTTAAATTTATTTGGGTGAACTGAAGAGTTGAAGCTTCAAAGTATTCCGCTCCATCATCAAGTTTCTGATCATCGAAAAAAGAGATTAACTTAGACATGCAATGCAGTGGGTTTTGAGCTAGTTGAGGGTAAGCAGCATGTCCTTGTTTACCAATAATTTCAATTTGAACATCTACAGCTCCTTTTCTTCCCACTTTTATTTGATCGCCAATTACTTTCTCTGAGGATGATTCAGTAGCTATTGAGCCATCAATCCTTATATTATTTTCTTTTAACCATTTTACGACCTTCTTCACTCCGTTAACAGAGTCAGCCTCCTCATCTCCTGTGATAATAAAACTTATTGTGCCGTTAAAATCCTTGTTTTCTTTGATAAATTTAAAAACACTCACCATACTAGCTGCAGTACAACCCTTCATATCCTCAGACCCACGACCATAAAGATATCCATCTTTAATTGTTGGTTCAAAAGGATGAGTGTCCCAATCTTCTAAGTTACCAGGAGGCACTACGTCAACATGACATAAAAAATTAAAATGTTTTCCATTAGTGTTGGTTGGTCCATATGTAGCCATGATATTGATGACTTCGTAGCTTCCATCCCCATCAAAATTTAATTGTTTCGTTACAAAACCATTTTCTTCAAATGTTCTAATTAAAAAGTCAAAAATATCTTGCTTCGCAGGGGTAACAGAATCAAATGATATTAATTTTTTTGATAGTTCTATTGTGTCTAACATCTTAATCTCTTAACAATTCATTAACTGAGGTTTTTGATCGAGTTTTTTCATCAACAGTTTTGACAATAACAACACAGTACAAAGATGCATCACCTGTTGAACTTGGAAGACTACCTGGTACAACTACTGAATAAGGAGGAACTTTTCCCATATAAATTTCTTTAGTTTCACGATTATAAATTTTAGTTGAAGCTCCAATAAATACCCCCATAGATAATACTGAACCCTCTCCAACTATCACACCTTCAGCAACTTCAGATCTAGCACCAATAAAACAATTATCTTCAATTATTACAGGATTTGCTTGTAAGGGCTCTAATACGCCACCTATACCTGCACCACCTGAAATATGACAATTTTTTCCAACTTGCGCGCAAGAGCCAACTGTTGCCCAAGTGTCTACCATAGTACCTTCATCAACATAGGCACCTAGGTTAACAAAACAAGGCATCAAGACAGCACTCTTTGCAATAAAAGCTGACCTCCTTACAACACAGTTAGGAACTGCTCTAAAGCCAGCTGATTGAAAATTTTCCGATGTCCAATTTTGAAATTTTGAGGGAACTTTATCCCACCATGAAGTATTCCCATGGCTGACACTTGGGCCACCGTTGATCATTTCCATATCCTGTATTCTAAAACTTAAAAGTATTACTTTTTTAAGCCATTGATTAACGTGCCAAATATCATCTTTTTTTTCGCATACTCGAAGCTTTCCTTGATCTAATAAGTTTAGAACATTCTCTATACTTTTTTTTGCTTCGCTATCCTCAATAAAATTAATTTGATCTCTTTGATCCCATAACTTTTCAATAACTTCTTGATTGCTCATACTACCTTTATATTACGTTTTTTAAGAAATTTTCCAAATCATCAGTAACATGAGAAATATAACCTTTTTCATCAATAATTTTTTGAATATCTGCTTGTTGGTTAACATCTTTATTTAAGTTGTATTCTAAATTATTAGTAACCCAAACTGTTTGCCATCCCATATTATGAGGCTCTTTTAAATTGATATGAAGATCTTCAAACATAGCCGTTGAGTTGTTGTCTAAATTAAATTTCTCCTGAAATGAGTCATAAACTTCCTTATGGGGTTTTGGCATATAATTACTCTCTGAAATATCAAAACATCCATCAAAAATATCTGTCATATCAAGCTTTTCTAATACTTTTTCGACATGATCCAAGTTAGCATTTGTAAAAATATATTTTTTTCCATTCAAGTTTTTTAATATTTGTGCCAATGGAATATTTGGCTGAACTACTTCATAATTAATTTGATGAACGTAGTCTAAATATTCATCAGGGTTAACTTGATGCTCGATCATAAGTCCTCTAAGCGTCGTTCCATACTGATGATAATATTTAGATCTGAGAGCTTGAGCTTCTCCAGAGGCTAAATTTAATTTTTCCTCAATAAACCTACCCATTAGAATGTGAACTTTATCAAACAAACCACACTCTGCTTTATAAAGGGTGTTATCTAAATCAAAAACCCAGTTAGTAATGTTATTCATAATCGTGTTAAACTAATGTTTATTCTAAAAAAGCCAAGAAGATTTACAAAAATTCAAAAACTTTTTTTTGAATTTCAAATATATTATTATTTGTTTTTGAACTAACTATGAAGTTCTCAAATTTATGATTTAATTCGTCTATAAAAGGGGATTTTTCTTTTATTTTTTTATCACTCTTAGTGTAACAAATAATAACTTTGTCTTTTATTCTTCTCATGGAGTCAATCATCTCTATATCTATTTTTTTTGGCCCCAAAGAATTATCAATTAAAACAAATATTTTCTTTAAGTTTTCACGAGATGTTAAATATTGAGATACAAGATCTGATATTTGAAAGGCTTCTTTTTGAGATATCTTTGCAAATCCATAGCCTGGAAGATCAACAACCATCATTGAGTCCCCATGATTAAAAAAATTAATTTGTCTTGTTTTGCCTGGTGTATTAGAGATATGTGCTAGTTTTTTCATAAAAATTGCATTAATTAGACTTGATTTTCCAACATTTGATCTACCAATAAAAGCTATTTCAGGAAAGCTTACGTTAGGATATTGACGAGGTTGTGTTGCGCTTAGTAAAAACGTTGTTTGTTTTTTAAAGTAATTTGAGACAAGGCTCATTAACTCTTCATAATTTTTCTTTGTATAATGTATTGTTGGGCCATTGATAAAACATTATTTGTTGTCCAATAAATAACTAGCCCTGCTGCAAAGCCACCTAAAATGAAAGTAAATACAATTGGTAATAAACCAAAAATTTTTGCTTGCATCTTGTCTACTGGAGCAGGGTTTAGTTTAAATTGAATATACATAGAGATACCCATTAAAATTGGCCAAATACCAACATTTAGAATTTGTAATATTCCTGGAACATTCCAATCTACAAATCCAAAGAGCACCAATATTCCTGCAGGATCTGGGGCAGATAAATCGTGTATCCATCCTATAAAAGGAGCATGCCTCATCTCTATAGTTACAAATAAAACTTTATATAGGGCAAAAAATACTGGTATTTGTAAAAGAATTGGTAAACACCCAGCAATAGGGTTTGCCTTCTCTTTCTTATACAAAGCCATCATTTCTTTTTGCATTCCAGCTCTATCATCACCATATTGCTCTTTTAGTCTTTGCATTTCAGGAGCAAGTTTTTTCATTTTGGCCATTGATTTAAAGGATTGTTGTGCAAGAGGAAAAAAACAAATTCTCATTAGAATTGTAAATATGATAATTGACCAACCAAAATTTCCAACATATCCAAATATAAATTCTAATGTATGAAAGATTGGCTTAGTTAAAAAATAAAACCAACCAAAGTCCACTGAACGATCAAACTCTTGAACGCCATATTCTTCCATATATTTATCGATAACTTTTACAATTTTAGGTCCAGCAAAAATCATAAAATTATGTGAAATGCTTGCATTGTTTGAAACAGCAATTTTTTGCCCAACAATATCTGTTTGAAAGTTATCTACGTTGTCAACAAAGCTATAACTATATGTCTGTTGAACGGGTTCGTTTTGATTAGGAATGATTGCTGTTTGCCAATATTTATCTGTCATTCCGATCCACCCACCTATTGAGGGATGTTTAATCTTTTTATCGTCTTTTAAATCATCGTAGTCATATTCTTTCAAAACACTGTCAGTTATTGACAGAGGTCCTTCATGTAAAATAAAAAAATTTTGCATTTCAGGAATACCCTGTCTTTTCGATAAACCATATGGATAGAGATCAAAAGAAAGCCCAGAATTATTAATTACTCTTTGATCGACACTAAACAAATAGTCTTCATCAAGAGAAATTATTTTCTCAAAAGTAATATTCTGATCACTTGTCCAAGTGAGCTTTACAGGATCATTAATACCTATAGAGTTTTTATCAGCACTCCAAATACTAGTACTATCAGGCAACTCAATTGTACTATCGGAACTTACCCATCCAGTATCTAAATAATAAGCATTATCAGATCCTAAGGGGTTTAAAAATTCAATTAAGTCAGAAGTTGGATCTAGAGTTTCTCTAAATTCTTCCAAGATTAAATCATCAATTAGCCCACCATTTAAATTAATAGAACCTTTAATCTTTGAATTATCAAAGTTTACTCTTCCTGTTTCATTTATTACTTCATTCCTCTCAGCTAAAACAGTAGTTGAAGATTTTTGAATACTAAGATCAACTAAGCTTTCACTATTTGTTTGTTCTTCAGTAATTGGTGTTCTCTCCGGTTGAGGCACTAGTAATTGAAAGCCAAAAATGATTGCCATGGAAATAATAATTGCTAAAAATAAGTTTTTTTGATTTTCCATATTATTTTCTTACAGGATCGTACCCCGATGAACCTAAAGGGTTACATTTTATAATTCGAAGAGTTCCTTTTGTTATCCCTTTTAAAACACCAAATTCTTGAATGGCTTCAATTGTATACTGAGAGCATGTCGGAAGATGTCTACAAGTGTTGGGTAACATAGGTGATATAAATAATTGATAGATTTTTATAGGAGCAATAAAAAGTATCTTCCAGAGTTTTTTAATATTATTTTTCATATGATATGAATTTTTCAATATCTTGTTTTAAATCAATAAAAGGTACTTTCAAAACTGTTTTTTTTAGAATTAACACAAATTTAACTTGATTTAATGTATTTATAAGACTGCTTGTACGAATTGCTTCTCTGGTTCTTCTTTTAGCTCTATTCCTTTCAACGGCATTTCCAAGCTTTTTACTGGCAATGATACCAACTAGAAAAGACTCTAAATTAGCATCATTGAGAATATAACCATTAAAATATGAACTTTTAAAATAGTGACCTTTATTTCTAATTTGAGAAAATTCGGATGATTTTTTTAGAGTTGGGAGTCTCAATAATTAGGCTGATAGTCTAGATCGACCTTTAGCTCTTCTTGCATTAATAACTTTACGACCGCCAACAGTTGCCATTCTAGAGCGAAAACCGTGTCTTCTTTTTCTAACTAATTGGCTGGGTTGATATGTTCTTTTCATTATTATTACACCTAAAAAATAGGTTCCTACATTTAACAATTATTGATATGAAGTCAATAAATAAAAACAAATTATGCTGATAATTAAAGATATTTCTAATTTGCAGTCCTATTTGAGCGCTTATCAAAATCGAAAATATTCAATTGGTTATGTGCCAACAATGGGAGCTCTTCACAAAGGACATGGTGAATTAATCAAGCAATCAAAAAAAGATAATCACAAAACTATTGTTAGTATTTTTGTTAATGAAAAACAATTTAGTAGTAAAGAGGATTTTGAAACCTATCCAAGGAATAAAGGTTTTGACTATGATTTCTGCACAGACAATGAGGTAGACATACTATTTGAACCCTCATCTGAAGAAATATTTAAAAATGATGAAACACTACTAAGTAATAAAAATTTTAAAGATATTCTTTGTGATAAATTTAGAAGAGGACACTTTGACGGTGTTATCACTGTTCTTGATAAATTTTTTTCAATTATAAAAAGTAATAAAGTTTATTTTGGCGAAAAAGATTATCAGCAACTAAAGATCATAGAGAAATTTATTGAAGAAAAATACAAATCTTTAGACTTAGTTTCTGTCCCAACACAAAGACACGAAGAGGGAATAGCTTATTCATCAAGAAATGAAAAACTAAGTAAAAAGCAAACTCAAGATTTTGTAGATTTTCATAAAAAAGTTAAAAATTTTATAGGCTCTCTTGAAGGATCTTTAGACATTGAAACAGCTAACCAAAAAGCAAATGATTTTATGAAATTACAAGATATTGATAAGTTTGATTATTTTGAATTCAGAAATGATACTGATCTAAGTTTTGAAGGTACTGTGCCTCAAGCCAGACTTTTTTATGCAATCTATAAAGGTAAAGTTAGATTAATTGATAATTTAAAAGTTTAAATTGGCGGTTCTGCAAGGATTCGAACCCTGAATTCTTGATCCGTAGTCAAGTGTGATATCCGTTTCACCACAGAACCTTAATCAAAGTATATCACCATTATTCAATCGTTGTACTTAATCCTACGAAACCTATACGGGCTCTATACGGGCAAAGGTTTCAGAAAGGTGAATATGGGAAGTATAACTAAACGAAAGATGAAAGATGTAAAGGGCAATCGGTATGTCTTGTTCCAAGCTGAAGTGAACATGAAGGGACAAAGATACTCCCGTGCTTTTCAATATATGCGGGAAGCAAAGGCTTACATAAGCGAACAAGAGGGATTAATCAGTAGAGGTTGTTTGTCGGGGGGAGGGAACAACGTTGTGTTTCCTCCACCCTTAGTGTTGCAGAGGTGTGAAATCTTCAAACCTCTAGTTAAAGGGGTAAAGTTCCCAAACTGCTTTGCCATCTGCATCGGCTTCGTAAGTAAATGCGTAAAATTTACCATTCAGTTCAGATAACGCTTCAGATGTGGTTTCGAATATAGCGCCGCCTCTAAAAGAAGTGCCTCCATCTTTCCTCTGGTTTCCGACACCCGTAGCTTTATATGTGGCGACACCTTCTGCACACATTACAACCCCAGCATAGGCATTTCCTGCCCATGAACCATCTGGTCTCATTTCGGCTGTAAATGAGCCAATAGACTGAACATCATGACCTAGCATCGTTCCGCTCCCTTCAGCAGTAATGTCCATAGCAGGTAAACCATATTTACCAGAGACTATTGGCTTATTAGTTTCCTGTAATGTCATTGTTCCAATTTTATCACCAAGCATTGTTAATCTCCTTTTCTAAAATTTATATAATAAATAATTATAATAATTACTTGCTTATAATAAATTTAAATTTTTGTTATTATTTTATTACAAAGATTTGTAGAGTTTTAAAATTGAAAGCACTAAGCTAATAAAAAAAAATAGAAGAACAAAACCAAAGTACTGGCACCCAAGACTTGATTTTTCATGAAAAAAATACTCCCCATCCTTTTACTTTTTTGCCATGTATCGGTGGCCAGTGAAATGAAACTAATTGGAGAGGGAACATTGACCGTTCTATTCTTTAAAGTATATGACATTCGCCTCTTATCCGACTCCAAGCTCTTTTCATGGGAGAATAAATTTCAATTAGAGTTTGAATACAGACGTAACATTACCAAGGAGCGTGTGATTGACTCGTCTTTAAAGGAACTCAAACGCCAGCATAACGTCACCGAGCAAAACCTCGAGGAATGGAAAACATACCTTGAAGAGGTCATCCAACCATTACAAGAGGGCAGCAAAGCAACAATAGAATGGAACCCCCAAGGAACAATTACGTTTCAAAATGAAGGGTTGAAGTCAGTGACGATTAAAGATGAGAGTTTTGCTCGCTCTTATTTAAAGATATGGCTAGGTGAGGAAACTTCACAACCCAACCTCCAAAGTCAATTATTGGGCGAGAATTGACAAAGGGTCTAATCAGAGGTTACATATAGCAAAATGGAATACTACTTTAAAAAAGCAATAAATTAATAATGGCAATAGAGATTAAAACAAATCTGAAATGCAAAAGGGATGTATTTCATTACGGGCTCTATACGGGCGACATTGATAAAATGTTGTTAAAGCTCCAAGAATAGTATTGATAATAAATAAATTAAAGAAACGTAGGATATCCGTAGTCAAATGTGATATCCGTTTCACCACAGAACCATTAGCTTGATTTATATACTCTTTTTTTAGATAATAAACTTTTATACAATGTTCATTACGGACTCATTACGGGCAAAACTATGAAAATATTCTTTCTTCTGTTTATTTTTCTACCCAGTTTAGTACTTGGTTCAAATTTTAATGAAATAAAAAAAGTTTTAAAACAGGATGGTTTTGGAATTATAATACCTGAGGAGTTTCATTCTTTAAATTCACCAAAAGCAAAAAATCCTATTTCAGTAAGTGATATTTCAATAATTGGAGACAAATCTATAATGTTTGAAGTAAACAACGGAGAATGTGGAGAAGGGTCTAAATCAAGCGATTGTGATACTGATAGAGAGAGGTCTGAAATATATTATAGTCACGAAAAGTGGAAGGAGGAGAAGTGGTATAAGTTCTATATTTTACTTCCAAAAGACTATAACTCTATTGCTCCATCAAAAATGTCACTAATTCAATGGAAAAGACATAATCCATCTAAAGTTTTAGTTATGTTTCAACACACTCATGCAGGATTGACTTTTAACAGAAACGGGACTTCATTTGAGGACTCTCACATAGTTTTAAAAAGCAATGATGACCTTTTAGGACAATGGACAGAAATAATTTTTAACACTAATTGGCACCCAGATGAAAATAAAGGCTTCATGAGAGTATGGATAGATGGCATTTTAAAAGTTGATTTCAAAGGAATTAGCAATACATCTGAAGGCGAAGAGTTAAACCTTAGGTATGGATTATACGCCTCTGCAATCTCACGTTACAAAAAAGTATTTAATACCGAGATAGTCCCACAGCGAGTCATTTATTTTGATGGTGTGAGTGCGGAGTCTAAATGTGAAAAGTTACTAGATAAGACTGAATGTAATAAATTATTTTCTCAAACAATCGAAAAATATGAATTATTTATGTATGATAAAAATGATAAAAAATTTCATAACCATTCTATTGTTAAATTACCAATAAATTTTTTAAAATAAAAAAGTTTAAATTCAAAAAATATTTTATTTTTATTACGGGCACATTACGGGATACATAGATAAAATGTTGTTAAAGCTCTATGAAACGTATTGATAATAAATGAATTAAAGAGACGTAGGATATCCGTAGTCAAGTGTGATATCCGTTTCACCACAGAGCCGTTAGTTTGATTTATATACTCTTTTTAAACTCTAAAATAGGCTTTTACTTGTGGTCGAAACATTAATAAAAGAGCGATAAATTGTATTAATGTGTTTAAACTTAAAATCGTTCTTATGCTCATTTCATTAATGCCAATCTCTGGAAAAGGTGAGAAAGGTGCTGAAAAAGAGTGTGATAATGCTCCAAATAAATCAAAAATCCCAACCGCATTCCAAGCTAGCAAAATTCCCCAAAGTAAAGCTGATGGCTTTTTCCATATCCTATAAGCAAGAAATAATGCAGTAGTGCCTATCACGAAATCGCCAAGAAAAGCTATAGTCCAATCAGATGAAGCTGCACGTTCACTTCCTATAGCTCCGAGTGTAAGAAAAAGACCAGAGCCAACTGCTCTAAACACCATCCATCCAGTTGTAAAAATTAATAATTTTACTTGAATATGCATCTTTATAACTCTAGATAAATAATGTGAATTATACAACTAATGAAAAAAACTTTTTTTAAAATCAGGGAAAGTAAAGTATTTCAATACACAGTTTTATTGATAATCATTTTTAATGCATTTACGATTGGTCTAAATACATACGAATTAGGTGAAATTTCAAGAATACTTATTAAATATCTAGATTATTTGATAACCATATTTTTCGTTATAGAAATTACAATTCGTTTTATTGGTGAGCCTAAAAAATCAAATTTTTTAAAAAATGGTTGGAATATTTTTGATACTATCATTGTATTAGTCTCCTTAATACCAATACCTAATAACTCTAGTTTTTTATTATTTAGATTATTAAGAGTATTTAGAGTTTTAAGAGTAATTTCAATTATACCTGAGCTAAAATTAATAATTGAGTCTTTGATCGGATCTCTAAAAAGAGTTTTTTATGTAAGTTTGTTGTTATTTATTATTCTCTACATTTACGCCACGATTGGCTCAATAGTCTTTTCTGATAATATACCTTCTCGATGGTCTGATGTGGGAGTTTCGATGATCACTTTATTTCAAGTTTTAACCCTTTCATCATGGGAGCAGGTTATGCTTCCCCTTCAAGACGTGCATTGGTGGGCATGGATTTATTTTTTTAGCTTCATAATTGTTTGTGCCATTACAATGTTAAATCTCTTAATTGCAATTTTAGTTGATGTTGTTGTTAATCAGAATGATAAGAAAGAGGATGTTGCTAATATGAAACTAAGAAATAATGTTGAAAAGTTAAACGAACAATTTTCAGAAGAAATTAACCTAGATAAGTTAAAAAGAGACCAATAATGACAGCGGATATATTGATGCCAATTATCTATTTAGTTTGTTTACTAATTTTAATTGGTCCTCGTTTCTTAGAAACGAATTCCTCTTTCAAACAACTACTTAATAATCTGAGTATATGGGCTTTAATAATCATTTTGATATCTTTGGGCTATCAGTTTTATAATTATTTCATTCGCTAAAGTTTAAAAAGCATAGCTTGTATAAATTTTAAAATTTACCTCATCTTTAAATGAAGATTGATGGTAATCATCCTCAAGATTTATTGGTACATACATATCTATGCCCCCTTTAAACTGAGAAAAAAATCTACTCTCATAATTAAAAGTCATAGCCCTGGTGTTTTTATCAATATCATTTTGTAAAGAAATAAAATATTGTGTGTCATCGATATCATTTAAGATTAACCTTGCTCCATAAAATAAATCATTTTGATTACTGTGATGAGATTTAGATCCTCTTGAGTCATAAGTGTACTCTATGATATTTGATAGGTCCCAATTTTTTTCAAATAATCCATACAGGGTGTGCTCAGTACCTACAATAAATCCATAATAATCGTCAATATTTCCATCTAAATTGTACTGATTACTTCGATTTATAAATTCTCCCTTATGTAAAAAATCTCCCTGAGTGGCTTGCAACTCAATTCCAATTTGAGTTATCTCTGAGTAATTAGGAACTAATTGATTTGATGAAACAATTAATGCTGGGTCTTTTGTATTTCCTTTATAGAAAGTTAAACCATAATCGTATTCATCAAAATATCCAGACCAACGAAGTCCAATGCCTAAATTTTCTTTTTTTGCTCCTTTAGAGTAATTATTTTTGGATTTAATATTTAAAGTTTGTTGTGAGCGAACCTGCGATTTGGGATAAATATTTGTATTAGACGGAAGAATATAAAAATCTAGCTCACTTGAAGAAAAATATCTTTTGATGTTGAACATTGTTTGTCCTATCTTTTTTCCAGATGCTAGACCAAGAGAATAATCTTTGGAATTGATAATATCTACGGGGTTGTAAAATTCATTTTTACCCCAAAAAACAATATTGTTACCAGCAAGAATATTGGTATTTTCAAAAGCGTAATCTAAATAAGCTTCGTTAAAATCTAGATTTTGTGCTGATCCTGGATAAGAGTCTTTAATATTCATTTTAAGCTTCCCAGTTAAATTATCTTTTTCAAAAAAATAGTTATACTCAACATTTGTTGAATTTAAAAAATTTTTTCTATTATCTCCTTCAATGTCTTCTAAAAATATAGTGGAGCTTACTTCTATTTCGCCGTAGTGTTCGGAATAAAACTCAGCTTTTGAATAAGAACTAATAAGTAGAAGATTTAATAAAATTAAAAAAAAATTTGTCATCTAGCCATTTTGGCTAATTTTTCTGGGTTAAAATCGTTAATTGACAAGTTTGTTTGAAATTCATAATTTTCCCAGGTAATGTTAGTTGATTTACCTGTTTGCAAGTTCTTCATTTCTAATAAATCTGCTCTCCAAAACTTATCTAAATATTTCTGATAACTTTTAAAATTTAGTTCTTTTTCGAGGTCACCACGTCTGTTATGAAATTTCACAGTTTGGTATCGTAGTTCACTTACATCAATATAAATTACTCTTTTGGAGTAACCTGATTTTTTATTTTTTGGAGTGGCTTCAATGACATGACATTGCAAACTAGGGTCAGCTGGACAATTTATATCCTCTAGCCATAAAAAATTATAATCTTCAGGCTCATCTGTTGATAAATCTTCGTATGAAAATTCCGATGATACAAATTTTCCAGTCCTATTAGATGAGGATATTCTTTTTACTCTTTTTAGAGCTGGAAGATAAAGCCATTGATCGTCATCTTTTGGTTCAATATTGGCATGAGTTAATAAAGATGTTCCTTTGACATCTCTTGGCTCAGTAAAAACAATAATACTTTTATCTCCTAAAGTTTCATCAAGCTCTTCAAATATAAAATTTTTAAAACTTCTAACACTTTCATTGCCTGATTTATCTTTTAGTATCATTTTTCCAACAACAGTGCTGTCGACAAAACCGTTATCTAAAGCAATACTTTTTTCAATAATCTCTAATCCTTTTTCTTCTGCGGACTGAGCAAAAATTTGACTACAGAAAAGAGTCAAAATTGAAGTCAGAGTTATAATAAATATTTTCATGTTGTTTTCCTTTTTAATTTGAAGTTGTCGATCCAGATCAATACGGGAGGTAAAAGTAAATAATCAACTACTAAGGCAAATACAACAGTAATTGCTGTTAACTGGGCCATATCTTTATTCACAGCAAAACCTGATTGCGCCAAGACGCAGAAGCCTAAAAAAAGACCTATAGTTGTTGTTGTTAATGCCATACCTACTTTTTCGAATGCTTGTCTAACACTATCTTCAGGGGATTTTCCTTCCTTTCTAGCTTTAGCATACTTTAGCATAAAATGAACAGAGTCATCGACAACAATGCCTAAAGTCATCGCCACAACAATTGAGACAGCAAGAGTTACGGAGCCTGTAAAGTAACCCCATAAACCAAAAGCCATTGCTGCTGGAAGTAAATTAGGTATCAGACTCATTAATCCATATTTTACATTTCTAATCACTAGTAATATTATAAAGGAGATACCTATCAATGCTAAACCAGTACCTTTCAACATGGCTGGAACATCTCGAGAAGATATCTTGGAGAAGACCTGCGAAGTGCCCGTAGATTTGGTACTAAGTTCAGGTGCGTTTTCATCAAACCAGCTTTGGACTTTTTTATCTAGCTCAAGGAAACCTTTGGTAGTAGTTTTTGACACATTAGCCGTCACTCTTAATGCAGATTTATCGACATTTATTTGATCTGTTAAATCTAATCCATAGCCTAAAGATAACTCATACAGAAATAGGTATTGTGCTGCTTCAAGCTCTGAGTTAGGTACTTTATAAAAACTCTCGTCATCCTCATTAAAGTTTTGATTTAGTCGTTTCACAACATCTGTATAGGATCTCACGCTTGAAATATTTGGCTGACTCCTTAAGAAATTCACAAGTGCTTCAACCTTCATTAAATATTCAGGATCATTAACCCCATTTTCTTTACCAGAATTAACTGAATACTCTAATGCATTTAAACCTGCAAAATTATCTTCGTAATAATCTATTGATTGTCTGAGTTCATACTCTGGCCCAAAATATCTAAGAAAATCATCCTCTAGAGAAATTTTTGATATTCCAAAAACTAAAATTGCTATTAATGCTGCGGTAAAAGCTAGTAATGAGTTCTTTCTTCTTATTACAAATTCTGCCAGAAAGCTCATACTCTTGTCCATTGTGGCTTTCTGATTTTGTTTTTTTAAAGGCAACAAACTAATAAGAGCAGGTAACATTGTAAGTGTATAAAACAAAGCTGCAATTACTCCGACGAATACGATATTACCTAATTGTCTAAAGGGAGGTGAGATAGAAAAATTTAAAGATAAAAATCCAATAGCTGTTGTTAAACAAGCAACGGTAATCGCTGGACCGTGATCCACTATAGCTCTTCTAACCCATTCATTTCTGTCAGGGGTAATGGTCATTGTTTGCCTGACAGAGGAGAGGATGTGAACTGCGCTCGCAACGGCAAGCGTCATTACCATTAAAGGTGCTACAACAGTTGCATTATTAATGTTTGTGCCAGACCAACCCAAGGCTCCAACAGATGAGCCAGCACATAATACTATAATAATAAAAATTAACCCTACCCCAAAAATAGTCCTAAGGATTATAGCAACTGCAATTAGTGTAACTAAGATCATCATTGGAGTTAACTTAGCCGTATCGTCTTGACCTGAGACACTGTATTGATTATTTAAAGGAACAAACCCAACCATTCTAAGCTCAATCTCAGGAAATTGACTCTCAAATTCTTTTTTAAGAATTTCTACTTCATTCATGACATAAGGAATTTCAATAATTGCATCCTTGCCTGGCAAACGAAATAAAATATTTACTTGGGAAATTGAGTTATCAGAATTGATAAATGCATTTTTTAATTCAATTCGAGAATTAGCAACTTCTTCAGCATAATTAGCATCCTCTTCTGAAATGTTTTCAATGTCTGTTATTAAATCCTCAACGATAAGACTATCGCCGTCTGCATAGCTATTTTGGTAATTAGTTAATGAGTAAACTGTCCGAACATAAGGCAATAACCATGCTTTTTCAGTAAGTATACCAATAGCATTTAGATTTTTAGGTGTAAAAATATCGCCATTTTTAGGAGATATAACAAAAGCCAGATTATCATCTTTTGAGTACTCCCCTTCAAAGTTTTCTAATGCTATTCTGTCAGGATTGTTTTCGTCAAAAAAAACTCTGGCGTCAGTATCAAATTTAATATTAGGGGCTCCTGCCATTAGGGCAAAAGCTATTACAAAACCAATTAGTATAAAAAAAATTCTTCTTTTAATAACTAACTCTGCAAGTTTGGGGAAAAAATTACTCATTTCGAATAGGTACATAACTTTTATGAAAATTACATTAAAAAAAGATCTATTTATTTATTCTTTTATATCATTAGCTTTATGCAAGAAATTAATAAATCAATTAAATTTTTCTTGTTTGACCGTGGGCCATATAAGAAAACTCATCTTTATTTAATTTCAATTTTTTTGATAGTTGTTTAAGTAATTTAATTGGCTCATCCATTGGTTCATCAGTAAGTTGAAAAGTTCCCCAATGCATTGCTATAGACTGTTTTGAATTAATATCTTTATGAATTTGAATTGCCTCTTCCACATTGCAATGTGAGTCTTTCATAAACCATCTTGGAGCATATGCTCCAATAGGTATTGTAGATAAATCAAATTCACCAAATTTCTTTTGAATGTCTTGAAAATCTTTTGAGTAACCAGTATCACCTACAAAAAAATATTTAAAACTATTTGTCTTTACAACCCACCCACACCACAATGTTTTGTTTGTATCGTTAAATGTTCTTTTACTCCAATGTTGAACTGGAACAGAGTAGATTTCTAAATTTTTATATTTAGACATTTGCCACCACCCATGTTCAATCACATTACTTGCACCTAGTTTTGAAATAGTTTCTTTTAATTTTAGGGGTACAAAAAAAGTAGGTTGGTTAATATTCTGTTTTTTTAATAGTAGCTTAATAGTTTGCGCATCTAGATGATCATAATGATTGTGCGAAATTAAAACTAAATCTATAAACGGTAAGTCATCCATATTCAAACCTGGTGGTGTCGTTCTTGAGGGCCCCATAAAACTTAAAGGAGAGGCTCTTTTAGAAAAATGAGGGTCCGTAAGTATATTAATCCCATCAATTTGTATTAAAAAAGTAGAATGCCCTACCCAAGTAATTGTTTTTTCAGATTTGTTGGATTTTAGATAGCTGGGATTATTTTTGACTACAGGAAAGCTCATAGGTTTTGGCTTATTTGATTCTTTCCTCCATTTCCAAAAATCTTTGAAACTGCTTTTATGCAGCACATAGTTATTAAGAAACATACCATCTTCCATATTGAAGGGTTTGAAGAGAGAATTTGCCATAGTTTTTGTTTTTAAAGATAAAAAAGATAATGAAAATAATATAATTTTTTTTATAAAATCTCTTCTTAGCATTTAAAACAAGTAATTAAAAAATTAACTTTTGATTATATTAACGAAGTTTTTATACATTTGGTTGCACTGTTGCATCATCGTATCAATCTCTTTGTCTACCATGTCTTTCATTTGAGGTAAGGCATCAGCGCCAAGAGACTTTTCTAGGGCATTTTTATACTCAGGAACCCTAGCCCAATCATCAACTGTGGTCTTTCGAATTTCTAAATGAAATTGAATTCCATAGGCATATTTTTCATAACCAAAAATTTGATACTTAGTTGAAGGCGAAGTACCAATAACTTGAACTTTAGAATTATTTTCCAATCCAATTACTTCATAAGAGTGCCATTGAAGAGCTTTAATCTTTTTTGGAAGAAAACTAAAGACTAGATCATCTTTAGCATTTGTTTCTATATCAATATCTAATACGCCAATTTCTGGAGGTATTGACTCTACAACCTTACCTCCCAGCACTTCACCTAAAAGTTGACATCCCAAGCAAAACCCCAAAAATGGTTTTTTAAGATTTAAGACATACTCTGCAATGGCTTTTTTTTCTTCTATTAACCAAGGATATTTATCTTCCATAAAAGTATCCATTGGACCCCCCATGCAAAGCATTGCATCATAGCTATCAAGATTTGTTGGTATCACATCTCCCTGGTCTAATTGTATGGTCACGATTTCATGACCATCTGCTAAAAGATAATCTTTAAAAGTTCCAGGATCTTCAATTTCAATATGTTGAAGAGATAAAAATTTCATAAAAACATAGACTGTTTGAATTTAATTCAAGAGTTTTAAATAGTTTCTTAGTTGTTTTAATCGTCGCCTGTAACTGCATCCTTAACTTTGTTGTAACCTTTAGATACAGTCCCTGCTACTGCGTCGTAAGCATCATTTGCCTTCTCACTTACACTGGCACAACTTGTGGTTAAAAATAATGAAGAAATTAATATTAATAAGAGTTTTTTTGACATATTCGGAATTATGAAAAAATCACATAAAAAGTCAATTTATTTAAACTGAAAATTAAAATATATTAGAATTAATAATGTTTGATGAGGAAGAGTCTATAAAAAAACCGAAACCATTAGATTTTGATGATTTGAGCATTGAGGAAATTGAGGAAATGATTGATGATCATAAATCTGAAATCAGCAACCTTGAAGCATTGTTAAAGAAGAAAAAAGATAAGCTAAAGTTAGCTGATACGTTTTTTAAAAAAAACTAATATCCTTCGATTAAAATTAGGTCACTTTTTGTGCTTTTTTGTCTAATCTCTATGGCTTTTGAATAATCAATTGATTCATAGCACTTTTTAGCACTTTCAAAGCTATCAAATTCTACTACCGTAGTTCGATCGACTGGCCACTCTCCTTCGACAACTTCAAATTTTCCTCCCCTTATTATGTATTTTCCTCCATATTTCTTCATCACTTCTGTGGATAAAACAGGGTATTTTTGAAATAATATGGGGTCATGTATGGAAACCCTGACAATAATGTATCCTTTTTTCATAATTGGAAAATAAGTTAATACTTTTAAACAGAGTTATCCACAGTAATTTGATAGGTGTCTAGTTTATTAAAAAATATGTGATAATTTCATTTTAGTTTTAACAACAAAAAAACTAATTATATCAAGTTTTTTTTGTATTTTGTTCTTTTTAAAACAAAACTCTCAATTTGCATGTGTAATTATTGAGAAATAATATTATTCTTTTAAAAGTTATGCACAGGCAACTCCCTACTCTATTTAAACTATTATTTTATCTTATTTTTCAAGCTTTTTTTGTAATAAATTTGTCATATTCCGATCACCTCACAGCAAAAGTTACTGGATTTGTTGATGCAACAAGTCCAATTCACGTCCTTGGATATGATAGGAAATATTTCTTTGAAAAGAACTCTGCACCATTATTTATCGTCATAGAGCAAGATATAAACAAATTTAATAAAATTAATTTAAAGGCATTTCCTCATATAAATATTGGCTTGTTTGTTTTTCAAGACACTGACGGAGATGGGCAATTCACAACAAATTTTAAAGGACAGCCTTTAGAGCCATTTGGCTTTTCTTTAAATCCTGACTATAAATTTGAAGACGTTGTCTTTGAAAATATAGTTTTTGATATGACTAAGTTCAATCAAGTTGAAATTCAACTTAAACAATAATATTCAATATTTTTTTTACTGCCTCACCTAAAGAAATCTTAGAAGTATCAATTTCTAAATCTGGATTTATCGGTTTTTCATAAACACTGTCTATACCTGTAAAGTTTGGTATTTTTCCTTGCCTTGCTTTTTTATACAAACCTTTAGGGTCTCTTTTTTCAGCTACTTTTAAAGGAGTGGAAATAAAAATTTCTTTGAAATCACTTTTTTCAAAAAGTGATCGAGCCATTTCTCTTTCTAATCTGAATGGCGATATAAAAGCAGTAATGACTATAAGACCAGCATCACACATAAGCTTTGCAACCTCTGCTACCCTTCTTATATTTTCTATTCGATCTTTATCTGTAAAACCTAAATCTTTATTTAATCCATATCTAATATTGTCTCCATCAAGAATGTAGGTTTTTTTACCTTGGGAGTATAATTTTTTTTCAAGTTCATTAGCCAAAGTAGATTTTCCAGAGCCAGAGAGACCAGTCATCCAAAGCACTTGACCCTTATGTCCATTAATTTTTTCTCTAAGATTTTTATTTATAGATAAATTTTGAATTTGGATATTTTGGGATCTTCGAAGAGCAAAATTTATCATACCCATCCCAATAGTTTGATTGCTTATTGGATCAATAATTATTAAAGAACCTAAAGTTTTATTTTCTTTAAAAGTTGAATAGGGAATGTCTTTATTGAAGGAAACAGAAATTTCTGCAACATCATTAAGTTTCAACTCATCCCGGACATCAAATTCAAGTGTATTTACATTATATATTTTTTTAATACTCATAATTTTAATACTTGTAGATATATTATGAATTTTGGCTAAGTACGTTCTCCCATTAAAACATTTCTCCTCTGACATCCAAATAACATTCAAATTAAATTGATCAGCCATTTCTATAACTGATTTTTTTGAACAAAGAACATCGCCTCTCGAGGTATCTATCTCTTTATTTAATGTAATGGTAACACTTTGCTTTAAACCCGCAGATTTTATTGATTTTTCTCCAATCAGAATATCTTTTACTTTAGCTTTTTGATTAGATGGAAGCGATATTAGTTCGTCGCCTATTTTAATTTTCCCACAAGTAATAGTTCCAGAATATCCCCTGAAATTTAAATCAGGTCGATTAACCCTTTGAACAGGAAATATGAAACCATATTTATTAGAGTTTTGAGATTTTGTAGTTTCTAAATAATCAAATAAAGTTTTATCAGAATACCATTTCATATTTTTCGATTTATTATGAATATTATCTCCTTTAAGAGCTGATATAGGTATGCTTTGAATTTTTTTAAAATTTAATTTTTTTGAAAATGATATGTATTCAGAACTTAACTTTTCATATATTTTTTTATCATAGCCAATTAAATCCATTTTATTAATTGCCAAGACAATATTTTGAATTCCAAGAAGAGAAACAATAAAAGAATGTCTCTTAGTCTGTGTGAGTATACCATTTCGAGCATCAACTAGTAAGATAGCCATATCAGCTGTTGAGGCCCCGGTAGCCATATTTCTAGTGTATTGTTCGTGTCCAGGTGTATCTGCAACAATGAACTTTCTTTTACTACTAGAGAAAAATCGATAAGCTACATCAATCGTAATACCTTGTTCTCTCTCAGCTGATAAACCATCAACTAGTAATGCAAAATCAATATCCTCACCTTGGGTTCCATATTTTTTCGAGTCATTTTTTAAAGAGGCAACTTGATCATCAAAGATCATCTGAGATTCATAAAGCATTCTCCCAATGAGTGTGCTTTTTCCATCATCAACAGATCCACAGGTAATAAACCTCAATAAGTCAAGAGAGGCTTGATTTTTTAAATATGTGTTTATAGTATTTGATTTGATCATTTAAAAATATCCATCGATTTTTTTCATTTCCATAGAACTACTTGAGTCTGAGTCGATAGCCCTTCCTTGTCTTTCAGATGTCTTAGACTGCAGGAGCTCGAGTACAATATCTTCAAGTGTATTTGCATCTGATTCAATGGCGCCAGTTAAGGGATAGCATCCAAGAGTTCTGAATCTAATTTTTTTTAATTCAATCTTTTCATTGGATTGAAGATTAAATCGATCATCGTCGATCATAACAATCATACCATCTCTAATAACTACGGGTCTAACTTTTGCAAAATATAAGGGAACAATTGGTATTTGTTCTTGGTAAATATATTGCCAAATATCCAGCTCTGTCCAATTTGATAATGGAAAAACTCTCGTACTTTCACCCTTATTAACTCGAGAATTATATAAAGACCAAAGCTCCGGACGTTGATTTTTAGGATCCCATTGATGAGAGGGAGTTCTAAATGAAAAAATTCTTTCTTTGGCTCTTGATTTTTCCTCATCTCTTCTAGCGCCTCCAAAAGCAGCATCATACTTACACTTGTTTAAAATTTGCTTTAAGCCCTGTGTCTTCATAATATCAGTATGAACGACGGACCCATGCTCAAAAGGATTTATATTTGATTTAATACCCTCAGGATTTATGTGAGTAATTAACTTCATACCACTATTTTTTGCAATCCAAGTTCTAAATAAATACATTTCACGAAATTTCCAACGAGTATCTACATGTACCAAAGGGAAAGGAGGAGGGCTGGGATAAAAAGCTTTTTGCGCAAGTCTTAACATCACTGAACTATCTTTTCCTATAGAATAAAGCATGACAGGATTTTTAGTTTCACTAACAACCTCTCTAATAATGTGGATACTTTCTGCTTCTAAATCAGAGAGATAGCTGTTTTGGGGTAAGTTAAATTTTTTTAATAATTTTGTATCTTTGATATTTAATTTATTAATTTTAAATAAATAATCAGGAAAATGAATAGGGTGCTTTAATTTATAGTTTGTTATCTTTTCATTAATCTTCTCTTCAACAAAAGTATTTAGAAGATTAATATCTGGAAAAATAATAATATTTTTTTTCCTAAGCTTTGAAAAGTATTTTAGTCCATCAGATATATCATTAATTTTTTTAGATTTAACTTTTACCCATAATCTTCCGTTACGTCTATCGTTAGCAAATAAAAATTTTGTATTATTTACTTCAATATATTGAACAAATAAAATCAGTGATCTTTGTTTTTTAAACTTTTTTATAAAATAATCATGGATTAATTTATTTACTCGCGACTTGTGTATTTCTAAATAATTATTTAGATTTAGATTTTCTGGAAAAATAGATAACTTTTCCAGCCACCTTTCATAGGACCTCTTTGTTTTAAATAATTTTTGACCTAGAAGAAATTTATAGTGACTATCGGTATCCCATGCGGGATATTTAATTGATGGGTTAATTTTAAAAAATAAAGTATGATTCATTATAATAAACTATCTGTCGTATTTATGGAAAAATACAAAAAATATTTAAAATGTACACAAAAAAAATCCTTTTTTTAATAAAATGCTAAAAAATGACAAAATACGACAATTTGAATTTTACAATGAGATTAGTGTATGTCTTGAGCAATGTTCGCAAAAAATAATTGAAATTTATGAGAGTTTTGATGAAAATGTTGAGTATAAAGATGATAAAAGCCCCTTGACTCAAGCAGATTTAGAGTCACACGAACATATTTCTGCTTTGCTATCATCTATTTCAAATTATCCCATCATTTCAGAGGAGGGCAATTTAAAGTATACAAATGAGCCTAAATATTGGCTGGTTGATCCTCTAGATGGCACTAAAGAATTTATTAACAAGAATGGAGAATTTACAGTCAATATTGCTCTTATCGAAAATAATTATCCTATTCAAGGTTTTGTCTATGTTCCTAAAGATAAAACATTATTTTTTGGAGGACATAACAAAGGATCATTTAAGTTAAGTCATAATAATATCAAAGAAATTTTTGCCAAGTCACCCACTGATAATTTAAAGATTGTTACCAGTAGAAGCCATCTTAACGAAACTACAAGAAACTATTTATCTCGATTTAATGACTTTGATATATTACAAGCAGGTAGTTCGTTAAAATTTTGTATGATCGCTGAGGGTCTTGCAGATTTATATCCTAGACTTGGACCTACCTGTGAATGGGACACAGCAGCAGCACAGGCAGTGGTAGAGGGAGCTGGAGGTAGTGTTAAAGATCTTAGCGGTGTTAGATTACAATATTCAAAGAAAGAAATACTCAATCCTCATTTTATTGTAAGAGGAAAAATCTAAATTTATTTACTTGGATTTTTTTCCTTGTATGTCTTTTCTAAACTTATGTCGTCGACTTCAGTGTATAATTGAGTTGTAGATAAAGAGCTATGACCTAATAATTCTTGAATAATTCTCAAATCCCCTCCATTTTTTAACAAATGTGTTGCAAAACTATGTCTTAAAGAGTGTGGTGTTGCTGTTTTTGGAAGACCTAAATTAACTCTGGCATTTTTTAAATCCCTTTGAAAAGATGAAGCCTTAAGAGGACTCCCTCTGTCTCCAACAAATATCGAAACATTTTTAGGTAATTCATAAGGTATTTCGTTTAGATAATTTTCTATTGAGTTTGCAACAATATCGAGAACTGGCACTAATCTTTCCTTATTTCCTTTTCCCAAAATTGTAAGAGAATTTTTATCAACCAAATGATTCTTAGTAATTGATAAAGCCTCATTTATGCGCAGACCACACCCATATAAAAGATAGAGCAATGCAAGATTTCTTTTTTGAATCCAAGTTTTTTTTGAAATTTTTTTTAACTCATTAATTAAAAGTTCTATATCTCCCTCTGATATAGGTTTTGGCAAAGACCTTGGAATTTTTGGATTTTTTAATAATTGAACCTCACTATAAGCAATTTTATATAAGTCATTTTTAAAAGATGTATACTTAAAATAATTCTTAATAGAACTAATAGCTCTTCTTCTAGATCTAGCTGACAAGGGTTTTTTATAAACATTTTCATATTCCCTATTTCCACCAAGGTCTGCTAACCATGCTCTAAATGTTTGTAATTTTAAATCTTTTAAACTGGATAAAGATACGGAATATCCATTATAGTACTTAAAAAAAATTAAAAAATCGCATACATCAAAACAGTATGATCTATAAGTATTTTCAGAATGTCCTTTTATATCTTTTAAATGTGTGGCCCATTTATCAAAGTCTTGTATTGAGGATTTATCTATTTTTGACCTTTCTAGCAGTTCAATAAAATTCATTACATTATATTATAAATTAGAATCAAAATTTAAATGGATTATTATTACCAAGTCATGCCATTAGGGCAAATTAATGAGGGTTTGACTTATAAGCTATCTTATTCCATCCAGGTTGGTTCTATTGTTGAAATACCCCTTAGAAAAAAGAAATCAACTGGGGTAATTATATCTCAAATAAATATCAAAGATCTAAAATTTAATATTAATAAGGTTCTTTCAATAAGTAACGTGCACCAATTTGCTATTAGTGCAGAAAATTTAGATTTCTATAAGTATGTGTCAAAACATTGTTTCATTGATTTAGGTATGATTTTGAAAATGGCAGTGCAGCGCTTTCCTGATACACAATTAAAGAGTTATTATCTTTTTAAAAATAAAATATATGAAACTCAAAAAAGTTTAATTAGTAAATTAAATCTTTCTAAAAAAGATTGGCAAAAATTATCAGAAGAAAAAAAAATTTCTCAAATTACAAAAAGTTTTATTTTTGATCAAATGGCACAAAATATTTCATTAAACTTTGATCAAGAAAAAATTTTCAAATCATTTGAATTTAATCAAAAAAATAATTTTCAAGTTCATTTAGTAGATGGTGTTACGGGCTCAGGGAAAACAGAGTTATATTTGAAAGCAGTTGAGTCTAATTTAGGCAATGGTAATCAGTCTTTAATACTATTGCCAGAAATAGCCTTAACTGAGGAGTGGTCAAAGAGATTTTTTAAATATTTTGGCTGCCGACCTTTTATATGGCATTCAAAACAATCAAAAATTCAAAAAGCTAGAATAATGAGATCTTTGTTATCAGGTGAGCCATGCGTTTTAGTTGGCGCTAGGTCATCTGTTCTCCTTCCTTTTAAAAACTTAAAATTAATTGTTTGTGATGAAGAGCATGACTCTTCTTACAAACAAGAGGATGGACCAAAATATCAAGCAAGAGATATGGCTATATATAAAGCAAAATGTTCAAAAGCATTGTGTCTCTTAATTAGCGCATCTCCCTCACTAGAGAGTCTTCATAATTCTAGCCAAGATAAATTTAAAATTCATAACTTATCTAATCAATTTCATAAAACTCAGTTACCCTTAGTGGAAATTGTTGACATGAACCAATCAAAACCTAGTTCAAAGGCTTGGATTTCAAAACAAGTATTCGATGAGACAAATAAGATCTTAAAACAAAAAGGACAAGTATTATTTTTTCTAAATAGAAGGGGCTATGCTCCATCTAAAATATGTGCAAGTTGTCATACACCAATACAATGCCAAAACTGTGCAGCAAATTTAGTTTATCATAAGAAAATTGATAGGCTTGTTTGTCATCATTGTTCAAATTTTTTTGAACCTGATCAAATATGCAAGATGTGTTCATCTGAAAAGTTTGTGTCAATTGGAATAGGATTAGAAAGACTCCAAGAGGAGGTAGCACGTCTTTTTCCTGGATACTCAAATCAACTAATTTCTAGTGATACTTTGAAATCTAAAAAAAATAAAAAAGACATCATAGAAAACATATACAATTTAAAGACTAATCTTTTAATAGGTTCTCAAATAATAGGTAAGTCTTTTCATTTTCCAAATTTGAAGTTAGTAAATATTATAGATGCTGACTCAAGTCTTTATAGTCCAGATTTTAGGGCTATGGAAAAAACCTACCAACTTTTGCAACAAGTTGCAGGAAGGTCTGGTAGAGAGGGGGACAGAGGAAAAGTTTTAATACAAACTTATAGCCCACAGCATTCAATTTACAATTCACTAAAAAACCAGAGTAGAGATCAATTCATAAAATTAGAACTCCAAAGAAGAGAGGAAAATAATCTTCCTCCCTTTTATAAAATAGCTCAGATTCAATTAATTCATCCTAACGTCTCAGCCTTAAGAGAGGTTTGCCAAGAAATTCTCGATATTTCAAAAAATAGTAAACTTGATATTTTAGGTCCTGTTCCCTCATTGATTCCATACAAAATGAGACATTTTCATGAGAATTTCTATTTCAAGGAGAGGTCGTACCAGGCATTAAGGAAAAAAACTGACATAGTAATAACAAAAATAACCCCTAAATATAGGCGTTTTTTGAATATTGATATTGATCCACTATCAATTGCTTGATGCGTCATTTGTATGATGCCCGTAAGGCTAGTGATGTGATAAAAAATCTTGATTAACAATACAAAATGAGTAATAAAATCGCATCTAAAAGGTATTCTACTGCCCTATTTGACTCAGTAAAAAATGAAGAATTAGACGCTCTTCTCAAAGATGCTCAAAGTCTATCGAAGACTATGTCCGATAGTGAAGAATTATCCTCACTTCTCAAATCTCCTCTCACAAAAAATGAGCTGAAATCAAATATTCTTCTAAAAATAATCGATGGATTGCCCTCGGAAAAGATCTTATCAGGTCTTTTTAACACTTTAAAAAAAAATAAAAGAATGAATTTATTTGAAAATATTTTATCAGATTTTCAGGATGTTCTTTTTGAAAAAAGAGGATACCAAAAAGCTAAAGTAATAACTTCTCATGCTATTAACGATGAAATTAAAAATAGCATTCAAGAGTTATTACATAACCAATACGGTTCTAAAATTAATTTAGAGTTCCAAGTAAATAACTCTTTACTGGGAGGAATGACTGTCGTCATTGGATCAAAGATGATCGACCTAAGTATTCTTAATCAAGTTTCTAAATTTACCAATAACGTGAAAGGAGACATTTAATGTCAATAAAAGCATCTGAGATCTCTTCGATTATCAGAGATCAAATTAATAACTTTGAAAGCCAAGCGGATATATCAGAAGTAGGAACTGTCCTAAAGGTTGGTGACGGAGTGGCACAAGTTTATGGTTTGGACAATGTTCAAGCTGGAGAAATGGTAGAATTCACTGGGGGTGTCCAAGGAATGGCACTTAACCTCGAAGAAGACAATGTCGGTATCGTTATTTTTGGTGATGATAGAGGTATCAAAGAAGGAGATACTGTTAAAAGAACTCAAAAGATTGTTGAAGTACCTGTCGGTAAAGGTTTGTTAGGAAGAGTTGTCGATGCACTTGGAAATCCTATTGATGGTAAGGGCCCTATCCAAAGTAGTGAGTCCAGTAGAATTGAAGTAAAAGCTCCTGGTATTATTCCAAGACAAAGTGTGAGCGAGCCCATGCAGACAGGGCTTAAAGCGCTTGACTCCCTTGTACCTGTGGGTCGAGGTCAACGAGAATTAATTATCGGAGATAGACAAACTGGAAAAACAGCTGTTGCTATCGATACGATTATAAATCAAAAGGAAATTAACCAATCAGATGATGAGTCTAAAAAACTTTATTGTATCTATGTAGCGATTGGTCAGAAAAGATCTACAGTTGCTCAGGTCGTTAAAACTTTGGAAGAAAATGGGGCGATGGAATACACTATTGTCGTCGCAGCCTCTGCTTCCGATCCAGCACCTCTTCAATTTTTAGCACCTTACGCAGGTTGCTCTATGGGTGAGTTTTTTCGTGACAACGGAATGCACGGTCTAATCGTTTATGATGATTTATCAAAACAAGCAGTTGCATATAGACAAATGTCATTACTACTAAGAAGACCACCAGGACGTGAAGCGTTTCCAGGTGATGTTTTTTATTTGCACTCTCGTCTTTTAGAAAGAGCAGCTAAAATGAATGATGAAAATGGTGGCGGAAGTTTAACAGCTTTACCTGTTATTGAAACACAAGCGGGCGATGTGTCGGCATTCATTCCAACAAATGTGATTTCAATTACTGATGGCCAGATTTTCTTAGAGACAGAATTATTCTTCTCTGGTATCAGACCAGCGATAAATGTTGGTTTATCCGTGAGTCGTGTGGGATCTGCAGCTCAAACTAAAGCTATGAAAAAAGTTGCTGGTAAAATTAAATTAGAACTGGCCCAATACCGAGAAATGGCTGCCTTTTCTCAGTTTGCATCAGACCTAGACGCATCCACTAAACAATTATTGGCAAGAGGTGAGAGATTAACGGAACTACTAAAACAAGATCAATACGTTCCTATGTCTGTTGCTGATCAAGTTTTAAGTTTGTACTCGGGTGTTAGAGGCTTTTTGGATAAAATTGATTTAGCTAAAATCACAGATTTCCAAGTTAAGTTCTTAGAAGGTCTTCGCGCTGATCACTCTGATATTTTTGATGAAATTAACAACACAGGTAATTTTAGCGATGAGTCTGACAAGAAAATTGAAGATTACCTAGAAAAGTTCACCTCTAACTACAGTTAATGCCAAATTTAAAAGAACTTAAGAACAGAATATCTAGTGTTAAATCTACTAGGAAAATTACATCTGCGATGAAGATGGTAGCGGCAAGTAAGTTGCGTCGAGCTCAAGATTTAGCAGAGTCATCAAGGGTTTACGCTGATAGCCTGAGTTTTATTCTTTCTTCTTTAGCTGGCAATACTAAAAACAGTTCTGATTTGCCAGAAATTTTGACTGGTAGAGAAAATTCTAAAATTAGCCTTTTAATTATTAATTCCTCTGACCGAGGTTTATGTGGTGGTTTTAACTCTAATCTTTTTAGAAACGCAAAAAATTGGATTGGTGAACAACAAGAAAAAGGTAAATCTGTCAAAATTATAACTGTTGGAAAAAAAGCCTCAAGTTTTTATAGAAAAACAGATTTAAATGTTATTGCAAATTTTGATGATTTAAATTCTAATGACAAACAACTTCAAGTTTCAGAAGAAATTAAAAATAAAATTATGGAGCTCTTTGAAAATAATGAAATAGACGAGGTTTCAATTTTATTTAATAAGTTTGTCTCTGTGATTGCACAAGAGCCAACATATCAGTCATTAATTCCTCTAAGCAATGAAGAAGCTGACGAAGAAGTGACTGATACTAGTAACGCTGTTTTTGAATTTGAACCTGATAAAAATGAACTACTAGAGTATTTGGTTCCAAGAAATTTTTTAACACAAATTTATAGAAGTGTTCTTGAAAGTTCTGCATCGGAGCATGCTGCAAGAATGACTTCCATGGATAACGCAACAAGAAATGCTGGAGATATGATCGATGGGTTGACATTAACTTACAATCGAACAAGACAAGCATTTATTACAAAAGAACTTATCGAAATAATTTCGGGAGCAGAAGCTGTTTAGGAAAGGAGCTACAAATGGCAAGTAATAAGGCAGGAAAAGTCACACAGGTATTAGGGGCTGTGGTTGACGTCGCCTTTGAAGGAGAATTACCCCCAATTTTAAATGCGTTATCTACAAAGGTAGGTGACCAAGATTTGATTTTAGAAGTAGCACAACACCTTGGTGAAAATACTGTGCGAACTATTGCTATGGATGCAACAGAAGGCCTTCAAAGAGGTCAGGAAGTTCAAGATAATGGTGACGCCATTTCTGTACCAGTAGGACCTGAAACTTTAGGTCGTATTATGAATGTTATTGGTGAACCTATTGATGAACGAGGTCCAATTGAATCAAAAAAATCTCTTCCTATTCACAGAGCAGCTCCTGATTTTGTTGATCAATCTACTGAGACCGAAGTTCTTGTAACTGGTATTAAAGTTATCGACCTTTTAGCTCCATATTCAAAAGGTGGTAAAATTGGCCTTTTTGGTGGTGCGGGTGTTGGAAAAACTGTTTTAATTATGGAATTAATTAACAACGTGGCTAAAGCGCATGGTGGATATTCTGTTTTTGCTGGAGTGGGTGAAAGAACCCGTGAAGGAAATGATCTTTATCATGAAATGATCGAGTCAGGGGTTATAAACCTTGATGGCGATACTTCTAAAGTGTCACTTGTCTACGGTCAAATGAACGAACCTCCAGGAGCAAGATCTAGAGTTGCTTTATCAGGATTGACTCAAGCAGAATATTTTAGAGATGAGGAAAACCAAGATGTTTTATTTTTCGTGGACAACATCTTCCGTTTTACACAAGCAGGTTCTGAGGTTTCCGCTCTCCTTGGGCGTATACCTTCAGCGGTGGGTTATCAACCTACTTTGGCAACAGATATGGGTGCACTTCAGGAAAGAATTACTACCACCAACAAAGGTTCAATTACCTCTGTGCAAGCAATCTATGTTCCTGCCGATGATTTAACTGACCCGGCTCCTGCAACATCATTTTCTCACTTAGACGCAACTACTGTGTTGAACAGATCGATTGCAGAACTTGGAATTTATCCAGCTGTGGACCCGTTAGACTCTACTTCTAGAATTTTAGAACCGAGAACATTGGGTGATAAGCACTATCAAGTAGCAAGAGATGTTCAAAAAACTCTTCAAACGTATAAAAGTTTGCAAGACATTATTGCGATCTTGGGTATGGATGAATTATCTGAAGAAGATAAATTAGTTGTATCAAGAGCTAGAAAAATTCAAAGATTTTTAAGTCAACCTTTCTTTGTGGCTGAAGTCTTCACAGGCTCACCAGGAAAGTTTGTTTCATTAGAGGATACAATTAAAGGTTTTGATGGATTGGTCAAAGGAGACTATGACCATATTCCGGAGGCTGCTTTTTATTTAGTCGGAACAATTGAAGAGGCTTTAGAGAAAGCAAAAAAAATGGCTGAGGAAGCAACTAAGTAAACATGATCAATTTGAAGGTCGTATCTCCTCAAAAAGTCATTTTTGAAAAAGAAGTTGAAATGGCAGTATTGCCAGGTGCGGAGGGTGATTTTGCTGCAATGCCCAACCATTCTCCGTTCATCAGCTCCCTTCGACCAGGTCAAATGGTAACTATGTCTGCAAACAAAGTAGACGAGAGCTTCTTTGTTTCTGGTGGCTTAGTAATGCTGAAAGAAAAAGTTTGTGAAGTCTTAGTTGATCAAATCGAGTCACTATCTAACGTCAATATTTCTAACTACCAACAATCCAAAACCTTCCAAGAACTAGAGGGGAATGAGACTGCTCTTGGTACTTTTGAGCAGGTAGTAAACAACCCTCCTTATAAATAGTCTTTAAATTCTATTAATAATTTTTTGTATATAGCCTTTTTAAAAGGAACGATATTGGGTACAAGAAAATTTTGTTTAACCCACTTGTAGTCGGAGAATTCAGGGTGAGCTGTATGAATGTTTATATCTTTCTCACTTCCTTTGAACTCATATAAAAACCATTTCTGGCGTTGACCCTTGTATTTACCTTTCCATAGAGTTTTTGATAAATCTTTAGGTAAAGAATAGTAATACCACTCTTTACTTTGAGAGATTAATTTAACTTTACTCTTTTTTATTCCAACCTCTTCTTCCATTTCTCTTAGGGCTGCAACTTCAGATTTTTCTTTTGAGTCTATCCCCCCTTGTGGCATTTGCCAAAATTCGGATGGATGATCAATTCTTTTGCCAACAAAGATTTCTTTATGATTATTTAAAATCATCATACCAACATTTGGGCGATAATCCTTAGGATTGATTTTCATTAATTTAAAACGGCAATTGTTTTCACTGCATCTACGGCACGAGACAGTTGATAATCTTTTTCAAGAATTTCACTTGGTGAGATTTCCTCTTCACTTTCTTCATTGGTTTCGTTATCTAAAGCTTCACGGTAATCTGACTCTCTAAATGTAAAATTATTATCAATAACATTAAGCTCGGCTCTTGGAACCACAACATCTGGTTCGATGCCTATTGCTTGTATAGAGTCTCCACTTGGGGTGTAATATTTGGCTATGGTCAGTCTGATAGCGCCACTGTCAATTGGAATTATAGTTTGAACAGATCCTTTCCCAAATGATTTGATACCCATTATAACTGCTCTATCATGATCTTGTAATGCACCTGCAACAATTTCAGAGGCTGACGCAGAACCTTCATTAATCAGTATTATCAGGGGTTTCCCATTAATAAGATCTCCTTTTTTAGCTGAGTAAACTTGGACATCTTTTTTCTCCCTGCCTCTGATTGAAACGATTTCTCCTTGATCAAGAAATATATCTGTCACAGAAACAGACTCGTTCAATAGTCCGCCAGGATTATTTCTTAAATCCAAAACGTAACCAATCGGAGGGTTATCACTCTCTTCAAGTTCTTTGATACTTTTTTTTAATCCACTTGTAGTTTGTTCGTTAAATTGAATTATTCTAATATATCCCACATCATTAATAAGACGATGTTTCACAGATGCAACTTTAATGATATCTCTTTTAATGCTTACATCGAATGGCTCCTCGCTAGATCTAAAAATTGTCAAAACTATAATTGTTCCAGGTTCGCCTTTCATAATGTCGATTGCCTCTTTTAAAGTCATATCAACAACCGATGTACCATCTAAGTGCGTAATATAATCTCCAGCTAAAATTCCAGCATTGTAGGCGGGTGTGTCGTCAATTGGGGATACTACTTTTATAAAACCTTTATCAGTTGTAATTTCTATACCCAGTCCTCCAAAGGCACCTGAGGTGTCCATTTGCATCTCTTTATAAATCTCTTCACTCATGAAGCTTGAGTGCGGGTCTAAGGCCTGAAGCATTCCATTCAAAGCCTTCTCTATTAACTCTTTATCAGTTACTTCTTCCACATATTGATTTTTTATTCGATTATATACCTCGTTAAAAATACTGAGTTGTTTATATGTTTCTTTTGTGTCGGATAAACTGACATTTGTATTAAAAACTAAAATGAGGATAAGAAGAATTCTTTGCATAAGTGACTTTTTAAGAAGCTGTGTTAATGCTATTAAAGTCTTCGGACCATAATTTTTCCAAATCATAGATTTCACGTACTTCATTTCTAAAAATATGCACTAAAACGTGCCCCGCATCAATGACCGTCCAGTCGCAAAGGGGCTTTCCCTCAGGTTTGTTGCAATAAAGTTTATGTTTTTTAAGGTCTCGGTAAACTTTATCTGAAACTGAGTCCACATGTTTATTTGACCGTCCAGATGCAACAACCATAAATTCTGCAAACTCTGCTTTACCTTTAAGAGAAATAACTGAGATATTTTCTGCCTTATTGTCTTCAAGACAGTCAACTATCGCTTTTACTGAGATATCTTTATCGTGATTAGGAATTTCGTAGCTCACTTGATGATATTTCTACTCCTGAAACGTTAAGGATATGTGAACAGGGAGTAGAATTATTGATAAATGTTTCTAAATTAGGCATAAATAAATGGGGATATTGTTTTTGGACTGTTGAATTTTCAATAAACTCATCATATCTCGGTCTATAAATAACGCAAATACTAATATTTTTTAGTATCCATTCATATTCTTTCCATTTATGAAAATGACCAAGCTGATCAAGCCCCATTATTAAATAAAAAGAGTTAAGGTCACATTTCGTGCTAATCTTTTGAAGTACATCGTACGTGCATTTCATTTGATGGCGATGTTCAAAATCTGATACTTTGACTAAAGGCTCTTTGATTTGAGAGCGAATATTCGATAATTGATATTTTATTGGTTTGGAGTTTTGGTTTGACTTAAGGGGGTTTTGATAAGTAGGAAGGACTATCAGTTTTTGAAGATTTAAATTTGCTATAGAACTTTTTATTACATGAAGATGGCCTTCGTGAAAGGGATTAAAAAATCCACCATACAATCCAATCTTCTTAGACATTTATTCCCATCAAAATTTTTTTAGAGACACCATTTTCTTTAAGAAATTTGAATAAGATGTCGATAGACTGTAATTGTAACTTTGAATTAGTATGAAACAAAATTGGCACCCTTTGTTTAAAAAAATAAAATAATGAAATGATAAAGTGAAGATCATTTTCTTCCTCTAGATAAACGACACCTTTGCTAACTAAGCGTTCTTTATTATATTTAAAGAAAAGATTATTAAAGGGTTCACTGGTAAGAGTCACTTTATTGATTTCATTTAATTCCTCCTCATTAAAAATTTTTAAATTTTCTATTTCATATATTGACGATTTAATAATATGTGTAATATCCTCTTTTTTTAAAGAGCCAAGATAATCAATCTGAGATTTTAATTCTTTTAAATTTTGACGAAATTCCATTAAGGCCGGGTGGTGTGATTGCCTGTTACTTGATATTTAAAAGTTGTTAAGTGCTTTGCACTGACAGGTCCCCGGACATGGAGTTTATCAGTGGATATACCGATCTCTGCTCCAAATCCAAATTCACCACCATCAGCAAATTGAGTTGAGGCATTGTTCATTAGAATGGCACTTTTACAATTTTGAAAAAAATACTTGATGGACTCTTGATTTTCACTCAAGCAACTCTCTGTATGACCACTAGAGTATTTATTAATATGTTCGACAGATTCCTCAATATTATCAACTATTTTAACAGTTATTTTCTTATCTAAATATTCTGTAGACCAATCATCTTCTGTAGCAGCACGGTCAATTGAGTACATCTCTTTGAGGCGTGTACATCCTATGATTTCACATCCTTGCGATCTTAATTTATCTAGGACATGAGAAATATCCTCTGCTGAATTACCAGAATGTATGAGCAACGTTTCTGTTGCTCCACAAATCTCAGGCCTTCTCAGTTTGGCATTTGCAACTACCTCAGCAGCTTTCTCTTTGTCATATCCAATGTCCCAAAAAGTATGGCATAAACCCTCTAAATGTTTAATTGTCGGAACACGAGAATTCTGAGAGATTGTTTCGATTAAAGATTTTCCTCCTCGAGGAATGATGACATCAATGTCTCCCTCGGCTTTTAATAGTTCCTCAACAAAACTACGATCCGTGTTCTGAATGAAACAGACAAGATAAGGATCAAATTGCAAATCTTTTAAAGCTTCTTGAATACATTCATAAAGTTTTTTGTTAGTTTCAATACATTCAGAACCCCCCCTTAGAATAGAAACATTTCCAGATCTAAGACAAAGACATGCAGCGTCTATTGTGACATTAGGTCGAGACTCATAAATAATTCCAATCACACCTATAGCAACAGAGACTTTTGTAAATTGTAATCCATTTGAGGGATTGGTCCAATTTTCTAAAGTTTGATTGAGGGGATCTTCCATTTGAGCTATTTTCTCCACGTCGCGTGATAGCTGATCTATTTTTTCGGAAGTCAGCACTAGTCTATTGATCATCGGTGCAGAAATATTATTTGATTTAGCTCTATCGATGTCAATTCGATTAGCCTCTAAAATCCCATCCTTTTTAGATAAAAGGAACCCACTAATATTCATTAAGACTCTACTTCTATCCTCAGCAGAGAGTTTGGACATAGCACTCGAAGCTTTTTTAGAGTGATTTAAAATCTCTTTGAAATAATCACTCATCTTGAGTTCACCAAGTTATCTTTATGCACAATCTCATCTTCACGAACAAAACCCAGAATTTTGCTGAATTCTTTTGATTTTCTGCCTTTAATCTTATCCATTTCCTTAAAATCGTAATTAATCATACCTCTGGCCAATTCTTTTTTATTGTAATGGATCGAAACAGTATCGCCACGATAAAACTTTCCATCAATAGATTTCACACCGATTGCTAATAGACTTGAATTCTTCTTCAGTGCTTTTGAGGCACCTTCATCAATATGAACAATTGCTTTTTGAATTGGTCTATTCCAAATCCATTGCTGCCGACTTGTGAGAATATTTTTAGAAGGATGAAACCATGTTGAGGATGTTGGATGAATGTTACCTAGTGGATTATTGACTAGTCCATTTGATATTATCATAGTGGATCCAGACTGAATACAAAGCTTAGCAGCATTTATTTTTGCTAACATTCCACCAGAACCAAATTCACTCAAATCTTTATCTATATATTTTTCTATTTCTTGATCCACTTCTTCAACAGATGTAATCAACTTAGCATCTGTTGATTTTTTTGGATTGGATGTATAAAGCCCATTCACATCAGATAATAAAATTAGTAACTCAGCAGATAGTGCATTCGCAATCATTGCTGAAAGTTTATCATTGTCACCAAATCGAATTTCTTCTGTTGAGGTAGTGTCGTTCTCATTAATAATTGGAACAACATTTAAATCCATTAAAGAGTAAATTGTATTTCGGATGTTGAGATATTTTCTTCTTTCATTTAAATCTTCAGCTGTGATTAAAATCTGTGAACTTTGAATATTAAATTTAGCAAAAGCTTTTTGCCATTGCTGTGAGAGTTGTATTTGACCTATAGATGCCGCAGCTTGCTTTTCATGCAAATTAGTTAACTTTTTTTTGGAGAGAATATTTCTCCCAAGAGCGATGGCACCAGAGGAGACGATAATAATTTTAGATCCTTTTTTTTGGAGTTTCTGAACATCCTCAATTAGTGAGGTGAGCCATTTTTTTCTCAGCACATGCTTTTCATTAACTAAAATATTAGAGCCAACTTTGATGACAATAACTTTTGATTTTTTGGCTAATTCTGTGAATTTTTTATTCATCTTGTAAGTATTCTAAACATAAATTTGTTAATTGATCGAGTTGATATCCCGTAGCAGCAGAGATTAATTTTACCTCTTGCTTTAAAGATGACTCAAATTCCTTTTGAATTTCTGTAACCCTTCGCTTATCAGCAATTTCTATCTTGTTTAGTGCAATAATCTCTTTTTTTTGTTCTATTTTAGCACCATAATTTAAAAGCTCTTGACGAATAATTTTATAATTATGAAAAGGTTTGTCTTCAGTGATATCTACTACATGAATTAGGATTTTACATCTTTCCACATGAGATAAAAAATCATGACCAAGACCTTTTCCATCACTTGCATGTTCTATTAGCCCTGGAATATCAGCTAATACAAATTCCAAATCTTCTTTTTGAACCATCCCGATATGTGGATGAAGAGTTGTAAACGCGTAATCAGCAACTTTTGATTTTGCATTTGTCACAAAATTTAAGATGGAGGATTTACCAGCATTTGGCATACCTACTAAACCCACATCAGCTAATATTTTTAGCTTTAATCGAACAGTGGACTCTTGTCCTTTTTCTCCTTGTTGAAATTTACGAGGTGCTCTATTAGTAGAGCTTTTAAAGTGAGCGTTACCTTTTCCACCCTGGCCACCTCTTAAGAAATGATAGGTTTCATCATCATTTAAAATTTCATGAATTTTAATACTCATATCTTCGGTATAAATTTCTGTCCCACAAGGAACATCTAAAATGAGATCTTTTCCACTTGCCCCTGTTTTTAATTGACCAGCGCCACCCGTACCATTTTGAGCATTATGATGCTGGTTAAAACGATATCGTTGTAAGGTATTAATCCCTTTGTTTCCCCGAAAAATTACATCTCCACCTTTACCACCGTTACCACCATTAGGTCCTCCATACTCTACAAATTTTTCTCGACGAAAACTTAGAGCCCCATGGCCACCATTTCCTGATTTAATATATATTTTTGCTTTATCAATAAATGCCATAACAGTTTAATTTGAAGTTTTTTTTAGTGGGATTAGCTAACGCAAACAAACTGTCTGTTACGGGATTTTTTGAACAGAACTTTGCCTTCGACTAAGGAGAAAAGAGTGTGGTCTTTTCCAATCCCTACATTATCGCCCGGGTAAAATTTAGTACCACGCTGACGAACAATAATATTTCCAGGAATTACGTGCTCTCCACCAAACTTTTTAACTCCAAGCCTTCTACCAGCCGAGTCTCTTCCGTTTTTGGAACTTCCACCTGCTTTTTTTGTTGCCATAGTTTTACTTTTTTACCTCAGTTGTTTCTTTTTTCACAGTCTTTTTTTCTGTAGCCTCAACCTTTTCAGGTTTTTCAGCTTTAGCTTCTACTTTTTTTGTTTCTGTAGCTTTTACTTCAGTTTTTTTTGGAGTTTCTGCCTTTTTTTCAACTTTTTTTGGAGTTTCTGTTTTTGGCACAGCTTTCTTAACTGGCTCTTTAAAGCTTTCTTCTCCTATGGCGGACTTGATTGCCATGACCTTTAATATAGAGATGTATTGACGATGACCTTTAGTTCTTTGAAAGTGTTTTCTTCTATTCTTTCTAAAAACTCTGATCTTATCGTCTCTAGTTTGGTACAATAATTTTGCTGATACTTCCGCACCTTTTACAGCTGGAGATCCAAGTTCAAACTTATCGCCATTTCCAACTGCCACAATATCTTTAAAAGATATGGTATCACCAACGTTGCCCTCTATTTTATCAATCTTTAAAACATCTCCAGGAGATACTTTGAATTGCTTACCAACTGATTTAAGAACTGCGTACATAATAAGTCGGTCAATATATATAGGTCTTTATTTATGTCAATAGTCAAAAATGCAATAAAATAGGGATTTATTTGGAGATTAGTTTTTGATTAATTTATTTTGCAAGACTTACACAAAACATAAAATTCAAGGTTATATCTTGTAATTTCTAATTGATTATCCTTAACCAGATCGCTGACACCATCCGTTAAATATTTATTTTTAATCTCTTTTACCTTTCCACATCTCTCGCAAATGGTAAAAGCGGTGTTACTCGCACAATTTGAGTTATTACATATTATAAAGGAGTTAATACTCTCAATTTTGTGAATTTTTCCTAATTCAACCAATTTATCTAAAGCTCTGTAAACTTGAAGAGGTGAGTTTAAGCCCTCTTTCTTCAGACTATCTAATATAAAGTATGCCTTTAAAGGCTCTCCGCTGTTTTGTAAGAGATCAAGAACAATTCTTTGATTTTTGGTTAAACTTTGACTTTTTTTAGAGTGTGTATGTGTTGAACTCATCTTTTATCAAACAATTCTATTTTTTTTTTCGAGATTAGCAATTTTTTCAGTGGCAATAGAGTTAATATAAAGACACCTAGAGTGATTGTTAAAATAGTAGGACCAGTAGGGGTGTTCCAAATCATCGAGGTTAGAATACCAAGAACTACTGAAGCGACACCTATAATAGAGGATATGATTGCCATCTGAATTGGTGTGGAGGACAAGTTTCTTGATGCAGATGCGGGGATGATTAGAAGACCAGTGATTAATAATATCCCAACAATTTTTATAGATATTGCAATGACACTAGCTATTAGCAAAGTAAAGATTGCATTAGCTAAATCTGGATTTAATCCTTCTGCTTTGGCTAATTCTAAGTTAACTGTTCCAGCAAAAAGAGGTCTCCAAATTAATATCAATACAATTAAAACGATACCTCCTCCAATCCAGACAAATAATAAGTCGGTGACATTGACAGAGAGAATATCTCCAAAAAGCAAACCCATGAGATCAATTCTTATGAATGAAAGTATACCTAAAAGAACTAATCCTATCGCTAGCACAGAGTGAGCTAACAGACCTAATAAAGCATCATCTGGAAGATTGGTTCTCCTTTGTAAAAAAAGTAAAGACAGGGCAAGTAAGCAAGAAACAACTAATACGGCTATGATTATGTTGAAATCCAAAGCATAAGCAGTAACAACTCCTAATAAGGCAGTGTGTGCAATGGTATCACCAAAATAAGATAGCCTTCTCCAAACTATAAAGCATCCCAGTGGACCTGTAATAAATGCTAAACCAATTCCTGCTGCAAAAGCTCTAACAATAAAATCATCAAACATTATTATTCTTTCTTCGAGTCATCTATGCTCCCATCAGGTAAGTGTTCGTGATCATGGTCATGTTGATAAAAAGCTAAGGTGGGATCAATATTCTTTCCAAATAATTTAAGGTACTCTGGTTCCTTTATGACAGTGTTGGGAGCCCCAGAACAACAAACATGCCCATTAAGACAAATAACGTAATCAGTTTGTGACATCACCACATGTAAGTTATGTGAAATAAGTAATATTCCGCAGTTTATTTTTTTTACAATTTCTTGAATTGTTTTATATAACGCAATTTCTCCAGGATAGTCGACTCCTTGCACAGGTTCATCTAAAACCAGAAAATGAGGTTCTTTAGCTATTGCGCGAGCCATGAGTAATCTTTGAAATTCTCCTCCAGACAAATTTCTAACATCTTCATAAATAAGATGTTTGATTCCAGTGATACTAAGGGCATCATTAATCTCACTGGTTTTATGTTTTTTTACTAAATTAACAAAATCTATAGCCCTTAACGGGAGGGACCAATCAATTGAAATTTTTTGTGGCACATATGAAATTCGCATTCCTTTTTTGATAATATTTGTGCCTTCGTCAGGTTTTAAAATATCCAATGACATTTTTGCAGTTGTTGATTTGCCAGATCCGTTAGGTCCAATCAATGTTACAATTTCTCCTTGGGAAACTTTTAATGAGACACCCCTAACTAACCATTTATGGTTTCTTAAAACTCCACAGTTATTTAATTCAACTAAATAATTATTCATTTTTTAATATTGACATATTTTTATGGTTATAATATTACATATGTAATATTATAACACTTAGAGGTAGGTAATAGACATGAATTTCTTTCAAAAATCAATTATTTTTGTACTTTCTATTTTATTTAGTAGTTTTTCTGCTCACGCAGACGTAAGCACAGACATCAAAGTAGTAACCACAATAAAGCCATTACATTCATTAATATCTAGAATTATGGAAACAAGAGGAGAACCACAATTAATTATTGAGGGCACAAATAATCCTCACACTTTTGTCTTTAAACCATCACATGCAAAAATGATTGAAGAGGCAGATATTGTTTTTTGGATTGGAGAGGATTTGGAGGCATTTATGGAAAAACCTTTAAACTCTCTAGCAAAAGACACAAAAAAAATTGCATTTATGGACTCCGAGTTTATTGAAAAAATCGAATTTAGAGAAAAAAATATTTTTGATGATCATGATGGCCATGAAGATGAACATGATGGACATGAAGATGAAAATGAAGGCCATGAGGATGATGATGATGATCATGGTCACAAGGACGATGATCACGATGACGATCACAAGGACGCACATGCGCATGCACACGGTGAGTTTGATCCACACATTTGGCTAGACCCAGAAAATGCTAAAGAAATGGTTAAAATTATCCGAGACGAATTAATTAAAATAGATCCAGAGGGTCAAAGACAATATTCAGTTAATACTGCAGGGGCAACATTGGAACTAGATAATTTAATTAATAGTGTAGAAAAAGAATTATCAAAAGATATTAGCTATATTGTATTCCATGATGCTTACCAATATTTTGAGAATAGATTTGGGGTAATTCCTGCTGGAGCATTGACTTTAAATCCAGATGTTTTACCAGGAGCTAAGCAAATAGCAGATATACAAGATGTTATAAATGACAAAGGTATAAAATGTATTTTTTCTGAGCCTCAATATAATCCAAAGATCATTGAGACACTCGGCAACGATATGAATGTCTCTACTGGTGTTATGGATCCTTTAGGAGCTTTCATAGATGCAGGACCTACAATGTATGTTGAACTAATTAATGGAATTGCAAATTCTATTAAAGAGTGTCACTAAGGAATTTTGAAATAAGTTTCAGATAATTTCAATAATCAAAGAAACTTAAAGTCAAAAAAAAAACATATTTACAATTTTTTCATATAGGCATTTTATATGCCTTATGAGAAAAACTAAAAACAAGGTTTGTAATCACAAAATAAAAAGAATCGTTGAAGAGAAGTATTACCCCATATCATTTATTGAAAGAGTGAATGTTATGTATCAGTTAAATTCTCAAAAAAAGGTTAATGAGAATTTGCCTAGTTACTCAGCTAACTTAAATAAAACCTGATTTAATTGTTAACTCATCGTTTAATGAAATATATTACATTCTAGCTAGTGCTGTTTTGTCTTAATATATTATGCCAGATGCTATTGAATAATAACCATTTTTAGCCTATTTTAGATCAATGAATTTATCAGAAGCTAGTAAAAAAGAGATTGATGTAGTACTAGAGAAATGTGGATGGAGACAAACTAAGCAAAGAGTAGTTCTTCTAAAATCAATTTTCGATGGGAAAGACAAACACTTTTCAATTAATCAAATGAACGAAACTTTGAAAGATAACAGAAGTTATTTTTCTTTAACAACACTATATGAAAATCTGAATACTTTAGTTGATAAAGGATATTTAAAGCAGATTGTTGTTGATAAACAATCATTCTACGATACTAACACAACTAATCATATTCATGTTTATCATCAAGAAGAGAATAAAATATACGATTACGACGATTGCATAGAGCTTCACAAAGATCTTCCTATACCAGCTTGCTTATCACTTCTTGAAGAATACTCACTAGTCATTAATTTAAAAAAAAAGTAAATTTTTAATCTGTAGTTTGTTTCAGAAATAGTTTTTTTCTATTCACTTGTAATGTTCATTTTTTTTTGCATTTAGAATTTTTCAATTTGAGATTATTAATATGATATGAAAAATTTGATTTCTTTTTTAATAAAGATTTTAGTAATTAATTTCTTTATTGGTTTTAGTGGTGCATATGCGGATGATGTATTAAAAATTTATTCAGAAAGACAACCAATGTTAAGTGAGCCTCTTTTAAATGAATTTGAGAGTCAAACTGGTATTGATGTTGAATGGATATATTCCAAAAAAGGCTTAGTTCAAAAAATTATTTTAGAAAAAGATAAGCCTGTAGCTGACGTATTCTTAGCATCAGATATATCAAGACTAATTGATATATCTGAATCAGGAGCCTCTATTAAAATTAATTATTCTTCTGCTGTACCCTCTCATCTCCAAAGTGATAATTGGATAGGCCTTACTCAAAGAGCAAGAATTATATACGTGAATAAAGATTTAGGTCTTAATGATATTACTTATGAGGATTTAGTATCTGAAAAATATAAAGGAAGAATATGTACAAGATCAGGTTTTCACCCATATAATGTCTCATTGTTCGCATCTTTGATGGCTCATCATGGTGAGGAGTGGTTAGAGAATTATTTGATTAATTTAAAAGCAAATTTAGCTAGAAAACCTCAGGGTAACGACAGAGACCAAGTCAAAGCTATATATGCAGGAGTTTGTGATCTAAGTATCGGCAATCATTATTATTATTTTAAGATGCTTAATAATGAAGAACAAAAGATATGGCTCGAGAAAGCAACAATTGTTTTTCCTAACCAAAAGGATAGAGGAACTCATGTTAATATTTCTGGTATAGCTTTACTTAAAGAAAGTCATAGAGAAAAATCTGAAAAACTTTTGGATTTCTTAGTTAGTCAAAAAGCCCAGGGCATATACGCAAATGACAATAATGAATTTCCTGTTTCACCCGAAGTACCTTTATCAGATGGTGTTAATAAGTTAGCAGGAGGTGCTAAGTTTGACAATATTGATTTATTAAAAATAGCTGAAAATCGAAAAGTTGTTGTAAATATTTTAAATAAAATAAATTACGACGAGTAGTAGACTTTATATATTTCAAAGGTTGGTCGCTTTAAATAGGCCCGATGCACCCCATTGGTTAGGGTGCAGTTTTCATTAATGAATGTGAAATTGTAGCAATCGCTTCAGTTGAATAAATAATCTTTATAACTAAAATTTGTTTATGAATAATTCTGAAATACTAAGTTTTTTATTAAAATCTGATAAAGAATTAATAATTTATAGAAACTCAGAAAAAAATAATTTTGAAATTTATACAGATTTTGTTGAAAAGATTAATTTAAATACAATTAATTTAGATAAGTTCTTAAATAAACTAGAGCGTTTTAAATCAAAAAAACCATACGATTGTTATATTGGTTTCTTTGGATACGAATTACTATGTAAAAATATAAATTTAAAAGTAAATAAAGATAGTTCATCTTTTCCAGAGGGTGTTTTTTTTCGACCTCAAACTAAAATTATTTTAGATAAAAAAATTAAGATCATAACAAAGTCTAAAACTGATTTATTGAAAGATCTGAAAGTTTTAAAAAAAACTAATAATTCAAATCATAACAAAGTGACTGTAAGTCCAAATGTCCAAGTCTATGAAAAAATCTTCAATAAATTTAAAAAAAATATAAGGGCAGGTGAAACCTATCAAATAAAAATTGCTCAAAAATATTCAAATAAAAAAGAGTTAGATATCGTTAATTTATTTTTTGACTTGATGAAAAAAAATCTAAGCCCAGAGTCTTTTTGTGTAAGAACAAAAGACTTTAATATAATTAGCTGCTCTCCTGAAAACTTATTTAAAGTAAGAGGAAAAAAAATAGTCACATCACCAATAGCAGGAACTGTGAGTAGGGATAAAATTAAATCAACAAAAGAGGCGAGGCGTTTTTTTGAAAATAATCAAAAAGAGGATAAAGAGCACAATATGATTGTTGATTTAGAGAGAAATGATCTTAGTCGCATTACAAAACCAAATTCTGTCAAAATACAAAATTTAAAATTTGTACAAAAATACCAATATATTTTTCATAATGTTTCTGAGATTTCAGGAACCCTTCTTGATAATGTAAGACTATCAGCAATAATTAAGGCAATGATGCCTGGAGGTTCAGTTATCGGATGTCCCAAAATTAACACCTTAAAATTACTTAACAAAGAGGAAAAAGAGCCCAGAAGAATTTATACCGGCTCTTTTGGTTACTTTCGCTCTAAAGAAGATATGAGCTTTAATATCATCATAAGGTCTATTTTAAATTTTAAAAAAAATAATGAAGTCTTTGCAGCTAGTGGAGTAATCTTAGATAGCACTGCTAAAAATGAGTATCATGAAAATTATTTAAAAGCTAAATCACTATTGGATTTATTAAAATGAATTTATTACTTATAGATCATGAGGACTCCTTTACTTATAATCTAGCGCATTTGCTATCTGATTTTGGCAACCTTGAAGTTACAAATTTTTATGATGTAAAAGAAAATTCTGTAAAAAAGTCAGATGTAATAATTTTTTCTCCTGGGCCTGGAAAGCCCTTAGATTATCCAGTATCATTGGATATTTATAATAATTACAAATCAAAGAAGAAAATTATTGGTATCTGCCTTGGATTTCAACTTATTGCTAACGGAGAAGGGGGAATTATATCTAAACAGGAAAAAATATTTCATGGTTATCAAACGTATATACGAACAAATTCTCAAAGTTTAAGATTTCCTAATAATGCTTTATATCAAGTAGGGAGATACCATTCTTTGAAACTAAAAGAGCCATTTAATTCCTCTTCAATGCATATTACAATGAGATGTGAGGAAACTAATGTAGCAATGTGTTTGGAAAGCCATAAATATGACATTTGTGGTTTACAATTTCACCCTGACTCATTTTTAACTCCAAATGGCAAACAATTTATTCGAAAAATCATTCAATTTAAAAAATAACTCCTATTTATCCTCTAAATTTAAACCACTTTGGGGTCAGAAGGGTGTTTTTACGTCTATACCTGTCATTGGAAAAACACCAAGATTTATAGGCTTAAACCGCTATTTAAGCACTTTTAATAATACATGCCGTGATTATAAATTTGATGCCAAACTTAATCCAAAAATGATCAGAGAATTAATTGGAGAAGATATTAAGCAAATTAAAATTTTTAACCACTTGCTAAGAATTGCTACTAATGGAACAACTTTATCAATATCACTTAGAAAAAGAACAACGACAAAGAGCAGTGTAATTGGATTTATAAAAAAATATAAAAGAAAAGACTTTAGAAATAAAAATTTATATTACAAAAAAATATTAAAATTTATGAGTGAGATAAATTACTCTGAAAATGAAATTATACTATCAAGAAATGGTGAAATCACAGAGGGCGCAGTAACAAATTTAATTTTTATTAAAGAAGGAAAAGTATATATTCCAAAAATAGGATACTATTATGGTAATACTTTGAAACTTGTAGAGAAAATATCTAAATTTAAGTTTATTAAAAAAACAATTTTTGAAAAAGATCTTAATCAATATAGTGAAATATTATCAATAGGTTCTGGAAGAGGTATTACGTCTATAAAAAGTATTCAAAGTATTTTTTGGAAAAGAAAATCTACGACATATTTTCAAAAATTAAAAAAAGACTATGAAACTATGGTAAAAAATAATTACTATGAAATTCAATAAAAATTTATTTACTCTAAAAAAACCATTATTAGTGGGTATTTGTAATTTTACTCCTGATTCCTTTAGTGATGGGGGCAAAACCTTTTCTCGCACTTCTGCACTTAATCATATTAACTCAATGGTTAAAGATGGAGCACAAATTATCGATATTGGAGCTGAGAGTACTAGACCAAATAGTGAACCAATTACATACAAAGAAGAAATACGTCGGCTTTCAAAAATTCTACCGTATTTGAATTATAAGAAATATCTCGTTTCATTAGACTCTTATAAACCTGAAACTCAAGAATATGCCCTTAAAAAAGGAGTTCATATCATTAATGATATAAATGGTGGTTCAGAGGAATTGTTCAAACTTACAAAAAAGTACAATGCTGGATTATTCTTAATGCACAAAAGAGGAACACCAAAAGATATGCAAAAAAAACTAAATCCAAGAGCTAATATGGTAAAAGAGTTTGATAAATTTATTGAAAAAAGACTGAAAATACTTGATAAAATGAAATTTAATCTAAAAAAAGTATGGTTTGATCCAGGAATAGGTTTTGGCAAAACACTAAACCAAAATTTACAATTAATGAGATCCTTATCAAAATATAGTTACAAAAATCTACAAATACTTTTAGGTTCATCACGAAAAAGTTGGATAAACTTCATTGATCCTTCAAACGCCGATCAAAGAATAGGTGGATCTTTAGCTTCTATTACTCATGCCTTACAACAAAATGTCAATACGTTTCGAATTCATGATGTCCAAGAGACAAATCAAATGATAAAAGTTTTGAAAGCTTTAAATAAATGAATTTTTTTATAGAGATAGAGGACTTAAAAGTCGACACAATCATTGGAGTGTTTGATGAAGAAAGATTAAAACCACAAACAATATTAATTAGTATTAAATGCCAATTAGATATTGATCACAATCAAGATCTTGACAATATTGAAAATGTTACAAGTTATTCTGATATAAAAAAAGAAATAGTAACATTTGTTTCAGCATCTCAATACAAAACATTGGAAAAATTAATTACAGAATTAAAAAAACAATTGAACAATCAATTTCCAATTAAAATAGAAAAGTTGGAAATAAATAAAATTGAGATTGCCAAAAAATATAATGCAAAAAAAGTCAGCGTATCGATATAAATCATATATCGCTATTGGATCAAATATTGGCAACTGGAAAAGTAATTTTAATTTAGCATTAAAGCTAATGAATAAATTCGGACATGTCGAAAAGGTTAGCAGAGTCTATTTTACGAAACCTTTTGGGATAACTAACCAAAAATATTTTCACAATGCTGCCTTTTTATTTACTACAAATCTATACTTCAACGAATTATTTATAAAAATGTGTTTTGTGGAAAAACAAATTAAAAAAAATAAAATTGTAATTAATGGGCCAAGAAAAATAGATCTCGATCTTATTCAATTTGAAAACTTGAAAATCAAAAACCACCTAATAACTATTCCTCATACATCCTCTCATTTAAGAGATTTTGTGATACAACCTATCCTAGATTTAAACCCAGATTTTATAGATTTAAAAACCCATAACTCTTATAAAAGCCTTTTAAATAATTTAGAGGAGAGGTTTATTGTTAAGAAATCTCGTCAAACCCAAGATTATCAAGAATTTTTATAAGCTTTTCTTCATCAACGCTGTTTGATTTTTTTAACCCTGTCGATATATCAATTCCGTGTGGAGATACAGTTTTAATTGCCTCTTTGACATTACTAATATTAATGCCTCCACCAAGATATAAAGGCTTTGCAAAACTCTTAAGTTGATTAATTTGACTCTCACACTCCATTAGAGATTTTTTCTCAATTACATCTTTTCTGTAAATATTAAGATCATAATAAAAACTACTAACATTATTTTTGATATGCTCAAAAAAATTATAATCAAAATTTTCGTAATTTATTGAAATTGATATTTTTGAATTTGTTGAATTATTTAGTAATTCGATATCCTCAATCTTGTATTGATTAGATACACATACTTCCTTTATCTCTACTTGTTTTATAATGTCGATTATTTTTGGCATATGAATATTGCCAATCAATAGAATTGGATTTAATTTTAAATTGTAGGAAGCAATTGTAAGGTTATGAATTTCTTCAGTAGATAGTGTATTGGGGCCGTATAAGTAATTACTTACAAGGCCCACTGTTCTTACTGAATACTTTTGTATTACCTCTAACGATTTTTGATCTGTAATACCACAAACCTTGAGCTGGATATTACCATAATTGAACATTAATTAATTATTGTTCAATTCAAATCTATCGGCATTCATCACCTTGTTCCAAGCTTTTACAAAATCGATAACAAATTTTTCTTTGTTGTCATCTTGTGCATAAACCTCCGCATAAGATCTAAGGATAGAATTTGATCCAAATACAAGATCTGTTGAGGTTGCTGTCCATTTAACATCATTTGTTTTGCGATCGATTACTTCATAGTGCCCATTTGAGGCTTTCCATTTATTGCCCATATCAACTAGGTTAACAAAAAAGTCAGTCGTTAAAGCTCCTACCTGATTAGTAAAAACACCATGTTTATTCTCACCATAGTTAGCTCCCATAGCTCTCATTCCTCCAACTAACACAGTCATTTCTACTGCAGTAAGACCCAGTAAATGAGCTCGATCAAGTAACAACTCTTCCCCTCTTACCTCGTAGTTATCTTTTTGCCAATTCCTGAATCCGTCATGTACTGGCTCCAGCTGTGAGAAAGACTCAGAGTCAGTCATATCACCAGAAGCATCTCCTCTTCCTGGACTAAAAGGAACAGCTACGGTAAATCCAGCAGATTCAATAGCTTTTTCAAGACCAACATTTCCAGCTAATACAATGGTGTCAGCAATACTTGCTCCAGCTTCTTTTGCCAAAGGTTCTAGCACACCTAATACTTTTGATAATCTTTGAGGTTCATTACCCTTCCAGTCTTTTTGAGGAGAAAATCTAATTCTTGCTCCGTTTGCTCCACCTCTTAAGTCAGATCCTCTGTATGTCCTTGCGCTATCCCACGCAGTTGAGACTAGCTCTTGAACAGTTAAATCACTATTTTTGATCTTTTCTTTTAGGCTTTCTATATCATAGCTAGCAGCTCCAGAGGGAACTGGGTCTTGCCAAATTAAATCTTCATTTGGAAGATCATGACCTATGTATCTTGATCTTGGACCCATATCTCTATGAGTTAGTTTGAACCAAGCTCTGGCAAATGCATCACAAAAATATTCATGATCTTCACGAAACTTTTTAGATATTTCTAAATAAATAGGATCTTTGATCATTGCCATATCAGCATCCGTCATAATCGGGTTATATCTAATTGAGGGATCTTCAACATCCACAGGCTTATCTTCTTCTTTGATGTTTATAGGCTCATACTGCCATGCTCCTGCAGGGCTTTTTTTTAGCTCCCACTCATATTTAAATAGCATATCAAAATATCCGTTATCAAATTTTGTTGGCTCAGTTGTCCACGCACCTTCAATACCGGAGGTTACTGTATCTCTACCCACTCCTCGAGAGGTATTATTCACCCAACCAAGACCTTGTTCTTTAATTGGAGCACCCTCAGGTTCAGCTTCAAGATTATCTCCATTGCCATTGCCGTGGCTTTTACCAATGGTATGACCTCCTGCAGTAAGAGCAACAGTTTCCTCATCATTCATTGCCATTCTTGCAAATGTTTCTCTAATATGCTGAGCAGTTTTTAAAGGATCTGGATTACCTTCAAACCCTTCTGGATTCACATAAATTAAGGCCATGTGATTAGCAGCAAGTGGACTTTCTAATGAAGAAGCATCCTCTTTATCTGAGTGTCTGTCAGATGCTAATGCTTCTGTTTCTGGTCCCCAGTATATATCTTTGTTTGGATGCCAGATATCCTCACGTCCATAAGAGAAACCAAAAGTTTTAAATCCAGTTGACTCATAACCAATGTTACCTGCTAAAATCATCAGATCAGCCCAACTAATTTTATTCCCATATTTTTTTTTAATGGGCCATAAAAGTCTTCTGGCCTTATCTAAGTTAGTATTATCAGGCCAAGAGTTTAAAGGAGCAAATCGATGATCACCAGTTCCACCACCACCACGTCCATCAGCGGTTCTGTACGTTCCAGCAGAATGCCAAGCAAGTCTTACCATCAAACCAGCATATGTTCCCCAATCAGCTGGCCACCAATCCTGACTTTCTTTCATCAATTTATGCATGTCAGCTTCTAATGCTTTGAAATCTAATTTTTTTACTTCTTCTCGATAATTATATGAACCATTAAAGGGTTTTGTTTTCTGATCATGTTGATGGAGAATATCTAGATTTAGATTTTTAGGCCACCAATCAGTTGATGACTTCTCCATATTTGAATTAGCTCCGTGAGCAACGGGGCATTTAGCTTCGCTCATTTTTCTCTCCTACTTAATTAATGTTAAAAGTATTAAAATTTAACTTGTAAGTAAGTCAACAATACGAATTGTCTCTGTTAATAATTTACAAAAACCCTTGAAATTATTTGCTTTTAAAGAACTGATTGTACAAAAGGTAGGCAGCAAACATTCCAATGACTTGACAACTAATAAAAAATATTACGGTGGAGGGATTAATTCCCGTAAATGACTCAGTAAACATCCTAGCTATTGTTACAGCTGGATTTGCAAAACTTGTAGATGATGTAAATATAAGAGCTGCTGTGATATAAATTCCAACATTAAATGAAACTATATTTTTACCATCAGATCTCGATAGAAGTATTACCAATAATAATCCCATTGCAGCAAAAATTTCGGAAATATATATATTTGCTCCGCTTCTTATATTCGAAGAAATTTCAATTACATTTAATCCAAAAATATAATTTGCAAAAAATGTGCCTAGTATAGCTGCCACGATTTGTATTAGTATATAAAGAAATAAATCTTGAGAACTCAACTCTTTTTGTAAGAAAAACAAAATTGAAACAATAGGATTAAAATGAGCTCCAGAAAAATTAGCAAATATTCTTATTATAAAAATTAGTGTGAAACCTATGACAACAGCATGACTAAATAATATTACCATTTGATCATTTGTATATTGCTGTCCTGCAATGCCAGAACCTACAATTGATACCAGCAAAACAAATGTACCAATAAATTCAGATATGTATTTTTGCATTTACAAAGTCTTAATGTATCATTGCTAAGTAAAAAAGAAATGTATTATGAATTTTTAGTTACACACTTAGACGCCCCATTTTTATTACTTTCAGCGGTAACTACAGGCTTAATAATTCGTATCTTTTATAAACAATACATGAGTACAAACCTTGCAATGAGGGTTGTGATTTCAGTGGCTCTTTTTCTTATTAATGCAATTATTATTGTTCCGGGAATAGTCTTTATATACAGATGGATTATGTTGTGTGGTTTTTATCAACCGAGTGGTATTTTTGAAACTGGGTATGGCTGTAGCGGAGATGTCTTTAGTCTACGTGTTCCAAGGCTTTTTTTACCTTCGTAAACATTTCATCAACTTGACTATCGTTAATGATTAAAGGGGGAGAAAATGCAAGAGTATCTCCATTGGCTCTAACCATAAGACCAAGATCCCAAGCCTTCTTCATCGTCTCAAAGCCTCTGACACCTACGGCACCTTTTTTAGGTTCTAGTTCTAGAGCAGCAATAACACCTAAATTTCTTATATCGATAATATGTTTAGTGCCTTTAAGACTATGGGCAGCTTCTTCAATAACAGGAGCTATATGAGCTGCATTATCAAAAAGCCCTTCTTCTTTATAAATATCTAGTGTTGCCAAAGCTGCTGCGCACGCAACAGGATGACCAGAATAAGTGTATCCGTGAAATAATTCTATTGGAGCATCTGCATTCTCCATCATCGACTCATAGATAAAGTCTTGAACAATCGTGGCGCCCATTGGAATAGTCGCGTTCGTGATGCCTTTAGCACATGAAATTATATCAGGAGTTACACCAAAAAATTCTGATCCAGTGGCTTTTCCCATACGACCAAAAGCTGTTACCACTTCATCAAAGATTAATAAAATATCATGCTTCGTGCATAGTTCTCTGAGTCTTTTGAGGTAACCTTTTGGAGGTGGAAGTGCACCAGTTGATCCAGCAATTGGCTCAACGATTACAGCAGCAATAGTTGATGCATCATGTAATTGGACAAGACGTTCTAAGTCATCTGCAAGTTCAGCGCCATGTTCAGGTTCACCTTTTGAAAAAGCATTCAGTTCCAGATTATGAGTATGACGTAAATGATCAACACCATTGAGCATTGAGCCAAAGTACATTCTATTTTTCACCATACCCCCGACGGATATTCCACCGAAGCCAACACCGTGATATCCTCTCTCACGGCCAATCAATCTTGTTTTAGAAGAGTGTCCTCGTGCTCGTTGATAAGCAAGAGCAATTTTTAAGGCACTATCTACTGCCTCTGATCCTGAGTTAGAAAAGAAAACATGATTCATTCCTTCAGGAAATATTTCAGCTAAGCGATTAGCCAGTTCAAATTGTTTAGGGTGTCCAAATTGGAACGGAGGAGAATAATCCAGATTTTCAATTTGTTCATTTACCGCTTCTTGAATTTTCTTTCGACCATGGCCAGCGTTTACACACCACAGTCCTGCAGTGCCATCTAAAATTTCTCTATTATCATCACTGATAAAATGCATATCCTTGGCTCCAACAATAATTCGAGGGTCTTTTTTGAATGTCTTGTTGGGAGTAAAAGGCATCCATAGCGGTTCTAAGTTATTGGGTTTATTCATATACTGTTAAAAACTTATTCCTGAATTTGCATTCTGTCTATGATTGTTTTTAGGACTTATAGCCCGACAAATAAATATCAACCATTACAGATATCATTACTTTAGAATATTCATTCTTATAGAACTCAGGATAATGACTGTCCTCTTTTAAGATGCCTTCATAATCCCATTCTAGGCCAAATGCTTTGTATTCACCGTTTTGAAGTAATTTATAAAAATACTCTTCGTTTATTTTTGAAAAACTATCCTCCTTGATTTTATGTTTCTTGTTCCTTAGTAAAAAATACAGATAAAGTGCGAATATGTTAGTTTTTTCCCTATCCAAATTAGATTTCATTCTTAGATTTTATGATGGCGTTTATAAATTTCCATACTATTTTTAACTATGTCTGAATTATCTATAAACTTAAAATGGAAACTTGGAGAGGGAGAATTAGTACCAGGCAAATTCTCCAATTCTCATGAAATTTCTTTCAATGATAATTATAATATTACTGCAGATGCTGCCCCTGATTGGGGAGGGAGCCCTGATTATACAAATCCAGAACAAGCCTTGGCAGCCTCAGTTAGCAGTTGCCACATGATGACTTTTTTAGCATTAGCAGCCAAAATGAAATGGCCAGTAAATTCCTATGAAGATAAGGCTGACGCTTATTTAGGCAAAAATTCCAAAGGGCAGATGGCTGTGACTAAGATAGTCCTTCATCCTGTTGTGACATTTATTGGAGAATTTACGATTAGTGACCAAGATATGAAGGACATGCATGATAGATCTCATCGATATTGTTTTGTTGCTAACTCGTTGGCTGATGAAGTTGTATTTGAAGTTAGTTTATGAGCACAGATAGACAATCATCACTTGTAAAAATCACTGAATTGGAAAACGGGATATTTAAAATCATCCTCAGCGATCCAAGTCATCAAAACACCTTATCAGAAAAAATGATTGATGAGCTTCAATCTGCATTTGATCATTTCAATTCTAGTCCTAGTAGGGTTATCATTTTATCCTCTACAGGAAAAGTTTTCTCAGCTGGTCATGATCTAAAAGAACTTAAAGCTGCTCGCTCTCATCCTGATAAGGGCAAAGAGTATTTTCAATCAATTTTAAAAAAATGCTCAAGATTAATGCAAACAATAGTCAACCATTCGAAACCTGTCATAGCCCACGTAGATGGAGTTGCTACAGCTGCAGGATGCCAATTGGCACTAAGTTGTGATTTGGTTTATGCCTCTTCTAACTCAAGGTTTGCTACACCTGGAGTAAACATTGGCCTTTTTTGTTCAACTCCAATGGTTGCCCTTTCTCGAAATACAACCTCAAAGCATTCCATGGAAATGCTTCTTACAGGGGAGCTAATATCTGCTGACGATGCAGAGAAAAAAGGTCTTATTAATAAGAGTGTTAATGAGGAAGAGCTAGAAAACCTAATATTAGAAAAAGCAACTAAAATCAGCTCAAAATCTGGTACCACATTAAAAATTGGTAAAAAAGCATTTTATCAACAAATTGAAATGCCTTTAGCTGAAGCATATGAGTATGCTTCAAAAGTAATGCTTGAAAACATGTTGGACCAAGATGCTAAAGAGGGAATAGAAGCTTTTTTAGAAAAACGATCTCCAAATTGGAAAGAATAAAATCTTAAGATGGTCAATCCCTATAATCAGGATTTGGATGCAAATTCTGCTAACTATCAACCTCTCACCCCATTATCATTTCTAGAAAGAGCTGCAGATGTATTTCCAGAGTTTACTGCAATTGTTCATGGTAATCTTCGAAGATCCTATGCTGAATTTTATCTTCGCTCTAAAAAATTAGCCTCAGCTTTATCTCAGCAGGGCATGACAAGAGGAAGTACAATATCAACTTTGTTGTTGAATACACCTCCAATGCTCGAAGCTCATTATGGTATTCCAATGTGTGGAGGAGTAATCCATGCCATCAACACCCGTCTTGATGCCGCGACTATTGCATTTCAACTTGAGCACGCTGACTCACAGTTTTTATTATTTGATCGAGAGTTATCAGCAACTGTAAAAGAAGTTTTGAGTCAATGCAAAGTCAAACCCCAATTAATTGAATTTATAGATAAAGAATATTCCTATGAATCTCTAGATAATTTTGATCTAGATGTAATAGATTATGAGGAATTTTTGGATCGAGGAGATAGTAATTATCAATGGCTCATGCCAGAAAATGAGTGGGATGCAATTTCTGTTGGATACACTTCTGGTACTACCGGTGATCCCAAAGGAGTAGTCTCTCATCATCGTGGGGCTTATTTATTAGCTCAAGGTAATGCAATGGTTGCCTCAATGCCTAAACATTCAGTGTATCTTTGGACACTCCCGATGTTTCATTGTAACGGCTGGTGTTTTCCATGGACTATCTCAGCAATTATTGGAACTCATGTTTGTCTGCGCCAAGTTAGGGCAGAACCAATATGGAATAGCATAAAAAACCATAAAGTTAGCCATTTATGTGGGGCACCCATCGTAATGTCAGTTATTTTATCACAAGACCAAAAAAACAGATTTAACATAACTCATGAGGTTCAATTTTTTACTGCAGCTGCACCACCACCAGAAAATATTCTTAGAGAAATGCAAGAGTCAGGATTTTTAGTAACCCATCTTTATGGTTTGACTGAAACATATGGACCAGCTGTCATTAATGAGTGGCATCAAGAATGGAATTCATTAGACTTGAATGCACAGGCATCACTTAAAGCTAGGCAGGGTGTACGATACCTTCCTCTAGAACATCTCAAAGTTCTTGACCCAGATACTATGAAGCAGGTTCCTGCCGATGGCAAAACAATTGGTGAAGTTATGTTTCAAGGAAATATTGTGATGAAGGGTTATTTAAAAAATAAATCTGCAAATCAAAAAGCTTTTGAAGGTGGTTGGTTTCACTCAGGAGATTTAGCAGTGATGCACCCTGACGGTTATCTCCAGCTAAAAGATCGATCAAAAGATATTATAATATCTGGTGGAGAAAATATTTCATCGATTGAAATTGAGGAAGTATTCTTAAAAAATGATTGTGTAAGTGCTGCAGCAGTCATAGCTATTCCTGATCAAAAGTGGGGCGAAGTCCCCTGTGCTTTTATTGAACTAAAGAAAGATCAAAATTGGAATGAGATACATGCAAAACAGTGGTGCGAAGAAAACTTGGCATCATTTAAAGTTCCTAAATATTATTTTTTTGAGAACATTCCTCGAACTTCTACTGGCAAAATTCAAAAATTTGTATTGAGAGAAAAAGGAAAGAGTCTTACTGGAACAAATTGAGGGTGGCCCTCACCACCCCCAAAAAAACTTATAATTTTGAACCCACGATCCCGGCTATTAACCAAATAATCATTATTATAAAAGGGTAGTGTCCTGTGAACATGTCAGCCATTTAAAACCTCCTAGATTCCATGGAATAAGATTAAAGTTTTATAAGTAATATGCAATAATTGCATATATTATTTTTTAAATTGTTGATTTTTCTGTTGATAATCAGATTAAAAATCATTTTTTTATGCAATTTTTAGATACCTATAAGTACCATTGTTATTTTGTAGTCCTTATAATAAGTATATCTTGTTGATGACAGTAGAATCAAAGATAATCAAATATCTCTTAAATGAAAATATTACCCTATCTACAGCGGAGTCTTGTACGGGTGGTTTGCTGGCAGCGAAATTTACATCTAAGCCAGGTATATCTAAAATTTATAAGAGTGGATTTATTACATATTCAAATGACTCAAAAATTAAACATCTAAAAATCTCCCCCAATACTCTCAAAAGATATGGTGCTGTCAGTCGCCAAGTCTGTGCTCAGATGTGTTTTCAATTACATAAAATTACAAAAAGCCAACTAACGTTTTCGACAACAGGTGTGGCTGGCCCAGATGGAGGAACTAAATTAAAACCAGTAGGTTTAGTTTTCATAGGAGTATATTTTAAAAAAAAAATTTATGTTGAACAATTAAAGTTTGGTCCAAGACTCTCAAGAGCACAAATTCAAAAGGCTACAGTTAAGGAATGTTTTCAAATGGTAAGCGAGATACTAAATGGGCTATAAGCGAAATTATAATAGTTTGCTACCTGATGATTTTGAGTTGAGTGAAGAATTTGAGACAATTATCGAACAGTTAGAAAATACAAAAGATCATTTTTATATTACAGGAAAGGCAGGAAGTGGTAAGTCGACTTTGTTAGCATATTTTCGATCCATCACAAAAAAAAATACTGCTGTTCTCGCTCCTACAGGTGTCGCTGCAATCCGTGTCAAGGGACAAACTATTCACTCATTTTTTGGCTTTCCTCCCAAGGTTATTCAGACAAGGCACATTAAGAAAGTAAGACAAATTGAAGTGCTCCAAAATTTAGAAACTCTCATTATAGATGAAGTATCAATGGTGCGTGCTGATGTCTTTGATGCAATTGATTATAGTCTTCGTGTTCATCGCAAAAAACTTACTCAGCCTTTTGGAGGAGTTCAGTTGGTTGTATTTGGGGACTTATTTCAACTCCCACCAGTCGTCAACATGGATGAGTCTGGTCTTCTACAGCGTATTTACTCGAAAGGTCATTTCTTCTTTCACTCAAATATTTTTCAGGATGCTCAATTTAAAACCCTTGAATTATATAGTATATATCGTCAAAAAGATGATCACTTTATTCATTTACTTAACTCTGTTCGAGATGGCTCTATAACACACTCTCAAATAGATAATATCAATGACTCTTTAATTGATCATATTGAGATGGACGAGGGAAAAATAATACTTACTACTACCAACGCTCGAGCAAGTAGTATTAATCAAAAATACCTAAGTCAGTTGAATGAAGAAGAGTTTTCCTACCGAGGACAGGCGACAGGTCAGTTTTACAAAGAATTATTTCCTACAGATGAAATTTTGAAATTAAAAAAAGGGGCTCAAGTAATTATGATCAAAAATGATCCTGAAAAAAGATGGGTTAATGGATCAATAGGTATTATTCACGATATTGCACAAAAAAAAATCAAAGTAAAAATCGATAACAAAATCTTTGAAGTCAAAAAAGAAAAATGGGATCGCATACAGTATACTTATGATGATGATCAACAAGAAGTTCAAGAAGAGATAACAGGATCTTTTAAACAGTATCCAATGCGATTAGCTTGGGCAATTACTATTCACAAAAGCCAAGGACAAACCTTTGAAAAAGTAATAATAGATATGAGCCAAGGTTCCTTTGCTCCAGGACAGCTTTATGTTGCATTAAGTAGATGTATAAGTTTAGAGGGTATAGAACTTCTAAGACCTATTAAAAAATCTGATATCATTGTTAACAATCAGTTGATAGGTTTCCAGGATAGATTAATTTAAGATGAGTAAGAAAATTTTATATAGTATTGCAGTCTTTAGCATCATTGGTATTGGTTTATATATTTCCTCAACTTTTGAATACCATGAATACTATGAGGAATGTGAAAAACAAAGTAATACCCAAGGAGGCATTGAGTCCTGTGTTGATTATAAGATACAAGAAGCAAAAAAATGATTTACCTTAAAGATAGCTACATCAAGAATTTTGAAGAGAAAATTGTATTAGTTGAGGAAGACAAAATCATCACTCAAGATAGCTCTTTTTATGCCCAAAGCGGCGGGCAACCTGGAGATAAAGGAATATTGGAAATCAATGATCAAAAATTCAATGTTATCAATACAATTAAGCATGAAATGGGCATAGCCCATGTTGTTGATACAGAAATAAGTGATCTTTCGGGGGATATCAAAGGGCATATTGATTGGGATCATCGTTATCGTTTAATGAAGATGCACACCACTATGCATCTTTTGTGCGCAGCATTACCTTATTATGTTACTGGAGGTTCAATTGGATTAGAAAAAAGCCGATTGGATTTTGATTTAGGAGAGGAAACATTTGAATTTGAAACGTTAAACAAAATTATTAATGAATTTATTCAACAATCCCACTCGATTACGTATCAGTGGATTACAAATGAAGAGCTTGATCAAAAACCTGAATTGGTTCGCACACTTTCTGTCAAACCTCCAAGAACAAATGATAAAATTCGTTTAGTTAAAATTGGAGATATTGATTTACAGCCATGTGGGGGAACTCATGTAGCCAATAGTAGTGAGATTGGAGAATTTAAATTTATTAAATATGAGAGTAAAGGAAAAATGAATAAGCGTGTTCAGTTTACTCTTATATAATGCATAAAGCGTCTCTTAAAGATTTTATACTATTATTTGTATTAGCTGGTATATGGGGTAGCGCCTTTTTTAATATTAAAATCGCCTCAGAGAGTTATACTCCAATGGCCCTTGCTTTTGGTAGAATTTTTTTTGCTGCAATCGTAATGCTTATTTACTGTTGGATTAGAAAAATTTCTATTGAAGCATTTGGAGAAAACTGGCTATGGTATGCAACTATAGGATTTGTAAATTTAGTTCTACCTTTTTTTTTTATCTCATTTGGAATAGTAAAAGTTCAAAGTAATCTAGCTGCTATCTTGATGTCCACAGCTCCTATCGCAGCAACAATATTGGGTCATCTATTTATTCAAAATGAAAAAATTAATCTTTTAAAATTTCTAGGAATTCTAATTGGCTTTCTAGGGATTGTTTATCTGTTCTCAGATAATATCTTAATCAATCAATCAAATATCTTCTATGCATTTATGGTAATTTTAGGACCAGTTTGTTACACCATTGGCGGTTTGTTTTCACTTAAGCTAAAACATATAAAAAATGAAGTACTCACCTCTAGTATTCTAATATGGGCTGTAATTATCTTATTCCCTATTATGTTTATCTTCGAAAATCCAACAGAATTAAGACCCTCTTTGAACGCTACAATTTCTCTTATTTATCTGGGAATTGTTGCTACTGCGATTGCTTGGCTAATGAGATTTTATATTCTTAAAAATAATGGGTTAGTATTTCAATCTCAAGTTGCCTACATCATCCCAATATTTGGCCTAATATTTGGGTATCTCTTTTTAGATGAAAAAATAACTTATAAAATAATAGTGGCATTGATTGCTGTTTTGATAAGCACATATCTAATTGAAAAAAGTAAAAAAGTAAAAGTTACAGATAAACTATCTTGATGTTATTGACTTATAATATACTGTACGCAATCTAATTATGTCAGCAGATATTCTAATTAAAATTGAGAATTTAAAAAAATCATTTCAGGGAGGTCTAGAGGCTCTCAAGGGAGTTAATTTGGAAATTCAAAGAGGTGAAATTTTAGCACTCTTGGGCCCCAATGGTGCTGGAAAAACTACACTCATTAATGCGATATGCGGAATAGTCTTGCCAACCTCTGGTAGCATTACAGTTGATGGTTACGATGTAGTAAAAGATTATAGAAGAACAAGGTCTATGATTGGACTTGTGCCCCAAGAACTTCATTTAGAGGCTTTTGAAAAAGTTTTTCAAAACGTATCTTACACCAGAGGCCTTTATGGCAAGAAAAAAGACCCTGCTTTTATTGAAAAAATTTTAAGAGACCTCAGTCTTTGGGATAAAAAAGATAGTAAACTTCGAGAGCTTTCTGGGGGCATGAAGAAAAGAGCTTTGATCGCGAAAGCCCTAAGTCATGAACCAAAAATATTATTTTTAGATGAACCAACTGCAGGTGTTGATATTAATTTGCGAAGAGACATGTGGAGAGCAGTTAGAGAATTAAAAGAAAAAGGCGTAACAATAATCCTTACAACACATTACATCGAAGAAGCAGAGGCAATTTCTGATAGAGTTTCTGTGATAAATAATGGTGAAATAATAATTACAGATAATAAAGACGATTTAATGCAGAAAATGGGCCAAAAGAATTTAACCATAGAATTCCAAGAGCCTTTTAAGGAAATCCCATCTTCTCTAGGAACGTACAATCTTAAAATGAATAATAATATTTCATTAACCTATACTTATGACTCTCAGGGGTCCTCAACAGGTATTACCGCACTGCTTCAAGATATAAAATCAGCTGGGCTTAAACTAAAAGATTTAAATTCCTCCCAGACATCTTTAGAGACAATATTTGAAAAATTATTGGAGGAAAGTGCATGAATTGGACAGGTATCATAGCAATTTACTTGCATGAAATGGACCGTATGAGAAGGACAACAGTTCAAAGTATATTTTCTCCTGTCATCTCCTCCTCTTTATATTTTGTTGTATTTGGTGCAGCAATTGGTAGCCGAATACCTGTAATTGAGGATATTTCTTATGGATCTTTTATAGTTCCAGGTATGATAATGTTAGCCCTACTTACACAGAGCGTTTCAAACGCTTCGTCTGGAATTTTCTTTCCTAAATTTTTAGGCACTATTAATGAAATCTATGCCGCGCCTTTATCAACTACAGAAATTGTTATTGGTTTTGTTGGAGCAGCAACCACTAAATCTATAATTCTGGGGAGCTTAATTTTGGCAACGGGTTTATTTTTTGTTGAAATTTATATAATGCACCCATTTGCAATGATCCTGATGCTTGTTTTAACATCTCTAACTTTTAGTTTACTTGGTTTTTTGATTGGAATGCTGTCAACTAATTGGGAAGAACTCTCTATATTTCCAACTCTTATTTTATCACCACTTGTTTTTCTTGGGGGTTCACTATACTCCATAAATTGGCTACCAGAATTTTGGCAGAATGTGTCTCTAGTAAATCCCGTGCTTTATTTAGTGAGTGGCTTTCGATGGAGCTTTTATGAAATGGCTGATGTAAGCATTACTACAAGTCTAATCATGATATTTACCTTTCTAATACTTAATATCACAGCAATTATTTATATTTTCTCTAAGGGCTTTAAAATCAAAGATTAATTACAGATGTCAAACAGGATCGTCTGGTTTAAAAAAAATTTAAGGTATAAGGATAACGAAATCTTAATCGATGAAGATAAAAAATCGATCTTAATTTATATAATTGAACCTGAACTCTGGAAACAAAAGGACATGTCTCTAAGACAATGGCAATTTACTTTAGACAGCTTAAAAGATCTTCAAAAACAATTAATTAAAAATAATTTATATCTAAATATTTTATGTGGAGACGCTTTAGAGATATTTAAGTTTTTAAAGGATAAATATAATTTTGATAGTGTTATAAGCGAACAAGAAACAGGAATAAAATGGACTTTTGAAAGAGATAAAAAATTAAAATCTTTTTTTATGCAAAATGATATTCATTGGACTGAGTGTGCCTATCCGGGCGTAAGACGTGGACGTCATGATAGAAATCAATGGGCAAAATTTTTTAGAAAGGATATTCTTAGATATCCAAATTTACCTGTCATAAAACAATCGATAAATTTAGGATTGAAAAATTACGATTTACCAAAAATTTTCTATGACACAACTCCTTGTCCTAATAGGCAGAAAGGGGGCTCACGAGAGGCAGAAAAATTATTAAGCACTTTTCTTAACAGTAGAGGTGAAAATTATCAATATGAGATGTCCAGTCCTATAAGTGCAGAAAAAAGCTGCTCAAGATTATCGACTCATTTGACGTACGGGACGATATCGCATCGTTCAGTTTTCCAAGAAGCTACTCAAAAAAAAGAAAAGATACAATTGACTAATAAAAATTTTGCTAAATCTATAAATTCTTTTTTATCTCGTTTACATTGGAGATCACATTTTATCCAAAAATTGGAGGACCAACCATCAATCGAGTACGAGAGTTTTATTCCAGTCTATGACCAAATACGTGAAAAAGATTTTAAAAAATTAGATGCATGGATAGAGGGCAAAACAGGCGTGCACTTTATAGATGCATGTATGATTTATCTTCGAAATCATGGATGGATTAATTTTAGAATGAGGGCAATGCTAGCCTCGTTCGCATCCTATAATCTATGGCTAGATTGGAGATATTTTGGCCCACGCCTAGCAGCCTTATTTACTGACTTTGAACCTGGGATACATTACAGCCAGCTACAAATGCAATCAGGAACGACCGGAATAAATACTATCAGAATGTATAATCCATATAAACAAGCCTTAGATCAAGACCCTGAGGCAAAATTTATAAAATCACAATTACCTGAATATAATAATTTTCCACCCAGCTTTTTTTTTAAACCTCCTGAACTATCTAATAATGAAAATCTATTTAACGACTCTAAACTTGAAACAATAGTTGATGTCACTAAAACAGCAAAGTTCGCGAGGGATAAAATTTTTAGTATTAGGAAGCTCGCAGAGCATCAAAAGATGGCCAAAAATGTTTTTATCAGACATGGTAGCAGACAGAATAGATAAAAATTTTAATTGATTTTTGAAGTTTACTTTTTTTAAAACAACCTGTTAACTCTTTTTAGATGTTTGAAAATCCTGATTATATTGTAATTGGTTCTGGATCGGCAGGATCGACAATAGCATACAGACTAGGGGAGAACCCAAAGTTAAAAATTCTAGTTTTGGAATTTGGTGGACTAGATAAGAGTCCATTTATTCAAATGCCTGCCGCTCTTTCTTACCCTATGAACATGGATAAGTTCGATTGGGGTTATAAAGCTGAACCAGAACAAGCATTAAACGGAAGGTCTTTAGCCTGTCCTAGAGGCAAAGTTATTGGAGGATCCTCTTCAATTAATGGAATGATTTATGTAAGAGGAAATGCTGGTGACTATAATCAGTGGGCAGAGAGTGGAGCAAAAGGTTGGGATTATCCTGATGTTCTTCCATATTTTCAAAGAATGGAAGCAAGCCATGGAGGAAATTCTGAATTTAGAGGGAAATCTGGCCCTTTAAACATTACTCATGGCAAAAGAGATAATCCTTTACATAACGCGTTTGTAAAAGCAACTGAACAAGCAGGGTATACATACACTGAAGATTATAATGGTTTTCGACAAGAGGGATTTGGACCAGCTGACATGAATGTTTGGAAAGGTTCACGTTTTTCCACAGCTAAAGCTTATTTAAAACCGGCATTAGCGAAGAAAAATGTACATTTAATTACTAAAGTCTTAGTAGATAGAATAATATTCAGTGAAGACAAGGCTAAAGGTGTGGAAGTATTTCATCAAGGCCAAAAAAAAATTTTTAACGCTAATATCGGAGTTGTTTTATCAGCTGGTGCTATTAATAGTCCAACGATTCTTCAAAGATCAGGAATTGGAGAGGGCAATGATTTAAATAAATTAGGAATTAAGGTTATTAAAAACTTACCGGGTGTAGGTAAAAATTTACAAGATCATTTAGAAGTTTATTTTCAAGTGAAGTGTTTACAACCAGTAACACTTAACAAGTACTTAAACCCATTTTCTAAATTGTTAATCGGAATGCAATGGATGTTTCTTAAAAGTGGGCCAGGTTCCACAAACCAATTTGAAACACTTGGATTTATTCGTTCGGATAAAAATATTCCATATCCTGATATTCAATTTCATTTTCTCCCGGTTGCAATAAGATATGATGGTAAAGCACCAAGTAAAGGACATGGTTTTCAATTACATGTGGGACCCATGCGTTCAAAATCCCGTGGATTTGTAAAATTGAAGTCTAGCAATCCTTTTGAGGCACCTATAATAAAATTTAATTATATGTCTCATAAAGATGATTTTCCAAACTTTAGAAAATCACTCAGACTTTCTAGAGAAATTCTTAACCAAGATGCTTTAGCTCCTTTTAAAGGAAGTGAAATTCAACCTGGAGATAATGTCGTATCAGATGAGGGACTTGATGAATTTATAAAAAATAACTGCGAAAGTGCTTACCATCCATGTGGTACGTGCAAGATAGGAGAAGAAGATGATCCTTCATCGGTTGTTCAAAATGATTGTAAAGTAAAGGGTTTTTCAAATTTTTACCTTGCAGACTCCTCAATTTTTCCTCAAATCTGTAATGGAAACCTCAATGCACCTTCCATAATGACTGGTGAAAAAGCATCAGATCATATTTTGGGAAAACCTCTTTTAGCTCCATCTAATTTACAACCCTATACTCATCCAAACTGGCAGAATTCTCAGAGATAAAATTGATGATCAGACTCATTCTCTTGTTATTAACATTCCCATTAATTGCTTATTCAGATAAACACATCCCTTATTATAAGTCTTTAGCTCATGATGAGTCTTGGCTACGTCATTATCCAGAAAATCAAGATTTGAGTAAACAAACAGAGAAATTTCTTCTCACAGAAGAAAATATGCCAGTGAAGATTATTGAAGAGTTTCAAAATAGTTGGAGTTCATATACTGACTGGTATCGTATTGAATTATTTAATGGGATACAGGGTTGGATTGCACATAATCAGTTATCTAAAAAAAGAACTTTGTTAGTCTTAGAGGATACTGAATTATATGCTTTGAAATCTTATGATCCTGAGTCTCTCTTAACTATTCAAAAAGGATTAATTCTTGCACCGAAAATTGTAAACTTATTAGAGGTTAATGAGACAATGGTAAAGATAAGTATTCCAGAAGGTAAAAAATCTTCGATTAAAGGTTGGATACCTATAGATAAGAGACTGTGGGGTGTTTCTAATACAGAAACACAATTTATCAATGATTAGATACTTACTATTGTTGTTACTCATGATACAAAACTTGATGGCTTACACTGAATCTCCTTATAAGATTGTTTATCAAACGGACACTTATGAAATTCGATACTATGAGGAACGCTTAATAGTAGAAACTCAATACTCTAATCAAAATAATGGATTTCAGAAACTCTTTAAATACATTTCAGGTAACAACAAACAAAGTCAAAAAATTGAAATGACCACACCTGTTAATGTTACAGAAATTGAAAATCAGTTTGTTATGCAATTTTACTTACCTAAAAGATTTCAACAAAATGAGATACCTCTACCCTCAGATAAATCATTAAAAATTTCAACAATAGAACCAGGATATTTTGCAGTAATTAGATATTCAGGTTTTGCATCAGATAAAAATTTTCACAAACATAGAGAAATTTTAAAAAGCGAATTAAATGCCGATGATATAAAAGTCTTAGGTTCAGCTATAAAAGCTACATATGATGGCCCTTTCACACTTCCCAATCTTCGAAGAAATGAAGCAATTTTTTTAGTTAATTGGAAGGAGCCTCTTTGATGCAAAGTAAAAACACAGATAAAAATTTTGGATTTGGCACTCAAATTAGAAAATCTCCTTTTTTTGATGCTACAGTTAGATGGGGGGCCACTGGCTTTTCTGTTTATAATCATATGTATATACCAAGGGATTTTGGTGACCCTGAGAAAAATTTTTGGAATTTAGTTAATGATGCGATTTTATGTGATGTAGCAGTTGAAAGACAAGTTGAGATAACCGGTCCTGATGCATTCCATTTTATTCAATTACTTACACCGCGTGATCTTAGCAAATTATCTATAGGGCAGTGTAAATATGTACTTATTACCAATGAAAAAGGGGGAATACTCAATGATCCTGTCTTACTACGCCTCGGTGAAAATCATTTTTGGTTATCTCTATCTGACAGCGATATCTTACTATGGGCTCAAGGCGTTGCAGTAAATTCTGGACTAAATGTTAGTATCGAAGAACCAGATGTTTCTCCTCTTCAGTTGCAAGGACCAAAGTCAAGGGAGATTATGGTAAAATTATTTGGAGAAAATATTAGAGATTTAAAATATTACTGGCTCAAAGAATTAGAATTGGATGGTATTCCCTTAGTTGTATCTCGCACTGGATGGTCAACAGAACTTGGATACGAATTATTTTTACGTGATGGAACTCAGGGAGATAGATTATGGGAGACGATCATGATGGCAGGGAATGAATATGGTCTTCAGCCTGGTCACACATCAAGCATTCGCCGTATCGAAGGAGGTATGTTGTCATATCACGCGGATGCAGACATACACTCGAACCCGTTTGAGATGGGACTTGAAAGATTAGTATCTTTGGATAGTGATATTAATTTCATTGGTAAAAAAGCACTTATTGAAATTCAAAAAAAAGGAATAAAACGTCAACAAATTGGTTTGGAAATAGAGGGAGATTCTTTGACAGGCCCAAACACAATATTTTGGAAAATATTCTGTGATGATAAAATCATTGGAAAAGTAACTTCTGCAGTATATTCACCACGATTAGAAAAAAATATAGCATTGGCTATGGTTGATAAAAATTACACTGAAATAGGAATGAAATTATTAGTTGAAATTTATGGGGTTCTTAGAGATGCAATCATAGTAGAAAAGCCTTTTTTTGATCCTAAAAAAGCGCTTCCAAGTTCCTGATAAAATAGAAATATCGTTGATATTATTTAATTTCTTTTGATATTCACTAGATGCATAGTTTCGTTAACTTCTTAGCATTATTTTTTTTTTGATTCAGAATTTATAAATTTATTACTCAAAATATAGAGAGGTATTTATGAAACTAATAACAGCAATTATCAAGCCAGACAAAGTAGAAGCTTTGAGACAGGCACTTACAGGTGTTGATATTCAAGGTTTAACTATTGTTGAGGCTAAAGGATATGGGCGCCAAAAGGGTCATACCGAACTGTACCGAGGCGCAGAATATGAGGTACATTTTCTTCCTAAATCTCGAGCAGAGGTTTTAGTAGATTCTGCTGACGCCGAAAAGGTCATTACTACTATTTCTGAGGCAGTTAAATCAGGAAAAATTGGTGATGGTAAAATTTATGTAACTGAAGTGCAAGAGGTTGTCCGAATACGTACTGGAGAACGAGGCGCTGAGGCTATTAAATAAGGAGATCGTATGAAAAAAATATTAACTTTTTTAATTCCTACCTTGTTCCTCTCCGGAGTAGCAAGTGCAGAAGTTTCTGCTGAAACAGCTTTTGTATTTAATACATTTTTATTTGTTTTTAGTGGAGTCTTAGTGATGTTCATGGCATTAGGCTTTTCCATGTTAGAAGCTGGATTTGTTCGTAAAAAAAACACATCGGCAATTTTATTAAAAAATATAGCTTTATACTCAATTGCAGGAATAATGTTTTATCTGATCGGATACAGCCTAATGTATGTTGACGTTTCTGGATATATAGGATCACTAGGTGGTGCTTTTTACGACACAGCTGACGATTTGACTGTTGCTGCAGAAGAGGGGGGCTACTCATTAGCATCGGATTGGTTCTTCCAGATGGTGTTTTGTGCAACTGCTATTTCGATTGTATCTGGTGCTTGTGCGGAGAGAATAAAAGTATGGCCTTTTATGATATTTGCTGCATTTATGACAGGAATTATCTACCCAATCTATGGTGCATGGACCTGGGGCGGCGGATGGCTTACAGAAATGGGCTTCTCTGATTTTGCAGGTTCAACAATTGTTCACTCAGTTGGTGGATGGGCGGCTCTAACTGGATGTTTAATCCTCGGCCCGAGAGCTGGAAAATACGGCTCTGATGGAAAAATAACTCCAATTGCTGGCGCAAATATGCCATTAGCATGTCTAGGTACCTTTATCCTATGGTTTGGATGGTTTGGATTTAATGGCGGATCACAATTAGCTTTAGGTAGTGCGGCAGACGCATCTGCAATGTCAATCGTTGTTGTAAATACTAATATCGCTGCTTGTGGAGGTGTTGTTGCAGCAATAATTTTATCTCAATTTTTATATAAGAAGATTGATTTATCAATCGCACTTAATGGTGCCATTGCTGGTCTTGTTGCTATTACAGCTGGCCCTGACCTAACCAATCATTTCTTATCTATGATTGTTGGTGCGATAGGTGGTATTCTCTGTACAGTTGCTATCCCAATTCTCGATAAAATGAAAATCGATGATGTTGTGGGAGCTATATCTGCACACTTAGTAGCAGGTATTTGGGGAACGTTGGCCGTAGGTATCTTCGGTGCTGGTGACTTCTTAGTACAATTGATTGGCATTATCGCAGCTGCTGTATTAGTTGTGCCTTTAAGTGGTGTATTCTTCTATATCCTTAAGGGAACAGTTGGTTTAAGAGTATCTGAAGAAACTGAAGCTTCAGGTCTTGATAAAGCTGAACTTACTACAGAAGCTTACCCAGAATTTAAATAATTCTTATTTATAGTACTCCTAAAAAAGGGCGCTTATCGCGCCCTTTTTTTTATGTTAACTGATCTATTAAATCTGTAATTTTTGAACTATCAGGCTTAGTCATAGAAGACCAACTTTTAACTAATTTTCCTTCACCATCAAAAAGATATTTATAAAAATTCCATTTTGGAGTTTCATTATAAGTTGATGCCATCCAACTATATATTGGGTGGGCATTCTCTCCATTTACATCAATGATTTCAGAAATGATAAATTTTGTATCATAATTAACTAAACAAAATTCTTTAACATCCTCTTCATCAGCTAACTCTTGTCCAAAGCTGTTTGAGGGAGTTCCAATAATCACTAAATTTTTATCTAAATATTCACGATGAAGATTGGACAAATTAGCGTACTGTTTTGTGAAACCACATCTACTAGCAGTATTCACAAGAAGAACCGGTTTACCTTTAAATTTATCAAGATTAATTTGATTACCATCAATATCTTGAATACTAAAGTTATGTAGGTTTTGTGCCATAATAATTCCTATATTTGTGAGTAAAACACTCAAGGTTATCAAGAGAATTCTCATGTCATTTTATACTGACTTAAAAAAATCTGGATTTGCTAATCTTAAATTTTTGGTAATCCCAAAACTTCGCTTTTTTTTATAAATTCCTCTTTATACGGAGGTCTTTTAAAAATCTCTTTTATCATAGGCTTAAAAAAGTCTAGATCTTTGTTCTCATATTCTGGGTCAAAAGATTTTTGATCCCATCTTTCGCAGAAGTCAGCGCATGTTTGAAAATAAATATTATCTTTAAATTTATCCCTAGCATTTTTATCCCAACCATAATGATGGGCGTAATAAATCATTTGAAAAATTCCATGATGTTCAACCACCCAAGTTACTTCTTCTCTAACATAAGGTCTTATAACCTCAGCAGAAAATCTATCGTGATTTTGAGGAGCGAGTCCATCACCAATATCATGAAGTAATGTACCAACAATCCAATCAATATCAGCCCCATCGTTATAAGCTCTTGTTGCTGATTGAAGTCCATGATCCAGTCTGGTAATTTTATAGCCCTCCATAGTATTCTGTCCTTGTCTAGATAGTTCTTCGATAATTCTTTCGTAAGTCAGAGAGACATATCTTTTCTCGTATTCTTGAAGTAATAAATAATCATCCTTATCACCATCTTTCATATGTTTAAATTTTACATTCTTTTCAACCAAAATTTTTAGATCCTTTTTCTATATATTTTCTATGTAAATGTCTAAGTTTGCCATCCGTCGAGTCAAAATCTAGATAACAACCTTGAAGGTGTCTGGCACCTTCATTTGAATCGTATGCGGTTCTTCCATGTAGCAGTCTGTGATTATCAAACATCATAATGTCCCCAGGTTTAAGCTTAAAACTAATCTCAAAATCTGATGAGGAATATAAATCACTTAGTAGTTTTCTAGCTTTATAGAAAGTTGTAAGTCTTTTTTGATCAATTGGCGGAACATAATCAACTCTTGTGCTATATCTTACTTGTTTGTAATCTCCCTCTTTATCCAACTCAATAAGTTCTCCCCAATTTTCTAAAATAATATCTTTATCTTGAAATTGATATCTCAGATTAGTTTTAGTCAAAGACTCAAAAGCTTCAGGGTTATTGACCTTAATATACTCAGCAACTGCAAAACCATCTACCAAAGTTGAAAAACCACCACTCACCTCATTTTTTAGACAATGTAAGAATTGAATCCCAGGTGCAGCTGGCTTTCTATAGGGGTTGTCCGTATGAGGAGGAAGAGCGATAGGCTTATAAGCTAAATCATTGGGGTTAGGTTTGGACATCACATCAAAATACTCTCCAAAATTAGTTACTTTTACAGGGCCTATTGAACTCACAAATTTTAGTAAATATTGATCTTTTGTTGGAACGTTTTTAATAATTATAAAACCATATTTATAAAAATCCACTAGAAGTCTATACATCGACTCTTTCTCAACCATATCTTCTTCAAACTCTATATTTGGAAATACTTTTAAATTTGAGTTCCAAAGTATTCTTTTTGGTATAGGGCCGCGTTTGTTTTTGTCGTTATCAAACTCTATTAGAAGATTTTGAATATTATATTTGCCTTTGGCCCCATCATTGAATTCAATATTAAGTTTTTCTTCAAAAATTTTTGCTTTTTTAATTTGTAAATCTAATTTTATGGAAGAGGGTTCATAGAGTCTTTGATTTGTATCTTTGTCGATATAGTCATTTCCTGGTAATCTCTCTCTTAACCAAATAGGGTGTAAATCATAATCATGATTTTGGTGTGTCACTTTTAGTGAGTCACTTGAAAACTGAACCTTCATGGCGCTACTCTCAAAATTTATTCTTAATAAGATTTTTTGTTAATTAATGATATTTGTCAATTAAGAAATTAAGATGCTACTTTAAATATAGCCTCAATTTCAACTGAGAAGCCTAAAGGAAGAGAGTTTACACCTACTGCTGCACGAGCATGAATGCCCTTTTCACCAAAGATTTTTTGCATAAGATCTGAACAACCATTAATAACTTGAGGTTGTTGGGTAAAATTATCTAAACAGTTTACAAAACCTGTCAATTTTATTAATTGTTCTACTCTATCCAGATCTTTAATTTCATTTTTTAGGGCAGATAGTATTGCCAAACCACATTTTTGCGCATGTTCTTGAGCTAACTCCAAACTCAAATCTTTACCTACAACGCCTTTTGCAAAACTTCCATCCTCCATAAGTGGACCTTGGCCTGAAATATAAGCAATATTATCGACCATTACACAAGGTTTGTAACTTCCAGCAGGTTTTGCAGGTTGGGGCAAAACAATTCCTAACTCTTTTAACTTATCTTCTATACTCACTATGAGACTCCCTCTTCTTCTTCAATTTTATTTATAATCTGTTCTGTGGCTAATTGCATTCCAATAGAAGAGGTATTTCTAGGAACGATCATTGAAGGTGTATTCTCTTCATAGATATCACTAGTTCTCCCCACTCTAATTCTAAAATAATTATAAGGAGCCACTAAAGAATACACAACTATCATATAAATAAAAAAACCATAGGGTCCAAAATAAGCCATAAAACCTGAGGCTAAAATAGGACCTGCTACCATACCTAAAGCATTAACAAGTGTTAATGTTGAACTGGCTGAAACAATCTCGTCTTTTTCCAAGAAATCATTCATATGTGAAATAACGACAGCATAATAAGGTAACGAAACAGCAGAATGAATACCAATAAACACTAATAGAACATAAAATGAGAATGAACCAAATATAAAGGCCAGTATTAAAGAGCCAATAGCTATTAAATTTAGAACAAATAAAATAGTTCTTCGATCGTAACGATCAGAGATTTTTCCAATGGGATACTGAAAAATAGCTCCAATAAACATATTGACAAAAACTAAAATTGAAATTTGAAATATACTAAAACCAATTTTAGCACCAAAAACTGCAATTAAACTGAATAAAGCACTGTAAACCATTCCAATTGAAAAAGAGCCAACAAAAGCCATAGGTGATTTATTATATAATTCTTTAAGACTTAAAAATTTAGGTGTTGTGAATTCAGGAGCAGGTTTCTTAGTAAGCAATATAGGAACCAAAGCAAGGGATATCAACAAAGATGATAGAATGTAAAGATGCGCTTCTGTGGTTGTACCTATATTTATTAACATTACTCCGATACTCGTAGAAATATATAAAACAATCATATAGAAACCAATTAATTGGCCTCTAGTTTGATTATCTGCTCGATCATTTAACCAGCTCTCACAGACTATATAAATGGCAGCATAGGAGAAACCAGTAATCATTCTAAAGATTAACCAAAGAACTGGATCGACAAATATCCAATGTAATAAGATAGCTATTGATCCTAAAGATGCAAAGGCAGCAAATACTCTAATATGCCCGACATTTTTAATTAGTTTAGGACATTGAATTGAGCTAAAAAGAAATCCTATGAAATATCCTGTAAATACATAACCAATCTCAAAGTCTGAAAAATTGAAAAAAACAGAATTGATATTTAGCAAGGTTCCTTGAAGAGTATGAGCTATCATTATTAGCCCAAAGCCACAAAAAAGCGCCCATGAATTTAAAATAGTTCCAAACACCCGCGAATAGATAAACTTTTAGTTTAAGAATGCAATAGCTATTTTGAAAAAGGTAATGTCGTCATCTGGGATTGCACTTCTAGATTATCAATCAACAGTGTTTTGACTTCATCAAAATTCTGAAACTTGGTTTGTATCATTGCGATACCGAGACAGCATCCAAAATCAGGGCTAAAACAACCAGATCTTAATTCACCAATAATCTGCCCATCTAATTGTATAGGTAGGTATTTTGTTATAGATAAATTATCAAGCTTAAGTTTTAAACCAATCAAGGACCTTTTTACTCCCTCTTGATTTTGTTTTTCTAGTACTGATTTTCCTAAGTAATCTATATCTGGATTAAAAGAAACGAAAGGATTTAGGCCACATTCAAGAGGAGTATCTTCCATGGTCATATCATTCCCAAAAGAAAGCAGACCTCCTTCGATCCTCTCAATTAAATTTGGACAGCCAGGTCTGACATTTAAATCTTCTCCATTAGTAATTAGGCTATCATAAAGATTAAGACCAACTTCATCATCATCAACATAAATTTCAAATCCACCCTGTTTTGACCAACCTGATCTTGCGATTAATAATTTATGACCTTGAAATTCGTATCTTTTGAAATTAAAAAATTTTAATTTTTTAATTTCTTCACCAAAAACTCTCTCCATTAAATCAAAAGATTTAGGTCCTTGCACAGCTAATATATTGACATTAGGCTCAGTAATTTCGACATCTAAACTCATACCAATGGTAATACCTTTTGCATATAATAAAATATCTGAGTCAGCAATAGATAACCACCAAGTATCATCACTAACTTTCATAATCAATGGATCATTAAGAATTTTTCCTTTTTCATCAATAATTGGTGCATAGTAACAAAGATAATCTTTTGCATTAGATAGATCTCTACAAGTGATCAGTTGTGTAAGCTTAGCAGCATCAGGGCCTTTAAATTGAACTTGTCTTTCTACTGATACATCCCAAACTTGGACATTATTTTTTAGATGAAGGCAGTCCTCCTCTACCCCTTTAAAAGATGCTGGTAAAATCATGTGATTATAAACTGTGTAAGATTGAACCCCATATTCTTCTATTCTTTTGGTATAGGGTGTGGAACGAAGTCGGGCACTTTTAGCAATTAAATGGTTCATAAAATTTCGGATTTAGTTAATATGTATTCTTGATACAAAGCAAACGATATTTTTTTATAATTTTAATTTTATTATCATATCAAGTTTGTACATCTCAGGTACATGCAAATAGCAATTCTGATCGTGTAGACTATTTAATAGATTTATTGCAAGAACCACTAGATACGGAATCCCAAAAAGAAATTAAGGGTGCTATTATAAGAATTTGGAAACTTTCAAAAAGCGAGGAAATACAACAAAAAATGAATAATATTGGACATTTTATAAGATTTAGGCAGTACCAAGAAGCGGAAGATTTCCTATCTAACATTATTCTAGAGCAAGATGATTTTATGGATGCCTATTATCAAAGAGCAATCATTCATTATTATCAAGGTGAGGTCAACGAAGCTCGTTTAGACCTTTTAAATGTCTTGTCTTTGGAGCCCAGACATTTTGATGCATTAAAAGTTTTAGCCTTAGTTTACGAGAAACAAAATAAAAAAACCGAAGCTTATTACATATACAAAAGGCTTGAAAAAATACTTCCTCACGACGAAAATGTAAGAAGTAAATTAAAATCTTTAGAAAATTTAATTTAATTAGATGTTTAGCCTTAGAATAAAAATTAAAATACAAATAGTAAAAAAACTTACAAGACTATAAATCATTCCAATTACTATAGGGACATAGCTTTGACTGAATATTTTTTTTAAATTGATTGAAGCTCCAAGAGCAGTTAATGCCAAACCAAATAAAATAGTAATGATATCTTCTAAAATTTCTAAAACATTAATCCAAGTTACAGAATTTAAATAATATCTATCTATAATAGCACGAATGATAATTAAAACAATAAAACCTATTACAAATAATGGTATTGTATTTTTAATTTTTTCCAAAATTGATAAATTTTTGGAAGTAGTTTTTTCTTCTCTATTTTTTAAAATAACTAAAGATGGAATTAATATTACTAGAAATAAATTTCTGAGTAGTTTAGTAATAGTAGCGATTTCAAGAACTTTACTATTTTGGTATAAATCATTATGCACCATTGCTGCAGCTAATACTTGACTTGTATCATGGATACCTATACCTAAAAAAATCCCCTTAGCTAGATCAGATATAAAATACCATTCTATAAAAAAAGGATAAACCAATAAAGCTAAGCTGCCCCAGAGAACAACAATCAATACTGCAGTACCAACATCATAATCTTTAGATTTTAAAACACTAGAGGAGACCATTATTGCTGTAACACCGCAAATGGATGTCCCAATTGCTAATAATTTTGAGACTTCTTTTTGAATGGGCCATAACTTTGAAAGGGCCAAATATGTCAATAAAATCAATAAAATTGTAACTATTATTATCCCTAATGATTGAATGCTAACACTAGCAAGTTGTGTAAAACTTATTTTTATACCCAGCAATACAATTGCTAATTGAAGAACATTTTTTTTTATAAAATCACGTCCTTGCAGAATTTTTTCTGAAAATTGGAATAAATTAAAGAACAATATTCCCAAAATAAGACACAGTAAACTTAATGGCAAAACCGATATATTTAAAATATAACTAAAGGGTTGTCTTAAAAAAATTGCAATTATGTAAATTAGACAAATAACTGTAATTCCAGATATATTTCTACTAATCATTATCTGTTAAACCAGCACCAGCTCCAGAAATTTTCTTCTCTTCTGTCTCTTCGACAAAAGTTTCAAGTGATAGTTTATATAGATAATCCCAAGAACTTTGGTCATATAAGCTTTTCCTTTGAGTTGAAATGGTCAAAGAAAAATCTGATAAATTATTAGGTACCACATTTTGATCTATAAAAAAAATATCCCCAGGACTTATCGTGAAATTTAAATCTGATGACTTAAAATCAAAATAGAGTAAATTACTTTTTGCTGACTTAGATAAAAAAGGAAGAATTAATAGGGGCTCATTTATATTCTTGAACCTATGAATACGATGTAGGTCTTTATTATGAGATTGGTCAAGAAAAAAAATTCCAAAATGTATGGGGCATAGATTACTGGTATCAGATTGACCCACGTCCAAAAGTTTATTAAGTTTAGTTAAACCTAAATCAACTAATCTCTTAAAACTTTCTAATCCTTGAAATTTAGATTGCTCTAATACTCTTACTGCCTTCCCAGCTTCCTCAGAGACTCCCCAACTTAGTCCCTTAGCACGCGATGATCTCTTAATTGTTGTTTCAATTTCATATAAGGAGTGCATTAAGCTATCTTTTTGTAAGACCACGTATCATTAGATGTGCTTATTTCTTTCATTAAGGGAGCTCCTTGATACATAGTAATTCTTACCCATCGATCAGAACGAGGATCAAATCGTGTTGCACCAAAAAAGGATAGCTTTAGTCGAAGCATATCAACTGGGATTAAGGTTTTTGAGATAGTGTTATCTTGAATTTCAGAGTAGGGCAGTTTTTCACATATCAGAACCCTTCTTAATATATGGCGATATTCTTGATTTTTTAACAAATAATAGCCTAAGTCTCTTTTTAAATCATAAGATTTTAAATCACCATAAAGTGCACTTATATCTCTTGCTATAGCTAGGGGTAGCTCTAATTCTGAGCCTTCCTCAGAAAATCTATCTGACATCCGAGGCTCTTGTTTATTTTTTGAGTAATACCAAAAATTAAAAATATTTTCTTTGTTATCAAAATCAATATTTAGCAACCAGGTATATTGATTTTCAATTAATTTACACACCTCATCAATTGTCTTTGATGTATCAATATCAAAGTATTCATCTTCATTTATAGACATTTCATAACTGAGAGGTTCTACAATATCTGGATAAACCTCCATCATTAATGAAACAATAAACTCACAGCATTCAGATTGAGTATTTGCTTCTATCCACTCGTAAATAGAATTCCAAAAATAATTTTTCAAGGTATATGATGAATAAAAATTTTGAAAACTATCTAAGTCCTTTAAAAGCTGTTTATTTTTTTTCTTTTGGTAATCACTTTCCGTTTTCCAATATTTAATATTCTCTTGAGTAGCAGAAAGATATGACTCAAAAATATCTTTATCTTTTTGACTCACAGATAAGATTGATCGAATGGCTTTTAATGCTTTTTCTTTCGCAATGATCCATTGATTTAATAGAGCTGGATGATTTACTATAAATGGTGCCATTCCCAAACCTGTAGAATTACCAATACCTAAATTTCTAGCAATATCTTCGCTAAGTTTAGTTGCTTTATCAGGTGAGCGGAAATAAGCCACATGGTTGACGACATCGAAAGTAAATTGCCTTGCAAGGTATACAAGCATCATCTCCAACCTAAATGGTCCTTTAAGTTCTTCTCTATCTTGAATTTTAATTCTATCAGCTAATCCAAATTTTCCAGAGCCATAAACAGCAGTAGTTCGATAAAGATATCCCACGCTGTATAAAAGCTTAGTATCTGGTTGTATACCTTTAGACAGTTTATCTACTACATGTTCAAAAACTCGTATTGATTTGTTAGCTCGAGATAGGCAAAGTTCCTTTTCACTCACTCTTCCCTGCTCTTGGAGAGGAACATTAGCTTTAAGCCTTTCAATATCCTCTTTAGCTGGAACTCCATCAAATAAAACAAAAGATGCATCCCATTTCGTAGCTATAACTCGATCAGATCTTTCGCTATCCTCAATATGATTAGAAAAACAAATCAGGGAGTATTGTTTTTGCCCATTATTTACAACATAAACAATATGACCAAAGCCTTGATTGTCTAAGTTGAATTCTTTAGTTTGAAATTCCCAATTCTTAAACTCTCTTATAAAACTTCTAAGAAAAGACAATTTAGATTGATGAAAGGACCCAAGTCGGTCTAATTTCATGACTAATTCTGGTTTTCTTAAATCTATTTGCATTAATCAAACTTTTTATAAAAATTGTACCAATTATTACCCAAGATGTCGTGCGTCTCATCTTCGCTGAAGCCAACATCTTTCAGACCTTTATGGAGATTTTCAAAGCCTCTGGCATCTTCAAACCATGAGGGTTGTGGAGGAAAACCTGCATTATCTAAAGTTCCTTCACCAAAATCTTTTGTCTTTGTCCAAGTACCATTTCTCATCCATTCAACTATGCTATCTGGATGATGAATACAAAGATCTGAACCAATACCAATTTGCTTTATAGATATTTTTTTTGTACTTTCTGCAATCATCTCACAAAATGATTGTAGAGTGCAATTTGAAGCATCTTTAAGATGGTGAGGATATAATGAGAACCCGATCATTCCACCACTATCGTTTAATGCTTTTAATACCTTATCTGATTTATTTCGAACCCCCTGATGCCAAAACAAAGGATTGGCATGACTAACAACAATTGGCTGAATAGAAATTTCAATTGCTTCCAATGTTGAAAATTCTGCGGAGTGGGACATATCAATAATCATATTTACCCGGTTCATTTCTTTGATAACCTCTCTCCCCATTCGAGTAATACCACTATCACGTTTCTCGTAACATCCAGTAGCTAGTAATGATTGATTATTGTAAGTAAGTTGCATAAATAGTACGCCCAATTTCTTTAGAGACTCAACATAATCAATATTATCTTCAACAGGAGAGCAATTTTGTAACCCGTAAAAAATAGCAGTCTTATTCTCGAGCCTTGCTTTAGCAATATCTTTTGAACTTTTGCCCAAAAAAATTAAATCTTTATTTTTTTCAAAATAATTATTCCAAGTCTTTATATTAGAGAGAACTTCGTCGTAATCCTCGTGATAACAAATCGTGGCGTGAACTGCATCTAATTGTGCTTCGTGATTAATTTCAAATATTTCTCTAGACCAGTTACAATACTGAAGATTGTCGACTCGAAAATTCATCCGAGAATTATACGGACCCAGAATTAATGTAGGAAGTTTTTACTTGAGAGTAAAAGTCTCTTGCGTATGTTCCTTGTTCACGAGGACCAAAACTTGAGGCTTTTCTTCCACCAAAAGGCACATGATAGTCTAAGCCAGCGGTTGGTAAATTAACAGTTGTTACACCCGTTTTAATGTTTTGCTTAAAAAACTCAGCTTTAGCTAGAGACCGAGTAATAATACCACTAGAAAGTCCGAAATCTGTTTCATTAGCAATTTCAAGAGCATGATCTAAGTTCTTTGTTGGAATTACACATGCGATCGGTCCAAACATTTCCTCTTGGTTAATACGAGATTTATTATCTCCATCAATAAACAAGGTTGGTTCCATATAATATCCTAGGGTTCTCATATTCATAGGGTTTCCTCCAAACTCAAGTTTAGCCTCACCTTTACCAATATCGATATACTCCAAGTTTGACTCAAACTGAGATTGATTTGATGCAGGTCCCATTTGTGTCCCTTCATCTAAGGCATGTCCTACTTTTAAATTTTTTATACTTTCTAATAAGCCTTTAACAAAATCTTTATAAATATTTTCATGAACAATTAATCTTGAGGAAGCAGTACACTTTTGACCCGTTCCACCATATGCTCCATTAACTGCACATGTAATGGCTGTTTTCAAATCTGCATCATCCATAACAACTAGAGGGTTTTTAGAGCCCATTTCCATTTGCATTTTTTTCATGGTGGATGAGGAGTTTTGATAAAGTTTTTTTCCTACCTCAACAGAACCAGTAAAAGTTATTGCTGCTATCTTAGGATGAGTTGATATTTTGTGGCCGATATCACTTCCAGAACCTAAAACTAAATTAAATAAACCAGCAGGGATATCTTGTTTAGCAATTATCTCAGTTAAAGCGATAGCACTTCCTATTGTTAGAGAGGCTGGTTTTAAGATCACTGCATTACCACACATCATTGCAGGTGCTGCTTTCCATGCGGGAATTGCTATCGGAAAATTCCATGGTGAAATAATACCAATTACACCAAGAGGCTCTCTTGAGATTTCAACCTGAAATCCAGGTCTAGTTGAAGGAATTTTCTCACCATATAAACGTAAACACTCTGACCCGTAATACTGAAATTGTTGGCCAGCTCTTGCTACTTCCCCAATACCCTCGTTTAATGGTTTCCCCTCTTCGCGAGATAATAATTCTCCAATTTGTTGAGACTTTTGGATTAGTTCATTACCTATCTTTATAAGTATCTGTGATTTCTTTTCAATTCCTACGGTCTCCCACTCTTTTTGAGCGATAGCGGCAGAACGAATAGATTGTTCAAATTGTTCATCAGTACAAGTAGTATACTCATCGATCAATTCGGAAGTGTCAGAAGGGTTAATATTTTTAATTGAACTGGTGCCCTCGACCCACTGGCCTGCAATATAGTTAGATTTTTTCATATATTATCTTTTTAAGATCTCGGAAAGTTTTTTTGTAGATAAAAAACCTACATTTTTTTTGTCTTTGTCTTGAATAATTAAGTTATCGGGTTTATCAGAAATAACTTTATCAATAAAACGATCAATAAAATCATCTTGGTCTATTGGCATAGCCCCACTAAGATCTTGGCCATTAATTTCACTCATTATATGTTTTGCTTTAATCACTCTTGCTCTATTTACATCTTCTACGAAGTCTTTTACATACTTTGTTTTTGGATTTAGCAAAATCTCTGCGGGTATTCCCTCTTGATCCATAATTCCATCTTTTAAAATAGCAATACGGTCTCCAATTTTTAAAGCCTCGTCAAGGTCATGTGTAATAAAAACAACTGTTTTATGAAGTTCGTCCTGAAGTTCTAAAAGTATATCTTGCATATCTTTACGGATTAAAGGATCCAGTGCACTAAAAGCTTCATCCATTAAAAGAATATCACCGTCATTAGTTAAGGCCCTTGCTAAACCAACGCGTTGTTGCATTCCACCAGATAAATGTTGAGGATATTTATCTTCATAACCTGATAAACCAACTCTTTCAATCCAACGAAGAGCACTTTTGTTAGCATCCTCTTCACTAATATTCTGTATATGAAGACCAAAAATGGTATTTTGCAAAACAGTTTTATGTGGAAGTAAGGCAAAACGTTGGAAGACCATTGCGGTTTTGCTTCTTCTAAAACTTCGAAGTTCCTCTTCATTCATTTTTAAAACTTCATCACCATCGACAGTTACACTCCCATCTGTGGGTTCAATTAACCTATTGATATGTCTAATTAAAGTTGATTTTCCAGATCCAGATAATCCCATAACAACCTGAACAGATTGAGCGTGAATATCGAGGTTAATATCTTTTAGTCCAAGAACATGATTATGTTTTTCCAGCAATTCATCTTTTCCAACTCCATTTTTTACGTTCTCCATTGCACCTTTGGGATTTTTTCCAAAGATTTTATAAAGATTTTTAATCTGTATTTTTGCTTCTGACATTTATACTATTTTACCGGAGCGATGTTTTTGAATACGTTGACCATAAGACTGAGATACTCTATCAAAAACAATAGCCACGATTACTATGGCAAGTCCATATAATACACCTTTGGTAAAATATTGATTATATATAGATTGTAAAACTGGTTGGCCTAAGCCTTTCACACCTATCATTGAAGCAATAATAACCATTGCCAAAGCCATCATGATGGTCTGATTAATGCCAGCAAAAATTGTTGGTAAAGCCAAAGGGAGTTGAACCTGATATAGCTTTTGTTTTTTGGTAGCACCAAATGCATCTGCAGCTTCCAAAGCCTCTTTATCCACTTCTCGAATACCTAAATTAGTGAGTCTAATTAAAGGAGGTATTGCATAAATTACAACAGCAATCAATCCTGGTATCTTTCCAATGCCCATTAACATTACGATAGGTATCAAATACACAAATGGTGGCATTGTTTGCATGACATCTAAAATTGGGGTAACTATACTTTGCGTACGATCAGATCTAGACATTGCTATTCCTGTCGGTAGGCCTATAACAACGGACATAATCACTGAAGTAAGTATGATAGCAATAGTGCTCATTGTTTCATCCCACATCCTAAAGTACCCTATAAATACAAAAGCTAAAAAAGTTCCAATAACTAACTTAATACTCCTACTTCCCCAATAGGTAAGACCTAAAAGAACAATCATAAAAATTGGCCAAGGTGTAGCAATGAGGGTTTTTTCAAAAAAAACTAGCATTTTAAGGAGAGGATCAAACATTGCATCAATTAAATCTCCCCACTCACGAGCAAAATCTTTATAACTAGCATCAACGCCCTTTTTGAATTCGCGAAACTGCTTGTTAGGCATTTCTGGAAAATCTGTTAGAAAATTAGACATGTATGTATAAATTCATTTCAAAAAAAACCTGGGGACATAGTCCCCAGGTAAAGTAATACAAGCTTTTATAGAGAGTTTTGTATATCTAGTTTTTGGTCAAATGGTACCCATTGTCCCCAAACATTAGAAAAATTCTCTAAGAAATAGTAAGCTGTCTCTTCAGCCTCAGCTTGATTTTCTTCTTTCCATGCGAGTATTTGACTTAGAAGAGTATTGTTAAAGCTTCTCTTCTCCAAGTATCCCATAACTTCAGAATTTCCTAGCATATCTTTACCAACATAAGTTTCCACTGTTGAGGCAGGATATTTATTTCTGCCTGGAGCTTCTACATTTAGATCATTGATTTCTGAAAGCCAAGTTTCTTGGTTGTGATCAACACCTTCATCAAGTTTTGTCATATCATACTTACCAAGGATAGCTGTTGGGCCCCAGTAGTAACCCATCCAACCTTCACCTTTGTTGTATGCCTCACCCATTGCACCTGAAAGAGCACCACCTGAACCTGGATCAATAAATTCAAATCCAGCATCAGCCATACCGAATGCCTTAAACATTTGAGTTGTAGTAATCTGACAGTTCCAACCAGCAGGACATCCGTAGAAACCAGCTACACTTGAATCTTCAGGGTGTGGGAATAAATCAGGTCTTGCAAGAGCATCATCGATAGTAACAATACCATGTTCTTGAGCTATGTATGTTGGTATCCAAATTGCTTCCTCACCACCATCCTCAAACACTTTACCAACGTTTTTGATTAAACCCTCAGCTTCAGCAGGATCTAAGATTGGCTTAATATTTTGAGACCATAATTCAGGAGCTATTGAAGGCTCACCTTTTTCAACTAGAGATGTTGCTGTTGGCATAGTATCTCCAGGAATTAATTCCACTTCACATCCAAGTCCTCTTAAGAGAACAGCGTCGATGTGTGCGATGACCTGAGCAGAAGCCCAGTTCATTTCTGCAATTGTAACATTACTGCAGTGTGCCCCAGCTTTAACATTAGAAGAAATGGAGGTTATCCCTAATGCAAGGAAGAGCGCGGTAAATAATCGTAAAATTGACATATTTCCTCCTTATGTAGATATATCTAAATATATATAAACATTTAGGACATAATCATGCAAATAGTATTTGTGTCTAAATTGTCTTATAAGCTCTATTTATCTTGATTCATTTAATAAAAGTCATTTAATTGATTATATTGCCTTATTTTAAAAAATCTCTGGCCAAAAATTTAGCTTCTGAAAAGCTGTTAAAATCAGGTTGCTCTGTAAAAAATTCCAAGGGAATAATTGATGGTATAATTGACGCCGAACATTGCAACATCAAAAGTCACGGTTTTCACTATTTACCAATATATTGCAATCATCTTAAGATAGGTAAGATAAAAGGTAAAGCTTCCCCAACATTTGAACAAATTTCTAATTCATCGATCAAAGTTGATGCAGATAATGGTTTTGCACACACAGCAATTTATATCGGTTTAAAGCATTTAATTGAAATGAGTTCCAACGAGGGAATTTCCTGCATGTCTATTTACAATTCATATAACTGTGGAGTTCTTGGTTTTCACACCAAAAGAATAGCTGAAAAAAATTTAATCGGATTAGGTTTCACAAATGCACCAGCTTCAATAGCACCTATTGGAGGTATTAAACCAGTGATTGGAACTAACCCTTATTCAATAGCAGTACCCTTAAATGGAAAACCTTCAATTGTTATTGATCAATCTGCCAGCGTTGTAGCAAAAAGTGAAATTTCTGTAAGAGCAAAAACTGACGAGCCAATACCAAAGGGATGGGCATATGATAAAGATGGTAAAGTTACGACAAATGCAAAAGAGGCTCTTAAAGGAACAATGGCTCCTAGTGGTGGTTACAAAGGTTTTAGCACAGGATTATTGGTTGAAATCTTAACAGCATGTGTAGCTGGAGGAAACTTAGGCACACAAGCCTCATCATTTGCAGGTGAGGATGGCGGCCCCCCATCTACAGGTCAATTTTTTATAGCTATTAATCCAAAAAAATTTAATCAAGATTTTGAATCTCGTTTAGAGCAACTTCTTATTTCCATTGCATCCCAAGAAGGTTCCAGAGTGCCTGGTTCAAAGCGATTGAAAGCATTTGAAGAAAATATTAATAAAGATATTTTTATTTCAGATGAACTTATGAGTCGTATCGATCAAATTTAATTATTTTTTTGTAACAGCATATGGAGCAAACGTAGCATCAGTTTTTTTAGTTCCTGAACTAATATTTTTAGCAGGGATACCAACCATAATTCCACCTTTAGGTACGTCTTTAGTAACAACAGCATTTGAACCAATACGTGCACAACTCTTTACTAAAACAGGGCCCAATATTTGAGCACCAGATCCTACAATCACATCATCTTCAAGAGTAGGGTGTCTTTTAACGCCTACTTGTTCTGAGGATTTAATAGCAGGAGATATTCCACCTAAAGTTACTCCATGATAAATAGTAACGTTGTTGCCTATCTCAGCTGTCTCTCCAATCACAACACCCATTCCATGATCAATAAAAAAATTTTTTCCAATTTTTGCAGCAGGGTGAATTTCAATTCCAGTCAAAAATCTAGATAATTGTGAGATCATTCTTCCTAAAATTTTTAAATTAAGTTCCCAGATGAAATTTGCTATCCGATGAAAGAACACTGCTTTAACTCCCGGGTATGTTAGAATAATAAGTAATAACGAGGTCGCTGCAGGATCTCTGGCTTTAATGGACTCAATATATTTTTTTAAATTATCAAACATATCTATTATACAGATAAGGCTTATCGCTCTAAGATCAAGTCTTTAATGAATAATTATATAAATGAATGCGATTAATTGTTAGATTGATAGTTAAATGTTCACAATAGAAAAACCAAAACAAATACATCTACAGAGTTGGAAGAATATAATCAATGAGAGTGCCTCATCAAATTCTTTTCAATTTGATGAAGTAAATTTTAGTTTATTTTGGACGTGTGTATTTCAGGATGACTACTTTGCTTTTGCAGCAAAAAATAAAGATAAATTTATGGGAATTATTGTTGCAAAAATTAATGAGACTTATTATGAAAAAAATATTGTTTTAGATGTTTTGTACGTATTGCAAGATTTTAGAAAAATTGGTGTTGCAAGATCTTTAATGAACAAAGTAGAAGAAATAGCAAAAGATCAAAAGCTTGATCTCATTATTAAAGGAGTAGAAAAAAGTAATTTACTCGCTCAGAAGCTTTTTAAAAATTACACTGTTGTTAATAGAACGAGATATCTGAAAAAGCATAATTGATTTTGATTAATTTATATTATATTTAAATATTATGGCTGATCCCGATAAAAATGGTGAAAATTATGATAAGAAAAATAGATGGGTATGGATTATAATTGTTCTAATTACGTTGAGCTCAGTTTATGTAATGTCAAAAATATTTATTCAGACACCTTGGCAGTACCTGCAGTAGCTTTAAGTTTTCTCTCAAATTCTCTTAATCTTTTATAAACACTAGCTAACTCAATAATCGTTGGCCAAGATTTTAATAAATATTGCATTGATCCTTCAACTCTTCCAAAGGCACGGATAATTTGTTGCATTACACCAAGAGTAATTACTCCTGCAACTATTGCTGGAGCTAAGAATACATAAGCACTTAAAACATTAGCTTGTAAATAGGCAATTCTGCCAATATTAAAGTATAGGTAACGAATATATGAAACAAAATGAATTTTTCTTACGTCGTCAAATAATTCTTCAATTGTTTTAGGACGAACAGTTTCATCATCTTCAGCAATCACCAACACTTTCCTGTAAGCTGCCTCTTGTTTTTGTAAATCATACTCTACACCTACAAGGCGAAGGATAATTCCAAGAAGTATTAAAAAAATAGTTCCACCAACTGACCATATTAATGCACCAACAACTAAACCGTATTCCCAATCACCAAAAAAGAATATTGGAATACCAGCGCTGAGTCCTAATAAAATTGGTAAGAATTGAACAATAATCATAACAGACTCAATTAAACTAGTTCCGAGACCCTCCATTATTCTACCAAACTTTATAGTGTCTTCTTGAACTCTTTGAGCTGCTCCTTCAATTGTACGAGCATAGTTGTAAACGCTGTGATACCACTCCACCATTGCAGTTCTCCATCTAAATAAGAAATGGGCAGTGAAGAAACTCACTAAAACAGCAATAGCAACATAAATACCAGCAAGAGTAATAAAAGACATTAAGCCAGCCCAATATTCCTCAATAGTAATCGAATTAGGCTCAGCAAGAGCTTTTTGAATCATATCGTAAAAAGTTCCAAACCACTCATTGATTTTGACATCGATTTCTACCTGAACCCATAGGCTTCCTAAAATCGCAGCTGATCCAGCCCAAGCCCATAAAAACCATTTTTTTGAATTAAAAAATCTGAACATTTAATTTGCAACAATATGCGAAAAATTACATTTTTTGAAGAGTTAAGTGCTTCAATACGCTTAATTTATTTTAATACCTAATTAAATATATAATAAGACTATGCCAAATATTAAAGATATTAAAAAAATTAAATTAAATGATGAGTACGTATATTTTGGCCCTGAGTCAATTGTTAGTGAAATAGCTGACAGTATGGATTTAAAGAATATTGGAGCAGTTCCAATATTAGATGATCAAAAAATATTATTAGGTGTTGTATCAGAGAGGGATATAGTTCGGAAATGTGTTAAAGATGGAAGAGATCCAGATTTAGTATCAGCATCAGACATTATGACCACTGAAATTATAACTGTAGATTTAAAAATGTCCTCAGAAATAGCAATTAAAATTATGGGTGAAAATAATATTAGACACCTTCCAGTTGTTGATGACCAAAATAAATTAATTAATTTTATATCTCACAGAGACCTAATTAGTTCTGTAAGAGGGAGCACTAAGCTAAATATAATTTTGATTACTTTTATTTGTATGATCATCCCAATAGTATTTTTGACTAAATCATTTGGCTGGATATGAAAACTAAAGGGATTATTCTTGCCGCTGGTAAGGGTACAAGATTAATGCCAGCTACAATTCCTGCCTCAAAGCCATTATTGCCATTGTATGATAAGCCAATGATTTATTATCCTTTGGAAACATTAATTAGATTGGGTATTAAGGATATCTTATTTATCGTTCAGGAGGATGACCTTTTAATATTTAAAAAAACATTTGGTTCTGGTTCTGATGTAGGTCTTAATTTTTCTTACGAAATACAAAATATACAAAAAGGTATAGCTGATGCATATTTTATTGCTGACAAGTATTTAGATGGGAACCCCTCAGTTTTAGCATTGAGTGATAATGTCTTTCTTGGCAAAAAATATTTTGATTATGCTAATTCAGCTCTTCTTAAGATGCAAGATGTAGGCGGAAGTGTATTTGGATTACCAGTTCCGGATCCAGAAAAATTTGGTGTAATAGAATTAGATGAAAATAATAATATTATTGGCATAGAAGAAAAGCCATCGAAGCCTAAAAGTAATTTGATAATTCCAGGGTTTTATTTTTTTGACTCAGATGCCTCAGAGTATGCAAAGACACTTAAACCGTCGAACAGAGGCGAGTTAGAGATAACTGATTTAATTGAGATTTATTTATCCAAAAAAAAACTAGCTTTGGAAATTTTAGATGACTCAATTGTCTGGCACGATACTGGAAATGCTAACGCTTTATTAGAAGCAGCCCAAAAAGTAAAACTATATGAAGAGAATAATGAATTAAAAATTGGTTCTTATGAAATTGCTTCTTTTGAACAGGGGTTTATCAATAAAAATGAATTAAATAACATAGCAGAAAAATTAATTAAATCTGATTATGGAAAATATATAAAAGAATATTTAACTAATATCTAATTTTAATCCCATTTTGCTGACTCATTGTTTAAAAAGGTTATAACTTTTTGTTTAAACTGAACTTTCTCATTTTCATCTGTTATCATTTTATCTAAGTCAGTGTCTAAGCTAGAAAGTATCTTGTTTTTAGAATTCCATTTAGATTTATCATCATCATTAAAACGTTCTTTTATTTCAAATTCATAATTTCTCTTTTCATTTTCAGGTAGAGTATGAGGAGCTATTTCATATAAAATTCTTATTGCAATTTCTTTATATCGGTCGTCTTTAAAGTGTTTTGCAATTTCATACTTCTTCTCATTCGAAGAAGTATGAAAATCAATCATTAGTTTTTTATCTTGATGTGATGGAAAGCTTTCAAAAATTCTATCTTCAACATTAAAAGGCTCAGGCCACTCTTTTTGATTAGAAAGATGGAGTTTGATCAACCTTGAGCAAAACTGTTCATTTTTTTTTATAACATTTGCTCTCTTTCTTAACTCATCCACACCTAATTCTGCATATTTAGTATCTTTGAATGAATAACTTTCATTCAAAAGTGTTTTTGATTTTGAGCCATCAAAAACCTCACAAATTCTCTTTGCCCCATCATTCATCTTTTTAAGTAGATCTTTGTCATCCAAATCCATAAGCTTAGTTGGATCAGTATGCAAATTATAAACTAGATAGTGATGATTTCTTCCTGGAATACCACCTATAAGAGTTTGAGATTTAATCGTCGGTCTTCTTCCCCAAAAAGTAGTATTGGTGAACACTAAATTTTCTAACATGAATTTTTTAGGAGTATCTCTATTACGAAATTCATAGGCTGCATTCCAAATTTTTGGACATCTCACATTTAGTATCTTATTAAGCTCTAAGGTGACAAGGCTATCAAAAACAGCATCATGTGGTCCTGCTTCATAGCTTATTGAAATCTTGTTGAGCTTAAAAATTTCTTCTAATTTGAGTATGGGGTAACCTTGATCGTCAGTATTAAATTTTATATGTTCTGGGCTGTATACTGAGACTAATCTTAATATATCAAAAACGTCCATACGCACATTATTGTTTGTTACTGTCATATAAATCTCAGGTAACAAATTTTGATAAAGTGCCTGTCTTAAAAAGGGCTCATCAAAGTTTATATTATTAAAACCTACAAAAATTGCAGATGACGATGACCATTCTTGAAAAGTTTCATACAATTGAGCGCTTGCTTCGTAATAATTTGGATAATTATTTTGAATTAAACTTCTTGGATCAACACCAGTTGTAATTAACGCACCTGGCTCAAACCATTTTCCCTCTCTTAATTTGCTATGTATTTCTAATTTATCTTTCACTTCAAAGTTATGATCTGTTAATACAGCGCCTACTTGAGTTATTTGATTAAATTTATCATTTCGCCCTGTCGTCTCCAGATCCCAAAAAATAAAACGATCACTCATATTTAAAAAATTATATGCATTCAATTTGCATAATAAAGTTCTACTTAAAAAATTTAATATTTTGAAAATTTAAATAAAACTAGCTCCGGAGGAATAAGTAAGAATAGGAATAAGGTTGGAGCTAGTTTTACGAATGACTATAAGTACTAATATTCTGTTTAAAATTAAATTGCAGAAATTAAAAAGTAGCTGTGCAAAATATGCATAGCTATAAATATTGATTTTATTGAATTTTAAATAATTTTTTAATTTTCTTATAATAAATTAGTGAGCAACCAGCACCGCAAAAAAATACTTTTTTTGGGATATTATAAAATTTTGGATCGGCCCAATATAGTGTTTCTATAATTTTCTTTTTGCATACTTCACAATTATTATTCATAAAATTATCTTAAAAATTTAATTCTACAATTCTACTTTCTTCAATTGGTTCAGGGTTAAAATAAGGAACAGACCCATAAAGTCTGTTGTTTAAGTCCAATATTTCATCATAATACTTCATCATAATTTTATTAGGACTAGCATGTGGGGCTATTTCTTTCAGATTTTCAATGATTAATTCAATGTTCTCAGGTGCAAATTTTCCTGCAACCCCTAAACTTGTTGCGGTAGAGCGACTTATGCCCATATGGCAATGAATTAATATAGGTTTGGTTTTATCCCAGTCATCAGTAAAATCTAATAATTCTTGAGCATGATGTTTTTCAGGTAATATAAATCCATCTCTAGGCTCAGATATATCATCAATTAACATTTTAAGGTGTCTATTTTTATCCATACCTTGGGGTGTCTCAGGTTCAAAGTTTTTATTAATGATGGTTAGCATTTTATCCGGATTGTATTTATCAACACAATATTGAATATCTGCTAATCCACATATAATTATTTTTTTTTGCATAAGAAGTTTTATTAATATATAGCTTTAATAAGTATTAAGAAACAATATTTATTTTCATGATATCTCAATTAGAAAGTCTAAAAAAATTCTCATCAGTTGTTGCTGATACCGGAGATATAGACAGTATACAAAAATTTAGCCCTGATGATTGTACGACAAATCCATCTTTAATATTTAAAGCAGTTCAATCCAATAAATATAAAAAACTTTTTGATGAAGTATTAGCTAATTCAAAAAGTAGAAAATTTAATCAATTAAATGATCAAGTTGATTATATTGCAGATCAACTTGCAATAGCTTTTGGAATAGAATTGACAAAAATAGTGCCAGGTTACGTTTCAACCGAGGTGGACTCTGATTTATCATTTAATACAGAGGCAACTGTTGAAAAAGCCAAACAAATTATCAATAGTTACGAACAATCTGGTGTTCCTAGAAATAGAATTTTAATAAAAATAGCTGGAACTTGGGAAGGTATTCAAGCTGTTAAAAAATTAGAAGCGGAGGGAATATCATGTAATTGCACATTGATATTTTCTTTAACCCAAGCTGTAGCGTGTGCAGAGGCGGGTGCTTTTTTGATATCACCATTTGTTGGAAGAATTCTTGACTGGTTCAAAGCAAACAGCTCAAAAGACTATGATGCAACTAACGATCCTGGTGTCGAAAGTGTTGAGAAAATTTATAATTATTTTAAGAAGTACAATTATAATACGATTGTAATGGCTGCATCTTTTAGAAACAAAGAGGAAATAATCAATTTAGCAGGATGTGATAAATTAACAATAAGCCCACCTCTGCTTGAAGAATTAAATAAATCAGAAGGCGATTTGGATCAAAAACTATCACAAAATCAATCTAGCCAAATAGATATTGATAGAATAAATGTAAACGAAAGTTCTTTTCGTTGGCATCTAAATGAGAATCAAATGGCTTCCTTTAAGCTTGCTGAGGGAATTAGATTATTCAACAAAGACCTACATAAACTCAAGGAAACTATTAAAGAACAATTATAATTATTGCCAAACTTCAAACAAAATTATAAATAATATCTATGCAAAATAGAAAAAATATCACAATTCTCAGTCAATATTTATCTAGTAATGTTTCGAAATTAGGTTTTTTCTTATTAGGCATTATTCTTTTGTCTGTATCTAGCAAAATAAGTATTCCATTTTACCCAGTTCCTATGACTCTTCAAACCTTTGTGGTTTATTTTATTGCTGCCTCTATGGGGATGGTTGGGTTCTACTCAACTTTATCCTATGTTATTCTCGGGTTAATAGGACTGCCTATTTTTGCTGCTGGTGGAGGATTTGGCTATATGATGTCGCCAACCTTTGGCTTTTTGTATGGCATGGTTTTAGCTTCTTTTGTAATCGCTTATTTTTCAAAAAATTTATTTAATAAAAATTTACTAAAGGTCACTTTTTCGGTATTAATTGGGGCGGCTATAATTTTTGTTTGTGGATTATCTCATCTTGCTGGTTTTATTGGTTTTGAAAAATCAATTAAAGCTGGTTTATATCCTTTTATTTACAGCGAACTTTTAAAAATAGCATTAGCTATCTCAATTTCTTATTTGTTAATAAAAAAAAATTAACTTGGAATAAACTTTAAAGCAAAACCATTATTGCAGTATCTTAGTCCAGTTGGTTCTGGACCATCTTTGAAGACATGACCATGATGACCACCACATCTTGCGCAATGATATTCTTTTCTTGGTATTACAATTTTAAAATCTGTTTTAAAACCCAATGAATTTGGAATGTAATCAAAAAATGATGGCCAACCAGTTCCACTATCAAATTTCATATCAGAATTAAATAAAGGAAGATCACATCCAGCACACTGATAGACACCGTTCCTTTTTTCATTATTTAAGACGCTTGAGCCAGGGCGCTCTGTTCCTGACTGTCTAAGTATATAATATTCCTCTTCTGTGAGTTTTGCTTTCCATTCTGTTTCTGTTAGCACTAATTTTTCCATAGATAATAAAGATTTCAACCCAACTAAACACCCTCCTAAAGTAAAAGTTAAAAAAAATCTTCTATTCAAAATATTAGTTTTATTTTAAGAATAAAAAATTAAAAATGAACATAATTATTTCTTTTTCGCTCTTCGTTTAGCGCGACGTTTTCGAGAACCGATTTTACGTCTACCACGATGTTTTTTAGGATAACCCATGACGGCGTATAATAGATATTTAACTTAAAAAATAAACATATTTTTTTTCTACCATTAATATAATTTATGCGGATGAAATCGTTTTTCCTCATATTAATCAGTGGATTAATACTATGTGTAGGTAATGGTTTTAGAATGTCTTTAGGTATTTACGTTCCTGATTTATTAGGCTCAACTGTTTTTAGTGCTTCATTAATTGGACTTACATATGGAATTTTTAACTTACTGTGGGGCTCCATGTCACCTATAGCAGGGGCATTTGCTGAACAAAAAGGGTATGTAAAAACTCTCTGTGTAGGATTTATCGGTGTCTCTTTATCATTTTATGTTGCATCTTCCGCTGTTGACCCGATTCATTTCTTATTTGGTATTGGCGTTATAGGTGGACTTTCAGCTGGAGTAATTTCTGTACCAGTTATTATTGGAGGCGTGTCAAAGTTTTATGCAGATGATAAAACACAAAGTACTGTAACAGGGATATTAATGTCTATTGCTGCGTCTGGTATGTTCATATTTACACCGATAAATCAATTTTTAGTATCCACATATCAATGGAGTTTATCATTTCAAATAACATCAATTTTTTTCTTATTTATGATACCTTTATCTCTAATTTTTTTACTACCTAAACCTGAAAAGAAAAATAAAAAAGAATTTACCAAAAGAAAAATCTCAGATGTTCTTCAAGAGGCTTTCAAAGATAAAAGTTATAAATATTTAATCTTAGGATTTTTTGTTTGCGGCTTACATGTAGCTTTAATCTCAAATTATCTTCCAGTTTTTACAAAATTAAAAGGACTTGAAACTACTATTGCCGCAACAGGATTAACATTAATTGGAATATTTAACATGATGGGTACTTTGATATCAGGAAAGATTTCTGGAATTATTAAAAAAAAATATGTCCTTTCTTTTATTTATTTTTTAAGGAGCATAGTAATATTCTTACTATTAATGTTACCAACTAATAATTTTGTTGTTATTGGCTTTAGTTGCTTAATTGGCTTACTCTGGCTTTCAACAGTTCCTCCAACTTCAGGTATTGTTGCAAATAGATTTGGAACACGATACCTATCAACTCTTTTTGGTATTGTAATGGTTTCTCATCAAGCAGGTGCTTTTTTTGGATCTTTTGTGGGTGGCTTAGTAATAGATGCTTATGGTTCTCTTGACTTAGCATGGATAATGGCAATAGTTATCTCATTATTTTCTGCTTTTATTCACCTACCTATTGTAGAAAAAGAAAAATCAGAAGAAGTTTTTGCCTAAAATTAACCCATTCTTTATTTTAATAATAGGTGCCATTGCGATTGCTTTCTCCCCGATCTTTGTAAGATTTTCTGATGTAGATCCAATTATGACTGCTTTTTATAGAATTTTTATAAGCTTGCCCTTTTTTTTATTTTTTTCATCTTTCAATATAATTGAGAAAGTTAAATTTCCTGAATTTAATAATAGTTACGTAATTTTTCTAGTTTCAGGTATTTTTTTTGCTCTAGACTTGATTTGTTGGCACTGGTCAATAAAACTTACCACTGTCTCGAAAGCTACCTTTTTATCAAACCTCGCTCCAATAGTAGTTATCATCTTTTCCTTAATTTTTTTAAGAGAGAGATTTTCTAAATTTTTTTATTTAGCAGTATTACTGTCTATGGTGGGAATGTTAATGTTACTTAGTGAGAGCTTTCAATTTAATAAATCACAATTTATAGGAGATCTTTTAGGAGTGTTAACAGCAGTCTGGTACGGAAGTTACATAGTTACAATTAGTCAATTAAGAAAAAAATATAACTCAACTTCTATTATGTTTATTTCAGGAACAGTGACAGCAATAATTCTTTTAATTGTTTCAATCTCTTTTGAGCAAAGTTTAATCCCACAATCCTTATTTACAATTACAATAATATTTCTTTTAGGATTTATTTGTCAATTTATGGGACAATCATTTATTACTTATTCTTTGGCATATTTATCTGCATCTCTCTCATCTCTATGTCTTTTAATTCAACCCATCGCCGCAACAGTTCTAGCCTACTTCTTTTTTCAAGAAAAACTGACTACAATTCAGTTTTTTGGAAGCGCATTAATATTAATGGGAATTTATACCGCTCGAACAAAATATGAGAAATAACATTATAAATGTTGTAGGAGGTTTGATTATTAAAAATCAAAAACTATTAATCTGTCAGAGGACAAAGAATAAAGATCATGGTTTAAAATGGGAATTTCCTGGAGGTAAAATTGAGGATAAAGAAACAAAGGAGATAGCACTAACTAGAGAAATACAAGAGGAGCTATCAATAACTATTCAAAATTATAGTTTTTTGACAGACTACTTTTATACATACAAAGACTTAGATAAGAACATTCATTTAAATTTCTATTTGATTTCAAAGTATAAAGGTGAAATTAAAAATAATTTGCATAATAATCTGAATTGGATTGAAAAAGAGGACTTACCTAGCTATGATTTTCTTGATGGTGATAAAAAAATTATAGATCAAATTATCAATAATGAGCTTAAAATTTACTGATTTAAAACAAGATGGATACGAAAGGGTATTACTAGCTGAAGAGCATATAACGGGTTTTTATTCTATAATAGCTATTCATAATACAAAAAGAGGTCCTGCTCTAGGGGGATGCCGTTTTTTTGACTACCATGGTGAAGATGATCAAAAAAAAGATGTTTTGAAACTCTCAAAAGCTATGACCTATAAAAATTCTTTAGCTGACTTAGATTTTGGAGGTGGAAAAGCTACTATTAACTCTAGGGTTTCTAAAAATACAATGTATGAACTTTATGGAAAAATGCTGGATCATCTTGATGGTTCATACATTACAGCTGGAGATATAGGCATCGTAGATCAAGATTTGGTCGAACTAAAAAAATATACTAATTATGTTTGTAGTACAAAAGGAACAGACTCAGGTCAAAGCACAGCATACGGTGTTTTTAATGCGATATTGGGCTACAATGAATTTAAATATGACTCAAGTTCAATTGAAAATAAAAAAATTGTTCTTAAAGGATTTGGAAAAGTTGGATCTAGACTAGCTCATTTTTGTAAAGAGGCAGGGGCTATAGTAGAGATTGTTGATTTTGAGGCTAATAGAAGTCTTATTGAGAACGCAGGATTTAAATTCCTCTCAAAATATCAGAATACATCTTTCGATAGCATAGATATATTCTCTCCTTGCGCAACAGGAGGAGATTTAAATACAGAATTTATTGAGTTTGCAAATTCTGTTAAAATCGATTGTGTTATTGGTGCAGCAAATAACCAATTAGAAAATAATATTATTGAGAAAAATTTATTTGATATGGGTATCACTTTTTGTCCTGATTACTGTGTAAATGCAGGAGGGGTAATTATTTTAGCGTTACGTTCAAGTATTAAAGAGGATATGGAATATTTAGATACCGAAGCAAAAAATAAACTTATTGGTATTAAAAATCAGCTCATTAAAATTTTAACTCTTTCAAAAGAAAAAAAACAACTCACAACTGTCTCTTCAAATGAACTAGCTGAGGCAGGATTTCAATAGTTGAATTATTTTCAAATATTTTCTCGGCCAGATCAAGTTGAACGGATGACATTTCTTGGATATTGGATACTTTCTTTAATTATTTGGTCTTTTATGATGAATATAAGTCTTATTATAGTGATTTTATTCAGTATTCTTGGATATCATTTAGTTTGCAAACCCTTGGCCTACGTTCTTCATAAATCAAAAAAAGTTGTAATCAAATATTTATTTGATGGATTTAATATTTTTGAAGCCTATTACACTGGTTTTGAGCCAGGAAGAATAGTAAGAATATTTTTAAAGTTAATATTCTTTTTTATTACTTTAGTTATAGCAAAAATATTTATGGAAGGATATTTAGCTTTTATCAAATAAACTCTTTGTAACAAACAACAACTCTAGAGATGAAAGTTATTAAACATAAAATTCCAAATATTGTTGATATAAGAATATAAAAATTAGGTAGTAATAGACACAAAATCATAAAAATAATTGTTTCAGTGCCTTCAATTAACCCAGTGGAGTAGTAAAACCCTTTGGGTAATTCTTGATTAGACTCTGAGCTAGCAGTAATTTTATCTAACTGTGTTTGAAGAGCTGCTTGTGCAAGAAAAGTTGTACCTGTACCTATATATAAAAAAAGTAAAACCATGGATATGATTGTGTAATTATTATTACTTAATCCAAAAGCTAAAACAAATCCTGAGTAGATTGTAAAATCAAAGACAATATCTAAGTATCCCCCCAAAGGTGTAGGATTAGTAAGTCTTGCCATTGTTCCATCTAAGCCATCACATAATCTATTTAGTATTAAAAGTATAAGAGCAGGAAGATAAAATTGAAAAAAAACTAAAACACACATCAATATACCAAATATGAAACCTAATATGGTCATATGATTGGGTTTTATTAGTTTTACAAAAGTTTTTGCTATGACAGCTAGTGGTTTTTGAGTAAATTTTTGAATTTGGTGATCAAACATCTGTGTTATTGTAAGAATAGTATAATGATATTATAATTTTATGGTTCAAGATATTCCTCTAATTATTGCTTTTTTAGCTGGTATTTTAAGCTTTCTTTCTCCTTGTGTTTTACCTATTGTTCCAGGATTTATATCATACATAGTAGGTAAATCTTTTGCTGATTTACAAAACTCATCAAGTGTGAACAGTCTTAAGTTGCTCCCATATGTCTTGTTATTTACTCTAGGTTTCTCTTTTGTTTTTATAATTATGGGAGCTTCCATTGATTTTTTAAGTGATATTTTTTTTGATTTTAAAAGGCAATTAAATTTTATATCAGGAATATTAATTATTACTCTGGGACTCTACTTTATTGGTATAATTAAAATACCTTTTTTGGATTTTGAACGGAAATTGAAGTTACAAGGGTTTCAAAATAATCATTTTTTTCCTTTTTTAATAGGAGTTGCATTTGCTTTTGGTTGGAGCCCATGCATAGGACCAATTTTAGGATCAGTATTGGCTGTTGCTATTAAAGATAGTGTAAATGGAGTTATATTATTGTCTTTTTATTCAATAGGTTTGGCATTACCTTTTATAATTGTTGGTCTTATGATGAGTAAATTATTGATCATGACTAGTTTTTTAAATAGATACATTCGCTATTTTCAATTTATTACTGGTATAATTTTACTTATCACAGGTGTGTTAATTTTTAATGGGTCAATTCAATCTTTAGGTTTTCAACTTAATTCAATTTTACCTTCATTAGAAATGCTTCTAATCTAGTGAATTTATCAAAAAAATTATTAATTTTTTTTTTATTTATAATAATAGCAATTTTATGGACGATATATTTTTTAAATAAAGATTTTTTTAAACTTCAAACCTTTTTTTCTAATTTAGAAATTATACAAAACTTCATATTACAGAATTTCTTAATTTCAATATTTATAGTTATTCTTTCATATAGCTTTTTAATAATGTGTAATTTTCCGTTTGCTTCTTTGTTATCTATGATTAATGGTTTTCTTTTTGGTACATGGCTAGGGGGTGCTATATCTATAGTTGGAGGTACGATTGGTGCTCTTGGTGTTTTTTTAATTGCTAAATTCTTTTTTTTAGATTTTATCAAAAGAAAATTCTTGAATAAATATTCATATATAGAAAATTATTTTAACAAAAATGATTTAGAGTTAATGATATTAATCCGTATTGTCCCTGGAACTCCCTTTTTTTTACAAAATTTAATTCTAGCAGGGCTCGGAGCCAATAATAAAAAATTCTTTTATACTACTCTAATTGGACTGGCCCCTTGGTCATTTATTTTTGGAAGCATAGGTCAAGGTTTAGAAGAAATTTTTGTCAACGAAACTGAACTTAGCTTTTCTCTTATAGCACAGCCAGAGTACTTAATACCTATAGGCTTTATAGCTTTTTTAATTATTATGATAATTCTTTTTAAAAAAAAGTTTAAAAAATAAGTTTATTAATCAATTACATTTATTAATTTACCCCCAGACTTTTTGAATTTTCCAATAAGTATAGGCCTAAATCCAAGTTTTAATTGAAATTTCTTCTCAAATTCAATTTGATCTTTTTCATGAATAGATAATAAAAGGGGGCCATTAGTTTGAGGGTCATATAGAATATTTTTTAACTTATTGCTATCAGATATTAAAATTTCATTTACAGTAGAAGAATAATTATTATCAAACCCTGTGCTTTTAAAGTTTTCTAATATCTCAATATTTTTATTAATCAGTATCTCTTTATTGAGTTTAATTTCAGCAGATAATTTTGAAGATTTACAAATATCTGATAAGTGAGATGCCAAACCAAATCCACTAATATCAGTTGTGATATTACTTTTAAAACTCTTTGAAATTTCGGATGCTTGACTATTTCCTTTTTTAAGCCACTCAAGTAAATTTTGAAAATCGATACTTGATAGAAAGTCTGAATTATTAAAATATGCAGCTAAAAGATATCCAGTACCTAAAGGTTTTGAGAGATAGATAAGATCATCTTCTCGTCCTTGGTTTTTAGAAATTTGTTTATCAAAGACCCCATTCATAGTAATTGTAATACCAGGTTCTTTTGACTGATAACTATGTCCTGAAACAATAATTGAGTCGTCTTTAATGGACTCCGATTTTATACCCTTCATAAAATATTCCATATAAAAGTTTTCTATTATCCCCTCTGAGAAAGGTAAGGCTTGTGAAACACTGATTGTTTGAACAGTACCCCCACTTGATAAAATATCATTTTGAGAATGTAGATAGCTAATAATTCCAAAATCATAAGGGTTGAGTGATGTAAATAATTTTATGTGATCAATACTTTGCAGTAAAGATGAGGTATTAGTATTTATGATTGAGGCATCTGATAACTCAGGATTTGAATTTTCAGCTTTTAAAAAATTAACTAGGGTATCTTTTGAAACTTTAGAACCGCAACCTTGACAATACATTTTAATATTTTTAGATTTTTCTAATTTAAAATTTTTTTTGGCCATGTTTATGCTATTAGAAAATTTAAATTTGTTAATAAATCCCTTATCGATCCATTCTTTTAATTTCCAGCACCATCGACCATGAAAAGATAAGAAAAAATAGTTTAATAATGCATAATTTTTATAAGTACCAATTAAATAAAGCCAATTTTTTTGAGGCCTAAATTTAATAAGAGGCCTACCAGTTAATTTATAAAAAATATTTTCCTTTAATACCTGTCCTTGACGAACTGCCATCACTCCCGATTTTGGCCTAAAATTATTTTCTACACTGCAGGCATCACCTGTAACAAAGACATTTTTATCATTAGTAGATAACAGATTATTATTAACTGCTATAAATCCATTTTTATCTTTTTTAAAGTTGCTCTTAGACAACCAAGTTTCAATATCAGCACCAGAAGAGACTAAACTTATATCATATTCAAACATATCACCATTTTTTAAAGTTAGATGTGTTTCTGATATTAAAACTACTTCTCCTTGAATCTCTTTAATACCTAAATAGTTTGAAATCTTTTTTAAATTTTTTTTTGTTTTTTTATTTAAGTTTTTCTCTTTTAAAATATTTTTTCCTAAAATAGTTATTTCTAAATTATTTTCATATCTTCTTGATAAGCTAAAAGCTAATTCATAAGAAGCTACTCCTCCACCTATAATGGCAATTTTATTTTTTTTATTTTTTATAATTTGATCAATCTTACTTAAATTTTTTACAAGTAAGCTAATAGGTTTAACAAGAAAACATCTAGATGAATTTTCTATTTTTATTCCTCCAGTACTTGAGATAGAACCAGTATTGATTGACAATAAATCGTAATGCACTGATGGTAAATTATGCAATTCTAATTTCTGATAGTTGTTATCTATCTTTACGACTTTATCTTTGATAAATGTTGCACCCGCATTAAAACATAGTCTTTGAAGATCGATACTTATTTCCTCTTTACTAAAATCTTTATGAATATATCCAGGAGTCATACCTGAATAAGTTGCCTCGAAATGCTCACTTATTAAAATAGTATGTAATCCTTTTATTCTGTTCACACTTAGTTTTTTAAGAACTTGAACATTTGCATGCCCACCACCTATCAAAACTAACTGTTTAGTGAAATTATTTTCAAACAATTATTAAAGCCAATCTTTGAAAAAACAATAAATAATGAATAATTCAGCTAAGTTGTTTAATTTTAAGCTATTATGCATATACGGATAATCGTGTAATTAGGAAGAGATTTCAATATTTTTCATTATTTCTAGCATTTTTCCCTTGAAACCAGAAATATATTTACCATTTACTATTATGATTTAGCACTCTATAAAAGTGAGTGCCAAAAACTAAATTTTAGATATAGAGGTAAAAAAATGAATTTAAAACCCTTACACGATAGAGTCTTGGTCGAAAGAGTCGAACAAGAAGATCGTACAAAAGGCGGTATCATTATTCCTGATACTGCTCAAGAAAAACCTATGGAAGGTAAAGTTATTTCTGTAGGTGGTGGTGCTAGAAACGAAAACGGACAAGTTGTTGCTTTAGATGTAAAAAAAGGTGATCGAATTTTGTTTGGTAAATGGTCTGGTACAGAAGTTAAAATTGATGGTAAGGAGCTTCTAATTATGAAGGAGTCAGACATCATGGGAATTATTGAAAAGTAATTGAAAGGAATTTATAAATGTCAGCAAAATTAATTCAATTTGGGACAGACGCTAGAGCAAAAATGCTAAAAGGTATAAATGTACTAGCTGATGCTGTCAAAGTAACATTAGGACCTAAGGGTAGAAACGTCGTAATCGATAAATCTTTTGGTTCACCAAGAACAACAAAAGATGGGGTTACAGTTGCAAAAGAAATCGAACTAGCGGATAAATTTGAAAATATGGGTGCTCAAATGATCAAAGAAGTAGCTAATAAAACAAATGACTCTGCTGGTGACGGAACGACAACATCAACTGTATTATGTCAAGCTTTAGCCACAGAAGGAATGAAGGCAGTTGCTGCTGGATTAAACCCAATGGATCTAAAAAGAGGAATGGAAACAGCTACAGATGCAATTATTTCTGAGCTTCAAAAAAACTCAAAAATTGTAAAGTCAGATAAAGAAGTTCAGCAAGTTGGAACTATCGCTTCAAATGGTGATGGTGAAGTTGGAGGAATGATTTCTGAAGCAATGCAAAAAGTTGGAAAAGAAGGTGTCATTACAGTTGAAGAAGCCAAAAGCTTAGACACAGAATTAGACGTTGTAGAGGGTATGATGTTTGATAGAGGCTATTTAAGCCCGTATTTTGTGACTAATGCAGATAAAATGAAAGCAGAAATGGAAGATTGTCTAATTCTTTTGCATGAAAAAAAGCTAGCTAGTCTTCAGCCGATGTTGCCATTATTAGAGTCAGTTGTTCAGTCAACAAAGCCATTACTTATTATATCTGAAGATGTTGAGGGTGAAGCTCTAGCAACTTTAGTTGTCAATAAACTAAGAGGTGGATTAAAAATAGCAGCTGTTAAAGCCCCAGGTTTTGGTGATAGAAGAAAAGCCATGTTAGAAGATATTGCAATCTTGACAGGAGGCCAAGTTATTAGTGAAGACTTAGGTATTAAGCTAGAGACAGTTACTATGGACATGCTTGGTAGTGCTAAAAGAGTTGTTGTAGATAAAGAAAACTCAACAATTGTTGGTGGCGCTGGAAAGAAAAAAGATATTGAAGCTAGATGTGATCAAATTAGAAAACAAATTGATGAAACAACTTCTGATTATGATAAAGAAAAGCTTCAAGAGAGACTAGCAAAGCTCGCTGGTGGCGTAGCTGTAATTAAAGTTGGTGGAGCATCTGAGGTCGAAGTTAAAGAAAAAAAAGACCGAGTAGAAGATGCTATGCACGCGACAAGAGCTGCTGTAGAAGAGGGCATCTTACCTGGTGGTGGTACAGCTCTTCTATATGCTACAAGTGTTTTAAAAAACTTAAAAGTCGTTAATGATGATCAAAGATATGGTGTAGACATTGTCAGGAAAGCTCTTTCTGCTCCATTAAAACAAATAGCTCAGAATTCTGGATTTGATGGTGCTGTGATTGCAGGTAAGATTTTAGAGAGCAAAGACAACTCTTACGGTTTTGATGCTCAGTCGGGTAAATTCTGTGACTTAGTTAAAGCTGGTATTGTAGATCCCACGAAAGTTGTTAGAACTGCTCTGATTGATGCTGTGTCAGTTGCTGCTTTATTAACTACCACTGAGGCTATGATTACTGATAAGCCAGAAGAGAAATCTGCTCCTGCGATGCCTGATATGGGCGGAATGGGCGGAATGGGTGGCGGTATGCCAGGCATGATGTAATCTAAACTTAAATTAAAATATAAAAAAGCCGCCTTGTGCGGCTTTTTTTTTAATCTAAAATAAAATTATTAATGCAAATTTTTGAAAATTTTTTTACTCAAATTAGAACTGTTATTGATAACGGCGTTTTTGGCATTAGTTTATTAGATTTAGGGATAATTCTTATATCAATAATTTTTGCTTTGCTTATCAGAAGTTTCTTTGCAAAGCTGATTGTTACAAAAGTAAAAACGTTTGTCAAAAAAACTACTACTGAAGTCGATGATCATTTATTTGATGCTCTTATTCCACCTTTTAAATTATTACCCATTGTTTTAGCTTTTCTTACTATAACTTTATATTTTGAAATTGACTCAACTTTAGGTCTATATTTTCAAAAAATAAACAATACGCTTTCCACGATCTTTGTTTTTTGGCTTATTCACCAATCTCTAATTCCGTTTTCAAATTTTTTCTCAAAATTAGAAAAAATTTTAACTAAAGCATTGGTCCTATGGATTATCCGATCTTTAAAGTATTTAATTATTTTTCTTGGGATAGTTGCTGTTCTAGAAGTCTGGGGCATCAAAATTGGACCAGTGATTGCTGGTTTAGGTCTGTTTGGCGTTGCAGTAGCATTGGGCGCTCAAGATTTATTTAAAAATTTAATTTCTGGAATTATGATTTTATTAGAAAAAAGGTTCCATATAGGTGATGTTATTAATGTTCCTGGCCATACGGAAGGAACAGTTGAACATATCGGCTTTCGATCTACTTTAATCAGAAAATTTGACTCGACACCAATCACTATTCCTAATTATATTTTCGCGGAAGCCCCGATTCTAAATTACACAAATAGAACAAATCGAAGAATTAATTGGATTATAGGCATTGAATATAATTCAACTTTAAATCAAATCAAAAATTTAACAAATCATATCAATGGCTATATTGAAAATAGTGAAAATTTTATTGTAAACGATAGTTATAAAGCATTTGTTAGGTTAGATAAGTTCAATGATAGTTCAATTGATATTTTGATTTATTGTTTTACCTCTACAAACGAATGGGATAAATTTTTAGAAATTAAAGAAAATCTTGCCTTAGAAATTAAAAAGAAAATAGAGGAGTTAGGTTTAAATTTTGCCTATCCTAGTCAGTCAATATATATTGAAAAAAATTAAAATAAATTAATGAATGTTAATCTATTTTTATTGATTATTGGTTCAATGAGCCTATCTCTGACCTTCATTCTCACAACATTTTCTTTCAAAATAAAAATACTTGGTGCTATCAACGATATTAATGCAAAAAGTTGGAATTTAGCTTCGGCTGTTACTCTTTTAAATAGTTTATTTATAGCAATAGCCCTTGCGATTATTGCTTTCTTTTTAGACACTTTTCCAAATTTTAATTTTTTAATAATATTTTTTTTAATGAACACGCTGATAGTTCTTTTTGGACATATTTTTATGTTTTATAGACCCTCCTCATCTTTTTACTTAATTAAATATATTACAGATATTTATTTTACAAAAAATCTTTTAAATAAAGATTTTAAAAAAAAATTTATAAATTATTCATTTGATTCGTTCTCTTTTGTTGCATGGTTTTCTTTTTTGATTGGTTTTATTTTTCCAACTTTTTTAGCAATTTTTTTTAATGAATATAGAGCAACGCTATTTCAACTTAGTTTTATATTTAATTCTTTCGGAACATTAATTACAATAGTAATTACTGATAAAAAAGCCTCACTTTTAGCAGATAGTAATATCTCCAAAAGTGAAAAAGATATTAAAATTACTGATTACTTATCTCTAGTTATAATTAACAGAATATATGCTTCATCTGTTGTTTTGCTAATCTTACTTTTGATACTCTTTATTAAATAATTTGACCAACAGTAATAAAATAAATCTAAATATCAGTGTATTAATTGCTATCCATCATGAAATTAAGGCTAATCAAGCAAAAATATCAATCGAGTCTATCTTTCTTCAGAAAAATATTCCTAGAGAAATAATCATAATAGCAGATGGTCCAATAAATATGGAATTATCTGAATATCTTTCAGATATAAGTTTAAAATATAATCAAATCGTAATTTTTTATTTAAAAAAAAATAAAGGCCTTGCTTATACTTTAAATTATGGTTTGCAAAAATCAAATTTTGAATTAATTGCTAGGCTAGATCCTGATGATATAGTTGTGAAAAATCGTTTTTTTGAACAAAAAAAAGAGTTTGACAAAAATAAAACTTTATCTGTTTGTGGTTCTTATGCTCAAGAAATATATGAAAACAATAAAAAAAAAATTTTAAAAAAACCTTTAACAGATAATGAGATTAAGGTTTCACTGAAAATAAAAAACCCAATAATACACTCGACTGTAATGTTTAAAAAATCTGATATTCAATTAGTAGGTGGTTATCCAATAATTTATAAATGCCAAGATTACCTATTATGGATTAAATGTATGGAAAATAGTCTTATGTTTAAAAATCTTAATAAAGCATTGGTTATAACTAAACTAGATAAAAGTCTCATGAAAAGGAGGGATTTAAAATACTTCAAATTTGAAAAAATAATTTATAGCTATATGCTAGAAAAAAAAATCATTAATAAATTTTTGTTTTTTTTGAATGTCGTTTTCAGATTTATCCTTAGGTCTTTACCTTATCCTTTGAAGTTTTTGCTATATCAAATCCGCTAAAACTATTATAAAAATGAAAAAAATGAAAATTCCTCTAGAAGGTTCTTGGCATCTTAAGTTTATTTCATACTTGCTAATTTTGCTTCCTATAGCAATGGTAACAGGTCCATTTTTGCCAGATTTATTTTTATCAATCATTGGTTGCTATTTTATATTTGTAACATTTAAGTACAGATTATTTAATTATTATAAGAATTTATTTGTTTATATTTTTTGTCTTTTTTATTTTTATTTACTTATACGAGGTTTACTTTCTAATTATCCTTATGAGTCATTAATTAAATATAATGGTCCTATATTTTATTTTAGATATATTTTTTTTATTTTATGTTTGAAATATCTGCTTAAAGAAAATCAAATTTTATTAAAATATTTTACTTATTCATTACTAACAGTTATTTTATTTGTTTCTACAGATGGCTACTTTCAATGGATGACTGGTTATAATTTTTTTGGATTTCAATCACCCTCTATAAGAGTTACTGGTGTGTTTAATTCTGAAGAAATACTGGGTCATTTTTTAGCTCATATTACTCCACTTTTGATTGTCTTATTAACTTTTCTTCATGGCACTAATAAGAAACAAATATTTTTTTATCTTTCGATTTTAATGTTTGTAGAGATCATGATTTTTATTTCTAATGATAGGGCTGCATTCTTAAAAATTTTTCAATTTACTCTTTTATTAATTATTTTGAGTTCTCACTTCAAATTATTTCGTCTTTTATCATTTATTATATCTACAATTATTATCATATTTTTGATTAAATTAGCTCCTGACTCAGCTGAGCGTTTTCAACATACAGTTTCTGATGTCTCAAGTACAAAAATCCCTTATATGCCTTGGGCACCCTCTCATGAAACACATTTTGCAATAGCTTTTGATATGTTTTTTCAAAACCCAATATTTGGTCAAGGACCTCAACTATTTAAAACTTTATGTCAAATTACACCAGAATATCTGAGTGGATGTACTTCTCATCCTCATAATTATTATTTCCAAACTCTTGGAGAAATGGGTATTATCGGCTTCTTATTTATTTTTATATTTTTCATCTATATTTTTGTTCAATTGTTTAAACATTTTATCTCTTTGTGGTTCACTAAATCAAAGAAAAACATTTTGCCTGATTACTATCTTTTTCTAGTTAGCTTTGTTTTCATTTTACTTTGGCCATTGATACCCCACCAATCTTTTTATAATAATTGGTTGAATGTAATGATTTTCACTACTTTGGGCTTTTATCACTTTTTTACACAAAAAATAAAAAGTTAGTCCCTATTTGGTATAGATTTATAGTAAAAATTATAAGTTAAAATCAAAATAGCAATGAACAAAATTGTTAAATGAGAAAAAAAATATGTCCAAACTATCATTATGCTTGGTATAATCCAAAAAGGCATTAAGCAAACAGTTACAAAAGAATTAAATCTTATTGATCTTTCTTTATCTGCTTTTAAAAAAAAGTAGAGTTTTATATGGAGATGATTTGTATCCGCTTGAAATGGTGACTTGCCAGAATAAATTTTTCTCGTAAAAGAAAAAATAACCTCATAAATAGGATAAAATAAAATAAGCAAAGCGCCCCAAGTGTTTAACGGAAATTTAGCATAAATCTCGATTACCAATACTCCTAGGATCCAACCAATCCAATAAGCACCAGAGTCGCCCAAAAAGATTTTTCCAAAAGGAAAATTAAATAATAAAAAAACAATTAAAATAATTATGAGTAAAGAAAGTTCTGCAAAGTAAATTTCTATTCCCCCATACAAAGTCAAAATTGAGGAAATTGCCAAAATTATTGATAATGATGTCATGCCGGCAAGTCCATTCATGCCATCAACCATATTCATCCCATTTGCAAGAATAGTTAACCCAAATGCATAAAATAATTCTTCAGCAAAAGGTATATTATTTAAAATAATTTCAAGTATTGGCACCTCTATTTCAGGAAGACTTTTTTGATAAGTAACAAAAATTAATGAAGCTATAAAAATTGTCATTAACCTATAAATGGGTTTTATTTTTCCAGAAAAGTCCTCCAATAAACCAATCAACAAAATTAATATAGAGCCAGCGAATACATGTATTTGATTAGTAAAAAGGCTTTCTGAGTAAAATAATATGCTTAAATAAAAAGCTAAAAACATTATTAAACCTCCAACAGGAGGTACATAACCTTCATGAATTTTTTGAATAGCATTGTACTGAGAATATATTTTAAAGAGATATTTTTTGTATTTTAAACTTAATAAAATAAGAAAGACGCTAACAAAAAAAGCTAATAAGTAACTATTTAGCAAGACAAACATTATTAATTATTTTTGTTTTGACTCCAAGAGTCTCTACACATACTTTTATAGTCATGCTTAGGTGACCAATTAAATCTATTTTTGAATTTAGATGTATCTGCATAAGATATAGCTGCATCTCCTGGTCTTCTTTCTCCAAATTCAAAATTCACTTTAACTTTATTTGCATTTTCGAAAGCACTGATCAGCTCTAAAACACTAATACCCATACACAATCCTACGTTAAAAGTATCATATCTTATATTACTAAAATTTTTTAAACATATTAGATGGGCCTCAGCTAAATCCATAACATGAATATAATCCCTTAAACAAGTGCCATCAGCTGTTGGATAATCATTTCCAAAGACAGTTAATTTCTTCCCAAAAACTGAATCAACAATAAGAGGCATTAAATTTAGAGGTTTTCCCTTAGGCCTATCACCTAGCGAACCATCATGATAAGCACCTATAGGATTAAAATATCTTAAAGATATAGCTGAAAAATTTGAATAACTGGCACAACAATTTTGAATAATATCTTCAATAATAATTTTTGTATGCCCATACGGATTTATTGACTGTGTAGGAAAATCTTCTTTTAGGGGACTTTTATTTTTATTGCCATAAACTGTCGCAGATGAAGAGAAAATCAATTTGTTTACATTGAATTGAGTCATCGCTTGTAACAACTCTACTGATGAAATTACATTATTGGAGTAATAGTCTAAGGGGGAGACTATTGAGTCATTAACAGATTTGGATCCTGCTAAATGAATTACTGAATCAATACTATAATTTTTAAATATCTTACAAACATTTTTATAATTCAAATCCTCTATGAAAACATCTGCATTAGGTAGTATTTTTTTATAATTTAATTCAGAATTTGACTGATTGTCAATTATTACAACTTTTTCATTAGCGATTTTTGAAATATGTGAACCAATATATCCTAAACCTCCAGTAATTAATATAGTCATAAAATTTACTGAATTTTATTCATCCAATACTCTATCATTTCCTCAATCATTGATTCAAAAGTATATTGTGGCTTCCATTTTAACTTTTTTCTTATCTTGCTTGAGTCTCCTTTTAAATATTTAAGTTCTAATGGTCTCAAGAATTTTTTATTTTGAACAACATAATCTTTGTAATTTAAACCAACTAATTTAAATGCGTAACGACAAAAATCTCTTATGGATCTTGTTTCTTCTGTAGACACTATCCAATCTTCGGGGCTTTTATAATTCATAATCAAGTACATAGCTCTAACATAGTCTTTAGAATGTCCCCAATCTCTCATAGAGTCTAGATTGCCAAGTTCTAATTTTTTAATGATATTTTTTTTTATCATTACTATAGATTTTATAACCTTGTTAGTTACAAAGTTCGACCCCCTTCTTGGAGACTCGTGATTAAATAATATTCCATTACAATAGAATTTATTATAAGCGTTTCGATAGTATCTTATTAAATTATATGCCATAACTTTCGAACAGCCATATGGGCTTACAGGGTTCATTGTAGTAGATAATCTTTGAAAACCATCTTTGTCTATGCTGTTGCCAAACATCTCAGATGAACTTGCTTGATAAATCTTAGCTTCAGGGCATATTTCTTTTGCTAATTCTAAAAGTTGCATCACTGCTAAAGAATTTGTCTTCACAGTAAAAATTGGTAACTCATTACTAATTCCAACATGACTCATTGCAGCTAGATTATAAATTACATCAGGTTTTACTTTTCTTAATATTTTGAATAAACTTATCTCATCCGTCAATTCACCATAGTAAGTTTTAACGTCCATATCTTTAATTCTAACATCTTGATTTTCAGCTACAGAATGCCTTCTTAAAATTCCATGAACTTGATAACCTTGTTTAATAAGATATTCAGATAAGTAGCTTCCATCTTGACCGTTGATCCCTGTTATAAGAGCTTTCTTCATTTTGATTTAAATACTTTCATCTTTGATAGATCAGGATAGTCCAACCAGCTCCAATTTTTTGGATTTTTATTTTTTACTTTGGCAAATATATTAATTCCTAATTCAGCATTTTCTGGAGTCATATAATAGTGGTAACCTATTTTAGATATATTTTGCTTTCTCCAAGGTTTATTTCTTTGTCTTCCATCATAAGATAATTTTATAAGATTATTATAATCCATTTTATTATCGAGCAAAATCATTCCACCTCTTCCTATATTTAAATGTTTTTGATATTGAAAACTTAGACACATCATAGTTCCTTGAATATAAGAATTTTTTCTCCATAAAACAGCAGCATCAATAATATTTGTCTTACTTAAAGTATAGAAATTTTCCCACCTTCTCTCAACAAGTTTCCAATTCAAACCAAGTTTAAAACCCAGTAATGGTACACCTACATAAGTATGTTTTGGAAATTCTACTTTACTAATATTTTGGTATCTTAAACAAAGCTCAATAGCATGGGTACAACTATCTGTTGCTACAGCATATTTACTTCCAAAAAAATCTGCAATTAAATTTTCAAATTTTTCTACCAAATCGAATGACATATTCATTTTTCACATTCAAGATTTAGACTGATAAGAGTTCCATTTTCTTTATCCATATGAGGGATATAAGCTTGAGAGTGATCATCATAAACTCCATGATCAACTTTATTGTGATCCCATTTTCTTATATTTCTAAAATCTAATTTTTTTAATAATTTAGTTAATGTTTGTTCATCATAACAAAATTTATGATAGATTTCATTATTATCAGATTCCATTCTTCCGTATAATGGACCAACGAAAGCATTTAAACTCATACCTCGTGAATATAGTTCACAAATTTTTTTAAAATCTGGAACAGCAAGTCTCAGCACTCCTCCACTTTTTAATTTCTTTTTCCAGTATTCTAATAAAACACAAACCTCATCAACGTTGAAATAACTTATCAAATGAGAGGCATAAATTAGGTCAATATTTTCATAAGGAAAATCAAGAATATCATTATGATCAATATGATCATAATTTTCGGAGTCAATATGTTTCAAACTACTACCAAAATATCTTTTACCACAACCCATATTAATTTTTATCATTATTTGATATTTAGAGGCTCTTTATCTAACTCTAAACCAAAATATGGACCGGTTTTAAACTCATAAACTAAAGTATTTTCTTCCAGTGAGGTATAATTATGTCCACCTCTCAAAGTAACCGTACAATCCCCATCATTGAGTATTACGCTTTTTAAAAGAGAGTCATCCAAATCATAGTAGTCAACTTTTACAGAGCCATTTATAATGACCCATGATTCTTGAGCAATGAATTGTTTGAATGTGGTTTTTTTCCACTTATGTTTATGAGGTTTAAACGTTTGATCCTTTTTTAACTCTATACTTGCCAGTTGGATAAATTCTAATGGGTCTATCAAATCTTGTCTTTTTGAAAAATCATTTTTCATGAAGGTTATATGAAGTAGTTGCCTATCATTTATTTTTGAGTATATTTTTTCCATTGTATTAAACTATTGTATACTATTCATTTTACAAGTGGACTAGGAAATCAACTTTTTCAGTTTTTCTTTGGAGAGTCCTTAAAATTATTATATCCAGAGATTCAAATAAATTATAAAAATTCATTATTGCCACCACAGCAATTAAAAATTAATGATATATTCTATTCTCCTATTGATAAAATATTAGAGAATAATGATCATAAAAATTTTACAAACTATTTACAAATTAATTTTTTTAGATTAGCGATCAAATATAACTTTAATGAACTTTTTAATATCTACTCAGATAACACTTTACTAAAAAACAATATAAGCTCTCTAAATATTGATAAAAATAAAATTTTCTATGGATATTGGCAAAACTATAATTATTTTAAAAACAGCTTCGAAGAAATAAGACAAAAATTGATATTTAAAAAGGAAATATTTATCAATGAATTCAATGAAATCAAAAGTTATTCAGATATTGTTGGCGTACATTGTCGAGGAGGAGATTATAAAAAAAAAGAAAATAAGCGTTTATTTTATCAAATTGAAAAAAATTACTATAAAGAAAATATTGGTAAGCTTTTAAAAATATTAAAGAAACCAATATTTATTTTCTTTACCGATGACTATTCATATATAAAAAATTTAACGAGCAATTTAAATATTCCGCATTTTTTTGTAAAAGATCTCAATAACGATAGATTTGATGATTTTCAATTATTAAGCCAGTGTGATCATTATATAATACCTAATAGTACATTTTCACTATGGGCAGCTTATTTATCTAGACAGAAGAATAAAATTGTTTTAACCCCTAAACAGTGGTTTAAAAAAAATAAATATAATTTTGAATTTTATCATAAAGGATGGTTTACTACTATTTAGAAAATTATCTAAATTATATTTTAAATTCAAAAAATTATTGTTAATTTAAAGCTATGAAACTAAATGTATATTATGGAAAAAGCGTTCATGGAAAAGATGAAATAGATGCAGTTGTTAAAGTACTTCAAAAATCAACTCAAATGGGTGAAAATGTAAAAAAATTTGAAAAAAAAATTAGTAATTTATTTGACAAGAAATATGGTGTTATGGTTAATTCTGGCTCTTCTGCCTTACTTCTGGCTTTTGAAGCTCTGAATTTACCAAAAAATTCTGAAGTTATAACTCCCGTATTGACGTTTTCAACAAGTGTTTCTTACATTATAAAAAATAATCTCAAACCTGTTTTTGTTGATGTTAACAAACAAACATTATGTATAAGAGAAGATCAAATTCAAAAAGCACTTTCTAAAAAAACTGTTGCTATAGTAGTACCCAATTTATTAGGAAATTTACCTAATTTATTAAAAATTAAAAAAATCATAAAAAGTTATAATAAGAAAATAATTATAATCGAAGACTCCGCTGATTGCTTAGGTTCAAAATTTAATGATAGGCCAAGTGGATACTATTCAGATATTAGTATCACAAGTTTTTATGGTTCACATATTATAAATTGTGCGGGAAATGGAGGTTATATAGGTCTCAATAGTAAATATTTGTATAATAAGATTAAACTTTTAAGATCATGGGGGAGATCTTCTTCTCTTTTTGATGAAAGGTCTGAAAAAATAGAAAACAGATTTAATATTAAATTAGATGGAATAAATTACGACAAAAAATTTGTATTTCAAGAAATTGGCCATAATTTAGAACCATCTGAATTAGGAGCAGCATTTGGTCTTGTACAACTTCAAAAATTAAAAGACAATTTGAATAAAAGAAAAAAAATTTTTCAGAAGCATTTAAATTTCTTTAGGAATTATACCAAACATTTCATTCTTCCTGTTGAGTACAATAACACCAATACAGGTTGGTTAGCTTATCCTATATTAATAAATGATAATACCAAAATTGACAGAAAGGCTTTGCAGATTTTTTTAGAAAAAGCAAATATACAAACCAGAGTAATTTTTACCGGGAATATATTAAGACAACCAGGTTTTAAAAATATTAATAAAAGAATAATAAAGAAAGAATATGATGAAGCTGATTATGTAATGAAAAATGGAATTTTAATCGGCTGCCACCAAGGAATGACAAACCAAATGGTTGAATATGTTCATAATAGAATTAAAAAATTTATAAATAATTATAAGTAATTCTTAATTTCAATTTGTACCGCTTGTCTTAAAGAGTCAATAAAATCAGCTTTACTTTGAAACTTTTTCATTAATATTTTATCGCATGTAAATTTATCGAACTTCCTTTCGTTTAATCTATTAGGAAGAGATCCAAATAATAATTTCCTATTATAATTATCATTATTTATATTTTTTAATTCACTAATTATTACCCATATAAATTCTTTTAATCTTATTTCATATCTAGAACCCAAGTTTATTGATTTTGAACCTATAGAATTAATATTTTTTAAGATAAATATAATTTGATTAACAATTGTATCTACAGGAGAAATATTTCTAAATTGATTACATTTGCTGAGTTTAATAGTTTTGTTTAATATTAGTAAATTATATAAAAAATTATCAAAGAATCTTCCATCCTTATAACCAAACATAATATCTAAATTTAAGTTAATAATTTTTATTTTTCCTTTATTAAAATTATAAATATGTTTTAAAAAAACATCTTTTGTAAATGAGTATTTATTTAAGTTTGGTGACAATACTGTAGAAAGATTAAAAAAATATTTTGCATTAGTTTCTTCAGCAAATTTAAATAACTTAATGCCAAAAATTATATTTGCATTATAAATATCAATATCTAAATCTACTTCATTATCATATAATGTAGCTAAATGAATAATATATTTGAATTTGTTTTTATATTTTTTGATTGTTGTTTTTTTTGCTGTCGAATTTATATGAATAAAGTTTTTTCTTTTTTTTATTCTATTAGAACATATAAAATATTTAATATTATTACTTTCGATTTTTTTTATTAAATTTTTTCCGAGAAAACCACTTGAACCTGAAATTAAAATTGTCATATTTATTTAATGTATGATTTGTCTATAATTATATTATCACATAATAGACCAAAATTTTTAAAAGAGACTATTAATTCTTTTATCAATAATAAATTTCCTAATGAAATCATTACTATCCAAGATAATTCTAATTCACAATTCAAAGATCAAATATCCAATATTTCAAAAAAATATAATATTAATATAACTTTTAATAATACTAACTCTCTTTTTGAAAATTTTAATGACGCGGTAAGAAATAGTTTCTCAAAATATTTAATTATTTTTCATGATGATGATATGATAGATATTGATTTTAAAAACTTTTATGCAAATTTAAATTTATTTGAGGAGTATTGTAACTGCATATGTTTAAATTTTAATGCTCAAAATTTTAAAGATAATTTAATTTTCTCAAAAGAAACTTGGTTATCTAAGGAAAAGATTCTTAAATTATCCAAAAAAGAGCTAGTTATAAGATATTTAGATAACGATAGTGGAGGCGTAGCTCCGTGGTCTGGATATATTTACAATTTATCAAAATATAAAAAAATTATTTTAAATATTATGACTAAATTAGACAATAAAGACGCTTACTTTGATACTCACCTCATAATAAACTTATTAAATTATGGAGAAATTTATTGGATCAACAAAGTTTCGTATATTATTAGATTACATAGTCATAGTATCTCATATAAAACTCTAATTTCATATAAAAAATTTATTAATTATGTATATAAATTTCATAATTCAATTAATGAAAAATCAATTTTAAAATATAGATATAGAAATCTATTAGTATTATTATCAAAAAAAAATAAAAATTATTATTTACAAATATATTTTATAATCTACCTTTGGTTTAATTCTCCTGTACTAAGAAAAAAAATGAACAAAAAGCTTTTGAGATTTTTTAAACTTTGAAAATAATTATATGAAGATATCTGCATACTCTGAGTTAATTGAACTTTCACTTTCATCAATTGACAGAAAAAAATTTGACATACTCAAGAAATTAATTATTAAAACATATGATAAAAATAGTATCTATATTTGTGGTAATGGGGGAAGCGCTGCTAATGCTAACCATATATGCAATGACTTAAGTCATTTGAGATCTAATAAATTTATAAAAGGTTTTTCAGCGTATTCTTTATCCGCAAATGATTCTTTGTTTAGTTGTTATGCTAATGACTATGGTTACAAATATTCTTTTTCAAAGCAATTAGAAAATCATGCTAAGAAAAATGATTTATTAATAGTTTTATCCTGTAGTGGAAATTCAGAAAATATATTAGAAGCATCAAAAGTTGCACTATCGTTAAAAATGAGAACTTTTGGAATTATAGGATCTAAAGACTCAAAAATTAAAAATATTTTAAAGAACATTATCTATACAAATATTCATGATGTTCAAGCTTCAGAGGATTTTCAAACAATAATTTTTCACATTTTGGCTAAACAATTAAAAAATGAGTAAATTTTTAGTTATAGGTTCTAACTCATTTTCTGGGCAGTCTTTCATAAAATATATTTTAAAAAAAAAAGATGTAAAAAAAGTTTTTTGTGTAAGTAGATCATCTAATAAAAAATTCTCACCAGAAGAATTTAACAAATTTTCAAAAAAAGTTTTTTTTATAAAAATTGATATAAATAATGAAAAATCATCAAAATTAATTAAAGAATTAATTATAAAAAATAAAATTAGTTATATTATTAATTATGCTTCCCAGAGCATGGTTGGTGAGAGTTGGATTTACCCAATAGACTGGTATAGAACTAATGTAATCGGTACAATATCACTTGTAGAGGGGCTTAAGGGTGTTAATTGTATTAAAAAATTTATTCATTTTACTACCCCAGAAGTTTATGGTTCTCAGAATAAATTTCAGAAAGAGAGTTTTAACTTTAACCCAAGTACACCATATGCTGTTTCAAGAGCTTGCTCTGATTATCATTTAAAACTTCTAAACAAAGAATTTAGTTTTCCTGTTATTTTTACCAGAGCTTCAAACGTTTATGGAGAGTTTCAAGATTTTTATAGATTAATTCCAAAAGCTTTTATATTCGCAAAAAATAAAATGATATTTCCACTTCAAGGATCGGGTATTTCTAAAAGAAATTTTATCCATATAGATGATGTATCTGATGCTATTTATCAAATTTTCAAAAAAGGCAAAATTGGAGAAACCTATCACATTTCTTCAAAAAATATGCACTCAATAAAAAATATAGTTGAAAAAATCTATAAACTATATGATTTAAATCCAAAGAACTATTTAGATATAAAAGAAGAAAGAGTGGGTAAGGATTTATTTTATAAACTTGACTCAAGTAAATTGAGAAAAAATATAAAATGGAGCCAAAAAATATCTCTTGAAGATGGATTAATAAGGTATAAAGATTGGTTCCAAAAAATTAAATTAAAAAAATTAAAAACAGATTATATTCATAAAAAATGAAAAAAAAAATAATTGTTACAGGTTGTTGTGGTTATGTTGGGACAGAGCTATGTAAATTACTGATTAAAAATGATTATGAAGTTCTGGGTATTGATACATGTTGGTATGGAAACAGTTTAAAGGAAAATAATAATTTTAAGTTATTGAAATTAGATATTAGAAATATTGAAGATATCTCCTTTTTAGGTTACGAGGCCGTAGTTCACTTGGCCAATATAGCTAATGATCCAGCTGTAGAATTAAAACCTGACCTCTCTTGGGAAGTTAATGTCTTATCATCAAAATTGCTAATAGAAAAGTCAATAAAAGATAAAGTTTCTAAGTTTATTTATGCTAGTAGCGGTAGTGTTTATGGACTAAAAGATGAATTAAATGTTACTGAGGAACTAAGTTTGGTACCTATTTCTGTTTACAACAAAACAAAGATGATTTCAGAAAGGGTTTTATTAAGCTACGTGGATAAGATAAATATCAATATTTTAAGACCAGCCACGGTTTGTGGTTACTCTGATAAAATGAGACTAGATTTAAGTGTGAATATGTTAACTTTTCAAGCACTTAAAAATAAAAAAATCAATGTATTTGGGGGATCTCAAATTAGACCGAATGTTCATATATTAGATATGATAAACGCATATTTGTTGTTCTTAAAAGAAGATGTAAGTGAAAATATATTCAATATTGGTTTTGAAAATATCAGTATATTAGATATTGCGAAAAAAATTAAGAGTAAGGTTGATACTGTTATTAATATCACTGACTCTAATGACCCTAGAAGCTATAGATTAAATTCAGATAAAATTATGTCTGTTGGATTTAAAAAAAATTATGACATAGATTTTGCAATAGATGAGTTAATCCAATCTTATAATGATGGAAAAATCAAAGAGTCTGACGATTTATATGCAATTAAAAAATTAAGGAAATTAGTTGAAAATGGGAAAGTCTATTAATTTATTAGAAAACTATCCTCAAACAAAAAGAGATACTTCTGAAAGAGCAACATTAAAAAATGATAAAATTAGAAATATTGCTAGAAAGTTTGGTGAAGAATTTTTTGATGGAGATAGGGCCTATGGATATGGCGGCTTTCACTATAACTCTAGATTTTGGGAACCCGTAGTCCCTACTTTTAGAGATTATTGGAATTTAGACTCAAACAATTCAATACTAGATATTGGATGTGCTAAAGGGTTTATGATTTATGATTTTATTAATCAAATACCAGGTATCAAGATGAGAGGTATAGATATTTCTAAATATGCTATAAATAATTCAAAATCTGAAGTGAGTAATTTATTGGCCGTGGGAGATGCAAAGACTCTTAATTTTGATGACAACTCTTTCGATTATGTTATTTCAATTAATACTATTCATAATTTAGATTATGACGATTGCCTACTATCACTGAGAGAAATTGAAAGAGTATCAAAAATAAGTTCTTTCATAACTGTTGATGCATACAATAATGAAGATGAAAAGAAAAGAATGTATGAATGGAACCTAACAGCAAAAACTATTATGTCCACTAAAGAATGGATTAATTTCTTCGATAAGGCAGGGTATACTGGAGATTATTATTGGTTTATTCCTTAACAAATCAAGATATTGAAAAAATATATAAAAAATTTATTGAGATAAGATTTTTAGAACTAGAGATTTCGAAAAGATACTCAGAGGGTAAGATGAGATGTCCCGTTCATTTGTCCGTCGGTCAAGAGATTGTACCTTCTATATTATCATTATTTGTTAAAAAAGCTGATAATTTTATAAGTACACATAGAGGACATGCTCATTATATAGCAAAAAACGGCAACATTCCTGAAATGATATCTGAAATTTATGGAAAAAAAACTGGTACTTCTGAAGGTAAAGGCGGTTCCATGCATTTGATTGATACGAAAGTTAATTTTATGGGCACATCAGCTATCGTGGGAAATAGTATTCCAGTTGGGGTAGGTCTTGGATTATCAAATAAAATTAATAAAAAAAATTCTTTATCATTTGTCTTTTTTGGTGATGGTGCTACTGAAGAGGGTGTTTTTTATGAGTCAATAAACTTTGCTGCGCTTAAAGAAATTCCTGTTGTGTTTATTTGTGAAAATAACAAATACTCAGTATATTCACCGCTAGATGTTAGACAGCCAAAAAATAGAAATATTCATAAAATACTAAATGGCATTGGAGTAAAATCATTTTTTTCTAAATCTAAGTCAGTTGAAGAAATATATTCAACTTTAGAACAAGCTATTAGATACAGCAGATCAAAAAGAAAACCTGTTTTTATTGAATGTATGACAAGTAGATGGTTAGAACATTGCGGCCCAAATGAAGATAATGACTTAAACTATAGAGATATAAAAGAACTCGATGCTTATAAAAAAAACGACTTTCAAAAAAAACTAGAAAATAAACTTAAAATAACCTATATAAAAAAAACTCAAAAACAAATAATTAAAAAAATAAATTCTGCTTTTAAATTTGCTGACTTGTCATCTACACCAAAAAAAGAAGATCTTAAAAAAAATGTGTTCAAAAATTAGAAATATTACTTATATAAACGCAATAAATTCTGCACTTCATCAATCTATGGATAAAGATAAAAAGGTAATTAGTTTTGGTTTAGGTATTAATGACCCAAAAAGAATATTTAATAGCACTAAGGGTTTAGTAGAAAAATTTGGAATTGAGAGAGTTTTTGATATTCCTACATCAGAAAACGCATTAATGGGAGTTTCTATAGGTCTTGCAATGAGTGGTATGAAACCTATTTATATGCATCAAAGACTAGATTTTTTTTTGTTAGCAATGGATCAGTTAATTAATGGGGCATCAAAGTGGCACTATATGTTTGGAGGTAAAGTAAACTTACCAATCACTGTAAGGCTTATAATAGGGAGGGGATGGGGTCAGGGCCCAACACATTCGCAAAATCTTCATGCTTGGTTTGCTCATGTACCAGGTTTAAAGGTTATAATGCCATCAAACCCATACGATGCTAAAGGGTTATTATTAAAATCTATTTTTGATCCTAATCCAGTAATTTTTTTAGAGCACAGATGGTTACATAATTCCATAGGAAAAGTTCCTGATAAATATTATGAATTAGAAATTGGTAAAGCAAAAATTATAAATAAGGGTAATGATGTAACAATTATTGCTAGTTCTTATATGGTTGCTGATGCTATTAATTTTATAAAACATTTTGAAAAAATTAATTTAAAAATATCTATAGAATTAATCGATTTAAGATCCATAAAACCACTAGATAAAAATTGTATTTTAAAATCTGTAAAAAAAACAAAAAGAGTAATAGTTTTAGACCCTGGTTTTAGTTTCTGTGGTTTTGCATCAGAAATAATCTCAATTATCTCACTTAGCTTAATAAACGAACTAAAATACAAGCCAATCAAAATTACAGTTCCTGATATTCCAGAACCAACTAGTAGATTTTTGGTTAAATACTATTACCCCTCTATTAATAACTTATATAGATCTGTTTGTAAGATGTTTAATCTAAAAACAAATAACAAAATAAATTTAGATCAAAATAGGCAGGTTGATGTGCCAGGAGACTGGTTTAAAGGCCCTTTTTAGAGAAATTAAATGATTATTGAAATCCTCAATTGACATTTTGATTTTATATTTTTTAAATTAGCTATATATTAATCGTTAAGGCATGAATCAAAATACAGAATATTTTCAAGTTAGACAAAAAAAAGCTCTAGAAAATTATGAAAATGATATCAAATATCCAAATAGATATGTTTTTGTATTAACAAATAAATGCAATTTAAGATGTTCTTTCTGTTTTCAGGTTAAAGATAATTTGCCTGGAGCGTTTACTCTTGATGATTGGATATCTGTTTTAAACCAAATTCCTGAAAATTCTTGGATTACTCTAACTGGAGGAGAACCAATAGTATTCAAAGGTTTTAATGATATTTTTCTCAAAGTTACTGAAAAGCATAGATGCAATATGATTTCAAATGGCATCAGACTTTCAGAGGATATAATTGATATGTTAATTAGCAGAAATAATTTTAAAACTCTTTCTATTTCAGTTGATAATGTTGGAAATACTTTAAGAGATGTCAAAGCCCTTCAATGGGAACACGCTGAAAATATGATGCGTCTTTTTTCTAAGAAAAAACTAATTGCAGGAAGAACTGATTTAATCTTAGATACTAAAACTGTTGTTTTGGATGAAAATGCAAATGATTTATTCGATATACACAAGCACTGCATTGAGGACTTGAGTGCGGATACTCATTCATTTCAATTTTTAAAAGGCGCCCCAATTCAATTTTCAGATCATTTTTATCCTTTTGAAGATAGTAGAAAAAGTGTAAAGGCTTATAAGTATAAAAATTGGGATATAATTAAAGAGCAACTATATAAAGTAAAAGAATACAATGTTAAAAATTCGGTTAGGGGTTTTTTACATCCTAAATTTGATGATTTATTAAACTTAGAACCTATAAATGATGACTCTTTAGATAGGTTAAATTTAGAGGATCATGATCCAAGCTTATATAAAAAATGTATGGCTCCTTGGGAAAGTGTTCATATTAATAATGATGGTAATTTATTCCCATGCATGGCTATAAGTATGGGAAATCTAAAAGAAAACTCGCTTGATGAAATACTTAATGGAAGTATTTTTCAAAATTTTAGAGAAATGATTAGAGGTTGTGGCACTGTAGAGGGATGCAATAGATGCGGTTATCTTAAGCCCAATGATCTTGAAAATTATAAAACACTCTAAAAATGTACATTCTTGGTGGTGGATTTATTGGAAAATCTATAAATGAGAGATTTAAAGACTCCGATTTAATTTCTATAAGAAAACTTCCAAAAAAAATTAAATTAAATAAATACAAAACTCTTGTAATTTGTTGTGGAATTTCAAGATTAGTCAAAAATGATAGTTCAATTCTTTATTCTGAAATCAAGAAAATAGACTGGATAATAAGTAATTTTAAAAAACATAATCTAATTAAAGTAATTCTATTAAGTACAATTGATTTATATTCTAAAAATAAGCGACTTATAAATGAGGAAACACCCACTGAAATTAGCGATTATTACACACTCACCCAGCTCTTATATGAAAAGTCTATGACTGATTTTTTTAAAAAAAAACTTATGATCTTAAGGCTCACAGGTGTATACGGAGCTTTGGATAACAAAAACAGTTCTATTTCAAAAATGATAAATCAGGCACTTTTTAGCGATACGATTTACTTATCAAACCATAAGATTCAAAGAGACTACATATATATTGATGACTTCTTAAATATTTTTAAAAAAATTATAAATAAAAAATATTACGGGATACTTAACATAGGTAGCTTTGAGTCACAATCTATTTTGTCTTATGCTAAAATGGTTTCTAAAATAACTGGAAAAAAAATTATAAAAGAGCCGATTAGAAAGAATCTGAGGACTTACAATGTACAAATTGATAGTGAAAAATTAAATTCCTTGATAGGTTTTTATAATCATAATCATGAAAATAATATTAAAGAACTTATAAGAATTAGAAAATCATGAATAACTTTTTTGAAGATATATTGTTATTACTGCCTAAAATAACAAATCATCATATTTTTGGTAGTAGTATTTATCACTCACTTGATTTGGAAATTAAAAATTACATAAAAAAAATAAAAACAATTAATGGATATAAAAAAATTGAATTTTTTAATAAAAATATTAAATGGCCTGTAAGAAAATTTGGAAATGTAAGTAGTAATGATAGTTTTTCATTAAATCAAATGATCTATTATTCTTATTACTACAAGCACAGAAATAATTATGAAATCGTTGCAGACTTTGGATCACATACTGGTGAAGATGCAATATTCATGAGTATGTGTGGATATAGAGTTTATGCTTATGAACCTGATAAAGTAAGTTTTAAATTATTAAAAAAAAATGTTGCTTTGAATAAATGTAAAAAAATTACTTTAATTAATAAGGCAATTTCAATTAATCAAGAAAATTTAAAATTTATCAATGTCAAAGGAAATACTCTTGCAAACCATGTTTCTCATAGTAGAGAATTCTATGGGGACTATAGTATACAAAATGTTCAAGCAGAAGATTTCAATAAACTAAAGTTCAAACCTGATCTAATGAAAATTAATATTGAGGGATTTGAAAAAAAATTAATACCTATAATAAAAAAAACTTTTTGGAAAAATACAGACTCTTTTGTAGAACTACATGGTAAAGATTGCGCGGAAGTATTATTGAAATATTGCAAAATACTAAATCTAAATATTTACTCCCAAAAAATTGCATGGAATAAGGCAAAAAAAATTAAAGATTTGCCATTAAATTGGAGCGAGGGTTGTATATTTTTAACTAAAAAAAATAAAATGAAATGGTAAAAAGACGGATAAAATTTATTTTTTTTTTAATTGCTTCAATAATTGCCATCTATTTTGCATTGTCATTAAGTGTAAATAACAATAATCCTTTAATGCTGTATATTAAAGATTTTGTTCCTTCGGATATCAAAAACTACATTAAGTACAATTTTTTTAAATCTAGAGTTTTAATTGATGAAAATGATTTTTTAAAAAAAGAAAATGAAAAATTAAATTCAAGAATTGTTGATTTAGAAAAAGTAAAAAATTTAACCAATAAAAAAATTTTCCCACAAACTCAATTTCTAAATTTAGATTATAGTGAAATCAATATTGATACTCTAGATTTTAGAAAAGGAAAAATTTTTGGAAAAATAAAATCTGAATTTTATATTGAAACAATTGATAATTACATATTGTTAATTGGATCAGATGGTAAAATTTTCTATGCAAATTATAAAGATAATACCAACATAACCTTTAATTCAACTTTTCATAATATTGATTTTGAAATTGATGTTACTGATTCTATGATTTATGAAAATAAACTCTATTTATCTTTTGCAAAAATTAATTCTGATTGTTCTTCAGATACTTTTTTTATATACAGGGCTGATTTAAATTTAAATTCACTTCAATTTGAAGAATTTTTTTCACAAGAAACCCCGCTTGATATTGACAGTCAATATATTGATGATAATGAAAATTTAGACTGTCCTGAAGTCGGCGCTCGTGGCGGAAGAATGAGTATTTATAAACAAAATCAAAAAGATTATTTAATTTTATCTATACAAGATGAAAAGAACTCAAATAAAAATTATTTTTTACCTCCCAATAATAAAAATGATAATATTTTTAAAACATATAAATACTGTTTATTCATTCTTATTGATCTTGAGTCAAAAGAAAAAACTATTTTTTCAAGTGGTCATAGAAATCCAACCGGTTTATTAGTTACAAAAAATAACCATATTATATCCTCTGAGCATGGACCAAGGGGTGGTGACGAATTGAATTTAATTAAAATGGGAAAAAATTATGGTTGGCCAACAGTTTCTTACGGTGAACCTTATGAAAATGATATAAATCAACCTTATCATTATAAAAAAAATCATATTGAATTAGGGTTTGAGGAACCAATTTTTTCTTTTATCCCTTCCATTGGCACATCTCAAATTATTGAATTAGATGATAGTTTTTCAGATAAATGGGAAGATAATCTCTTACTAGCTTCTCTAAAAGATGGTTCAATATATAGAATCGAAATCAATTACGATTTAAATAAATTAGTTTATTTTGAAAGAATTCATTTAGGAAAAAGAATTAGAGACTTAACTTATAATAAAAAAAATAGAATTATCTTTTTGGCTTTAGAAGATAATGATGGGAAAATTGGGATAATAAAAACAGATGAAAACACCAACTGAAGAAAAATTATTCATAAAAGGAGGTCCAAAGCTAAGAAATAAGCCTATGCCTTTTAGAGAGCAATTTGGTAAAAAAGAATTAAATGCAGTTATAAATGTTTTTAAAAAAAGCTGGAAAGATAAGAGAGACTTTTCATCAGAAGGTTTTTTTGAAAATAAATTCAATAAAGAATTCAGTAAATTTCATGGTGGTGGATTTGTAGATACAGTAAATTCAGGAACTTCTGCTGTTTATATTGCATTAAAATCTTATGGAATAAAAAAAAAAGATGAGGTAATTATTTCACCTGTATGCAATCCCGGTGGAACTATGCCAATAGCTCTTGCGAGCTCTAACTTGGTTATTCCTGACTCTGCTAAAAATAGTTTTAATATTTGTCCAGAAAATTTTGCAAAATCAGTAAATAAAAATTCTAAATTTGCTGTAATTACCCACTTAGGTGGACATTCAGTCGAGATAGAAGAAATATCTAAAATATGTAAGAAAAATAAAATTATATTAATTGAGGATTGTTCTCAAGCGCATGGCGCAAAATACAAGAATAAATATTTAGGAACTTTTGGAGATACCTCCACCTGGTCTACAATGTTTAGTAAAACGTTATCAACTGGAGGAACAGGCGGAGTAATTTTGACAAAAAAAAAAGATCAATATTGGAAAATAAGATCAATAGCTGATAGAGGAAAGCCATTTAATAAAAAGAACTTTAATTTCAGAAATACTGACGAGTATTTATTCCCCTCATTAAATTACAATATTGATGAATTGAGTTGTGCGATTGGTAGCTCAATTCTTTCAAGATTAAAATACATCATAAAAAAAAGACAAGAACTTGCTACAAAATTAGATCAAAAATTAATTTCTTTAAATGGATTTTCGTCAACCAATTTGCAAATTAAGAATTCTTACTCCTCAATTTTCTTTCATACCATAAAAATTAATTTAGAAAAATTCAAAACTTCAAAAGAAAAAATCGTCAAAGCTATTGAGTCGGAAGGTATCGAAATTAATGGTAATTACAAAGATATAGTATGTGAATGGAAATGGATAAATAAATATACAAAAAAAAAATATTACAGTGAAAATGCAATAAATTTTAGAAATAATACATTTAATTTACTTTATAATGAAAAGTACACACTTCAAGATATTCAAGATATATTTAATGTTTTGAAAAAAGTTGAACATAACTTAATTAAAAATTGAATAAGTATTTCAATTTCCTTTGGCTATTTTTTAGAATACTAAAAGAATTTCAAACACCTTCAAAAAAAATAACCCGAAAATTATTTAATTTTTTTTTTTCATTTAAAAAAAAAATTAAATCTGATCAAATGATCGCAGTATATGACTTAAATACAAATGCTATAACCTATAATTTTGCAGAATTTTTAGTCTTATGTAATAATGAAGCTCGAGAAAAAAAATTTCATCACTTTAAATTAATTTTTATTAATAAAAATTATGACTCAGTAAGTTTTAGATACCTAAAAAATAAGACTTACTATCTTGAAGATGACAAATATGGCCAAAATAAAAGAATCCACAATATAATAATTCCTCTAATAAGCTTAGTGGGAAAAAAGTGTTTAGGTTATGAATTTTTAAATAGTATTCATGAGTTAAACAAAAATTTAAGTTTATACTATATTTATCCTAATTATTACAACGGCTTTTTTAAACCTACTCATGACATAGAATATTTACATAACCTCGAATCAATATCTCACATTTCTCTTAAAGCTACAAATGAATCAATTACAATAATTAATGAATTTTTTAAAAAAAATAAAATTGATAAAAAAAATATTATAACCATAACTATAAGACAACAAAAATACGATCAAGCAAGAAATTCAAATCTCTCCTCATGGATTAAATTTACTAAATTTCTTATTTTGAATAATTTTCAAGTCCTTGTGATACCTGACACTGAAAATATTAATAGTTTGGATGCACTGTTAAATACTAAAAATATTTTTAAAGAAGCGGCAAAGGATCTAAATTTAAGAATGGCATTGTATCAAGAGAGTTTTTTTAATTATTTCACATCTGGTGGTCCATCGGCTTTATGTTATTTAAATTATCAAGCTAAATATTGTGTTTTTAATCATGGCCCAATTAGTGACTCCATTGTTAATACAAAAAATGCATTTAATCACTTAGAAAAAGATAAAAATTACAAGTTTATTAAAGGGAAATTCCAATCATTAAAATGGGAAAAAGATGATTTTAAAAATTTATTGAAATCTTATAATGAATTTTTTGATAACAAGATCCAAATATAATAAGTTCATACAATGAAATTAAATTCTTTTAAAGCAGCAGTTCTTTATAAAATTAACACTCCTTTAAAAATAATTGATTGTAAGTTTCCATCTTTAAAAAAAGGTCAAGTATTAGTTAAAAATTTATATTCAGGGATATGTCGAAGTCAGATTATGGAAATTGATGGGCTGAGAGGCATAGATAATTGGTTGCCACATTTATTAGGTCACGAAGGAGTAGGTGAAGTGATTCAAATTGGGAAAGGTGTTTCTAAAGTAAAAAAAGGAGATACGATTATATCTTCATGGATACAAGGAGAGGGTTTGGATGTAAATATCGATAATATTTACTCTACTTCAGGAGAAAAAATAAATAGTGGAAAAATAACTACCTTCAGTGAGTTTTCAATTATTTCTGAAAATAGACTTTTTCGGAAACCTAAAAATATAAGTATTGAGATTGCCTCATTACTAGGTTGTGCTATTCCTACAGGATGTGGAAAAATATTTAATTTAAAAAAAAGAATTCCATATGAAAGCAAAATTTTGGTATTTGGATTAGGCGGCATAGGCTTACTAACCTATTTGGCATTAAAAAGTTTTGGATATAAAAACCTCTATTTTAGAGAAATTAACAAAAATAAGATTAATTTAGTTCAAAAATATCTTGATGGTAAAAATGGAAATAATTTTGATAACTTTGATTTCATATTTGAGTCTGCAGGATTAACCTCTACTATTGAAGAGTCGTTTTCACTCTTAAAGAAAGATGGAACTTTATATTTTTCTTCTCATCCAGATAGTTCTAGAAAAATTTCAATTAATCCACATGAATTAATATCTGGAAAAAATATATATGGCGTATGGGGAGGCATGATGAATATGGATAAACAGTTAAATTCTTTAACTAATAAAATTTATAAAGATTTAAATAATATAAAATCCCATATTTTAAATTATTATGAATTTAAAGATATAAATAAAGCGATATCTGATCTTAAAAATAATAAAGTTGTAAGACCTATTATTAAATTTTAAAAGCTATCATAAAAAAAATTTAATGCCTCATTTTTTAAATGATCGTCAATAGACTCTGAAATTTTTTGATCATATTTTTGTTTTTTAATGAAATTTTTTATTATCAATTTTTTATCTTCTTTAAAATCAATTTCTAAAAAATTTTGAATATAATCTAGATTTTTTTCAATTTCTTCGGATAAATTATCATAATTAATAAAAAGTATATTTTTATTAGTTTTAAATTTTATTAAATAACTATATAAATTTATCCATTCATTTAAATATCCATTTATATTTTGATTTTTACCCCAATAACTTTTTGTTTTTTCACAATTAAGAAATAGTAATGGTTTTCTATTAATGCCAAATTCAAAATGACATAATTGACTTATATTAAAATCAAAATATTTGTTCGTTTTTGACTCATTTATAAACTTGTAATGAAGTTTAGATAGTGATTTAGCGGTTTCAATTGGATTTCTAACGCATATAATTATTTTTGCATTTTTGAATATACTTAGAATATATTCTATTCGAGAAACTAAGTAATTTATTTTAGATAAAAATCGCGGTTTTTTTCTAAGTTTATTGACTTTATTAATTGTTAATATTAGTTCCTTTTTTAAATTTATGTTTTTATAGTTTGATTTTAATAATTGAGAAAAGCCATTCTCATCATAATTCTCTATATTATTTTTAAATATAATCTCCAAAAAAGCATCTGGGCTATTTTGTGTTATTATCAAACCATCTTTATGAAATCTTTCAATTTCTTTATTTTTGCCATAAATAAATTTGTTAAATAAATTCCAAACTAAAGGAATTTCTATAAATGGCAGATCTCTATATTCTAAAGATGAAAACTCATCAGTAAAATATAGCATCTGAGTAATAGGAGTTGTTCCTGATCTTGCTAAACCACAAACAAATACTGGTTTATCTATTTCATGATTATTTGTTAAATATTCTTCAAAATTTTTAACAATTTCAATAGTTTTTCTATTTTTATTTATATAATTAAAAGCTTTATAATAAAATTTTTGATTTTTTTCTTCAAAAGTATTACTCATCGATTAAAGTAAAATCATAAATTCTTTCCTTTTTCATATTTTCATTAAAAAGTAAATCGCTTACTTTACAACTACTTAAATTAGCAACACTATCTTCACAATATACCCTTACAATTGTTCCAGTATCACTAAATTGAACTATTAATTCATTCTTATTAATTATATCTAAAACACCTCTACTTTCTGTGATATATTTTTTATCAAAGTTAAATTTTGTAATATTATTGTTTTTGGGATTAAAATTTACTAATTGTGAAAAACATTTAATTTCATTATTCTCAGATCGCTCACAAGCACTATTATTGAAATATAATAAGGTTCCTGTTGGAGTTATTCTTGGACTATGTACATGTCCATTAGTTAAAACACCTGAAAACCATTTTACAAAATGTGTTTTATGATCAATAACGAAAAAATGATGTGCAGCACCCGATATCAGTAAGTCACCGGGACTTGCATTATAAAAAAAACTATGAATTTCATCTTTTAAAACTCTGATATCGTTTAAATGTAAAGTATCATTGCAGTCAAATGTATAATCTTGAATAGGAGCTCCTTTTAAAACAGGTGGAGCAGGCTCTTTTAAAAAGTTTTCACTCAAGATTGTTGGAAAGCTATTAAAAATTGATTGAAATAGATCAATATTACTAATGTAATCTCCAGTCTTATAATCTAAAACTGTAAGATAATCTAATATAGACATTTCTGAATCGCATTTACCATAATCATATTCTGAAAATAAATCAGTATAGTTATTAGGTTGTTTTTTAAATTTTTTTTCTAAGACATAAATTTTTTCATCGTGTACTTGACCCCAATGATGTGGATATCCATCTAATTTTTTCATCCAATTAAGTTTATTTTCAATTATGTTGTAACTAATCAAATATTTTGTATCTTCAAAATATCCAATTAGTGTATTATTTGAAAAGTGAATTGGATAAATTTCTCCAATTTCAAATAAAGTCCTAAATTTTTTTTCTTTATGATTAAAAAATGTTACTGGCTGATAATCCATTTTAATCATAAAACTGTTATTTCTTATTTCTGAATTAAATAATTTTTCATCTACTTTAATATCTGATTTTATGTAATTTCTTAAACTACTTTCTAAACTAAAAAATGTGTGATTTAAAAATCTTAATTCTTTAACGGAATTTTTCTTAAATTGAAAATAAGACTCAGAATAGCTGATAAAGATTAAGTCAAGTATCAATAAAAAAATTAAAATAAATAATTTTTTTTTGAATAAAAATAAAGAAATAGTTATTAAAATAACTAAAGCAAAATATACACTTTTTGATACAAGGGCGATGTGCCCTAACAAAAATACTATTGGAATGGAGCGAATTAAGTGTATTGTAGTGTTTTTAATAATTGTAGAAGTTTTAATATATGAAGACACTATCTCTTGTATTTACATTTGTTTTTATTTTTGTTCCGAGTGCATTTGCCTATCTAGGTCTTGGACCACTATTACCCGTAATCGCAAGCTCTGTTCTATGGCTCTTCGGTATAATTATTAGTATTATAGCAGTTTTTTTTACCTTCTTTAAAGGAATTTTTTTCAAAAAAAAAAATAAAGTACCTAACCCCGATGATAAAAAGATAAATCAATAAATTGAGAGTTTCTTTTATATCAGGTGTATTTAACGTACTACATTTAGGCCATTTAAGTTTATTTAATTACGCTAAATCAATATCAGATAAATTAGTTATTGGAATAATAGATAAACCTGAAGAGGGTTTTGATAATTTAAATTCTTTGAAATACAGAAAACAACTTCTCAATGAATGTGAATATGTTGATGAAATAACAGTGATTAAAGATAACTTATTAGAAAATTTATACCAAATAAAACCAGATCTGATTATTAAAGGAAAAGAATTTCAGAATAAATTTAATATTGAAGAGTCCTATGTAAAAGAAAATAATATAAAAATTATTTTTTCTTCTGGTGCTGGCTCGATGCCAATTAATTTTGATAAAGTTGCAAATAATAATATTCAACTTGATAAAGATTATTTATTTAGAAATAAATTAGATATAAAAAAAATAAAAAAAACTATTAATGATTTTGAAAAACTAAAAGTTTGTGTCATCGGGGAGACAATTATTGATGAGTATATCTATCATGAAACAATGGGAGTGTCTCAAGAGGACTTTATTAGTGTTTTAAGACCCAGATATTCCAATAAATATCTTGGTGGGGCTTCCATTGTTGCAAGTAATTGTGCGAAGCTTGGAGCCAAGACAAGTTTTATTTCTATTGGGGGCAATAAAAATTATGAACAATATGTGCAAAATCAGTTAAAAAATTTAAAAATAAAAGCTAAATTTTTTCAAGATGAAAATACTCATATTATCTATAAACAGAGATTTATGAATGAAGAACATACTGTATTTAGGGTAAATCACTTTAACCGTGACGAGATTTCTCTAAATACTCAAAATTTAATTTTAGATTATTTTGAAAAGAACTGCAGAGATTTTGATGCGCTAATTATCTCTGATTTTAACTATGGTTGTATACCAAAAAATTTATACCAAAATATATTAGATTTATGTAAGAACAAAAAAATAAAATTATTTACTGATAGTCAACTATCATCCCAAATTGGAGATATAACAAGATTTACCAATTCACATATCTCTTTTCAAACAGAATATGAAATAAGAACAACTCTTAAAAACAGCCATGATTCTCTTAATGAGATTTCATACAAATTTTTTAAAGCGGTAAATTCAAAAAATGTTTTATTAAAATTAAATTCAAACGGCATTTTGATAAATTCATTTTTTAGTCACAATTCTTCTTATACAGATACGATTAAAGCTTTTAATAAAAATCCAATACATACATCTGGTGCGGGAGACTCATTACTATCCACAACATCATTAGCATATACAATAACTGAGGATATAGCGCTATCATCATTTATAGGATCACTTGCTGCTGCTCTTCAAATATCTGAAAAAGGATCAATCCTAATCTCTAGAGAAAATCTATTTGAATATTTAAATTAATTTATGAAGGCTATACTTTTAAGTGCAGGAAAAGGTTCCCGTTTAGGATTTGTTGGCAAAAAGATACCCAAAGCTCTGTTGAAGATTAAATCTAAAACAATTTTAGAAATATGGATTGAAAAAATGATTACCGTTGGTGTAAGTGAAGTTATTATCAATACTCATCATCTAAAAGAAAAAATTGAAAAGTATTTAGATAAAAAAAAATTTCCTATAAAAATTACTTTAGCTAATGAGCCAAATTTACTAGGAACAGGAGGTACCTTAAAAAAGAATTTAAATTTGATAAAAAATAATACTACTTTTTTAATTCACACCGATAATTTTAACTTAGAAAATTTAAAAAATTTTTTGAATTTTCATAAGTTAAGAACAAAAAAATTTTTATTTTCAATGATGCTTTTTTATACAGATCGACCTAAAACATGCGGAATTGCAAGTATTGATAAAGAAGGCAAGCTAGTGTCATTTATTGAGAAACCAAAGAAACCTCAGTCTAATCTTGCAAATACTGCAATATATATTTTGAGTCCTAAATTTATAAATGAATTTGAAAAAAAATTTAAACATAAAAAATATATTGATTTTAGCAATGACGTAATACCCTTATATATAAAAAAAATTAAGTGCTATGTATCAAAAAAAAATAATATAGATATAGGCTCCATTTATGGATTGAAGAAAGCAAGAAATATTTCAAAAAATTAATTTAATGCTTTTAATTTCTATAATGATATATCTAATTTAATGCTAAAAATTAAAGATATCCCGTGTGTTATACTTGCAGGTGGTTTTGGAACTAGATTATCTGAGGAAACTATAAACAAACCCAAACCTCTTGTAGAAATAGGTCAATTTCCAATAATTTGGCATATAATGAAATTGTATTCATACTATGGTGTAAGGAAATTTATTATTAGTTGTGGTTATAAATCTAATTTAGTAAAAGATTTTTTTGTAAATTATCAAAATTATTCGAATGATATCTTGATTGATTTACAAAACAATTCAAAAAAAATAATTTCAAAAAAAAGTGAAGAATGGGAAATTATTTTATCTGACACAGGTTTAAGTACCAATACAGGAGGTAGAATTCTAAATATTAAAAAATATTTAAAAAAAAATGAAATATTTTTTTGTACCTATGGTGATGGAGTTTCTAATATTAATCTTAAAAAATTACTTAATACTCATCTAAAACATAATAAAATAGCTACTCTAAGTGCTGTTAAACCTTATGGTAGATTTGGTGAATTAAAAATTGAAAATAGTTTAGTAAAAATTTTTAAGGAGAAGATAAATATCAAGCCAACATATATTAATGGCGGATTTTTTGTTTTCTCTAAAAAAATATTTAATTTTATAAAAAATAAAAATAGTTCTTTAGAGGAGCAAACATTAACTGAATTATCAAGAAATAAACAGTTAGCTGCTTTCAAACATAATGGATTTTGGTCCGCAATGGATAACGTTAGAGATATGAGATATTTGAATGAATTATGGAATGATAATAAAGCTGAATGGAAGATCTGGGATTAGATAAAAATTTTTGGAAAAATAAAAGAGTTTTAGTTACAGGAAATACTGGATTTATGGGCTCTTGGCTCTTTTTATGGCTCAATATTTTAGGTGCTAAAGTCTTAGGCTACAGTCTCAATAAATCATTCGATAAAAATTTATTTAGCTGTTTTCCAAGAGATTTAAAATCAAAAACAATTTTTGGTGATATTAGAGATTATGAAAAATTAAAAAAAACTATAAATAATTTTAAACCAGAATTTATTTTTCATCTAGCTGCTCAACCTTATGTATCTGAGGGCTTTTTAGATCCTATATATACTTATCAAGTAAACATAAATGGAACTTTGAATATCCTAGATATATTAAAGAACAAAAATTTTTGTAAATTTATTTTAAATGTTACTTCAGATAAATGTTATTTTAACAACGATAGTCGTAAAAATGTATTTAATGAGGAGGATAGAATTTGTGGCGATGATCCTTATAGTAATTCAAAAAGTTGTTCTGAACTTATAAATCATACTTTTATTAAAACTATATATTCTAAAAAAAATATAAGATTATGTTCAGCTAGATCAGGAAATGTTATCGGCGGTGGAGATAGAGGAATAAATAGAATTTTTCCTGATTTAATGTCTTATTACTTTGACAATAAAAAGTTATATATAAGATCATTGCATTCTACTAGACCATGGCAGTATATCCTTGACTTAATTAGAGCTTATCTACATTTAGCTAAAAAATCATCTTTAACAAATAAAAAAATTTTTGAGGGACCCTGGAATTTTTCAAGTGATCTAAATAATCATAAAAGTGTTTTTGATATGATAAATTTTTTAGATAAAAAATATAAAACTATAAAATATAAAAAAATGAAAAATACTATAAAAGAAAAAAACTATCTGCACATTAGCAATCAAAAAGTCAAAACAATCTTAAATTTTAAATATAAATATAATTTCGAAGAAATGCTCTCAGAAAGCCTTGATTGGTTTAAATTTCAATCTTTGAATTCAAAAAAGGAATTATTTAATTTTTCCATAGAGAAAATTGAAACGTACTATCATAAATAAAAAATGATTTCTTTTGAAAAAGAACTATCAATTGAAGATGGGATAAGGATTTACGTTAAAGATAAACATTATAGTGATAGTTTTGGATGGCAATGGAAAAAATTTTCAAAGACTCAAATAGATGATCAAGAACATAATAATTCTTATTTGAGATTATTAAATGAATGTGGCGGTGACTTATCAATATTCAATAACAAGACTGTTTTAGAATTAGGTTCTGGGGCAGGCAGATTCACAAATATTCTTTTAAAACATACATCAGCAACTGTTTACTCTGTTGATTCATCCGAGGCAGTTAAAGTTAATAGGGAAAATAATGCAAGTTTTATAAATAAAAGATTATTTATATTTAAAGCATCTTTATATGATCTTCCTTTTGACAAAAATCAGTTTGATATAGTTTTATGTTTAGGTGTACTACAACACACTCCTGATCATATTAAGAGCATGAACTGTCTTGTTGAAAATATAAATAAAAATGGAATGTTAATTTTAGACTTTTATCCTTTAAATGGATTTTGGACATATATCCATGCTAAATATATTTTTAGACCTATAACTAAAAGGTTAGACAAAAATAAACTCTTAAAAATGTTAGATAAGTATTTAGACTTGATGATCAAAATGTCAGAAATTTTTATCAAACTAAAAATACATCATTTGAATAGATTTATTCCTATAGCTGATATCAAAAATGCAATCCCTGATAATTTAGAACATAATCATAGAAGAGATGTAATATTACTTGACACTTTTGATATGCTCTCTCCAGAAAATGATCGACCTTTAAAGATAAAAAAAGTTTCAAAGTATTTATCTAAATTTTTAGATATTAAATTTGCAGGTAAAATAAAATATAAAAATTTTAGTTCAGCCGTAGTTAGAGGTATCAAAAATTAAATTCAGTAATTTATATTTAACTTATGACGGCCTTAATGACCAATTAGGTCACAGTCAAATAATACCTTATATAAATATATGTTCTAAATTTTCGAACAAATATTATGTTTTATCTTTTGAAAAAAAAAATTTAAACAAAAAAGATATAGAACATATTAAAAAAGAATTAAACAGTAATGTTGTATGGAAATATTTAATTTTTAATTCAAAAGGAAATAAATATTTAAAATTAATAGATATTATAAAATTTTCTCTTTTTACATTATTTGTCTTAATAAGGAGAAACCCTAAATTGGTTCATTGCAGAGGGCATATGCCTATAATTTGTTGTGTCTTATTTAAATTTTTCTTCAAATTTAAATTGATATTTGATTTTAGAGGTTTATGGGCTGATGAAAAAGTAGACTCAGGTATAATAAAAATCGATAAAAAAATTGATAAAATTATTTATTACTTTATTAAGAGGATTGAGAAATATTCCCTCAAGAAATCAGATGCAGTTATTTTCCTAACAAAAAAAGTCGAAAAATTCTTCAAAAATAAATTTGATTATTTTTCGCACGTAATACCATGTTGTGCAGATTTTGATAAATTCAAAATTTATGATGAAAATGACATTTATTTCAAAAAACTAAAATCTAAACTGAATTTAAAATCTGAAGATTTTATTATTGGTTATATTGGTACTTTTAGCCAATTATATTTACCTGAAAGTATGTTTTTATTTGTCAATGAATGTATCAGAAAGAATAAAAATACTAAGTTTTTAATTATCACAAAAGAAGATAAAGAAAGCGTTTTAAGTAATTTAAATAGAAACAGATATTTTAACATAAATCTAGAAAATCTTATTATCCAAAATTCAAGTTCATCTGAAATGCCAATCTATATTAATTTATGTCATGTTACTCTATCATTTGTTAGAGATACTTTTGCAAGAATGGCTTCATCTCCAACAAAAATAGCAGAGTCTTTAGGTTGTGGGGTACCTGTAATTTGTAATAAAAACGTAGGTGACACGAATGAAATCTTTAAAAATTTTGAATTATTTTTAGTTGATGCACATTCAGAAGAAGAATTGACTCATAGGGCAAAAGATATATTTAATTCATTCTCTTTCAATAAATACGATCTTAGAATAAGTTTTATTAATGAACTCTCATTAGATACAGCTAAATTAAAATATAGTGATGTTTATAAAAAGCTATTAAATTGATAATTTATTCTTGATTGGTAAAAAATCTTTTAAATCAATGATTACTGATTTCTCATCTTTTAAATAATTTTCTATTTTTAATTTCAAAAACTTATCATGTTTGACGCATAAAATTATAACATCAAATGCTTTAATATGGTTATTTATATTTTTTATAAAATTAAAATCTTCATCAAATTTAAATTTAATTAATGGATCAAAAATAAATACTTTATTTCCAAAATATTTTGTTAAATCTAAATATAAATTTTTAACACCGGTATTTCTAGTATCTGTGCAATTTTCTTTAAATGTATATCCTAAAATTAATACTTTTGGATAACTCTTTTTTTTAGAAGTAGTTATTTTTCTTATTCTTTTTGATACAAACTTATAATAGTTATCATTAGTTTTTCTAGCGGTAGATATTAATTCTAAATTTTGATTTATTTTTTTTGCTTTTTCCATTAAGTAATAAGGATCAACACTTATACAATGCCCACCTACCATACCCGGTTCAAAATTTAAAAAATTCCATTTGGTGTTTGCTGCTTTTAAAATATCATAAATGTTTAGATTCATTTTTGAAAATAACTTATTAATTTCATTCATAAAAGCTACGTTCAAATCTCTTTGTGCATTTTCAATAACTTTCGCAGCTTCTGCTACTTTAATTGATTTTGCAATATGAACATCAGCATTAATTATTGATTTATATAAATTAGAAATAACTTTTGTTGAGTATTTATTTGATCCTGATACTACTTTATTAATAGTTTCAAATTTATTTTTTTTATCTCCAGGATTAATTCTTTCCGGTGAATAGCCAATAAAGAAATCTTTATTATAAAACAATTTCGATTTTTTAAGAATAGGTAGACATATTTCCTCACAAAAACCAGGGTAAACTGTAGATTCATAAATTATAATTGAGCCCTTTTTCATATAATTTTGAATAAGTTTTGTTGCAGCTATAACATATCTCTTATCAACGGTCTTATTTTTAAAAACAGGAGTTGGAACAGTGACTATAAATATTTTAACTTTTTTTAATAAATTATTATCATTTGTAAATGTTATATACTTTGATTTAAGAAAATCTTTATATTTAAATTCATTATTTGAGTCATATCTATTTGTTAATTCTTTAACTCTTTTTTGATTTACATCATACGCAACGGTTTGATAATTTTTTGCAAAAGCTAGAGCGATTGGCAATCCAACATATCCGAGACCAATTATACCAATTACATTTTGTGAGTTCATTACAATTATGATAAAAAGATGTCATAATAAATAATAAATTATTTTATGAAAGTATTAATTTTTAATGGAGGCAGAGGCGCCTCAAAACTCATTCATTTTTTAAATAAAATAGAGGATATCGAACTCACCTCTATAGTAAACACTTTAGATGATGGTAAGTCCACAGGAGTAATAAGAAACTTATTCAATATGTATGGTCCGTCTGATATAAGAAAAACTCATAATTCTTTATTAAACTCAAATCATAATAACTATTCGCTTTTTAAAAAAATTTTTCAAAGTAGATTTAATTTGAACAGAACTAGCTTTTTAAAACTCAAATTATTTGTTGATAATTTTGAAAAAAAATTTTTTTTAGGTATAGATTTTACAAATTTCAATAAATTACATGTTTTTAAAAATCTTTTAAGCAAAACATTAACAAAACTTAATAATCATAATATTAAAGATTTATCCTTAATTAATCTTATTTACGCTGGAGCATTTATTGAGTCTAAGAAATCTACTTACTATTCTATAAAAAAAGTTGAAAAACTTTTTTCAATTCATAACTCAGTTCTACCTGTAACAAATGAAAACTGTTATTTATCTGCCATTAGAGAAAATGGAAGAATTCTTTATGATGAAGCTTCAATTGTTGAGATTAGATCAAATGAAGTAATTAAAAGAATTTTTATTACTAAAAAAAAACTTAAACAAATAAATGAAACAATTCCTTTTTTTCAAAAAATAAAGTTAATTGAAAAAAAATCATATTTTCCAATTTTGAATTCTCAGTTATCTAAAAAAATTTCAAGATGTGATTTAATAATATTTGGCCCAGGCACTCAACATTCATCTCTATTTCCATCATATCTAACTAAAGGAATTTTAAAAGAAATGATGAAAAATCCTAAATGCAAAAAGATATTTATTACCAATATTGGGGCAGATTATGAGACTCCACATTTTTGTTCCTCAGATTATATAGAAAATGCTACAAAATATTTAAACTTAGGCTCTAAATCTAATTATAAATCATCTGAAATTTTTGATTTTAATTTCATTAATATAAATAAAAATAATTTAGATAGAGTCTATATTGATGAATTAACATTTAATAATGGCATAAATAATATTGTAAAAAATTTTGAATCATCAAACAGTCCAGGGTATCATGATCCAAAAAAAATATATGATTTAATAAAAAAAATAATTTGAAAATACTTGTTTCTGTTTTAACTTTTAATAGATTAGATCTTTTAAAAAGATGCATTAAGAATCTAAATGAGCTTACATATAAAAATTTTGATTTATTGATTGTTGATAATGGTTCAACAGATGGTACTCAAAATTATTTAATAGATAATAATTATATTTACATATTGAATGAGTCCTCAGGCTCTGCTTTAGGTTGGTATAAATGTATAAATTATGCTTTAGAAAACGATTATGATTTTATATGGATGATGGATGATGACGGTTATCCAAAAAATAATGCACTTGAGATATTAATTAATAATTTAGAATTAAAAGATAATAATACTATCTGCTTATCTTCAATACTTGTTTCTGAGAAAAATTTTAATGATCTTGTATTTGAACTTCCCAAATTTAAAAATAATTTTAATTTTTTTTTTAGGTCTAATTATAAAAAATTAAATGAGATAAAAACTCCCTTAATTAATCATGTTCATCTTTTTAACGGGTCCTTATTAAAAATAAAATTATTAAAAAAAATTGGTAATGTTGATACCGACTTTTTCCACCATGGTGTTGAAGTTGACTATCATTATAAATTAAGTCAAAAATATAACCTATACACTGTTACTGATGCGGTACACTATCATCCAGAGGTAAAATTTAGAGTTATAGGTAAAATGTGGGTTTATTATTATCTTAAAAATTCAATTATAAATAATTTTAAATATTCTAAATTTCCTATATTGAAATCTCTTGTCCATATTTTTTTATGTGTATTGAGAATATATAAGCGAAATGGGTTATTAGATATGTTCTCTTATTTAATTGGAAGAAAAAGTAATATTTTTTATTTGGCAATTTTTGATGGTTTTAAAAATAAAATGATTAAAAGAATGTTCTAAGATGCTAAGAGTTTTAATCCCTGCTGCAGGTTTAGGAACAAGAACTAATCTTAATTACCCTAAAGCCATACATAAATATAAAAAAATTCCTATCATTGTAAGAATTTTAAAAAAAACTTATAAATATGACAATAAACCAATAATTGTCCTAAATAAAAAAAATCAAAATCAAATCTCAAGGGTAATAAATAATTATGGATTTGAATTTCAAAAAACAATACAGAATAAACCTTCTGGAATGCTAGATGCTATCTTAACAATAAACAAAATTAAAAATATTAAGTTATCAAATGTAATTTTAATATGGGGAGATCTTTGTAATCCACAAAGAGTTACAATTAATAAGTTATTATCATTACATAAAAAATACTCAAATGACTTAACTATAGCCTCTATTATGACAAATCATGCTTATACTGAAATTATAAGGAAGAAAAATAACTCTATAAAAAAAATTTTAGAAAATAGGAATAAAATTAAATTTAATAAGGGTGAAAGAGATGTTGGAATATTTATATTAAATAAAAAATATTTAAATTATCTATTTAAAAACAAAAAAAAATTTATCAGTAATAATGAATTTAGTTTTTTAAAATCAGTTGAATTTGCATTAAAATATGGTCTCAAAACAAATGCCTATCAAGTTGCTACTCATAAAGATACTATTTCTTTTAATAAAATGGACGACTTAAAATAAATTGAATATCTACCTATTTCTAATTGTTATACCATACTTAGTTTATTTACTTCCCTTTTTTAATTCTTTAAAAAATAATAATTATTTTAACTTTTTTTTATTATTTATATTTTTATTTGTATCTTTTAGATACTATGTAGGCCCTGATTGGTATGTTTCAAAATCAGTTTTTAAAAATTTAATTTCTAACGATTTTATATACTTATTTTACAATAGGGAATTTGTTGCAAATTTAATTAGTTTCATCTCGCACTTTTTAGGTTTAAATATGTATGGTTCGTACTTTATTTTTGCATGCCCTATTTTTATATCATTTTACATATTTTGTAGAATTTATGAAAATAAACTAGCAAATTTGATATTTGCATTACCTTTTTACTTATTATTCATACCTATAAATTCTCCTCGCCAGTCATTTGCAATAGGTATTTTACTTTTAACAATTTTATTAGCTTCAAGGGATAAAAAAATGATCCTTTTTTTGTTATTTTTAAATTTATTGGCAATTTTTGTTCATAATAGTTATATATTTATTATACCTTTATCATTATTTTTAATTTTTTATGAAAATTT
>CACKEA010000002.1 GCA_902599045.1 uncultured Alphaproteobacteria bacterium
CATTAATTGGATCAGATGTGCTTTTGTTTATTGATAAATATCCAAAAATTATTGATGGATTAAATAAATTTAATTATTCCAAAGCTAAAATGAATTCATGGAAGAAAATTTTTATAATTTTACCCTTAAAAAAAAATTTAACTAAAAATATCTATAACCACTTTAAAAATTATAATACACAAATAAATAGTAAGCATAATTCTCAAAATAATTTAACTAGGTCCTCAATGATTTTAAATCAAGAATTTAAGGAGATATTTATGTATCTTTCATCTTTTAGGAGAGATTTTCTAAAATTTGGCATGAGTGGTAGTGGGTCTTCTATTTTTCTATCTTTTAAGGAAATTTCGAAAGAAAGGCAAATTTTGAGGAATATCAATAAATTTCACCCTCTAGTTAGAATTGAAAAATCTCTTTATTTCGGATAAGTTCATTAATTCCTGATGGGGCGTAGCCAAGCGGTAAGGCACCGGTTTTTGGTATCGGCATGCGTAGGTTCGAATCCTACCGCCCCAGCCATTTCTGAGCTATATATTAAAATAATATGAATCAACTTATATTTTCATTGAAAGAAGGATCTATCAGTTACCATAAAAATGAAATTTTTAAGGAACTAGATTTAAATATTCATAGAAAAGATTTTATTGCTCTTGTTGGTAAAAATGGGGCAGGGAAATCTACTTTAATGAATGTCATATCTGGTCAACATGAGATTGACTTAGGTGAAATATGGAGCATTGACAATATTGCAGTTAATTACTTCAACCAAAATTATAAATTACAAAATGAAAATAATACCGTTGAAAAAGAGATTTTATCAGTGATTACTAATCAAGATGATATTTACGAAATAGACATCTTCTGTAATAATTTAAGTGTAGATAAAAATAGTTTAATTAAAAATTTATCTGGAGGTCAAAAAAGAAGAGTAGGTCTAATCAAAACATTAATAAAACCATCGGACCTTTTGCTCTTGGACGAACCAACCAATCACCTAGACCTAGATACAATAGTATGGCTAGAAAATTATTTGAAAAAACTAGATAGTGCTATTTTATGTGTAAGTCATGATCGACAATTTCTTAAAAATTTTACTAATAAAATATTATGGATAGACCGATCCAGAGTGAAAGTAAATAACAGCGGGTACAGTGATTTTGAAAATTGGTCTAGTACTTTGTTATCACAAGAAGAAAGAGAATTACAGAATAGGAAGCAATTTGTTAACCTAGAGGTTAATTGGGCTAACAAAGGAGTAAAAGCAAGAGTAAAACGAAACACTAGAAGGTTAGAGCAAGCAAAAGAGCTCAAGGACAATTTAGATAAAGATATAAGTGATTTTAAAAAAGCAACAAGAAAAATAGAAATTAATCAAATATATGAAAATTCAAAGAATTTTAAACATGTTGCTGAATTTCATAATGCCGAATTTTATTTTGACACTGAAGATAAAAAATTAATTTTAAAAAATTTTAATTTGAAAATCAGCAAAAAGGACAGAATAGGACTTTTAGGAAGTAATGGCTCAGGTAAATCAACATTTTTAAAAATCTTACTTAATGAGCTCCATTTAAAATCAGGGATTTTAAAACTTAGAAAAGAGTTGGAATTTTCATATTTTGACCAGTTAAGAAATGATTTAAAAGACAATCTTCCAATAAAAAAAATATTAGTACCCTCTGGTGGGGATTATCTTAAAACACAAGGTAAGGATAGACATGTATGTAGTTACTTGAAAGATTTTCATTTCGATCCATCTAAAGCAAATGATCCTGTTGGTAGTTTATCTGGTGGAATGAAAAATCGATTACTCTTATCGAAGGTTCTATCAAATCCTAAAAGTGGTCTAATATTAGATGAACCAACAAATGATCTTGATATAGATACTTTAGATTTAGTAGAGTCAATATTATCAGGCTACAATGGAACTTTAGTGGTCGTATCACATAATAGGGATTTTTTAGATAAATTAGTGAACAAAATATTATTTTTTAAGGGAAATGGAGAGGTTGTTCTGTTTAATGGAGGCTATCATGATTTTCTTAACAATAAAGATCTTCTAATAAATGATAGCGATGACTCTTTAAAAATTGATCATAAAGCTGAAAAATATAAAAAAAATTCATCAAAAGTTATTAAGAAGAAATTAACTTTTAAACTACAATATGAGCTTAACAATTTACCCAAACAAATAGATCTCTTAAAGGAACAAATAGATCATTTTAAAAAAATTTTAGAGGCACCAGATCTCTATAAAAAAGATTATGATTTATTTATAACTTCAAGTGAAAAATTAGGATCTCTTCAATTAGAATTAGAAACTAAAGAATTAAGATGGTTAGAGCTGATGGAACTTACTTAAATACATGAATTTAAAAAGCAAAGTTAAAGAACTTATAAATATTTCTTGTTTAAACGAAATTTGTAATGTTCTCCCATATGAAGACAAAGATATTTATCTTATTGGAGGTGCGACCAGATCCATACTTTCTGATAAATATGAAATTAAAGATATTGATTTGGTCATACCAGATTTAGACAGTTTTACAGTTGATAAAATTTTAGATAAATACGATGATGCAAAATATTACCCAGGATATAAAAGTATATCCTTGGTATTTAATGATTTTGAATATCAAATAAATTCATTCAGAAAAGATATAGCCCCATCTGGAAGACATTCTAAAGTAGCTAAAGCTACTAGCATCAGAGAAGACTCCCTTAGAAGAGATTTTACCTTCAACAGTGTATATATAAATTTAAAAGGAAATGTTTATGATTTTTATCTGGGCATGGAACATTATCAAAATAGCTATTTAAAATTTATTTTTGATCCGATGGTTCAAATTCAAAAAGATTATTTAAGGGCAATACGATATATGAGATTTTTATCATTATTTGAAAATACAAAAACATATCCTGCTGATATTGAGGCAATAATGATTCTCTCTAAAAACATTACAGATTTTGTGAAAGAGAAAAAGATAACTCAAGAGTTAAACAAAATCCAAAAGATGCCATTTCCTGAAAACACTATTTCCTTTTTAAATAAAAATAGTGAGCTAAATCATCTTATAGATTTCTTAAACTAAAAATTACCTTTAATCTTTGAAATGATGATTGCAACGGAGGTTGCTAAATTTAATGATCTTGTTTTACTGCTCATCGGAATAGTTATTTTATAATCAACTATATTATGAATTGTATCCGGAACTCCTGCTGTTTCTTTACCAAATAAAACAATATCATTTTCCTTGAATTTAAAATCATAGAGATTGTTGTTAGTTTTAGTAGTTGCTAGAATAACTCTGTTATTATTTTTTTCGCAATAAGAGTAAAAATTGTCCCAATTTTCATGATTTAAAATTTTGCAATGATCTATGTAATCCATTACAGCACCTTTAAATCTTTTGTCTGACGTTGAAAAAGGTAGAGGCTTCACAATGTGTATAGGAAATTCTAAACAAGCTGCTGTTCTGATAATTACGCCAAGATTTTGAGGCATATCAGGCTGATAGAGACATATTGCAAATTTATGCGTCATGATGACTACTACTTATGCTACATCTTACTAATAAAATCTATAAAGATTTAAATCAAATGTCAGACAGTAGAAAACCAAGAAGAGATTTTATAAAATTATCTGCAATGACGCTTGGAGGGGTCGGAGCTGCTAGTTTACTAATACCTTTCATATCTAGTATGAATCCAGGGAAAGATACTCTTGCCTTAGCATCGACAGAGATAGATTTATCCCCTCTTGAAGAAGGTCAAAGTTTGACAGTAATATGGAGAGGAAAACCAGTTTTTATAAAGCATAGAACTAAAAGTGAAATTGATATAGCAAAAAACACATCTTTAGATGAACTTCCGGACGCTGAAGAGGACTCTGCAAGAGTTCAAAAAGATAATTGGTTAGTTGTTCTTGGTGTTTGCACTCATTTAGGTTGCGTTCCTCTCGGTCAAAAAGCTTCAGATACAAAAGGGGATTACGGTGGGTGGTTTTGCCCATGTCATGGTTCTCATTATGATACCTCGGGAAGAATCCGTAAGGGACCTGCACCAACTAATTTACCTGTTCCCCCGTATGTATTTTTAACAGATAACAGAATAAAGATAGGATAAAATTAATGAGCTCAGATCAATTACAAGGATATAAAAAAACATTAAACTCTCCCTATACTGGTATAAAGGGTTGGATTGACTCTAGGCTCCCACTGATAAGAATGATGGAAGCTGAATATCTAAAATTTCCAGTTCCAAAATCATTAAATTATTTTTGGTCTTTTGGTGGTATTGCTATGTTTTGTTTAATAGGTTTAATTTTAACTGGTATATTTTTAGGATTTCATTATAAGCCCTCAGCTGAAGACGCTTTTGACTCTGTAGAAAGGATCATGAGAGATGTCAGTTTTGGTTGGTTAATAAGATACCTTCATGCCAACTTAGTTTCATTTTTCTTTATAGCTACTTTTATTCATATCTTTAGAGCCTTATATTTTGGGTCATACAAAGCCCCTCGTGAGTTAGTATATATTTTCGGTTTGACGATGTTCATGTTAATGATGGCAACTGCTTTTTTAGGATACACACTTCCATGGGGTCAAATGTCATACTGGGGAGCTACTGTTATAACAAATCTTTTCTCAGCTATCCCTGTTGTGGGTGATGCAATATTACAGCTACTTCTTGGTGATTTTACCGTTGGGGACTCCGCTGTTAACCGGTTTTATGTATTACACTGGTTGTTAGCTTTTGCGATTGTAGGTTTAGTTGTATTTCATGTTATTACACTCCACATGACAGGTTCAAATAATCCAACTGGTTCAGAACCTCAAAGTTGGGATGAAACAGTTAGCTTTCATCCTTACGTAACAATAAAAGATTTAAATGCTGCTCTATTTTTTTTCATTATTATGGCTTTCATTTTATTTTATTATCCAAATATATTAGGACATTCTGATAATTATATTAAAGCGAATCCCATGATAACTCCTGCACATATTGTGCCTGAATGGTATTTCTTACCCTTTTACGCTATTCTGAGAGCTATTCCTGATAAGCTAGGCGGGGTAATAGCTATGTTTAGTTCTATTCTTGCACTGGGATTACTTCCTTGGCTTGATACATCAAAAGTTAGATCATGTTTGTTTAGACCTATTTGGAGATATTGTGTTCTTTTATTTGCTGTAAACTTTTTGGTCTTAATGTATGTCGGAGGTAAACCTGCTGAAGATATTTATGTGCTTATCTCCAGGATTGGAACCGCATATTGGTTTTTATTTATTTTTGTATTGGCTCCACTTGTTGGATTTCTTGAAACCCCTAGACAACCACTTACTATTACAAATTACTTGCAAAGCAAAAAAGCTTAAATATGAGAAAAGCTCTTCTGGCCTTTTTTTTATTTTTCAGTTTCAACTCCTATGGCGCAGGTGCTAAAATTGAAATCCCAAAATATGACTGGTCTTGGAAAGGGTTTTTTGGAACATATGATCGTGCCTCAGCCCAACGTGGCTTAAAAGTATACAGAGAGGTTTGTGCAGGGTGCCATTCTATGAATTATCTTGCTTACAGAAATCTAGGAGATCTTGGTTTTAGTGAAGATCACATTAAGGCAATAGCTGCAGAGCATTTAATTTTGGACGGACCCGATGATGAAGGTGAAATGTTTGAAAGAGACGGAATTCCATCAGATCAATTTGCAAATCCATATCCAAATGTTCAGGCTGCTAGGGCTGCAAACAACGGTGCTTATCCCCCAGATTTATCTTTGATAGTCAAAGCTAGACCAAAAGGTGCAGATTATGTTAAAGCATTATTGCTTGGTTACGTCGATCCACCAGAAGATATGAAAGTACCCAAAGGCCAGCATTACAACAAGTACATGGCAGGTAATTTAATTGCAATGACATCACCATTGTCTGATGGTTTAGTTGATTATGATGATGGCACCGAAAGTTCTATGGACCAAATGACAACTGATGTTACAACTTTTTTAGCTTGGGCTGCAGAGCCAAGTTTAGAGGATAGAAAGAAAATGGGTTTAAAGGTTATTCTGTTTTTAATAGTTTTATTTGCACTTGCTTATATTTCAAAACAACAGATTTGGAGAGATATCAAACATTAAACAAAAAGTGCATGACATCCCCGTCATTTACTTCATATTCTTTACCTTCTAATCTTAATTTTCCTTTTTCTTTCGCACCACTCTCCCCATTGTATTCAATATAATCCTCATAAGATATTGTTTCAGCCCTAATGAAACCTTTCTCCATATCAGTATGTATCTCGCCAGCAGCACTTGGAGCTAATGTGCCTTTTGAAATTGTCCAAGCTCTTAATTCTTTCTCACCAGCAGTAAAAAAATTAATATAATTCAAAAGGGCATAGCCTTTTTTTATAACTCTTTTCAACCCAGTTTCTTTAAGGCCCATACTATCAAGAAACATTTTTTTTTCTTCATTGTCACTTATTTGCGAAATTTCTGACTCAATTTTTGCACTCACAAGAAGCGTTTCTGAATTATTCAATTTAGAATATTCTTCAATAGATTTTGTATGCGAATTTCCATTTACTGAGGAATTTTCATCAACATTACATACATATACAACGGGTTTTATAGAAATTAATTGAAATATACTCAAATATTCAATCTCATCTTTATCTAAGTTATTTAATATTCTTTGTTCTTTAGAGATGAGCTCAATAGTTTTTTCAATTACTAATATTTTTTTTTTATCATCTTCTGTTTTTTGAGTTTTTTTTAATTTTTGATAATTTTTCTCTAAAATTTCTAAATCAGATAATGCTAATTCTGCATTAATTATTTTAATATCTTCAAGAGGATCAATTCTATTTTCGACATGTTGTATATCATCATCTTCAAAACATCTTACTATATGAAATAAAGCATTTACTGATCGGATATGAGATAAAAATGCATTTCCCAAGCCTTCTCCTTTAGAGGCACCTTTGACTAAGCCTGCAATATCTACAATTTCAAAAGCTGCAGGGATAATTTTCTGCGGTTTGCATATTTTAGATAATATTTGGATTCTATCATCTGGTACCCTTACTAAAGAACTATTAGGATCAATAGTAGCAAAAGGGTAATTTGCTGCCAGAGCTTGTTCATTTTCACATAATGCGTTAAACAAAGTAGATTTTCCTACGTTTGGAAGACCTATGATTCCACACTTCATTTAAATACCTAGATTGGATAAATGTTTAGAAACAAATATCTGTGATAAATTTAAGTATATGACTTCAAATAATAAAAAAAGTTTTTTCTTTTCATCAACTTTGAAGTTGCCCAATACATGACGTGTTACTTTATCTTTTTCCCCAGGATGACTAATACCAATTCTGAGCTTCCAATAGTTATCTCCAATTTTACTACTAATGCTTCTAAGTCCGTTGTGACCAGCATTACCTCCAGCATATTTTATTTTGATTTCACCTAAATCTAAATCTAGCTCATCGTATAAAACAAATATTTCATCAGATTTACTTAATTTATTAGTTTTTAAACTCAATATGCCATTTCCAGACTCATTCATATAATTCTCAGATAAGGCAATCTGACATTGATGACCATCTAACTGAAAAGTGTTAGTCAATTTAAAATTTTTAAATTTTTTTAATTTAAGTTCTAACTTATCAACAAGAAATTCGCCAAGTAACAAACCAGCGTTATGACGATTATTTTTATGTTTGATAGTGGGATTGCCTAAGCAAAATAGAGTAAGCATATAGGAAGACTATATTATTCGGCTGTTTTTTCTTCTTCTTTCTTATCTTCAGCTTTTTCTGCTGTTTCTTCAGTGCTTTCTTCTGTCTCATCAGCTTCAGGTTCTTTTTCAACTTTTGGTGCTTGAACAGTGGCTAACATGAAGTCTCTACCTTGAATTGTAGGCTTCATTCCTTCTGTTAAAGTTACGGCGCTCAATCTTATATCATCACCAATTTCCTTGCCTTCTAACGATATAACAAATTTTTCAGGTATGTTATTAGCGAGACAAGTAAGTTCAATTTCTCTTCTGACCACGTTTAAGATGCCGCCTTGTTTCAATCCTGGAGATAATTCTTGATCAGTGAATTCAACGGGCACAGCAATGACTATTCTTGTTTTTTCATCAACTCTTTGAAAGTCTACATGAATAGGATTGTGTTTAACTTTATGCCTTTGAATACTTTTTACAATTACAGCTTCTTTTTTATCACCAAATTCTACCTCAAATATTTTTGAATAGAAGCCACCTTCTTCAAATCTTTTTTTAAGCTGAATAGTGTCCACCGCAACCATAACAGGATCGGTGTTCCCTCCGTATATGATAGAGGGTATTAAACCCTCATCAAAATATGGATTAGTATTACCTTTTTTACGTTCTTTCGCAGGTATATTTCCACTGATTTTCATAGGCTGAGTTTATACAATAAAAACTAAGATTAATCAAACAGAGAAGATATAGATGTTTCGTTATTTATGCGCATTATAGCCTCTCCAAATAGTGGCGCCACTGACAAATATCTCATACCAGACGGAACTTCAAATGTGGGCTTAATAGTATTGGTACAAACCATTTCTTCTAAAACAGAATTGTTAATGTTTTCTAAAGCTTTTCCAGAGTATACACCATGGGAACAATAACCATAAACATGAGTAGCTCCCTTTTCTTTTAGAGCCTTAGCTGCGTTACAAATAGTCCCTCCTGAGTCAACTAAATCATCAACAATGATACATTTCTTGCCATCCACTGATCCTATAACATTCATAGCATTCGAGACACCAGGAGCATCCCTACGTTTATCTATTATAGCTAAGTCAGCGTTGAGTTTTTTTGCAAATGCTCTGGCTCTAACAACACCACCAACATCCGGAGAGACAAATACTAAGTTCTCATCTCTTTTATTTGATTTGATATCATTTACAAACATATTTAATGCATAAAGATTATCCAATGGGATATCAAAAAACCCTTGAATTTGTCCTGCGTGTAAATCCATAGTTAAAACTCTATTGGCGCCTGCTGTTGTAATTAAATTAGCGACTAGTTTAGCCGAAATAGGAGTTCTTGGCCCAGTTTTTCGGTCCTGTCTGGCATAACCAAAATATGGTAATACAGCAGTAATTCTTTTAGCAGATCCTCTTTTTAAAGCATCAATTGCAACTAACAATTCCATTAAATTGTCATTAGCAGGGAATGAAGTTGATTGTATTAAAAAAACATCCTCTCCTCTTACATTTTCAGCAATTTCAACAAATATCTCCTTATCAGAAAATCTTGTCATAGTTGTTTCAGATAGGGGTATTTTAAGATATTCTGAAATCTCTTTAGATAACTCAATGTTACTATTTCCAGAAATAATTTTCATAAATTAACTGATTTATATAGTAAAATATATATCCATACAAAGTTAATTTATTGATACTAGGCTAATATTTCTTCCATAATCTTTTAATCTTTGATGAATACTCCTTCGATAACTAAAGTAATTTTTGTTTTTATAAGTATCTATTTTGGAATCTACAATTTTGAAAACCCCTAAGCTGTTTAATTTAACTTTAGCAAGCTTAGGAAGGTCAAAAAAATACCTATCATTTTTTCTAGTATAAAAATCTGTGTCATTTAAATTCATGCCATTAATAAATTCTATTGATACCTCATAAGAGTATTTTCTGATACAAGGGCCAATAAAGGCTCTTAAATTAGATCTTTTTGAGCCAATTTTAAGCATTTTATCTACAGTATTTTCAATAATTCCTCTCTTTAAACCTTTCCATCCTGCATGGCAAATCCCTATAACTTCATTTTGGTAATCAATAAATATTATTGGTAAACAATCTGCTGTTGTAATTCCAAGTACAAAATTATCACCCTGTGCTACGATACCGTCACAATTATATTCAAATTTATTTTTCCTCACTATAAGACATTTATTTGAGTGTAATTGGTTGGGAATAATTAAAGTCTTTTCTTTTTTAGATATGCTCAATTTTGCAATTTCAATATTTTTTTTAACATTTTGTAAATTATCTTGAGATTTTAATCCACAATTAAGAGAACTATAAATACCTTTTGATTTACCATTTTTATTATTAAAAAATTTGAATTTTACAAATTTACTCATTTTTTTTAAAAGAAAGGTTTAAAAATGATGTACCCATACCTCCAAACTTTTTCCCACTAATTAAGTCAATCATTTCTTTAATGTTCTTATCAGACGATTTTAAATATTCACTTGGAAGATTATTAAGAATTAGATCTTTTTGATAGATTATTGATGGATTATTTTTTAGAAAAAAGCTATTCATTAATTCAAAATTAACACCAAACGAATAGTCTACATTTTCAAATTTATCAAATAAGTTTAATTTTTTATGATTAGATAATAGTCTAAGAGTGCTTTTAAAAGGTAATTTTGTATAACCATAATCAGTTGTAGTAAAAAAATATTTTTTAAACTCTAATTTTTGAATATCACTTAGTATGTTTAATATTAAATTTGAGTGCTCTAAAATGTCATTATCTTTAAAGTTGTAACTTGAATAGATATTTAATAATTCCCTAGAGATTATTGTACTATCCTTAATTAGTAAATACTCGTCATTATTTTTTGATATTTTTATCTCGTTGAAATTACCATTGTCGTAAATAAATTGTTTTGATCCAATAGCATCAAAAAATTCATTTGAATAAATAAATACTACATCTCCATTATCAATTTTATAATCGTATATATTTTTTATGAAATTTACTTTGACTTCTGATTTCTCTGAAATTTTTTCCCTAAAGTACTCACTTTTCTCTAATAAAGTAAGATCATTTACAATGACATTCTTTGACTTAAGGTAATCATATATATCCATAGATAGTAGCCCATTTCCAGGCCCTAACTCAAGTAAATTTACATTTTTTACTTTTGGAAACTCTTTTAAAAACTGATTAGTAATGGCAATACTAAAAAGAGAGGATATCTCTGGAGATGTAATAAATTGTCCACTTTTACCAATTTTTTCAATATTGGGTTTATTATAAAAACCTAATGTTTTATCAAAATTAGAGAGCTCAACAAAATCTTGTATATTAATTGAACCAACCGACTTAATAATAGTATCTATCTTTGTTTGTATTGACATAAATATAGAAATATAAAACCAAGAATAACAATTGGAACTGATAATATTTGCCCTTGAGATATAAAATCAAATTTTAAGCCTAATTGAAAGTCTGGCTCCCTAAAATTTTCAATAATTATTCTAGATAATCCATAATTAATTAAAAATATAGAAGTTATTAAACCATTTTTAATGTTAAATTTATAAAAAATTATTAAAAGTAGAATAGCAGGTATTAATCCTTCAAAAATTGCCTCATAAATCTGGGAAATGTGCCTATAGATATCTTCATTTGGATAACTAATACTTAAAAAAAATTCTGTTGGTCTACCTATTAGTTCTTGGTTTAGAAAATTAGATATTCTTCCTAAAAATAATCCCACTGGTGCTGTAATACTTAGAAGATCAGATAATAGAAAAATAGAAATATTATTTCTTTTTGAATATACAATAGTTGTTAAGATAATACCAATTAAAGCTCCATGAAAAGACATACCTCCTTGCCAAACTTTAAGTATTTCAAATGGGTTTTGTAAATAGAAATTTATATCGTAAAAAATTATATATCCTAATCTCCCACCAACAATTACTGATAAAAATAAATAAAAAAATAAATCTTCGAGTTTTTTCTTATCCAAATTAAATCGATCTAAATTACTTAATGCAAAAAAATAAAAGTAAATAAATCCAATTATATAAGATATGCTGTACCATCTAATGGTTAAACCAAATAGTTCAAACGCAACAGGTGATAAAAAATTTGGATACTCAAACACTTTTAAAACTAATAATACAACTTATGTCTCACACAAAGATAAACTTTACCTAAAGTTATCAAAATTTCTTTATAATTCAGTTGAAGTGGCTCAGATCTTCAATGATATAAAATCAGATTTTTTAAAATTAGAGAAATATTTAATCAACAGAAAAGATTAAATTTCAACAATTACATGCCTTATAATACTATATATAGTGTTTACTAAGAGAGTTAATGTGATACATATTGTGTATGAGTGATAAAAACATTGATTCTAGCCCTATTTCTCTTCTAGAAGATATATTTAATGTGAAACAGTCATCTAAAAGTTACAAAAATAATGATATTTCACTTTTAACTGAAATACATGAACAAAAAGTTATCATGGATTTTCAATGGATCGATGACTTAAAAGTCCTTATATCATCATTCAGTATTGACAACTATGAGTATAGCTTTCTTACTAATCGTATGAACAAAATTAACAATAATCTCGTAATTGGAACATTGAAACAAAACAATAATAATAAAATTATTTATAAACATAGTCTCCCAATTTCAGGGAAAGTAACAGCAGAAGATATAAGAAGTTATTTAGAAAATATTTTATCTGAATTTAACCATTTAGTCTCTGTCCTACTAAAAGGAGATAAAGTTGTTGAGACTACACAAACTTTAATTAATCAAAAAATTGTTGGTCACGCTTAAGCCAAAAGCTCTTTTTATTGGTTATGGTCACTTAGCTAAATCATTAATTTCCAAAAAACTTTTAAGTCTATTAAATATCTATGCTTTAAACTCAAAGAGTGAGCTAAAAAATATCAATTTAAAAAAAAAAATATTTAAAAATAATCACACTTATAATTATGTTTTTCTTCTTACTAGACCTAAGACTTTTTTAAGTACTGGAATTCAATTTCAAAAATACCTCTCAAAAGATACAATAGTTATCTCTTGTATGGCCGGTATAAAATTCAGCACTATAGAGCAAATTTTAAAAACTAAAAAAATTATAAGAATTATGCCAAATGTTATGGCATCGAATAACAAATCTCAAACACATCTTTACGTAAAAAATAAAAAATTAATGAGTAATAATCTAATAAAATTATTGTCCTCTTTTGGAAAAATAATAAATGTTAGAAATGAAGACCAAATTAATCTTGCTACATCAGTTTATGGAAGTGGGCCAGCATTTATTGCTTATATTGTAAGTAGTTTTGTTAAAGCATCAAAAAAACTTGCTAAGCCATTTAACATAAATGAATTAGAAGTGTTAGAATTATTCAAAAATGTATTAGAAATTAACACCACATCAAAAATGTTAGATAGTTTTATTAGTTCTATTTCTAGCAAGAAAGGCACTACTCAGGCAGGTGTTAATTATATAAAGTCACAAAAAATAGAAAAAATAATATACACAACACTGCATAAGGCTTATAAACGAGCTAAGGAAATTGATAGTGAACAAAAAAGCCCAAAAACTAAATAAGACAAACCTTAAAAAGCTTAACTATTTTGCGCATTTAAAGAGTTTTCATACAAAAATCAAATCAGTAAATTCTGACTTTGACGACTTCAATATTTTCATAAAAGATTTTGAATATTTTATTTCAACAGAATTAAAAACCCCAGCTCATGACCTTTCATTAGAAGATAAGATATTTGAAGGTATTATTAACAGATTAGATTTTCTAAATAATTACAAAAATATAACTCTACGAATTTATTTAGAATCTCAAAAAAAGCCAAAATATTTCTTAAATTTATCTAAAAATATAAATTCTTATTTTAATTTATTTTTAAATACTTACGTGGAAAAAACTATTATTAACATAATTTATGTTTATGCTTTTAATGTCTGGATTGAAGATAATAAAAGTCTGGATAAAACTATGGCTTCCATTGGACATGCATTCGAGAATATAAATAGAGTAAAGTCATTTATAAGTAAAAGATGATAAGCTACTCTGACTTTGAAAAAGTTGATATTAGAGTTGGTACAGTAATAGAAGCAAAAATAAATGAAAAATCTAATAAACCTAGTATTTATTTGGTAATAGATTTTGGAAATGATATTGGACTAAAAAAAACTTCTGCTCAACTCACTAAGAACTATCTACCAGAAGAGCTCATTGGGAAGCAAGTAGCTGCAGTAACAAATTTTCCACCTAAACAAATTGGTAAAATGATTTCTGAAGTATTAGTATTAGGATTTCCTGATGATAATAATGATCCTATATTAGTTATGCCAACAACTACTATATCTAATGGGGGAAAGCTCTTTTAGACTCAAATTTGTAATATCACAGTTACTTTTAATCCACCATGTGATGATTTTTGGAAATTTAATTCTCCATTATTTAATTTTATTAATTTTTGAACGATTGATAATCCTAATCCTGTACCCTGATTTAATTGATCAGATCCTTTAACAAAAGGTCTTATCAATTCTTCTTGTGATAAAGTTGTGCCTGGGCCATTGTCTTCAATGTCTATTTCCCACTTATTATTGATTAAATTAGAACTTATAAATATTTTTTCGGCAAATTTATTAGCGTTGTCTAAGATATTCATAATGGCTCTTGTGATTTGATTTTTTCTGATAAATATTTTGCTTTCATTGTTTACTAAAACCTCAAGTTTTTGATAATTTTGAGCAATATTGGATATAAAATTGTGAGTATTTATCTCATCTAAATTTTCATTTTTTTCATTTTTAATAAAATCTAGATAGTGATTTAGCATGATATTCATATCTGAAATATTTTGAGATATTGAATTTCTCAATGTTTCGTTATTAATCTCATCAATCATTAAATTTATTCTCGTTAATGGTGTTTTTAAATCATGGCTAATGCCAGCTAACATATTTCGTTGATTGTCTAGTGTAGAATTAATGTTATTGTGCATGTTATTAAAATCTTTTATCAATCCTCTAACTTCTGAAGATCCTGTAGGTTTTAAATTTGGAGTCTCAATACCTCTTCCAAAACTTCTTGTAATTATGCCAAGTCTTTTTAGTGGTTGAATTTGTTTTTTTATAAATAAATATGAAATTAATGATAAAATTATACTTACAGCAATCGTCCATAAAAAAAATCCAGCAACAGTTTTTGTTTCAACTCTTTTCTTTGGAACTAAATAAAAATATTCTAATTTTTTTTTGTCAAAAAATATGAAGTGATTTTGATTTTGTAGAACTTCAAAATCTCCTGATATTTGGTCGAGTGAGTTTTTTATTCGCTTTCTAAATATCCAATTTGTAACTTCTTTTGCTTCACTGATATCTAAGTTATCAGTTCTTATGATTTGTAAAGTATTTGCATAATTATTTATTGAGGACGAGTCCTTTTGCATTTCTAAAATCTTTATTTCATTTGAAATAGATTGAGCACTTCTTTTTAAGACTAAATCCCAGTGTAATTCAAAAAATATCACTATTCCTATTATTTGAACTAATACTATTGGTATTGTAATAAGATAAACAGATCTTACTAAAAGGCTCTCTGAAAAATTACTCCATTTAAACATTAAATGAAAATTTTGTATCCTTTTCCATGAACCGATCTGATTATGTCTTTTAAATTACATTCTTTTTTTAGTTTTAATCTCAATCTGGAAATTTGCATATCACCACTTCTTGATAAATAATCTAATCCTAACTCTGTGTTTAACAGGTCTCTGGTTAAATATTGGTGTGAATTATTTATTAGTAATTTCAGAATTTTTACTTCATTGCTCGAAAGATTAATATTTTGTTTTTTAAATAGTAATTGTTCTTTTTTTAAATCAAATTCCGTTTCACTACTAAAATTTATTGTATCTAGGGATTGTTTTTTCGAGATATTTTTTTTTATCTTGAGCAATAACTCTCTTGAGTCGAATGGTTTGCCAATATAATCGTCAGCACCCAATTCTAAACCAGTTACTCTATCGTCTACATTGCTTAATGCAGAAAGAAAGATTACAGGTGTATTAACTCTATTTTTAATTGTATTTTCATAAAAATCCAGACCTGTGCTGTCAGGGAGCATTACATCTAAAACAATCAAATCAAACAAGAATAGTTTTACTAATTTTTTTGCTTCTTCAATGTTTACTGCTTTAGATACAATATAATCATTATTTATTAATAATTTTTCAATAAGCTCTTGGAGAGTTTCATCATCTTCAACTAAAAGTATATGCTTATCATTCATTACAATGACTCTATAATATTAATAAAACCAGACATATTTTTTGGATCTATCTTTTTAAATATTTTTATAATTTTTTCATTTATTCTATTTGTTGTTTTTTCAATTAACTCTTCCCCGTTTTTGGTTATTGAAATTGTCTTATTATCTAAATTTAATATATTTTTTATCTGTAAATCTTTTAGTATTAAATTTAAATTTTGTTTCTTTAAAAATACTTTATTGGCAATATCAATCTTCTTTTTAAATCCTTTTTTAATCTCTAAAATCACTATTAGCTCGTTAAATGTTAAATTATTTAATTCACAACAAATTTGGATCTCTCTTTGAAGAGATTTATAAGATCTATGTAAACCTAAAATTATCTCTAGAGTATTTTCTTTTTTAAAATATAAAGTATCGGCAAAACTTAAATTCATAAGATATAAATATAATTATATTGTGAATTTTAATAAATAATATTACATTATTTCGAATTATGGAAATTATCCCCTTTGATAAGAGAATTGGTTTTATTTGGTATAACGGTGAATTTGTTGAATGGCAAAATGCCACTACTCACGTGCTTAATCATGGTTTGCATTATGGCAGTTGTGTTTTTGAAGGTTTAAGAGTTTATGGGGAAAAAATTTATAAATTAGAAAAACATACCGATAGGTTGTTTTTTTCTGCACAAAGAATGGGCATCGATGTGCCTTATTCTAAAGATGAGATAAATAGAGCTCACGAGGAAACCATAAAAAAAATGAATATAAAGTACGGTTACGTTCGTCCTGTAATTTGGAGAGGAAGTGAAATGATGGCTATTTCTGCTCAAAAAAATAAGATTAATGTAGCTGTTGCTACTTGGGAATGGCCTAGTTATTTTACTAAAGAAGATCGATTAAAAGGAATATCTCTTCAAACAGCTGTTTGGAAAAGACCTCCTCCAGATTGTATACCAACAGACACTAAAGCAGCTGGTCTGTATATGATTTGCACTTTAAGTAAACATGAGGCTGAAAAGAATGGTTATACCGATGCTTTGATGCTGGATTATAAAGGAAGAGTAAGTGAATCCACTGGTTCAAATATCTTTTTAGTGATAAATGGAGAAATTCATACCCCTGTACCTGATTGTTTCTTAAATGGTATTACGAGACAAGCTGTAATAGAAATTGCAAAAAATGAAGGTATTAACGTAATCGAAAGAGATATATATCCAGATGAAATTTCAAAAGCTGAGGAAATTTTTCTTACAGGATCTGCTGTCGAGGTAACCCCAGTTGGTAAAATTGATAATCAAAATTTTAAAGTTGGAAATATTACAACTAAGATTTCAAGCCTATATATGAAAGAAGTAGACCCTAATTACGAAGACAACGATTAATTAATAATTTCTCTCCATTTTAACATTTTTTTATTATCTTTATTCTTTTGATAGACCATTTCTTTCTCTTCGTTGTCTAATAAATGAAATTTCCAAAAAGCTACATCTATCTTTAAGCTATCAATTACATATTCACACGCCTCTATAGAATTTGATCGGTGAGACGAGGAAGTAACTACTAAAACTATTTTCTCTCCCAATTTTAATCTTCCTATTCTATGAATTATTAAACATTCACTAAGATCCCATTTTTTTAAAGCTTGTAGTCTAATTTTTTCAAGCTGAGATATTGCCAATTCTTCGTAACATTCTAAATATATTCCTTTAATTTCAGTATTTGAAAAACTTAAATCAAACCTTACTGTTCCTAAAAAAAAACTATACGCACCGTTTTTATTAGAAGATATTTTTTTGAACTCATTTTCTAGATCAAAACTTTCTTTTATAATTCTTATCATTATCCACCTGTGACGGGTGGCAGAAAAGCTAAAACGTCACCGTTATTTAATATTTGATCATTATCGTTTAACTCATTCAAGTTAAGAAAGTACTTCACACTGTCATCTTTAAATATTTCTTGAAAAATAGGGTCTTTTGAAATGAGGTTATTTTTTAATTCTTTAAAACTTATTGCTTTATCTAATTCAATTAGATCATGGCTTTTTTTTAGCTTAATCCTTATCCAGGAAAAATATTTTATTGTAATATTCAAATATGTCTTAGACCCTTTGCTACATAATTGTATCCTGATAACAAAGTAATTATAGCAGCAAGCCACAATGTTACTAAGCCTAAATTCCATAAGAAATCGTTTAACTCAAAACCTAAGCTTATTATAAGAATAGATAAACTAACCATTTGAAAAGTAGTTTTATATTTAGCTAACTTACTAACTGGCATATCAGTATTCAATTTTGCTAAAAATTCTCTTAGGCCTGAAATTGCTATTTCTCTTAACAAAATAATTATAGCTGGAATAACATGAACATTAGCAATTACTCTTGTATCGATTAAAACAATGATAACCGCAGCAATTAAAAGTTTATCAGCAATCGGATCTAGTAAAGTACCAAGTTTAGAAGATTGATTTAAAGTTCTAGCTAAATATCCATCAAAATAATCAGATATTGAAGAAACTATAAATAATAGCCCAGCTATAAGAACAACATTAGAGTTATCTGAAAAAAGTAAATATAAAATAATGGGTATTAATATAATTCTAACAAAAGTTATTATATTAGGTATTGTGTAGATCCTAGCCATTTATCTTATCTAATATAGCCTTTATATTTTTTGAATTTAAACCTTTTATTTGAGTTAACTCGTCTCTATTTGCCCGCTTTAAATTTTGCACACTTCCGAAAAAATTGATAACTCTCATTTTTTTTACTTTTCCTATGCCATCTATGTCATCTAAAAAACTAGTTTTTAATGAGTCAGACATCCTTTTCATGCTATTTTTTTTAGATAGTTTGTGAGCTTGATCTCTCATTTTTTGAATAAATCCTTCTATCTGAGGATTATCTTTTAAAGATAAATTTTTCTCATTTATTAAATGATACCTATCAAACCTGAAATCCCTCTTAAAACCTTTAGAAACACCAATTAATTTAATATTTTCGTTTATACCACTTTCATTGATAGCTTCTTGACATATCTTTAAGTAAGGGTGCGCACCATCTATGATTATTATATCAGGTAAAATCTTATCATCTTTGGAAAAGCGAGATTTAAATACTTTTCTCATTAAGTCTGCATCACCAAATTTTTTTAAATCATAGTCTTTAAATTTATAAGTTCTTGAGTCCTTAATACTGAAACCCTCTTCATTAAATACTACATATGAGGCAACCGCATAATTATTTCCAAAAAAACTATTGTCATAGGCTTCTACTCGTTCAACATTATTTTTGATATTAAATTTAATCTTCAGTAAGTTTAAAATTTCTTGATTATTAACATATTTTTGTTTTTGAAGACTTACCTCTTTATCATTACGTTTAGCGGTAAGATTTGATATTTTTTGTATACCTACAATATTATTACTTTTTAGAGATACATCTATTTTGTAGTTTTCTTTCATAATAGATTTTAATTCGTTATATCCTTGAATTTTTTTAGAAATAATTATTTTTTTTGGCCTAAAACTCTTTAAATAAAATTGTATAATTAGTGAAGTAGGATCGATATCTTCTTCAAATTTATCAGAATAGTATATTAAATTTCCTCCAAGATATCTCCCATATCTAATAAAACCAATATAAATTGAGAAATGTTTTTTATTATCAATATGGATATAATCAAAATTAGTCTCTTGGGTGCTTATTTTTACTTCTTCTCTAATAATATAATTTAATGATTGAATGCTATCTCTTAATTCTGCAGCTTTTTCATAATTTTGACTTTCACTAAAATAAACCATTTGTTTCTCTAGTTTATTAAATATTCTTTTCTGACTACCTTGAAAAAATTTTATGGTATCACTGACCTGATTTTTGTATTCATTTTCATCAACTTTGCTTACACATGGCGCAGAACATTGTTTAAGGTCATAAAGCAAACATGGTCTAGTTCTATTTTTAAACTCTGAGTCATTACAACTTCTAAGTTTAAAAGATTTTTGTAATATCTTTATCACTTTGTCAGTTTTCAAAGCCGATGTAAAAGGTCCAAATACCTTGTCCTCATTTGAAAAATCATTTCTGAATCTAGTTAGTCTTGGAAAAGACCCATTTGTTATTTTAATTAAGGGAAAACTTTTATCGTCTTTTAAACGAATGTTATATCTAGGAGAAAATTTCTTTATAAGTAAAGCTTCTAATAATAGTGCGTTCCTCTCTGACTCAGTAAGTTCAAAATCAATATTAACCGTCTGTGACACCATTTTTTGTAGTCTCCGGGGTAATTTTGGTAGATTACCATAATTAGATAATCTTCTTTTAATATTAATAGCTTTACCAATATATATAGGAATATCTTTTTTATTTTTAAAAAGGTAAACACCAGATGTTTTAGGTGCATCTTTTAGCCTACTTTTTAATATTTCCAATCCAAGCATTTGATTATTTTACACAGAATATATTAAGCATAAGAAAAATATAGATACTTTTATTTTAAAAAGAAATATATTAAGAGTTCCTTTGAAATCTGAACTAAAGACTCAACTATTATCGCCATATAAATTTTTAAGCGATAAATTCTATAAAAAATCCAAGTCTCCAAGTTTTCCAGAATATAAGATAAGATTCCGTAGTAATAATTTTAAAGAATTTACAAAACTTAATAACAAAGACTGGGTTAATCTTTTTGGAAAATTTGAGAGTGAATACTTACCATCTAACTCTAATTTAGCTATGAAATATCATGGCCACCAATTTAGAGTTTATAACCCTGAAATTGGAGATGGTAGGGGGTTTACTATTGCCCAGTTTTACAAAGATAAAAAGTTGTTTGACCTAGGAACTAAAGGCAGTGGAAAAACAGTCTATTCTCGAAGTGGCGATGGTCGATTAACTTTAAAAGGAGGTATAAGAGAAGTGCTTTGTTCTTCTTATTTAGAAGCAATGGGTCTTAAAACTTCTCGATCCCTATCATTAATTGAAACAGGTGAAGATTTATATCGCAGTGATGAACCTTCCCCAACGAGATCTAGTGTTTTAGTAAGAATTTCTCATTCCCATATCAGGATTGGAACTTTTCAATATCATGCATATCACCAAGATAATCAAAGTTTAGAGAAATTGATAAAATCAGTAGGAAAATATTACTTTTCCTTTAGTGATGCGGAGAATACACCATTGAATTTTTTTTCTTTAGTTGTTCAAAATTGTGCAAAATTAGCTGCCTCTTATAACATTTTTGGCTTTGTCCACGGCGTTCTCAATACTGATAACATTAACATAACCGGAGAAAGTTTTGACTATGGGCCTTATCGTATGATGGAAAAATATGATCCTGAGAAAGTAGCAGCTTACTTTGATCATTCCGGTCTTTATAAATTTTCAAATCAAGTTGATTCTATTTTTTGGAATGTTCAACAATTAGCTTCAATCATGACACTTTTTATAGAAAAAGAATTAATAATAGAAGAACTAAAAAAATATATAGAGCTTTATAATAAAGAAGTTATAAAATTATTCTTTAAAAGATTGTCTCTTAAACCCAGCAAATTGCAATTGCATAATCAAAAATTATTAAATGATGTTTATGAAATATTACTAAAGAGCCCTTATCTTTATGAAGAGGTATACAACGACCTTAGAGGAGGAAGACAAAGATTAAATATTCAAAATGATATTAAACATAAATATAAAAATTATGATTTAGATACAATTTTTAAAAATCATGAAATTTTCAATAATCTAGATGTTAAGTCTTTGACTCAAATTCCAAGGGAAACACTTCTGTATGATGAAATAGAAAAAATCTGGCATAATATTGATAATAATGATGACTGGTCATTGTTTAATAAGAAAATCGATAGTATAAATGTATTTAAGCAGGCTAATATAAATCATGGACTGGGATAAATTAAAAATTTTTCATAATGTTGCTTTAGATCTTAATATATCTGAAGCAGCTCATAAAATGAATATTAGTCATTCTTCTATTAGTAGACAAATAAGTGCTCTTGAGAGAGATTTGAAGGTCTCGCTATTTAAAAGACATGCTAGAGGACTCACACTAACTGAACAGGGAAAAATTTTATTTAAAACTGCTCACGATATATTTGGTAAGATAGCTCTCACTGAAGCTAAATTGACAGAGTCTAAAGAAAAGCCTACTGGGCCACTTACTATAGCTGCGACAGTCGCATTTGGCACAACATGGTTAGCGCCTAGAATTGAAAAATTTACAAATTCATATCCAGATATAGATGTCTCAATAATTATTGAAAACAAGTACACTGATTTGGCCCAAGGTGAGGCTGATGTTGCTTTGAGGCTGACAGAACCTACCCAAATGGATCTGATTAGGTTTCCACTTTATGAATTTCAATTTAAAATTTATTCCTCCCCAGAATACATTGAAAAATTTGGAATTCCAAAGGATGTCAGTGAACTACCAAATCACAAGATTGTTGCTTTTGGAGATAGTGTTGAACCCTCTATTCCAGATGTAAATTGTATTTTGGACTTACTTCCTAAAAATAAAAAAGTTAAAACACTCTTTATCTCAAATATGTATGGAGTTATGAGAGCTATAGGAGGAGGGGCAGGGATTGGAGCATTACCTGAATATATGAGAATATCCAATAATAATCTTGTTCCCATTTTGCCAAATGCCGACACTCCTAAGACTATTATATATTTTACATATCCCCCTGAGCTAAAAGGTTCTAAAAAAATTGAGGCTCTTAGAGATTTTTTAGTTAGAGAAGTTAATAAAGAAAAAAAAAGTTAGTCTTTTTTGATAAATTTTTTATTACAATAATTACAAACAACTTCTTGTTTTTTATCGATCTTAAAATAAACAGCTGGATGGCCGAGATCACCACTACCACCATCGCACATGATTACATTTACCGTTTTTGAGACATATTCTTCTTCTTGAGAATTTTCTAAATTAACTTGATCGCTCATAGAGATACAAGTTCTGAGACCAAATTAGTATATTTTTTTGGATCGTCTAGGTTTTCACCTTCCATCAGTTTTGCATGATCATAAAGAATTTCACAAAATTTATCTTTTTGGTTTTTGTCTAGAGACTTTAGCTTATTAACCAATTCATGATTAATATTAATTTCAAGAATTCTTTTTTCGCTAGAAATATTTTGATTATTAGCAGCCATCAATTTTTTTAAATGCATATCCATATCATTCTCATCAGCAACCAAACATGAAGCACTTGTAGTTAATCTCTTAGAAATTTTAACATCTTTAACTTTATCTTTAAGATTGTCTTTTAAAAATCCAACAAAATCTTTATCTTCTTTAGGCTCATCTTTTCCTTTTTTTGAATCTTTTTTGTCCTCTATATCTACTTCACCTTTAGTAATAGATGTAAACTCATACTCTTTGAATTTCATTTTCATTGGCATCCAGAATTCGTCAACAGGATCTGTGATTAACAGAACATTTATTTTTTTATTTTTAAATAATTCCATTTGAGGACTGTTAAGAAGGTTGCCTTTATTTTCACCTGATATGTAATAGATTTTCTTTTTATCATTAGAAAAATCAGTTACGTATTGATCTAATGTAATCATCTCCTCTTTTTCAGAACAGTGAAATGTTGAGAACTCAAATATTTGATCATGAAAGTCGTTAAATTCATACAATCCCTCTTTAATAACAGGTCCAAAATTTTTCCAAAATTCTTGAAATTCATTAGGTTTTTTTTTCTTTAATTCTTGAATTTCTTTAAGAACTCTTTTTGTGATAGCATTAGATATTTTATTAATTACTGCATTATTCTGTAAAATTTCTCTTGAGATATTTAAACTCAGATCCTCAGTATCTACTACACCTGGTACAAATCTCAACCAAGCAGGAATTAATGCATCTAATTTATCAGAAATAAATACTTTATTTACGTACAGCTTTAGTTTGTTTTTTCGATCTGGATGATAAAGATCTTGAGGCTGTGTTTTGGGTAAATATAGAAGTGCAGTGTAATTTATGACTCCCTCAGCTTTAAAATGAATCGTTGTTAAAGGTTCATCATAGTAACTTGAAACTTGGTTATAAAAAGATTTGTAGTCATCTTTCTTTATCTTCGATTTTTCTTTTAGCCAAATAGCTTCAGCAGAATTAACTTGCTCTTCAGGTTTTTCATCTTTTTTCTTTTCCTTTTTATCGTCTTCGGACGTCACAAAAATGGGGAAAGGAACAAAATCAGAATATTTTTTTATTATTTCTTCTATTTTGTATTTACTTAAAAACTCATTTTCATCCTTCTTAATGGATAAAGTAATTTCAGTCCCAATTTCATTGTATTCTGTTTCTTCAATTGAAAATGTACCCTTGCCATCTGAAGTCCAGAGGTAACCATTAGATGAGTCATATTTTTTTGATCTAACTACTACTTGATCTGAGACCATAAATGATGAATAAAAACCAACACCAAATTTACCAATTTGATTTATATCGCCTTTCTTATCCCCCATCTTTTTTATAAATTCTTCTGTTCCAGATTTCGCAATCGTGCCTAAATTTGATTGCATGTCATTTTCGTCCATACCAATCCCATTATCTTTTACAGATATGGTATTGTTCTTTTCATTTATATGAATCTTAATTTCAAACTTATTTGTTTTTGCAGCTTTAGAGTCGGTTTGACTGACATACCTAAGTTTTTCACAAGCATCTGATGAATTTGATACTAATTCACGTAAAAATATTTCTTTTTCTGTATAAAGTGAATTAGCTACTATATCTAAGAGTTTTGATACCTCTGTTTCAAATTTTACTGTTTTCTTTTCCGCTTGTTGTTTATTCATTTTTTTCTAATATCCTTATTATAAGCAATGTTTACCAATGACAATACTGAGTGTTCTACAAAAATATCTATCATTTCACAAATCAAATTTGATAAATGGCTTTTAAAACAATCATCATTTATTAAAAATTGGTCTTTATCTAATAATTTCAAGGCAGAATCTGGAAAAATTCTTAAAGTTCCTTATGAAGATGGAAGGCTAAAAGAGGTTCTGATCGGAGAGGGGGTAGATCAAAATCTTGAGGGGGTCAGTTCTTTTTCATCATTAAATAACGGTAACTACTACATATTTGCTAAATTTGCTAAATCAAAAGAATCAGAGATACATAAAGCTTGGGCATGGGGAAATTATAACTTTCAGTCAAAACCTAAAAAAAATTTATTGTATATCAAAGACCAAAAAGAATTGGAGTTTCTTACTTTTTACACACAGTGTATTAATTTTTCTAGAGATTTAATCAACAGCCCTGCAAACAAATTAAATCCATTATCTTATTACACAATAATAAAAAATAATCAGATGTTTAAAAAATTCAATTTTGTTGAACATTCTGAGAAAGATATAGGTACACAATTTCCTCTTACTTATGCTGTTGGTAAATCTTCGTCTGTTAAACCAAAAGTAATAGAAATAACTAATAAAAAAATTCTTCAAAAAGATAAGCCTCTCGTCATTATTGGTAAGGGAGTCACATTTGACACTGGTGGTGTAAATATTAAACCAGGAAACTCTATGAGAAACATGAAAAAAGATATGGGTGGTTCTGCGATTGCAATATCATTATTTTTATTGGCAAATTACTCTCTAAAAAAAACTAAAATAGTTTTAATTGCTCCTTTAGCTGAGAACTCAGTATCCTCTAAATCAATGAGACCAGGTGATGTCTACAAATCAGCATCAGGGAAGTCAGTTGAAATTGCACACACGGATGCCGAGGGAAGACTTTTATTGGCCGATGCTATTGAAAAAGCCATGTCTTATAACCCAAGTATGATTATTGATTTCGCAACCCTTACTGGTGCAGCTAGGGTTGCTTTAGGTGAGGACTTACCTGCTTATTTTTGTAACAATGAATTAATTGCAAAAAAAGTTGATAATTTAAATAAAGAAAAACTGAGATGTTGGAGATTACCCTTGTACCAACCCTATTTAAAAAAGATTAAATCGCAAGTTGCAGAATTAAGTAATGCTTCTTTGGATGGTATAGCTGGATCTATCACAGCAGCACTTTTTTTAAAAGAATTTTTGAATAAATCTGATACACCTTGGCTACATTTTGATACCTATGCCTGGTCTCAAGGCTCGATATTAGGATCTAATGGTGCAGCATTACAGGGATTGGAAATAATGATTGAATTCTTAAGGAAAAATTTCAATTAGTGAAATATTTAATTATCCTTACTCTGTTACTGTCGGGATGTATCACAACAGATCGATCTTTTAATACCTCAAATATTTGTGATATTTTTAAAACTAATCCTAAGTGGAAATCATATGCAGAAAAAACGAAAGAAAAATGGGGTGTGCCTGTAAGTTTACAATTAAGTTTTATCAAACAAGAGTCTTCTTTTGAAAGAACGGCAAGACCTCCGAGAAAAAAGGTATTAGGTTTTATACCAGGTTTACGACCTTCAAGTGCTTATGGTTATAGCCAAGCTTTAGATGGGACATGGGAAGAATATAAAGTTTCTACAAAAAACTTTAATGCTGATAGAAAAAATTTTAAAGATGCGAGTGATTTCATTGGATGGTATGTTGATGGAAGTTACCGATTATTAAAAATTAATAAAGGTGATGTCTACAATCATTATCTGGCCTACCATGAGGGCAAAGGAGGATTTCAGAAACAATCCTATAATAAAAAAAAATGGTTACTTGATGTGGCAAAAAAAGTAGAGCGCCAGGCAAATGACTATTCAAATCAAATAACAAAATGTAATTTCCATAAAAATAGTGTGTTTTAATTGTTACAAAAAACAGATCTTATAAATTATTTTCATTCCAGTTTTACTAACCCTGAATATAAAGGGATAGGAACAGAGCACGAAAAATTTATTTTTTATACTAAAGATCATAAAAGACTTAAATTTGATGGTGAGGTGAGTGTTCAAAATTTATTTCAATTTTTCTTATCAAAAGGCTGGCAGAAAAATGAATATAACAGCTTTAATCAACTGATATCTTTATCTAAAAATGGTGCAAGCATTACTCTAGAACCAGGTTGTCAGTTGGAATTATCTGGGAAAATATTAAAAAATGTTCATCAAACATGTACCGAGTCCTACGAGCATTTAAGAGAACTAGAAGAATATGCTGAATTAAATAAATTATGCATATTAGGTCTTGGTTTCGACCCAATAAGTAAATTAGAGGATTTATCTTTTATCCCAAAAGAACGTTATAAAATTATGAGAGAATACATGCCAAAAGTTGGTTCTAGAGGTTTAGATATGATGACAAGAACTTGCACAGTTCAAGCTAATTTGGATTATTTTAGTGAAAATGATTTAATTAAAAAATTTGTTGTTGCAAATAGGATCCAACCAATTGTGATGGGTATATTCTGTAATTCCCCTTTTCGTGAGTCAAAACATAATGACCTAGTCAGTAATCGAATTTTCACTTGGCAAGACACAGATAATCAAAGGTGTGGAATTAAAAAGTCATTTTTAAATAAAAATTTTACGATTGAAGAATATGTTGATTTTGTTCTAAAAGTTAAAAACTATTTTTTAAAAATAAATGGAAAATATTTTGATACAACTGATTACACATTTGATGAATTACTTACTAAAAGTGTCTCAAATAAAGAAATTTTGGGGTATAATTTAACAATACACGATTGGATAAACCACTTATCCACAATTTTTACTGAAGTCAGATTAAAGTCTTATATCGAACTTAGGGGAGCAGATGCAGGAAAATGGGAAATGATTTGTGCATTGCCTGCTTTTTGGATTGGCATACTTTATGATGATGAAAATCTCGACTACTTATGGAAGGAAACAAGCACCTGGCAAGAAAATGACATATTAAATTTGTATCAGGATGTTCCCTCTGAGGGTTTAAACAGTAACTTTATGAATTTACCCCTATATGAGCATGGTAAAAAACTATTAAGTTTGTCAAAAAAAGGATTAGAAAAAAGAGGGTATCTTAATTCTGGTGGTAGAGATGAAAGTATTCATTTAGAAAAATTAAATAGCATTATTGAACAACAAAAAAATCCCGCAGATTTGTTAATTGAAGAGTTCAAGGACAAAAAAAATATATTATCATTGCTAAATAATACTTATTATTAAAATTATTATGAAATTTCTTTTTCAAATGGACGATCCTCAGAAAATTAATATCAACGAGGATTCTACTTATATGCTTATTCGTGAGTCTTTAAGAAGGGGGATAGAATGTTATTATAATGATCCGAGCTGGGTTTTTAGTGAGATTAATAAAGTTAATAAAATAAAATCTCATGTTTTAAGCTTAAAATTAAATAAAAATAATAAGCTCTCATATCAGAAGATGAATCTAAAAGAGATTGATTTAGAAAAAATGAATGCCATTTTTATTCGTCAAGATCCACCATTTGATTTAAATTATATATCCAATACATACTTGCTGGATCGATTAAAAAAACCTTTACTAGTTAACAATCCAAAGGAGATTAGAAATTATCCAGAAAAGCATATTATGATGAATTTTCCAGAGTTAACTCCACCTACATTAATATCTTCAAATATAGAAATAATTACAAAGTTTATAAAAAAAAATAAAGAAGTAATTATAAAACCAGCCTACGGAAATGGAGGGCTTGGAATACAAAAAATTTATTTTAATAAACCAAATCTCAATCTGTTTATCAAAAACTATCTTAAAAAATTTTATAATAGCCCAATCATTGTTCAAAGATTTTTAAAAAATTTTAATAAAGGTGATAAAAGAATTATTTTAATTAATGGAAAAATAGCTGGTGGAGTTTTAAGGGTACCAAAAACTAATAGTATTAAGGCTAATTTTCACGCAGGTGGTAAGCCTGTAAAAACGAGTATCACCTTCAAAGAAAAGCTTATTTGTAAGAAAATAAAGCCATTTCTTATAAAAAATGGTTTAATTTTTGTTGGTATTGACGTAATTGATGGCTATTTAACAGAAATAAATATTACATCTCCTACAGGAATTCAAGAAATCAATAGATTGAATAATAGCAAGATTGAAAAAGATATTATTGATTTTGTATTTAAATCACTGCAGTAAATTTTCAAAGAGCTTATTAATATTTTTTTGAATTAATTCTTCAATAGGTTTTTTTATCGTCCCATCAGGCACTATTCTTTCATATGAATAACTTCCATTTTGATATTTGATTACAAAATCATCGCTATCAATAATATCAAAAATTGTAAGTTTAAAATTTTCTTGTGCCAATTCTAGTTCTGCTTTTAGAGTTTCACTGTCTGGTGATGATAAGATTAAGTCTTCAATTATTAATTTATTCAAATCCTTATTTATAATTTGACCGTTGATAGAGCTACTTTGATTTATAAAAGAATTTGCAAGTGTATTTAATAACTCATTTATTTGTTCAAAATCTGAAATATCTTGAGACAAAGATTGCATAAATAAAACTAATGCAAATTCTTCATCTGAAACTCTAATATTTATATTTCCATTTATATTGCCAGATATATTTTGAATGTTACCAAGGCCTATAGGATCTGGAACGCTTAAAGATAGATCAATATTACCTTTGATTCGTGATGTATTTAAAAATAAATTATCTAACTTTGATAAATTTATTTCTTTTAATTCAATTAATCCTATAAACATATTGTTATTAATTGAACCAGATATATTTGAAATTTTATCTTTATGAATAAGATCTAAATTTTCGATTAAAAAAATATTATTTAATGGTTCAATTTTTAGGTTTGTTTGTAAAAAATCAAAGTCGACTATGTCAATAATATTTGAAAAGTTATCCGTAGAGAATTGAGAGACTATTTGTAATAAATTTGTTTTATCTAAATTATCAATTCCAATATTTATCGAAGCATCGTTAAAGTTATTTAAGTTTAGATAACCGGTTATTGATAAATTTACATCATCTGAACTAACAAATTCTAGATTTTTAATGTTTAGTATATTCCCATCTATGATGCCCTTCATATTTATGTGATCTGAATTTAAAATTGATAAAAGTTCTTTTAAGTTGTCTGATGGAATTAAGCTGAATTGGTCAAATTCATCCAGTTGAATATCTAATTGTTTATTGTTAATATCATTAAACTCATATTTACCTTTGATTTTAGCAAAATTTCTATTGTTATTAGTTATATTTAGCTCATTTAATTGCAGAGTATTATTCAATAAATTACTAGAAAGTTGAATTTCATCAAACTTAAGTTGCTTTAATAATTCTGCGTTAGGTAAAAAATCTAACAGTTCTAAAATATCAGCTTTAGAGTTTGATTTCAGATTTGTATTAATATTAGCTTTTTTAATATTTAATTCTTCTATAGATCCGTTTATTCTTATGATTGTTTCATTATTGGATTTATAAGAAATATTATTTATAGCGAGACTACCGGCATTATAGTTTAAGTCAAAGGTTTCAATTATTCCTTTTGGAATACCTGCAATATTATTTAAGACTTGAGTATTACTAACAAGCTGTAACAAATTATCTGTAGTAATATTCTCTCCTCTTATGTTTAAATCTGAGTTAATTAAATTATTTAAATCGATAGTCCCTTCAATATTAATTTGTGATTTATCTGCAAGTGTTATTGATAAGTTTTCAATATTTATAATTTCTTTTGAATATTCGCCACTTACACTTAAACTTTGAAAGTTTATCTTCTTCAATAATTGTTGATAATTTTCTCCTAAAAGTAATACTAATTCGTCAATTTCTAATTCATCTATAGTAAAACCAATTTTTTTTACGTCAGAGTCAATTGTATAAATATCAAAATATAAATCAGAGCCTTTATAATTAAATTTATTTGTGACAATACGAGAAGTATTATCCTCAGACGAAATATTTATCTTTAAATTGTCAATATCACCCTCTAGTAAAATAGAGTTATTTATCAAATTAGAATTTATGTTCTCTATTCTTGCTTGATTAAGCTTTATTGAAATTTCATCTTCATTAAATAATGACCTAGAAATTTCAACATCTTTTGCCACAACGTCACTTTTGAAAGTATTATGATTAATTTTAAAACTTGAATTGTCTATAGATAAAATGGGTTTAGGCATAATCTTTAACGTTTGATTAGATAAACTATTTAAACTAACTAAACCTTTTGTTTCTCTTTCAATTATTTCCTGAGAAAGTAAATTAATTGGTAATCTTATAAAACTTAATCCAAATAAAATAACTAATAATAAAAGAACTATAATTGGAATAATGACTTTTAATTTTTTCATTTATTTATTTTATAAATATAAGAACGTAAAATAGATTATATAGGCTAATATCAAGCTCAGAGAAATTAATTTACCAGCTATTTTTAGAGAAATTATGACAAAAAATAATAATGATGTTGCCAGAAATAACCATTTATCTACATAACCAAGTAATTCATAAAAATTTATACTCCCATTAATAAGTATGGCAATAATCGTTATTCCAAAGATGTTAGCAATGTTTGAGCCCAAAATATTTCCAATTGCCAAATTATTTTGTTTTTTGACAATTGAAAGAATTGTAGCAATTACCTCAGGTAATGATGTCCCAAAAGCAACTATTGTTATCCCAATAGTTGTTTCAGCTACTCCAAATATACTAGTTAAGTTTTTCGCATATACGATGAAGTATTTAGAACTATAAAATAAAGCAACAAAGGCTAATAATATTTTTAAAAAAATAATGTAAGTTGATAAATTTTTTAAATCAACTTTTGTAGAGACATCATCAATAGGTTTCCTTACTTCAAAAAAAATAAAAACACAGAGTATTACAAAGAGAAAAAATCCAGATAGATATCCAAGATTAAAGTTAAAAATAATAAAAATAAAAAAAGTAATTGAAAAAATTAAGAAAAATAAAAAATTACTTTTGTCTCTTTCCTCAGTTACTAGCTTGCTAATAGGGTAAAGCATAATACCACCTACTAACAATACATTTGCTATGTTGCTACCTACAAGATTACCTGCAACTATTCCAACAGAATTTAATTTTAATGCTTGAAATGTTGCCGCAAACTCAGGGAGAGAGGTGCCAATAGCAATAATAAATATACCTACTAGGATAGGTCTGATTTTATATATTTGTGACACAATTATTGAATTTTTAATAGCTAGATCACATGACCATATTAAAACAATAAGACTTATTAATACTCCTATAAAACTTTCAATCAATTCATACCCATTTGATCTTTTTTTAGTTTTCTAATTTCATCTCTAAACATTGCAGCTTTCTCAAAATCCAAATTTTCAGCCGCAGTTAACATTTTTTTCTCTAATTTTTGAACATGTTTCTCAAACTTATTTGGACTCAATTTCTCAATTTCAGATGTACCAACAGTATAGCTATCTTTCTCGTATATGCTTTCAATAATTTCACCAATATTTCTTTTTACAGATTGAGGTGTAATGCAATTTTTTCTATTAAATTCAATCTGTTTACTTTTTCTATATTCTGTCTCTTCTAGAGCTGCTTTGATACTTTTAGTAATAATATCTGCATATAATATTACTTTGCCATTAACATTTCTTGCTGCTCGACCTATGGTCTGAACTAAACTTGTTTTTGACCTTAAGTATCCTTCCTTATCAGCATCAAGGATAGCTACCAAACCACATTCGGGTATATCCAGACCCTCTCTTAGTAAATTTATACCAATTAAAATATCAATTTCTCCTATCCTCAAAGAGCGAATAAGTTTTATTCTATCAATTGTTTCAACATCAGAGTGCATATATTCAACTTTAAAATTATGTTCTTTTAAATAGTTTGTTAAATCCTCAGCATTTTTTTTGGTAAGAGTTGTGATTAGCACTCTATTTTTATTACCTAGAGTAGTTTGTATTTCACCCATCAAATCTTCCACTTGGTTGACAGTTGTTTTGATCACACACTCGGGGTCAATTAGGCCAGTTGGTCGAATAATTTGCTCAACGTATTTGTTTTCAACTTCATTCAATTCCCAAGGACCTGGTGTTGCGGATAAAAAAATAGTAGGAGGTCTCATCATATTCCACTCTTCAAACGTCAAAGGACGATTATCTAATGCAGACGGAAGTCTAAAACCATAATCAGAAAGAGTTTTTTTTCTTGATCTGTCACCTTTATACATCCCAGTTATTTGAGGAACAGATACATGAGACTCATCAATAATCAGTAGGGCGTTTTCTGGGATAAACTCGTATAAAGTAGGTGGTGCCTCTCCAGGTTGCCTACCACTTAAATATCTAGAATAATTTTCAATTCCAGAACAAGTTCCAGTAGCTTGAATCATTTCTAAATCAAAATTAGTTCTTTCTTTTAACCTTTGAAATTCTAGTAATTTTTTTTCTTTATCAAACTCCTCTAGTCTTATTTTTAAATCTTTCTTAATTTCTTTAATCGCATTCTCTAATCTTGGCTTGGGAGTTATATAGTGACTATTTGCAAAAATTTTTACTTCTTCAAAGTTTTGAATAAATTCTCCTGTCAAGGGATCAAACTCTTTAATTTCCTCTACTTCGTCTCCAAAAAAACTTACTCTCCAAGCAATATCTTCTAAGTGTGCAGGAAAAATATCAACACGATCGCCAGTTACACGAAACATACCCCTTCTAAAGTCAATATTATTTCTCTTATATTGTAACTCTACTAATTCTCTTAAGAACTCCATTAAATTTATGTTTTGACCTTTTTTTATTTCTAGGGTCATTTTCGAGTAAGAGTCTACAGACCCAATACCGTAAATACATGAAACGCTTGCTACAATAATTACATCTTCTCTTTCTACTAAAGATCTTGTGGCAGAGTGCCTAAATCGATCTATCTGTTCATTAATAGACGACTCCTTTTCTATAAAGGTATCCGATCGGGGAACATATGCTTCTGGTTGATAATAATCATAATAACTCACAAAATATTCAACAGCATTTTTAGGAAACAAAATTTTTAATTCTTCATAAAGCTGAGCAGCTAGGGTTTTATTGGGAGCCATAATTAATGTAGGCCTATTATATTTTTCAATTACATTGGCAATTGTAAACGTTTTCCCAGAGCCAGTTACACCCAATAACACTTGACTTTGTTTTCTCTTATCTAAACCCTCAATTAACTTTTCGATCGCCTGTGGCTGATCTCCCTTCGGTTTATTTTCACTTACTATTTTAAATGCCATGCTTGTAGAAATTTATAAATAAGTTTATAGATAACTAAATAAAAAAAATGATTTCAAATAGAGTAAATAACATAAAACCCTCTTTAACAATAGCCACAAACATGAAGGCACAGGAGTTAAAAAGGGCAGGAAAAGATGTAATTGTTTTAGCAGCTGGAGAACCTGACTTTGATACCCCAGATCATATAAAAAACGCTGCTATTGAGGCAATTAATAAAGGTTTTACAAAATATGTACCAGGTAAAGGTACCCCAGACTTACAGCTTGCAATTCAAAAAAAATTTCAAAGAGACAATAATTTAGATTATGAACTTGGTAATATTACAGTGGGAGTAGGGGGTAAACATATAATTTATAACGCTTTTTCTGCGACTATTAATAGTGGAGATGAAGTCATTATTCCTGCACCTTTTTGGGTGAGTTACCCAGATATTGTTATTTTAAATGATGGAAAACCTGTGATAGTTGAATGTGGTGAGCAAAATGGTTTCAAAATTACACCAGAAGATTTAGAAAAGCATATTAATCCCAAAACAAAATGGTTAATGCTTAATAGTCCAAGCAATCCCACTGGATCTATGTACTCTAAGGAGGAATTAACAGCACTAGGTGATGTTCTTAAGAAATATGAAAATATTTTTATTCTATCTGATGATATTTATGAAAAAATTGTATACGACGCTAATGAATTTAAAACAATAGCTGAGGTTTGTCCTTTTTTGAAAGAGAGAACTTTAACTATGAATGGATTATCTAAGTCTTATTGTATGACGGGTTGGAGAGTGGGTTATGCTGCAGGTCCAACAAATCTCATCAATGCTATGAACAAAGTGCAATCCCAAAACGTATCCTCAACAGCATCCATTTCAATGGCGGCATCAGTGGAAGCACTGAATGGAGATCAAAGTTTTATCGTATCAAACAATGAGTCCTTTTTAAGGAGACGCAACTCAGTGGTTAAGCATTTAAATGAAACATCAGGATTATCTTGCAGAACACCTGAAGGTGCTTTTTATGTTTTTGCTTCTTGTAAAGGAGTTTTAGGAAAGACAACGCAGTCAGGTAAGAAACTTTACAAAGATGGCGACTTTATGGATTATCTTCTTGAAGAGGTTGGGGTTGCTGGAGTTCAGGGCTCGGCTTTTGGTTTAGAAGGTTTTTTTAGAATTTCTTATGCAACCTCTGATTCAATATTAGAGGATGCTTGCCAAAGAATTAAAGAAGCTTGTGCTAAACTAAGTTAATTTACTCTCAGAAATTATTTTTGCTATTCTAAGAGTATTGGTTGTACCAACTTTTCCAAAAGGAACACCCGCGGTGATGATTATTTTATCTCCATGTTTTAATATTTTTCTTACTTTTGCTATTTTACATGCGCGATCTACCATTTCTGAGGATGATGAAATCTCATCAACTACGTCCATAAAAGTACCCCAAGTTAAGATGTTTTGACGAGCTACTTTTCTGTTAGTTGTTAATCCTATTAAAGTTACATCAGGTCTCATTCTAGCAACTCTTAAAACAGATCTTCCTGTTTGAGAGAAGGTAGCAATACAATTGCATTCAGCTATATTTGCCACTTCTAGTGCAGCTGTTGCGATAGCCTCAGTAGATGTCTTTACCACATTTAAATTGTAGTTTTGAATATTAGCTAAATATTTAGGATCACTCTCAACTCGCTTTATAATTTTATCCATCATTTCTACTGACTCTTTTGGATAATTACCTGCTGCAGACTCTGCAGACAACATGACAGCATCGACACCTTGGAATACCGCTGTTGCAACATCAGAGGCTTCAGCTCGCGTTGGTGTTGGTGAGTCAATCATACTTTCTAGCATTTGAGTTGCAACAATACATGGCTTTCCATATTTTCTACAAGCCGCAACCATTGTTCTTTGGTGAATAGGAACATCTTCAGGATTTGTTTCCACACCTAAGTCTCCTCTTGCTACCATTATTCCATCACAATTCTCAGTTATCGACTCAATTTCTTCCATAGCAGATGGTTTTTCTACTTTAACCATGACTTTAAATTTTGCAGGAATGAGTTTTTTTGCTGTAACTAAGTCTTTAGTGTTTTGAATAAATGAAAGAGCAATCCAATCAACATCAAGCTTTATTGCAAGCTCAAGATCTTTTTTATCTTTTGGTGTAATAATTTTTAAATCAAGTTTTGTATCTGGTATATTTAAACCTTTATTATTTGAAATTTCGCCACCGTCGGTAACAACACACTTTATTGCAGATGAAGATTTTGATTTTACTTTTAATCTTACTTTACCGTCATTAACTAAAAGCCTTTGTCCAATAGCAATAGATTTAAAAATTTCTTTATGAGGTAAGTAGACACGAGAACTATCACCATCTTTTTTATTTTGATCAAATGTGAATATTTGGTTTTTCTTTAATTGTTCTTTAACATTTAAAAACCTACCAACTCTGAATTTAGGACCCTGAAGATCTCCTAATATACAAATATAGCGGTCATGTTTTTTTTCTAAATCACGAATAATCTTAACTTTTTTTTTATGATCCTCATGATCGCCATGACTAAAATTTAGACGAAATACATCAGCACCTGATAAAAATAATTCTTCGATTCCTTTTTTAGTTTCACAAGCAGGTCCTAAAGTAGCAACAATTTTAGCTTTTCGATTTCTTAATTTCATTTGATTTGTTTAGAAATTAATAAATAACATGATATTAGTAAAATACCATGAGTAAAATATCTAAAGAGCAAGAATACAAAATCAAAGCTAATGTGCTTGATCATTTGATTAACCATTTAAGAGAGAGAACCGATGTGCAAAACATAGACTTAATGAATCTAAGTGGATTTTGCAGAAACTGTCTATCAAAATGGTATGTAAAATATGCAAAAGAGGAAGACTATGATCTAGACTATGAAGAATCAAGAAAGATTATTTATGGAATGTCTTATTCTGAGTGGAAAGACAAATATCAAGTAGAGGCAACAAAAGAACAAAAAGAACAATTTAATAAAAATAAACAATAAATTAAATGGCTGACAAATTACCAAATTGGAACTTAGGAGATTTTTACTCTTCTATTAAAGATGAGCAAATAGAACTAGATATAGAAAAATTTAAAAAATTTTCAATTTCCTTTAACGAGAAATATAAAGGAAAATTAATTATTCAAAGTCAAAAACTTGAGAGCATTATAAAAGAATACGAAGACGGTAATGAGCTCGGAGACAAGCTCGGAAACTATGCTTTTTTAATTTATGCAACAAATATGAACGATCAAGATACTGTTCAATTTTACCAAGGTATAAATGAAAAACTCACTGAAATATCATCTAGCTTAATTTTTTTTACCAATGAAATAAATGCAACAGATGACTTGGCATTTGAAAAATTTTTATTAAGTGCAGGTAAATACAAAAATTGGTTAACAAACATTCGCCGATATAAACAACATCAACTTGATGAAAAAAGTGAGATGATTTTCTTAGATAAAAATTTAACCTCTAATTCTTCATGGGTGAGATTTTTTGAAGAACAAATTAACGATTTAAAATTTAAAATAGATGATAAGGAGCTAAATAGTTCTGAGGCGTTAAACCTATTATCTGATCATAATGCAACGACTAGAGAAAAAGCTGCTCAGAGCATTGAAAAAGTTTTCAAATCAAACGTCAAAACTTTCTCTTTTATAACCAATACTCTAGCAAAAGATAAAATTACCAATGATAAGTGGAGAAAATATAACTCTCCAATTGACTCTAGAAATTTAGCAAATAATGTCGAAAATGAAGTTGTTGAAGCATTGACTCAAAGTGTTACCTCAAATTATAAGAATATTTCACATAGATATTATAAAATTAAGACAAAACTTTTTAATCGAGAGAAATTAAATTATTGGGATAGAAACGCCCCATATCCTGACTCACCAAATAAAAAGATTAATTGGTCAGAGGCCAAAGATATCGTACTGCGTTCCTATGCTAACTTTGATGAAAGTTTTAAAGATATTGCATTATTATTTTTTAATAATAGTTGGATTGATGCAGAATTAAAATCAGGCAAATCTCCAGGTGCATTTGCTGCGTCTACTATTCCTTCTATCCATCCTTACATTTTGACAAATTTTCATGGAAAAACTAGAGACGTGATGACTTTAGCTCATGAGCTTGGTCATGGATGTCATCAATATTTATCCGCTAAGCAAGGATTACTTTTATCGAGCACACCCCTTACACTAGCTGAAACGGCAAGTGTCTTTGGAGAAATGATGACGTTTAGAACACTTCTAGATGATAGTGACCAAGAGGCAAGAAAATACCTATTAGCCTCAAAAATAGAAGATATGATTAACACAGTTGTTAGACAGATATCATTTTTTGAATTTGAAAAATTAGTTCATAACGAAAGAAAAAAAGGTGAACTATCATCAGATCAACTTTGTGATTTTTGGATGAAAACACAATCAGAAAGCCTTGGCCCCAATATCGAATTAACTGACGGATATAAATATTTTTGGACTTATATTCCTCATTTTATCCATACCCCTTTTTATGTCTATGCTTATGCATTTGGAGATTGTTTAGTTAATATCTTAATCCAACTTTATGATGAAGGCCTTCCAAATTTTAAGGAGAGTTATATAAATCTTTTAAAAAGTGGTGGTTCAAAGCACTATAGTGAAGTACTTAAACCCTTTAACGTTGACCTTAAACAAAAAGATAGTTGGCAAAAAGGACTCTCAATGATTTCTAGTTTAATAGATGAATTTGAAAAGACTATTTAAGATAAAATGAAAGAAGACAACAATTTAGTTTCCAGAGTTAAAAGATACTCAAAAGTAACAACTTCTATGACTTCGTTAGCGACTAAATTTGCTGGAAAAAAGTATTTAAATTTTGATTTAAGTGATCAAAAATATGCAGCTCAGATAACTGAGATACTGGGTAATCTAAAAGGTCCTTTAATGAAAGTTGCACAATTAAGTGCGACTATTCCTGATTTACTCCCTGAAGAATATGCAAGAAAACTTGCAGAATTACAATCTAATGCCCCTCCCATGTCATGGGTATTTGTTAAAAGAAGAATGAAAGCTGAGTTAGGAGAAAATTGGGAGAAAAATTTCACAGATTTTGACAAAGATGCAAGTTTTGCAGCTTCCTTAGGTCAAGTACATAAAGCTAAATTAAATGATAATGAAATTGTTGCCTGCAAATTACAATATCCAGATATGTCCTCAGCAGTAATTGCGGACCTCAACCAACTAAAAATAATTTTTAAAATTTATTCTAGTTACAATAAATCAATTCAAATAAGAGAAATTTATAAAGAAATTGAGGCAAGATTAAAAGAAGAATTAGATTATAAATTAGAGCATCGCCACCTCAAGATTTTTGAGTACATGCACAAAAAAAATACATTTATAAAAATTCCTAAAGTTCATAAAAAGCATTCAACCCAAAGATTATTAGTTATGGAATATCTTGATGGAAAAAAGCTGATTGAATACAAAAACTCATCTCAAAAAGTAAGAAATGATCTTGCAAAAAAATTATTTATGGCCTGGTACTTTCCATTTTACAAATTTGGAATTATTCACGGTGACCCTCACCTTGGTAATTACTCTGTAAATAAAGATAATAACATAAACTTGTTTGATTACGGTTGTGTGAGAATTTTTCCTGCTAAATTTGTAAAAGGCGTAATTGATTTATATTTTGCTCTAAAAGAAAAAAATAACGAAAAAATTAAACTAGCTTATAAAGCCTGGGGTTTTAAAGATATTGATGACAAACTTATGAATGTTTTAAATAAATGGGCTCTTTTTTTATATGACCCTATTTTAAAAAATGAAGTTAGAAAAATACAAGACTCAGACAGCGGAATATACGGTGCTAAGATTGCCGGAGAAGTTCACAAAGAATTGAGAAAATATGGCGGAGTTAAACCACCTAGAGAGTTTGTTTTTATGGATAGAGCCGCAGTCGGACTTGGGTCTATTTTTATCCACCTAAAAGCAGAGATAAATTGGTATAAGCTTTTTCATGAGTTAATTAAAGACTTTTCTGTTAAAAACCTTGAAACTAATCAAAAAAACGCCATAGCTTTTTCTAAAAAATCTTGATCTTTTTAATCTGTAAAAGCCTCCAGTAAGTAATTATAAGTAAACAAATCTAGGCTGATTTATTAAATATTTCATTTTTTAATTAAAAAATCTAAGTTATATAAAATGCTGACCAACGACCGTATAGTTTTAAAAATATTAAAAAATAATAGAAAAAGACCTTTGTCTGCGTACGATGTTTTAGACAAATTTTTGAGAATTAAAAGGGTACAGCCTGCAACAGTATATCGTTCTCTCAGAAATTTATTGGACCAAAATCTTGTTTTAAGACTAAATGTTTCAAAAAAATATATAGTGAGTAGTGAACCTCGTAATGAAAATGAGGTTTCTACAATCGTTTTGTGTAAAAATTGTAATGAGTACGAAGAAATTAATATAAATAAAAACAAGATGAGTTTAGCTTATAACATTTTAGATTTACAAAATTTTGATCTTAATAACTTTAGTGTTGAGATAATTTCAAAATGTAAGAAATGCTAATGTTACGATATAACATAATTTGTATGTGAAAGATTTATTGTAATTAATACATTTTTTAGAAGAAAATAAAAAAAAATAAAATTTTTTTTATTTTATCCACAAGCTTAATTTCACATTTTGAACTATCTAAGTTTTAAATATGCACCGCAATAATTTTTTTAATGTTTTGATATAACATAACAAAATATAAAATTATAAAAAAAAAATACACTTAAGTAATACTAATAACAAAATTGATTTTTTTTATTATATAAAATTAAAAGTTATCCACACAATTTTTTCTTAATTCTTAAAATTTTTTTTCTATATTCATAATGCTTTAAAACGAAATCAATTCCAAAAAACTTTTATTTTTGATCTAGTTTATGAAATTTTTTTATAATGTTTACAGGAATAAGTTTTAATTTCAGTTTTTAACCTGGAATAAAAACGAAAAATTATTAATAGGAGGGACATTTATGTTCAATAATTTGAAACGAAAATTTCTTGTTATCGCAACGATAATAGGAAGTTTATCAATGTTCTCTATACCACAAAACGTATCTGCTGGTGCGCATGAGCAGTACTTTCCAATTGCAAGTAGTAGGGTTGGTCCTTACTCAGCAATGGGAACAGGCTATTACGGTGCACAAATTGACTATCTAAATTATGTCAATATGAACGGTGGAGTTAACGGTGTTATGCTTACGTACCAAGAATGTGAGACTGAATATAATGCTGTTAAAACAGTTGAGTGCTATCAGAGACTTTTAGAAAAAGATGGTCAAAGAATTGTTGTTTTTGATACATTAGGTACACCAGGTGCTTATGCTGTTATTAACAGAATGGCTGAAGATAATGTTGTTTTAGCTCAGTATGGTTATGGTAGAACCGATGGTGCTGACGGAACTGTATGGCCATGGGTTTTTAACGCAGCAAGTCACTATTGGTCACAAATTGCAGTTAAATTAAAATTTATGGCTGAAATTGAGGGCGGTATTCCTAATATGAAGGGCAAAAAGATTGTCCACCTTCACATTGACTCAGCATACGGTAGAGAGCCTTTACCAGCTATGAGAGCTATCACTGAAGAATGGGGAATGGAATTAGTTGAAATTTCAATTCCACCTCCAGGATTAGAACAGCAGTCTCAGTGGCTCCAAATCAGAAAAGAAAAACCTGATTGGGTTACTTTCTGGGGAGCAGGTTCTGGTATGAACTCAACTGCTATGACGAATGCAGCCAGAGTTAACTTTCCAAGAGATAGAATGATGTACGTAACATTTGGAGCAGCTGAAGAGGATATGTATCCTGCAGGTGACTCAGCTATCGGAACATACGCTGTTGCAAACGCACTACCAGGTGACGACTTTCCTCTGGTTGCAGCCATTAAAGAACAAGTATACGGTGCTGGTAAAGGAAACCTTGCTGACGAAAGTAGAGTTGGTTCAGTTTACTGGAATCGTGGTCTTGGAGCAGCTGTTATGTGGATTGAAGCTCTAAAGAACGCTCAAGAAATGCATGGTAAAGTTGGTAAAGCAGTTACTGGTGCAGAATTCAGAGATGGTTATGAAGCTCTTAACATGACTACTGAAAGACTTGCAGAAATAGGAATTGAAAATATGGTTGCACCATTCTCAATTTCTTGTGAAAACCATGAAGGTGCAGGTAAGTTTGCTGTTATGCAGTGGGATGGAGAAAAGTTCAACCAGATTACAGGTTGGGAAGCTCCTTTGGATCCTGGATACATTCGTAGTTTAGTTGAAGCTTCAGCAGCAAAGTTTGCTGAAGAGAACAACATAACTCCAAAAGAATGTTAATCTGACTTAAACAAATCTACGGAGGGGGCTTTTGCCCCTTCCCAAAATGGAAAAAAATTGAAATGAGTGAACAAAATAATTCTGAAAATATTCTTGAAATTAAAAATATTGAGGTTGTTTACGACGACGTTATCCTTGCAATTAGTGATGTATCTTTAGATGTTCCAAAAGGTAGTATTGTTGCACTTTTAGGTGGTAATGGTGCTGGTAAAAGCACAACCCTAAAATCTGTTTCAACCATGTTAGCCTCCGAGAGAGGTAAAGTCACCAAGGGCTCTATAACATATAACGGTCAACAGGTCGAAAAATTAAATCCAAGTGACATGGTTAATCTAGGCCTTGTTCAAGTACTTGAAGGTAGAAGATGTTTTGGACATCTCACAGTTGAGGAAAATGTTATCAGTGGAGCATATACTAGAAAGTTATCTAAATCTGAAATTAAATCTGAATTAGAGAGAATGTATTCTTATTTTCCAAGACTCAAAGAAAGAAGAAAAAGTCAGGCAGGTTTTACATCTGGCGGGGAACAACAAATGATTGCAGTTGCAAGAGCTATGATGGCCAAACCTAAAATGCTTTTACTTGATGAGCCGTCAATGGGTTTGGCTCCTCAACTTGTTGAAGAAATATTTAATATCGTAAAAGAACTAAATGAAAAAGAAGGCGTAAGTATTCTGCTTGCTGAGCAAAATACAAATATAGCATTAAGAAATTCTGATTACGGATACATCATTGAAACTGGTCAAGTTATGTTAGATGGTTCTGCAAAATCTCTTTTAAATGATGATAAAGTTAAAGAATTCTATTTAGGAATATCATCTGAAGGTAGAAAAAACTTTAGAGATGTTTTAAAGGAAAGTAAAAAAAATAAAGGTCTTCAAACATGAACACAAGTGTTGAAAGAAATTTTAAAATAGGAGATCCAATTTTAGAAGTTAATAACATCTCATTAAGCTTTGGAGGAGTTAACGCTATTACTGATACCTCATTTAACGTTCTTGAACATGAAGTAAGAGCTATTATTGGTCCTAATGGTGCTGGTAAAAGTTCTATGTTAAATTGTATTAACGGTATTTACAAACCTCAACAAGGATCTATAGCTTTTAAAGGTAATACTTTAAGTAAAATCACCCCTAACATTATTGCGCAAATGGGCATCTCAAGAACATTTCAAAATTTGGCTCTTTTCAAAAGAATGTCAGCTATAGATAATATTTTAGTTGGACGAAAACTTCATTCTAAAGCAAATTTTTTAGATGTTGCTTTACAGCTTCCTAAAGCAAGAAGGGAAGAAAAAGTAAATCTAAAAAAATGTGAAGAAATAGTTGAGTTTTTAGAAATAGAAAAAATTAAAGATACGCCAGTTGGTAAACTTCCTTATGGATTACAAAAAAGAGTTGAGTTGGGTAGAGCACTTGCTACTGAAGCTTCTCTCCTTCTTTTAGACGAACCAATGGCCGGAATGAATGTCGAAGAAAAAAGAGAAATGTGCAGGTTCATTTTAGAGGTAAATGAAGAGTACGGCACAACAATGGTTTTAATTGAACATGATATGGGAGTTGTGATGGATATTTCAGATAGAGTAGTTGTTTTAGACTATGGAAAAATAATTGGTGATGGACCTCCAGAAGAGGTAAGAGCTAATCAAAATGTTATTGATGCATATTTAGGAGTTTCACATGGGGAGTGAAATATTATTTTTCTTTGAAGTTGTAGTCGGTGGATTATTAGCTGGCACAATGTACTCATTAGTGGCTCTTGGTTTTGTTTTAATATATAAAGCTTCTGCAACATTTAACTTTGCTCAGGGTGCTATGGTTTTCTTTGCTGTTTTATCTTTTGTAGGTTTTATGGAGTTAGGACTTCCATTTTTCCTTGCTTTCATAGTTACAATTGGACTTATGGTCATCGTCGGCCTAAGTACGGAAAGATTAGTTATAAGACCTTTGATGAACCAAAGTGAGGATACACTTTTGATGGCCACTATTGGTTTAGGATATGTCTTAGAGGGACTAGCGCAGGCCGCTTGGGGTGTTGAAGTTAGAAGATTAGATTTAGGTATTCCTGATTTCCCTATAATGTTTATTGCAGATGCAATTGGCATATTTATCAGCGCGCTAGATTTAACTGCAGGTGCTGTAGCAGCATTCATGGTTATCTCTTTGGCAGTCTTATTTACTCAAACTAAAATCGGTCTAGGTTTAAGAGCTGTAGCTGATGATCCAGGTGCGGCAAGTTCAATTGGTATACCATTAAAACATATTATGCTTCTTGTATGGTCTGCAGCTGGTGTTGTTGCTTTAGTTGCGGGGTGTTTATGGGGAGCTAGAGCTGGAGTTCAATTTGCTTTAGTTGATTTAGCATTGAAGGCACTTCCAGTTCTTATTATAGGGGGCTTTTCCTCAATACCTGGTGCAATAGTTGGAGGATTGATAATTGGTTCGACAGAGAAAGTGTTAGAAGTCTATATAGGTCCTTTCTTTGGTGGAGCAATTGAAGGTTGGGCTCCATATGTTTTAGCGGTTTTCTTTCTCTTAAAAAGGCCAGAGGGTTTATTTGGCGAGAAAATTATTAGGAGAGTTTAATGTCTGCAGCAATTTCAACATATTCAAAAAGTGATTATATTAATTTTATAGTTTTAATGGTTTTGGGATTTTTAGTAATTCCAATGACAGTTAATTCTGATTATTGGTTTACATCAATATTAATTCCTTGGCTTTGTCTTGCACTAGCTACAATTGGTCAGCAAGTGATTATGGGATATACAGGCCAATTAGCTTTAGGTGCTGCTGGTTTCATGGCTGCCGGAGCCTTTGCATGTTTTAATTTAATTCTTCGAGTAGATGGTCTTCCATTTTTTGGAGCCCTTATTATTTCAGGATTAATTGCAGCTGCAATTGGTATTGTTTTTGGATTACCAAGTTTAAGAATAAGAGGTATTTACCTTATGGTAGCAACATTAGCTTCACAATTTTTTATTATTTGGGTGATTGATAAATTTGGTTGGTTTAAAAACTATGACTCATCAGGAATAATTACTGCACAAGATATAGTTATATTTGGAAGACCTTATACAACTCCGGTTGATATGTATCTTGTAATTCTGGTAGTAGTCACGGTCATGACAATTCTTGCAATTAACATGGCCAGGGGAAGCACAGGAAGAAATTGGATGGCTGTTCGAGACATGGACGTAGCAGCAGAGTCAATGGGAGTATCGTTGCTGAAAACTAAATTACAGGCCTTTGCTATAAGTTCATTTTTTTGCGGTGTTGCTGGAGCTCTTTTTGCATTTACATATTTGAAATCACTGGAACCTGTCGCTTTTGATATAAAATTATCATTTAAAATTTTATTTATGTGTATTCTTGGAGGTCTTGGAACAATCAACGGCGCATTCATTGGTGCTGGTTTTATTTTGTTATTTCCTGTTTTACTAAATTACCTTGGTAATAATGTTTTTCATGGTGCGATTGATGCAACAATTATTTCTGCAATGGAGCAAGTTGTCTTTGGTGTTTTGATGATAGTATTTATGATCTATGAACCCTTAGGTATGGCTAGATTGTGGGAAAATATAAAACAAAGACTTTTCAAAAAAAAAAATAAATAGTTTTCATGAAACTTGTGATGAGAATTTAATTTGAATAGGAATTTAAAAATTATTTTAGCTCTATGTGTTGGAGTAGGTCTTGGCTTGCTCATGGATAACAACTTTCTAATATAAAATGATAAACATTGAAAAATATGGCTTTTTAAAGGACTTTAATCCCATTACATTAACAGTCGTAAACTTAGTGACATTTAAAAATATAATTGATAAACAATTACCCCTTAGTAAAGAAATCCTGAAATGATTATTGGAACAATCAAAGAAAAAAAGAAATTTGAAAACCGTGTAGCTATTAGCCCCGAGGAAGTAAAATCATATCTTAAGTCCGGACATCAAGTGTTTATTGAACGAGGGGCGGGCAGCCTATCTGGTTTTACTGATAAGTCTTATAAGGAAGCTGGCGCTACTATTTCAAATTCAAAAGATATTCTAAAAACATCGGATATTGTTATTAAAATTAATTGCCCCACACCAGACGAGTCCAGACTTATTAATAACAAGTCAATGGTGGTTTCTCAAATTAGCACACAAAATAATCAAGATAGTATAAAAATTTTAAATTCTAGAAAAGTATCTGCATTTGCTCTGGAGTTAGTTCCGAGAATTACACGTGCTCAAGATATGGATATATTATCCTCTCAGGCAAACCTAGCTGGATATCATGCAGTCATTGATGCTGCACAAGAATTTAACAGAGTCCTCCCTTTATTCATGACAGCTGCTGGAAAAGTTACGCCTGCAAATGTCTTAGTTATTGGTGCTGGTGTAGCAGGGCTGCAAGCAATAGCTACTGCAAAACGCTTAGGAGCAATTGTTTATGCAACTGATGTTAGAATTGCGTCCAAGGAACAGGTTGAGAGTCTTGGTGGCAAGTTTGTAATGGTTGAAGATGAAGAATCTATGAATGCTGAAACAAAAGGCGGCTATGCAAAAGAAATGAGTGCAGAGTACCAAAAAAAACAAGAAGCACTTCTAGCTGAAACTTTAAAAACTATGGATATAGTTATTTGCACCGCTCAAATACCTGGAAGAAAAGCTCCTTTAATTTTAAAAAAAGAAATGTTGGAAAATATGCAGAACGGTTCAGTTATCGTTGATTTAGCAGTTGAATCCGGTGGAAACTGTGAATTTAGTCAGGTCGGAAAAGTAGTATCAAAGAACGGTCTTAAGATTGTTGGTCATGCCAATGTCCCTGGAAGAGTTGCAAACAACGCCTCAAGCCTTTTTTCCAAAAATATTTCCAACTTCTTAAAATTAATGAATTTTGAAGATAAGAAAAAATCTATGATTAACAAAAGCGATGAAATTATCAAAGCTACGATGATTTGCTCAGCTGGAAAGATACTAATTAAATAAAGGAGATAATATGTCAGAAATTTCAAATCAATTAGAAAATTTATCTTATAAAGCACAACAGATTGCAAATGAAGCAAGTCAGCTAGCATCGAGTGTCGTGGATACATCAGGTGGTCATAGCGACTTCATTATTTTTGGTATTACTGTTTTGGTATTAGCTTGTTTCGTTGGATATTATGTTGTCTGGTCTGTTACTCCAGCTCTTCATAGTCCTTTAATGGGTGTTACTAACGCTATTTCATCGGTAATTATAGTTGGTGCTTTACTCGCTGCAGGTCCTATTGATAGCACGATATCAAAATATTTTGGATTAGTTGCGGTGGGTCTTGCTGCTGTTAATATTTTTGGGGGGTTCGTTGTAACAAATCGTATGCTCTCAATGTTTAAGAAGAAATTATAGGGGAAATAGATGTCAAATTTAACAACTGCTGCGTATTTAATTTCCTCTGTATTGTTCATACTCTCGCTTAGAGGTCTGTCTCACCCCTCAACTGCTAGAAGAGGAAATTTTTTAGGTATTTTAGGAATGACAATAGCAATTGTCACTACCTTAGCTAACCCAGGAGTTTTAAGTTATAAAGAGATTGGAATTGCATTTTTAATTGGAGGTTTAATTGGAACCTCTATTGCAGTGAGAATTCAAATGACTGCATTACCACAACTAGTGGCAGCATTTCATAGTTTAGTCGGTTTAGCTGCTGTTTTTGTTGCTGCATCAGCATACTACAATCCTAGTGCGTTTAATATAGGAGTTGTTGGTGCTATTCCTATGGGAAGTCTCATAGAAATGTCTATTGGAACAGCTATTGGAGCTGTAACATTTACAGGATCTATAATTGCTTTTGGAAAGCTCCAAGGTTTTGTATCAGGTAATCCTTTGGTATTTAAGGGTCAACATTTTTTAAATTTACTCTTAGGTTTGGGAATTATTGCGTTAATTGTAAAATTTTGTATTGATCAAAATCAAGAGTTATTTTGGCTAATAGTAGCTGCCTCTTTCGTCATAGGAGTTCTTTTGATCGTACCTATCGGTGGCGCAGATATGCCTGTAATAGTTTCAATGTTAAACTCATACTCAGGTTGGGCTGCAGCAGGTATTGGTTTCACACTTTCAAATAATTTATTAATTATTACTGGTGCTCTTGTTGGCTCCTCTGGCGCAATCTTGAGTTATATCATGTGTAAAGGAATGAATAGATCTTTCCTAAATGTTTTACTAGGAGGTTTTGGTGGGGAGCAAGCAGCTAGTGCAGACGGGGTCAAAGATGATCGTCAGGCGAAACAAGGTAATGCTGCTGATGCTGCCTTCATGATGAAAAATAGTAAAACGATAATCATAGTCCCTGGATATGGAATGGCAGTTGCTCAAGCACAGCATGCATTAAGGGAAATGGGTGACTTACTTAAAGCAGCAGGAGCAGAGGTCAGATATGCAATACATCCAGTAGCAGGAAGAATGCCTGGCCATATGAACGTGTTACTTGCTGAAGCAAATGTTCCCTATGATGAAGTTTTAGAACTCGATGAGATTAATAGAGATTTTTCAGAGACTGATGTTGCATTTGTGATTGGTGCTAACGATGTCACAAACCCCGCAGCTAAAACAGATAAGACAAGCGCCATCTACGGCATGCCTATCTTAGATGTAGAAAATGCTGGACAAGTATTTTTTGTAAAAAGGGGAATGGCAAGTGGTTATGCTGGAGTCCAAAACGAGTTATTCTTTAGAGACAACACTTTAATGTTATTCGGTGACGCTAAAAAGGTTTGTGAGGATATTATTAAGGGTTTAGAGAACTAATCGAACTTCTTCTTACGCATAAGCTTTTTAAATCTCTTAATTGATTCGGCTTTTTCACGAAGTTTTCTCTCCGATGGCTTTTCGTAATTCTTTCTAAGCTTTAGCTCTTTGAAAATACCTTCTCTTAAAAGCTTTTTTTTGAGCACACGTATAGCTGCCTCAACATTGTTATCTCTAACTTGAACTTCTATTGCCAATCTAGTAACCTCATAAGAGCGTAATTTATATATAATAATGAAGTCAAAGCAAGAAAAATTAGCTAATTTATTTGTTCAGGATGTGCCAAAATTTGGTTGGTCAAGAGACACTTTATTGCAGTGCGCTAAAAAGCAGAGAATTTCAACCTCTGTTCTTGCTAAATTGTTCCCCTCTTTTGAGTATGATGTTTTAAAGTTCATAATTGCTCAAAATAACAACAAAGTTGAAAAAAATTATAACTCTTTTAATAACTCACGTTTAAAAACTAGAGACAAAATTAAAACTATTATGGAGTTAAAATTTGAAAATAATAATCATTTAAAAAAAGCATTACCCGAAATGCTTAAATTTTTACTTAGACCTGGTAATATTTTTATGTCAATCAAAATGCTTCATGAAAATAGTGATTTTATCTGGAACCTTTCTGGCGATAAATCAAATGACTTTAGCTACTACTCAAAACGGGGCTTACTATCGACAATTTATTTAGCTACATTAATCTATTGGCTTAATGACAAATCAGAAAAAGATATAGCAACTAAAAATTTTATTAGTAAATCTGTTGATGGAATAGTTGATGGTGTTTCAAGACTCAAACAATTAAGTTTGCTAAAAGGCTTAGCTGAAAATTTTATGTCTAGGTATGCCAAAAAGACATCATAAATTACTCAGAAAATAATTTAATAAACTCTAAAAAAGTATAAGGATAAATTTCTAATAAATTTCATATTTATTTTTACAGAAAGGTACACAATGAAGAAAATTTTTATTACATTAATTTTTTCGATTATTTCATCATTTGCTTTTGCAAATGGCCATATGCAGCCAGACTCTTTCGCATTAACTTTAAAAGTCCCCTCAGCAGATGTAGAGAAAGTTGAGGCAATTTTACAAAGCCATCATCAGTTTCTGCATGATAAACACTCATTATCCGGTGATGATAGATTAAACTCGTACTCTATTGTTAAAGGTTTTGAGCCAGTAGATTTAACTGACCCTTCAAAAGGTGTAACTGATAATGTCTTTTATTTTTTAAGCGAGCATTATCAAACTCCGGTCGGCTTACAGCTTCATGGAAAAAATTCTGAGACTTGGGAGGATGTACAAGAGTTTAGATCGCTAATATATCAGTATGGTATAGCAGTTGCTTTTCCAGGTGAAGTCATAGCTAAGATGAATCGCTAAAAAATTAAAATAATCTATCACGGTCATTTAATTGGCCGTGAGAAAATAAAACCTCTTCAGGAACTATTTAAATACATTATAATGCATATCAATTGGAGGATTGATGAGTATTCAAAAAACTATTACACCCATAAATAATACTGTTTATCTAGAGAGAGAATTAGCCTCTGATAGTCAAATAAATTCAGTTATAGAAAAAGGATCAACTGGTTTTGAAATTTGGAAAAAAACATCACTTGATGATCGAATTAGCATTGTAAATAAATTTATTGATAACCTAATTGATCTTAAAGATGAAATATCCAAGGAAATTTGTTGGCAGATAGGTAGACCTATATCTCAATGTGCAGGTGAACTTAGAGGTTTTGAGGAGCGTTCAAGACATATGGTAGACATAGCGAAAGAGTCTTTACAAAATCTTCCTGCTACTCAAAATGATGAATTTGACAATTATATTTACAAATCACCTCTTGGAATAATATTTGTGATGGCACCTTGGAACTATCCAATTATCACTGCGACAAATACAATTGTTCCAGCAATAATTTCAGGCAATAGTCTAATTTTGAAACATTCATCCCAAACACCTAGATGTGCAGAATTAATCTTTAGTGCTTTTGAAAATACTGGAATCCCTGAAGGTGTTTTTCAATTTATTCATACCGATCACAAAGCATGTGAAAAAATAATTTCAGACTCTAGAATTGCTCACGTTGTTTTTACAGGTTCTGTTAGAGGAGGGCAGGAGGTAAAAAAATACATTGGAACACGATTTATTAACGCTGGTCTTGAACTAGGAGGAAAAGATCCTGCCTATGTCAGGGCAGATGCAGATATAAATCATGCTATTGAAAATCTAGCAGATGGGGCTTTATTTAATTCTGGTCAGTCTTGTTGTGGAATTGAAAGAATCTACGTTGATAAAAAAATTTATAAAGAATTTATAGATGGCTTCAAAAGTATTACTGAAAACTATAATTTGAATGATCCTTCAAAATCAGACACAAACTTAGGCCCAGTGGTAAGACAATCAGCTGCTGATTTTATTAGAAGACAAATGAAAGAAGCTGAGAGTGAAGGAGCAAAACGTCTTATTGAGGAGAGTAAATTTACAATATCTAAAGAGGATAATTGTTATGTCTGCCCCCAAGTCATGGTTGATGTAAATCATAATATGAGATTTATGATGGAGGAAACCTTCGGTCCAGCTGTTGGAATAATGCCTGTTAATGATGAAGAGGAAGCAAAAAATTTGATGAATGATAGCCCTTATGGTTTAACAGCATCTGTCTGGACAAAAGATACTGAATTCGCAAAAGATTTCGGTAAATCAATTGAAACAGGAACTTTTTTTATGAATAGGTGTGATTATTTAGATCCTGCCCTCGCATGGACGGGAGTAAAAGATACAGGTATTGGCTGCTCATTATCTACACTTGCTTTTGATCAATTTACAAGACCTCAAAGTTTCCACATTAGAAAGGTTATTTAAAAACTTCAAAAATGAATAGTATGAATTGGAACTACCCTACAACAGTTTGGTTTGGAGAAAATCGATCTAAGGAAATTCAAAATGCTTGTGATCATCTTAAAATAAACAACCCTCTCATAGTCACAGATCCAGGCCTATTACAAACTTCAATAATTGAACAAATGAACTCAGATTTAAAACAAAAAACAAACATCTATTCTGAAGTACAAGGTAATCCTACTGGCTCCAATGTCATTAATGGTGTTAAAATTTTTAATGAGGGTAATCACGACGGTGTCATAGCTATTGGTGGAGGATCAGGTATGGACACTGGAAAAGGGATTGCTTTTATGGCTCATCAGACACGCCCTCTATGGGATTTTGAAGACATAGGTGATTGGTGGACAAGAGCTGACTCAAATGTAATTAAACCTATTATAGCAGTACCAACAACCGCAGGAACAGGTTCAGAAGTAGGAAGAGCTTCAGTATTTCTTAATGAGGAAAACTTAAAGAAGAAGATTATATTTCATCCTAAAATGCTTCCTGAAATTGCTATTTTAGACCCAGTTCTTACTGTCAATTTACCAAAAAATATTACTGCAGGCACAGGAATGGATGCTTTAGCGCATTGTATAGAAGCATATTCCTCTCCTTTTTATCATCCTATGGCAGAGGGAACAGCTTTAGAGGGGTTAAGGTTAGTCAAAGAAAACATTCAAGAGGCTTATCACAACGGAAACAACATTGAAGCAAGATCTCATATGTTAGTTGCATCAATGATGGGTGCAGCTGCGTTCCAAAAAGGTTTAGGAGCTATTCACTCGATTACTCATCCAGTAAACTCTTTATATAATACCCATCATGGAACCACAAATGGAACAGTTATGCCTTTTGTATTGAACTATAACCGCAGTACAATTGAAAAAAAATTTATAAGATTGGCAAACTTTCTAGATATTAAAAATGGTTTTGAGGGTATTGTTGATTGGATTATTGAACTAAAAAAAGAAATGCAGGTACCTGAAACTCTCAGAGATATGGGTGTAAACAACGGGGATGAAGTGAAATTAGCACCATTAGCTCAAGAAGATCCAAGCACAGGAGCTAACCCACTAGAGATGAGCGAAGAAAAATTTAAAGAACTCATTTCAAATTGTATTACAGGACAATATTAAATCTTTATAAACTGTTGATGAGCTTTTTTCGATATTGATGCAATTACATCACCATTGGATTTAAAATCTAAAGGATTACCTTTCCAATCACTAATTATTCCACCACTTTCTTCAACAATATTAATTAAAGGAATATAGTCATAAGGTTTTAAAAAAGACTCCACTACTAGCGGTATTCTTTTTTCAGCTAAAAGCCCGTACTGCACACAGTCACCACCAAAAGTTGCATATTTAGTTTTTTTAATCAAGGAATTATATTTTTTATTTTTACTATTTGATTTGAAAGCGGTCATACCAGAGGTACTAAAATAAAGTTTCGATAAAGGTAGATTGTTTGAAGATTTATTAATTTTTTTTCCATTACAATAGGCACCGTTATCTCTTATTCCAATCCAGGTTTTTTTAATATCCGGACAATTAATTATTCCAATAACAGGTGTGTAATCTATACATAAAGAAATTAATGTACCAAAATTACTATTACCATTGATGAAATTTTTAGTACCGTCTATTGGATCAATTACCCATAAGAATGATGAGTTATTTGATTTATTTTTGTATTCCTCACCAAATATTCCATGATCAGGAAATCTTTTATTAATCATTGATCGTAATTTTCTCTCAATTTCCATATCTATTTTGGTAACTGGTGACTTATCTGATTTAAAATTAATTTTTATACGATTAGAGGGAGTCTTTTTCAAAATCCCCTCTGAAGTATTTGAGAGTTTTTTTGCAAAACTTAAATATGAAGATATATCACTGAGCTTTAAAGACATTTAAAAAATATATAGAAAAAAAGCACCACTACTAATTATTTTTAATTAATGTTATTTGTAAGTTTTTTAAAAATAATATCAAAATTTTCAGATGTTTGAGCACCATTAATAACTATTTGTTTGTTCACTATAAAGGTTGGTACACTATTAATACCCATTTTTCTTGCTTCTATTTCTTCATTAGCTAAAGGCTCAATATTTTCTTGATCTGATAAATAGGTTTTAAAATCCTCAGCATCAATTTGATGTTTAATCGCAATATCCAGTAATATGTTAGGGTCACCTATATCCTCACCATTTAGAAAATAAGACTCAAATAAACTATCTAAGACATTTTCTTGAGTACCTTGTTTATATGCTAAAGCTAATAACCTATGGGAATTAAATGAATTTGGAGTTGTTAGAATAGAATCGAAGTTAAAATTAATTCCCTCTAAAAGCCCTTCATCATAGATATTGTCATAGATTGTTTTTGCTGCATCGGCACTACCAAATTTAGAAATTAAATACTCCTGTCTATCCATACCATCAGGTGGCATGCCAGGATTCAACTGAAAAGGTCTCCATGTTTGTTTAAAATCTAAATTTTTATGATTACTGATTGCTTTCTCTAACCGTTTCTTACCAATGTAACACCAAGGACAAACTGTGTCTGAAAATATATCGAGTTCGATCATAGATTTATTTAAATATTCATGTCATAAAAAATTAAAAAATAATAGCAATTAAATTTCATTTTTATTATGAAAACAAAGTAACAATGAAATTAAAAATCTGTTAAAATTGATTCTAGGAGATTCATATGTTAGAAAATTTTAATGGTATATTTTACTTAGTAATATTTTTAATAATTTTGGCCATGAACGCTTTTTATGCTTACAATTGTTTGTTTAACACTAAAAACTTTATAAGCAAATATGGTGTTGATGTGACAGCTGCCTTTTTTGCAAGATTTGCTGGTGCAGTAATTTTAGGAGCTGTGCTAATGCAATTATATATTTTATTCAGAGGAACAGCTGCAACTTGGGCATTTTTTAATTTTATGTTTATTATCATGACCATAATAGCTATAGCAGCTTATTATACTGGTGAAGTCGATAAATTAGGCAGAACAGATCAATATTCAAGAGAGGGATATCTATCTACCGGTGGACTTGCAATTGGATGGGCTATTCTTTGCTTTGGACTAGCAGATAAAATTTATATTTAGCGATTTCTGATAAAGTAAACAAATAATAAAGACGTTAAATACATAATAACGCTATAAGTAGCTGCAGGAATAATGTAAAGACCACCTCCAAAGACACTTGTGCCAACAAAAATAGCTAGAGTTCCATTTTGAAGACCGCACTCTAAAGAAATAGCTTTTTGTTGGGAGGCGCCAGTGCCAAACATCTTTGCCCAATAAAAAGCAATGATCATCATTATTAAATTTAAAATAAGAACCACTAGTCCAGTTTGAGCAAAATATTCTATTAAATTTTCTCTTTCAGCTAAAATAGCCCCAATTAAAACTAAAACAAACAAAGCTGTTGAAAGAATTTTGGCAAATTTCTCTATTCTTTTTGTTAAATAGGATAAGCTTGCTCGAAAAGTCATTCCAATTAAAACAGGTAATGTCACTATCAAAAACATACTGATAGCAATTCCAGTTAAGGAGACTGAACCCAAAGAATTATCAGATATTAATCCCATTGAAACACCCAAAACTAAAGGAACAGATATAACACATAAAAGACTCATAACCGCAGTCAAAGATATAGACAATGCAACATCACCTTTTGCAAAAGATGTAAGAATGTTTGAAGTAACACCTCCTGGTGCTGCAGCAATTAATATTAACCCTATAGCTAATTCAGGTTGAAGTGGCCAAACAAAAACTATTATCAAAGCGACTAGTGGTAGAAAAATTAATTGGCTAATTAGTCCTATAATAAAATTCTTAGGAGTCTTCGCCACTCTTGCAAAATCAGAAAAGGTTAAACCTAAGCCTAAAGTGAACATTATAAAAGCTAAGGCTAAGGGAAGAATTACATCAGTTATGAAATTCATAAATAAATAATAACAAATACCTCAAATTATCATATCTCATAACCAAGGCTTTTTTCCTCATAATCCACAAGCTCTTCTGGATATCCCTCAGCTCTAAATTCAGTATTGTGTTTATTTTCAATCCTTTTAACTACCATAGACGACCAAGCACGATCACCAAAAGTTTTTCTTGCATCTTTGATAATGTCTAAAACAATAGGAGAAATTTCTAATTCAACTCCAAGTTTAGTTGCTAGACTTTGAAATAGTCCCACATCTTTCTCTACTAAGTCCATAGTAAAATTTATATTATAAGATCCGTTTAATATAACTTGACTCTCAGTTTCATGGACAAATGAGTTACCTGATGAAGCGGCAATACCTTTAAATGTTTTAACTAAATCTAAATTTGATTTACTGGCTATAGTCCAAGCCTCTCCTAATGCTACCAAGTGAACTGTAGCCAAATAATTAGTAATAACCTTCAATACAGAAGCACTTCCAAAATCACCTGTATACAAAATTTTTCTTCCTAGACATCTTAAAACAGGCATAGCTTTATCAAATCCTTCTCTACTTCCTCCGACAAAAATAGAAATATTTCCAGTCGAAGCTCTATGACAACCCCCACTTACAGGTGCCTCTAAGGCTATTGCATTTTTTTGTTGAATTAATGAAGCATGTCTTTTTAATTGACCATCTTCAGTTGTGCTCATCTCAATCCAAATTTGATCTTTTTGTATTGTGTCTATAATACCTCCTTTAGACTCTAAAACTTCTGCACATATTTTAGGGGAAGGAAGGCAAGTTATCAAAATATCAGCGCTGATTACTAGATCTTTTATTGATTTAGCTGTGTCAGCGCCTTTTAATTTAAACTTATCCATTAATTTATTATTTTTATCTAAAACTGTAATTTGAAAACTATTTTCAAGAAGGTTATTAGCAAGTTTTCCTCCTACATTACCCAATCCAATAAAACCTATTCTCATTTTTACCCCCTTTTATATTATAAAAATATTATTACTTTATTTTTCAATGTTAATATTTAATAATTTTTATAGTATCAATTAATGTCAATATATCTTAGAACAGAAAAAATAATCCCAGATTGGACAGATTACAATGGCCATATGAATTTAGCCTTTTATATTCATTTATTTGATCAAGGCTGGGACGTATTACTGGATAGATTTCAAATGGGTGGAGAGTCAGCAAAAACAGAACAAAGATCAACATTTGCTGTAGAGTCTCATACTAAATATATTCAAGAAGTTAAAGAAGGCGATGAGGTTGATATAAATTTATTATTTTTAGATCGTGACAAGAAAAGATTTGTTTATCAACTAGAAATTATTAGTAAGAGTGGAAATTTTAGAGCAGCTACCTCAGAAGTATGCTCTCTTTACGTGGATTTAAATATCCGCAAAGTTATTGAAATGGAAGATCACAAGTTAAAGTTAGTTGATGACTTTATATCAAATAACAAAAGTCAATTTTCACCAATAGAATTTTACCTTTTAGATAAATTAAAAAAATAATGAAAGTTGCTATTATCGGCTCAGGAATAGTAGGCCTAACACTTGCACTTACTTTGACAGAAAAGAATATAGAAGTAACTATTTTTGAAAAAGAAAAAGACTCACTATCACATGGAACTGGAAGAAATAGTGGTGTCATTCATTCAGGAATTTACTATCAACCTAATACTTTAAGATCAAATCTTTGTATTAAAGGGGCAAAATTAATGAAAAAATTTATTGTTGATAATAATCTTTATATAAATAATTGTGGAAAATTATTACTCCCCAAAACAAAAAATGATATTGAAACCTTGAATTTATTATATGAAAGATCAAAGGAAGTGGGGGTCGAAGCTCAGAAATTAAATAGTATAGAGGAAATTACAAGAATAGAACCAAATTGTAATCCTTTATACAATGATGCTTTATTCATAAAAGATACTGCTCTAGCAGATCCAAAAGAAGTATCTAATAAATTAATTGAGATATTAAAAAAAAGAAATGTGATAATAAAATATGGCTTTAAGGTAGATGAAATATCATCAGAAAATACTTCTATCACCATAAAAGGCAATATTAATAAATTTGATTTTATTATTAATTCTGCAGGCTTGCACGCTGACCATTTAGCTAAAAAGGCAAATTTAGAAACTGATTATACATCTCTGCCTTTCAAGGGAAAATATTGGAAAATTAACTTTAGTGATAAAAATGAAATTCCTAATAGATTAATATATCCAGTACCTAATTTAGATTATCCTTTTTTGGGAATTCACACCGTATATGACAAAGCTGGAAACTTATATTTAGGCCCTAGTAATACACCAGTATTTGGAAGAGAGGCCTATAAGCCCTTTTATAAATTTAATTTGTTAGAGTTTTTTAATTTAAGTTATAAATTTATTTTAAAAATATTTTTTAATGAAAATAACTTAAGAAATTTAGCAATAAATGAGTTCAAAAATTTATTTTTATTTAATGTTAGGAAATCATCTAATGTTTATTTTAAACATAAACCTTCTAATATTGAATTGAGTAGTAAAGTGGGTATCAGATCTCAAATATTTGATAAAAAAAGTAAAAAACTATTTAATGATTTTGTAGTTATTAAGCAAAATAAAATTATACATATTCTAAATGCCATTTCTCCAGCATGGACATCATCTTTTGCAATGGCAGACTTTATATGTGAGAAATATAACTTTAAATAGAATTTAATTATGAAAGCTCCTAATTTTAAATTACCCAGTACTTCAGGAACATTTCACCTACGAGATCAGCTTGGGAAAAATATAATTTTATATTTTTACCCTAGAGATAATACATCTGGATGCTCTCTAGAGGCCAATGATTTCAATAATTCTCTCAAAACTATAAATAAGCTTAACGCAATAGTAGTGGGTGTTTCTAAAGACTCAATTGAAAGTCATAAAAAATTTATTAAAAAAAATAATTTAAGATTTGATTTATTATATGATGAAAAAACAACAGTCCTTAAAAAATATAAAGCTTGGGGGTTAAAAAAATTTTTGGGAAAGGAATATTATGGAATAATCAGATCAACAGTATTAATAGATAAAAAAGGTAATATTATTAAGACCTGGAGTAATGTAAGAGTAAAAGATCACGTTAAAAATGTGATTGAAGAGTTATCAAGTATTTAATACCAAATAAAACTTATTCACAAATTATAAACAGAAAAATGAAAATATTTAATTTTTATAATTGTTAAAAAAAATTAATTAATTTATCATAAAAAATGTAGAGGGTTGGAAACTTCCCAAAACGAGGAAAAGGACCAAAGAAGTAGAGGCCGCGAAGAGGGAAACCAAAGCGAGGTCGAGACATCGGAGGTCCTTTTCTGTTTTATTATTATTTTAAATATTAATTAACTAAGATTATCTCTAAAAAATTGATATGATGGATCATTGAAAAAATTCACATCATATCTTTTTATAATTTTAATTTCTTTTAATATGAATTCATTTGCTGGACCGTTTACTGACGATTTTGCCAAATGTTTAGTCACTAAAACTACAGCCCAAGAAAAAACTGATTTAGTAAAATGGATCTATGTTACAATTTCCTTTCATCCTCAGTTAAGTCAAATGTCAAACCTTACAGCAGATGACGTTGAAATGGCAAATATAAGAGTTGCTGATTATATGACTAATGTATTTGCCTACAAATGTAATGATGAATTAAATCAAGCTATTAAATATGAGGGTGAAGAAAGTGTATTTTATGCATTTGAACTTTTGGGTGAATTAGCAATGGGAGAACTTATGCAAGATCAAGGAGTAACAGCTGCAAGTGAATTATTTATTCAGTATGTCGATCTGAGTATTTTTGCTGAATTGTTTTCAGATTTCTAAACTAGCGCATAATAAAAGGATTAGTCATGGGGTCATCAGATATATTAATCCACGTTGTCTTTGTTCTTGTGTAATCTAGAATGGATTGCTTTCCAGCCTCCCTTGCATAGCCAGATTGATTAAAACCTCCAAAAGGTGCAATAGGTGATATTGCTCGATATGTATTTATCCAACAAATTCCTGCTCGAATTTGTCTTGATACTCGATGTGCTCTAGCTAAATCTCTTGTAAAAATTCCTGACCCAAGTCCATATTTTGAGCTATTTGCAATATTGACTGCTTCTGCCTCATTCTCAAACTCTATTATTGAGATCACTGGCCCAAACATTTCAATTTTAAGTGTTTCGATTTCACTATATGGACAATGTATTAAAGTTGGCTCAAAGTAATTACCTTCTCCACTAATTTTATTTCCACCAATGATAATTTTTCCTCCTTGTTGAATTGATTTTTTTAGTGTTTGTTCAATTTTTTGAATTTGATTTTTTGTGCAAAGTGGACCTAGATTAGTTTTTGAATCTTCAGGATCTCCTACGATAATTGACTTTGATTTTTGTACAATTAAATCAATTATTTTTTTTGATATTTTTTTATGGACTATTACTCTACTACCAGCAACACAAGACTGTCCGGAGGCACCAAAGTTTCCTGCAATTATTCCATTTGTAGCACTTTCAAGGTCAGCATCTTCAAAAATAATCATGGGAGATTTTCCTCCGAGCTCTAGATTAGTTGCAGCAAAATTATTTGAGGAGTTTTGAATAATCTTTTTAGCTGTATCAGTCCCTCCAGTAAAAGCTATTTTATCAATATCAGGGTGTGAGGTTAAAGGCGCTGAACAATTTTCCGCATCACCAGTTACTATCGAGACTACTCCTTTTGGGAATCCAGCTTCATGGATTAATTTTGATAATTCAAACATCGCACAAGGGGCTATTTCTGATGCTTTTATTATAACACTGCATCCTGCAGCAAGTGCAGGTGCTAATTTCGTAGCAGTTAGAAACATTTGAGCATTCCAAGGAACAATGGCAGCCACTACACCAATTGGATGGTGTGTTGTGTAGACATGCATATCTTTCTTATCAATGGGTAGAGTAGAGCCCTCAATCTTATCCGCTAATCCTGCAAAATATCTATAATATTCAGAGACATATCTAGTTTGAGTAACTGTTTCAGCTAATAATTTTCCACTATCCTTTGTTTCTATCTCTCCAATTTTATCTGCATTTTTTTCAATTAAGTCGGCAAGTTTAAATAATAATTTTCCTCTTTCAGTAGCATTTAACGAACCCCAAACTTCAGAAGCTAGTGCGTCTTTTGCGTAACCTACTGCATCATCTATATCTTCTTTACTAGCACAATCAAAACTAGCCCAAGGTTTATTATTGTGGGGACTTTCTGAGTGCATTATTTGCCCTTTGGACCCAGATTGCCATTCTCCATTAATATAAAGTTGATAGTGATTAGTTAATTTTCCCATTATTGAAACCGAGGCATTACATCAGAGATAAATCTATCTAAAAAAACTTTTTTATCTGCTATACTTAAGTGAGAGTCAATCCAAATAGAGTACTCATCAAAGCCTAAATCTTCATATAGTTTAATATTATCAATAACTTCGTTTAAGGTTCCAATATTTTGATTTTTTTTCATCTCATTTGGAGAACACATTTCATTATTGTCTAATTCCTCTTGAGTAAGAGGATCTATTGTTCCTTGGATAACTGATCGATTGTTTTTAAACCAAGCGCCAAAGTTATTATAAAATTTTGATACAGCGACAGCACCTTTATGTATGTCATCATCATTACTACCTATATAACAGTGATTGAGAATCATTGATAAGGGTTTAGGCTTATCGGAATATTTGGTGCATATATCATCAAATATATTTTTTAATCTTTCAATCTCACCAAAGCCTTTCCATAGTGGTGTTACTTGAACATCCCAATCATTAGCTATAGCAAATTCATGGCTATTAGGGTCTCTGGCTGCTATCCATATTGGGGGTCCATTGTCTTGTAAAGGTTTGGGAATAGAAGTTGTGCTTGGAAATTGAAAATATTTTCCATCGTGAGCATAATCACCCTTCCACAACTTTTGAAGTGTAGGAACTATTTCTCTCATGCGCAAACCAGCATCCATAGCATCCATTCCAGGGATAATTCTGTTGTATTCATACAAGTAAGCCCCTCTAGCAAGGCCTAATTCTAATCTGCCGTTAGACAAGACGTCAGTCATAGCCGCTTCGCCAGCTAATTTAATTGGATGCCAAAAAGGAACGATTAGTGTTCCTGTTCCCAGTTTTATCTTTTTTGTATATCGGCAGAGATCAGCAATAGTAATAAAGGGATTTGGAGCAATCGCATAGTTCATCGCATGATGCTCACCAGTCCAGATTGCTCTCATGTCACTTTGATCCGCCATTTGGCATAGACTAATGAAATCCTCATATAATTGAGTGTATGATTGATTAGCATTATCTCTGATCATATGAACGAATAAGGAAAATTTCATAATTTGATTTAACCGTTAATACTCTAAACCCTTAATAAATTGATTTAAATGAAAATTAAATTGATTGAAATGAGTTAAAAATAAAGCATGCCTTGCATTTTTTATAATCAATACTTTACTATTATGAAATCTAGCTAATTTTTTTGACATCAAAGGGGAGGAATTTTGATCTTTTTCACCTGTAATGAACATCATTGGACATTTAATTTTCTTAATCACCTCATTGGTGTTTCCTTTAATTTCTGAAAAAGTTTTATAACCAATCGAGTACCCTCTATAATTAAATGAATTCTTATTATTTTTTATTAATCTTTTAACAAATTTATAATTATCAATTGCAATTTTAGTTTTTGATGAACCAAACCATCTTTTAAGAGGCTCCTCGGCAATATTTTTTTTATCAGTATTCAATTCTAACTCTCTAGCTCTAACTTGAACTTTTTTTAATGCTAATTTTGATCTATTAAAAACTGGTGATACAGCAATACCTGATTTTAATAGTTTTGGATTTAGACCCGCTATTTGAATAGTTATTAAAGCTCCCAAAGAGTGTCCAATTAAAATTGGCTTAATAACTTTTTTATCTTTAATAAAATTTATTACTTTATTACTGTAGTTTTTTAGTTGAGGTTTTGCTTGTGATAAAAGATCACTTTTACCATGTCCGGGTAAATCTAAGGCATAAACAGTATAATTTTTTTTTAAAACAGAAATTTGTTTGTACCAACATTCTGCACTCAGCCCAAGACCATGAATTAAAACAATCGGATTTCCCTTACCCGATTTATGAAAAGCAATACCGTTTTGAGATTTATTTTTTCGCAGGATCATCGATATCATTACCAAGTTCTTTTAAATCTTGATATCGATCTCCAATTCTATGATGGGGTCTTCCACCGTCAGCTCCACCCAAAGCAATAACAATTTCGTTCGCAGCTGGGCTATCTGAAATAGCAAATTGAATTGTGTGATAATGAGATCTTTTGCCAGGATCGTGTTTGTCCATTAAGGGTATCATTATAGGGGCATTAGCTGGCCCTCTGGTATTTGTAAAAATTAGATAAGTTTTTGCATCAACTGCATTTCGAAAAAAGTTTCCAAATCTAAGTGTATGAGTAAAGGCAGAACCATGCTCCATTTCCCCCTCAGTTCCCACTACTGCAGCCTTACCGTAGGCTTCAACTTGATCGGGACCTCCAGCAATTTTAAGTATTCTCTCAGATAATTCTTGTCCTAAAATTGGTGCAAATGATTGAATTTCTGGTTTTAAATCATCAATATATTTACCAGACCAAGGATTTTTTATTACAGCTGCAACAGCAAATATATGCAGAGGTTTATCAGCTTTTTTAAAACCTTCTATATGTACTATTTCAGAGTAGTTTACAAACTTTCTAATTTCTAAACCCATAACTACATTTAATACTAATTTATTAGCAATTATACAATAAAACTAAAATTGTAGTTAAAGCGGGTTAGACTCTATTCGTACTAAGAATTGATTTGAGATTATTGTTAAAATCTTTGAAATTCTCTAATCTTTCCACAAGTTCTTTCCAAAAAATTTTTTCATTTTTAAGTTGTGTATTTAATTTTGTTTTACAAAAAATATGAGTTTCCATTAATCTTTTCGATCCAGATCTGACATAGTCACCTCCATTAAAACATCCATCAATTAAAAATATAAGCCCAGTTAAAAGATCAGGGTACTTCGATAGAAAAGATGAAGTAAACGGCCATAACCAATGTTTTAATTTTTCATAACCTAGTTCATGCTCATCAGCGTATTGACTAAATAACAATATTCTTTCCAAATTTCCAATTTCTTTTCCAAATTTAGAAATCTCTATACTTTTCATTGCGAAGGCATGTTTGTCATGCCTCATGATTAAATCTTTTCCATGAATATGACTTAAATATTTACCTTCTTGAATAGTAGAAATACCAAAAGCTTGATCCTCAGCTCTATTTATAAAACTAGGCGTAAAGGGCACCCATTTTTTTAAACTATCTAAAGTTATTCCAGTTGTACCACCAGTTACATGAATTCTTTGAATATCATCTGAACGGTACATTAGTTCAGTTTCAGTAGAAACTGATTGTGGCCACTCTGGACAAAAAATATTCTTTGAAGTTAGTTTTGAAAATAAATCATTATTATCAGGTCTTTTAACATCGGGTGTAAATAGGCTTTTAGAGATATCTTTTTTGTTTACTAGAGCACCAGCTAACAGTCCAAGATCAACTTTTTTTCCATTTTGATCAGTAGCCATACCACCCCAATATTTTTGATTTTTAAAAATCTCAAAAATTGAAAATCCTGTTGTTTTTAAAAGAACCTCTTGATCAAAAATTTGATCTAGATCTATTTTAAAGCTATAACTAATGTTTGAGTCTACAAACTTATTCCAAAGTAGTAGTATGTATTTTAAAAACGTAAAATGTCGTCCATAATTTCCATTTACGCCCATAATGTTATTTGTCTGATCTTTATCTGGGAATACTATTGAAGTAATCTTATTACAGATATCCTCATCAAACAAAAACACATCAATATGCTTTAATTTTAAGTTTGTTTTGATGATGGATTTTAAATATTTAAGAGCAATTTTCTCTAAACCTTGATGAGTGACAGAGACTGATAAAACAAGTGTGATTTTATCTAATTTATCAATATTATTTCTTTGAACTTCAAAAGCTAAAGCATTATCAAGATTTTCCAATCCATATATAATTTCATTTTCATCTTTTGATGCGTCTAATGGAATAGGATGGTCATACCAAAAACTTTGATTAATATTTTTAAATTCTAGTACTTCATATTTAATTTCTTCAGGAATATTTGGGGAGGAAAAATCTGAAGGAGTTGTAATTAACACATTACTAGAAAATAAGATTTCCTTTGAAGGATTTGATAAAGTCTTTTTACTTTGATAAAGATTACTTAATTTTCTTTTTTTTAATAATCTTTCTTTTAAAGCATTTGGATCTTCAGAAGCTTCTGATGCTTCTGGACAAAATAAATTCCATAAATTTTTCTCTGATAGAGGATCATATTTATATGAAATATTCTTAATATCCATGCTAAAAAATTTTTCAAATAAATTTAAAGATGGATTATTTTCTTCAGATTTTAAAATGTCTAAAGACTTTTTATAATCATGGCTATTTTTAAAAAATTGTATAATAAAAGCTCTAAAAAGTTTTGATAAATCATCATTTGATTTATCCAGAGACAAATATGATAATTCTCTTTCAGAAATAAGATTACTTAAAATTTTTTCTATATATTTATATTCACGCATTCAGAAAAGACTTACTAAAGGTTTTGATTTGTTGGAAGAATAACTAAGTCTCTAATATTAGCTCCTCTACCCCTAGATAATGCAAAATCAAAACAAGATACAACCTCTTTTACATCTAATGCATTTCCCTCTTTAATCATGTTATTGATATATTTTTTATCCCTTATTGGTTCTAAATCCCATAATTCTGTCATAATCATTCCAGGTGCTATTGAAATAACCCTAATATTATTTTTAGAAACTTGTGTTCTTAGCCCATGAGCAAATGATTGAATTGCATGTTTTGATGCACTATATATCGGCTCCCAGTGTATAGCTTGGTGACCTGAAATTGAGCTTGTTATTGCAATATCACCAAATTTATTTTTTTTCATGTGAGGTAAAACTAAATTTATAAGTCTAAAGACACTTGTTACGTTAACACTTATTACACGATCCCATCTATCTGGGTCACCAGATATTATTTTATCTGGTTCGTATAACCCCGCATTTGCTATTAAGATATCAATTTTTTTAAATTTCTTAATTGACTCATCAACAATTCTTTTTATGTCTTTTGATTTTGTCAAATCAGCACAAATAAATAGTGTATTTTTCTTGTATTTAGTTGATTGTTTTTCTACTTTCTCTCTTCTGCTGCCAACAAGTATTAATTTGTAATTTTTTTTATAGTAATACTCGGCTAAAGCTTTACCTACACCGGAAGTGGCACCAGTAATAAGCATAACTCTATTTGTTTTCATTTTTCAAAAATTCTTTAATTATATTCAATATATCATTGAAATATGGTGCCGCCGAGAAGAATTGAACTTCCGACCCCACCCTTACCAATAGTCTACTTTCTTACCATAATGAACAAAAATCGACAAAAACTTGTTCTTTTGGGTAATGCTAAACAAAGGTTTACAGTTAAAAACATAAAAAAGTGTGTAATTTCTGCACACCTTCTTTAGTTAGGGTTAATTTTATAAAATTAGCTTAATAATTTATTAAATTCAAAGTTGTTAGCAAAAGATTTGAAAAAAAATATTATTTTGTTAATTTATAACAAAAATAAATATGAATAAGTTTGTTTTTTTATTCTTTTTCATTCCTATCCTGAGTTGGGGACTAACTTTTAGTGATGGTAAACAATTAGGTGCCTATAAGGGATATGGTTGGCTAACCATTGAAAAGCATGATTTAGACGCAAGTAAAGAATGGAGTCAAAATGTTGACAATGAATTTTCAAGATTTGGTGGTTCTTCACATCGATTTGAATTAAGAGCTTTTGATTGTAGTGGTTTTGACTGTGGAAGGGGAAAATTTAAAGGTTCTTTTGGAAGAACTGAGGCGTATATAAATACGAAAGAAAGTGGAGAAAATTGGTATGCATGGTCATTTTTTATAGACAATTCTGAGCTTACTTATTCTTCAACTTCTCATAAAGAAATTGACAACCATTTAATTCAATTTGGGCAAATGAAACTAGCTAATGAAAACAAGGTTTTTCCTCAATGCCGAGATTATGGATCTGAAAATGTATTTATATTGCAATATAAAAAAAAATATGAGGGTTTAGTTATTTCGCGACAGCATTGTACAAAAGATGGTGTTGTTGAAAATCACGAAAATAGCACAATCATTCCAAAAGATATTTTATTTAACCAGTGGCACGATATTATTCTTCATGCTCAGTGGGGCAAAAAAGGGTTTTTCAATATGTATGTAAATGGAGATTTAAAATATTCTGAAGAAGGGTTTATAACAAATACATATAGTTACAAAGGTAAATCTTATGGACCTTCATTTAGATATGGTATTTACCAAAATAATGCTCCAAAAAGTTTTAACGGTAAAATAGTTGCTTGGTATGACGGTATTGCTAGAGCAAAGAAATGTACAGCAGAGGGGTTTTCTAATCTATTGAAAGATCTCGGATATAGTTGTGAGTCATTGAAAGATTTAGATGGTAAAATTATAACACCATATTTTATAGAGGCCTCATGGTAAAAATTATTGAAAATATTGTATTGTCTAAAAGAATAGAAACATCCATCTCTTTCATAAAAGTAAAAATGAAAACTTTTATTTATTTAATCTTTAAAAATTTTGAAAGTTTTTTATTTTGTTATTTTATAACAAATATGTAATGAACAAGTTAATTGTTTTATTTTTTTTCATACCCACCCTAAGTTGGGGCTTAACATTTAAAGACGGCAAACAGATTGATGGTGACACTCTAAATTCTTTTGAAAATTCAAATATCCCTCAAATAGATGGACAATATATCTTAGAATGGGAAACATTAGTATTTGCAGATGATAAAAAAACTATCACTGATAGTAATCAAGATGCGATTGATGAAGTCAATTTTGTGAATGGAGAGGTAAAAAATATAACTTTCAATGACGGAGTGCGTATTGGAAATAAGTACAGAAAAAGCATAAAAATCAACCAAAAAAATGATGATATTATTATCATTGGAAATTTAGACATATCCTGCGATTGCCCAGAAAAAGTAAAGATTACTTTAAAAAAGAAAAATCAAGATAATGAAGTCATTTTTGAAGGAATGGCTTCTTGGGGCGACCAAGACTCTAACGAATATATTAAAGCTACTCTTAAACAATTATCTTCTGAAAACTTGGCGTTTACAAATGACTTATATAAAAAAAATCTTGGAATAGAAAATCCTAATGACACAACTTTACAAGGCTGGAATGACTGGAGGGTTACAGGTAGAAAAGAGATGCAAGCATATGAAAATAAAAAAAATATTAAATTATTTTCTGTTGTAAGTTCACCAACCCGTTTTGGAGAAACATCTTTTTTTATTCAAGCCCCAGGTGACGAATGTTTTCAAAGAGATGAGGATTGTAAACGCCCAAATGGTGAAAAACAAAAAAGAGTTGAGCCAAGACATGATACTGGATTTGTAGGAAATATTTGGGTTAGCTTTTCTTTTTACTTACCAGATAAATTTGAAATGCCGACAATGAAAAAAGCACTTTTACAATTTCATAGTGACTGGGACTATTTACCTCCAATGTTTATGATTGATATAGTTAAAAGTAGAGGTTTAATTTGGTCACATGAATCAGCTAAAGGTATTAAATTATATCCAGAAGGTAATAATAATTGCTCTCCAGGGGCAGGCGGTGAAAATAAACATCAATTTTGTAGTGCACAATTCCAAGAATACTCAATTTTAAAAACTGATGAGATAAAAAGAAATAGATGGTATGACTTTGTCTTTAATATAAATTTCGATAATAAAAATATAGATCAAGCTTTTCATAAAATTTGGATGAACGGTGAACTTGTCATATCAAAAAATAATCAAACATTATGGGAACAGTTACCTGGTATAGAAAAAGATAGAAACAAGGCAGTTTTTCAATTTGGTATCTATGGATCTTTTTTAGATTATTCTCATCAAGAATATTTTGCGGACGAAATACATTTTGCTAGAAATTGTGAAGATTTGGATATAGAAAATCTTGGTTATTCATGTGAAACATTAATCTCTCAGAAAATAAAAGAGTCAGTACCCTCCAGAGTACAAGCTGGATTATAAATATGGTGCCGCCGAGAAGAATTGAACTTCCGACCCCACCCTTACCAAGGGTGTGCTCTACCACTGAGCTACGGCGGCATATTAAAAGAGTAATATAACTTATTAATACATATTGAAAAACATTAACAAAAGACATCCTGCAGTAAGGTATTTAAAACTTTCATAAACAATTTTCCATTTAGTATTACTTTGGCTCAAACGCCATGTAACAAATGTAATAGCTAAACAACCAAACGAAACAAACCTCATAAAATTAGGGTTTTTAGTTAATTCAATGATAGCTGACATAATTAATTTACAAGATAAAATTTATTAGAAATTAAGAAAAATTTATGAATTTTGAAAATTCTTCATTATTTTTTTCAAATTGATCAGGTATTTTTTCACCAAATTTGAAATTCTCTAAATCTATGACCTTATAAAAATCTCCTCTTAGCTTGTCCCATTTATAGAAACCGTAATAAACAAGCATCACATTATTCACAAACGAATTAATCCACTTTTCTAAGACCTTATTTGAAAGTTTGATTTTTTCAAATTTCATATGATTAGTTATTTCCTCTTTCAATTTAGCATGAGACTCTGCATAACTTGTCTCTGTTTTGCTTTCAGGATTAGGAGTATGCTTAGGAAAATTCTTTCTAATAACAATATTAATAAACCTATTTCTCATATAACTTGTTTCAGGAAGAGTAGATTTATTCAATATCATCCATCGATGATATTGAATTTGAAAAGCTAGTGCTTGACCATCAGTTGTATAACGATAATCATCTTTGAGGTTTTCAATTTTTGAATTATTTTGTTGATTGGAATTTTCAATATTAAAAATTGCTTCATATATAAGTTCAGAAGCCTTATCTAGGACCTTGCTATCAATATTTTTTGGTGCTGATTTTTTAAATGCTACAGCTAGTGAAATTAAATAAGCATTTTTGGTTTCAATAGTTTCAAAAATATTATGGGCTAGGCTTATTGCTGAGGAAATATCAGATAAAAAATCTTCTTCTTTATCTCTCCATATAAATTCTAAAGGATGACTGTCAAATATTGGATTTAACATCACTTTGTTATAAATAGAATTATATTCCTCTTGACTAGCAATTTGATTTTGAATGTCAGGATTAGAATAAATTTCTTTTAAAGATAAAGAAAATGTCTCAAGTAGTTTTTCTTTATCTTTTATTGGGTAGTCATTATTAGACCATTTTTCAATATTTACTGGAGATTTGTTATACATATATTCTTTAAGATGCAGAATTTAGCTAATTAATCCAAATTTATCAACTAATTTCATATATTTGTAATTATTTAAAAATAATGGTATTAAAAATTTATGGATACAAATAAACCAAAACCCGATTGTGGATGTTCTTGCTCATGCTGTTGCACTTGTGGCGACGGTTGTTGTCAGTAAATAATTTTTAATAGAACAACAATTGCTAAAATAAAACCAAATACAATATCTACATATTTACCTTTCATTTTAAACATCAAGAAAAAAGAGAATAAAGCTAAACTAATTACTATTATGCTTGCTAGATTTGCTACAAAAGGAGAGGGTTCCATATTTTAATCTTCCCATTTAAAGCGATCGAAAGATTTAAAAATCTCAAAAATTCCTTTTTCCCATTGTTTTGAAATATATTGATAATCCTCATCATTGATTTCAAGAGACTGCCGATAAACTATTTTTGATAAATTATATTTATAAACTACCAAGTCGATAGGTGGGCCGACAGATAAATCTGCTTTCATTGTACTATCCATACTTATCAAAGCACATCTGGCTGCATCACCTAAATAGGTATCTGATTTAACTACTCTATCTAATATGGGTTTCCCGTACTTAATTTCCCCAATAACAAGATAGGGTTTGAACTCACTAGACTTGATAAAATTTCCTTGGGGATAAACCAAATAAAGATCAGACTCTTGATTTTGTATATGCCCACCAACAATAAATGTTGATCCTAACTCCAGAGTTACTTGATTTATGCCATCCGGAGATGAGTGTTGAACTGTCAGTCTTCCAATATATTTTGCAATTTCATTCAGGTTGTAAAGATTATTTAAGTTATTACCGTTAGTGGGGTCTTCTAAATCTTTACCAATTGAATTAAAAACAGCTTGAGATGTTGCCAAATTACCAGATGTTAAAATAACAATATTTCTATCAATACCATTGTGGACATACATTTTTGTGTAAGAGTTATAGTTATCTAAACCCGCATGTGTCCTTCTATCTGAGGCAAAAACCATTCCTTCATTTACTTTAATACCCACACAATAGGTCATATTTCAATTAAATAGCTTATTTCAAAAAAATACAAACGAATATTTACATATTAGCAATCTAAACAATGCATAACCAGTAATTGGCAATTACTGTATTTTGTAAATGTGTCTATAAGCTGGAACAATTATAACTCAAAAAATAGTTATGATGAGTATCTTACGCCTGATAGAAAACTCAGAAAAGAAGCAAAAGTAATTTCAAAAATATTAAATAACTATTCAAGTAAAGATTTAGCTAGTATCGAAAACAATTGTCAAAGTACTATTAGTTCTCGGGGTATTAATTTCAAAGTTTACTCCGCCGATAAAAAAGCTGCAGAAGAAAAAAAATGGCCTTTAGATATTATTCCAAGAATAATATTAAGATCACAGTGGCTTAAAGTAAGAAAAGGACTAATTCAAAGATGTAAGGCCTTAAACCTTTTTATAAACGATGTTTATAATGATAAAAAAATATTTAAAGATAAAGTATTACCATATGAGCTAGTTTTTGACTCAAAAAATTATTTAAAACAATGTGAGGGATTTAAACCTAAAAGAAAAATTTGGTCTCATATCTCTGGAATAGATTTAATTCGAAATATTAATGGAGAGTTTCTGGTTTTAGAGGACAACTTAAGAGTTCCTTCGGGGGTGTCTTACATGTTAGAGAACAGAATGGTAATGGGAGAGGTTTTCCCAGAACTGTTTACACGCTATAGAGTTTCTTCCATCAATCAGTATTGCAATAGATTATACCATTGTATGTTAGACGCTATTCCTTACAAAAAAAATAATCCAACCATGGTTGTCTTAACTCCTGGAGTCTACAATTCTGCTTATTTTGAACATTCGTTTCTTGCGCAGCAAATGGGAATTGCATTGGTTGAGGGTAAGGATTTATATGTGGAAAATGATAAGGTTTTTGTAAAAACAGTTAAAGGAGGATTGAGGGTAGATTGTATTTATAGAAGAATTGATGATACTTTTTTAGACCCTAAATCTTTCTACAAAGAGTCACTATTGGGAGTTTCTGGATTATATAAATCTTATAGGAAAGGAAATGTCGGCCTTATCAATGCCCCTGGAAGCGGAGTTGCTGATGATAAAGTTATTTATTCTTATGTTCCAAAAATAATAAAATACTATTTAGACGAAGATCCTAAGCTAAATCAAGTCGAGACTTACCTTTGTAATGAGAAAAAACAAAGAGACTATGTCATATCAAATTTATCAAAAATGATTGTTAAACCTGCAGATGGGTCGGGAGGTTATGGAATTTTAGTTGGACCCAAAGCTACAAAATCAGAACGAGATGCATACGCAAGAAAGATATTACATAGTCCTAGAAACTATATTGCCCAACCTTTGGAAATCTTATCAACCACACCCACACTTCAAGGAAATTCCATTGAACCAAGACACCAAGATCTAAGACCATTCATATTATCTGGTAAAGAGACTTATGTAACTATGGGGGGTTTAACAAGGGTTGCTTTAAAAAAAGGAAGCACCATAGTGAATAGTTCTCAAGGTGGAGGTTCTAAAGATACTATGGTCGTTGAAGATTAGTAATTTTAAATTTTATTTAGGAATCAACACTCTGTTAGTCAAGTGAATAACACCCTTAGAGAACTTAATATTAGATTCTACAACTTCAGCACCATTCACATATAAAATCCCATTGGTTTTTTTAATTTCTAAATCTAAACCATTAATTGATTTGGTGTTGATTGTTTCTTCAACATTATCAGTAGTGAATTCGCCTTCAACAAAATGAAAATTAATTAAACTTTGAAGTTGATCTTTATTTTTTTCTTTTAGATATCCATAGTAAGTTTTTGCACTTAAAGCAGCAAAGGCATCATCTAAAGGAGCAAATAATGTCAGATTTTCATAATCTAATAAATTATTTGAAAGCTCAGAAGCAATAACAAGTTCATTTAATTTTTGTAATCTTTGATTCTCAGATATTGAGTCAACAATATTACTTTCGCTAGCATGTAAAAATGAGAATATAAATATTAATGATATTGAAAAAATTTTGGTCATAATGGTTGTTTTACGATGATTGTTTCATTTAGATTTTTCACATCAAACAAATCCTCATCACCGTTGGTCCATTTAACCTTAAATTTAAATTCAGTTTCATTTTCTCTTATCCCATAGTGAGCCACTGGCTCCATTTGACAAAGATAACCAGATCCAGCATCAATTGTTTTAGAGTGCTCTCTTTTATTTGTTATTAGTGTAACTGTTGCTCCTCTTGCAGGTGCACCGTGCATATTTAAAGGTCTTATCCTCAAATAAGACGTTTTTTCATCTGAATTAAATTTAAATAATGAGAGCGGTTGTAATCCTGACTCACCATGCGAAATAAGTAGCTCAAGTAAACCGTCATTATCTATATCAGCAACCGCAGCGCCAGTTCCAAGTCCTTTTGGTTCTAAGGCATTTTTTAGTTTAATTTCCTGAAACACACCATTTTCAACTATTTTGAATAATTTGTTGGGTTCGCCAATATTATTTAAAAAAACTTCATCGTAACCATCATTATCAAAATCTGCAGATATAACAGTTCTTATTCTTGAAGGTTCATCAAAAGAGGGAACAGCTATATCTTTAAATTTGTATTCATCATAAACATACGCTCTGTGATAACCGCCCCAATTACCATTGAGTATATCCAGTCTACCTCTGTACAAGATATCAGATAATGCTGTGCCTCGACCGTTTTGATAGATATCTCTCACATTCATTTGACCTGCCACATCCAAGAATTTTCCTTCTTTATTAAAATATAAAAAATTTGGACCTCTTTCATTGGCTGCAAAAATATCCATTTGATCAGATATTATATGCCCAGCAACTACAGCTCTCCCACCTGTTATTTCATCTAACTTAAGGCTTTCAGCTAAGTCTACCACTCTATCTTCTATATATTCATAAAAACGAGTAGGACCTCCATAGTTAGCAACATAAATTCCGTAGTTACCTTTGCCTTCTCTGTCTACACAAACAACTGATCGACCAGCAGTTAAGTTTAATTCATCTTGATTAATGTCTTTTTCAAACAAGTCTTCAATATTTTTATCTACAAGTTTTAGTAATCTATCAGAGTACATCTTTTGGCCACTGTAGGTGTCAGTGTTCAAAAAATATATTTCTTCGTGACCGTCTTTATCGATATCACATGCAGCGACTCCTATAGTGGACCTGTTGAAGTCACTAAAAATATTTTCTTTAATTTTATTTTTAAGACTGTTTCCATCATAACCTAGAGCGAGATTTTCATATCCAAAACCTGTAACTATAAACTCATCTGACCCATCATTATCAAAATCAGTAACTGCAACACCGTAGCTCAATCTTGGTTTTTGGTCAGGAAGGAGATTGCTTATATCTTTAAAAAAACTTTTTTCAGCAAATGATGACATAGAATAAAAAACAAAAAGTACGAAGTATGTAAATTTAGCAAGTTTCATACATCTATTACTCAATATCCTATGATCTAGATTTCAATCACATGTGTAATTATGAAATATGCAACCTGCTCTTTTTTCTTTTAAATTTAACAAATATCTTGCACTAATTATTATTCCATTATTTATCTCAATTATTTCTAGCGCATTAAACGCTAATGAAAATACAATCAAAAATGAAGAATATTACTATGAAACACTAAGAAGTAATTGGGGAGATATGTTTCCAGACGGTAATAGAAATGCTGCGGGACCAAAGTTTTTTAAGTATCTAATTGATCAAGACCTCGATTTTAATGATTTTGTTGAATTTAATAAGCGATATTGCCCAGTATCTGGCTCGCTCATTCGCCCAGGGTCTGCTCCAGATTTTATCAGTATCCTTGATGAGTCAACTAACAATAAAACTTGTGGGTATATGTATCGTTGCTGTTGGCCCTGTACTTGTGACTCAATGAAGTATGCTAAGGCCATGAATATCTCACATAAATTTAAAGGTGTGGAAGAGCAATTTACTGTTATGACAATTGACAATCCCTGCGGTAAAGAGGAATTTCCTTTAGAAGTAAATCGAGATTATTTTTGCAATGGCGAGGAAATGAATATTGATCAAGTGTTTGCAGTTGATGGAAAAATGGTTATTGGTTTTTTACATAACCCCACTAGTTGCAGTAGTAGCGATCTTTTAGCTATAAATAACCATCCTGTTGTTGGCGAACAATGTAAAATTAGAAATACTACCAAAGAAGAAGAATTAATTTCTGGAATGGGTGATATTTTTATAAAGCTATCCAAATAAACGAACCATAATAATTAATTTTTTAAAGCATAGTCACCGTAGATAATAGTATTACTGGTTTCTAATCTATATTTTTTTATAACTCTAACTGACTTATACTTTTTTCTTAGTTTCCTCAATTCAGTAGATGCCTCTTTTCTATATTTTTTATTTTTCCACCAAGATGAATTACCGATCTCTAGGGTAATTATTTTAATCATTTAAAAATAATAAAGATTAAGAAAATATATCTTGATGTTTTTGAGATACTCACTAGAAGTAAAAAAGTAAAAAAATTTATTTTTAATATCCCTGCTATTACTGTAAGAGGATCTCCAATTATTGGGACCCAAGCCAATAATAAAGACCAAATACCATATTTTTTGAAATACATTTCACTTTTTGCAATTTGTTTCTCATTTACTGGAAACCATTTCTTATCTTTAAATATTAATATTTTTTTTCCCAAATACCAATTTACTGATGAACCAAAAATATTCCCAAAACTTGCAACTACCAAAAGTAAATATTTATCAAATGATTCTGTTAATAGCATTGTTGATAATACTAACTCAGAAGAGAGTGGAAGTATTGTAGCTGCTAAAAAACTAATTATTAATAGTTGGAAATATGAAATTAGTATTATCACATCATTAATATTTAAATATAAGTTTCAGCCTTTAAAATATCTAATATTAACATAAAGGTAAAATAACCTGCATTTATAAATACTATAAAACTAAACATATAAACAATTTCTTTAGATACATTTTCACTTACAAAATTTGGAAAGAAATATTTCCCAAGAAGAAAGCTTATTTCCGAATATATCACTGTTATTGCAGCGGCAATAAAAAGAACGTAAGTAAATTTTCCGAAGAAATTTACAACTAACAAACTTGATAAAGTAATTAATAATAAAAAAAGTGAAGAATAGATTGATAAATTCGAAATAGTTAATTTTTTCTTGTAAATTTTTCTCGTCAAGAGTAGTAAGAAAAAAATAATTGTTAAAATAGAAGAAACTAGAAAAATCTTTGCATTATATAAAGAGTCTGAAAAAAAAATGTCCAAAAAATTATTTTTTTCTAATTTTTCTTATGGTCATAACGGAAAGATACAAAACAAAGAAAATTAAAGCGAAAGCTCCAATTAAAAATATCCACTTCATCTCTCAATTATACTAATTTTATTTTAAGTTGGAAGTTATGATCTCAAAACCTTAAGGTTTTTATTTGCAACCGCTAACCCGTATTTATCTTTAGTAAAAATTAATTTATCTGGAATATTTTCACCAATATCTAATATTACCTCTGACAGAGGGTTTAAAACCTCATCTTGTAATAATCTTTTTAAAGGTCTTGCTCCGAACAAAGGATCAAATCCCTTTTCTTTGAGATAGTCAAAGGCTTCATCGGTAAAACCGATAGATATTCCTTTAGAGGAAATTCTTTTTTCAATCAACTGAATTTGATTATTCAAAATCGAACTTATATTTTCTTTTGTTAATTTGTTAAATAGAATTATGTCATCAATTCTATTTAAAAATTCTAGTCGAAAATGATTTTTAAGTTCTTCGAGGGCTAAATTTTTCTTTGTTGTATAGTCAAAGTTATCATCAACAGGAATTTGTGAACCAATATTAGATGTCATAATAATAAGTGTATTTTTAAAATTTACTATTTTTCCTTTTGAGTCAGTTAACCTACCATCATCAAGAATTTGTAGTAATATGTTAAATACATCGGGGTGTGCTTTTTCAATTTCATCAAATAAGATTACTTGATAAGGACGTCTTCTCACAGAGTCTGTAAGTTTTCCACCATCATCATAACCAACATAACCTGGAGGAGAACCTATTAACTTACTTACAGAGTGTTTTTCCATATATTCAGACATATCGAGCCTTAACATTTGTTTTTCATTATCAAAAACGTATTCAGCTAAAGCTTTAGATAATTCTGTCTTTCCAACACCAGTTGGACCTAAAAAAAGAAAGGAACCAAGGGGTTTATCTGGATCCTGAAGACCTGCTTTTGAAATCTTAATAGCTTTAGAGACCCTCTCAATTGCATTTTGTTGCCCGATAACCCTTTTTTCTAAAAGTTTTTCTATATTTATTAACTTATCCTTTTCGCCTCCGATAAGTTTTTCTAAAGGAATACCCGTCCATTTGGAGACCACACTTGCAATATCTTCAGCATTTATCACTTCATTTATAATAGTAGCCTGCTCTTTTTGATTTAACTCCTCATATTCTTTTTCAAGACTCGGAAGTAAGCCATACATAAGTTCACTTGCTTTTGTCAAATCCCCACTTCTTTGTGCACTCTCAAGGTCTTCTTTTGCTTGATCAATTCTTTCATTAAGATTTCTTTTTGTATCTAAAATCTTTTTTTCTGATTCCCAAGTACTATTAAGGACATTTAGTTTTTCTTGTATGTTTGATATTTGATTATCAATTTGCTCATTTTTTTTATCATCTTTATCATTTTCTTTAGAGAGTACGTTTTTTTCCATTTGAAGCTTGATAAGATCTCGGTCTAATTGATCAATTTCTTCAGGTTTACTATCAATTTCCATCTTAACCTTACTAGCTGCTTCATCCATTAAATCAATTGCTTTATCAGGAAGAAAACGGTCAGTGATGTATCGATCAGATAATTGAACTGATGATAAAATAGCCTCATCACTAATTCTAATTCCGTGATGAATTTCATATTTTTCTTTCAAACCTCTTAAAATAGCAACAGCATCGGTAGAAGAGGGCTCGTTAACAAACACCGGTTGAAAACGCCTTGTCAAAGCTGCATCTTTCTCAAAGTATTTCTTGTATTCATCGAGTGTTGTGGCTCCAACACAATGTAATTCACCTCTAGCTAATGCCGGTTTTAACATATTAGAAGCATCCATTGCACCGTCTGTCTTTCCAGCACCAACAAGTGTATGAATTTCATCAATAAATAAAATAATTGAACCATTGTGTTTATGAATTTCCTTTAAAACGTTTTGAAGTCTCTCTTCAAATTCTCCACGATATTTTGCTCCAGCTAGCAACAAACCAAGGTCAAGTATACGAATAACTTTATTCTCTAATGAGCGTGGTACGTCTTTGTTGACTATTCTTTGAGCTAAACCTTCTATCAAGGCAGTTTTACCCACACCTGGGTCACCAATTAGTATTGGATTATTCTTAGTCCGCCTGGATAAAACTTGAATTGTTCTTCGAATTTCTTCATCTCTTCCAATAACAGGATCTAATTCTCTATTATGTGCTTTTTGAGTAACGTTAATAGTATACTTCTCTAAAGCATTAAAATTATCATCAGAGTTTTCATTGTCAGATTTTCCATCCTTTCTAAATTCTTCTATTTTAGATTTGACAGATGAATGAGTTAGACCATTTTTTTTTAATATACTTTCAATTTGATCATCTGATTTAATACAACTTAATAATAAAGTATCAATTGATACAAAAGTATCTTGATTTGTTTTTGCTATTTTTTCAGCACTTTCAAATAATATTAATAATTTAGGATCAGCATAAATTTGGCTAGTGGTTGAATTGTTTATTGGCTCTTTTAAAAGTAATTCAGAAATATTTTTTTTAATATTATTAATATTAATTTTCTCAAAAATTTTAGTTATAATCTCATGATTAGAATTTAATAATTCATTTATAATATGAATAGGTGCAATCTTTTGATGTTTTTTACCTAATGCCAAATTTTGCGCAGAATTAATAATTTTTTTTGAACTATTAGTGTATTTTTCAAAATTCATCATATAGTTTATTTGGTTATAATTTATGAAGAAACAAGACCTTAAAAGAAAAAATTTTGAACAACAAAAAAAAGACAAATTAGCCAAGAAATTAAGAGAAAATTTAAAAAAAAGAAAAAAATTAAAAAAATAAATTTATGCAAACTGTAGTTATAAAAGGTCCATCAACCTTAGAAGGACAGATCAATATCTCTGGCTCCAAGAATGCCTCTTTACCCATTATGATATCGACTTTGTTATCTAATGGTAATTGCTTAATTAACAATATACCCAATCTTAGAGATACAAGATTTTTAGTTTCAATCCTTAAAGATTTAGGTTGTCGCGTTGATTTTCAAAAAAATACGTTTGTTGTAAAGAGTTCTGTAATTAAAAAAAAATCTGCTGATTATGAATATGTTCGTCAAATGAGAGCCTCTATTGTTATTTTAGGACCTGCAATTACAAGATATAAAAAATTTAAAATTGCACTTCCAGGTGGTTGTTCAATTGGCACCAGAGGAATTGACTTGCACTTAGATGCTTTAAAGAAAATGGGCATTAATATTTCAATTAAAAATGGCTATGTAATGGCAGAGAGAAAAAAAGATAAACTAACCTCAATCAATCACAAATTTCCAAAAATTAGTGTTGGGGCTACTCAAAATATCCTAATGGCAGCTACTTTAGCAAATGGTATTAGTAAACTAAAAAATTGTGCCATCGAGCCTGAAGTAATTGATCTAATTAATTTTCTGAACAAATGTGGAGCAAAAATAAAATTAAAAAGCAGAACAATTACCATTAAGGGTGTTGAAGAATTGAACCTTGAAGATTATAAAGTCATTCCTGACAGGATTGAGGCAGGATCTTATATTTTAGCTACCATGGCAACAAAAGGGAGACTCAGATTAAATAACTTTAATCCTGAGGACTTATCTTTCCCTTTAAAAATTTATCAAGACATGGGGTTAAAAATAAAAAAGATATCTAAAACCTCTTATGAATTTAATTGCAAAACACTTAAACCTATAAAAAAAATTTCTACTAAAGAATTTCCTGGATACCCTACAGACTTACAAGCCCAACTTATAGCTACGCAACTTAAATCTGCACTAAAATCAAAAGTAGTTGAAAATATATTTGAGAATAGATTCATTCATATCCCCGAACTTAGAAGATTTGGAGCTAATCTATCAATTATTGGAAAAACAGTGACTATACATAAAACACTGAATTTGTTTGGTGCTGAGGTGATGGCAACTGATATAAGAGCTAGTTTTTCTCTTATAATAGCTGCAATGATGTCCAAAGGCACAACTATAATAAATAGAATTTACCACTTAGACAGAGGATATGAAGATTTTGATTTAAAATTAAAAAAATGTGGCGTAAACATATCTAGAAAAAAATGAACAATCAAAATTTAACTATTGCTTGTCCCAAGGGAAGACTAGAGGAAAAGGTTGTAAAATATCTCTCTGAAAGAGGCGTTATTATAGAACAACCTTTTTTTAACGAGAGTGTAAGGAAATTAACTTTCGATACAAATTTCAAAGAGATAAAAGTCATTAAATTAAAACCCTCAGATATTCGATCTTATATTATGTTAGGGGCAGCAGATATTGGATTTGTTGGATACGATGACATTTTAGAAAATAGTTCACAAAATATTGTTCTATTAAAAAAAACTAATATAGGAAAGTGCAGAATTTCCATAGCATCAGATAAAAAAGAAATTAATTTTTCAGAGAAGAAAATATTTAAAGTTGCAACAAAATTTCAAAATATCTCTGAAAACTACTTTGGAGATTTAAATATACAAACTGAAACAATAAAATTAAATGGCTCCATAGAGCTTGCAGTAAAATATGGAATTGCTGATTTTATTTTAGATCTTGTACAATCCGGAAAGACTCTGAAAGACAATCAACTTTATGAAAATGTAATCATTAATAATGATATCTCAACTGTCATCATAAGCAGTTACTTTGCCTATGATTTAAAGAAAAAATTTATAAAAAAACTACTAACAAAAGGTTTATAATGAGAATTGTTAGTAAAAAATGGATTTTTGATAATCTCAGCTCATCTTCAAATGTAAATACAACAGTCAGTGATACTGTCAAAAATATCATTAAGGATATAAAAAAAAATAAAGATGAAGCTTTATTAAAGTATGTCAGAAAGTTTGAAAATAAAAAGGCAACTTTACATAACTTAGAAATAAGCCAAAAAACTCTAAAGGAAGCTTATAATTCTTTATCAAATGATAGTAAAAAAGCACTCCAATTAGCATATAAAAGAATTCACTATTATCACTCAAAACAAAAAAAATTATCATATTCCTTTAAAGATCAAATCGACTCAAAATTTTATATTCAATTGAATCCAATTGAAAATATTGGCTTATACATTCCTGGTGGGCTTGCATCTTATCCCTCAACTGTTTTAATGACAGCTATACCTGCGAAAATAGCCAAGGTTCCAAACATAATGATTTGTGTTCCCTCTCAAAATGGTGAAACATCAAAACTAACTTTAGCAGCTGCTTATCTATGTGGTGTAAATAAAGTCTACAATGTTGGTGGAGCTCAGGCGATTGCAGCGTTTGCTTTTGGCACTAAGTTAATAAAAAAAGCTGATAAAGTATTTGGTCCAGGAAACCAATATGTGGCTGAAGCAAAAAAACAATTATTTGGATTAATTGGAATAGATTTACCAGCAGGACCATCGGAAGTTTTAGTAATAGCAAATAATAAATCAAATCCCTCGTGGATAGCTTATGATGTTCTTGCGCAAGGTGAACATGACCCTAATGCAAAAACCTATGTTATAGCAAAAAATAAAAACATTTTACTTAAAGTAAAAAATGAACTTCAAAGAATAATGAAAGAGACAAAATTAAAAAATGTTGATCAATCTATTAAAAATAACTGTCACTTAATTTTAGCTAAGAGTCAAAAAGAAATATTTAAAATCTCAAATTTTATTGCCCCAGAGCACCTTCACATTCATGAAAAATTTAATAAAAATATATTAAAAAATATTATAAATGCCGGATCTGTTTTTTTGGGAGAAAAATCTCCTGTAGCTTTAGGAGATTACACTATGGGTACTAACCATGTATTGCCTACAGATCAAACTGCAAAATTTTCTTCAGGTTTAGGAGTTGAAGACTATACAAAAAAAACGGTTTTTATTAAGCCTGGAAATAAAACACTCAAGAAAATTGCAAAGCCAACAATCAATCTTGCTAGACAAGAGGGTTTAGAGGCACACGCTTTATCGGTTGAAATTAGAAAGATCAAAACATAAGATATATTAACATGTCCAAAGAAGATGCAATTGAATTTCAAGGTGTGGTTTCAGAGCTACTTCCAAATGCTATGTTTAAAGTAAAGCTAGATAATGACCATGAAGTCATAGCCCATACGTCTGGAAAAATGAGAAAAAATAGGATTAGAGTACTTGCAGGAGACCGAGTAACAGTTGAAATGACACCATATGATTTAACTAAGGGCAGAATAACATTTAGGTCAAAGAATTAATGAATAATTTTTCAAAAGGAGTAATGCCATGTCTACAAAACTTATTGTTACAAACTACAAAAATTTCAAGTGTGGAGTTAAACTAAATGAAGGGGAATTGGTTAACATTCGCTTTCAACCCAACGAAGATGTTCAAATCGGGGATATATATAAAGTAAAAATCTCAGAAATTTTACCCAACGATAGTGGAGCTTTTGTCTCTTATGGCAGCGGAGACCAGAGAGGTTTTTTTAAAAGAATAAATTTTCCCAATGGAGACAAAGCACATGAAGGACAATCATTATTACTTCAAGTTAGAAGTATAGGTTCCAAAGATAAAGTTCATCTTTTCACAAACAACGTAATACTAACTGGAAAATTTATTAATTTATTACCTTATGGTGATGAGATTATTTTAAGCAGAAGAACCAGAAAAAACTTAGATACAAATCAACAAGATAAGATTATGGATGCTTTAAGTGAGTCTGAAGTGGGACTAATAGCTCGACACAATCTCATTCCAGAAAATATTGAAATAGCTCAATCAGAGTTGAATGATTTGAATAATCAATGGAAAGAAATTGAGTTAAATGCAAAAGAATTAAGCGAAGAGGGCCTTGTTTTTCAAAATACCTATTTTGATCAAAACTTTGTTTGTGATTACTCAGACAAAAATACCGACCAAATTATTTTTAGTGATAATGATCGATTTGAGAGAGTCAAAAACTGGGATGAAAAGTTAGATTCAACTTTTGCGAATTTATGTGAAGAAATGTCAAATGAACAAATTGAAGAAGTTTTTAATTTGGGAGAAAAAATTGATTATTTGATTGGCCAAAACTACGATTTACCAAGTGGAGGAAATATCATGATTGGTAAAACAGATGCACTTACTGCAATTGATGTAAATACTGGTTCTGCAAAAAGATTTGATACTAACAGAGAGGCAATTCAATTAATTTCTAAGCTCATCAAATTAAAAAATATATCTGGAAAAGTTGTAATCGACCCTGTTGCAAGTGACCAAAATACACTAAGAAAACTTGTGGGCATGTTGAAAAATGAATTTAGAGATGATTTGAGCATAACTAATGTTTATGGCTACACAAGAGGTGGACTGTTAGAATTAAGTAGATCTAGAAACGATCGTTCAATAGATGAATTAAACCTTCAATAACTCTAAAAAGTGGTGGCCAGAGACGGAATCGAACCGCCGACACGAGGATTTTCAGTCCTCTGCTCTACCGACTGAGCTATCTGGCCATAGCGAATAATTTTTATTACAAATAATTTCTTTTTACTAGTAAAAATTAGTTATTATAGGCAAGAGGAGTTCTAAATGACAAATTTTGAAAAAGTGAAGTTATTCATGGATACTTATGGTCAAGAAGTAAAAGATAAAGCTGAATTTAGTGATGCAAAGACAAACAAATTAAGAATTGATCTTATAAAAGAAGAACTAGAGGAATTAACCCAAGCAATGAATGATAAAAACTTACTTGAGGTGGCTGATGCATTAACGGACATACTTTACGTTACTTATGGAGCTGGCCATGCTTTTGGTATTGATTTAGATAAATGCTTTGATGAAGTTCAAAACTCTAACATGAGCAAGTTAGGTGAGGATGGAAAACCTATTTATAATGAGTCTGGAAAAGTAATGAAAGGCCCGAATTATTTTAAACCGGACCTTTTAAAATTCATTAATTAAGCCTTTGGCATATTCGTGGCACCAGTTTCCAAAGAGAAAATTTTACCATCTTTAAAAGTGAACACGGCCATTACAGCTTGTTTATTACCATCTGAAAAAGTCACAAAAGAATGTTCAATTCCAATTTCATCATTTTCATAAATAATTCGAACCTTTTCTCTGTTAATATCATCACTCATTGCCCACTTTATTACATCTTGTTTACCTAAAACATTTCCAGATGCGTGCATTGTAAATTTATAATCATCATGAAGCACCTCATTCATTCCAGCTTCATCTTTGTTCATAAAAACTTCGTTGTATTTTTCCAATAAAGACATTTATTTCTCCTTAAATTATTAATCTCAGTTATTCTCCCCAAGCTCCATGAAACTCTATCATAACAGCGGTTTCATTACCGACGACCCATCCATCATGACCTGGATCAATTGAGTAAGCTTGACCTGAAGAGTATGTTGCTTCTGTTCCGTCATCCATTCGTACACATACAGAACCGGATTCAATATAACCTAAATGTTTTGTTTGGCAACTTTCAGTACCAACATGTGGCTTTACATCATTAGACCACTTCCAGCCAGGCTCAGCAGTGATCCTCATCATTCTTTGATCACCAACTTTAACAACATCTACGGTTGCATTATTAAAGTTATTATTTTGATCATCTGGATTATTAAAATCTTTTATTTCTATTCCCACCATATCCTCCTTTTTTATTTAATATCAACTGAGGTTAATTCAAATAATTCTATACTCTGCATACATTCATCATAAATTGGCTTCATCACAGGGTTGGTTCCATTTACTAACGCCATCATACCCTCTTCATTATGAACATGCACTTTGAACATTATTCCACTTTTATCTGGAAATATACCAGGTACAGTTTTTTCAACATGTGCAACACCTCTTCGCATCTCCATCCCCTCGTCAGACTGGAAGAAAGTCATAAATTTTTCAAGCATTCCCTCTCCCTCTTTAAACTTTGCAATCGCTAACATCATTTTTTCCATAAATTACTCCTCCATTTATTATACAATAATAACTTATTATTAATTTATAAGTATTAATTTTTCATTAAACCTTTATGCAAATATTTCATATTTTAATTTCATCTAGTATTATTTTTCTATACGTATTAAGAAAATGAAAACAATTTTTAAAATAGGTTCTAAAATATACACACTCAAATATCAAAGAAAAATGTCTGAAAGTGAAGTTAAAAAGATGAAATCTTTCGTTACCGAAAAAGGTGAAAAATTAAATAAGACTAATAAATTTAAAATTACTAATATTGAAGACTCAAAAGACCAGAAAACTTATAAAGTAATTTTGTAATCAATCATTTCTATCTTTATTACTTTTTTATAATAGAAAGGGGCGTTCTGTTTCCAGGTGCCCGGACATTATTTAGTTATAGCTAATTTTTTTTCAAAATCATATAAATTTTACGTGTCTAGTCGTCCATATGACATTCAAAAATCGTGTTGTTAGAGGTTAAAGGATTTGCTAATCTTGAGTCATGAAGAACGGCTATTTCCTTGGTGGGTGTGATCATATTGTGCTCGCTAGTGAGTCTAGGTATAATATCTTATATGTCTAAAAAATTATCTCTCCTTGGATATTTAATTTTATTTACATTTATATTTTTTTTAATTTCAAGTTTCTTTAAGGATCAGTTAATTTATATTGAAGCGGGTCCGAAAGGCGGTTTTTTTGACACTTCAGCCAATGTCCTAACAAAAAGATTAAAAGATTATAATATTAACGCAGAAGTTATTAATCGTGAAGATACTGTTAAAATAGTAGATGATATTAACGATAATAATAAAGACATACATGTAGGTTTTGTAGCTCAGGATTTAAAAAATGCTCAATTCAAAAACGTAGAAGCCCTTGGTTCCTTGATATTAGAACCTCTATTTATTTTTTATCGTAAAGATTTAGAATTGAATTCTTTAGCAGATTTTAAAGGGTTAAAGGTTGGTATTGGTCCAGAAAACTCTGGAACTAGATTGTTAGCAGAAACAATATTAAATCTCTATGGAGTGAATGATGAAAATACTACATTTATTGACCAAACACATTCTATTCACTTTGATATGATGGAAAAAGGTGAATTAGATGTAGGTTTTTTTTTATTGCCAGCAAACAATCAATTCGTTTTTAAACTAGGTACAAATTCTAATTTAAAGATCTTTTCACTTAAAAATTCAAAAGCAATTTCGAGAAGATTCGACTATTTGTATCCAGAAATAGTACAAGCAGGTGGATTTGATTTAAGAAATAATATTCCTAAAGAAGATATACAAGTTGTATCATTACCAGTTGATTTGGTGGCGAAAAAAAATTTGGATCCGTCAATTGTAGTTGCAATTTCTTTAATATTAAAAGAAGAATTTAAAGAACCTAATATAATTTCTGATGCATCATCGTTTCCATCAATGGAGTACATAAAAAATCTTGAGGTAAACAAACGAGCAAAAGAAATTATTGAGATGCCTTTTGGATCATTACCTTTTTTGTATAAATATTTACCTTTTAAATTTGCAGCTTTTATTGATAAATTTGGAGTCATTTTATCCTACATTTTCACAATTGTAATCATATTAAGATATATAGGATTTCCAACACCATTTGAATATTATAAAAAGCTATTGGCACATTTTTACTTCAAAAAAATTGAAAATATATATAATAAATCTTTAAAAAGTAAACTATCAGAACAAGACATTAAAACTCTGAAAAAAACTGAAAAACGTTTTGAGGAATTTTCCGAAAAGGAACAAGCGTATAAGATAATCAGCGAAATTAAACAGAGAATTTAATTTATTTAACTTCATTGTGAAGATCTTTTATGCTTTTCCCCTTTTTCAATATTACACAATATTTATTTCTTTTTAGTCGTCTTATAGTCGACCAAACGGACTTGGTTGATTAAATAAACGTTGCAATGATTAGAGAATCACGAATAAGGAAGGGGCGTTCTGTTGCCCGGCCGCCCCTAAGCCGCGCTTACCTAATTAGATTAAGCAGCGAGTGCTAATTGATTGTTTTTAGCAATTACTTTAAGTTTCTATACGAAGAAACGCTTACAACGAGCAAAAACTATATCCTTCAGAGCACGTCAAACCTATATCACCCCCATAAAAATTTTTATGGTGGAGGTGTCGGGTACCGCCCCCGAGTCCGATACACCTATTACATACAGCGTTTATTGCCATAGTTGATAAACAACGCAGATAATATAGTCTAATAAATGAATCCTTTAAACATCTATGAAGAAAAAAATCACTAAAGTGCCAAAATTTAAAGATTTTAAAACTACTAGAGCTACGTCGTCTGCTCTAGAAAAAATACTATATAAGCAAATACCTATATTAGACCATGGCTTTATAAGAGTTATTGACTATATGGGAACTGATCAGTCTATAGTTCAAGCGGCAAGAGTCTCTTATGGTGAGGGAACAAAAAAATTACGAGAAGACAGGGGCCTTATTAGATATTTGTTAAGTCATTGGCATACAACTCCGTTTGAGATGTGTGAAATTAAGTTTCATATTAAACTACCTATTTTTGTTGCTAGACAATGGATTAGACATAGAACTGCAAATGTAAATGAATACTCTGCAAGATACTCAGTACTAGATAAAGAATTTTACGTTCCAGAAATGGATCAATTAGGATCTCAATCGACTACTAATAAACAAGGAAGATCAAATACTTTAGATAAAAAGTTTGCGAAGCAGGCTCAAGATTTAATTCAAAAGAATTCGGAGCAACTTTATGACGACTACCAAAATTTATTGAATGGTAAACTTTTGAATAACGATGAATACGTTGAAGGGGAAGGATTAGCGAGAGAATTAGCTCGAACAACTCTTCCATTAAATTATTACACTCAATGGTATTGGAAGGTAGACCTTCATAATCTCATGCATTTTTTGAGATTAAGAGCAGATAGTCATGCTCAGTATGAAATACAAATTTATGCTGAAAAAATGGTTGAAATATTGAAAAAGTGGGTACCTTTAACATACGAAGCTTTCGAAGATTACCGTTCAGACTCATTCCAACTCTCTAAGGAGGCTTTAAAAATTGTTAAAGATAAATTAGCAAATAAAAAAATTAAGAAGTCTAATTACAAGCTATCCCCAAGAGAGCTTAGAGAGTTAGAAGTAAAGTTTAATATTAAATTATCTTAACTTTGAAATTTTTTTGTGATTGCGTTTGTAATATTTTCAAACTTTCGAGAATAGTCGTCATTGTAATCAAAACAATAGGGCTTTCCGTCATCACAACTTTTAGGGACATTTAAATTAAAAGGAAGCTCTTCAATTAAATTTATATTTTCTTTTAGTAATAAAGATTTAGTTTTGGACTCACCAAAAATATATTTTTTTTCATTTTGTTCTTCTAAATAAGACATGTTTTCTACTACACCAAGTATTGGAACATCCACCTTGATAAACATATTAATACCTCTAATGACATCTTTTAGTGATAACAGTTGGGGAGTTGTAATAATAAGCGTTCCATCCAGTTTTAGTTTTTGAGACATGGATATTTGCACATCTCCAGTTCCAGGTGGAAAATCAACAATTAAATAGTCTAAATCACCCCATATTGTCTTATTTATGAGACCATCAAGCCCTTTTGCTAACATTGGTCCTCTCCAAACAATTGCTTGTTCTTCATTGACTAGAAAGCCAATCGACATCGCCTTTATCCCAAATACTTCAAAGGGCAAAAACTTCCCATCTTCAACTTTGGGTTCCTTATCTCCGATGCCAAGTAATGTTGGGACACTAGGTCCATATATGTCTGCGTCTAAAAGGCCAACTTTGTATCCTTGGTTCGCTAAAGTTATAGCGATATTACAAGCTACAGTGGATTTACCAACGCCACCTTTACAGCTTGAAATTCCAAAACAGGTCTTGATATTCATCTATTAAACACTACATATATTGTATCGTGAACAAAAACAAATTTAAAATTTTCGCACTTGATGGCCCCTGGGGTTCCTCTTCAGGAAATAATAATAGAGGATCTGGCGGAGGTTTTTCTGGCGGTAATAACGATTCAATTGATGATCTTCTTAAAGATCTTAAAAATAAATATAAGTTTAAAATGCCTTTTAAAGGTGGTTTTAAGGGTGTTTCATTTTTAATTTTAATAGCTTTAGTGATTTGGTTGGCAACTGGTTTTTACAGAGTTGAACCTGATGAACAAGGAGTTGAATTATTATTTGGTAAGTGGAACGAAAGTACAACTGACCCCGGACTTCATTATTTCTTTCCTACACCTATTGGAAAAGTTCTAACACCAAAAGTAGAGGCAATTAGAAAAATTAATGTTGGCTTCAGATCGAGCGGTAACTCTACAAGAGATGTTCTTGAAGAAAGCATGATGCTTACATCTGATCAAAATATTTCAGATTTAGACTATACCGTTCTTTATAGAATTAAAGATGCTGGCCAGTTTTTATTTAATTTAAGGGATCCTGAGGAAACCGTAAAAGTAATTTCTGAAAGTGTTCTTAGGGAAGTTGTTGGGCAAACAAACCTTGAAGGCCTTCTTACTGTATCTAGACAGTCTGTTGAAAGAGACTCACGGTCTTTACTCCAGGAACTCCTAGATGAGTATGAAGTTGGAATATTAATCCAGTCTATTCAATTACAAGATGTTAATCCCCCAAGAGAAGTTATTGATGCTTTTGATGATGTCCAAAAAGCTAGGCAGGATAAAGAGAGAACTGTCAATCAGGCAGAAGCCTACAGTAATAGAATTGTTCCAGAAGCTAGAGGTGAAGCTGAAAAAATTCTTCAAGAAGCAGAGGGTTATAGAAACAAACTAATTAAACAAGCTGAGGGTGAATCAAGTAGATTTCTTCAAGTGCTAGATACCTACGAGCAGTCAAAAGAAACAACTAAAAAAAGAATATACCTAGAAACGCTAAGAGATGTTCTTTCAGGATCTAGTAAGATAATGATCGATCAAAACTCTGGAAATGGTGTTGTTCCTTATCTGCCATTAAACGAATTAAATAAAAATAAACAAGGGGATAGCCAATGAAAATGAGAAATTATGTAATCGTCGGACTTTCTTTCTTCTTTATTTTATTTGCATCAGGTTTTTTCTTTGTTGTAGATCAAACAAAACAAGTAATAGTTTTACAATTTGGTGAACCTCGTGCAGTACATCAAACACCTGGTTTAAAGTTTAAATTACCTTTTATTCAAAACGTTGTTTACTACGATAGCAGGGTTTTAAACTTAGATCCGGCTCAAGAAGAAGTAATCCTTCGAGATCAAAAACGTATCGTGGTCGACTCAATTGTAAGATACATGATCAAAGATCCATTGAAGTTTTTTCAAACAACAAGAACAGAATTAGCATTAAATGATCGTTTGGGTAGAATTATAAACTCTTCAGTTAGAGGTGTGATTGCCCAGTATCAATTAAACGATTTGTTATCTAATGATCGTGATAAAATTATGGCCGAGATTTTTGAAAATGTTCGTGAAGATCAAGATAACTTTGGTATTGAAATTGTTGATTTAAGACTAAAAAGAACTGAATTAACTCCTGAGGTTCAATCAAACGTTTTTGACAGAATGAGAACTGAGAGAGAAAGAGAAGCAAATCTTTTAAGAGCAGAGGGCCAAGAGATATCACAAAAAATTAAAGCGACTGCAGATAGACAAAAAATTGAGATTATTGCAGAAGCTGAAAAACAATCTAATATTTTAAAAGGTGAGGGTGAAGCTGCAAGAAATAAAATATTGAATGATGCATTTGCAAGGGATCCTGAATTTTTTGAATTTATAAGATCTATGGAAGCTTACTCAGATACTTTTAAAGACGGAACAACTACCATGGTTATATCGCCTGATAGTGATTTCTTTGAATACTTTGAAAACTCTGAGGGCTCAAACTAAAATTAAAATATATCAATGAAAAGTCTCATCTTTTTATTTTTTTTCAATTTATTTTTTCTTATAAATTCAAGTTTCGCACAATTTGAAAGAGGATACGCCGACTTAGTTGACGAGCTATTACCTTCAGTTGTCAGTATAGCTACTAGTCAGACAGTAGAGAGGCAGACAAGTCAATTACCTGAACTACCAGAAGGACATCCATTTAATGATATGTTCGATGATTTTTTTGGAAATCAAATGCCCAAACGTGAAAATTTAACTGGTTTGGGATCTGGATTTATTATTAATGATGAGGGTTATGTGGTTACAAACAATCATGTAATTAGTGGTGCAGATCAAATCACAGTAATTTTTAATAATGGAATTGATGAAGTCTCCGCAGAACTTGTCGGGACCGATCCTAAGACTGACATCGCTGTGTTAAAAATCGATCCTTCATCTATCAATATTCAAAGTGTAAATTGGGGCGATTCAGACATCTCTAGAGTTGGTGATATTGTCTTAGCAATTGGAAACCCTCTTGGTTTAGGCGGAACCGTTACATCTGGAATTATTTCTTCTATAAACAGAGATATCGGTGGAGGCCCTTACGTTGACTTTATACAAACCGATGCACCAATTAATAGAGGAAACTCTGGAGGACCTTTGTTTAATTTAGACGGAGAAGTTATAGGAATTAATTCTATGATAATTTCTCAAACAGGGGGTAGTGTTGGTTTAGGTTTTGCAATTCCATCTAAAACGGCAAAATTAATTGTTGAACAAATAATTTCTTTTGGTCAAGCAAAGAGAGGAAGGCTTGGTGTTCAAATTCAAGATTTAACTCAAGAATTCTCTGATAGCTTAGGTTATGACTCTACAGAGGGAGCTTTTGTAGCCTCAGTCGAACCAAATAGCCCCGCAGCACTCTCAAATATTCAGGCAGGGGACATTATTATTGAGTTTAATGATCAAAAAATTTCATCATTTAAAGATTTACCAAAAGTTGTTGCAGAAACTCCTATCGGAAGCAAAGTTGTAGTTAAAGTTTGGAGAAATGGAGAGATAATAAATATTGATGTTAAAGTAGGTGAATTAGAAGAAGGCCGTAAAGTTGCTAAAAATGAGGGAGTGTATCTTGAAGAACTAGATATTACTGTCGAAGAATTATCTAGTGAAGCTATAAATAGTTTGGGCTTAGACTCAAAAACCTCAGGAATTTTGGTTAAAGAAGTAGGTGATAAAAACGAAAATCTATTAAGTAATGATGTGATTATTCAAGTCTCAAGCGAAAAAATTAAAGATATTAACTCCTTTCAATCAATCATTGCAAATAGCATCAAATTAAATCGAGATAAATTATTATTAAGAGTTATCAGAGATGGTAATGAATTTTGGTTAATTAACCCATTCGTTATTGAATAAGTTCCTTTTTGTTGTAGGCCCTACATGCTCAGGTAAAAATGATTATGCTTATGAATTATCAAAGTTAATAGATATAGAAATTATTAACGCTGACAGTATTCAGGTATATAAACAATTAAAAATCCTATCTAACAGACCCACCGAGAAAGAATTAAAGATAGTACCTCATCATCTCTACGGACACATCAATAACAAAGAATACTCAGTCAATCACTGGATTGATGATGTTAAACAAGTAATTAAAAATATTCAAAGTAGAAATAAGACACCTGTTTTTGTTGGAGGTACAGGATTTTACATTCAATCTCTAATAGAGGGATTATCACAGATGCCATCAATCAGTCAAAAATTTAAAAAAGATGCAGAGGATTTATTTTTAAGTAAAGGCCCAGACTATTGTTTAAACATTTTAGAAAAATATTATAAAGAAAAAATCTTCCCAAAAGACAAACAAAGGTTATTGAGTCGTTTAGCTTTTTGCTTGGAACACAACGATACGATGGAAAATAATTATGGCAATAAAGTTGCTATCACTCCTAATCCCCTCGTAATACAAGTCACAAAACCTAAAAAAGATCTATATGAAAAAGCAGAGTTAAGATTTCAACAAATGATCAATAATGGTGCTTTAGAGGAGGTGAAATCCCTCTATGAAAATAAAAAAATATCTAAAACTCTATATAAGGCCCATGGTCTGCCTGAATTAATATCATGTATTAGAAACAAAAAGAGTTTAGACGAGGCTATCTACCTAGGTATAAAAAATACCAAAAGGTATATCAAAAGACAGTTTACATGGTGGAATAACCAAAAATTTAGCCAACTTAATCTGAGAATAAACTATAAAAAAAGCTTCCCTAAAGATTCAATTGAAAATATAAGTATATACCTAAATGGACAATGAAAACGAATTTACGGGAGCAGATATTCTACTTAAGGCCCTCAAAGACCAAGAGGTAGATACAATATTTGGCTATCCAGGTGGAGCTGTTCTTCCTATTTATGATGCAATTTTTGGCCAAAATTTTTTAAAACATGTTTTGGTAAGACAAGAAGCTGGTGCAGTTCATGCTGCAGAGGGATATGCAAGATCAAGTGGGAAAGTAGGAGTCTTGTTAGTGACTTCAGGCCCAGGGGTTACCAATGTGGTAACAGGCTTAACTGACGCACTAATGGATAGCATTCCTATAGTTTGTATTAGTGGGCAAGTCCCTTCACATTTAATAGGCACAGATGCGTTTCAAGAATGTGATACTACTGGAATTACAAGACCTTGCACTAAACATAACTATTTAGTGAAAGATGTTAGCAAGCTTTCCGAAACAATTCATGAAGCATTTAAGATAGCTAGCTCAGGAAGACCAGGTCCTGTGTTAATTGATATTCCAAAAGACGTACAATTTGCAAAGTCAAAATACATACCAAAAAAAGATATTAGTTTTAGAGAGCACAGAATTAAAGCTGGCTCTAAAAATGTTGATAAAAATTTTGTTCAAGAGCTTGTAAATCATATTAAAAAATCTGAAAGACCTATTTTTTATGTTGGTGGTGGTTGTTTAAACTCTGGGCCTCAAGCTAGCCAAGAAATAATTAAGCTCGTAAATAAAACCAATATCCCAATTACAACAACACTTCATGGTTTAGGGTGTTTTCCAGGCGAAGATAAAAGTTCACTAGGGATGTTGGGAATGCATGGAAATTATGAAGCAAACTTGGCCATGAATAAATGTGATTTAATGATCAATGTTGGTGCAAGGTTTGATGATAGAGTAACAGGAAGATTAGATGCATTTTCTCCAGACTCTGTAAAATTTCACATAGATATTGACCAAAGCTCAATTAATAAAAATGTAAAGGTTGATTTTCATACAAATACTGACATCACTCTGACACTAAAAGAAATAAACTCTTTTATAGAGTCAAATAATATTGAACTTGAAAAAAAAGATTACACTAATTGGTGGAGTCAAATTAATGATTGGAGAAAAAAAGAATGCCTTCACTATGAACAAGGTGAAGAGACTATCAAACCTCAACATGCCATTTCCAGGTTGTATGATTTAACCAGTCAAAAAGACACTTTTATTACCACTGAAGTTGGACAACATCAAATGTGGGCAGCGCAGTATTATAAATTTTCAAAACCCAATAGGTGGATTACTTCTGGAGGTCTTGGCACAATGGGTTTTGGCATGCCAGCAGCAGTTGGAGCACAAATGGCAAATCCTGACTCGCTTGTTATAGATATAGCTGGAGAAGCATCTTTTCTTATGAACGTTCAAGAAATAGCTACAGCAGTTCAATACAAATTACCAATTAAGATCTTCATTTTAAATAATGAGTACATGGGAATGGTTAGACAATGGCAGGAATTATTACATGGAAGTAGATATTCCGAAAGTTATGTGGATGCTCTTCCTGATTTTAAAAAACTTGCTGAAAGTTTTAATGCAGTTGGAGTGAGAGCAAAAAATATTTCAGAGTTAGACGATGCAATTAATGAAATGGTTTCCATAGATAGACCTGTTATTGCTGATATTTGGGTTGATAAAAAAGAAAATTGCTTTCCAATGATACCATCTGGGGCTGCACACCACGAAATGCTTTTATCAAAATATGACAAAGAGAAACCTGAAAATCAAGAAAAAGGAAAAGTACTAGTTTAATAAATTTTTTAACCATGTCCTCTACATCTGTTTACCCTACACCTATCAACGCTTTTAAACAGTCCAAGCGAAGTGTACTTTCTGTTATAGTCGATAATGAACCAGGCATCCTTGCACGTATTGTTGGTTTGTTTTCTGGACGTGGATATAATATTGAAGCGTTAAATGTAACTGTAGTAGATATTAAAAATAATCTTTCTCGAATAACTATCGAGACATTAGGAGAAGAAAAAGTAATTAGCCAAATTATTGCTCAACTAGAAAAACTTGTTCCGGTTCATAGCGCTACAAATTTAGCAAATTTAAGTGAGTCATATGAAGCAGAAATTTGCTTGGTTAAAATTGAATTCGATAATAATGAGCAGGATCAAAAAATACTTAATTTTGCAGATATTTATCGTTCAAGAACTGTTCAAAAAAGACAAAATATTGTGGTTTATGAAATTTCAGGCACCAGCGAGCGAATAAACAAATTTTTAGATGACTTAAATACAATCGGTGGTATAAAAGTCGAATTAGTTCGAAGCGGGCCTATAGGGCTCGGTACATAACGTTTTAGGGGGTAATATGAAGGTTTATTACGAACAAGATGCTGATTTTAACTTAATTAAAGATAAAAAAATTGTAATTATAGGCTTTGGGTCTCAAGGCCATGCTCATGCATTAAATTTAAAAGACTCTGGAGCATCAAATGTAGTTGTTGGATTAAGAGAAGGTTCTTCTTCTATCGAAAAAGCAAAAAATGTTGGTTTGAAGACTCAGACACTTGCTGAAGCTGTTAAAGACGCTGATATTGTAATGTTTCTGGCTCCTGATGAAAATCAACAAGATATTTATCAAACTCAAATTCACGATAATATTAAAAATGGTGCTGCTTTAGCTTTTGCTCATGGTTTGAACATCCATTTTCAACTCATAACAGCTAGAGAAGATTTAGATGTCTTTATGGTGGCTCCAAAAGGACCAGGTCATACAGTTAGAGGGGAATATTTAAAAGGCGGAGGTGTTCCATGTTTACTAGCAGTTGATAAAAACGTAAGTGGTAATGCAAAAGAAATTGGTCTTGCATACGCTTCTGCTTTAGGTGGCGGTAAATCAGGTATAATTGAAACTACATTTAAAGAAGAATGTGAAACAGACTTATTTGGTGAACAAACAGTTCTTTGTGGTGGTTTAATGTCTTTAGTTAGAAATGGATTTGAAACACTTGTTGAGGCGGGTTATGCACCTGAAATGGCTTATTTTGAATGTTTGCACGAAGTAAAATTAATTGTTGATTTAATGTATGAGGGTGGGATGGCCAATATGAGATATTCTATATCTAATACTGCTGAATACGGAGATTATACAAGAGGTCCAAGAGTTGTGCCAAATGAAGCAACAAAAGCTGAAATGAAAAAAGTCCTCACTGAAATACAAGATGGTACTTTTACAAAAGAATGGATGTCAGAGCACAAAGCAGGCCAAATAAAGTTTAAACAAATGAGAGATCAAGGTGCAAAGCATCAAATTGAAGAGGTAGGAGCTAAATTAAGATCGATGATGCCATGGATTGCATCTAATAAACTTGTAAAGGATATCTAATATTGCCAGATAAAGTATTAATTTTTGATACGACTCTAAGAGATGGAGAGCAATCTCCTGGTGCTTCTATGAATCAAGAGGAAAAACTCTCTATTGCCAGATTATTAGAAGAGTTAAAAGTTGATATAATTGAAGCTGGTTTTCCCATAGCTTCAAAGGGTGATTTTAACTCTGTTCAAGCTATTGCCTATGAAATCAAGGATTGTCAGATAGCAGGATTAGCGAGAGCAAAGCATGAAGATATTGAAGCAGCTTGGAATGCTGTAAAAAAAGCAAAAAATCCAAGAATACATACTTTTATAGCCACTAGCTCTATACACATGGAATTCAAATTAAAACTATCCGAAGACCAAGTGCTAGACAAAATTAAAGATAGTGTTTCTTTTGCAAGAAACCTTTGCCCAAATATTGAATGGAGCTGTGAGGATGGTGGAAGATCCTCGATTGATTTTCTCTATAGGTGCATAGAATTAGCAATCAAAAGTGGTGCAACAACAATAAATATCCCTGATACTGTAGGATATACTCTACCATTTGAATTCGGGGAGATTATAAAAAAAGTTAAAAATAATGTACCAAATATTGATAAAGCAATAATTTCTGTTCATTGTCACAATGATTTAGGTTTGGCGGTCGCAAATTCTTTAAATGCAGTAGAAAATGGTGCAAGACAAATTGAATGCACTATAAATGGATTGGGTGAAAGAGCAGGCAACGCAGCTTTAGAAGAAGTTGTAATGGCCATGAAAGTTAGATCAGATCTTTTAAAAGTTCAGTCTAATATTAACACAAGTGCAATTTCAAAAACATCAAAACTTGTATCTTCAATTACAGGTTTTCCTGTTCAACCAAATAAAGCAATTGTAGGTGCTAACGCTTTTGCTCATGAGTCAGGGATACATCAAGACGGTGTTCTAAAAAATGTTCAAACTTATGAGATTATGTCTCCAGAGACAATTGGTTTAAAAAAATCTAGTTTAGTACTTGGCAAACACTCAGGTAAACATGCATTTAAAGAAAAACTTAAAATTCTAGGATATGAAGTAGGCGATAATTACATCAATGAAATTTTTGAAAAATTTAAGCTTTTAGCAGATAAGAAAAAAGATGTTTATGATGAGGATTTAATTGCTCTTGTAGATGACACACATTTTAACAAATCTAATACTTTAAAACTTAAAAACTTAAGTATCATGTCTGGCACTATCTCTAAACATGTAGCCTCTTTAGAGCTAGATTTTAAAGAGCAGCTAAAAGAGGTCAGTGGATCTGGCAATGGTCCTGTTGATGCTGTATTCAGTTGTATTTCAAAAGTAGTAGGTTTTTCTCCAAAATTGGTGCTTTATCACATTAATGCCATTACACCAGACTCTGATGCACAGGGAGAAGTTACTGTTAAACTTGAATATTTGAATAAAGAATTCATTGGTAAGGCTTCTGATATAGATATTATAGTTGCTTCTGCAAAATCTTATATCAATGCATGTAATAAAATATTAAACTTTGAAAATAACTCTAACATGCAAGAAGGAGTTTCTGAGATTAGCATCTCAAATATTAAAGGAATATAAATGTTAAAATCTTTCAGTTCTTTTTTAAGCGAGGATATGGGCTTAGACCTAGGGACCGCTAATACACTTGTATATGTAAAAGGAAAAGGAATTATACTAAATGAACCCTCCGTTGTAGCAATTGCTACTGACAATAAAAATAATAAATCAGTCTTAGCTGTGGGCGGAGATGCAAAATCAATGCTTGGCCGAACTCCAGGAAGAATTGAAGCTATTAGACCAATGAAAGACGGAGTAATAGCAGATTTTGATATAGCTGAGGCTATGATTAAACATTTTATTAAAAAAGTTCATAAGAAAAGTTTTTTTGCTAATCCAAATATTGTCATTTGTGTTCCATCTGGAGCAACAAATGTTGAAAGAAGAGCTATAAAAGAGTCTGCTGAAACTGCAGGGGCAAAAAAAGTTTATTTAATTGAGGAGCCTGTTGCAGCTGCAATTGGAGCTGGTTTACCAATTTCTGAACCATCTGGATCTATGGTAGTTGATATTGGTGGAGGTACTACTGAAATAGCAGTCTTGTCACTTGGGGGTGTTGTTCATGCTAGTAGTATAAAGGTAGGCGGAGATACAATGGATGACGCGATAGTTAATTTTATGAGAAGTGTTCATAAATTAGCAATAGGTGAGTCAACTGCAGAAAGAATTAAGACAGAAATAGGTTGCGCTGGCATTCCTGATAATGGAGATGGTAAAACGCTCACGGTCAAAGGAAGAGACCTAATTAACGGTCTACCAAGAGAGGTTGTGATATCAGAAAGACAAGTTGCTGAGGCTCTATCTGATTCATTATCCCAAATCATTACAGCTTTAAAAAGAGCACTCGAGGTTGTTCCTCCAGAATTAGCTGCAGATATAGTCGATAAAGGAATTATGCTTACGGGTGGTGGGGCTTTACTTCAACGTCTAGATGAAGCGATTAGAGTCACTACGGGACTACCTGTTTCTATAGCTGATGACCCTTTAACATGTGTAGCTAGAGGAACTGGTATGGCTTTAGAAGAGAACCAAAACCACCAAGATGTGTTCTTAAGTGATTAATAACAAAAAAGTTTTTTTAATATACATAATCAGTTTTTTTTTATTCTTAACATTAATATTATTTCCAAATTACAACTCTAAAACTAAGCTTTTTACATTTTTTGTTAAAGAAAAAATAGAAACCCCATTTATTTTTGTAGGTAAAGAAGTCCGAGATTTATTGATGGTCCTCAATCTTAATTTTGATTATATAAATACTATAAAAAAATTAGAAGGTGAAAATAATTACCTTCGTTCAATCAACAAGTATTTATTGACATTAACTTCAAAATATTCAGAACAAAATAAAATTTTTCATCAGTCTGCTATTGCAATACCACTTTCAATTGGTGTCCAGGTTTTAGGTGATAGAAATTTAGTTTATAATAAAAACTTTATTATAAATAAAGGCTCAAAAAATGGTCTTGTGATAGGCGATTACGTTATTGATGGACTAAATATAGTTGGTAGAGTTGTTAACATAAACCTTAACACATCTGAAGTTGTTACAGTTAAGAGTATTAATTATGGAGATGAGGTTTTTATTAATGGAAAGTCTTATATAGTTAGTGGTACGAATAATAATTATCTAAGTTTTTTAAGACAAAAAGAAAGCACTGAATTACCAGATTTTCAATCAGGTGATGTCGCTGTAGTATATCTTGATAATGTAATATTAAGACTTGGAATAGTTTCTTTTGAAAATAAACAACCTATATTGTTAACATCTGACGTAATAAACTTAGAAAATTTAAGGGTAGTTACCAATGATTAGACTTTTTTTTGTAATAATTTTATTTTTAATCTATGGAAACTTTAATTTTGTTATAAATGATATTATTGTATTTTCATTGATAAACATAGCTTTTTTTACAGTTCTTAAGGAAAAAAATATTAAAATAATTGATATCATCATATTTATTTTATCAACTTTTGCTGTAGAGGTTTTTGTAGGTTTGCCGATATTAATTGGTATTGTGGTTTTGTTTATACCTCTCCTTCTGTTAAATTATTTTATAAATAATTTTAATTTCTCTACATTTATAAAGTCATTAATTGTTTTTTCTCTTAGTTTTATTACTTTCTGTCTTTTTGACCAAACTATTGTATTTAGATTACTAAATTTGCAATATTTTTTATGTATATTCATTTTAACTTTTATTTTTTTAGGACTATCAAATTATGGAAAAGAATAAGACTAGTGAAGATAGTATAAAAATATTAAACAGAAGATCATTTATCATAATTATATTTGGTGCTATTTTATCATTCATAGTTTCTTTGAGATTATTTTCATTACAGGTTATCAACTTTAACTTTTACAAAAAAAAATCAGTCGAAAATAAACTTTCTATAAAATTAACACCCCCCTTAAGGGGAGATATTTATGATTCTAAAAAAAACTTAATAGCTGGAAGTTCTTCATTATATGAATTTGCAGTGTTTAAAAATTTAAGTAAAGATCATTTTCAGGAAATTAAAAAACTCGATAGTCTTATAAACCTAAATTTAAATTTTGAAGAAATTTCAAAACGATTAAAAAAATATAATGAATACTCTGGTTTTAGTTTAAGTAGAGCTTCATGGGAGCAGATAGTAAAATTTGAAAAAAATAAATTTCTATTTAATTCTATAAAGATTATAGAGTCCAAAAAAAGATTTTATCCATATCAAAATTTTTCACAGATAATTGGCTATATGGGACAACCTACTCAATCTTCTGAACTTTACTCTAAAGGTGTATTTCATTTAGAAAAAAGTTATGAAAAACATTTAAAGGGTACACCAGGTAAAATATTTAGCGAGGTAAACGCTAAAGGCAAAACTATAAGAGAAATATCTATTGAAAAATCTATTAAAGGTAACGATTTAGACTTAACATTAGATTTAAGCCTTCAAAATTATGCACAATCACTACTTCCAAGAAATAAAAAAGGATCTATTGTTGTTATCAGTGTTTCAGATGGATCAATCTTGTCGATGAATTCCAATCCTACTTTTGATGCACAAATCTTTGAGGATAGAGAAAATAATAAAATTCAAGATTTGCTAAACGATGAACAAAAACCACTTTTTAATCGTGCTTTCTCTGGTTTTTATCCTCCAGGTTCGGTGTTTAAACCTATTTCAGCTTTAGTTGGTCTTCAACGTAATCTTATAGACCCTCAAAAAGAGGTCTTTTGCAAAGGGCACTCCTCACTTGGTGATAGGAATTATTACTGTTGGAAAAAAAAAGGCCATGGAAAAGTTAATCTTAAAAAAGCAATAAAAGAGTCTTGTGATGTATATTTTTATGAATTAGCTAAAAAAACAAATATTGATGATATAGCAAGTCTATCTAGTAATTTAGGTTTAAACAAAGAGTACGATATTGGTTTATCAAATATAGGTAAAGGACTTGTCCCGAGTAAGAAATGGAAAAAAACGTATTTAGAAGAGAGTTGGTATCAAGGTGAAACATTAATTACGTGTATTGGACAAGGATACAACCAAACATCTCCCTTACAGCTTGCAACACTTTATTCTGCTATATTAAATGGAGGAAAATATCCAATACCTAAACTTGATAAAAATACTCCCACAAAATTTACAGGTAAATTATTAGATAATGAGCATCAAAAAATTATTGTCAATTCCCTTAATGCTGTTGTGCAAGAGCCAAGAGGAACAGCACATAAATTGAGTATTTCTAATCCAGAATTTGTAAAAATAGGAGGTAAAACGGGTACTTCTCAAGTAGTAAGAATTAAAGAGAGTGAAAGAGAGGACGATCAGTATAAATCAAAGGAAATAGAAGAAAGATTTAAAGACCATTCAGTATTTGTAGGATATGCCCCTTATGATAAACCAAAATATATAGCTTCAGTTATTATAGAAAATGGTGGATCTGGATCAGCGGTAGCTGCTCCCATTGCCCATAAAATCCTTGATTTTGCTTTTAAAAATAATGTTTAAAGAATTTAAAAGCATATTTAATTTAAATTGGATTTATATTTTTATCCTTTTGATAATTTTTTGGATTGGAGAGATCAATCTTTATTCAGCTGCTGGCGGTTCTCTTGATCCATGGGCATCAAACCAATTAATAAGATTTTTATTTTTTCTCCCTTTGTTTTTTCTAGTTATCATGTTGGAGCCAAAGTTTATTTTTAATTTTGCAGAGATTTTTTTAATTTTAGTTTTGATTGGGTTAATAACGACATTAATTTTCGGGTATACAGGAATGGGAGCTACGAGATGGATAAGAATTGCTGGTTTCAATTTACAAGTATCAGAATTTACTAAAATAGCTTTAGTTATATTTATGGCTAAATATTTTCATAAACTAAATGCAGAGAAAACTATAGGTCTTTTTAAATCAATATTACCTCTTATTGTATCGGTAATTTTTTTTGTTTTGGTTGCTATTCAACCTGATTTAGGCACTGCTGTAATTATTTTAGCATTGGGCCTAGTAGTTATTTTTTATGCAGGAATTAAATTAATTTATCCCTTAATATCAATAGGTATCATTTTATCGATAAGCCCAATTTTATGGACTTTTTTAAAGCCCTACCAACAAAATAGAATACAAACTTTTCTAAACCCTGATTTGGATCCACTTGGAAGGGGGTATCATATTATTCAGTCTAAGATTGCAATAGGTTCAGGTGGGTTAAAAGGAAATGGTTTTCTTGAGGGTTCACAAAGTAGTTTAGATTTTCTTCCTGAAAAAGAGACAGATTTTGTTTTCGCAATTTTTTCTGAACAGTTTGGTTTTACAGGATCAATTTTGTTGATTTCATTATTTTTTATCATGTTTTTAATACCCGTTTTAAAGACATTCAAACTGACCCAAGCATTTAATAAAATAATCTTGTTTGTTTTATCCTTTAAAATTTTTTTCGAATTTCTAATAAATATATCCATGACAATAGGGATCTTGCCAGTGGTCGGAGTAGCTTTACCATTTATGTCTTATGGAGGAAGTTCTTTGTTGAGTAATATAATTATTTGTGCACTATTGTTAAACTTTATGTCTATCAACGAAAAAAAGAGAATGTTCTCATGACAAAATCTATAAAAAAACCTTGGGGATCATACGTTGTCCTAAGTAAATCAAAAGATTATTTAATAAAGAAAATTATAGTTAAACCAGAGGGCGTTTTATCCTACCAATCTCATAATTTTAGATCGGAACATTGGATTATTATCGAGGGTAAAGCAACTGTTATTATCAATAACCGCACATTTTATAAGTCAGAAAATGAAAATATATTTATACCAAAAAAATCAAAACATAGAGTATTAAATGAGAGTTCTAAAAAGAAATTAGTTTTAATTGAGGTTCAAACAGGAAGTAAATTTTTAGAAACAGACATTAAAAGATATTCAGATATTTATGGTAGAAAAAATTGAAAATATTAGCTGAAATTTCTGTTGGAGAACTGTTTGATAAAATTACTATATTAAATATTAAACTAAAAAAAATTAACGATCCTGAAAAATTGAAAAATATTAAAATAGAATTAGAGGTTTTAATAGAACAAAGTAATAAAATTATCTTAGACAATAAAGAGGCTCTAAATAAAAATGTTCAAAAATTACAGGAAATAAATGAAAAGCTATGGGACATAGAAAATATTAAAAGAGAGTGTGAAGCCAATAAAGACTTTGGTGAGAGTTTTATTAAAATTTCAAGAGATGTTCACTTTAAAAATGATATTAGAGCTTCTATAAAAAAAGAGATTAATCTTTTATCTGACTCAAAGATAACTGAAGAAAAAGAGTATTCTAAGTATTAACTCTATTTAAGCTGATTAATTTTGGCTTAATTTTAGACCTTCCGTTAAGAAAGCTTAATTCTAGTAAAACAACTATTCCTTTGATTTTAGCTTTTGTTTTATTAATTAATTTCATTGAAGCTCGGATAGTTCCACTTGTAGCAAAAATATCATCAATAATTACAACTTTGTCAGAACTTTTTATCATATCGCTTTGTATTTCTAACTGATTAGAACCATATTCAAGTTTGTAGCTTGTAGCATATGTTTTTCCTGGAAGTTTCCCTTTCTTTCTTACCATGACTAATTTTTTTTTTAATTTGTAAGCTACAGCTGAGGCAAATATAAACCCTCTTGAGTCTATTCCAACTACAGTACTTGCATTTAATTTAACTACCTCCTTGGACATTAAGTCTATTACATTATTAAATACTTTAGGGTTTGATAAGATTGTTGAGATATCATAAAAAGCGATACCTTTTTTTGGAAAGTCTTTTATAATTCGAATACTTTTTAAACTACCTGTCATGAAAAGAACAATTAAATCAGTATTTAATAAAAAAAACAAAAAAAAAATTATTTGTTTAACATCATATAGCTACAACTTTACAAAAATTATTGATGATTTAGTTGACGTGGTACTGGTTGGCGACTCTATGGGTAATGTTCTTTACGGTATGGATACTACTAGATCTGTAGATGATCAAATAATGGTTAATCATGCAACCGCTGTAAAAAAAGGTGCAGATAAATCCTTAGTATTTTTTGATCTCCCATATAATAGAGATTTTAGTGAGTCCACAACAGTCAAACGGGTTTTAAGCATTATGAAAAAGACATCTTGTGATGGTGTAAAAATCGAGGGAAATACTGAATTAAAAGATGTTATAAAGTATTTAAGTAAAAAAAAAGTTCCAGTAATGGCACATTTAGGTTTACAGCCACAGAAATTTAGCTCTTCTAAAAAATTTAAAATTTATGGAAAAGATAAGAGGGACTTAGATAATATAATTTCTGACTCATTGTGTTTAGAAAAGTCGGGAGCTGTATCTATATTGTTGGAGGGAATGCTAACGAATATCGCAAAAGAGGTTACCAAGACATTATCCATACCCACAATAGGAATTGGTGCCTCTGAGTATTGTGATGGTCAAATACTTGTATCTGAAGATATGTTAGGAATATTTAGAGATAATCATCCTAAATTTGTAAAAAAATATGCTGATTTATCCAAAAATATCAGGGTTGCTGTAAATAAATATTCCAATGAAGTGAACAATAACAAATTCCCAAATAAAAAGTTTAGGTATGATTAATGGGTTCTATTGATAGAACTACTTAACAAATCTACAAAGAGCTCTTTTTGATAGCCTTTAAAAGAAGTTAATATTTTCAATGATTGACTATTATATTTTTGAGAGAATTTTTTGACATCATCTTTAATTTTATATTTTTGCATTAATTTCATTAGTTCAATATATTCACTCTTAGACCTTTTACTTTTATTAAAAATTTTTTTTGTAAAGCGAGTTTCATTTATTGAAGCCTTTTTTAAAAGTAATATGATTGGCAAAGTGATTTTTCCCTCATAAAAATCTTTACCATTCTCCTTCCCAGTTAACTTTTCGCCAAAATAATCAAGGTAATCATCCATGATTTGAAAGATAATTCCAAAATACAAACCTAACTTATTTAAATTTGAAATTATTTTTGAATTTTTACCTGATATAATAGCGGGTATCTTCATTGCAGCAGCAAATAATTCAGCAGTTTTTAGAGATATGATTTCAATATATTCCTTTTCAGATATTTGAGTATTATTTTCATATGTGAGTTGCATAAACTCACCCTCAGAAATTTTACTACTTACTTGTGAAAGAGAAGCCATCGCTTCCAAAGATTTCGCCTTCGTCATTAATTGAAATGATTTTGAAAATAAAAAATCCCCAAATAAAACACTAAACTTATTATTCCATATTGAATTAATACTCTTTTGCCCACGTCTTATTTTACCCTCATCTATCACATCGTCATGTAGTAGGGTTGCCCCATGAATAAATTCAATTGCAGTAGACATATAAATATCACTTGATATTTTTGAATAATTTTTATTAATCATTTTACTTGATAATAAACATAATACTGGGCGTAATTGTTTACCTCTTTTTTTAAAGAAATAATTTCCTAATTTTGGAATAATTGTGACATTACTTAATAAAAATTTATCAAGTTCATTGTTGGTTTTAACTAACTTTACATTAATTTCTTTATGAATTAATTTGATAGTTTGTTCAAAATTATTTTTTTTCATATGCTATGAATTTATACTCTACAGATTATCTACTAGATGGTAAAATTGTATATCATCAATTAAAAAAAGGTTATAGGAGTGGCATTGAGCCAATTATTTTAGCTGCCCAATGCAAAAAAAAATATAATAAAATATTAGACATGGGATCGGGATGTGGTTCAATATCATTAATAGTTGCTTATAGAAATCCTGAGTTAGAGGTTATTGGCTTTGAGAAAAATAAAATTCACCATCAAGTTGCAATTTTAAATCATAAAGAAAATAATTTTGAAAATTTAAAATTCAAGATACAAGATAATTGTATCTTTGATCCTTATTATGAAAACTACTTTGACTTAATTTTATCTAATCCACCATTTTATTTTGTAAATAAAGTTATTCAGTCACAAGATCCTTCAATAAACTCATCAAAGTACATATCTGAGTCAGATTTAGAAAAATGGTTGAATAATTTAATCTTATATTTAAAAACAGATGGAACTGCATTTATAATAAATAGATATGAAAATACTGATTTTATGTTAGATAAGTTTAAAAATTTTAATTTAGAAGTGGCAACAACCCCTTTATTATCTTTTAAAGACTCAAAACCTAAAAATGTTCTCTTAAAAATCACTAAAAGTAATTATTTTATAGAGAAAACATTAAATGCAATTATAATCCACGATGATTTGTCAAATTATTCTAAAGATATAGAAAATTGGTTTAAATAATGTTTAGTTCACAAAAAACAATAGTTTCAATTGACCTAAAGGGAATGATTGCATCTGGAAGTAGGGCCCCACTGAATATGGATAATTTAAACGGTCTATTTTCAAAATTAATGAAAATAAAATTTAATGCACTTTCGATTGTTATTAATTCTCCTGGAGGTTCGCCTGTACAATCATCTTTGATTGCTCAAAAAATAAGAGAAATTTCAGCTAAGAAAAAAGTTAAATGCTACTGTTTTGTTGAAGATGTTGCTGCGTCTGGAGGGTATTGGCTTGCATGTGCTGCCGATGAAATTTATGCAGATGTTAATTCAATAGTTGGTTCAATAGGAGTTATTTCTGGTGGGTTTGGATTTACTGATTTAATAAAAAAAATAGGAGTAGAGAGAAGAATATTTACTGCAGGGGAAAATAAAAGTTTTTTAGATCCATTTCAAAAAGTTAATAAAAAAGATGAAGATAAATTAATTAAACTTCAAAAATTAATACATCAAAACTTTATTGATTGGGTTTCTTCAAGAAGAAAGAAGAAACTTAATGATAAAAATAAAAAAATAATATTTTCAGGATCTTTTTGGTTAGCTAATGAAGCAAAAGATTTAGGTTTAATCGATGGAATTACATCTGAGTCAGCTTTTTTCAAAAGTAAATTTGGTGAAAAGACAAAAATAAAGAAAATTAAACAACCAAAGTCCTTAAAACAAAAGTTAGGACTTGGTATTAATTCTTTTAATAGTGAAGATTTAATTACTAAAGCAAAAGAAGAACTTCTTTTTAATAAATTTGGTATCTGATAAATGACAGCAGATAATATGGAAGACCTAGTATCCTTATGTAAAAGAAGGGGCTTTATTTTCCCATCTAATGACATTTATGGAGGCATGAAAGGACTATATGACTTTGGGCCTATGGGTGTAGAGCTTAAACTAAATTTAAAATCAGCATGGTGGAAATCAATGGTCTATGAAAGAGACGATGTTGAAGGACTGGACTCCACTATTTTAACTTCACCCACTGTTTTGAAATATTCCGGTCATGAGGATACATTCTCTGATCCATTAGTTGATTGCAAGGTCTGCAAAGCAAGATTTAGAGCAGACCAATTAGAAAATAGTGAGTGCCCTAGAGGAGGGTCCTTAACTAATTGTAAATCCAAGGATTTAACTGAAGCAAGGCCATTTAATTTAATGTTCAAAACTGCAATAGGACCAGTTGATGATGGTAGCTCATTTGCATATTTAAGACCTGAGACAGCTCAACAGATTTTTGTAAACTTCAAAAATGTTGTTGACTCTACTAGTAGAGTGCCCCCTTTTGGTATAGCTCAAATTGGAAAAGCATTTAGAAATGAAATTACACCAAGAAACTTTATTTTTAGGGTTAGAGAGTTTGAACAAATGGAGCTTGAGTATTTTGTCAAACCTGGTTCTGATGAAGATTGGCATAAATATTGGTTAGATAAACGTTTAAATTGGTGGGCTGAACAAGGAGTCAAATCAGAAAAATTAAAATTACTTGAAGTCGAGAAAAAAGATTTATCTCACTATTCAAAAGCTACATTCGACATTATGTACGACTTCCCCCATGGTCTTGAAGAACTTGAGGGTATTGCTAATAGAACTGATTTTGACTTAGGATCTCACTCTAAAAATCAAAAAGATTTTAATATTAAAGCTAATATTCAAGAAAATAAAAACTCTACAACAAAATTAGCTATTCAAGATTTGGAAAACAAAGAATGGTTTATACCTTTTGTTATAGAACCTTCTGCAGGAGTAGAGAGAGGTGTTTTGGCTGTTTTGAATGAGGCTTATACTATTGAGGAAGCTAAAAGAACTTTGCTTAAGCTTAAACCTCATTTATCGCCAATCAAAGCAGCTGTAATCCCACTAAAAAGAAATAACTCTGATTTGGTTAACATTGCTAATAATGTTAAATCAGAACTTCAATCACTTGGTTTAGGAAGAGTTATGGTTGAAAATACTGGAAATATTGGCAAAAATTATCGTAGACATGATGAAATAGGAACGCCTTTATGTATCACAATTGATTTTGAAACTCTTGAAAATCAGACAGTTACAATTCGTGACAGAGATACAATGAAACAAGAAAAAGTATCTTTATCTGAAGTTGCAAACTATTACTCTAAATATTTTAAGTAATTTATTTTTTAAGAACCACGGGTTCTCTTAAAATAAAATAATTATTTAATTGAAATAATATTTCAAAATTATTAGGGAGATTTTGTGGTTTTTGCTCAAATAATTTGACTGTAACTTTTTTTTTATTTAGTTGTCGATGCTTTATTCTTGAAACCACCTCTTGTCCTACAAAGCATCCCTTTGAATAATCCACTAATTCATCATTGATTTCTGATGGGAGCAAAGAGGAATGTTTAAGGAGGTTAGCATCAATATTACCAGATGATAGTTGATTTAATATATATTTTTCGTCGTATTCAGTAGCATCAATATTTTCAATATGAAGATTTACATCAGATAATGATGCATATTTTTTTAAATAAGTGGCTAAATCATTTTGATCATTAGTACAAACTAAATCATAAGATTCCTTTGAAGTAGTAATTTTTATTTCATATAGAATCTTTCCTTGAGGGGTAAGTATATAACTGAACAACTCTTCCTCTAATTTATTCAAGTCGTTGGTAATAATATTTTGTAAAAAATCAAATCTTTCTGATCCAGATACTTTAATTTTTATTGGATTAAGTGTTTCAATTTGCATGTAATATATTATCTATATGTATATATATGCATTTATTATTTATTTCTTCAAATAGAATAGGTGACTCACTAATTAACCTCCAAGTCCTAAATAAGTATATACGAAAAAATAAGAAAAATATTGAAGTAACATTAGTTTCTGGTTCTCTACCAATGCCAATCTATGATGATTATAATATGATTTCTAAAAGGGTAATATTAACCAAGAAAAAATATAATTTACATTGGTTTAAACTGTATAAAGAGCTCTCTGCATTCAGATATGATGAAATAGTGGATTTTAGATCTTCTCTTATTGGTTATTTCTTAAGGGTAAAAAAAAGAAATATATTTAGGATGAAAAAATCTAAAAATATATATGAACAGATACATCATAAATTTGATACAGATTTAAAAAAAGACTTTAAAATATTAACTGATCGAGTACGAAATATTTTCCCAAATTCAAATTATGCATGTTTAGCCCCTTTTACAAATTGGGCTCCTAAAGAGTGGCCTACGGAACAATATGTAAACATTGCTAAGTATTTAATAGATATAGGAATAGATAAAATATTTATTTTAGGATCAGAAGAGGAGAGTTCGAAATTTCATCATTTTGAGTCAGTACTGGGTAATAAGGTAATTAATAGATGCGGTAAGCAACATATTCTCAATGATTATGGTTTATTACAAAAATCTAGACTTTTTATTGGCAATGACTCTTCCATGATGCATATGGCCGCTTTAAGTAAAACTCCAACTTTAGGACTTTTCGGTCCAACTAATGATAATATCTATTTCCCAGAAATCTTTGATCATTGTCACTTAGTTAGGTCAACACAGTCCTTTGAAAATCTTGTGAGTAAAACTCAAAACTATACTTTAAATAATTGTTTAATGAATGATGTGTCTTATAATCAGGTGATTGATAAAGTAAATTATATATTAAATGCTCAAAATTTTTAGGCCTTGTGATTTTCATGTTCACTTAAGAGAAGGACAAGTTTTAAAACATGTTTTAAAAGAAAATAATAAAAATTTTCAAAAAATTTTAGTTATGCCAAATTTAGCAAAACCAATAACTAATGAAAAAATTTTATCTAAATACAGAGCATTAGTCTTAAAAAATAATCGAAACACTGAAATACTTTTTACTATCTATTTAAATCAAGATTGTAAGATTTCAGATTTAAAAAATATGATAAAAAATAATCTGTTTTTTGCAGCCAAATTATATCCCCTTCATGCAACTACTAATTCCTCCTCAGGAGTAAAAGATATCAAAAAAATGTCAAAATACTTTGATTTTCTGGAAAAAAATAAAATTCCATTATGTTTACATGGAGAACATATCCACAAAGATGACGATCCTTATGAACGTGAAAAGAGATTTCTTGAGTATGAGTTATCTTGGCTTGTAAAAAATTTTAAAAGTCTAAAAATAACTTTAGAACACATAACCACTAAAGATTCTGTAGATTTTGTAAAATCAAATAATAACATAGCTGCTTCTATAACAACCCATCATTTATTAGAAAATACAAATACTTTTCTTGGAGACTATTTAAAACCAGAATTATTTTGCAAACCAATCATAAAAAGTAAAAAACACCAAAAATCACTACTTAGTGCTGCTCTATCTGGTAATTCGAAGTTTTTCTTTGGCTCCGACTCAGCTCCTCATCTTAAAAATTATAAATTTACTGAAAGTTGTTGTGCGGGGGTTTATTCAACTAAATATTCAGTATCAAATATATTGGAACTTTTTTATTCCTCAAAAAAAACTAATAATTTGAATAAATTTCTAACAATCAATGGATGCAAGCATTACAATCTTAAATTCGATAAAAAACTAATTTCATATGTGAGACAAAAAGATTTTAAATTTCAAAAATATTCAAAATTTAAAAATGATAGTCTAATTAACTATAACCACTTTAAAAATCACTGGATTAAAAATTAAGCCAATATTTTGGTAAAATGACCCATTTTCCTGCCAATTTTTGACTCTTTTTTATAATAATCATGAAAATATTCATCTTTTTTGAATTCTTTATCACGATAATTATAAATATCCTCTCCAAGAATATTTGTCATTTCAGATTTATATCTTAGTAACGGCTTTATTTTTTCAAGATCGCATACAGATCTGAGGTGGGATTCAAACTGACTTACATTATATGACTCAATAGTTAAATGCCCTGAGTTGTGCACTCTAGGAGCTATCTCATTTAATAATAATTCATTTTTATCTGTAATAAAAAACTCTAAACAGAAAGTACCAACATAACTTATTTTCTTGGCAAAATTAACAGCATGGTTTTTTGCCTCCTCAATAATTGATTGATTTGAATTTGCTGGTGAATATGATTTGAAAAGAATTTGATCTTTATGAACATTTTCTATCGGCTGATAGGTAAAAATTGTTCCATCTTGATACCTCACAGCAATAATAGAAATTTCTTGTTGTAAATTTATTTTCTTTTCTAAGATATAATCATTTTCAGATATTCCAGGTATTTCTTTTGAACTATTAATTATATACTGTCCTTTACCATCATATCCAAGCTTGCGAGTCTTTAATATTGCGGGAAAGAAATCCGCATTAACAGATTTTAAATCTTCCATATCTTTAATTTCAATATATGGAACTGTGGGAATATTTATTTCATTTACATAATTTTTTTCAGTTAAACGGTCCTGAATAATTTTATTAATTTGGGAGCTAGGAGATACCGCTATTTTATTTTCTATATACGACAAAGTCTTAAATGGAATATTCTCAAACTCATAAGTAATAAAATCACATCCTTCAATGAAAGTGTCTATTTCATCAAAATCATCATATTGTTTGATAGCATAATTATTTGCATATTTAATTGCTGGGGAATCAGTAGTGTCGGTGTAAATAAACGTTTGGATATTCAATTTTTTAGCTACTTGACATAACATCATACCAAGTTGACCTCCACCTAGTATACCAATTATCATTACTTAGGTGTCTTTTTGACTTTTTTTGTTTGAGCCAGTCTCCATTTAATCAATTGATTTTCAACTTTAGAGTCGAAATTACTAATAATTGAAGCTGCATATAAAGCAGCATTTTTTGCTCCATTTTCACCAATTGCAACAGTTCCAACAGGAACACCAAAAGGCATTTGTGCTATAGAAAGTAAACTATCCAATCCTTTTAATGTTTTTGACTCAATGGGAATACCAATTACTGGGATGTGAGTTATAGCTGCGATCATACCAGGTAAATGAGCCGCGCCGCCAGCACCTGCAATTATTATCTTGATACCTTTGTCGTAAGCTTGTTCTGCATATTCATATAACCTTTTTGGGGTTCGGTGCGCAGAAACTATTTTTTTTTCGTGACTAATCTTTAATTCTTTTAATACAGTGCTTGTATGTTTAAGAGTTGACCAGTCACTTTGGCTACCCATTACGATTGAAATTTTAGGATTAGATAGTTTCATTTTTTTGAAAATTTTTTCTCAGTAATTTTAAAATAAAAATTATATGGTAATAGCTTACCAAATTTCATTATAGAATTAAAAGGAAAAGGAAATGTAATCTCGAAGCCTTTTTTATATATTTTATTAAAAATTATCTCAGCTGCCTTATTAGGGGACATTAAATAGGGCATTTTGAATGTATTTACTTTTGTGGCAGGAGTTTCTACAAATCCTGGGCATATTAATTTTACATTTAATCCATTATAAATTTCAGATTTCATAGACTCAGCCAAATTTATTAATGCTGCCTTTGAGGGTCCATATAAAATAGACTTTGGAAGACCTTTATATCCTGCAGTTGATGACATTAATGCTATAGTATTTTTTGAGTTGAGTTTGAAATTCTTTCTTATCAATTCTAAAGATAAATAAATACTAAGAACATTAGTATTAAATGTTAGTTTGGCATTTTCAAAATTAAAATCATTAAAACTATCAGGTATATAAATTCCTGCATTTAAGATAAATGTGTTTATGTTTCTATTTTTCTTAAATACTTCTTCTATTATTGATTTACTCGAGTCAAAATCTGCTAAATCTGTTTTTATAAACTCAAATTTAGTATTATTTAATGTTGTGGGAGGTATCTTTGTATTGTCCCTAGCTAAGCCTATAACACTCCAGCCCTGTTTAAGATATTCCTCGCAAAGCGCATGGCCAATCCCACTGCTTGCGCCTGTTATAAAAACTTTGCTATCTTGTGTATTCGCTGATGAATTTTTTTGCATTAGAAATATGAGTACTAATTTTAGATTTGTCCATTTTATTTACAGTATAGTACATCATAGAGAGCCTCTGGTTAGTCTTAAAATAATTTTTATTTTTATATATAAAATTCCAGTATAAACCATCCAATGTTTGAGTCCAATCACCTCGACTATAATTACTCATTTTCAACAAGTAATTCGATCCACATAAATAAGGTTTTGTTGCAAATATTCCTCCATCACTAAACATTCCCATTCCATAAACATTTGGTGTCATCACCCAATCTGAGGAGTCGATAAATGTCTCCATAAACCATTTATAGACCTCTGAAGGTTTAAGACCTGATAAGTTCATTATATTACTAATTACCATTAGTCTTGGAATATGATGAACGTAACCACATTTATTTAAATTAGATATCATGTCATTTAAAATTGGAATATTAGTTGTTCCTTCATACCAATGTTTTGTTAATTTTCTAGAATTTCCAAAAAAATTACCTTTATTAAAATCTTTATAATAATGGATATTTAAGTACCTCATAAATTCTCTCCACCCAAAGATTTGTCTAATAAAGCCTTCATAATTGTTGACACCAACTTTAGTATATGAAATTAAATTTAATCGATTTAATACGTCCTTTGGAGTTAATAAACCCATGTTTAATGGAGCACTAATTAAACTATGGTTTATATATGGATCATTAATTCTTATAAAATCTTCGTAATGGCCAAAATTTTCTAGTTTTTCATTAATGAAATTATCAAGAACTTTAAATGAGTCTTTAAAATTCATAGGAAAAATTATTTTTTTTTCTAAAATTCCAAAATGGTTTGCAAAAAACTTATTAATTAATTTCTTAATATCTTCGTAATGTTTTGACTCAAACATATAAGATTGAGGACTCTCATATTCTTTTGGGACTCTTTTTCTATTATCTTCATCAAAACTCCATTTATCTCCAATAGGCTTGTTATCTTTGACAAATATTTCAAAAGTTTTTCTAACATTACTGTAAAAATTAGCTAACTGAGGTTTTTTGGTCGTAACCATGCCCTGATAGTCAGACCTACTTACAAGAAACATAGGTGATTTATGAAAGGTTAATTCAATTTTGTTAACTTTACAAAATTGTTCAAATTTTATTCTAAATTCTAAGTCCTCTATCTCAAAAATATTAATTTTAAAAATATTTTTAGATACCAAGAAGCTTTTTAAGCCTTCAAAATAGTCCTTAAAATTAGAAATATTTTTATCAAGGGTAATATAATTTACTTTGAAATTATTTTTTTTTAAATAGTCCCCATATTCTCTCATAGAGGCTAGAAAATAATATATTTTTTGTTTGTGATGTTTAAAATAGCTACAAAGACCAAGATCCTCTTGAATAAAAAATTCACATGAATTTTTAAAATCTTTTAAATTCTTCTTTTCAAATAACTGATTTCCAAGAACTACAAAGCACTCTTTCATTAAGGATTAATTATCTTGTAATTAAGGTAGATCTACCACCGTCAACTTGAAAATTTTGACCTGTAATCCATGATGATTTTTCAGATATTAAAAAGGAAGCTAAGTTTCCTATGTCATCTCCTGTACCAAGTCTTGACATTGGATGAAGTTTGCCTATTCCCTCAGCAACTTTTTCATTTGATACCATAAAATTTGACATTTTAGACACAGATAGACTCGGAGATATCGTATTAAATCTTATCTTGGGTGCATAATCAGCAGCTAAAGAATTTGACAAACCTATTAAGGCACTTTTAGCTGAGGCTATTGCAGTATGATTTTTAAATCCCCTTACAGCAGCAATTGAAGAAAAAAACACGACAGAGGATGACTCAGACATTTTACTAATACTGTGGTTTAAAAAATGTACGATATTATAAAAGTTTTCATCCATAATTTTTTTAAAATCATCTAAGCTTGTACTAGAAAAAGGTTTAAGATTTATGGAACCAATTGCAAAAACAATGCCAGAGATTTGGTAATCAATATTTTTAATAAAATTTTCTGTCTCAGAAAAATCGTTTATATCCAATAAATTTTTTTCAAAACTACCTTCAACTTCACCATCGAAAGCGCTTCTTGATAGAAGGACTAATTCATTATCATCTTTTAAATTTGCAATACATGATTTACCTACAGAACCGTTAGCTCCTATTATCAGAATTTTACTCATAAACTATTATACCAAATCAGGCTCTAATTAGATTTAATTCTTAATGATTTTTAAACTATAACATGTCGTAAAAACAAATAGTAAAGTCCCAATTATTTGGTGAATAGAGCCTAAAGAAACTTGAACATTACTTAAAACAACAAAAACTCCTATAAACAGCTGAATGAAAACTAAAGAAATTATTAATAGAAGATGTAATTTTTGATATTTATTATTAATTCCTTTAAGGTGCTTCAAACCCAAATAAAGTATTGTAATGAAGGAAATGTAAGCTAAAGCTCTATGAAAAAAATGTATAAAAACACTATTGTCAAAAAAACCAAATAATCGATCATCCAAGAAAAGCAAATTTTCAGGTATATAACTATCTCCCATTTTAGGCCAGGTGTTAAATGATTTACCTGCATCTAGACCTGCCATAAATGCCCCATAAATTACTGTGAAAAAAATTATTAAATTAAAAAAAATAAAAATTGATTTATGGGAACTAAACTTACTTTCGTAATTACCAATGCTGAGTCTTTGTATAAACAAAAAAGCAATATAGGACAGAATTATTTGGGCGATGATCAAATGAACTGCCAGTCTAATATGACTTACATAGGGGTTGGTATCTAAACCACTTTTTACCATCCACCAACCTATTAAACCTTGAGAACCTCCAAGAAAAAGAAGAAACAAATATGATAACAACTCATCTTTAGAAAAGTATTTTTTTAAAGCGAAGACAACAAAAGGAACTATAAAAATAATACCTATAATTCTTCCAAGAACTCTATGTCCATATTCCCACCAAAAGATATATTTAAATTCTGACAGTGTCATATTTACGTTTTTAATTTGATATTCTGGATATTGTTTGTAGTCGTCAAAAACTTTTAACCAGTCTCCATCAGACAGCGGAGGTATTGTTCCCACAAATAATTTCCAATCGACCATGGACAATCCTGATTCTGTAAGTCTTGTAAGCCCTCCCACAATAATCATTAATATGATTATTGTCATAAGGCTTACCAACCATATCTTGATTTGAAAGCTCTCAGTTTTATACATCTAATCTAAACTTATAATTTTTTAGAATATATTTAGTATATTAATTTTAGTCGCATTCAGCCTATCGAACTGATAGACCTAATAGTCTAGAATACAGTAAATTTCAAATGTCATACCATATCAACGTTATAGATCATGATGGTTCCCCTCATAAAATTGAGGCAACAATTGGATTTTCAATTATGGAAATTATCAGAGATGCTGGTTTAGATATCGAAGCAATTTGTGGTGGTTGTTGTGCTTGTGCCACTTGTCATTGTTATGTTGAAGATAAATGGTTAGAGAAGATATCAAAGGCTGATGATGACGAAGAATCTATGCTTGACCAGGCAATGGATATAAAAAAAAATTCGAGACTTTCATGTCAAATCCCATTTACAGAAGAGCTCAATGGTATTACTTTAACTTTAGCACCTAAATTTTGACTGATTATAACTCATATAAATCTTGGCCTTTTAATGAAGCTAAAAAAATTGTTAAAAGATTTGGGGAAAATAATACCAAAGAGAAAATTATTTTTGAAACTGGCTATGGTCCGTCAGGTTTACCACACATAGGCACCTTTGGTGAAGTTTTGAGAACTAATATGGTTCGGTTTTGCTATGAAAAACTAACTGGTAAAAAAACTGATCTTATTGCTTTTTCTGATGATATGGACGGTTTTAGAAAAGTTCCTGATAATATTCCAAATAAAGAGAAATTATCTAAATATCTAGATTATCCTTTAACCTCTGTGCCAGATCCTTTTGATGAGTTTAAGAGTTTTGGTGAACACAATAATTCCAAGCTTAAAGAATTTCTTAATAGATTTAATTTACCCTTTACATTTCAAAGCTCAACCGATGCATACAAATCAGGTTTATTTAATGACACAATAAAAAAAATTATAAAAAATTATGATGAAATAAAAAATGTTGTTCTCCCAACTCTTGGTGAAGAAAGAAGAAAATCTTATAGCCCATTTTTTCCTATCAATGAAAAAACTGGAAAAATTTTGCAAGTTCCTATTGAAGAAGTAAACTATGATGACTTTAGTGTTTCCTACTACGAGGATGGTGAATTAAAATCTAAATCAGTTCTTGATGGAAATTGCAAACTTCAGTGGAAAGTTGATTGGGCCATGAGATGGGCTGCTTTTGGTGTAGACTATGAAATGTGCGGAAAAGATTTAACAGATAGCTATAGCTTATCTTCAAAGATATGCAGGATTATCGGTTCAAAACCTCCAGAAAATTTAATTTACGAGTTATTTCTTGATGAAAATGCTGAAAAAATTAGTAAATCAAAAGGCAATGGAATAAGTATCGACGACTGGCTAAAATACTCCATCGAAGAGAGCCTATCTATGTTTATGTATCAAAGGCCCACTACAGCTAAGAAACTTTTCTTTGATGTTATTCCTAAAAATACTGACGAATATTTATCCCATCTTAACAAGTTTAACAGTGATGATCAAAATGCAGATAATCCTGCATGGCATATTCATAAATCAGTCAATCCCCTTTATAGTTCAAAAATAAATTACAGTTTAATTTTAAATGTCATATCTGTTTGTAAATCTGAAGATCCTAGTGTGATATTTGGTTTAATTAAAAATTATCAAAAAAATTTTAGCAAAGTTGAAGAGGATCTTATTAATAGAATGATTGATTGTGGTATAAATTATTTTAAAGATTTTATTCAGCCAAATTTAAAGTTTAAAATTCCAAATTCAGAAGAATTAATTATACTGAAAGAAGTTGTGAAAAAATTAAAAGAGGTAGAACCATCTGCAGATGCAGATGAATTTCAAACGGTAATTTTTAGTGTAGGTAAAAATTCTATTTATAAAGAAAATATAAGAGAATTTTTTAAACTAATTTATCTAGTTGTTTTTGGTCAAGAAAATGGTCCTAGATTAGGTTCATTTACAAAAATATATACAAAAGACAAAACTCTAGAGTTATTTAACTCTAAGCTTAATGTATAGTTTAGCGCACCGTATCTTAAAAAAACTCGATCCTGAATTATCTCATAACCTATCTATTAAAGCTCTAAAGTTGGGTATTTACCCAAAGATAACCTATAAAAATACTGAAATACTTGAACAAACTATATGGGGGAGAACTTTTAAAACCCCAATTGGCCTATCTGCAGGTTTTGATAAAAATGCAGAAGTAATCAATCCTATATTAAATCTAGGATTTAGTTTTACAGAGTTGGGCACGGTGACACCTTTACCTCAAAAGGGAAACACAAAACCAAGAATTCATAGATTCCCAGCACAAAAAGCACTCATAAACTCTCTGGGTTTTAACAATAAAGGCATGGATGTTTTTGAAAGAAATATTAACAACTCTAATTTAAAAGAAAATTTTCAAGATAAAATTATTGGAATTAATATTGGTAATAATAAAGATACTATCGAAATATTAGATGATCTTAAAAAACTTTTCGACAGACTATATAGACTAGGAGATTACATTGTAGTAAACCTGTCTTCTCCTAATACACCTGGTCTAAGGGATAATCTTAAATCTCAAAATTTTGAGAAGATAGTTACAACTATTCATAAATTTAGAGATCAAAATAATTCAAAAATCCCAATTTTATTCAAAATTTCTCCAGATATTTCTGATCAGGATAAAAAAGATATCTCATTAATTTCTCTAGCAAATGATGTTGATGGGTTGATATTAACAAATACAACAATTAATAAATCCATGGTTAATGAAAAACTAGAAGGAGGGGTCAGTGGTAGACCACTATTTCTTAAATCAAATGAATTAATTAGAGATTTCTACACTCTTACTTCTGGAAAAATAAAAATCATAGGCGTAGGAGGCATTTTTGATGCTAATGATATTTTAACAAAAATGAAATTAGGTGCCTCATTAATTCAAATTTATAGCAGTTTTACCTATGAGGGGCCTTATCACGTAAAAAAAATGACTTTAGATTTAATTAATTTAATACAACAACAAGGATTTAGAAGTATCTCCGAAGTTATTGGGCAATATTCTTGAGATCAATCTCCTCCTTTAAAGAAATAGTTAGTAATTATGATTACTTCCTTTTTGATCAATGGGGTGTTTTACACAATGGTAGTTTTAAATTTCCTTTTGCAGAGAAGTGTTTGAAATATTTAAAAAAAGAAAATAAAAAAATAGTCCTAGTATCTAATTCTTCAAGACCAACAGACCTATCAATAGAAAACTTAGAGAATTTAGGCATAAACAATAAATTATATGACTACTGTATTACCAGTGGGCAAATTGCATTAAATTTTTTGGAAAAAGATATTTATTGTAAATACGGAAAAAAATGTTTGCCTCTTAAATTACCAAAAGAAAAAAAAAAGTTTTTTAATCTAGATTGTACAACTAATTTTAAAAAAGCAAACTTTGCAATGATAGCAGATTTAAAAAGTGGTTTAACAGTTTTAGATTTTGCTGAAGATCTTGACAATATGCTTAAACACAAACTACCCCTATTATGTGCTAATCCAGATTATTTGGTTCATAATAATGATAATCTATCTATGTGTGGAGGAACTATTGCAAATTTATACTCTGACCTAGGAGGTAAAGTATTTAGATATGGAAAACCTTATAAACCAATTTATGAGGACATTATAAAAAAAATGAAAATCAGAGATCGAAAAAAAGTTTTAGCAGTAGGAGACTCTCTATGGCATGATATAGATGGTGGTAACAAAATGAACTTTGACACACTTTGGATCAAAAATGGCATTCACAAGTCACAACTAGATAAAAAGCATGAAATCAAACCGTTATTAAATGAGTTCAATCCAAAATACGCTATTAATGAGCTAAAACTTTAAGAAACTATTATTGTAAAAAAGTTACTTTTGTATTATAAACTCAATTCATGTCTAGATCTTGCGATATTACTGGAAAAAAACACCAAACTGGCCATAACGTAAGCCATTCTAATATCAAATCAAAAAGGCGATTTATGGTTAACTTGAATAGTGTTACTCTATTCAGCGAGTCTCTAAAAAGAAAATTTAGAATGAGAATAGCCTCATCAACTCTTAGAACAATTGATAAACATGGTGGTTTAGATCAATATCTAAATAAAACAAGTTCACGATCTTTAACTGACAAAGCTTTAAAAATTAAAAAACAAATTGAAAAAAATGTTAGCCAAAAAGCTAGCTAAATGTTCCAAGAATTATTTTTAAACTTATCCAATAATTTAAATAACACATCAGTTGTAATGATTTGGCTGTTCCAAATTATGTTTTGTTATTTTTCAATTTTATTTTCACTTAAATTTTTTGGAAAAACAGGTATTTATGTTTACGTAGCAATAGCAATAATATTAGCAAATATTCAAGTTCTAAAAGTTGTAGATTTTCCTTTCTTCCCTGAGCCTATGGCATTAGGAACGGTACTGTTTATTTCAATTTTCCTTTGTACTGACATTCTAAATGAATATTTTGATAAAAAATCTGCAACTAAGTGTATTTATCTTGGTATTGCAGCTTATTTATTTTCAACAGTGCTGATGTTTCTAACAATATCTATGACACCTATTAATCCAGATGCATATCCTGCATGGTCTTGGAGCTATGATATGCATGAATCAATTAAGACAATTTTTCTTCCACAATTTCCTATAATAGTCGGAAGTATTTGTGCATTTTTTATCAGTCAGAAAATTGATATTTTTATATTTTCCTATTTAAAAAGTAAAAATACCAATCTTTGGTTTAGAAATAATGCATCCACAATAGTTTCTCAATTTATTGATAATATTATATTCAGTGTTCTTGCATTTAATATTTTAACTTCAAATCCTGTGCCTTTGTTTGACCTAATCATTTCTTATGGCTTAGGTATTTATTTTCTGAGAATTTTATTAAGTCTGTTTGATACAATTTTTATATATTTAGCGAAGAATTTCCTACCTTCTAAACTTGACTAATTTTTTTCAAGTAAAAAAAAAGTCTAAATTATCTAATGCTCGACTTGGATTAATTACCACTGCACATGGTAAAATAAATACTCCAGCTTTTATTTTCTGTGGTACTAAAGCCACTGTTAAATCTGTATTACCCTCTCAATTAAAATTAGCGAACACGCAAATTATCCTCTCAAATACATACCATTTAATGCTTCAACCGGGTTCAGAGATAATTTCAAAAGAAGGTGGTCTGCAGAATTTTACTCATTGGAATGGTCCCATGATGACTGATAGTGGTGGGTATCAAATTTTTTCACTAGGATATGGCTCAGTTTCAGAGGAAATAAAAGGAAAAAATAATAATACAAAAAGGAAGTCTCTTATAAAAATAACTGAAGAGGGAGCTTCTTTTAGAAATTATATTAATGGTGATAAAGTATTCCTCTCACCTGAAAGGTCTATTGAATTACAACGTGACTTTGGTGCTGATTTAATATTTGTTTTAGATGAATGCACACCTTTTAACGTTTCAAAGAAATATACAGAAAAGTCTATGTATATGAGCCATCGTTGGGCTATAAGATGCAAAAATTCTTTTGACTCGAAATTTAAAAATTATAAACCAACTTTTGGCTCTGCTGGGAAACAGTCTCTGTATGGAATAATACAAGGGGGTGTCTATGAAGATTTAAGAAAGATTGCATGTGAAGAGACTTGCTCAAAAGATTTTGATGGACTTGCAATAGGGGGTTCCTTGGGTAGTACAAAAAACCAAATGTACGATATTTTTTCTTTATGTGAAAACTATTTGGATAAATCCAAACCAATACATATTTTAGGAATTGGAGGATTAGATGATATTTTACACGGTGTAAGTTCAGGATACGATACGTTTGATTGTGTGTCACCAACTAGAATTGCAAGACATGGTATCATGATGTCAAAACTAAGTAGTAATGGAATTAATTTAAATAATTCAAAATACAGAGATGATCATTCCAGTTTAGATGAAGATTGTGAAATACAGGAAATTAATAAATTCTCAAAATCGTATTTACACCATTTATTTAAGTCATATGAAATGTTAGGGATGATTATTTTATCAATCTATAATATTTGGTTTATGAATAAATTTTTTGAGGAAATAAGAAAGTCAATAAATGAGAATAAGTTTGAAGAGTATAAGAGTAGTATTTTATCTAATTTTAGTTAAATAATGATTCTATTTTCTCAAACATAATACCGCCTAACTCTTCTACATCATGAATGGTAATAGCCTTACTGTAATACTGACCAACATTATGCCCTATACCAATTGCTAATAATTCAATATTTGATTTCTGCTCTATTGCAACAATAGTGCTTTTCAGATGTTTTTCTAAATAATTACTGTTATTCACAGATAATGTAGAGTCATCTACTGGAGCCCCATCAGATATTACAATTAAAATTTTTCTACTTTCAGGTCTCTTTGAAATCCTCGAGCTAGCCCAAAGAAGTGCTTCACCATCAATATTTTCTTTTAAAAGGCCTTCTTTTAACATTAGGCCTAAATTAATCTTTGATTTTTTTGAGTTTTGGTCTGCTGATTTATAAATGATATGCCTAAGATCATTTAGCCTTCCTGGATTTTTTTGCTTCCCATTTTTGAGCCAATGCTCTCGAGTTTTCCCACCTTTCCAAGCCTTTGTTGTAAAACCAAGTATTTCAACTTTGATCTTACATTTTTCCAAAGTGGCTGCGATCATATCTGTAGTTAAAGCAGCAATCATAATTGGTTTTCCTCTCATAGATCCAGAGTTATCAATTAATAAAGTTACGGTTGTATCTTCGAATTTCATTTCCTTCTCTTTTTTGAAAGATAGTGAATTGTTTGAATTAGTTATAACTCGTGTGAGTTTAGATGTATCTAATACACCATCATCTAAATCAAAATTCCATGATCTATTTTGCTTAGATTGAAGCTTACGGTATAGTTTATTAGCAAGTCTTGATATCTGTTTTTGATATAAGTCACATTTTTCATCGAGCTGTTTTCTCAGAGCAACTAGTTCTTCATGGTCACATAGTTTAAAAGCTTCAATTATCTCATCGTATTGATTTGTTGCAGTTTTATAGTTTCGACTTAAGTTTCTGTAACTATCAATTGACTTAATTGTATCATCAATTTGTTGGTCTGAAATTTCAATATCGACCTCCTCTCCTTGAACACTTGATTGATCATTATCTGTGTCACTTTCAGGAGTATGCATACTATCTTCTAATTTGCTTTCTTCAGGTTTCTGAGCTTGATTTTCTTCTTGATTTTCTTGCTGATTAAAATCTTCTTCGTCTTTTCCTTCATCAAGGTTTTTATCATCTGGCTTGTTTTCTTTTTCAAGGGACGGAAAGATAATTCTAAGAAGATCTACAGATAAAGATAAGTACTCTTTTTGTTCTTTTATATTTTGAGATAATTCTTGAAGTGTATTAAAAAATTCAGATACATTGTCCTTAGACGTTATATTCTTAAGATATTTATTATTTAGTTTCCACTTTTTACCATTAACAAAATCAATAAAAAAAAGTGTTAAAGTAAAGTAAAATAAATCTTTAGAGTCCTTTTGTTTTTTTAGATTTAAAATCTCTAATCTTTTTAGCCACTTATTCACAATATTTTTAACTATGCCTTTAAAAGGTCTCGAGCCATAGGTTTCATATCGCAAACGTTCTAAAAAGATAATTTCTTCTTTAATATCAACATTTTGAGAGGTTATTTGGTTTAATTGTTTTTCATTATGGTATTTTTTCTTTAGGGCAAAGGAGTCTGATGCACTTCGCATATCTTCATAATTGAAAATATTTGAAATAGATGGAAGATTTAAAGTATCATCTTTTTCTAAAACAATATTTGAATTTACATTTATTTTTAAGTCTTTGTTTTCAGATATAGTCTTATTAACAGAGTTGAGTGTATTTGAGATTTGTTTAGGAAGTTTTAATTGTTTGAGATCGGCCAATTAAATATCAGTTGCAAAAGTTCTCTGAAAATACTCTTTATAAATATCGATTTCACTTTCATCACACTTATTTAAAAAAGTAAAGTTCAATGAGCTTTTTATATCTTTGATAATTTTATAATTTTCTGCCCACATTATTACTGTTCTTGGGCTCATGACAATAGATATATCTTTTTGTTCAAAGCCTTTTCTTGTCAAATTAGCCATTTGGACCATCGATCCAATAATTTTTTTTTCTTCATTACTAGCTGAAACTTTTTTTGATATTATTTCTATTTCTTTCTCTTCTTCTAAGTAGTTTAACTTTGCAACTATATTCCATCTATCCATCTGACCTTGATTGATTTGATTTGTTCCGTGATAGATACCGGAGGTATCTCCAAGGCCAACAGTATTAGCAGTAGCAAATAATCTAAAATAAGGATGTGGTAAGAGAACTTTGCTTTGATCAAGGAGTGTTAATTTTCCCTCCGCTTCAAGAATTCTTTGAATAACAAACATAACATCTGGTCTTCCAGCATCATATTCATCAAAAACTAATGATATGTTATTTTGAAAAGCCCAAGGAAGAATGCCCTCCTGAAACTCAGTAACTTGTTTATTATCTTTTAAAACTATCGCATCTTTTCCTATTAGATCGATTCTAGATACATGACTGTCTAAGTTAATTCTAATACATGGCCAGTTTAATCTCGCACACACCTGTTCAATATGAGATGACTTCCCAGTTCCATGCAGACCTTGTAAGAAAACCCTTTTATTAAATTTTAAACCCAACAAAATTGCAGTTGTTGTACTCTCATCAAATACATAATTTAAATCAATTTTTGGGCAGTGTTCTGATGTTTGATTAAATCGTGGAACTTTTATGTCAGTTTTCATGCCAAAAATTTCTTTTGATGAAACTTCTGTAATTTGTATTAAGTCTTTTTTGAGAGCTTCAATTTTATTCATTTTTTGTATCTTTCAATTAAGTAATTATATGCTTCTACTATTTCTCTAAATTTATCAATAACTTTTTTACTATTGCCCATTACATCTGGATGATGCTCTTTAACTAATGCTTTATAGCTTTTTTTTATTAATTTTATATCAGTATTTATATCTAATTTCAAAATGGTAAGTGATTTTAACAATTTATTTGACTGCGGTTGATATGCAGCAGGGTTATCAAATGAATCCATATCCTCACCATTAATTGTAAAATTATAGAATTTTTTTCCTGATCCGAAAAAATTTGTTGGTCTTCTCCAGATAGTGTCAAAACGAATATCTTTTTCGATTTCATTAGCATCCATTTTTTTATGGTAATTCCACTTTTTATTAAATTCTTTTATATGTTCCATACAAAACCACTGATAATCACTTAAATTATCATAATCCAAAGGAGCTTTATAAATACCTTCCTCTTTACAATTTGGATGATTACATAAATTTTCTATTTTATTTTTATTATTCATTTAAGATTAAATTATGAATTTAGATAATATTAAAATCCTTTTATATGATATTAGTCAATTCGAAATTTTAGAAATAATTGATAATAGTGAAAAACATAGGGGACATACTGGTGTTGAAAATTCATCTACTATGTTAACTCATGTGGAAATTAGAATATTAAATAAAAATAACCTTAATAAAATAGATATTCACAGAACAATTCATAAAAAACTTGACTCAGTTTTTAAATTTGGTCTGCACTCTCTTGAAATAAAAATATCAAATAGATAACTTTACTTTATTTATCTTATTAATAGACCTAGATATAATTTGTAATTTTATATCTTCAACATAAAAGATTTTGCCAACTTTAGGAATTTCTTTAGCCAAATCGTGTATTAAACCTGATAAAGTTACAAATTGATCAGGTAAATTAATTTCTAAGCTTCTATTAATTTCCCTGACACTAGCATTTCCATTAAACAAATAATTACTATCATCAATCTTCTCTAGATAAGTTTCATCAGTATCAGTTTCATCAAAAATTTCTCCAATAATTTCTTCTATAATATCCTCTAATGTAATTAAACCCTGTATTTCTCCATATTCATCTACAATTAAAACCATATGTTCTCTTGAAGATTTGAAATCAATAAGCTGTTTCATGGCTAGTTTGTTTTGTGGAATGTAAACTGGTTGAGTGGTATTTCTTTCGATACTTTCATTTGATTCTTCCATACTAGAATCTTTCAACAAGTCTCTTATATCGAAAATACCTATGAGGTTATTAAAATTACCCTTAATAACGGGTATTCTTGTATATGCGGATGTACTTATTATTTTGAGATTCTGTTTATAAGGATCATCTAAATTAATATATAAAATTTCATTTCTATGGGTCATAAGCTCATCAACTTTTAACTTTTTTAACTCAAGAATATTACTCATATAATCTGCTTCATATTCCCCATCTTTCGAATATTGTTTTTGTAATTGTACAGCACCTTCAAATTCCTCTTCAATGATTTTTGATTGATCTGCATTTAAATTTAAACCAACAATTTTAATTATTTTGTTAGAAATCTTATTAATCAGATTTACTATTGGTTTAATTAATTTTGTATAAAAATAAAAAAACTTAGAGACTCTCAAAGCAAAAGTCATTGGCTTATTAATTGCAAATATCTTAGGAGTCACTTCAGAAAATATAACAATCATTAATGTCATAAAAATTGTTGCAACTGTTACACCTAAACCACCAAATTCTGAAACAAGTAATTCCGTCATTAATGCTGTAGCTAAGATATTAAATAAGTTATTAGCAAGTAAAATTCCTGTAATGAATTCATCTTTAAAATCTTTAATTTTTAAAATGAAATTTGCATTTTTTGCCCCTTTATCTCTTTGTCTAAAAGCTCGCTGTTTTGATACTGCTGTTAAAGCAGTTTCTGAACCAGAGGATAGTGCAGATAATAAAAGTAGAATTATTATCGCCAAAATTTTTATAATAACAATTAAAGTCATTAATTAATTTGATAAAGAATAGATTTTAGATCCCTTATTGAAATCTTTTTAATAAAACCCCCACTTTTCCCAATTAGAACAAAATTAACATCTTTATTTATAATTTTTTTATCAAATGCAATTCTTTTTATTAAAGTAGGAATAGTTTTTTTATTTACATACTTACTGTAGTTAACTGGTAATTTAAATTTTTTTAATAATTCAATTAGATTAGTAACTTTTTTAGGATAGTAATTATATAAACTTGAGATTTTCAATTCTACTATCATACCTAAAGAGATTGCCTCCCCATGCTTAAGATTGCCTTTATAAAAATTAGAATTTTCAATGGCGTGACCAATAGTGTGACCAAAGTTTAGAATTGCTCTCGAATTTTTAGAATTCAATTTTTCCCTATAATCGCAAATATATTTAAATTTTGAATTAATGGAGAGCTTAATTAGTTTATTTATATCAATTTTAGATTGAGAAATAAGAAGTTTATATAATTGCTTTGAGTCAATTAGGCTATATTTTATGATCTCTGCAAAGCCACATGAGATCTCTCTCTTAGGTAAAGATTTCAAAAAATCAGAAGAAATAAATACTTTTTTAGGGAGGTTAAAAGTTCCAATTAAATTTTTACCAAATTTACTGTTAATTCCTGTTTTACCGCCTATAGCACTATCTACCATAGCCAAAAGAGAGGTTGGTATCATTACATGCTCAATGCCTCTCATGATTGTAGAAGCTAAAAAACCAGAGAGGTCTCCAATCGTCCCACCACCAAATGAATAAATAATACTTTTGCGTTGAATGCCCTTTTTAATAATTTTTTCAACTAAAGATGAGTAATTCTCTATACTTTTAATCTTTTCTTCACCCTTAATAATCAATGATCTACTTGAAAACTTGCTTAAAAGTTTTCTGACTAATCGATTTTTAATAATCTTTCGATCAAATATTAAAATATCTAGATTTGAAATATCATTGATTAGTTTTTTTTCTAATTGAGCTATGTTTACAAATTCAACTTCGTGAGCTTTTCTATCAATTAATTTTTTAATTTTCATTACTTTAAGTGATCTAATATGTTTCTTATAGTTTTTTGAGTATTGCTTGTCGCATTAATAGTTAAATTGGATAATTGATTGTAAGTTTCTTTTCTATCATTGAAAAGTAATTTAATATTTTTTTCGACATTATTTTTTAATAAAGGTCTATTTTTATTTCGAGAAGTTCTTTTTATTAAAGTCTCTAAATCACAATTCAAGTATATATTAAATGTCTGCTTTAAAAGATCTTTATTTTTTAAAATTATACCTCCACCAGCTGAGATAACTATATTTCTATTTAATAATAATTTTTTGAATATCGACCTTTCTAGCTTTCTAAAATAATCCTCACCTTCATTTATAAATATATCTTTAATTCTAGATTGACTTTCTAATTCAATTTGCTCGTCAGTATCATAAAAGTTGAATTTTAAATGATCAGATAAAGCTCTTCCAATTGTAGATTTACCCGAGCCAGGCATACCTATCATACATATTTTACCTAATTTTTTATTCATCATTGTTATTTGTTATGTTTTAAATATATAATATTAAAAACCAACAAATATATATTTATGAGAAAAATAGCATTACTATCAACGATTATTATACTAATTTTAGCTGGTTTCGTTTCATTAAACTCTATAAGTATACCTTCACCATCCAAAGACAAAGAATATAATATTCCTATTAATCAATTCATATGAAGTATCTTGTCTTATTTTTATTACTAATAATTCCCACTATTGGAGCAGATGAATTTAATGAAGAAATAATATTTCAAGAAAAATCATTCTCTCAAAATAATATTATATCGTCTATTAAATCAGAAGAAATTCTTTTAAAACTAATTAATTCTACTGAAAATAAAAACAATTTTTTCTATTCTCTTTTTGACCCATTAACTAATAATACTATTTATCCAGAATATTCGAATGAAGTGGATTTTTTTTTCGAAAAAATAAATTTATTTAATGAAAAAGATTATAGATATCAAATTAATTCAAATTTGTTTGAAAAAGTTATTTTTGAAAATTTTAAAAATACAAATAATAATAAATCTTATTTGGCTTATTTATCTGACTCAAATCAATTTGAGGAATTATGTAGGTATTTATTCGAGTTAGATAATAGTCATAAGAAATTTGATGATATTTTAATTTATAATATATTATGTTTAATTAAAGACAAACAATTTGAACAAATAAACTTTATTATAGAAATTTATGACCAAACAGATTTCGCTAAACTTAATACAAAATTTTTATTGGACTTTCTTTCAAAAAGTGAAAATAATAGTAATTATAATTTAAGTGAATTAGGATTAATTGATAAGTATATTGTTTTAATCTCTGATTTAATAACTGTCAATGTAGATGAAATAAGTAATATTCTTGAATTAGAAATATATTTAAAATCAAATAAAATAGATTTATATCAAGTAAATTATCTTTTTAAAAATAGAGTAATAAATAAATCTCAATATATATCTATGCTTAAAAAACTAAAAGATGAGCCTAATGAATTAGAGATGTATGAAGAAATGCAAAAACAAATTAATTATAATAAAAAACTTGAAATTTTAGAGAGTTATATCCCCTCATTGCAATTAGATTTATATGATGTGTCTCGATTAATTAACGACCAATTTAGTGAGATGAGAATTACATCAAGAAACTTAAATTATATAAATGGTCTAATGCTTTTATCACTTTATGAGAATTCAAGTTTCTTAGAAAATTTATTGATCTTATTAAAAGATGTGCCAAATGGATTAATAGAAAACAATGATATAGCAATTGCTTTAAAGAATTATTTAATTCAAAATTTTGATAATAAATACTACGCAGATAACAATGAATATATAAATAGCCCTCTAATGAAATTTTTATTTTTAAACAGAAATATCAATTTTATTGAAAGCGAAGATTTAAAAATTATACAAACTGATACTATTTCAGTTAATCCTGTGTATTTGGCTAGCCTAGCCGAAAATTTGAATTTAATTGATTCTTACATTTATTATATCAATCTGAGTGAAAAATTTTATTCGATTAATGAATTTGATTTGTACTTTTTAAATAACTACATCATAGACAATCAATTCCTAAATAATGAATTAATAAAATTAGCTTTTAGGGCACATTTAATTAATTTATGAAATATGAAAAATACAAAGACTTATATACTCAATTTCTTATATCTGAAAAAAATCTTTCAAAAAATTCTCTAAATAATTATTTAGTTGATCTTGACCAATTTTTTTTAGATCAAGTTTCAAATTCTAGTAATATCAATATCAAGATTAAAACGTATATTGCCCAATTAAGAAAAAAAAATTTAAAAACGTCTAGTGTGAATAGAAAAATTTCAACTTTAAAAAATTATTTAAAGTTTCTTCACACTGAAAAAATAATTGACCAAATTGATTTTCAAGAATTTGAGAGTTTATCTAGTGTTAAAAAAATACCAAAAGCTATTTCAAAATCACAAATGGAGCAAATATTTGAGGACTTAAGAAAATCTAAACAGACTAATTCGAGGCTTTATATTTTAATATTAAAGTTAATTTATTTATCAGGCTTGAGAATATCTGAGGCATTAAACTTGAAGTGGTCTGATATTAACCATCAAGATAATTCTATTTATGTCTATGGAAAAGGGTCAAAAGAAAGAAAAGTTTTCATCATAAAGGATTATTTGGTTCAATTGAAAAATTTAGAAAAAAATAATCAATACATTTTTACTATCAACAAAAAAAAAATTTCAACAAGATCAGTAAATAAATTCCTCCAAAATTGTTATGACAATTCATTAATTAAAAATAAATTATCTTCACATATATTTAGACACTCATTTGCTACTACTATGTTAGAAAATAATGCTGACATCAGACATATTCAAAAATTATTAGGACACTCAAGTATTTCTACAACTGAAATTTACACCAAAGTAGCTAAGTCAATGAAAAAGAGAGTTTTAGACTCTTATCATCCTCTAAAAAATAAATTATAGTCTTTTGATGTTTTATTTGGACTTCGAAGAAAAGCTAGAAAAATTTGATATTGAGATCCAATCTTTAATCAAACTATCAAAAGAGAGTGATATAGATGTTGATGGAAAAATTAATAGTATTGAGAAAAAAAAACAAATTGAGCTTAATAGGATTTATTCAAACTTATCTCCTTGGCAAATAGTTAAACTTGCAAGGCACCCTAACAGACCTAAAACAAAAAATTTTATAAATAGTATTTTTACACAATTTACTCCACTATATGGAGATAGACTTTATTCAGAGGATAATGCAATTATATCTGGTTTTGCATTTTTAGACAAATTACCTGTAATTATTTTAGGCACTGAAAAAGGAAATGATATGAATACTAGAATAAAACATAATTTTGGTATGGCTAAACCTGAGGGTTATAGAAAATCTCAAAGAATTATGAAACTAGCATCAAAGTTGAATTTACCTTTAATCTGTTTTATTGATACATCTGGTGCTTACCCTGGTAAGGACGCTGAAGAGAGAGGTCAAGCTGAGGCTATAGCTCAATCAATGAAAGTTGCCTTAAATTGTGAGACTCCCTGTATTTCTGTGGTAATAGGTGAGGGCGGATCTGGAGGAGCAATTGCACTGGCTACGAGCGATATAGTTATCATGCTTAGTAATTCAATATATTCAGTAATTTCTCCTGAGGGATGCTCGTCTATACTTTGGAAATCATCTGATTTTGCTGAGACGGCATCTAATTCTCTAAAAATAACTGCAAAAGATTGTCTTGAATTAAAAATTATTGATCAAATTATTGAGGAACCCGTAGGTGGTGCACACAGGCACCATGAAAAAGTTTCCTCTGATCTAAAAAAAGCGTTAGTTAAGAGTATTGAAGATCTTAAACTACTAACAAAAGATGAGTTGATAAGAAAAAGAAATAATCGATACTTAAATTATATTGTTTGAGTTATTACTACCGTGACATTGTTTATATTTTTTTCCTGATCCACATGGACAAGGGTCATTTCTACCAATCTTTTTATTGATAGGTTCTTTTGTTTCAACTTTTTCGTTTTCGTTCTTTTTTTCTACTCGTATATTATTTAATACCAATACCATTTGCTTTTGTATCTCATATATTAATTGATTAAATGCTCCTAAGGATGCCTTGCGAAATTCATTTACAGGGTCTTTACCACCGTAGCCGCTAAGGCTAACAGACATACGAATATTAGTAAGTTCTTGTATATGATTATGCCAATTTTTATCTAAAATAGAGAGGCTTACTTGTCTTAATATGTAAATATAAGCGTTGGTATGCTTTGCATAGTTTTCATCTTTAATTTTTTTAAATGATGATAAATAGTGCTCTTTATCATCATTTTTTTGCTCATCAATAAAAGACAATATATCTGAGAAATTCTTTATCTCTTCATTTTCACTTTCTAGTAAATTGGTAATAAACTCATCTTCAGTTTCTTGTATAAAATTTATAATATCTTCATTAATGATAGTCTCTCTTTTTGAGTAAATTATATTTCTTTGTTTATCTATTATGTTATCGAATTCTAATAACTGCTTTCTAATATCAAAGTTATGACCTTCAACTCTTTTTTGAGCACGTTCAATTGATGAAGTCAGCCACTTATGTTCTATTACCTCTCCTTGCTTAAGCCCTAAAGTTGAAAGCATAGATTGGAGTTTTTCTGATCCAAAAATTCTCATTAGGTCGTCTTCCAAAGAAACAAAAAATATACTTTCCCCAGGGTCTCCTTGTCTGCCTGATCTTCCTCTTAATTGATTATCTATTCTTCTACTTTCATGTCTTTCAGTTCCTAAAATACACAATCCACCTAAATCAATAACTTTTTGATAATCACTCTCATTATAATTTTTATCAATATCTGGGTTTCCGCCTAATTTTATATCAGTACCTCTTCCTGCCATATTAGTCGCTACTGTTACTTGAAATGGTTTACCTGCTAGGGCAATAATTTCAGCCTCATTTTCATGATTTTTTGCATTTAGAACATTATGAGGAACTTTGTTAGTTTTTAAAATATCTGAAATATAATTAGATTTTTCAATTGAGGTTGTTCCTACTAAGATTGGTTGACCTTTTTCATACTTCTCTTTTACTAAATCTAGTACTGCTTTATATTTTTCATCAGGGGTTTTATAAATTTGGTCATTTTGATCAATTCTGATCATTGGTTTATGAGTAGGAATTTCAATTACGCTTAAACCATATATTTCTAAAAACTCTTCTGACTCAGTCAGAGCAGTTCCAGTCATTCCAGATATTTTTTGATATTTTTTAAAATAATTTTGAAAGGTAATGCTAGCAAGAGTAATACTTTCCTCCTGTATCTTAAGGTTTTCTTTGGCTTCTAAAGATTGATGAAGACCTTCACCGAATCTTCGTCCCTCTGATAATCTTCCAGAAAACTCATCAATAACGATAATTTGTCCATTTTTGACAACATAATCTTTATCTTTTTCATATATAAACCTAGCTTTTAATGACTGATTTATAATTTGATAGGCCTCTAAATTTTCATTATCAAATAAACTATTCCCTTTCAAAAAATTTATTTTTTTTAAATTAAATTCTATTTTCTTAATACCGCTATCTATGAGTAAAACATTTTTTCTTTCTTCATTTATCTCCACATCATCTTTTGAGAGATCTTGGGTAATTTCATAGCATAATTTAAATAGCTGTATGGGAGTTTTAACAGGTCCTGATATACCTAGAGGCGATCTAGACTCATCGATTAATACAGAGTCAGCTTCATCAATTAAAGCTATATGATGACCTTTTTGCATTTTTGGTTGGTTGATACCTCTCAGGTTATCCCGAAGGTAATCAAAACAAAATTCATTATTGTTTCCATAAACTATATGAGATTGATAGCTTTTAACTTTTTCTTCAACCGTCTGGCTGTTCTGAATATATGAACAACGAATATTTAAATATTCAAAAATTGGCCCCATCCAAAGACAGTCTCTTTGGGCCAAGTAATCATTGACAGTAATTAAGTGAACTTTTTTATCTAAAACAAAATTTAATACCATAGGAATAGTAGCAACGAGCGTTTTACCTTCTCCTGTTTTCATTTCAGCAACAAATCCATGATAAAGGGCAATACCACCAATGATCTGGGAGTCGTAGTGTCTGAGTTTAATCGTTCGTTGAGAGACCTCTCTAACTAAAGCACAGATAAAACTTATATCCTTATCAGAAAGTTCAGTCACTTTATTAGAAATATAATCCTGTTTTAATTCCTCAATTTGAGTAATCATTTCTTCTTTTGTTAAATTTGAAATTTGCTCTTCAAGTTGATTTACTTGATGTAAATATTTATTTGAAACTTCTTTTATTAAATTTGTATTTTTTTTTGATGAAAAAAAGTTATTAATTTTTTGAAACATTAGCTAACCAATATACTAAATTAATTTTATTTCCATGATGTAAATGTAGCAATCTCTATTTCAAGAGGAATATATTTATGTTTTTCGACTAGTTTTGAAAATATTTTATTTGTTAAACTTAAAAAATCTTTTTTAAATTTATATTTTTCATTAAAATAATTAGAAATCCCAAATTTTTTGAAATCACTTCTCAGTTTATTTAAAGAACTATAGTTAATTTCTAGATTATCTATCCCAACAACTACATCTTGAAATTTATTTTTATTCATGTCATCTATCAATTCCGAAGTCTCTAAAAATGGGCCAAACCTTCTATAAGCTCCTCCATGAATTTTTTCATCAATTTCTAAGAAGATATTTTGAAGAGTTCTCATTGAATTGTTAGTGATGACATTGAAGCAAAATAAACTGTTATCATTTAATTTAGATAAGATCTTAGTAAAAACATTTGTGCTATTTATAAATAATGGTATTTGTAATGAAAAATTAGATATAACAGCATCAAATTTACCCTCAACTAAACTAATATTATTTATATCTGTAATTTCTGAATTATTATGATTAATGAAATCTAAAATAATGTCCTCATCAAGAATTAAATAATTATCTAACTTCTTAGATATAAATTTAAATTTATTTGCTATTAAATCTGACCCATTTTTTGTTAGTAAATTAGATTTATCGAAATGAGCCTCTCTTCTCATGTTCTTCTTTTTTAAATTAAATTCGTTCATAATATGTTAAAGTAACGTAACATGATATCGAGATTTAATTTAGATCAAAAAAGATTATCCTTTTACGAAAATCCTGAAATATTTCATAAGGAATTTGCTGATATAGTTTCTTCTAATAACGAAAATGAATTAATTTATTCTGCTGAAGAGCCTATAGTAGTCCTCAATAAAGATAAGACCTTAAAGTTAACTCTAATAAAAGAGGATAAACAGTTAGATTATATTTTATTTTCTAATCATAGCATTTCAATTTTACCCCAAGAAAAAATAAAAATTCATAAAGCGATTAAGGATGTTTCAAGCTTTACTATTTATAAATTAAATACTTGAATGAAGGTTGCTCTAATTCAGATCACTGTTGGTTCAAATTTTGAAGAAAATTTTGAAAAATCAAAAAAATTTCTCAATGATAGTTTGGCCTTAAATCCAGATTTTATTTTACTCCCAGAGTGTTTTCTTTTTTTATCAAATAAATCCAAAATTTCGCTTGATATGCATCATTTCTCTATTGAATATTTCAAAGAGTTTTCAAAGATTAATAAGCTTCATTTATTATTGGGATCACTCCCTATAACTGAAAATGATAAACTATATAATCGATCTATTTTGATTAACCCTGAAGGCAATATAGTGTCTATTTATGATAAAATTCATATGTTTGATATAATTTTAAAAAATGGTGAAAGTTATAAGGAGAGTGATTTTTATACATCTGGTAGTGAATTGAAAATGACAACAGTATTAGGTCAATCAATTGGTCATTCTATTTGTTACGATTTAAGATATCCGAAATTGTATAGAGCCTTAGCTAAAAAGGGAGCAGGAATTATTGTAATCCCATCTGCTTTTACATATACAACAGGAAAAGCTCATTGGCATTCTCTAATTAAGGCAAGAGCAATAGAGAATGGCGTTTTTATATTAGCCCCTAATCAATGGGGGGTAAACAATGAGAATAGATCAACTTATGGACATAGCTTAATCGTAGATCCTTGGGGAGAAATTTTAGCTGAGGCTGATGACAGTGAGATGATCATAACATCCGAACTTCACTTAAATAAAGTTCAAGAGTGTCAGAATGCGATACCAGTCTTAAATCATGATAGAAATTTTGACTAATAATATTGAAAATCTTAATTGATTGACTAAATAAAAAAGTATGATTAAATTTGATTTAGTTTGTGAAAATGGACATATTTTTGAAGCTAGTTTTGATGACTCAGCGTCATTCGAAAAACAAAGAAAAAAAAATCAAATTGAATGTCCTTTCTGTAATTCATCAAAAATATCAAAATCAGTCATGGCACCAAATGTAGCTAATAAGTCAACAAGCTCGTCAAAAATAAATCGTAAAAAAAATAAGTTATTTTCAAATTATAATAAGCAATTAAATAAAATTAAATCTGAGATTGAAAAAAATTTTACATATGTTGGAAAAAAATTTCCAGAGGAAGCAAGAAAAATTCATTATGGAGAAACTAAAGATAAGCCTATTTATGGTGAAGCAACTGATAAAGAGAGTCAAGAACTAGTTGAGGAAGGTATACAACTAATTAAACTTCCTTTTAATCAAAAAGAAAAAAAGAAAAATTAATACTTTAAAGCACCAATATAATTTATTAAATCAACCTTTCCTAATTTAAAGGACTTAATAATTGGATTATATTGCAGACCCTCTATGTTTAATAAACTTAACTTATATTTTTGACTAAGGGTCTGTAACTGAGTTGGTGATAAAAAAAGATCGTATTCATGAGTTTTTTTGGGAAGTAACTTCAAAATATTTTCAGCAATATCTATTGCTAAATATTTAGATAATAAATTCTTATTAAGTGTTGATACAAAAATTAAAGCATTTTTATTTAGTATTTTAATAAGACTTTCAAAGAGTTTATGCTTATCTCCCTCTTCTAAATGTTCTAAAAATTCAAATAAAAAAATAATATCAAATTTTTTTTTACAATTTTTTAAAAAAGTATTTGCATCCAAGTTATAGAGATTAAAGTTTTTTTTATTTTTTAATTTGAAATTTTTTTCTATATCAATACCAGTGCATTGAGCTCCCATTTCGAAATAATTATTTAAGAACTCACCTGTACCACATCCAAGATCTAAAACTTGTTTATTTTGGAAAAAATTATAAATATCCTGATCTGTATGATCCCTTAATATTTTGGACATATACTGATGCCTTACAGCCATCATTTGCTCCAAAGGTTCGTAATATTCTTTATTATATTTAGCCATGTTCTTTACATCATAAATGTTAAATGTATATTACCGTAATTCATGAAAATTAAAGTTTTAAAATTTGGCGGCACATCAGTCGGAAGCGTTGAGGCTATAAAAAGATCAGCAAATATTATTTGTGATTGGTCAAAAAAGTCAAAAGTTATAGTTGTGCTATCTGCAATGTCTGGTGAGACTGATCGTCTTATCAATTTAACTAAATCTTTTTCAAAATCCCCAAATCCTGTTGACTTTGATAACGCCATTTCCACAGGAGAAAATCTTTCTTGCGCTTTAATGTCTATTTATCTTAATAATCAAAAGACTAAATCTAAATCTCTTCATAGTTGGCAAATACCTATAATGACCTCTTCAGAGCATATGAAGTCAAGAATTTTGTCCATTAACAAAAAATTTTTATTAAATGAATTAGAGAATTTAGATGTTTTAGTAGTACCTGGGTTTCAAGGTATAAATGAGAGGAGAGAAATAACTACTTTAGGCAGAGGTGGCTCTGATACTAGTGCTGTCGCAGTAGCTGCAGCTATGGACGCTGAGTGTATTATTTATACCGATGTGGAGGGTGTTTTCACTACTGATCCAAACATAGTGCCTAACGCAAAAAAAATAAATAAAATTTCATATGAAGAAATGCTTGAATTAGCCTCTCAAGGGGCTAAGGTCCTTCAAACTCGTTCTGTCGAATTAGCTATGAGAAAAAATACTAAATTAAGTGTTAGGTCATCTTTAAAAACAAAAAAAATTGGCACAATCATAACTGATGAGAAAAGTGTTTTAGAGAAAAATACTGTTAGCGGAATAGCTTATACTAAAGACGAAGCGAAGATTACTCTCTCGAGAGTTTTAGACAAACCTGGTGTTTCTTCTAAGATCTTTGGACCTTTAGCCAAAGGAAATATAAATGTGGATATGATACTTCAAAATATTTCCCAAGATGGTAAGTTTGCAAACTTATCTTTTACACTTCCAAGAGCGGATCTAGAAAAAGCATTAAAAATATTAAAAAAAGAGAAATCCAAAATAGGATACAAAAAGATTATTTCTTCTAATAATATTTCAAAAATTTCAGTAGTTGGAGTAGGGATGAGATCCCATGCTGGAGTAGCCCAGACCTTATTTGATACTCTAGGAAAAAATAAAATAAATATTCAAGTTATTACTACTTCTGAAATCAAGATAAGTATTTTAATAGATGAAGAACATACTGACTTGGCTGTACAAAAGTTACATCAAGCCTTTAAACTACACAAATAAGAATTTTTGAAGAATTTAATTTCAATCAAAGAGGCAAGAGAAAAAAAAGGATTATCTATAAATGATTTATCCAAAGCTTTAAAATTAGACCCTGAAATAATCCGCTTGCTAGAGGAAAATTTACAGTTACCTGATAAATTTAAAGCTTACCAATCAACATATAAAAAATCTATATACAGATACTTAGGTTATGAGGTTAAATACAAAAACTCTATTAGTGATATTCCTATTAATTACACAAGACTTTCAATAGTTTACTTCTTGTTACTGCTTGTTTTTACAGTATTAGTTTTACTATCATTTAATATTTATAATAAATTTAATAATCAAATTTCAATTAGAAATATTGATAAAGACCAAGTTTATATGGATGTTTTAAATTTATCCTCTCAGTATGACTTAAATGAATTAAGTCATGATGAATTTATAAATAATCTTACTTTATCAAGTAGGGTAAATTACTCTCAAAAAATATCAATTTTTTCAAAATCTAATAAGACTATTTATTATAAGATTCAAAATAAAAATAGAAAAACCATACAATTTGGCGAGATATTTCAATCAAGTGAACTTAATCTTGATTTAGACAATGATTTTTTGATTGATTTATCTAATATAAATAATGTCGAAAAGATAATATACAGAGGTATAGAAATTAAAGTTAGTGAGGGATTAAATTCTTATTTATTAAACTTTAATATTAAAGATTTAGAAGCTCTATTATGAAATATTCCCACTCAATAAAGAGAAAAAAAACAAAAAAAATTCAAATTGGGAATATTTACGTTGGGGGAGACTCGCCAATTACAGTTCAAACAATGACAAATACTCTTACACATGACATTGATGCAACGCTCGAGCAGATATCACAAATCGAACAAGAAGGATGTGACATAGTTAGAGTTTCAGTTCCTGATGAAAAATCATCACAAGCATTAAAAAAAATAATTCCAGAAATAAATATTCCTTTAGTAGCTGATATACACTTTCATTATAAAAGAGCACTTGAGGCAGCAGAAAATGGAGCACATTGTTTACGAATAAATCCTGGTAACATTGGCTCTAAAGATAAGGTAAGAGAGGTCGTTGAGGCCGCTAAACAGAATAAAATACCTATTAGAATAGGTGTTAATGCTGGAAGCTTAGAAAAAACAATTTTAGAAAAATATAAAAGCCCAACCGCTGAAGCTTTATTTGAAAGTGCTAAATTAAATATTAAACTATTAGAGGATCTTAATTTTGATAATTTCAAAATAAGTGTTAAAGCCTCAAATGTTTTCACTGCTGTAGAGTCTTATAGAATGTTATCTAATTTTTGTGAATATCCCCTTCATTTAGGTATTACTGAGGCTGGAAGTTATTTTAGTGGTTCTATTAAGTCATCTATTGGTCTTGGGTTACTCCTTTATGATGGTATCGGTGATACTGTGAGAGTCTCACTTTCTGATCATCCAACACAAGAAGTTAAGGTGGGATTTGAAATGTTAAAATCATTAAATTTAAGAGACTATGGTGTTACCATAATATCATGCCCGTCCTGTGCTAGACAGCAGTTTGATGTGATTGAGACAGTTAAGAGCGTTGAAAAAAAACTTTCTCATATTAAAAAACCTATTACAGTTTCTATTATCGGATGTGTTGTTAACGGACCTGGAGAGGCCACCATGACAAACATAGGTATTACAGGGGGTGGTAATAATACTCATATGGTCTACGTGGATGGTGAAAAAAGTCATCGAATTCAAAATGAAGATTTAGTTGAATACTTGGTTGAAACTATCGAAGATAAAGTTGAACAGATACATCATTTAAAATGAAAAATAATATTAATTTAGTTAAAGGCACACATGATATTTATGGAGCTGAGATGGAAAAGTTTGAATTTATTATTGAAAGTTTTTACTCAGTTTGCAAAAAATTTAATTTTCAATCTATACAAACCCCTATCATTGAACAACAGGAGTTATTTTCAAGGTCTGTTGGTGAACAAACTGACATTGTCTCTAAAGAAATGTATTCATTTCTAGATAAAGGTGAAATTAATATATGTTTGAGACCTGAGGCTACTAGTGGTCTAGCAAGGTTTGCTGCTTCAAATTATCAATCTGGTTTAATGAAATTAGTTACCCACGGTCCTATGTTTAGAAGAGAAAGGCCCCAGAAGGGCAGATATAGACAATTCCATCAGATAAATATTGAGACTATTGGAGAAAAAAGTACTTATATTGATTTTGAACTAATTCTAGTTGCAAGGCTATTATTGGATGAACTTGGGGTGATTAAAAATAAATACAAGCTATTGATAAATTCACTTGGATCAAAAGAGGATCAGCTCAGTTACTCTAAATTATTAAAAAAATATTTAAGCGATTTTAAAAATCAGTTATCTGAAACATCAATTTCAAGGTTAGATAAAAATCCACTGAGAATTTTGGATAGCAAAGACCCAGAAGATACTGAAATTTTAAAAAATGCTCCAAAAATCAGTGAACACTTATCTACTGAAAGTAAAAATTATTTTGAGCAGGTAAAAAAACTTCTAAATAGTAATGAAATAGAATTTTTTGAGGAACCAAAATTAGTAAGAGGATTAGATTATTATTCGCACACAGCCTTTGAATTCCAAACAACAGAGGATAAAAGACAAAATGCAATATTAGCTGGTGGTAGGTATGACAAGTTAATTAGTATGATTTCATCTAGGGATATTCCAGGAATAGGCTGGGCAGCTGGTGTTGAAAGATTAATGGATTTAATAACAATTGAAGATGAAAAATCAAAGTCAAAGAATAAAATATTATTTGCTGTTCAAGATGAGGCTTATTTAATTAATAATAGAATTTTAAAACAAATATATAATTTTAAATATAATCACGAAGTAAGAGTAAATAAAAATATCAAAAAACTTTTTAGCTACGCTGATAAAAATAATTTTAGCTTTATTCTTCTAATTGGTGAGGAAGAAATAAATTCTAATAAAATAATCTTAAAAGATTTAAAAAATAAAAGTCAACAAACTTTTGAAATTTCTAAATTCGAGCTAAAAAATGAAATTAGATAAACAAATTAATGACTTAAAAAGTAAATTCGATCATTTAAACGAAAAACTTTTAAACTCACAAAACTTAGATAACAAGGAAATCATTCAAATTAATAAAGACTTATCAAAATTAGAACCAATTATTACTTTATCTAATGTCATAAAAAATTTAAATAAGGAGATTAAAGATTACAAAGAAATTCTTGAAAATGAGAGTGACGAAGATCTGAGAGACTTAGCAAAACAAGAATTACCTATTTTTGAAAAGGATTTAGAAACTAAAAATAGAGAATTACTAATAGCTCTATTACCTAGAGATGAGGCTGATGACAAAAATGTAATTTTAGAAATTAGGGCTGGTACTGGTGGAGATGAGGCTGCTTTATTTGCAGGCGATTTGTACAGAATGTATGAGAGGTACTCTTCATTGAAAAATTGGAAGTTCCAGCCAATGGAAAAAAGTGAGACTGGCTTGAAGGGGATTAAAGAGGCAATAATTGAGATTAAGGGAGATGGTGTATTTAAATTTTTAAAAAATGAGTCTGGCGTTCATAGAGTTCAACGTATCCCAGAAACTGAGTCTGGTGGTAGAATTCATACATCAGCTGCTACAGTAGCTGTTTTACCAGAGGCTGAGGATGTAGATTTAGATATAAAAGATACCGACCTTAGAATAGACGTTTATAGATCAGGAGGAGCAGGAGGACAATCAGTCAATACTACAGATAGTGCAGTAAGAATCACACACCTTCCTACAAACATAGTGGTAACTCAACAAGATGAGAGATCTCAACATAAAAATAAAGCTAAAGCGTTAAAAATTCTACGTTCAAGATTATATGAGGTAGAAAGAATTAAAAAACAGGAAGAGGAGTCATCAAATAGAAAAAATCAGGTTGGCTCTGGAGATAGATCTGAAAGAATTAGAACTTATAACTTTCCACAGGGCAGAGTTTCTGATCATAGAATTAACTTAACACTTTATAAATTAGATCAGTTCTTAACTGGTGAGGCATTGGACGAAATGATATCAGCTTTGTCGGCAAGTGAACAAGCTGATAAGCTGAGTCAATTAAATGTTAAATAATAATGTCCACTTAAGTAAATTAGAAATAAAAAAAAGACTACTTGAAAAATTAAATACAATTTCAGGTAATCAAGCTGAGCAAGAGTCTCAAATAATGATTTCTTATTCTGCAAAAAAAGAAAATTATTTAGACGTCAACAATGATGAAATTGATAAAGAATTAATTAATAAGATCTTAAATGAAAGAATTAAAGGAAAACCATTAGCAAAAATTATTAATGAAAAAGGCTTCTGGAAAAATATTTTTTATACCGATGATTATACCTTAGATCCCAGGGCAGACTCTGAAATTTTAGTCGAACATATATTAAATGATTGCACGCAAATTAAGAATAAGAAAAAATTTAATTTTCTTGATTTGTGTTGTGGCACTGGCTGCTTAGGTATCTCTATTATTGATGAATTAGAAAATTCTTTTTGTGACTTTATTGATATTTCTAAAAAAGCCCTCAATGCTTGCAAAAAAAACATAATAAAATTTGAAAAACAAAAAAATTCTAAATTATTTCATTCAAATTTATTTGAAAATTATCCAATAAATAGACTAAAAAATGTTGATGTTATTGTTTGTAACCCTCCCTATATACCAACAAGTAATTATTTGAGTTTAAATAATGAAACGTTGTATGACCCTAGAATATCACTTGATGGTGGAGAATTAGGTTTAGATTATTATATAAAAATTATTGATTATTTAATTAATGTTAAATTTAAAGGGTCTTTATATTTTGAAATTGATCCAATTATCAGTGAAAATATGTATAAATATTTATTAGAAAAAGGTATAAAAATAGTCTATAAAAAGGTTGATTATCTTAGTTTAGATAGATTAATGAAGATAACACTCCCTAGCACTAATTGATGGGCTTCTTTTAGGATAATCGAATAAAAATTTATGAAAAATTTTGTAAAACGAAAGCCCTACGGTGGGCAAAGAAAAATCAACTCTTCTAGAGGTGGAGTAGCAGATTCTCCATACTTACAGACCAATGGAAATTCCAATGGCTATAAAAGAAACGGTAAGAATCCAAAAGACCAATATAATGATTATCTTAACAAAGCAAAAGATGCTAAAGGCCAGGGTGATGACGTATTAGAACAGTTTTACCTTCAACATGCTGAGCATTATTTTAGACAAACAGATAACTCAAATAGAGGTTTTGTCGCTAGAAAAATTATTAATAAAGATAAATCTGAAAAAAATGATATTGATACAAAAAAAGAAGATAAGACAGAGCAATCCTCAAACTCTGATTTTGATGATTTAGCTAGCCAATTAGCTTAGTTGATCATATCTTTATAAATACCTACTTCTTCATCTACATCCAAAACTAGATTCTTAAACTCGTAAAGCTGTTGTTCGTTAAGCTTTCTTCCAGAGGGAAGTTTAAGTGTTGCTGGGTTAATTTGAGCACCATTGACAATAATCTCATAATGTAAATGAGGCCCAGTAGATTTTCCAGTTGAACCAACATAGCCAATCACATCACCTTGTTTAACTCTCACACCACTGGATATTCCTTTTTTATAACTCTTCAAGTGAGCATAAGCAGTTTTGTAAGTACTATCATGACGTATTCTTATGTATTTTCCATATCCTCCGTTTCTACCTGCATACTCTATAACACCATTTCCAGCAGCAAATATCGGAGTTCCTGATGGGGCAGCAAAATCAACCCCTTTGTGCATTTTATTATATCCAGATATAGGATGTTTTCTCATACCATAACTAGAGCTAAGCCTCGCTCCATTTATAGGAGTTTTCATTAAGCTTTTTGTCATTCCCTTTCCTTTTTCATCAAAATATTCACTGAATTCATCTGTATCGTAAAGATAGTAAAATAGCGGGGTGCCCCTTGATGATAGCATAAGATATTTTGGATCCTCAATTTGAACCGTCTCACCATCTTTATTTGTTTTTTTTGTAAATATCATTTCAAACTTATCGCCTTCATAAATATCTCTCTGAAAATCAACATCAAAACTATAAATCCTTATAATTTCATTTATTACTATTTCTGATAATCCTTGATCTTTCATGGCTTTATACAAACTTGTTTTAATTTCTCCAGATACAAAAATTTTTTCAGAAATAAGAGGGATTTCTTTAATTTCGTAAATAAAACTATCTTCTAAATAAGAAATTATTAGCTCTTTTGTGTCAGAATATTTGTAAATGAGATTAAATAATTTTAATCCTTCACTTCCATAATCACTAAAAATTCTAATAGTATCCCCAATATATAATTTTGAAAAATCATAATATTCCTCTCCATTAAGAATAACTAAGTCTATATCTCTACCTTTTAAGCCTCCTTTTTTTAATATCTTTGCAAAATTATCTCCTTTAGAGACTTTAATTTCATTAAATTCATAAATATTTTCCTCATCTCTTTTAACTTCATTGGGTTTCAAATTATCTAAAGAATTTAATTCAACTGTGTTATTTTCTTTTTTTATATCTTTATCAAAAATATTAGATAAATTTTCCAGTGTAATATTTTCAAAATAACTATTAGATTTTTCTTCATCAAAAATTGGATCAGTTAAACTCTCAATACTTATTATTTCATAATATTTTTGAAATTTTTTTTTATCAAAATAATTGATATCCATTTCATCATAAATAATAGTTTCTTCATCTTTTATTTTCATAAAATCTGGATAACTAATGTAAAAGCAAATTAGGCTAATTAAAAACAATAATGTTGTTAATGAAGCTTTTATTGTAAAACTATTTGTTCTTGCCATTTATTTCTTTATAAAGAAGTAAAATCATTTGATTTGTTATCATAATGAAAAAATCTAAAAAAATACTAGTCAATATATTTCAAGAAACTACTAAAATTTTTTGGATTTTATTCAAAGTAATTCTTCCGGTAGTAATAGTTATCAGAGCTCTTGAGCTTATTGGAGCTATCCCTTTTTTAGCAAAATTTCTTGAACCATTAACAAGCTTTATTGGAATTGATGGTTCACTGGGATTAGTTTGGATGGCTGCGATATTGGTAAATATTTATGCAGGATTAGCTGCTTTTGCATCGCTTCAAGCTATTTTTGATTATTCTGTAGCTGAAACTACAATTTTAGGTTTAATAATATTGATAGCTCACAGTCTGCCAATTGAGGTAGCTATTGCAAAAAAATCAAGAATTTCGTGGATATTCAATTTAAGCTTTAGATTTATAAATGCAATTGTAGCAGGCAAAATATTGAACCTGCTATTTACTAAATATGAATTATTTAATGAGCCTAATCAGTCAGTTTTACAAGTTCCAAATGAATTAGTTTCTAATTTTGAATGGGCCACCCTACAAATTCAAAATTTCTTTATAATTTTTTTAATAATATTTTTTATTATATCAACAATTAATGTCTTAAAGGCCTTTGGTGTTTGGTCATTTATAATTCATATAATGAAAATACCTTTGTCCTATTTAGGCATGTCTGAGAAAGTAGCTAATATAATCTTAATTGGTTTAACTTTGGGAATATCGTTTGGTGGGGGTTTTTTAATTGAGGAGTCCAAGAAAAATAATATCTCAAAGAAAGATATTTTATTATCCCTGTCATTCCTTAGTCTCTGCCATAGCATAATTGAAGATACAATATTGATTTTACTATTAGGTAGCCATATTTCTGGCATTTTATTTTTTAGATTTATTTATACTGTAATTATAATTTTATTAATGAAAATATTGTTAGAAACAAAAATGCAAAAGTTTATACTAAGTAAACTTACAGATGGATAACTACATTCAATTTCCACGTTACTCAATTTACTTAATTCCTAATTTATTATTTATTGATCAAGTAAATGATTTACTTTTGAAAAATAATATTAAATTTGATAGCCAAAAATTGTCAAAATATGGTTTACATTATACAGTAAAAGCCCCTTTTTATTTAAGTCATCTTTATAGTGAGGAAAATCTAATAAAATCTTTTCAAGACTATTTTAAATCTAATCAAAATGTTTCTTATAAAGATAAATTTAACGTCTTAGGTCTTAAAAAGCATAAAAATGTTTTTGCTTTAGAGTTGAATACAAATGATAAGTTTAATTTTCTATGTAACGATATAATGAGATATTTTGATCTTTTTAGAAAAACTCTCAATCAGCAAGAGACTCAAGTTGATCTTAAGCGTTTCAGTAATTTATCCTCTCTAGAGATGGAATATTATTTAATATGGGGCTATCCTTATTTATTTGAGTTTAATACGCATCATGTTTCAATTGCGGATATGTCAAATGAGATAGTATATAACGACACTATAAGATCCCTAGAATATTCCAGTATTAGTCTTATGAAACAAGACGTTGTAAATGGAAATTTTCAGACCATTTGCAAAATTAATTAATCTAAATTTTTCAATAAAAATATTTCTATTATTTACACTATAATAATACTCAAATATTATATTTTTCGAATTATGGGTATTTATGTAAAAAAAAGAAATTTTGCAGGTCTAAAAATATTATTAATATGTGTTTTAGTAATTACTATAGTTATTATCGCCTCTTACTATTTTGTTTTTCTAGAAAATAATAAAATCAATCCAGATAATGATTTAAATAGTTCTAACACACAGTTAGAGAAGAATATTAATTTTATTCAAGAAAAAGATCTTAGTGTTTATCTAAAAAAAGAAGATATGAATGAATACTTAACCAATTTTGAATTTGATCAGAGTATAAAGAAATTTATTGAAGAAAATCCAGATCTTATTTTAAATGTTTTGCGTGAATACCAATTAAATCAAAATAAATTAGAGCAAGAAAAAATTAACAAAAAAAATATATCAAGCATACAAAATTTAAATTTACAAGCTCACCCTATGTATCTAGGTGATGCTAGTGGTACAAAAGTTATTTATGAATTTGTCGATTACAATTGTGGATACTGTGAAAAATATCACCAGGAATTAATTAATGTGATGAAAGAGGATACTTCAGTAAAAATAGTTATAATACAAATGCCAATCTTAGGAAATTCTTCAAAGGATTTAACAACAATTGCATTAGCTTCCTCATTACAAGGGAAATTTAAAACTGTTCATAATTATTTATATTCATCTGAAAGAAAATCAAACATGGAGGATATATTAGCAGATCTATTTCTAAAGGGCGTCGATCTTCAAACACTTAAAAAAGATATGGACTCCCAAGAGGTGAAAAATTTTCTGTCAATTCATAAAAGTTACGTTGATGAGTTTAAAATTACCGGTAGCCCAGCAACAATCATAGGAAATCAAATTATTCCAGGTTTTATTGACCAAAGAAAAATTATTGAGATTTTGGAAAAAGAATTTTCCTGAACTCAATGAAAATTAGTAATTTCTCTAAAATTTCAACTAATATTTTTGGATCTCGTGTAACTGGGTTCATTAGAGACATACTTTTTGCAAATTATTTAGGTGCAAACTTAATGTCAGATGCATTTCTTTTTGCTTTTAGGTTACCAAATTTATTTAGAAGAATCTTTGCTGAGGGTTCAATGAATAGTGTTTTTATACCCCTATTTGTTAATCAAGAAAAAATAAATTCGAAAATAGCCAATGATTTTATATGGATAATTTTTAATTTTTTTTTTGGAATTACATTATTTCTATCTTTTTTAATATTTCTATTTACTGAACAAGTAATATCATTACTAGCACCAGGATTTTTATTAAATGAAAGTCAATTTTTATTTGCGAATGATTTATTAATCATAACTTTTCCTTTTTTAATATTTGTAACTTTGTCGTCAGTATTGAGTTCAGTATTAAATGTTAAGGGAAAATTTTTCCTACCTTCTTTTTTATCAGTCATTCTTAATATTTTTATGATTTCATCATTGGTTATTTTTAAATCTGAGTCTCACTTTGCACTTGCTTGGTCAATGATTGTTGCAGGTTTTACTCAATTAATACTTTTATTTATTAACATAGGCGCTATTAAAATATTTTGGAGTACTGGATTAAAAAGTATTAACGAGCTATCTGGTCAGCTAAAAAAATTCTTTAAAAGATTTTCATATTCTTTACTTGGCTCTGGTATTGTCCAATTAAACATTTTTATCTCAATGTTATTTGCTTCTTTAGTAGGTGAGGGTGCAATAAGCCAAATATATTACGCAGATAGAATAATTGATTTACCGTTTGCTCTAATTGCAGTTGCCATGTCTTTTACACTCCTTCCCTACTTGAGTAAAAATATTAGTGATGAGAGTAAGAATTCAAGAGCTTTCAATGAAACTGTTATCTTTTGTTTTCTCTTTGCAATACCTAGTGCATTTGGCATTTTTATCCTAAGTGAGGAAATTATTAGAGTGTTATTTGGTAGGGGAGAATTTAGTAATAATGATGTACTAATCACATCGAAGATTTTACTAATATACTCTTTTTCATTGCCCGGTTATATGCTTGCAAGAATTTTCAATCAAGTATTTTATTCTTACGAGAGAGTTGAGTACCCAGTTAGTGCGGCAGTTCCTACTTTTATTTGTAATCTAATTTTATGTTTTTTACTTTATAAGCCTTTAGGGGTTATTGGGTTAGCTTTAGCTGGAGCTACAAGCGTATGGTTAAATCTATTTATTCAAATTTATTATCTAAAAAAACATTTTAACAGTTTTTTTAAAAAAATAATTATATTAGACACTAATAAATTAATTAAGATTTTATTGAGCGCTTTTAGTATGTCTATTTCAATATTATTCATTAAAAAAATTATATATCTAAATATATATTTTGACCTGTTAATTCAAATTCTTATTGGTCTAGTAATATATTTCCTCATACTAAATTGGCTTAAATTAAGTGAATTAAAACTTATTTTTCAATTGAAAAAATTTAATTAGGAATTTTATTTACTAATCTATTATTTAATTTAAAAGTATTTTTGCCCTAAATTTATGGGCGTGTAGCTCAGCTGGTTAGAGTACTTGCTCGACACGCAAGGGGTCACAGGTTCGAATCCTGTCACGCCCACCATGATTAATTGAATTTTTCAAGATCAAGTGTTCCACCTATAAGTATTAATCCTTGAAAAAGGTTTTTTAAACTCTCATGTTCTACATTTCTAGCATAGCAAGAAAATACCTCCTCTAATTCTTCCCATCCATCACGAATTGGTACCTCGATTTCATATGTATCTGAGTCCTCTAATTTTCCGCACTCTTTAAGTAATTTTAGCCAATCTAAAAATGACGTTGGATTTAAGTTAAAAAAATCTTTTAGGATATAGTTAATATTTATTCTTTTTTCTTTTACATAGTAATTTATTTCTCCCTTTATTAAGACACCACTGTCACGATGCTTAACCTCATCAAAAGAAAAAATATATTTCGTAGATTTCCCATCAACTTTTGGAAGTTTTTTTTCAACCAACGTATAATTCCCAATTGAAAAATCTTTTGAAGATTTTAAATTATATTTATTTGAAGTGTCTAAAACGACTCCAATATTTTTAAGTGCTTCTGGTAATTTTTTAGAATGATCATCTTTTTGAGTTTCTTCTATTTTTTCTATGTCTAAATTTGATAATTCATCTTTACAAAGGGTAGGAGATTTATTTGCTAGATAGACCTCACGAATATCTACTGTAATAAAAGATCCTATTGCACTGATATTTCTGTCAGTAGGTAATGAATCACATGGAGCTAGATTTGCTAATTCTGGCTTATAATTTTCAATGTATCTTGGTGATTTATAAACAACATGTGATTTAGTCCACTTTATCAATCGATCTTCATTAGTTAATTTTGTCCAATCTTTATATATTGTGCCTTTTGTAGCCCACTCACGCTTTGCATATTTTTCTAATAAAGAAATATTATCTACAATTTCAAATTGCTTATCCATAATTTCTTTGACTGTCATCCCATGGCGATTTTGATATTCAAAAAAATTAAAATTTAGAGAATGAAAAGCCTCAGCTAATATAGAAATCATTGGTGCAACATCTTTAGAATAATCCCATGCTAAAGCCCCTCTAGTTGCCCATGTCACAAATATTCCCTCTTCGTCAAAAACTTCAAGCATGAAACGAATATTATAAATAGCTAAATCTAATAGCTCTTGATCTTGAAATCTAATAGCAGAAAATAATTGAGCGACACTCATCTTCCAACGATTAGATCCACAAGTATTTACATCTGGAGGTTTTTTTAAATTCTTATTTCCAATATTTTTTTGCTTAAATGGGTCACAAAGAACTCTATCATTATAATTTCCTACTTTTTCCATATCTAATGTTTTGAGTTTTAACAAAAAATACTTTTTTAAAATCTCTCTCTCATCTTCTGAATAATCAAAATAATCATAGTAAAAAGAATAAAAAGTTGCATTTGTAGTAATAAAAGCCACAGAATCATACCTGGCACTTGAGAAATCATTTGGGAGAACTTTACCTTTTACAGAGTCTGTCTTTGCAACCTTCAATAAAACTTCTTGATGAAAAGATATGTCTCTCGATGTATGAAAGTATAATGGAAAAAATCCATTGCATTTATTACTACCCTTTATATCAAAATTAATTGTATAGTTTTCTATACATTCTTTTGCTTTTTCTAATTGGTTTGAAGGCACTTCTCTAATTTTTATTAAATTAAAATTATTAAGAGCATTGTTGTCACTTGAAAAAGGCCAAATGTTATTTATTTTAATTTTTGTTATTGGATCATTATAATATTCTTCTCCAAATACTCTTTTAATTCTCTTTTGTAAGTCTATTATTTTTTTATTTGACTCAATTTTTTCAGTTGTATCAACTTGTTTTCCATCTTTAAAAGTTAAAGCGTTTAATGAATAAGTATTCGTAATTAACAGAAAAAGGAAGAAAAAATTTCTAATCAAAATCATTATTTAATATTTTAATATTGTCTAAACATAAGATAAATCAAGAATTATGTAATTAATAAATTTTCATAAAAGATAGTTACATAATTATCAGTTTACTGATAAAATTAATAAGTTATTTATGTTTAAAAAATTTCTTTTAACTATCATTTTATATTACTTAACTAGTGGATCACTTCATGCAAATAGCTACTCTATTTTTGGAGGCACTTATGATTATGATGATGATAACACAACTAATTTAATTGGATTAAATTACCATATATCAAATAGTGAAATAGATTTATTAAGTATTTTAACAATAAACCCTGTTGTTGGTGGATTAGTCACTGCTAAAAGTGCAAGTATGTTTTATGGTGGTTTTGAAACAAATTTAGGTTCTGATTTAATTTATTTAAATCTTTCTTCTTCAGCAGGTATTTATAGTAATGGTGATGGTAAAGATTTAGGAAGTGCTATCCAATTTAAGTCAGAAGTTAATTTACTCTATAGTTTATCTGATAAGACTCGAATTGGCATTGGTTCCCATCATATTTCAAACGCTGGTTTAGACTCTGTAAATCCAGGGACTAATAATTTTTACTTGATTTTTAATAGAAATTTCTAGATTTTTTAATTATTTATTCATTTGTTAATTTGTTAAATTCGTTTATTTTTATCACTTATGACTAAAAACTTCTTAGCCTATCTTTCATTTTCAATCCTAATTGTAATAATTTTAGTAATTGGCTATGAAGAAATTAAAATTTACTTCGATGCTAATCCTTATATAAACGGAATAATTCTTCTAACACTTGTGATTGGATTTCTCCTTTACTCATTTAAAATATTTTCATTGAGTTCCGAGTTTAGGTTCATGAACTCTGTGGCTTTTGGAAAATTAAAACTTAATGACTCATCTTTAAATAACTACCCGATGACAAAATCTATTGCAAATAATTTAGGAATAACAACAGTAAATAAAAATATTACAAAAACACTTGATGAAATACTTGATGATCTTCTATCTTCTATAGAAAGTGGGAGTGATATATCCAAGTACCTTGTCAATTTAGCTATTTTTTTAGGATTAATTGGAACTTTTTATGGATTACTTTTGACTATAGGTAGTGTCTCAAATGTGATCGATGGTTTAACAATTGAACAGCAAGACTTTGGAGCGTTTTTTAACAATTTAAAAGACGGATTGAAGTCACCTTTATCAGGAATGACTATTGCTTTTAGTTCCTCATTGTTTGGTTTAGTAACTTCTTTGATATTAGGCCTTTATGAAATTATTACTAGAGGAGTCAAGCAAAGTTACTATGAATTCTGTGAAAATCAAATTCGCCTTTTTTATAGATCTAGCCCAAATGTAAAAAAAATTACTCAAAATTTTGATAATTCATCTTTGGCCCAAAACATTGCTTCTAAACTTGATGATCTAGTTGATGGAATTAAAAATTCTAGTGATGATTTAAGAAAAGAAGTTATTACAGAGCTTAAGTCTGTAAGTAAGTCTATCAAAGACCTAGAAAAATAGTGAGCTATCTCTCAAAAACTCAAAGCTCAGACAACGATAATATAATTTGGCCCGGATTTGTGGATGTATTGGCTTCCACTTTAATGGTTATAATCTTCATTGTTTTACTTTTTACAGTAGCGCAAGTTTATCTGGGTGACTTAGTTGTTGGTAAAAATGAACAAATCCAAAATCTTGAAAAAACAATAGAGATTCAAGACGAAACAATAGTCGAACAAGATATTACTTTAACAGATAAAGAAATAGCTTTGTTGGAAAGACAAGAGATAATTGAACAACTGGATACTGAGATAGAAATTTTAGATGATGAGATACAAATTAAACAATCTGAAATTTTTGAAAAAGAAGATTTATTATCTGCTAAAGATCAAGAAATATCTTTGCAGGATGCACTAATTTCTGAAAAAGAAAATTTATTATCTTCTAAAGATCAAGAAATATCTTTGCAGGATGCACTTATTGATCAAAAAGATGAAAAAATACTTACACTTGATGATTTAATTGAAAAACAAGCTTTAGATATTGACAAATTAAATCAGATGATTGCCCAAATTACTGAAGAGTTATCTCTTTCTCTTCAAGATAAGAAACAACTTCAAGGAAAGTTGGAAATCTTAAATAAAGAGCAAGAAATATTAAAAAATAATTTGAGCAAATTAGGAGGACAAAACGAAGCTCTTGTAAATCAACTTTCTGACTCTCAAGGAAAAATTCAATCTCTCCTGAATTCTTTAAGTTCAACTAAAGAATTTAATCAAAATTTGCAGAGTCAGATATCTAAAGTTGAAGGACAGAATCAAGAATTAAGAGATCAAATCACTAACTTAGAGGATGTGTCCTCAACAAAAACAACTGATTTAAATGAAGCTTTGGCTAAAATATCTCGATTATCAGATGATATCAAAATACTGAGCAATGAGATCCAACTCTTAAATAATTTACTAGACTCAAAAGAAGCAGAGATAGCAAGCAGTAAGATTGAGCTTGGAGAACTTGGAGATAGGCTTAATAGAGTTTTAACAAGTGAATTATTTAAATTACAACAATATAAATCTGAATTTTTTGGGAAACTGTCAGAGGCGCTTGGTGATAGGGATGATATCCAAATAAAAGGAGATAGGTTTATATTCCAATCAGAAATTTTATTTGACTCAGGTACTGCTGAAATTCAAACTCAAGGAAGAGTGGCATTATCTCTGATAGCTAAAACTTTAATAGATTTGTCTGACCAAATACCATCAGAACTTAACTGGATACTTCAAGTAGACGGACATACAGATAAAGTTCCTATTTCGACTAATCAGTTTCCCTCTAATTGGGAATTGTCACATGCTAGAGCTTTAGAGGTTGTGAAATTCTTTATACAACAAGGCATCCCAGCGAATAAATTATCTGCTAATGGATATGGAGAGTTTCAACCTATTAATTTGGGAGACGCTATTGAGGACTTAAAACAAAATAGAAGAATAGAGTTAAAAATTACTCAAAACTAAGTTTTATTCAATCCACATTTTTATAATTTTATCAGGATCATCCACTAAACCATTTTTTACGGGATCACCCATTTTTATAGCATCAACAAATTCCATACCTTCGATTACTTCACCCCAAACAGTATATTGCCCATCTAAGTGTGGTGTATCTGCAAAACATATAAAAAATTGACTGTCAGCACTATTAGGGTCCTGAGATCGAGCCATACTCAATGTACCTCTTTTGTGAGGTAAGTCATTAAATTCAGCTTCAATATTTTTGCCAGATCCGCCAGTACCAGCCCTTCTTAAATCATAGTTATCAGAGTCAGAATTACCAAATTGGACGTCTCCTGTTTGAGCCATAAATCCATCAATAACTCTATGAAAAACTACTCCATTGTAACTACCTTTAGCGACTAGATCAGTAATTTGCTTAACATGCTTGGGTGCCTTATCTTCGAAGGTCTTGATTTTGACGATACCGTCTTTAAGTTGTAAATTAATAACATCCTCCTTGGAATATAGATTATTAGAAAATAATAAAAATGAAATTGAAACTAGTAACTTAATCAAACTCATAATGAGAAATTAACATAGTTTATAATCAATAAAATTTATTTATTTGATAATTCTGTCGCTATAGATGTAATTTTTTTTCTAAGTGAATTAAGACCATTTGACCTTGATTGTCCTAAATGATTGGAGAGGCCGATTTCTTCAAAAAAAGATAACGGATTATTTATAATAGTTTCAGGAGTTTCCTCATTGTAAGTATAATAAACTAAATAAAACAGACCTTTTACAATTACAGAGTCACTTGAGCCGGAAAGATTAATCTTTCCATCAATAAATTCTGGTACCATCCATAAATTCGATGTACATCCTTGTACACGATATTCCTCAGTTCTATAGCTATCATCAAGAACAGGGAGTTTTTTTCCTAAATCAATTAAATATTGATATTTGTCCTCCCAATTATCAAAAAACGAAAAATCCTCTTTAATTTTGTTGATTTTTTCATTAATTAACATAAATTTTTGCCTTATTATTAATAACTAATACATTAAATTATGAAAATTAAAAGTTCTCTTAAAACAGCTAAAACCAGAGATAAAAATAATCAACTGGTTAGAAGAAAGGGTAGGTTATATGTGATCAACAAAACAAACCCAAGAATGAAAGCCAGACAAGGCTAACAATCAATCTAGATATTTCTCAACTTCCAATGCTGCCATACATCCCATACCAGCAGCTGTCACAGCCTGTCTGTAGATTTTATCTTTTACATCTCCAGCAGCAAATACACCATCAATAGAAGTTTTTGTGCTATCTGGATCTGTGATGATATATCCTCCATCATCCATCTTTAATTGACCTTTAAATAATTGTGTTGCCGGATCGTGCCCTATTGCAATAAATACACCATCTATTTTTAGGGTTGAGGTTTGATTATCTTTTTTATTGAGTAAGTCTAATGATTCTAAATCATCATTACCATTAAACTTAGTTACTTCGCTGTTCCATATAAATTCAATTTTTGAATTTTCTTTTAGTCTATCTTGCAATATTTTTTCTGCTCTTAGTTTATCTCTTCTATGAATAAGATAAACTTTAGTTGCAAACTTTGTTAGAAATAAAGCTTCTTCAGCTGCACTATTTCCTCCACCAATTACAGCAACTTCTTTATCTTTAAAGAAAAAACCATCACAAGTGGCGCAAGCTGATAGTCCATGACCTTGAAATTTAGATTCATTTTCTAAACCAAGCCATCTCGCTTGAGCTCCAGTGCTTATTATCACAGTTTTTGCATTTAGAGTTGTGCCATTATCTAAATTTAATTTTTTTACATCTTCATTTAAAAAAACTTCAGTTACTTGTGAATTGATAATTTCGGTACCAACGTGAGCAGCTTGTTTTTGCATTTGATCCATTAACCAAGGACCTTGAATAGGGTCTTCATATCCTGGATAATTTTCTACATCAGTTGTTATCGTAAGTTGACCACCTGGTTGCAATCCACTGACTAAAATGGGTTTTAGATTAGCTCTAGCAGCATATATGGCAGCAGTATAACCTGCTGGACCTGATCCTATAATTATTACATTATTAATTTCAGCCATTTATTGGCCAACTAGTTGGAAAAGTTACATAATTAATTTGCATACATCTTCTCTCAATTTTAATTTCTTTTTTTTCAAGTCCGTGCCATGTATTTTTGCCTGAAGCAAAAAAATATCCCGTATTATGTCTATAAGGGACGGTCTTAACAAGTTTCATATCGGTATCATAAAAATCTGTTCCAAGTTTCTCTGACTCATCATAAGTGTTAATAAACAACATCATTGTCATAAGCTTTTCCTTTATGTCCAAATGTGGTTTTAGCCAAAATCCCTTACGATCAGAGATATATTCAATCCTAATAAAACTATTTGAGAGATCTTTTTTGATTTTATCTTGAATAGACTCAATAACATCTTTATCCCTCAAATCTTCAATTAGTTCCATTCCATTAGATAGGTTTTCGGAATTATCGCTTTCTAGAAAGACTCTCAGCTTACCATCCAAACCATCCCCACCAGCATCAGCAGCTCGAGTACCATCAAAGGACCTAGGTGCATCAGATATATTTACATCATTAAGCTCGTTTATAAGCTTATTTGTAAAAGGAGAGTCTAGTTCCCAATGAGGAAAAGGATCAGAGTATGTAGTGCAACGATTTAAAATTGATTCCTTAAGCATCTTCAGAAATTAACCTTAAATTAGATTGTATCTTATTCAAGATCTTAGTTTTTAGTGCTTCATTATACTCACTTATAGAAATTTCATATGGTTTTATATTTTGGTCATAGAATTGTGCAAAATTGCTACTTGTGATTTTATCAAAAAATTGATGATATCTTTTTGGACACAACTCCTCTTCAAACTTAAATAAAAATGTACCAGCTTCAGATGATATAGCTTCAGATATCATAGATATTGAGTCCCAAGTTACAATTTGTAAATGTGCCTGCGATAAAAGCTCTCCATATTCTTTAGGGTTAAATAAATCATCAGACATATATATGTTTTCAGTATTAATTTTTGATAATTCCTCTAAAAGACTATTTGGTGTTCTTCTTGAGGGAATAATATTTACATTAAATTTTTCACTTAGAAATTTAATTTCGTTAAGAATTTTTTTTTGCGTTTGTGGATTAAATTTAAAATATTTATTAGGACCGCCGATAATAAAATTAATAATTTTATCATTTCTAACATTTTTATTAAATTTTATGTTATGTATTGCTAGCAGTGTTGAAATACAATTCTCTGAGTCTAAATTATCGTGCTCTGGGCAAACTATTAAATCAAATAAATTATGATTAACTTTCGGATTTTGAATATGAATATTAAAAATAAATTTTTTATATTTATTTTTTAAATATATAGAGGCTTTTACACTTTTTTTTCCGCAACTAATAAGAATGGTATTTTTATCAATTTTTAATGAAGAGAGATTAATATAAGCAAAACTACTGCTTGGTATTAATTCAATTGGTAAGTATTTAAAAAAAGATTTTATTTTTAAATCAAAGTTTTTATAGTCCTCAGATATTAAGCTCGCTAATCCCTCTATCTGGCTTCTCATACCAGCAGCACCTTCGCTGATGGTAATTACATTAAATTTATTCAAATTTTATTATTTAAATCTTACTGACTTAATTTCGTATGAGGTAATACCTTTTGGTGTAGAAACTTCTATGTAGTCACCTTTTTTTTTACCTATTAGTGCTCTTGCTATAGGGCTAGTAACAGATATTTTTTTTTGTTCAATGTCAGCTTCTACTTCTCCAACTAGTTGATACTTTGACTCTTTATCATTATCTAAGTTAATTATCGAAACTGTGGCTCCAAACTTTACTACAGTTCCTGATAGTTTTGATACATCAATCAGTTCAGCTTGAGAAATTATACTCTCTATTTCAGCTACTCTACCTTCAATAAAACTCTGTTTTTCACGAGCAGCGTGATACTCAGCATTTTCAGAGAGGTCTCCATTACTTCTAGCATCAGCAATTGCTTTTATAATAATTGGTCTTTCAACAGTTTTAAGATGCTTAAGTTCATCGAGGAGTTTTTTTTGCCCCTCTTCTGTCATTGGTATTTTTTCCATTTTTTAATACAATTTTTATTAAGTTGTAAAAAATATTGAATTTTCTTGGTTATTACAAATGAATTTTAAATTAAAAAGAATGATGAATTTGTATAGGTTTTACAGAAATTGGCTTATTTTTTAATGTTATCAATGATTTTATTAATATTTTTGCACTTCTAAGGTTGGTATAGTAGGGAACATTAAGATCCACAGATGTTCTTCTTATTGTGAAACTATCAATTATTGCCTGTTTGTCCTCAGTTGTATTGATTACCAAATCTATCTTATTTTCCTTGATATATTCAACCACATGGGGGGATCCCTCAGCCACTTTATTAACTAAATTTGAAGAAATTCCCTCTTTCATCAAATAGTCGTGGGTGCCTTTCGTAGAAAATAAATTATAGCCATTATCTGTGAATGATTTAGCCATCTCAAATATATTTTGCTTATCCTCATCTTTAACAGAGATGAATATATTTTCTATATCATTTAGTTTCTGACCAGCACCAATTTGACTTTTTAAATAAGCTAAATAAAAATCCTCATCAATTCCCATAACTTCACCAGTGCTTTTCATCTCTGGTCCTAGAATAACATCAGTATTTGGGAATTTGTTAAATGGAAATACAGCCTCTTTGATTGCAAAATATGGTAAAGAGCTATTATCAAATTCCTGATATTCTTTAGATAAAGTCTTACCAACTATTAATTCAGCTGCTATTCTAATAAATGGTATTCCTATGGCCTTTGCAAGAAATGGAATGGTTCTGCTAGCTCTAGGATTTGCTTCAAGAATAAAAATCTCATCATCTTTGATGGCATATTGAATATTCATTAAACCAAGTGTCTCTAGTTCAGTTGCAAGAGATATACTAAATTTTTTAATATCGGATATCACTTTATCATTAAGAGAGAAGGGGGGTATACTACAAGCACTATCACCCGAGTGAATACCAGCCTCTTCAATGTGTTCCATAATACCAGCTATCATAGTATTACCTTGAATATCTCTTAATACATCAACATCAACCTCTTTTGCATTTTGAAGAAACTCATCAATTAAAATTACATTATTTTCTAATGCCCAGTAGTTTTGATCTATATAATCTTGCACATCATCTAAATGTGCCATTTTTTCCATCATCCTTCCACCCAAGACATATGAAGGTCTAAGCAGAATAGGAAACTTTAGTTTGGAAGACTTAGCAACAAGCTCTTTTGTTCCTAAAGAAATATCACTCTTTGGTTGTTTTAAACCTACTTTATTGATTAATTTTTGAAATCTCTCTCTGTCTTCTGATAAATCTATTGCTTCAAAAGAGGTGCCGAGTATCTTATAACCATACTCTTTGAGTTTGTTGGCTATTCTTAAAGGTGTTTGTCCACCAAATTGGACTATTACCCCTTCTACAACACCGGTCTCATTTTCTTTATCAATTATATTTTTGACGTATTCAAAATCCAAAGGCTCGAAATAAAGTTTATCTGAAGTATCATAATCAGTTGAAACGGTCTCAGGATTACAATTAATCATAATTGTTTCATAACCAAGTTTCTGAAAAGATTTTACAGCTTGGACACAACAATAATCAAATTCAATACCTTGTCCTATTCTGTTAGGACCAGAACCAAGAATGATAATCTTTTTTTTATCAGTAGGTCTAGACTCGCAGCTAAATTCGTTTATTTCAGAGACGAAAGTTGAATAAAGATAAGCAGTAGAGGAGTCGAATTCATTTCCACATGTATCTACTCTTTTAAATATCGTCTTTAAATTATTATTTTTTTGAAGATTATAAATCTTATCTATATTAATTTTTGTTAAATTACTTATGTGGTGATTTGAAAATCCAGTTTTTTTAGCTAATGTAAATAAATTTTTATCAAAGTTATTCCCTGCCTTTACTAACAACTGTTCGATATTGATAATTTCATTAATCTCTCTTAAAAAAAATAAATCTATATGTGTTAACTCACTTATTTTATTTAAAGATATTTTACGTCTTATAGCTTCTGCAACTACTAATAGCCTATCAGGTCTTTGTTTTGTAAGTAGATTTTTTAAATACTCATCTTCGAGATTTAACAATTCGTGGCTAATATCCAAACCAAAGTTATCAGATTCTATCGAATAGAATGCTTTCAAAAGAGACTCTTTGAAAGTTCTACCTATAGACATAATTTCACCTACTGATTTCATAGCAGTATTTAATTCACTAGGTGTTCCCTGAAATTTTTCAAAATTAAATTTTGGAATTTTGGTTACAATATAATCAATTGCTGGTTCAAAACTCGCTGGAGTTACTTTGGTTATATCATTCTCCAACTCATCTAATGTGTAGCCAACTGCTAAGAGAGCAGCTATCTTAGCAATAGGGAACCCAGTGGCCTTGGATGCTAAGGCAGATGACCTACTGACCCTAGGATTCATTTCAATAATTAAAATTCTTCCATTTTTTGGATTTACTGCAAATTGAACATTAGAACCACCAGTCTCTACACCTATTTTTCTTAGTATTGCAATACTTTGATTCCTTAATTTTTGATATTCTTTATCTGTTAAAGTAAGTGCTGGGGCTATGGTTATACTATCGCCCGTATGTATTCCCATAGGATCTAAATTTTCTATTGAACAAACTATTATTGAATTATCTAAATTATCTCTTACTACTTCAAACTCAAACTCTTTCCAACCAATTAAAGATTCTTCGACAAGAGTCTTTGATACAGGACTCAAATCAATAGCATTTTTAACTTTGGAAATAAATTCATCTTTATCGTACACAATTCCACCACCCGTCCCCCCCAGCGTGTAAAAAGGTCTTAAAATTAATGGGAAACTGACTTCACTAACCATTTTCTTAAGGTCAGACTTATCATCAACTATAATACTAAATGGTGTCTCAAGCCCAATGTCAGACATAGCTTCAGCAAATAACTTTCTATCTTCTGCTACATCAATGGATCTAGGACTAGCACCTAAGATTTTGATAGTGCTATTTTTAAAAAAACTCTCTTTATTTAATTCTCTAATTATATTTAGAGCTGTTTGACCTCCCATTGTTGGTAAAATTGCATCAGGTTTCTCTTTATCAATTATTTTTTTTACAATTTCTTTATCAATAGGTTCAATATAAGTTTTATCTGCAAACTCAGGATCTGTCATTATAGTAGCAGGATTTGAGTTAACTAAGACAACCTCATAACCTTCTTTTTTTAGAGCTTTACACGCCTGACTACCAGAGTAATCAAATTCACATGCCTGCCCAATAATTATTGGACCCGAGCCAATTACCAATATTTTAGAGATATCTTTTCTAGCTGGCATTTTTATCCATTAGATTTATAAATTCATCAAAAAGATATCTACTATCATGTGGTCCTGGACTTGATTCCGGGTGATATTGTACAGAGAATAAGGGTTGATCTTTTGATTTCATCCCATCTATAGTTTTATCGAACAATGATTTATGAGTAATCTGTAATGAAGTTGGAAAATTATTTTCTAGAACAACAAATCCATGGTTTTGAGATGTTATTTCTACTTTGTCAGTATCTAAATTTTTTACTGGATGATTTCCTCCTCGATGACCTTTTTCCATTCGAGCTGTTGAAGCATTAAATGCTAAGCTTAATATTTGATGACCTAGACATATACCAAATGTTGGAATTTTTTTATTTAGTAATTTATTTAATTCAGGTTTTATATTCTCATAAACTTTTTTGGGATCACCTGGGCCATTACTTAAAAAAATGCCATCAAATTTTTTATTTATTATGTCGTTGGCTTTAAAATTCATATCAAATTCTTCTATATTACAATCTCTTGAGTATAAATTTTTCTTAATGTTATCCTTTGCACCAAAGTTTAAAAAAGCTATTAAGTATTTTTTTTTATTTTTTTCTTGCTCTTTTATTGTTAACTCTGAGGTAAAATCTTTAATAACATCATTTTCTTCTAGAGAAAGACTTTGATCTATTTGTGTACAAATTTCTTCAATATTTTTGGTTTTAAAGTAATCTTCAGAGCATAACATAATGTTTTTTGGTCCAAAATTTCTTATAATTTTTGTTAAAGATCTTGTATCTAAATCAAAAAAAGCACAAGAATTTTGATCCATTATCCATTTTGCAAAACTAGTTTGAGCTCTCCAATTTGAACTTTGTTCAAATAATTCATTACTTATAAGACCGGATGCATGTATTTTCCAAGACTCATAGTCTTCGTCGTTACATCCAACTATTCCTATTAATGGAAAGGTAAAGTTTATAAATTGGGATTTATACGAAGGGTCAGTTAAAATTTCTTGATAACCAGTCATACTGGTATTGAAGCAGATTTCAGCTATCTTAAAGTCTTCTTTTGATAGAAACTTACCTTTGAAAATATAATTTTTATTATAAATTAAGTAACCGTTTTGATAATTAAGTTTTATTTTATTATCTAATACGGTCATATTAAATCATGTGTATTAGTATATTATTAGAGGGGAAATTCAAATGAGTTTGGCAAAAAAAATTTCTGAAGATGTTAAAAGTGCTTTAAAAGGCGGAGATAAGAAAAAACTTTCAATAGCAAGGTATATCTATTCTGAGTTGAAAAATTTTCTAATCAAAGAGAATCTAGATAGGGATGTGATCAAGTTATCTGATGAAAACATAATCAAAATTATTAAGATCCAACTAAAACAAAAAAAAGAATCATTGGAATTTGCCTTACAGACAAAAGTTCAAAGTAAAATCGATGACTTAGAATTTGACGTTAATTACCTAAATAATTTTCTCCCCACTTTGATGGATGATGATTCCACTAAGAATATTATACTAGATCATATCAAAGAAAATAATTTAGAAAATAAAGATTTTGGAAGAATAATGGGTTTTTTGAAGCAAAATTATAATAATAAAATTGATATGAGTTTAGCTTCTAAAATTATCAAACATATTTTTAAAGAATGACAGATGATAACATTAAAGAAGTTATAAATAGAACTTCCATAGTAGAAATTATTAATTCATCAGTTCCTTTAAAGAAAAAAGGAAGTAATTATTTTGGCCTTAGTCCTTTTAAAAAGGAAAAAACACCATCGTTTTCTGTTAATGAAGAAAAGAAAATATTTCATTGTTTTAGCACAGGAGAACACGGTAATGTGATTGATTTTTTGATTAAAGTGAAAGGATATAGTTTTAAAGATGCTTTGTATGAACTAGCTGATAAGGCAGGTATTGAATTAAGCTTTAAATTATCAAAATTAAATAATATTATTTATGAAATAAACTCATTTACAAAAGATATTTTTCATCAAAATTTATTAAATTCTAATAAACATTTAAATTATTTATTAAAAAAAAGAAAATTTGATATGAATACAATCCAAAGCTTTGAATTAGGATCATCTTTAAATTCATTTGATATTCAAAAAAAACTCTTAAATAATTTTGAAATTAAAAATTTGGTATCTGCTGGGATTTTCAGCAAAAATAAAAATTCTAAATTATTTTTTTCTAATAGAATTATGGTTCCCATAATTAATATGCAAAACAAAACTTTAGGCTTTGGTGGGAGAGTTATTGACGATAGTTTGCCAAAGTATATAAATACAGCTGAAACTAAGATTTTTAAAAAAAAACAAATCTTATTTAACGAAAAAATACTTAATAAACAAAATAGTAAAAAAATAATTCTCGTAGAGGGTTATTTTGATGTTATTAAATTGGAACAATGTGGTTTTAAAAATTGTATAGCTCCTCTGGGAACATCTATAAATCATGAGAAATTAATTGAAATAACTAAAAAAGGTTTTGAGATAATAGTATGCCTCGACGGAGATGTAGCAGGAAGAAATGCTACTATAAGATTAATGAGTAACCTTCTGGGAGATAAAAATTTTGAACTTGGGATTAAATTTGTATTATTACCCAAAAATTTTGATCCAGATCAATTAATAGAGTCTAAAATGTCTGATACACTAAGCAGACTTATAGATCAACCACTATCTATTGATGAACTAATAGAAAAGTATTTAGAAAAATTTAATAAAAGTACAGACATAGAGAGCCAGTTTAAAGGGTCAAAGGTATTAAAAAGTTTACTTACAAACATATCTAATGTTGATCTAAAGAAAATTCTTACTAAACATTTTGATAATATTAATTCAAAAAAAGTTAATCAAAAAGCCAGTAATAATTATAATACTCAAAATCTAGTACTTAAATTTGATTTGAAATCAAAATTTTCTGCCGCTTTGATTATATTCTTTATTGAAAATCAATCTCAAAGAGAAAGGGTTTATGATTTAATAGCAACTGCTAAATTTGATGGTAAATTTAAAGAAATTAGAGACTTAGTTATTAAAAAAACTCTATTTAAATCAACAACTATTGAGATTTATGCAGAATTAGACTCTAAGGGATTGAATTTTGCAAAAAATTTACTATTTTCTAATGAAGTTCGAAGACTGTGTAGATTTGCATCACCTAAGTTTAGTCACGACCCTTACAATGAGATTGAAAAAACAATTAGTTTTATAAATAGTTAAAAATGGCAAAAAAAAAAGTTACAACAAAAACTCCAAAAAAAAAAATTATTAAAAAAAAAGCTGTCTTAAAAAAAAATGCAAAAATATCAAAGACAAATAAAAAATCTAATAGCTCATCAAATCCATTAGAATTAATTTATAAAGAAAACGAAAACCAGCTTATTTCACTAATCACAAAAGAATTTGATAAAGATATTTCTTCAAAAGCAAAAACATATATCAAGTCTTACTCTAAAATTGAGGACCCTATTATAACTGTAAATGATTTTTTAAACTACATTGAAAATCTTGATGAAGATCTCTTTAAATTATTCAAAGCTTATAACTCCTCTACAGACACAGTATCTTCATCTTCAAACGACGAAACAGAAGAAGAAGAAAAATCTCCTGGGGCAAAGAGTGATGATCCTGTTCGAATGTATCTCAAAGAAATGGGTAACGTTGAGCTGCTTTCTAGAGAAGGCGAAATAGCAATTGCAAAAAGAATTGAGTCTGGGTTGGATAGAATGATGAATTCAATTCTTGAGTGTCCAGCTTCGATACATATTCTTAAAAAATGGATTGATCAAGTTAAACATAATGAAATTAATCTTAGAGAAATAGTTGACTTTGATGAATATTTTAATGAAGACAACGACCCTTATGCTAATTCTTCAAAAAGAAAAGAAATCCAGAAAATAATTAATGACAAAAAGAAAGCTCTTTTAAAAGAAAAGCAGCAATTGATGAAAGAACAAGGGATAGAAATAGATAAAGAAAAACTTCAAGAAACATCAAATGAGGAAGATATTGAAAATGAGAGCTTTTCTATTTCTATAATAGAAGAGTTTTATAAACCTGAAATCTTAAAAAAATTAGATAGAGTTCTAGTACTGTCTGAAAACATAACTAAAATTAAAAAAAATAAGAATATTGCAAAAATTTCTGATTTAAAATCACTAAAAGAACTTAAAAAATATCAGGATGAGATACTTAATTACTTTAATGAAATAAAAATTAAGCCTCATAAGCTAGAAGAGATAATTACTCATCTTTATTCAATTAATAAGGAGATACAGTCAAAAGAGGTCTCTTTATTAACCTTGGCAACACAAAATAAAATAGGAAGAGATGTCTTTTTAAAACACCATAATTTAAAAGACACTTATACACTTTACCAAAAACATATGATTTCTGCAGATGAGTCGTTTAAAGCTCTATTTCAAAAAAATACTGATAAATTAAAAGTAATCTATAAAGAAGTTTTAAGTTTATCTAAAATAGCAAATCAAAATACAATTGAATTCAAGGAGAAGGTCAGAGAAATACAATCTGGCCAAAGAACAGCTAATCAAGCTAAAAAAGAGATGATTGAGGCTAATTTACGCTTAGTTATTTCAATTGCAAAAAAATATACAAATAGGGGTCTTCAGTTTTTAGACCTTATTCAAGAGGGAAATATAGGCTTAATGAAAGCAGTTGATAAATTTGAATATAGAAGAGGTTATAAATTCTCTACTTATGCAACATGGTGGATTAGACAGGCAATTACTAGATCTATCGCAGATCAAGCGAGAACTATTCGTATACCAGTGCATATGATTGAAACAATAAATAAAATAGTTAGATCAAGTAGACAATTAATTTTAGAGTTGGGAAGAGAACCTACGCCAGAAGAATTATCTGTTAGACTTAAAATGCCAATTGAAAAAGTTAGAAAAGTTTTAAAAATAGCAAAAGAACCAGTTAGTTTAGAGACACCGATAGGTGATGATGATGATAGTTTTCTTGGTGATTTTATCGAGGATAAAAACGCAGTTATCCCTGAAGATGCAGTAATGCAATTAAATCTTAGAGAAACAACAACCAAAATACTTTCTACGTTGACACCTAGAGAGGAAAGAGTTTTGAGGATGAGATTTGGTATAGGAATGTCATCTGACCACACTTTAGAAGAAGTAGGTCAGCAATTTAGTGTTACTAGAGAAAGAATTAGACAAATTGAGGCAAAAGCATTAAGAAAACTAAAACACCCTATAAGATCTAAAAAACTTAAGTCTTTTATGGACTCTTAAAATTATCGTTAATTAAAATTCTTGTTTTTTTTTCATAAGATTATAATAGTAACAATTCTAATCACGGGCCTGTAGTTCAGTTGGTTAGAACGCGGTGCTCATAACGCCGTTGTCGCAGGTTCGAGTCCTGCCGGGCCCACCAACATAAAAATAATTTTATATTTTTTGTATCTCGATTATTAAAGCTTCTAAACTACCTCTATTTTTTCTCAATATTTTATTAAATTCTGATTTTTTGGTTACAAAATAAGATGTGTTCTCAACTATAACATCTATAATTTTAAATGATGACCCTGTATCTATAACCTTCCAATAGAGATTAGCTGAGGATTTTTTATCAGAAATTATTGATTTAACTATGAAAATATTATCTTTTATATCAACATCTTTAAGTATTATCGAACTTGAAGAATTTGAATTGGCTAATTTGTATATAGTCTTTATCAAATAATCTGTAAAAACATCCAAATATAATGATAATTCATTTTTGGAGCTTTTGTTAACTATATTCTCTCCAATAAGGCCATAGGCGATTGACTTAATAGCAAAATTTTTGTTTATGAAATACTTATAATTTTCGTAATTTTCATTCTCAGTTCCTTCATTATTATTAATTATTTCTAAGAACTGATTAGACTCCTTTTTAAACCATTCTGAAACCTCTGAGGCTTGAAGGTTAGAAAAAGAAAAAATAATACTAAATAGAATTAGTAAAGTTCTCATAATGCCAAGTAAATATAGTTTGACAAACTATTCAATATAAATTTTTGGTACAGGTAAATTTTGTATATATTCCTCTTCAAGTTGAGCATTTCTGTTTTGATAATAAATAGACTTTATCATTTCATATCTATCTGAGGAAGCGCCTCTAACTTTATCTAATTGATCGTCTACTTCAACTCTCTCATTCAATCCATTTCCTATTGCCACATATCCCCTATTTGGAACACTATTTGAAATAGGATCCACAAAATATTCAACTACATCTCCACTAAAATCTCTTAGATTGCTTGGGCCTATAATTGGTACAATTATATAAGGACCACTTGATACACCACCTTTGGCAAGAGTAATTCCAAAATCTGTCTCATTCTTTTCCATTCCTACTCTTGAGGCTACGTCAATAGTACCTATGCTAGTAATAGTATTAATTGTAAATCTTCCCAACGAATTGAGTGATTTATAAAATTCTCCTTGAAAAATAAAAGATACAGATCTTATTGGTTCCTTTAAATTACTAAAAAAATTAGATACTCCTTTTTCTACTGGTTCTGGGGCTATAAATTTGTAAGTTTTGACAATTGGCCTAATAGCAATATCGTCAATAAAGAAATTAAAATTTAAAATTGCTCTGTTTATTGGCTCTATTGGATCATATATTTCATCATACGAAATTCCTGATACTGTCTCTTCCTCATTAGAGTAAGAGAGAGGTATTTGTAAAAATGTTACAGATATTATTAAAAGAATTACTTTCAAATGTTTTTGCATTACGTAAAATCTTGATTCATTATATTACAATCAATTTATGGATCTTAGTAAATTAAATAAAGAACAAAAAATAGCAGTTGAACATAAAAAAGGACCACTTTTGGTACTTTCAGGTGCTGGAACGGGGAAAACTAGAGTTTTAACATCTAGATTTGTTTATATAGTTAAAAACTTAAATGTTAATTTTAATAAAATTATAGCTGTTACCTTTACAAATAAGGCAGCTAATGAAATCAAAGAAAGAGTAAACATTGAACTCAAGAGTAATATTGATACTCCATGGGTGGGTACTTTCCATTCTATATTTGCTAAATTTTTAAGAAAGCACTCAGGTTTAGTTAATTTAAAATCTAATTTTACAATATTAGATATCGAGGACCAAAAAAAACTTTTAAAACAAGTTTTAGAGTACTGTAAAATTGAAAAAGATATAAATGAATCCATTTATCATAACGAAATTCAAAATTTAAAAGATAATAAAATACTTTTTAACGAAAATAAAAAGATTTCTAAATTTTCATCTATTGAAAGGTTAGACGATATTTATTCATATTATCAACAAAGATTAATTGAAATAAATGCTGTAGATTTTGGCGATATCCTTTTACATAGTTATCACATACTTTCTAATAATCCTGATATAAAAAAATCCTACGAAAATTTTATTGAACATATTTTAATAGATGAGTTTCAAGATACAAACTTAATCCAATATGATTTAATAAAACTAATTTTAAATTCAAACAAAAATTTATTTTGCGTTGGAGATGACGATCAATCAATTTATGCATGGCGCGGAGCAAACATTGAAAATATTATCAATTTTCCAAAAGAGTTTGACTCCCCTGTAGTTCGCTTAACAAAAAATTATCGATCAAATAGCTCGATTTTAGAAGCAGCAGCTTGCATAATAAGTAATAATAAAAATAGATTAGGTAAGGACTTAGTAAGTTTTAATGAAAAAATACCTGAGCAAAAAATAAATTTAAATTCATTTTATTCTCAAGAAGAGGAGTCATTATGGATATCTGATAACATATCTAAAAAGTTTCAGGAAGATAATAGTATTGGTATTTTAGTCAGACTGACTGCCCAAATGAGAAGTATTGAGGACAAGTTAATAAAATACGCTTTACCTTATGAAATTATTGGCGGACCAAGATTTTTTGAGAGAAAAGAAATCAAAGATATCTTGGCATATTTAAAACTAGCAAATAGTTATAGTGATGATCTTTCTTTTGAAAGAGTAATCAACTTACCTAAAAGAGGTATAGGAGACCAATCAGTTAAATTAATTATTAACAACGCGAGAGAAAATGAAATTTCTTTTTTTGAGTCTTTAGAAGTTTTATCTAACGAAAATAACTTACCCGGACCGCTTATAGTTAAAACTAAACCATTTATAGATATTATAAAAAAAACATCTGATCTCATAAATAAAACCACTTTAGAGGATATAGGAGTCTTTATTATTGAGGAGTCAGGTTATTTAAAAATGCTTGAAAATGAGAAAAATAAATTGAAACAAATAGAAAATGAGTCGCGAATAGACAATTTAAAAGAATTTGTAAATGCTTTATCTGAATTTGAAAATTTAGATGATTTCTTAGAACATGTTGGTTTGGTAAACGAAAATCAAAAAAAAACACATTCAAATTCTGTCAAACTAATGACTTTGCATGCAGCTAAAGGTTTAGAGTTTGATCACGTATATTTACCAGGCTGGGAGGAGGGTATCTTTCCAAGTTCTCGAGCATTAGAGCAAAATTCTTCAAAATCTCTTGAGGAAGAGAGACGACTTGCTTATGTAGGAATTACTAGAGCAAAGTTTGATTTAAACTTAAGCTATGCTACTTCAAGATACACATATGGAATGAATAATTACTCATTACCATCAAGATTTTTGAATGAAATTTCAAAAATTGATAAAAATACAAATAACTTAATTGATGAACATTCCCCGTCTAACTTAGAAAAAAAGATTACTTCTGATAATGTTCAATTGAGTCCTGGTAAAAAAAGGATGCTAGAATTTTTAAAAAAAAATAGTAAATGAAATCTCAGCTTATAAATAAATTTTTAAATGACAATAAATTAGATTTTTACCTTATAACAAATAATGATTTACATCTAAATGAAAGTCCAAATTTAGATTTAAAAGACATATATAAATTACTTAAATTTGATTGTACTAGGGGATATATACTTTTCTTTATAAATAAATTTATTTTTTTTACTGACTCTCGTTACACATTAGCAGCAAAAAAATTTTTCAAGAATAATTGTGAAATTTACGATTTAAGTGAAACTTCTATTGTGGATTATCTTTTATCACAAAACAAAAATTTATCAGGCATTTTAGACTCAAAGTTAATTTCAATTAAAGAATTTAGAGAAATTAATTCTAAGTTAGAGAAAAATAAAATAATAATTACCCCCCAATTTAAAAATTTTTTCTTAAAGAATTACTATCCGAATTTTAATATTTCTTACCCATTGAGTATGCCAAAATATTTAATACCAAGACCTTTTATTAAAAATTTGAAATGGATCAAAAGTAAACTTAAAACTGATGGAATACTAATTTGGAATAATGCCCAAGTTGCATATTTACTTAACCTAAGGTCTTTTGAGCTTTGGAATTCTACAAAACCCTTTGCAGGTTTATTTATTCCTAAAAAAAATGTTAATCCTATTTTAATAACAAATCATTTAAATTTAAAAAAAGTAAGTAAAATAAGTAAAAGTTTTCATATTTTTAAAGAAGAAGAATTTATTAAAAATCTTAAATCATCAAAATTGAAAAATATTGAGACTTCTTATGAGTTCTTAAATCTAAATATGTACATGCGATTATCTAATTTTCTAAATGTATGTGAGACCAAAATTAATATTTCTAAATACATGGGTATTAAAACATCAAAAGAATTAAAAAATATAGAGTCTAGCCATATCGAAGATGGTTTAGCTGTTCTTAAATTTATTATTGAATTAAAACAAAAAAAAATTAATCCTAAAAATGAATATGAAGTTTCAGAAATTTTATACAATAAAAGAAAAGAAGGTATTAATTTTTTTAGAAATTCTTTTGATTATATTAGTGCGTTTGACTCGAATGCTGCCATTGTTCATTACAAACCACACCCTGAGAAATCTTTATCATCAAAAAACAGAAATATATTATTAATTGATTCTGGTGCTCAATATTTAGAAGGAACTACAGATATTACAAGGGTAATTAAAATTGGAGCAAAAAATCTTTCAAGAATTAAATTTTCATATACTTATTTGTTAAAGTCTTTAATCAGAATAGAAAACAAAATATTTCCAAGAAATATTAGAACATTAGAAATAGACTTATTTATAAGAAAATATTTATCTAAATTCAATATAACTTATAATCATGGGACTGGACACGGTGTAGGTAATTTTAGCGATGTACATGAAAAATATCCTATCATTTCCTCAAGATCTAACGATATTTTAGTTAAGAATGCTTTATTTTCCATTGAACCAGGCTACTACGTTGAAGGTCAATTTGGTTTAAGAATAGAAAACTTATATGTAACAAAAATTATACATAATAGTATAAAACTAAAAAATGTTACATTAGTACCTTACGATTTGGATTTAGTTAATTTTAAGTTAATCACAAACTTTGAGAGAAATTATATTAAAAAATATCATAGGGAAATTTATAAATCTCTTAAACCAAGATTGAGTCATGATTATAGAGATTATTTTATAAAGAATTTAATTAATAAGATTTAAAAAATCTTTCTCATTTAAAATATTAATTTTTAAATCATTAGCTTTTTTTAATTTAGAGCCAGATTTTTCTCCATATACAAGTATGTCCAAATTTTTTGATACGTTCGAGGCAATTTTATATCCTTTTTTTTTTGCTAATTCTTTTGCCCTATCACGTGACATTTTTTTAAGAGTTCCTGTAAATAAAATACTTTTATTAAGACTTTCATAATTACGCTCAATTTCCTCAATTTCAATTATATCAAGGATTGCAAATGACTCTTTAAGATTACCTTCATTAGAAAAGTAATTAATAAATGAATCAATTAATTTTTCACCTAGTCCATCAATATTTTCAAGTTGTTCTCTTAGTTTTTTTGATTTGATGAAATTTTTAAATCTAGTTTTATTTTTAAAATTTAAAGATATAAGCTCAGAATTATTTTCACCTAAATACCTTAAACCAAGAGAAAATAAATATCTTGATAAAGAAGTAATCTTAGATTTGTTTATTGACTCAATAAGATTTAAAAATGATTTTTCACCAAATCCATCTAGTTTAATAATTTTATCTTTATGATTTTCTAATTTGTATATATCAATTTTATCAGAAATTAAATTAAGACTAACAAATTTTTCAATCAATTTCTCACCAAGTCCGTCTATGTTCATTGCCTTCTTAGATACAAAATGCTTTAAAGCCTCCAAGTTTTGATATTTACATTGATTTTTTCCTACACTACACCTTTGTACGGCCTCACCTTCGATTTTTATTATTTTATTTCCACATAAACATTTTTTTGGAACATTAAATTTTTTATTAGAAATTTTCCTTTTCTCTATATCAACTTTTGAAACATAGGGAATTACATCTCCAGCTCTTTTTACCCAAACAAAATCATCAATCCTTATATCTTTTCTAATAATTTCATCAAAATTATGAAGAGTTGCATTTGATACTATTACCCCTCCAATATTAATTGGCTTTAGTCTAGCTACAGGTGTAATAGCTCCTGTCCTTCCTATTTGTAGTTCTATTTTTTTAACTTGAGTTAATGCTTCCTCAGAACTAAATTTAGCAGCTATTGCCCATCTAGGAAATTTATTGGTATTTCCTAACATTTTCTGTAAATCCAATCCACTAATTTTGATTACCATTCCATCAATATCAAAGTTAATTATTGACCTTTTCTTCTCAATCTCTGAAATGTAAACATAAATATTATTTAAATTATTATATTTTTTAGCATAGCCAGTTTGATCAAATTTATTTTTTTTGCAAAAAATTAAAAATTCTTCAAAGTTTAAAAACTCTTGTTCGTAAGAAAATTTACCATATCCATGTGGTATAAATCTTAAAGGTCGCTTCTTTGTAATCTTACTGTCTATTTGACGAAGAGATCCTGAGGCTGCATTTCTAGGATTTGAAAACTGATTTTTTTTTTCAAATTGATTATTTAACTTCTCAAAATCATCTCTTAAAAAAAATACCTCTCCTCTGATTTCTATAAGATCAGATTTACAATTTTTTAAAACTTTAGGTATACCTTTAATACCCAAAACATTTTCTGTAATATCTTCTCCAATTATTCCATCACCTCTTGTAATTGCTTTAAATAATTTATTATTTTTATATATTAGAGACAGAGAGACTCCGTCTATTTTACAGTCTACATTAAATATATAATCTGAATTTTTTTTTTTTAAAAAATTTGTTGCTTTATTAAAGAAATCCTTTGAGTCACTCAAACTAAAACTATTAGATAAAGATAGCATAGGTTCATAGTGTCTAAATTTTGTAAATTTTGAAGAGGGTGAAGCACCTATACCTAAATTGTCTAACTTTTTTAATTCAGGATTATTTGATAATAAATAATCGTACCTTTTCTTTAGATCATCATAATCTGAGTCATCAATAGATGGATTTGAGTTGTAATATTCATTATTATGTTTTTTTAACTTTTCTCTTAGCTTTATAAAACTATCTTTTGTACTCATTACTTTAATTTTGAAGTAAATCTGATGCTACTTTTTTAGCGGTCTCAGTAATTTTAGCTCCACTTATTAAACTTGCAATTTCATTAACTCTTGACTCATCATTTAATTCAAAAATTTCACTTGTCATCTCATCATTTTTAATGACTTTTTCAATTTTCCAATGTTTGTTAGCTTTTGATGCAACTTGAGGTGAATGCGTTATGGCTATAACTTGATTTTTTTTGGATATATTATCGATTTTCTCAGAGACATTAGATGCAATTTTGCCACTTAAACCACTATCTACTTCATCAAAAATAAGAGTAAGATCTTTATCATTATTAGCTGATAATGATTTAATTATCAAAAGTAACCGGGACAATTCTCCTCCAGATGCTACTTTTTTTATCGAGCTAAAATCAGAATTTTTATTTGTCCTAAATAATACATCTAATTCATCATATCCATGAGAATTATAGTCTTTTTCATCTTTTTCTGAAAACTTAAATATAATTTGACCTTGCTCTATATTTACGATCGGAAGTTGTTTATTAATATTTTCAGATATTTTTTTTGATTCTTTTTTTCTTAAATTAGATATTTTTAAAGCTTCTTTTTGATAATTATTAAGATCATTAGTATATTTATTAAAAAGATTTTTTTTCTCTTTATCAAAATTTTCAAGTGATTCAATTTCAATTAATATTTCTTCTTTTATAGAAAACAAATTTTCAGGATTTACTTCAAAAAACTTTGAGAGTTGTTGATATTGATAGATCTTTTCATCAATTTCCTCAAAATTAATTTCATCGTAATCTACAGAATTAAATTTATTTTCTAAATCATTAATTAATTCATTTATATCCAAAATTAAAGAAGCAAATTTTTGTGAAATATGTGAGTATTCTTGGTTAATATCTTCTAATTTATAAAGATTTTTTTCTATTAAATTTAAATTATCATTTGAATTATAAATTGATATCGATTTTTTTATTTCATTTGAAATATCGCTATATTTTTGAATATTTTTATTTAAGTTTCTTTTATTAAGAAGCTCTTCATATTCATTTTTAGTTGGATTTAATATCTTAATTTTATTATTTTTGATTTTTAATATTTCTAGTTTCTCATTAATATTTTTTTCATTGTCCAAATGGGCTTGATAAATATTTTTTGAGTCTTTAAATTTTTCAAAATAGGATTTTAAATCATCTTTCTTAATACCACCTATATTGTCAATAAATTTTAGAAAATACTTGTTATCAAATAATTCTTGCTGCTCAAAATTTTCTTGAAATTCAATAACATTTTTTAAAATCCCTTTTATGTTGTTTAGAGGTTTTATTTCACCATTAACTAATAATTTTGACTTTTGATTAGAGTTTATTTGTCTTTCTACAATCAAATAATCATCCTCAATAATAAGGTTGAGTTCATCTAGATTTTTTTTAATCAAATTATTAATTTCAAATACTGCTTTAATTGAGGAAATTTCATTTTCTTTTAAATTTAGATTAGTTTGGTTTTTCCCACCAAGTGCTAATTTTAGCCCCTCTATAATAATAGACTTACCAGCACCTGTTTCTCCAGTAAATGCATTAAAACCGTTAATAAAATTAATAGATATTTTTTTTATTAATAAAAAATTTTTAATTTCTAGTGAAACTAACATTACAATTAATTGATAGGTTGGATTGAACTATTATTTGAATAATTTTCCTCATCTTGTTTTAATAATTTTATTGGATTGAGTTTTTCAAACCACTTTTTGTCATTATTTATATCATCTAATCCATTAATCAAATTATAAGATTTTTTATACCAATTACTTTCAGGAAAATTATATGCTAATATAGATGCATAATTTTTTGCTAATTCATATTCACCTAATGAGTAGTATATTTTAGTTATTAAAAATAATGTCTCCTCAATCGATAGACTTGAGCTATAATTTTTAAAAATATCAATTAAATAAACTAATGATCCATTGGTATTACCTTTCTCTAAATAAAATTTTGCTATACTAAGTTTTTCAGCAGCTAAATTATTATTAATGAGTTTCATTTTTATAAGTATATCAATCTCATACTTACTATTTGGATAAGCATTCAGTATGAAATCAAATTTTTCTATTGCTTTATATGTTAGTTCTTGACTGTAATCAGATTTTTTCATTAAAACGTAATAAGTCATAGCCTCTAAATAATTAGCATAGACTATGTCATTACTGCCAGGGTAGTAGCTTTTATACATTTCGGCTAAAGCTCTTGTTTTCTCATAATCTTTATCTAAAAAATGAACATATGATTTTACAAGCATGCTTTTACTGGCAAATGGGCTACTTGGGTAAAGCACTTCTAATTTATCTAATTCAATTAAAGCTAATTCGAATTGTTTTGAACTAATGTAACTATTAGCTAACTCAAATAGCTCAAAATCTTTTAATGTATTATTCTCATAAACACTTTGATCATTTTTATATTCATCTTTATCATTACTTGAACAAGAAATTATAAAGAAAGATAAAAGTATAAGAATCGACTTTTTCACAGATGAATTATAGCTTTAGAAAAAAAAATAAAATAGTCAAATATATCATCATTCACTATACAGGGATGAAAACTCTTAAATTAGCTTATCAAAAATTAACAAATAAAAGTTCTAATGTAAGTGCCCATTATCTAATTACCAGAAAGGGTGTAATATTTAATTTATTATGCCCCAAATATAAAGCTTGGCATGCTGGTAAATCTAAATGGAAAAATAATGTAAATATTAACGATTATTCAATTGGAATTGAACTTGAAAATAAAGGTCATAATTTTGGTTATACTGATTATTCAAAAAAACAATATGACTCACTAAAGAGTTTAATTTTTTTTTTAAAAAAAAATTTCTATATTTTAAATGAGGATATTGTTTTTCATTCTGATATCGCACCAAATAGAAAAGAAGATCCAGGAGAGAGGTTTTTTATTAATAAAATTGGAATTAATAGATTCAATAATAAGAAAATAAAAAAAAAATACACTATAGATGAGATGTTGAAGTTATATGGTTTTCATATGTCATACATTGAAAATAATAAAAGATTTTGCATTATGGCAGTAAAAAGATCTTTAAATTACAATGTAATTAATCCTGCTCAATCTAAAAAATTCGTAAAAGATTTTTATAATTTAATATTTAGTTAATTTTATGTATTATGTATTTGGGTAGCGTGCAGTCGCTTTGTAAAACAAAGAGGAAAGTCTGAGCTTGCGTAGAAAGTGATAACGGATAACATCCGTCGAGGGTAACCTTAGGGAAAGTGCAGCAGAAATATACCGCCGCAAGGTAAGGGTGAAAAGGTGAGGTAAGAGCTTACCGGATACATAAATAGTATCGCAATATGCAAACCCTATCACAAGTAAGATCAAATAGAGGCTAAAACTATTTCTACAGTTGGCCTGGGTTGATCGCTAGAATTAATTAGTAATAGTTAATCTAGATAAATGACTGCAATTTTTATAATACAGAACTCAGCTTATAGCTACCCAACACTATTTACATATATATTAAAATCCCATATAATCCCATGAAATACCATGATAATGTTTTTATCTTCATTTTATGGAATTATAGATTCCAAAAATAGAGTAGCTATACCATCTTCTTTTAGATCAACTATTAGTTATTCTAAAGAAAAGATATATATATTTAAAAGTCTTAAATATGAATGCTTAGAAGTACACCTATCTTCAAAAATTAATGTATTGATCAAAACCTTCGATGAGAAGGATTTTTTTTCAAAAAAAAATGATCATTTTAAAACTGCAATACTCTCAGATTTAGAGGAAATAAATATAGATAAAGAAGGTCGTTTTATTGTCAAAGAACAACTCCAAAAATTCTCAAAATTATCAAAAGAAATAATATTTATAGGTAAGGGAAACCATTTTGAAATTTGGGAAAAAAAATTAGGTGAGACGCATAAAAAAATTTCAAGAGCAAAATTCAAATGATCAGAGATCAACACATCCCTATTATGACAAATGAAATTTTTTCATTTATTAATAGAAAGAAAAACCTCTCTATTTTAGATTGTACATTTGGAGGAGGGGGACACTCTAAAAGATTTTTAGAAAATGGACATTTTGTAACTGCAATTGACCAAGATGATAATTCATCAATTATTGCTAACCAATTAAAAAAAAATTTTCCTAATATTTTTTTTCATAAAAATAACTTTAAAAATTTAGATTTATTAAATTTAGGTACAAAAAAATTTAATTTTATTTTATTAGATCTTGGGTTTTCATCTAATCAGTTAGACGATAATGATATTGGATTATCTTTTAAAATAAATTCTGATTTAAATATGAATTATTTAGGTGGTGATTTAAATGCATATAAAATAATTAATTATTACAATATAGATGAACTCAAAAGAGTCTTTTATGTGTATGGTGAAATTAGACAAGCTGAAAAATTAGCTAAATTTATTATAAATCAGAGATCTATAAAGAAAATAGATACTAACTTTGAATTCATAGAGATTTTGAGAGAAAGTGGTGTTAATTTTAGATCAAAAAAAATACATTTCGCAACTCAAGCATTTCAGGCTCTTAGAATTGAGTCTAATAATGAACTAGAAAATCTAGAAATATTCTTAAAAAAAGTACATGATTTTTTAGATAATGAAGCTTACCTAGCAATAATTTCCTTCCATAGTTTAGAAGATCGAATAGTTAAAAATTACTTCAAAGATAATAAAGTTAAGAATAACAGTAGCTTTCAAAATAATAGAGGTTGGGGTTTTGAAATTCTTACAAAAAAACCATTAACTCCATCAAAGTTAGAATTAATTGAAAACAACAGATCTAGATCTGCAAAATTGAGAGTAGGAAGGTTTATAAATTGATAAATCATATTTCTAAATTTTTTTTATTATTTATATTTATTATTTTATTTTTAAGTTTTAAAAATCAAACCAAAATAATTGAAAGTGATTTAAAATATATAAAAATCAATTACAATAATGATTATCAAAACTTCATAAATAAAGAAATACTCCTTACAAAAGAAATTAATCAATTACAAATTAATGAACTAAATAATTATAATTTTGTGGAAAATAAAAAAATTATTAAGTTTGACAGAAATGAATTTGATGACTTTACAATAATAAAGGTCAATTATGTTCAATCTAAGTAATGAGACAGATTATAAACTATTATCTAAAACAAAAAACTACTACAATTTTTTTATTTTAACTATTTTATTCCTTTTTATTGCCATTTTTACACGACTAATTTTTTTAAGTCTTGATAATTCTAATAGTTATTTATCAAGTGTAAGAGTTTCAAGTCTTAATGCCTTACCCTCTATTTATGATTATAATAAAAATACTTTAGCATACTCTGATTACAATTATTCGGTTAAAAATATAAAAAATAAAGTTAAATATTTAAAAAGAAATGTCCCACTTAATAATATCTTAGAGTTAATATATAAAGGTGATCCTTATATTAAATATGAAAAAATTCTTACTAGGAAATATCCTTACAGTACTATTATAAATAATATGATTGGGCATACAAATATTGATCATCAAGGTGTATCCTTGATAGAAAAATTTATAGATAAAAATAATAATGATGTTGATTTATCTTTAGATATTCGAGTGCAAAAAAAAATATATGAATCTTTGTATAATGATACCAAAAATTTAAATCCAGATTATGCTATGAATGTTTTAGTTGATTTAAGTAGTGAAGAAATTGTCAGTAATGTTTTTTTAGATAACAGAGAAGTTAATAGATTTGATCAAACTTTATTACCTTTGAAGGATTTAAAATTTGATTTTGGATCAGTTTTTAAAACATTTACTGTTTATTCTGCTTTAAAAAATCAAAAGATAGATCTAAATGAATATTTTGACGTCGATCAACCTGTATATATTGAAAATAAATTAATTAATGACTTTCCAAGGAATAGTAACATCCCTATGCAGGTTGCAGATATTTTAAAAAAATCCTCAAATAGGGGCGCAATTTTAATAAGAAGAACTTTAGATTGTCAAAATGAATTTAAATTTGATTTAGATCAAATAGGACTTTTAAAATCAACTAAAATTGGTTTTGGGATGAAATCTGTCGAACCAACTATTAATAATTTTAGAGGGAGTTATTGTGATAATATTCCCTTTGGCTACGGTTTATCAATTTCTCCAATACAATTAATCAATGCATATGGAAAAATAATTACCGGAAGAGAAAATTTTGAGGCTTCTTTTGAAAAAAAAGAAAAACAAAAGGAAAACAAATATAACAAAATTTCAAATACCATTAATAATCTATTATTTTATGCAAATGAGACTAATAACGATCTCTATAAAAACTTTTTAGTAGCAGGTAAAACTGGAACCGCAGATCAAACTATCTCAAAAAATGAAAAATTTCAAAACGTTACTTATATAAGTTTCTTTCCATACAACAATCCAAAATATTTAAATTTTACCTTTATGCAAAACCCAAAAGAGAAATATGGTAAATTCATGACAGCTGGTAATACAGTTAAACCAACTTTTTATAATCTTCTAAAAGAGATTTATATGTACCTAGACTTATCTATAATTAATACAAAAAGCACAGACATTTAATGAATTTAGATGAATTAAAAGATAAGGGATATAAAATTGTTACTAACTGGCAAGAATGTAATAAGAAGTCTATTTTTCTATTTAATAGTAATAATAATAGTAAATTTATTTATTATAAAAAATTAGCAATTAAAAAAAATTGTAAATTTATTATTTGTAATATTAAATTCAAAAAAGATATTAAACAAAACCTAATCAATTATTTTTTTTATAAAAATCAAAAAGATTTACAGAATATTGCTAAAATTTTTTATAATATTAATAATCTTAAAATTATTTTTGTTACTGGTACAAATGGTAAAACCTCAATAGCGTACGGTGCAAATAAATTGTTTAATATCAATGCGATAAAGTCTTGTTACATCGGTACATTAGGTTTCTATATCAATTCAAAAAAAATAAAAAAACTAAATAATACTACACCTTCATATTTTGAATTACTCAATTTACTTCAAATTGCAAATGACAATTATGTAAAATATACTTTTATGGAAGTTTCTAGTATTGGTTATAGTTCAGGAAGGATTGGAAATTTAATGTATAATTATGCCATTCTAACTAACTTAGAGTCAGATCATTTAGATTATCATAAAAATATTAAAAATTATCATTTAGCCAAAGTAAATTTAATAAAAAATCATAAACTAAAAAACTCAATTTTATTTTTACAAGACGATAAATTAAAAAATAAATTTAAAATTTTTAAAAGTAAATTATTTACTCAAGGTAAATTCTTATCTAACCATAAAATATCCGTCACACAAAAAAAAAATGACAAATTTCAAATATCTACAAATAATTTTTTATTTAATATTAGTTCTTTTAATAACTTTATGGCCAAAAATATAATAACTATATTGATGATTTATCACAATATCACAAAACAATTCCCATTAAAAATAAGTGATTCTTTATTTCCACCTGGTAGATCTGAAATTATTTTTAACAAAAAAAATAGAGTGATAATGATTGATTATGCTCATTCAAAAGATGCTTATGAAAATTTGTTAAAAGAACTGCCTTTAAATAAAAATATAATAATTGTATATGGCTGTGGAGGAGATAGAGATAAAACTAAAAGACCACAAATAGCCAAAGTTATTTCAAAGTACACAAACTTACAGATTATAACTGATGATAACCCAAGAAGTGAAGATCCAGCAATGATTAGAAAAACTCTGATAGAACATTCCTTTAATCCAATTGAGGTACCTAATAGAAGAAAGGCTATTAAAATTGGTATTAATTATATTAAAAAAAATGAGGGTATTTTGATAATTGCTGGTAAAGGCCATGAAGACACACAAACCTATAAAGATAAAAATTATATTTTTAATGATAGAGTAATTTCATCTAATTATGCAAAAAATCTATAAAATTATTTATGATTTAAAATCAAAATATAATAGCAACATAGTTTTTGATACAAGACTTATAAAAGAGAATGATATTTTTATAGGTTTAAAAACAGATAAAAATGACGGCAACTTATACTATAAAGATGCTCTCAAAAAAAAAGCATCTCTGGTAATTGTCAACGTAAAGACAAATAATTCCAAATTAGTCTATGTTAAAGACTCTCAGTTATTTATAATAAAATTTTGTAAATATATATTAGACAATTACAAGGGTAAAATTATTGCTATTACTGGTTCTGTTGGAAAAACAACATTTAAGGAGAATATTTATCATATTTTAAAAAATAATAATTTTAAAACATACAGATCATATAAAAATTACAATAATATTCAGGGTTTGCAATTTTCTATTATGAATATGCATTTAAACACTGATTATTCTGTATTTGAACTAGGTATTAATAACTCAAATGAAATGACTAAATTAATTAAAACTTTACAACCACATTATTGCTTGGTGACAGGTATTGAAAATTCTCACATTGGAAATTTTAGAAATTTTAATCATTTAATTGATAACAAATTGAAAATATTTAAATCAAAAAGACTTATAAGTGGTTTAATTAATTATAACTACAACTCTCATTATATTGAGAGCAAAATTGACTCAAATGTTCAACTCATAAATGTTGATAATATAAACAAAAATATTCTAAAAAGAAAAAAAAAATATGTAGTAAATTTTATACTAAATAAAAATCGATATTCTATCGAGTCATCTAAAGGAAGTTTTTGTATAAATATAGCTATAATTTCATTTTTGTTTTTAAAGACATTTGTGAAGAAAATTAATTTAAATATATTTTTTTATGAGGAGTCTATAATTGATTCTAGGGGAAATGAAGTCCCAACTTATATAAAGAACAAAAAAGTTATATTCTTCGACCATAGCTATAATGCCAGTCCATATTCACTTAATAAGCAAATTCTAATATTTAATCAGCGGAATATTAAACAAAAAGTTTACATATTGGGAGCGATGAAGGAATTAGGAGTTCAGTCAGATTTTTTTCACCTACAAATAATTGAATTGGTAACAAATTTAAATCTAAAAAAAATAATTTTTATTGGTGAAGAATTCTATAAATTTAAAAAAAAATCATATAACTTTAATTTTTATAAGAGCTATATGCCAGCTATAAAATACTTAAATAAAGAATTTGATAGTATAAAGAATGTATTTGTTATGGGGTCAAGATCAAATCAACTAGATAGGCTAATAAAACAATATGTTAAGTGACTTATTATACTCACTAAAAGAGACAGAATTTTTCTTTAATTTGTTTGGGTATATTTCCTTTAGATCAGGTTTATCTTTAGTTACTTCATTTTTTATAGTTATAATTTTAATGCCTCATTGGATTAGATTTCAAAAGAGTATTTTTCCAAGTGGGCAACCTATTCGAAATGACGGCCCAGATACACATTATCGTAAAAAAGGAACTCCAACATTAGGTGGAGTGCTAATACTGTTTTCAATTATTTTAAGCTCAATATTATGGACCTCAAATTTCTCAAGTTTTAATTACATATTAATCCTGACTTTAACACTATTTGGTCTTATTGGCTTAGTTGATGATTATCGTAAAGTTAAATTAGGAAAGGGTATATCTTCTAAAACTAAATTTTTAAGTCAGTTATTAGCTACATTAATTATTTATTTTACAATTAAATATAATGGATTTGATTTAAACAAATTTAGTATTCCTTTTTTAAAAGATGTTTCCATTGAGCTTGGTTATTTATATTTTGTATTAATTTTACTTATTGTTGTAGGATCAACGAATGCAACTAATTTAACAGATGGTTTGGATGGATTAGTCTCTATGCCTTTGATATTTGTTTTCCTTACATTTGCTATATTTGCATATGTATTGGGCAATATAAATTTTTCTGACTATCTTTTAGTTAATTATATGAAAGGCTCGGGCGAGATAGTAATTTTTTGTACTGCAGCAATTGGATCTTTGCTTGGTTTTCTATGGTTTAATTCGAGCCCTGCTTCTATTTTCATGGGAGATACAGGATCTCAATCGTTAGGAGCTTCATTAGCAGTAACTTCAATTTTACTAAAACAGGAAATAGTATTGGCTGTAGCAGGTGGTCTTTTTGCCATAGAGACAATATCAGTGATGCTACAAGTTACATATTTTAAAATAACAAAAGGCAAAAGATTATTTTTAATGGCACCTTTACATCATCACTACGAAAAAAAAGGAATATCAGAACAAAAGATTGTGATTAGATTTTGGATATTAAGTTTTCTTTTTTGCCTGTTAGCCTTATCACTTCTAAAAATAAGATAATTGATAAATTTAAATAAAAAATTTTTAATATATGGATATGGCATAAGTGGTGAATCAATAGAGAGATACCTTAAGAATAAAAATTGTAATTATAATATCTATGATGATTTTAAAAAAATCACTAATAAAAAAACTATAAATAAAGATTACTTATATAATAACATTAATGAATATGATTATTTTATTGTTTCCCCATCAATTAAAATTAATAAAAAGCATCTTTTATATAAATATAAAAATAAAATTTTAATTGATTTAGATTTTTTAAGCGTAGAGTTATCTAAACAGAAAATAATAGGTGTGACAGGCACAGAAGGTAAATCTTCAACATGTTGCTACCTAAAAGAGATACTATCAAAGAAATATAAAACAGAGATTATTGGAAACTTTGGCAATACTATTTTAGACAAGAGGGATCTTGTTAATTATTTATCCAAAGTTGATATTTTGATTATTGAATTAAGTTCATATCAATTAGATAAAGTAAAATTTTTAAAATTACATTATGCAATTATAACAAATATATTCAGTGATCACTTAAATTATCATGATAATATAAAAGAATATATTAATTCAAAATTTCGAATACAAAATTTATTATATAAAAATTGTAATTTGTATTTATCAAAAAAACTATTTTTAAAATATCAAAGAAATTTAAAAATAAATAAAAAAAGATTGGTTTTTACAAATAATAGGATACCTATAAAAAAGGATCTTGTTGATTATATTAAGGAACTTAATTTAAATTCTATAAGTAAATTAGTTTATAATATTGACCCACAAATAAAAATAGATACTAGTTTAGTATCCAATGTATTAAATTATAGAAATCAACTTATTTATAATTTAAATAACCTAAAAATATATAATGACAGTAAGTGTACAAATTTAAATAATGCTATTTTTAAAAATAATTTAATAAATAGTTCAAGAAAAATATTAATTCTTGGAGGAAAATTCAAAAAACAATTAAAGAATACAAAATTTAATATTTCTAATACATTGGTTTTAATATTTGGCAATCATACTAATTTATTTATTGACCATTTAAATTTTATTAATTCAAATTATTACAAATTTACAAATCTCAATGAATTAGTGAAATTTTTAAATGTAAATTTAAAAGTTAATAAATACAATTATGTTTTGTTCTCGCCAGGAGGTGAGTCATTTGATTATTATAAAAACTATGTAGATCGTGGAAAACATTTCAATAAACTTATTAAAAAAGTATTATTTTGAAAAATATATTATTTAGAGACGATCAGAGTTTATTAGGATCTAACTGGTACGTTTTATCCAAAAAACTTTTTATTATACCATTCATACTATCATTCATTGGCATCCTTGCTATTTATTCTTTAATAGGTACTGAGTATCCAATTTTACTTATTTTTAAACATATTATTTTTTTATCTATTTCTTTAGTGGTTTTAATATTTTTATCATTGCTTCCAAAAAACGAATTAAGGAAAATATTAAATATTATGTGTATATTATTTACTATTCTTTTATTAATAGTACCAATTTTTGGATATGAAATTAAAGGTGCAACTAGATGGATAAGCTTTAATTTTTTTTCTATACAACCATCAGAATTACTTAAAGGACCACTTGTATGTATGTTTTCTTGGTTTTGTTATTTATACATTAAGACTAATAATAAGTTATATTTATTTATTAGTTTTATAATTATTAGTTTAGTTGTAACACTTCTCCTTCTTCAACCAGATATAGGTACTTTATTAGTATACATTTCAATTTTTTCTTTGATTTTAATTTTGTATTTTAGAAATCTAAAACTTTTTATTTTATTGGGTTTTATAGGTGTGTTTTTTTTATTAATTGCATATTTTTCATTTGATCATGTTGCTTACAGAATTGACAACTTTCTGGATGGAGACAATACTCAAGTTTCAAAAAGCCTATCAGCAATAAAGACAGGTGGAATCTTTGGTGTAGGTCTTGGCGAAGGGCAACTTAAATATTCAATCCCTGAGTCTCATAATGATTTCATATTTGCTATTTTAATTGAAGAATTTGGTGTTTTATTTGGTTTATTTGTATCTTTTCTCTATCCAGTTTTTTTTATTTTAGCTAGAAAATCTATTTTAAATCCTTCTAATTTATTTATATCAAATACTATATTTAGTTTATGTTTTTTGATGTGTCTACAAGCATTTGTAAATATTGGTTCCTCCATAAAATTAATTCCTCCAACTGGAATGACTTTGCCATTTATTAGCTATGGAGGCTCATCAATGCTTTCTTATGCGATAATATTTGGTACAGTCATCAACTTTAGTAAAAATGAAGAGAGTACTGCAAATAATTCACAGTGAAGTTGCTGATATAAGTGTTATTTCAAAATTTTTTCAAAAAAATCACAATACCTCGACAATTTTTTATAAAAATTTACCCTTTTTTAAAAAAAAAGAAATAGATCAATTTGATTTATTTATATTTCATGGAGGTAAACAGAGTGCAAATAGTAAATCAAAAGCTATTGCATATGAGTATAAATTTCTAAAGTATATAATTAAATTAAATAAACCAATTATTGGTATTTGTTTAGGTGCTCAATTAATAGCAAAAATTTATGGGTCAAAAATATCAAAATCCAAAAATAAAGTATTTGAGTGTGGTTATAAGAAAAATTTAAAAATTAATAGTAAATTTTTTAAACAAAATTTATCTTTTTTACAATTTCACACAGAAGGCATTTCTTTTAATAAAAATATGGAATTATTAGCTAAGGGTATTTTATATGATGTTGACTCTTTCAAAATTAAAAATAAAAATATTTATGGTTTTCAATTTCATCCTGAAGTTACTCCCAATACTATAAAAAGATGGCATGATATAGTTAAGATAAAATATCCTTATATAGATAATTTAAATAAAATAATGAAAGACTTTAAGAAATATCAATTTCAAAATTATAATTGGTTTCAAAGTTTTTTATTAAATCTTTTAAAATGATAAATATATTTTTTTCTCAAGAGTATGAAAATCATGATACTGGTAATCATCCGGAGTCCATAGAAAGAATAAAAGTTGTAAATAATCTAATTAATGATGTGTATTCAAAACACAATTTTATTGAACCAACTATTGCTGATAAAAAAATAATTTCTTTTGTTCATGACTTAGAATATGTAAATAGCATTTATGACTCTATTCCAAATTCTGGATTTACTTATTTTGATCCTGATACAATAGCTAGTCCAAATAGTTTAAAAAGTTACCTGTTAGCAGTTGGTGGAAGTGTTGATGCAGTAAACTATATTTTAGATAATAAAAATAAGGGTGTTTTCTTCTGCGCTCATAGGCCCCCTGGTCATCATGCTGAGAGTAATAAAGCAATGGGTTTTGGTGTATTTAACAATGTTGCTATTTCAGCTCAATATGCACAAAACTCTGGGAAATTTAAAAAAATCTTAATTGTAGATTTTGATGTACATCATGGAAATGGTACTCAACATATATTTGAAAATAACCCAAATATTTACTACGCCTCAAGTCATCAATTTCCATTTTACCCTGGCACTGGTTCATTTAATGAAGTTGGTGTTGGAAATATTTTTAATTGCCCTTTGCCTAGTGATTGTGACTCAAGCTCTTTTAAATCTCTATTTAAAAAAAATATTGTTGATAAAATTGATGCTGTATTTGATTTAATATATTTCTCTGCTGGTTTTGACGCACATAAATTGGATCCACTTGCTTCAATTAACTTAGAGGATGATGACTTTTATTGGGTGACAAAAATTATATTGGAAAAGTTTGCAAATAATGTTCCAATTATTTCAGTCTTAGAAGGGGGATATGATATGAAAGGTTTATATCATGGACTGAATAACCATCTAAAAGCTTTAGTAGAATACTCTGATGAATAAAAAAAATGATAAAAATTTTGAAAGTGCACTTAAAAGACTAGAGGAAATATCAGATTTATTGGAAAATGAAGATACACCACTAGAAGATAGTATCAAGTTGTTTGAGGAAGGCATAGACTTAAAAGAATATTGTGAGGAAAAATTGAAATCTGCAAAAATTAAAATTGATAAAATTGTAAAAAAAAATAAATCACTCTCGTCGACAGAATTTAAGTAATTAAAAAGCTTATGTCATTAATAAGTAAAATTAAACTACCTAAAGATTTAAAAAAATTATCATTAAGTGAATTACAAAAACTTAATGATGAATTAAGAGACTACACTATTGAAATAGTCTCAAAAACTGGAGGACATTTAGGAGCTAGTTTGGGTGTCGTGGAGTTAACAGTAGCATTACATTATGTATTTAATGCACCATCTGATAAAATTATTTGGGATGTGGGACACCAAACATATCCTCATAAAATTCTTACAGGCAGAAAAAATAAAATACACACTTTAAGAAAAAAAAATGGATTATCTGGCTTTACAAAAAGATCTGAAAGCATATATGACCCTTTTGGTGCAGCACATAGTTCTACTTCAATCTCTGCAAGTTTAGGAATTACGGCCGCAAGAGATATCTTAAATAAAGATTTTGACGTCATCAGTGTTATAGGTGATGGAGCTATCAGTGCTGGTATGGCTTTTGAGGGTCTAAATAACCTGGGTCATTTAAATAAAAACTCTCTTATTATCCTTAATGATAATGAGATGTCTATAGCTGAACCTGTCGGTGCAATGAGCAAGTATCTTGTCAACTTATTAAGTTCAAAATCATATGAGGGCTTTAGAGACATCATAAAAAATTTTACTAAAAGACTTCCAAATGAAGTCGGAGAATTTGCAAAAAAAACTGAAGGATATTTTAAAGGTTATCTGACAGGTAATACTCTATTCGAAGAATTAGGTTTAAATTATTTAGGTCCTGTTGACGGTCATAATTTAAAGTTATTGGTTCAATTGTTTAAAAAATATAAAAAAAAGGAGCTTCATGGACCAGTATTCTTACACTTGATAACTCAGAAAGGGCGGGGCTATAAACCTGCCGAACAATCTAAAGATAAATTTCATGGAGTTTCATCATTCGACGTTAAGACAGGTATTCAAAATAAGTCTAAAGTCGTTACATATACAAATGTAGTAAGTGACACTCTTTTAAAATTAGCAAAAAAGGATAAAAAAATTGTTGCAATAACAGCAGCAATGCCCTCAGGAACAGGCTTAAATAAATTTCAAGAAAAATATCCTTTAAGATTTTATGATGTAGGTATAGCTGAACAACATGCTGTTACTTTTGCAGGAGGGATGACTACTGAGTCTATAAAGCCTTTTGTTGCAATATATTCTACGTTTCTTCAAAGAGCATATGATCAAGTTGTTCATGATATTGCGATACAGTCTTTACCTGTTAGATTCTTGATTGATAGGTCAGGTTTTGTTGGAGCTGACGGAGCTACACATGCTGGATCTTTTGATCTTAGTTACCTATGTTGTCTTCCTAATTTTATTGTTATGGCTCCATCTAATGGAGAAGAGTTAAAAAATATGATTAAATTAGCTCAGTCAATTAATAATAAACCCTCTGCAATAAGATACCCAAGAGACTTTGCATATGAATATAATAATAACAATAATTTTCAAAAAATATTTATAGGAAAAGGTAAGATACTAAAAAAAGGTAAAAGAATTGCTTTTCTTAATTTAGGCACAAGGTTAAAAAAAGTTTTAGAGATTAATGAAATGATAAAAAATCATCATAAATTAAATTGCACTGTAGTAGACATGAGATTTGCAAAACCAATTGATACTAAATTGATACAAAATCTAAATAAAACTCACGATATTTTTATTACTATTGAAGAAAATGCAATTGGTGGCTTTTCCAGTCAGGTAAACGATTTTTTAATCAATAAACTAAATAAAACTCCAAAAATATTAAATTTCTTTATGAAAGATGAATTTATCGACCAATCTGATATTGATGATCAATATAATAAATCTGGAATTTCAAAGGAATTAATATTTGATAAAGTATCTATGCTTTTAAAGTGATTTAGATTTATTTATTAAATATAGATCTGCCAATACAAAATTTGTCATTGCTATACCAACAGGTACTGCTCTTATACCAACACAAGGGTCATGACGACCAATAGTTCTAATTTTTGTCTTTTTTAAATTCTTAGTTATAGTTTTTTTTTCTGTTAGAACTGAGCTCGTAGGTTTTACTATATATCTAAATACAATATCTTGACCAGATGATATTCCACCTAAAACACCACCTGCATGATTAGTATCAAAGCTTATATTTTTTTTATTAAGATCCATTTGATCAGAAGCATTTGTTCCATCTAAATTTACAAGATTAAATCCACTACCAAATTCAATTCCTTTTACTGCATTAATACTCATAATTGCCTTTGATATTTCTGAGTCAAGTTTTTGATAAATTGGTTCCCCAATACCCACAGGACAATTGGAAACCCTTACTTCTATTATGGCACCTAGCGAAGAACCATTTTTGCGATGAAATAAAATTAATTCTTCCCATTTTTTTAAAATAGTCTTATTAGGTGAGAAAAATGGATTTTTATTTATAAAGCTATTATTCCAGGATTTATCATTAATTTTTTCATTTCCTATTTGTATAACTGCACTTGTCACTTTTAATTTATTACTGCAAAACTTTTTAAGAAGCAGTTCAGCTAAGGCTCCAGCAGCTACTCTCATTGCTGTTTCTCTTGCACTGGATCTTCCACCACCCCTGTAATCGTAATTTTTGTATTTCATAAAATAGGTATAGTCAGCATGTCCAGGTCTAAATTTATTTTTAATATCTGAATAATCTTTACTTCTCTGATCTGTATTATTAATAATCATTGAAATAGGGGCACCTGTGCTCTTACCTTCAAAAACACCTGAAAGTATTTTTACCTCATCCTTTTCTCTTCTTTGAGTAGTAAACTTTGATTGGCCAGGTTTTCTCAAATTTAACTTGGTTTGGATAAATTTAGTATCAATTGTTATTCCCGATGGAAAACCATCTACTACACATCCTATAGCTTCTCCATGGCTCTCCCCCCATGTAGTAAACTTTAATAAATTACCAAAAGAATTGTGTGACATTGTTTAATTATTTATTGCTAAACTCATTTAATAACCCTGCAACTCCCTCAGCTTCATCTACAGCTACCATTCCAACAGTATGATAACCGCAATCAACATGGTGAATTTCACCGGTTACACCAGAAGAAAGGTCACTTAAAAGATACGTACCAGTATTACCAACATCTTCTAAAGTTACATTTCTCTTCAATGGAGAGTTAAGTTCATTCCATTTTAAAATAAATCTAAAATCGCCAATACCAGATGCCGCAAGTGTTTTAATTGGGCCTGCAGATATTGCATTGACTCTAATATTTTTATCTCCCATATCTACAGCTAAATATTTAACAGATGCCTCTAACGCTGATTTGGCAACACCCATTACATTATAGTGGGGCATGACTTGTTCTGCTCCATAATAAGTTAAAGTCAAAATACTTCCTCCGTCATCCATTAAATCATAACAATATTTACAAGACTCAGTAAATGAATAGCAGGATATATTTAAACTATTTAAGAAATTCTCTTTTGAAGTATTTACATACTTACCTCTTAATTCATTTTTATCTGCAAAAGCAACTGCATGAACAAAAAAATCTAATTTTCCCCATTCATTTTTTATTTGATCAAAAGCTCTTTTAACTGAGCCTTCGTCACTAACATCACATTGTATTAATAGATCAGAACCAACAGATTTAGCTAAAGGGTCTATTCTTTTCAATAAAAGATCATTTTGATAGGTGAATGCTAATTCTGCACCAAATTTCGCACATTGTTGAGCAATACCCCATGCTATAGATTTATCATTGGCTACTCCCATAATTAGTCCTTTTTTATTTTTTAAATCCATTTTTTGATAAAACTAATATAATACTCATACCATGTCAGATAAATTAAATCCAATTATTAAGTTTAAAGAATGGTTTGATTTAGCCACAGAAAAGGAGATCAATGATCCTAATGCAATGTGTCTTTCAACAGTTGACGATAATAATTCTCCTCATTCAAGGATGGTTTTATTAAAGGATTATAGCGATGCTGGTTTTATTTTTTATACTAACTACGAAAGCAACAAAGGAAATGATATTTTAAGAAATACCAATGTTTGCTTAAATTTTCATTGGAAGTCACTGCTAAGACAAATCAGAATAGAGGGCAAAGTTGAAAAGGTATCAAAAGAAATATCTGATCAATATTTTAATTCTAGACACTATTTAAGTAGAATAGGTGCCTGGGCTTCAAATCAATCAAAGATTTTAAACTCAAGAAGTGATTTAGAAGATAAAATCGAATTCTACAAAGGTAAGTATCCTGAAAACAAAGATTTTCCTCGTCCAGATTACTGGGGCGGATTTATAGTCAAATATTCAAAAATAGAGTTCTGGGAGGATATGCCTCACAGAATTCACAAAAGAGAAGTGTTTGAGCTAAATAATGACGATTGGGTTACCTATACCCTTAGCCCTTAAATTTTTTTTGAGTATTCACCCCATCTTTTTAATAAATCAGAACTAGATGACTCTTTGTGACTACCACCTATTCCAAACTTCAAATCAATATTGTATTGTTTAGCTGTTTCAAATTCTAAAATTTTAGAGGAGTCTGATCTATCCCCTCCATTAGCAAATATAATTTTATCATTTGAATATTTATTTCTAATTTTTATTAATAAGTTATTAGCACTTCCTTTATCATCATCTTCAAATTCCATAGTTTCGTTCACAACTTTTAAGCTACTCACAACATATAATCTATGCTGGATATCCATAAAATAGTTACCTTTTTTATTTATCAACCATTTATTTGAATTAACTCCCACTATTAAATAATTTGAAAACTTTAGACAATCTTTCATCATCATGATATGTCCAGGATGAATGGGATCAAAACCACCTGATACGATACTTATTATTTTATTTTCCATTTTTTATAGAAGATAAATAACTCTCTAACTTAAAATAATCTTCGTTTGAAATATAATTTGGTGAAACATTTAATATATCTTCCCAAGTTGCAAGATAATTTAAATTAACCTTCATTTTAGACATATTTTTTTTTGCATTAGGGTATATGCCATAGAAAAAAATTACATATATATCTTTTACTTTGAAATCATTTTGTCTTAAAGCCTTTATGAAGTGTAATTTACTACCTCCATCAGTAGCCATATCCTCAACTAAAATTGATTGGGAATTTGTTTTAAAATCTCCTTCAATTAATTTTCCTTTTCCAAATCCTTTAGGGCTCTTTCTTATATAAATCATTGGGTTTTTCATCTTCTGACAAAGAAATGAAGAGTAGGGAATCCCTGCAGTTTCTCCACCTGCTATAATAGTAGAGTTACTTTTATATTTAGATTTAATTTGCTTACTCATCTCATTGATTATAATTTCTCTTTCTTTAGGAAAGGAGATCAGCTTTCTACAATCAACATAAACTGGACTTTTTTTACCAGAAGTTAAGGTAAATTTTTTTTTGAAATTAATATTAACACAACCGATACTTAAAAGTAAGTTTGCTATTTTTTCTCTATTATTTTTGATTTTGACCTTCGGCATTTTTCTGAACAATATTTAACATCATTCCATACTTTTTCCCATTTTTTTCTCCAATTAAAAGGTCTTTGGCAGACCAAACAGATTTTAAATTCTTTTTTACTCAGTTAAATAATCTTCTCAATTTCTTTATCTTCAAGATTACCATTAATAATGACAAGAGGACAATGTAACGAACTTGATTTTTCATATATCAATTTATCAATAAGAGGACCTGGCTTCCCAATATCCTTACTTGTTGCAAGTATAATGGTAGAGTTAGAGGAATATTTATTCAAAAAATTAATAAATTCATCGATTTCATTAAACTTAAATATTTCTGATTTTGCTTTAATTTTTGATTTTTCGAGTATGAAACTGTGCACTTCTTTATGTTTTAGCTTTTCAGTTTCAATTTGATCTTTATCTAAAATTTTTTCAGTTAATGATGTGAGCATCATACCCTCACTAATACTTTGAATGAAACTCACTGTTGTAATACTTGATTTAGTAACTTTTGCCCTTCTTACAGCAAACTTAACAGCAGTCCACATCTCCTCACTTTGATCAATAACTACAAAATAATTTCTATTATTAAATTTTTTCATTTTCTTCTAAATATTAGATTGGTTAATAAACTTAGCAATAATGATATTACAATTAAAATAAAAACATAAATAAAAGACTCTTTTTTTAGTAACTCTTCCAATTTAAATGAAATACCACCTTTTTTTATTACTAAATTTTTTGAAGACGTTTTTATAATTTGATTATTTTTTAATTCGTACATATAAACTTTTATATTTCCTGGTGATATATTATCTGGTATTAGAAATTTCTTTAAAAACAAATTTCCATTTAGGTTCTCAAGTTCCTCCTCAATAAACAAATTTTTACTTTTCATTGCTTTTCTGATTTCATATAGCCTTACAGAGGGGTTACTTATTAGCGGATGTTTCTCTTTTAAAGTCGATAATAAAAATATTTCATTTAAAGTTATTTTTGGTGTGGTAAAGATAGCAAAAAAACTAGGTTGATTATTTAAACTTCGAGTTTTGTTGATCCATAAATAACCTTCTTTAACTTTAGTTGTTAATTTAGCATCCTTATCTTCTCCCTCAAAAATAAAAATGATACTACTTTCTTTGTCTTTATTGCCAAACAAAACAACTTCTTTTCCTAAAAAATTTGAATTTATTTCAATGTCAAATTCATCTAAAGAAAAGTTAGATGCTAAAGTAATTTTGCAAAATAATAAAATAATTAAGAGGAATTTATACATAATTGATAATAAATAAATTCTCAGGTGTTCTAAATAAATCATATGCTAAAAAAGAAGAAATAATTAATAGTAGCATTCCAAATGTTACTTTTAAATTTTCTTGATCAAGCAAATCAACTATTCTTGATGCAACTGCAGCACCAACAGAACTACTAACGATTAAAACTAAAGCTAATACAAAATCTATATTTTGATTAATATAAATTTGCAAAAACAAAGACACAAATGCCACTATTGTGATGTTAAATAGTGAAGTTCCTATGACTGAAATTGTTTTCATTCCTAAAAGATAAATCATACAAGGTATAAGTATAAAACCCCCACCTATCCCAGTTAGACCAGTCAACACTCCAATAAGAAAACCTATAAATAAAGGAGCTAAAACACTTATATATAATTTTGATTTTCTATATTTAAATTTTAATGGAAGACCGTGTATCCAAGAATGTTGATGTAATTTAAATTTTTTATCTTTATGAACAATATTAACTTTTGCAGTTTCGTAAAGAATAAAAGTAGCAGTAATAATTAATAGAACGATATATATGCTATTCAAATAATTATCTATTAAGCCAATATTTTTCAGGTTATTTAAGATTAAAACTCCAAAAAATGTCCCAAATAATCCTCCAATAACCATCGTTACACCCATTTGGTAATCTATATTTTTTCTTTGAAAATGACTTACTACTCCTGTTGAAGTAGAAGCAAATACTTGAACGGTAGTAGTTCCAACTGCCACTGCTGGAGGTATTCCAACTAATATCAATAAAGGGGAGGATATAAATCCCCCACCAATACCAAAGAGTCCAGAAATAAAACCTATTCCAATACCCAGGGAAATTAATATATAAATATTTATAGATATTTCTGCAATAGGTAGGTAAAAATTCATATATTGTTTAAAAATATTATACTTAAAATTAATAAAATAAATTAATGATTAAATACACCTTAGCATTCGCGTGTTCAAGCGATGGTTTTATTGCGAAATACCCCGGAGATAATCCATTTGAATGGACAAGCAATGAAGATAAAAATCACCTAAATACCCTAATTAAGAATCATAAATGGCAGGTAATGGGAAGGATAACACATGAATTAAATCCTAATGATACTAGGTCAAGAGTTATCTTTTCAAGAAAATATCAACAAATTAAACAAATCAAAAATTCAATTAATCAATTCTATTTTAACCCAGACTTTAATCAGTGGGAAGAATTTGAAAATATTTGCCAAGAAAGTGTTTTAGTATTAGGAGGAACTAGTGTTCACGATTATTTTTTATATGCTGACTTAATTGATGAGATTTTTATTACTATTGAACCTCTTACATTTAATGAGGGTATACCAGCTTTTACATATATAAATTTTAAAGATTTAAGCCCTTATTTAGAGGAAAGAGGATATCGTCATACTGAACAAAAAATTAATGATTTTGGGTCTTTATTAGTTAGTTTCTCTAAAATTTAAAAACTCAGTGTAATCATCTTTATCGTTTACATTAAAAAACTCAACTTTCTTATCTTTTGTAAAATTTAAAAAATCAAATCCTATTTCATCTGCAAACTTCATAATTTTGTATCCATCATTGTTTAGAAGAACATATTCTAAATTCTTATAAATTTTTAAAGACCAAAAAGAAAACATTGGTTCAATAATATTATTAATTTTGGAAATATATGCATTGTTATTTTTTTTGGAAATTGAAAGAAAAATATCTATTATTTTAGTATTTATAATTGGTGCATCAGTAGGAAAAAGCGCAAACCATAGATCCTCATCTATGTTCTTGTATAAATCCAGAGCACTATGTAAACCAGCTAAGGGTCCTTTATAACCTTCAATCTTATCTTTAACGACTCTATATCCTAATTCTTCGTACTTTTGAATATCCCTATTTGCATTTATAATTATTTCATATGATTTATCTTTAAGACTATTAGTTAAAATCTCAATAAAATTTTTGTTATTAAATTTTAAAAAACTTTTATTCTCATAGCCCATTCTTGAAGATTTACCCCCAGTCAGAATAACTGATATGAGCTTACTCATTGTCGGTATATCTAAAGTCGCCAGACAAAATATTAAATCTTTTACCTCTTATTCTACCAATCATTGTTAAATTTTTCTTTCTAGCTATTTCAACAGCCCAGGCTGTAAATCCTGAACGTGAGAGTAATATTGGTATCTCCATTTTAATGCACTTCAATACCATTTCACTAGTTAATCTACCTGTAGTGTAAAAAGACATTTCTTTAACATTAATTTTTTTCTCTAGTATCAAACCAGCAATTTTATCGACAGCATTATGTCTTCCTACATCCTCAAAATAGTAAATAGGATTTTCCCCCTTACAAAGTACACATCCATGAATAGCACCAACAGATAAATACAAACTTGGTTCAGTATTAATTTTTTTTGATAAATTAATTAACTGTTGATGGTTAATCTTTATTTTCTTATTTAAGGTAATTGAATTTATTTCTTCAAACAAATCTCCAAATACAGTGCCTTGAGCACAGCCAGAGGTATTTACTTTCTTTTTTAATTTTTCTTCATAATTTGTTTTGCTATTGGTTCTAACAACTACAGTCTTTAGGTCTTTATGAAATTCAATTTTTTTTACATCCTCAATACTATTCAACATTCCCTGATTGAATAGGTATCCAATAGCTAAATATTTTGGATAATCACCTATAGTCATAATTGTAACAATCTCTTGATTGTTCAAATAAAGGGTAAGTGGTTTTTCTTCAATAATTGGAATTTTTGTCATCTCTCCTTTTTCATTAATTGATTTTTTTAATTTGAATAAGGATTTATTATTTACACTTGGTTTGATTAAAAAATCTGTCATATTTTTCTTGATTGTATTATGGTGACAAAGTGAAAACAATAGCTGTTATTGGTTGGAAAAATAGTGGCAAAACCACTTTGGTAAGTAATTTAGTAAAATTTTTTAAAGAAAAAAAAATAAAAGTTGGTGTTATAAAACATGCTCACCATTCATTTGATATTGATCATCTTAATACGGATAGCTATAAAATTCGAAAATCTGGAGCATACAAAACAACACTGGTATCTAATAAAAGACTTGCTTTAATAGAAGAGAAAATTACACCAGATATACATTTAGGCAGTTTAATAGATCTTAATAAAGATTGTGATTTATTAATATTTGAGGGTTTTAAGAGTTATGATGAGTTAATTAAACTAGAGGTACATATAAAAAAGGATGATAAAGACTACCTTTACAAATCTATTAATAATGTAAAATACCTTGTTACTGATGATGATTTGGATCATCCAATACAAACCTTTAATCATAGTCAAATAGATAAAATTGCATCTGAGATATATAATGAAAATTCCTAAGTTAATATCATTAGAATTTGCACAAAAAATAATTATTCAAGAAAAAAAGAAATTATTTAAAGAAACTAGGGTTAAACTAGAGAAATCTAATAATGCGGTTGCATCAAGAGCAATTATTTCACCGATAAACCTTCCTCTACAAAATTCTGCAGGGCTTGATGGTTATATTATTTCAAATAAAAATTTAAAAAAAATATTGATATCGAAAAGATTACTTAACGCAGGACATTCATATAAAAAATTAAATCCCAAGTTAGCATATAAAATAAATACTGGTGCCATTATTCCACAAAACTTTCAAAATTTTATTTCCTTAGAAAATGCAAAAATTGAGGACAATAATTTAATAATCCAACATTCTAAAATTTCTAATAAGGATATTAAAAAAAAAGGAGAAGATTTAAAAAAAAATAAAATTTTAGTCAAAAAAAATGAAAAAATTGATTTTATAAAAATTGCATTACTTTCATCTGTAGGAATTACTAACTTATGGACATACAAACCTTTAAATATTGGTGTCATATCTTCAGGAAATGAATTAATTAAATCTGGCAAAAAAATAAAAGACCATCAAGTTTATGACTCAAACAAAAATCAAATAATTTATTTTTTGAAGAAATTTAATATAAAAGCTAAAGATTTAGGTGTACTAAAAGACAATCAGTTAAAAATCAAAAGCTTTTATAAAAATAATCAAAATAAATTTGATATCATTATAAGTTCTGGTGGGTCATCATTCAGCTCTAAAGATTTTATATCATCTTTCCTAGAAGATAATACCAATCTACTTTTTAAATATGTAAGGATTCAACCTGGCCGACCAGTAATTTTTTCAAAATTAAAATCTAACTTTTATTTTTCACTTCCAGGAAACCCCTTAGCAGTTTTCATAAATTTATTTTTCTTAATAAGTTTATTTATAGATCCTTCTCGTAATAATAATTCAAGCATTGCTAAATATTATAGATCTGCTTTTTCAGAAAATAAAAAATCTAATATAACAAAATTTTATCGTGTGAAATTATCTAAAAACTTATTATATACCCACAATTCAAAAGGATCGGCAAAACTAATCTCTCTTGCAGAAGCTGACGGGTTAGCTATTGTTCCAGAGGGTATAAATAAAATAAAAAAAGGTGAAAAGATTTATTTTATTAAATTTTAAATTTTAAATTTACTAATTTACCCTCTTTTTTGAGCGAGATTATCTTATATTTATTTTCTTCACAAAAATTTTTAAAGTCAAACTGTGATAGAGGGTCGTCACTTTCTATTGTGAGAACATCATTTTTTTTTAGTTTTTTTATAAATTTTTCAGCTTTTAATACAGGTATAGGGCATTCAAATCCTTTAGTATCTAGATAATAATTCATTTACATATATATTTATTTTAAAATTCCATGGAAATAAAGAATTTAGAAATTATTTTAGCTTTAGACAGTGAGAAGCATTTCAGTAGAGCTGCAGAAAAACTAAATATTTCGCAGCCTGCTTTATCTATGAAATTAAAGGCCTTAGAAAATGAAATAGGAGTAAGGCTAGTAAAAAGAGGTAAGAATTATATTGGGTTAACTTCCGAGGGCGAAATTTTTAAAGAAAGATTTAAAAACATAGTCAAAGAATATTCTAATATAAAACAATTAAGTACTGAGTTAAAAAATAATTTAACAGGAAATTTAAGAATAGGAGTAATTCCAACTGCTTTATTAGAGGTTTCTTTTTTGCTCAATAGTTTCGTCAAGAAATTTACTAATGTTAAATTACAAGTTATCTCTATGTCCTCAAATGAGATAGATCGAAATCTTCATGATTTTAAATTGGATCTTGGTATTAGCTATTTAGAAAATGAGCCTATTTTAGGAGTTGAAAAAATACCCCTTTATAAGGAGACATACTACTTAATTTCTAAAAAAGAGGATCTAAAAGATAAAAAGAAGATTAAATGGCAAGAATGTGGCAATTTAGATCTATGTTTAATTTCAAAAGAAAATCAATTTAGAAGAATTTTAGATGCAGTGTTTAAAGAGAATAATATTAATCCTAGAGTTTTAATTGAGTCAAATTCGATGACACACATATACTCACACGTTAATAGTTCTGAATTCTCTACCATAATGCCATACATTTTTACTCAATCTTTTAACTACGATGAAAATACAAATTTTATTCAATTAGTTTCCCCTGAAATCATGCATAAAGTAGGTATTGTTCATATAGATGATAAAAGTCCCTCACCCATAAAAAATAACTTTCTAAAGTTCTTAAAAAGCTTTAATAAGTAATTATTATCAATTAATTACTTATTGATAATTGATACTTAATAAAAAATTACTACATTACACATAATGAAAGAAGACTCTCAAAGTAAGATTCATCCTGGTTCTGGTAGAAGAAAAGCACTTGAATTTAATAAAGGACGCCAAAGTGATGATCAGTCAATAGATGATCTTAAAAACCTTATACCAAACGACTATTTTAGACAAAGAGATATGTTAATTGAAAGTCTTCATTTGATTCAAGATCGATATAAATGTCTTAAACCTAGACATTTAACTGCCTTGTCAGAGTTAACTAATTTACCTCTAACTGAAATTTATGAGACCGCCTCATTTTACGCTCACTTTGATATATATAAAGAAGATGACTTAACCCCACCTGATACAACCATAAGGGTGTGTGATGGTATTACATGCGAGATGAACGGATGCAAATCTTTGGAAAATGATTTGAAAAATAATTTGGATACTAATGTAAGAGTTGTCAGAGGTCCATGTATGGGAAGATGTCACCAGGCACCAGTAGTTGAAGTGGGAAAAAAACATTTTGTAAATGCAAATGTGGGTGTAGTTCAAAAAGCTTTAGAAGAACAAGACACAAAACCTGTTATTCCAAATTACATTAGCTACGAAGATTATGTAAAAGAGGGTGGATATAAAATTTTAAGAGACTGTATTGAAGACAATAAAGACCCTATGAAATTGATCGAAGAAATGGAGCAATCAGGACTAAGAGGTTTAGGCGGTGCAGGATTTCCAACAGGTAGAAAATGGAGATTTGTTAGAGCTGAGGATAAACCAAGGCTCATGGCTATTAATGGAGATGAGGGTGAGCCAGGAACATTTAAAGATCATCATTATTTAACTCGAGATCCGCATAGATTCCTTGAGGGTATGTTAATCGCTGCGTGGGTTGTTGAAGCTACTGATGTTTATATATACATGCGCGATGAATATCCTGATGTGATTAAATTTTTAAAAAAAGAAATTAAAATTTTAGAGGATAATAACTTAAATATTAAAACTAGAATTCATTTTAGAAGAGGGGCAGGTGCTTATATTTGTGGTGAAGAGTCCTCTATGTTAGAGAGCTTGGAGGGTAAGAGAGGATTACCAAGACATAAACCTCCATTTCCATCTCAAGTAGGTTTGTTTGGTAGACCCACTTTAATTCACAATGTTGAAACTGTTTTTTGGGTAAGAGAAATTTTAGAAAAAGGAGCGGTTTGGTTTAGTAGCCATGGTCTTAATGGTAGAAAGGGTTTAAGAACATACTCGGTTTCTGGAAGAGTAAAAAACCCTGGTGTGAAGTTAGCCCCAGCTGGTATCACAATAAAACAGCTCATTGATGAATATTGTGGTGGAATTCAAGAAGGACATACATTTAAAGCGTACTTACCAGGCGGAGCTTCTGGTGGTATCCTTCCTGCGAAATTAGACAATGTTCCATTAGATTTTGATACACTTCAAGAACATGGTTGTTTCATCGGATCTGCCGCAGTGGTGGTGTTATCTGATAAAGATAATATGAAGGATATTGCTAAGAATTTGATGTTCTTTTTTCATGATGAGAGTTGTGGTCAATGTACTCCATGTAGAAACGGAACTGAGAAAGCTCTTAAACTAATGAATGAATCTTCATGGGATGTTGATCTCCTAAAAGAATTATCATCAGCAATGATGGACGCCTCAATATGTGGCTTAGGACAGGCAGCACCAAATCCAATGCTATCTGTTATTAAACATTTCCCTGAAGAGGTAACAAACTAATGTCAGAAAATATTAAATTCAAGATTGATGGCAATGAATATTTAGCTGCTAAAGATGAGTCTATCTGGGACGTTGCAAAGAAAAATAACATAGATATTCCCCATCTATGTTATTCTCCTGAGCCGGGTTATCGAGCAGATGGTAACTGCCGTGCATGTATGGTCGAAATTAAAGGTGAGAGAACTCTTGCTGCTTCATGTATCCGTAAACCAACTGAGGGTATGGAGGTCACCGTAAATTCCTCAAGAGCAGAAAAATCTCGCTCTATGGTTTTTGAACTTCTAGTATCTGATCAACCTAACAAAAATGTTTCACCTGATCCTGAGTCGAAATTTTGGAACTGGTCAGATAAATTAGGTGTCACCGATAGCCGTTTCCCAAGTAAAGACAAAATAGAATTAGACAGATCTCATAAGGCCATGAGTGTAAATTTAGATGCATGTATTAATTGTAATTTATGTGTTCGTGCTTGCCGTGAGGTTCAGGTTAATGATGTGATTGGTATGGCTTATAGAGGTTCAACAGCTAAAGTAATTTTCGACCTAGACGATCCAATGGGTAATAGCACTTGTGTTGCATGTGGAGAGTGTGTTCAAGCTTGTCCAACAGGTGCTCTTATGGAGTCCACTGTTGTCAATGAGGAAGGTCATAGAGACGCATATTCAGATAAAGTAGTAGAGAGTGTTTGCCCTTACTGTGGAGTTGGATGTCAAACTGAAGTCCACGTTAAAGATGAAAAAATTTTATACGTTGATGGAAAAAATGGTCCCGCAAACGAAAATAGGCTATGTGTTAAAGGCAGATTTGGTTTTGATTATATAAATCATGATGGGAGACTTACCAAACCCTTGGTTAGAAAATCAGGTGTAAATAAAGATCCTAATTTAGAAATCAAAGATGCAGATATTTATGATTATTTTGAAGAAACTACTTGGGAAGACGCTTTAATTAGGGCTTCAGCAGGCTTTTTAAATTTAAAAGAAGATTATGGGCCAAAAAGTTTAGCTGGTTTTGGATCCGCGAAGTGCTCTAATGAAGAGGCTTATCTCTTTCAAAAATTAGTAAGAGTGGGTTTTGGATCTAATAATGTCGATCATTGTACTAGACTTTGCCATGCCTCTTCAGTTGCAGCATTAATGGAATGTGTTAATTCTGGAGCTGTATCAGCCCCGTTTATGTCTGCGTCTGATGCAGACTGTGTAATCGTAATTGGGGCTAGACCGACAGAAAACCATCCAGTAGCAGCTACTTATCTCAAACGCGCTGCTAAAAGAGGTGCAAAACTTGTTGTGATGGACCCAAGAAAACAAGGTTTAACAAAACACGCTACTCACAATTTACAATTTAAAGCTGGTACTGACGTTGCTATGCTCAATGCACTTTTATACACAATTGTAGAAGAAAAACTTTATGACGAACAATATATTCAAGGACAAACTGAAGGCTTTGAAAAATTACAAGAAGAAATAAAAGATTTTTCTCCTGAGAAAATGGAGGCCATTTGTGGTATTAAAGCTCAGGAACTACGTGAGGTTGCGAGGCTTTACGCAAAATCAGAGAGATCAATTATATTCTGGGGTATGGGAATTTCCCAGCACGTTCATGGAACGGATAACGCTAGATGTTTAATCGCACTAGCCTTAACAACAGGACAAATTGGTAGGGAGGGAACAGGACTACATCCATTAAGAGGTCAGAATAATGTTCAAGGCGCCTCTGATGCTGGATTAATTCCAATGGTCTTCCCAGATTATCAATCTGTTGAGGATGGAAGTATTCATCAAAAATACGAAAATTTTTGGAAGACAGGCTTAGACGATAAAAAAGGTTTAACAGTTGTCGAAGTTATTAATAAAATTTTAGAAGACGAAATTAAAGGGATGTACATTATGGGAGAAAATCCTGCAATGTCAGATCCAGACCAAAAACACGCAAGAGCTGCATTAGCTAAATTAGATCATTTAGTAGTGCAAGATATTTTTATGACGGAAACTGCTTGGCATGCTGATGTTATTCTTCCATCTTCTGCGCATGCTGAAAAAACTGGAACTTATACAAACACAAATAGACAAGTGCAATTAGGTCGTCAGGCGGTAGCTCCTCCAGGTTCTGCTAGACAAGATTGGTGGATTACTCAGGCTATAGCTCAGGGTTTGGGCTTAGATTGGAGTTATTTACACCCAAGAGATATCTTTAATGAAATGGCACAAGTCATGCCGTCATTAAAGAATATAACTTATGAGAGATTAGAAAATGAAAACTCAGTTACATATCCTTGTGATGATCCAAATAAACCTGGAAATGAAATTATATTTAATGAAAATTTTCCAACTGCAAATGGAAGAGGTAAAATAGTTCCTGCAAAATTAATACCCCCAGCAGAGTTACCAGATGATGATTTTCCAATGATTTTAACCACTGGAAGATTGTTAGAGCACTGGCATACGGGTTCTATGACTAGAAGAGCAAATGTCTTAGATCACCTTGAACCAGAAGCAATAGTAAGTATGAATAGATGGGATATGAAAAGAATGACTATTAGTCCTGGAGATCAAGTTTTAGTTAAAACTAAAAGAGGATCACTAGCTATTAAAGTTAGGAGTGATAAAGAAATTCCTGAAGGTATGGTTTTTATGCCATTCTGTTTTGCAGAGGCTGCAGCAAATGTATTGACTAACCCACAACTTGACCCAATTGGCAAAATCCCAGAATTTAAGTTTAGTGCAGCGAGTGTAGAAAAAATACAAGCTGTAGCAAATTAATTTTAAAAAATATTCAGAACTTCTTTGATAGGTATGTTTTTTATATAAATAATTAAACCTATAAGAATTAAAAATAGAAAATTAATTGTCATAATAAAATGAAATAACTTAAATTTTGATTTGTAATTGATATTTTCACTTTCAAGCACAAGTAATGATTTATTTTGTTTAATTGGTGATTGATTATCTAATTGATGAAATATGCTTAATTCCCCATCTAATGATTGATCCACTTGTGTGACTTCGGATTTATTTTGTAAAAAAGAATCAAGAGAATTTAGTTTCTTTTCCAAAGATTCAATTTTTGAATTTAATTCATTAAAATCTAAATTATCATTATTAGAATTCACTTCTATTGTAGGTGATGTTTGTTCAACCTTTGGACTATATTCTTTAATTTCTAATTGTTTTTTAATTGCAGCTAATGAGTCTAAAATTTTTTTGGACTTATCTTCGTTAAAATTTGAAGTATTGCTTTTTGAAGTATTTCTACCAAATTGATCAATGTCTGAAACCATAAAGTTTAAGATTAATGTAACTCTTAGAAATAATCAATTGCAGACAGTGGTGCCGCGTGCCGGGATCGAACTGGCCACCTGACGATTACAAATCGCCTGCTCTACCAAATGAGCTAACGCGGCATTGTGTAATTATTTATATTAAAATTTAAAATAAACAATATTTAAAAAGTACTAATTTTGAAATGATAAGCTGCAATTGCTAAAGAATTAGCAGCATTATAACTATCAATTCCATCAACATTCACCTGGGGGATGCTTATTTTAAAGTCACTCTTACTTAATATATTTTTTCTAATACCCTTTCCCTCACTACCTACTATAATCACTGACTTATTATCAAATTTAAAATCTTTATTAATTTCTTGACCACTCATATCTAGAGAATAAGTCCAATATCCATTTTTTTTTAAAAATTCTATTGACCTCTTTATATTTTTGGAAACATGATATTTCAATACTTCAACAGCGCCAGACGAAGTTAAAGATGTTACGTCATTAATATCTGCTGAAGAATGTTCAGAGAGCATTAAACCATCAGCGCCTATTAGAAGTGCTGTTCTTATTATGTTTCCTAGATTATTTTGATCTGTGATTTGATCAGCTACAACAATAAGTGATTTTTCATTATTTTTAAGAATATCCTCTAAATTAAAGGGTTTATATTTCTCTCTTCTTATAACGATATCATTGAAAAACCTATCATTTTTAATACCAAGCTTAGAAAAATCACTTTTTTTTAATAACCTTGTCTTATTATCCAGTTTATTTTGTTCTATTAATTTAGAAAAATATGATTTTTTTTCAATATTTATGAAAATTTCAATTATTTTCTCAGGATTGTGCAATATACAACTTGTGCAAGAATTTATACCTGAAATAAGCATAGTTTCTAAATAGCAGTAAAAAACTAGGAAGTCTATTGACTTTCAAAGACAAATATCTATTAATCAACAACTGTTTTATACACTTTGGAGGGATGGCCGAGTGGTTAAAGGCGGCAGACTGTAAATCTGTTCACGCAAGTGTACGTAGGTTCGAATCCTACTCCCTCCACCACTTTTTTCTCACTTTTCTTATTGAATTTTAAAGAAAAATTAGTAGTTTATCGGAACTCACAAGGATTTGATTTTGAGTATGTTTTGTAGTGGTTACCCGCTAATTCGCGGGTGTAGCTTAATGGTAAAGCTCCAGCCTTCCAAGCTGGCTACGAGGGTTCGATTCCCTTCACCCGCTCCAATTGCATTGAAAAAATTAAGTAACAGATATTAAAAAAAGAGGTAACAACTTAAAATGACTAAAGAAAAATTTGACAGATCGAAAGAACACGTCAACATCGGAACTATCGGTCACGTCGACCATGGTAAAACCACACTTACTGCTGCAATTACAAAAGTATTAGCTGAAAAAGGTGGTGCAGAGTTTACTGCGTATGATGAAATTGATAAAGCTCCCGAAGAAAAAGAGAGAGGTATTACAATTTCAACTGCGCACGTTGAATATTCAACAGACAAAAGACACTATGCTCACGTTGACTGTCCTGGACACGCAGACTATGTAAAAAATATGATTACTGGAGCTGCTCAGATGGATGGCGGTATATTAGTTGTTAACGCAGCTGATGGTCCAATGCCTCAAACCCGTGAACACATTCTTTTAGCAAGACAGGTTGGTGTACCTGCACTTGTTGTTTATTTAAACAAAGTTGATCAAGTAGATGATCAAGAATTATTAGAACTTGTTGAAGTTGAAATTAGAGAACTGTTATCAAAATACGATTTTCCTGGTGATGATATTCCTATTGTTAAAGGATCAGCCCTTGCTGCAGTTGAAGATAGAGATGAAGATATTGGAAAAAATTCAATTGTTGAATTAATGTCAAAAATTGATGAGTATATTCCTGCTCCAACAAGAGAATTAGACAAACCATTCTTAATGCCAGTTGAAGATGTATTTTCTATTTCTGGAAGAGGTACTGTTGTTACTGGAAGAGTAGAACAAGGTATCATAAAACCTGGTGAAGAAATTGAAATTATTGGTTTGAAAGATACAGCTAAAACAGTTTGTACTGGTGTAGAAATGTTTAGAAAGCTTTTAGACTCCGGTGAAGCTGGTGATAATATTGGTGCTCTTCTTCGTGGAACCAAAAAAGAAGAAGTTGAAAGAGGCCAAGTTTTAGCGGCTCCTGGTAGTATTAAACCACACAAAAAATTTAAAGCCGAGATTTATGCTTTAAGTAAGGAAGAGGGTGGAAGACATACCCCTTTCTTTGCAAACTACAGACCTCAGTTTTATTTTAGAACTACTGACGTTACTGGTTCAATTAAATTACCTGAAGGCACTGAAATGGTTATGCCTGGAGATAATATTACTCTTGAAGTCGAGCTGTTAGCTCCCATCGCAATGAATAACAACTTACGTTTTGCTATTCGTGAAGGTGGAAGAACAGTTGGATCAGGAGTTGTTTCAGAGATTATCGAGTAAAAATATTCTCTGCAGTAATACTAATATGAAGGAGTGTAGCTCAATTGGTAGAGCGCCGGTCTCCAAAACCGGAGGTTGCGGGTTCGATGCCTGCCACTCCTGCCAAAACAGTAAAAAAAAATATGAAATTTAACCCAGCTAAATATTTAAGAGAAGTTCGACAGGAGGTATCTAAAGTTACCTGGCCCTCCAAACGAGAAACTTTTACATCAGCTGGAATTGTTTTGGTTGTCATTAGTATTGCTGCAATTATTTTGATGCTCTTAGATCAATTTTTTTCATTTATTGTGAGAATAGTTTTAGGTTAATTAAATGGTTGAAAGTACAGACTCTTCAAAATGGTACGTTGTACATTGTCATTCTGGATTTGAAAAAAAAGTAGCAGACTCAATTTTAGACGAGGCAAAAAAAGTTAATTTAGAGGACTCAATATCTGAAGTTTCTGTACCTACCCAAGCAGTTGTTGAAGTAAGAAGGGGTGTCAGAGTTAATTCCGAAAAAAAATTTTTTCCAGGATATGTTTTAATCAAAATGATTATGAATGATGATACTTGGCACTTAGTGAGAGATATCCCAAAAGTTTCAAATTTTCTTGGAACAAAAGACAAACCAATTGCTATATCAGAAAGAGAAGTATCTAAATTATTACAAGATATTACAGAAGGTGTTGACAATCCAAAACCTAAATTTGAGTACGAAGTTGGTGAACAAATTAAAGTATCAGATGGTCCATTTGCTTCATTTAGTGGTATTATAGAAGAGGTTGACAGTTCAAGACAAAAGCTTAAAGTGTCCGTTTCAATTTTTGGGAGACCGACACCTTTAGAGTTAGATTATTCACAAGTGGTTAAAGGCTAATTACATGGCAAAAGAAGTTTTAGGATATATAAAATTACAAATTCCAGCCGGATCAGCAAACCCTGCTCCCCCTGTTGGACCTGCCTTAGGTCAAAAAGGTTTGAACATCCAAGATTTTTGTAAACAGTTTAATGATAAGACAAAGGATTTGGAAAAAGGTGCTCCAATTCCAACTGTAATCACTGCTTATAAAGACAGATCATTTGATTTTGTAACAAAGAAACCTCCAGTTACTTTCTACTTAAAGAAAGCTGCAAAAATTAAAAAAGGTTGTCAAACACCTGGCCGATCAAAGTTAGGTAAAGTTACTATGAAACAAGTCGAAGATATTGCAAAAGAAAAATTAGAAGATCTTAATGCTTACGACGTTGAGCAAGCATCAAAAATTATACTTGGATCAGCAAGATCGATGGGTATGGAAGTAGTATAATGAATTTAACTAAAAATAAAAAAAAACAAATTGAAGGTATTGATTTTTTAAAGTCTTACAAAATATCTGATGCAGTTAAAATTATTAAAGAAAAAAAATATGTAAAATTTGACGAGTCTTTAGAGGTATGTATTAATACCGGTATTGACTCTAAGCAGTCAGACCAAAATGTCAGAGGAAGCTTTATTCCTCCTCATGGATTGGGAAAAAAGGTTTTAATTGCTGTTTTTGCCCAAGGAAAAGCTGCAGAAGAAGCTAAAGCAGCTGGTGCAAAACATGTTGGTGGAGAAGATCTGGTTGCTATTCTTGAAAAAAAGATAGACGTAGATGTTATTGTTGCCACTCCAGATATGATGTCAGTTGTTAGTAAAATAGCAAAAATTTTAGGACCAAAAGGTTTAATGCCTAACCCTAAAACAGGTACTGTCACAAACGATGTAAAAAGCACAATTGAAAATATTAATAAAGGACTTGTAGCATATAAAAATGATAAAGCAGGAACAATACACGCTGCTCTTGGAAAAATTAGCTTTGAAGAGAGTCAATTAACTGAAAATGTAGTTTCTTTTCTTGATGAAATTAAAAAAATAAAACCATCTGGATTAAAGGGTAATTTTGTAAATTCTGTTTACTTATCCTCTTCTATGGGATTTGGTTTAAGGGTTGAAATTTAATGAATAAAGCTGAAAAACAACAATATATTGAAAATCTTGATCAAATGTCAAAAGATTATTCTGCAGTTTTTGTTGCATCTTTTTCAAAGATGTCTGTAAAAGAAATGATTGAATTTCGCACTGAAATTAGAAATAACGATGGGGTAACCAAAGTATCAAAAAATAACATCGTCAAGATATTTGTTAATAAAGATGAAGAAAAAAAGGGTCTTATTGATTTTTTATCAAATCAAAAATTATTAATTTTTACAAATAATCCTGTAGGAACAGCGAAAGTTTGTAAAAAATTTGAAAAAGATTTAAAAAAGCTATCTGCAGAGGCAGCTTTTTTTGATAACCAGCTTTATTCAAAAGAGGATATAGCAAAGGTTGCAACTTTACCTTCTCTAGATGAAATCAGAGGAAAAATAGTTGGATTGATTAATGCACCTGCATCAAAACTTGTAAGGCTATTACAAAGACCTGATCAGGACATTATTTCAATATTACAAAACAAAAAAGACTAATTAGGGAGAGACAAAAAAAATGGCAGATTTAAACAAAATTGTTGATGAACTATCAACACTAACAGTAATGGAAGCAGCAGAACTTTCAAAACTATTAGAAGAAAAATGGGGTGTAACCGCAGCAGCACCAGTTGCAGTAGCAGCAGGTGGAGCAGCTCCAGCAGCAGAAGCAGCAGAAGAAAAAGATGCTTTTGATGTTGTTTTAACAGCAGCTGGCGATCAAAAAATTAATGTAATTAAAGAAGTAAGAGCAATCACAGGTCTTGGTTTAAAAGAAGCTAAAGATATGGTAGAGGGTGCTCCTAAAACTTTAAAAGAAGGAGCTAAGAAAGATGAGGCGGAAGCTATGAAGACACAGCTAGAAGCCGCAGGCGCAAAAGTAGAACTTAAATAACTAGTTATCATAGGTTCTACATATTATGCCACTTAGCTTTACAGAAAAAAAACGAATTCGCTATTCATTTGGAAAGATCGGTAAAACGATCGATGTTCCAAATTTAGTTGATATTCAAAAAATTTCATACGATAAGTTCCTTCAATTAGGAAAATCAGTAGAGAACCGTTCAAATACAGGCCTGCAGGAAGTCTTTAATTCTGTCTTTCCCATAAAAGACTATGCAGGTAAATCTGAACTTCACTATATTGACTATTATCTTGATAATCCAAAATACGATGTTGATGAGTGTAGAAGGAAAGGATTAACCTTCTCTGCCTCTCTTATGGTCACTTTTCGATTGATAATTTGGGATATCAATGAAGAAACAGAAGAAAAATCTTTAAGGGATATTAAAGAACAAGTCGTATATTTAGGCGATTTACCTTTGATGACAAATAATGGTACTTTTGTAGTTAATGGAACTGAAAGAGTTGTAGTCAGTCAGTTACATAGATCACCCGGTGTATTTTTTGACCATGATGAGGGTAAAACTCATGCAAGTGGTAAGGTCTTATATAACGCAAGAATAATTCCATATAGAGGTTCTTGGTTGGATTTCGAATTTGATCATAAAGACAACTTATTCTTTAGAATTGATCGAAAAAAGAAAATGATATCCACCACTATTCTACAGGCCTTGCCATCAAAGGCTTCAGAAAAATATTTACAGGAGTGTATTCAAAATAAGGTTGAACCAGATATTTATAAGGTATCAGGAATGACATCTGAGGAAATTTTAACATACTTCTATGAAACTTTTAATTTTAAGAAAAGTAAAGAAGGTTGGATAGTCAATTTAGATTTAGATAAATTTAAGTATAAAAACTTACCCTTTAATTTAGTGGACCCTAACACTAATGAGGTAGTAGCTTACAAAGACGTAAAATTATCTCTTAAATTACTCAAAGAAATTAAAGATAAAAAAATTAATAAATTTTTCTTTAAAGAAGAGGATCTCTATGGTTTTTATTTATCTAATGATATCGTTAATTATGATAACGGATTAGTTTATGCTGAAGCTGGTACGTTATTAAGTGAAGAGTTCTTTAAAAGATTAGAAGAATTATCAATCAATCAATTTTCTGTTATTAATGCTAATCAAGCCACTGGTAATTTAGGTGTTATTAATTCTCTTGTAGCTGATAAAAATAATTCACGAGAAGAAGCTCTTTTTGATATTTTCAAAATTTTAAGACCAGGTGAGCCACCAACTTTAGAGGCAAGTAATTACTTATTTCAAAATATGTTTTTTAGCGAAGACAGATATGATTTATCCGAAGTAGGTAGAGTTAAATTAAATACATACTTATCTTTAGATAAAGATAATAAAATAAGAATTTTAAGTAAATCCGATATCCTTGCAGTAGCAAAAAAACTTTTTGATATGAAAACAGAAAGTGCTGGTAAAGATGATATTGATCACCTTGGAAACAGACGTGTTCGTTCAGTAGGAGAGCTAATTGAAAACCAATACAGAATTGGTTTAGTTAGGATGGAACGAGCAATTAGAGAAAAAATGGGAACAGTAGATATTGAGTCAATCATGCCTCAAGATCTCGTAAATTCAAAACCCATACAAACTGTTTTGAAAGAATTTACCGGGACAAGTCAATTAAGTCAGTTTATGGATCAAACTAACCCACTAAGTGAGATAACTCATAAAAGAAGAATTTCTGCATTAGGCCCTGGTGGTTTGACAAGAGAAAGAGCGGGATTTGAGGTTCGAGATGTTCATACAACTCACTACGGTAGAATATGCCCAATTGAGACTCCTGAGGGTTCAAATATTGGTCTAATCAACAGTCTTTCATCTTTTGCTAGAATTAATCAATATGGTTTCATCGAAACACCATATAGAAAAATAGTTAAAGGCTCTGTAACGGATGAAGTTTTATATTTAAACGCTGACGAAGAAGAGAACTATACTATAGCTCAAGCAAATAGCCCTATTAATGACAATGGAAAATTTGCAGAAGAACAAGTAAGCTGTAGAAGAAGAGGTGACTTTATTTTCTGTGATCCATCTGAAATAGATTTTATGGATGTCAATCCTCAACAATTAGTTTCTGTGGCCGCCTCTTTAATTCCATTCTTGGAAAATGATGATGCCAATAGAGCACTAATGGGATCAAACATGATGAGACAGGCCGTTCCTCTTGTTAAAAGTGAAGCCCCTCTTGTCGGCACTGGATTTGAATCGAAAGTGGCAAGAGACAGTGGCGCTGTTGTTATTGCAAAAAATAGTGGATATGTTCACCAAGTAGACTCATCAAGAATAGTTATAAGATCTGACTCTAAAAATATTAGTAAGGATAAAAGTGGTGTCGATATTTACAATTTGAAAAAGTTTCAAAGATCTAATCAAAGCACTGCTATTAATCAAAAACCAATCGTTAAAATTGGTGATTATGTTGAAAGAGGAGATATCATTGCTGATGGACCTTCAACAGATTTAGGAGAATTAGCTTTAGGAAGAAACCTTCTTGTAGGTTTTATGCCTTGGAATGGATACAATTTTGAAGACTCTATTATAATGTCCGAAAGAGTCGTTCATGAAGATAGATACACTTCAATTCATATTGAAGAGTTTGAAGTTCTGTGTAGAGATACCAAGTTAGGCCCAGAGGAAATTACAAGAGATATGCCTAATGTAGGAGACGAAAGTATAACAAACCTCGATGAAGCAGGAATTGTTTATATAGGTTCTGAAGTTAAACCAGGCGATATTTTAGTTGGAAAGGTATCTCCTAAAGGAGATTCACCAATTACCCCTGAAGAAAAGTTATTAAGAGCAATCTTCTCTGAAAAAGCAGCTGATGTAAAAGATACATCTTTAAGACTACCCACTGGTTACTCTGGTGTCGTAGTTGATGTTCAGGTATTAGTTCGAAGAGGTGTCGAAAAGGATGAAAGAACTATTGCTATTGAAAGAGTTGAAATAGATAGATTAGCAAAAGACAGAGATGACGAGAAAAATATTTTAGAAAATAACTACAAACAAAATCTTATTAGTATTTTTAAAAATAAAAATGCGAGTTCAAATATAGATATTTTTGTCAAAGGTAATAACATTGATGAAGAAGCACTAAAATCAAAACCTATTGAAATTTTAGAACAAATTCAAGTTGATGATGCTTCATCGATGGAGACCTTTGCTTCACAAAAGAAAATTTTTAGTGATGCTGTCATTTTATTAGATAAAAAGTTTCAAAATAAAATTGAAAAAATACAAAGTGGTGATGACCTGTTACCTGGTGTTTTAAAAGTCGTTAAAGTTTTTGTCGCTGTTAAACGAAAACTTCAAGCAGGCGATAAGATGGCGGGAAGACATGGTAATAAAGGTGTTATCTCAAAAATCGTTCCAATTGAAGATATGCCGTTCTTAGAAGATGGAACACCAGTAGATGTTCTTCTCAATCCTTTAGGTGTTCCAAGTAGAATGAATATTGGTCAAATATTAGAAACTCACTTAGGGTGGGCTGCTTACGGTATAGGTAAACAAATTTCTCAAAGTTTAGATATGGCTAGAAAAGAAGGAAATATAATTCAATTAAAAGAGTCTCTATCGAGTTTTTATGAGCAGAACAAAGACTCTAATACTGAAATTACTAATATGAATGACGATCAATTGATTGAATTGGCTGGTAACTTAGAAAAAGGTGTTACGTTTGCAACACCTGTTTTTGATGGAACTAATACCCAAGAAATTACAAATCTTTTAGATAAAGCTGGTTTTGATAATAGTGGTCAAGTTCATTTATTTGATGGAAGATCTGGTGAAAGATTTGAAAGAAAAGTTACTGTTGGGTATAAATATATCTTAAAACTTCATCACTTAATTGATGATAAAATTCATGCTAGATCCATTGGACCTTACAGTCTTGTAACTCAACAACCTTTAGGTGGTAAAGCTCAGTTTGGTGGTCAAAGATTTGGAGAGATGGAAGTATGGGCATTAGAAGCATATGGTGCATCAAATACTCTTCAAGAAATATTAACTATTAAATCTGATGACGTAGCTGGAAGAACAAAAGTTTATGAAGCCTTAATAAGAGGTGACTATAACTTTGAAAGTGGAATACCTGAGTCATTCCACGTCTTAGTCAAAGAATTAAAATCTCTTGGATTGAATGTAGAACTAATCGAAACAGATCCAACTGTTAACAGGGAGAACGCATAATGAAAGATTTAACTAATTTATTTAAAACTAACACTCAAACATTAAATTTTGATCAGATTAAAATTTCTGTTTCAAGCCCTGAGCAAATAAGATCTTGGTCTTTTGGTGAAATAAAAAAACCTGAGACCATAAATTACAGAACCTTCAAACCTGAAAGAGAAGGTTTGTTTTGTGCTAGAATTTTTGGTCCTACGAAAGATTATGAATGTTTGTGTGGAAAATATAAAAGAATGAAGTTTAAAGGCATTACATGTGAAAAGTGTGGTGTCGAAGTTACACTTTCTAAAGTAAGAAGAGAAAGAATGGCTCATATTGAATTAGCAGCACCTGTAGCCCATATTTGGTTTTTAAAATCACTACCTAGTAGAATAGGCCTCGCACTTGACATAACTCTAAAGAATCTTGAAAAGGTTTTATATTTTGAAAGTCATATAGTTATTGACCCTTTAATGTCTGGTTTAAGCCCAAATCAATTATTAAATGATGAAGAATTAGAAGAAGCTATTGATCAATTTGGTGAAGATTCTTTCAAACATGGAATTGGTGCAGAAGCAGTTCAAGAAATATTATCTAAGATTAATTTAGAAGCAGAAATAGAAAAACTTGTAGAAGAAAGTGAAGCTACATCATCTGAAACTAAAAAGAAAAAAATACTAAAAAGAATGAAGGTTATGGAAGGTTTTAAAAACTCAAATATTAAACCTGAGTGGATGGTTTTGAAGGTACTTCCAGTTATACCACCTGAATTAAGACCCCTAGTTCCTTTAGAAGGTGGACGTTTTGCTACTTCTGACCTAAACGATTTGTATCGAAGAGTAATCAATAGAAATAATAGATTAAAAAGACTCTTAGATCTTAGAGCTCCTGACATTATTGTTAGAAACGAAAAAAGAATGCTTCAAGAGTCTGTAGACGCATTATTTGATAACGGAAGAAGAGGAAGAGTAATCACAAGTACCAATAAGAGACCTCTAAAATCTCTATCTGAAATGTTAAAAGGAAAACAAGGAAGATTTAGACAAAACTTATTAGGTAAAAGAGTAGATTATTCTGGTCGTTCAGTAATTGTTGTTGGACCTGAATTAAAACTTCATCAATGCGGTCTACCTAAGAAAATGGCTTTAGAGCTTTTTAAACCCTTTATATACAATAAATTGGAGTCCTATGGTTTTGCCTCAACACTAAAATCTGCAAGAAAAATGGTAGAGTCTGAGAGACCAGAAGTTTGGGATATTTTAGATGAAGTAATTAGAGAGCATCCAATTCTTTTAAATCGTGCACCAACACTTCACAGATTAGGTATTCAAGCATTTGAACCAATTTTAATTGAAGGTAAAGCCATCCAACTTCATCCATTAGTTTGTACTGCGTTCAATGCAGACTTTGATGGTGACCAAATGGCAGTTCACATACCTTTGAGTCTGGAAGCACAATTAGAAGCGAGAGTTTTAATGATGAGTACGAATAATATTCTCTCTCCTTCAAGTGGAAAGCCAATTATTGTACCAAGTCAAGATATTGTGTTGGGTATATATTATTTATCATTGATAAATGAAAAAGAAGAACCAAAGAAATATTATTCACATGTCGGTGAGGTAGAGTTTGCTTTAGAAAACAAAACTATTGAACTTCACACACCCATTCTCTATAGAACTAAAGTTTATAACTCAGAAAAAGATAGCTTTGAATATAAAAAATATACCACTTCTGCAGGTAGAGTTATCCTATTTAAAACAGTTCCTGAGAGCAAAAACTTGCCCTTTGATGTAATTAATAAGGTTCTTACAAAAAAAGATATTAGTAACTTATTAGATAATGTTTATAGATTTACAGGTCAAAAAGCGACTTGCATATTTGTTGATCAAATTATGACAGTTGGCTTTAAGTATGCTGCAAAGGCAGGTATCTCATTTGGTAAAGATGATTTAGTCATACCTGAAGAAAAGAATATTTTAATCCAAGATACTCAAAAATTAGTGAATAGCCTTGAAAACCAATATCAAGAAGGACTTATAACTGAAAGAGAAAAATATAATAAAGTTGTTGGTTTATGGTCTACTTGTACAGATAAAGTTGCAAAAGCAATGATGAAAACTGTTTCATCTAGTAAAGATAGTCAAATCAATTCTGTTTATATTATGGCTGACTCTGGTGCTCGTGGTTCTGAAGCTCAGCTAAAACAGCTGGCTGGTATGAGAGGTTTAATGGCAAGACCATCTGGTGAAATTATTGAAAACCCTATTACATCTAACTTTAAAGATGGTTTAACAGTTCTTGAGTATTTTAATTCTACACACGGTGCAAGAAAAGGTTTAGCAGATACTGCTCTTAAAACAGCAAGTTCAGGTTATTTAACTAGAAGATTAGTTGATGTAGCTCAAGATTTAACAATTACATGTAAGGACTGTACATGTAAAAATGGTTTAACAGTAGACACCATTTATGAATCAGGTGAGGTTTCTATACCACTAACAGAAAGAGTTTTTGGCAGATATCTAGCTGATGATGTAAAAAATAAAAAAGGTGAGGTCATTCTAAAAAATGACGATTACATTTCACATGAAGAAATTGAGTTATTAGAAAAAGAAAACATTACATCTGTAAGAATAAAATCACCTATAACTTGTGGAACAACACATGGTATCTGTGCTAAATCTTATGGAAGAGACTTAGCTAAAGGAGTGCCAGTTAACACCGGTGAGGCCGTAGGAATTATAGCAGCCCAGTCTATTGGTGAACCAGGTACTCAGTTAACAATGAGAACTTTCCACGTGGGTGGTGTTGCAAGTTCTTCAGCCGAGAAATCTAATTTTGAGTCACCAAGTGATGGTAAAGTAAAAATTAAAAACCTTAGATCAGTTACAAACGGATCTGGCAGTGAAATCATTATTAATAGAACTACTGAACTTGAAATATTTGATAACAACAAAACTCTAGTTTCATCATTCAGAGCACCATATGGATCAACATTATTAGTTAAAAATGGCGCTGATGTTAAGCTTAATAGCTTATTGCTCGAGTGGGATCCTTATACAGTTCCTATTGTTGCTGAAGAAACAGGAAAACTAGATTTCAGCGATTTAGTTGAGGGTGTATCTTTTATTGAAAAGTTTGATGAGACTACTGGTATTTCCTCTAAAGTTATAATTGACTGGAAGAGCTTCCAAGGAAAACAAGATCTTAAGCCTCAGTTGTTAATTACAGACAAAGATGGTAACCCAATTAAATCTAAAAATTCATCTACATATGATTTAAGTGTTGGTATTGTTTTAAATATTGAAAAAGGCAAAGATGTTAGTGCCGGTGATGTTATTGCAAGAATTCCGAGAGCTTCTTCTAAAACAAAAGATATAACAGGTGGACTTCCAAGAGTTGCAGATATTTTTGAATCAAGAAAACCAAAAAATCCAGCTGTATTAGCTGAAATTTCTGGAACAATTGAATTTGGAAAAGACATAAAAAGCAAAAGAAGAATTATAATTAATCCTGAGGAAGGAGAGCCAATTGAGTTTTTAATTCCAAAAGGAACTTATATTTATTTCAATGAGGGAGATAAAGTAAACAAAGGTGATATGATAGTAGATGGAACTCCTGCTCCAACAGATATTTTAAATATTCTTGGCATTGAGGCTTTAGCTGAATATATGGTTAGAGAAGTTCAAAAAGTTTACCGTCTACAAGGTGTTTTGATTGATGACAAACATATTGAATGTATTACACGTCAAATGTTACAAAAAGTAGAAGTAATTGGTGCTGGTGACAGTGATTATTTGGTAGGAGATGTAAAAGATAAAATAGCTGTTGTAGAAAAAAATAATATACTAAAGAAAGAAGGCAAAAAAGAGGTTGATTTTAAAATGATGATCCTTGGTATCACTAAAGCAAGTCTTCAAACTAATTCATTTATTTCAGCCGCTTCTTTCCAAGAGACTACAAGAGTTCTTACAGAGGCAGCAATTAATGGTAAAGTTGATAAATTAACTGGTCTAAAAGAAAATGTCATCGTTGGTAAATTAATTCCAGCTGGAACAGGCAATGTTATAAGAGCACTTCGAAAAGAGGCTAAAATCCGCGATAATTCTTTATTAAAACAGCTAGAAACCCCTAAATAGATGTTGACTATACTTAATACTATAAATATATTCTGCGAACTATGCCGACCATAAATCAATTAGTTAGAAAATCTAGAGAGAAAGTCTCAAAGAGAAACAAGGTTCCTGCACTTAAATCTTGTCCTCAAAAAAGAGGCGTGTGTCTTAGAGTTTATACAACTACTCCAAAAAAGCCCAATTCTGCTCTAAGGAAAGTAGCGAGAGTAAAGCTTACTAATGGTCAAGAGGTAACAGCTTACATACCTGGTGAAGGTCACAATTTACAGGAACACTCTGTAGTGTTAATTCGTGGTGGAAGAGTTAAAGATTTACCTGGTGTAAGATATCATATAATAAGAGGTACTTTGGATACCCAAGGGCTTGAAAAAAGAAGACAACGTAGATCTAAATACGGTGCTAAAAGGCCAAAGAATTAAAATTTAAAAAATGTCAAGAAGAAGAGCAGCAGAGAAAAGACAAGTATTGCCCGATCCTATTTATAATAGTGTTGTGCTAAATAAATTTATCAATGAAGTTATGGTGGGTGGAAAAAAAACAGTTGCACAGAAAATTGTATACGGTGCTCTCGATATCATTAAAAGTAATAATCAAAGCGATGATCCGCTTGAGTATTTTCAAAAATCTATTAATAACGTTAAACCATCAGTTGAGGTAAAATCAAGAAGAGTTGGTGGAGCTACATATCAAGTACCAATGGAAGTAAGAAGTACAAGAGCTCAAGCACTTGCATTTAAATGGATATTAACGAATTCTAAAAAGCGAAATGAAAAAACTCAAGGAGAAAGACTTGCTAACGAATTAATTGATGCTTTTGAAAACAAAGGTAATTCTGTTAAGAAAAAAGACGAAGTTCATAAAATGGCAGAAGCCAACAGAGCATTCGCTCATTATAGGTGGTAAAAAATGGATTTAGGTAAATATAGAAATATTGGAATTATGGCCCACATCGATGCAGGCAAAACTACTACCACTGAAAGAATTTTATATTATACCGGTAAGTCCCATAAAATAGGAGAAGTACATGATGGTGCCGCAACTATGGACTGGATGGAACAAGAGCAAGAAAGAGGAATAACAATTACCTCAGCTGCAACTACTTGTTTTTGGAATGATCATAGAATTAATATCATTGATACACCAGGGCACGTCGATTTTACAATTGAAGTTGAGAGATCTTTAAGAGTTTTAGATGGAGCTGTTGCTTGTTTTGACGGCGTCGCTGGAGTTGAGCCACAATCGGAGACAGTTTGGAGGCAAGCTGATAGATACAAAGTACCAAGAATTTGTTTTTGTAATAAAATGGATCGACTTGGAGCCGATTTTGAAATGAATGTTCAATCTATTAAAGACAGATTAGGAGCCAATCCACTTGTTTTACAAATGGCTATTGGCAAGGAGGCAGAGTTCAAAGGTGTTGTTGACCTTGTTAACTTTAAATCAATTATTTGGAAAGATGACAGTCTTGGTGCCGAATATGATGTAACAGAGATTAGTGAAGATTTGTTAGAAGAAGCTAAGAAAAAAAGAGAAGAGCTCATTGAAAACGCTGTCGAAGCAGACGATCAGGCGTTAGAAGATTATTTAGAGGGAAAAGAAATAACCACTGATACATTAAAAGCTTGTATAAGAAAAGGTACTATAGATTTTAAATTTGTTCCTGTTTTATGTGGAACTGCTTTTAAAAATAAAGGTGTTCAACCTTTACTGGATGCTGTTGTTGATTATCTTCCATCTCCTAAAGATATTAGTTTTGTTGAGGGTATTAAAGAGGGATCTGATGAGAAGTTACAAATTCCAAACACACCAGAAGAACCTTTTGCAGCATTAGCTTTTAAAGTTGCTGCAGACCCTTTTGTTGGTCAAATAACATTTTGTAGACTTTACTGTGGAAATCTTAGTTCTGGATCTACTATATTAAACTCATCAAAAAATCAAAAAGAACGAATTGGTAGAATGCTTTTAATGCACTCAAATACTCGCGAAGAAATCAAAGAAGCCAAAGCTGGTGATATCGTAGCTCTAGTTGGATTAAAGAACGTAACAACAGGTGACACACTATGTGATCCTTCAAATAATGTTATTTTAGAAAAAATGGAATTTCCAGACCCTGTTATTGAAGTTGCTGTTGAACCTAAGACTAAAGCTGACTACGAAAAAATGGGACAAGCACTAGGTAGACTGGCTCAAGAAGATCCAAGCTTTAGAGTTACTTCAGATGAAGAGTCTGGTCAAACTATAATTAAAGGAATGGGTGAACTCCATTTAGAAATCTTAGTTGATAGGATGAAAAGAGAATTCAAGGTTGAAGCAGATGTGGGAGCACCACAAGTAGCCTACAGAGAAACAATTACTAAAGATGTTGAAGTTGACTACACACATAAAAAACAATCTGGCGGTGCAGGTCAATTTGCAAGAGTAAAAATGAAATTTAAACCATTAGAAAGAAACTCTGGTGTTAAATTTTTAAATACTGTTGTTGGAGGAAATATTCCAAAAGAATACATCCCAGGTGTCGAAAAAGGAATTAACTTTGCTGCACAAAATGGTGTCATTGCTGGATACAACGTTATTGATTTCGAAGCTGAAGTTCACGACGGAGCCTATCATGACGTAGACTCATCAGTGTTAGCATTTGAAATAGCTTCTAGAGCTGCATTTAGAGAAGCTGTCGGAAAAGCTGGTCCTAAACTACTTGAGCCAATGATGAAAGTCGAAGTTGTAACTCCTGAGGACTATATGGGTGATATTATTGGTGATTTAAATTCAAGAAGAGGCCAAATTGAAAAAATGGAGGATCGAGGTAACGCCAAAGTTGTATCGTCAGTAGTTCCTCTTGCTAATATGTTTGGTTATGTTAATAATCTACGCTCTATGAGTCAAGGAAGAGCAAGTTATACAATGTTATTCTCACATTATGATGTAGTACCTTCAAATGTTGAAGAAGAAATTAAATCAAAACTGGCATAATCATGATAAATCAAAATATTAGAATTAGACTTAAATCCTTTGATCATAACATTTTAGACAGAAGTTCAATTGATATCCTTCAAACAGCCAAAAGAACTGGTGCGAAAGTGATTGGTCCTATTCCTATGCCCTCTAAAATTGAAAGAGTTACTGTAAATAAATCTCCGCACGTTGATAAAAAAAGTAGAGAACAGTTTGAATTACGAACGCATATTAGGATGATGGATATTATTGAGCCCACACCTCAGACTGTTGATGCACTTATGAAGCTCGATTTAGCTTCTGGTGTCAATGTAGATATTAAAATTAAAAAATAATTATCATGATCATTAGTACCAAAATTGGCCAAACTTCATTTGTCAACAAAAATGGTACTAGGGTCTCTGCTACAGTTCTTGATTACAATAGCTGCTCTGTGGTTGGTAATAGAACTATTGATAGAGATGGTTATCTTGCAAATATTATAGGCTTTCTCAAACCAAAAAAACTTAATAAGCCTCAATTAAAAGAATTTAATAAACTAAATTTAGAACCAAAAAAAATTGTAAAAGAACAAAGAATAACCACTGATGAAGACTTATTAGAGATTGGCTCATTAATAGACCCTAAATTTAAAGTTGGTGATAAAGTTTCAGTACAGTCACAATCAACAGGTAAAGGTTTTGCCGGAGCTATGAAAAGACATAACTTTAGTGGTATGAGAGCAACTCATGGTGTCTCTATCTCACATAGAGCTCATGGTTCAACAGGTCAAAATCAAAACCCAGGTAAAGTATTTAAGGGAAAGAAAATGGCTGGTCATTTAGGTGATCAATTAACAACTACTAAAAATTTAGAGGTTCTTCTAATAGATCAAGACAAAAAATTAATATTTATCAAAGGTTCTGTGCCAGGTAAGAACAAATCTATAGTAAAGGTCTTTAAATAAATGTTTGAACAAGTTACACTAAAAGATAAAAATATTTCTGAAAAAGCACTACATTTATCTTTACAAAAAATTTATACACATAAACAAGGTAATAACCACAGCCTTGATAGATCTGAAGTAGCAGGATCTGGAAAAAAATTATTTAAACAAAAGGGAACTGGAAACGCAAGAGCTGGTAATAAAAAGACAACTCAAAGAAGAGGTGGTGGAAAAGCTTTTGGACCAAAATTCCATGATGTTTCTTTTAAAGTTAATAAAAAAGTCAAAAAAACAGCTTTAATTTCCTCTATAGTTAGTAAAAGCAACAATAAAGCACTCTTCGTTTTTGATGAAGAAAGACTAGATGAAAAAAATATTTCAGATTTATTAAAAAAAAATCAAAATAAAATGATCATTTTTGTTCTTACTAACTTATTAGATAATAAATTAGTAATTAAATTTCAAAATTACAAAAAATTATATTTTATTTCAGACAAAAGTTATTCGGTTCATACAGCATTAAAATCAGATATGATTTTATTCTCAAAACAATCTTCTATTTACAATTCATACATAGTTAGCAACTAAAATGGAATTCAACTTAATTAAAAAACCTGTTATTACAGAAAAATCAACAGCTAATGCCCAATTCAATAAATACATTTTTGAGGTTCGAAATGACGCAAATAAAATAAATATTAAAAAAACTATTGAAGAAATTTATAAAGTTAAAGTTCAAAAACTTAATAGTTTAAATGTAAAGAGCAAGCCAAAGGTATTCAAAGGACAAAGAGGTACAAGATCAGAACTTAAAAGAATAATAGTCACTCTTAAAGAGGGAAATACTATAGATATGAGTGGTAAGGTATAAAATGGGTTTAATCACTTACAAACCAACGACACCTTCTTATAGAAAAACCATAAAAATTGATAAATCTCAGCTTTTTAAAGGCCGTCCTGAAAAATCATTGCTTCAAGACTTACAACCAAATTCAGGTAGAAACAATACAGGTAAAATTACAATTAGACATAGATCAGGTGGTCACAAAAAAAAATATAGACTCGTGAATTTTAAAAGGAATACATTTGATAAAATAGGCACAGTTGAAAGAATTGAATACGATCCAAATAGAAGTGCTTTCATAGCACTTATCAACTATCAAGATTTAAAAGAATATATTATAGCACCGTCTGATTTAAAAATTGGTGATAAGGTTATTTCCTCAGCTAAAACTGAAATATCATCTGGAAATGCAATGAAGATTAAAAATATTCCTACTGGTACCTCTATTCATAATATTGAACTAAAGCCAGGAGCGGGTGGCAAAATATGTAGATCTGCTGGATCTTTCGCTCAAGTGCTTGGAGAACAAGAAAAATATGTAATGGTTAAGCTTTCGTCACGAGAAACTAGATTAGTTCATGGTGAATGTATGGCGACTATAGGGGTTGTATCCAATCAAGATAATAAAAATAAAAAAATAGGCAAAGCTGGAATCAAAAGACATTTGGGTATTAGGCCTACTGTAAGAGGCGTTGTTATGAACCCTGTCGACCACCCACACGGTGGTGGAGAAGGAAGAACATCTGGCGGTAGACACCCATCCACACCATGGGGTATGAAGACAAAAGGTAAGAAGACTAGAAAAATTAAATTTACATCCAAAATGATTATTTCAAGAAGGGCTAAAAAGTAATGGCAAGATCTGTATGGAAAGGACCTTACTTTGATGTAACTCTTTTCAAAAAAGTTAAAAAATCAAAAGAAGAAAGTTCAAAATCTCCAATTAAAACATGGTCAAGAAGATCAACAATTATCCCAGATTTTGTTGGAGTAACCATTTCAGTTTATAATGGAAAATCTTTCATACCTGTGTATGTGACTGAAGACATGGTTGGACATAAGCTTGGTGAGTTTTCTCCAACAAGAGTTTTTAAAGGTCATTCAGGAGATAAGAAAGCAGTTCAAGGTAAAAAATAAAAATGTCGAAAGAAGTAAAAGCAATTAATAAAATGATAAGAACTAGTTCTCAAAAACTAAATTTAATTGTTAAAGATATTAGAAAAAAAGATATCAATGCAGCTTTAAATATTTTGAAGTTTTCAAATAAAAGAGTCAGTAAAGAAGTTTTAAAAACACTAAATTCTGCAGTCGCAAATGCAGAGAACAACAATAATTTAGATATTGATAAACTTTTTGTTAAAGAGGCTTATGTAGGTAAAAGTCTTAGAATGAAAAGATTTAGACCAATGAGTAAGGGAAGAGCGTTTCAAATTATTAAACCCTTTTCTAGGCTAACTTTAGTGTTAGAGGAGAGATTATAATGGGACAAAAAGTTAACCCAACTTCATTAAGAGTAGGAATTAATAAATATTGGCAATCAACATGGTTTGAAAAAAAAGATTATTCAAATTTTTTAAAAGAAGACTATAAAATTAGAAATTATATAGAAAAGAATTACTCAATCGCTGGCATTAGTTCTGTTATAATTGAAAGAGCTGCAGCAAACCTTAAAATTATTATTCATACATCTAAGCCAGGAGTTCTTATTGGAAAAAAAGGTGCAGATATTGAAAAGCTAAGAAATAGACTATCAAAGCTCTCAGACAAGAGTATCTCATTAGACATCAAAGAAATAAAAAAACCTGAGACAGACGCTTCATTAGTAGCTGACTCTATTGCAAGGCAATTAGAAAAAAGAGTAAATTTTAGAAAAGCTATGAAAAAATCAGGTTTATCTGCAATTAAACTAGGTGCTAAAGGTATTAAAATTGTCTGTGGTGGTAGACTAGGTGGTGCTGAAATAGCAAGAACAGAAAAGTTTTCAGAGGGAAGTGTCCCTTTACATACTCTAAGAGCTGATATAGATTACGCAACAGCTCGAGCCCTAACAACTTATGGAATTATTGGAATTAAAGTTTGGTTATTTAAGGGTGAAAGTAAAAATACAACAAATAAATCTGAAGAGAAAAAAGAGAAAGCAAATTAATGTTAATACCTAAGAATACTAAATATAGAAAACAGCACAAAGGAAGAATTCATGGAAGTGCTAAAGGTAATTACGAACTAACATTTGGTTATTATGGACTAAAATCATTAGATGCTGAGAGAGTGACCGCTAGACAAATAGAGGCATCTAGAAGAGCTATTTCAAGATTTTTAAAAAGAGCGGGGAGACTTTGGATTAGAGTATTTCCTGATGTGCCAGTCACAGCTAAACCTGCAGAAGTTAGAATGGGTAAGGGTAAAGGTGCTATTGACAGATGGGTATGTAGGGTTAAACCTGGAACTATAATGTTTGAGGTGGACGGTGTTGACAAGCACCTGGCTAAAAAAGCTTTTGAACTTGCATCCGCTAAACTACCAGTTAAAACAACATTTGTATCATTGGATCAATTTTAATGGCTGATAAAGACGTTAACAGTTTAAAAAAGGAATTATTTAATTTAAAAATAATGAAAAAAAGTGGGCAGCTCACAGATACATCACAATTTAAGAAAGTTAAAAAGCAAATTGCATCGCTCCTAACTAAAGAAAGGTCAAATAAGAGTGCCTAAACGTATTTTAAGTGGAAAAGTAGTAAAAAAATCAGGAGATAAAACAATTTCTGTTTTAGTAACAAGACAAACTACACACCCAATTTATAAAAAATTAATCAGAGTTTCTAAAAAATATCTCGCTCATGACACTGAAAATAAAATTATTGTTGGGGACTCCGTGAGGATTCAAGAAACTAAACCAATTTCAAAAAATAAATCATGGGAAGTTGTTAAATAATGATACAAGCCGAGTCTAATTTACAAGTGGCAGATAATTCTGGAGCTAGACTAATCAGCTGTATTAAAGTTATTGGTGGGTCTAAACGAAGATACGCAAGAATTGGTGATATTATTGTTGTTTCTGTCAAAGATGCTATTCCAAGATCTAAAGTAAAAAAAGGTGAAGTACAAAGAGCAATTATAGTAAGAACAAAAAAACCATTAATCAGAGAAGATGGAACATCAATTAAATTTGACTCAAATGCAGCTGTTCTACTGGATAAACAAAATGAACCAATTGGAACAAGAATTTTTGGACCTGTTACAAGAGAGCTTAGAAAAAGAAATATGATGAAAATCGTTAGTTTGGCTCCTGAGGTATTATAATGATAAAAAAGTATAAAAAAGGTGATGAAGTGATTGTTAAAGTTGGAAAAGATAAAGGAAAAATTGGAAAAATATCAAAGATTATCAATTCCTCTGACAAAGTAGTTATATCTGGCGTTAATGTAAGTAAAAAACACCAAAAACCATCCCAAGAGTCTAAAGGCGGTATTGTGGACAAGGAAATGCCTATACATATTTCCAATATTCTAGCTTACGACTCAAAGTCTAAGAAATCCTCAAAAGTAGGTTTTAAAATAGAAAGTGGAAAAAAAATTAGAGTTTTAAAATCATCAGGAGACAAATATTAATGTCAAATTCAATTCAAGAATTATTTAATGTTTCTGATCAGTTGGCTAAAAACTTAGAGATACCTCATAAGTTAGCTGTTCCAAAAATTTCAAAAATAGTGATCAATGCGGGTATTGGAACTATTAAAGAAGATAACAAAGCTATTGAAAAAATGAAAAAAGACCTCTCTCTTATATCCGGTCAATCACCAGTGGTTAGAATGTCTAAAAAAGCTATTGCTTCCTTTAAAATTAGAAAAGGAATGCCAGTGGGTCTTTCTGTTACTCTTAGAAAAAACATGATGATGGAGTTTTACGATAGACTAGTAAATATTGCTATGCCTCGAATTAAAGATTTTAGAGGTTATAACAAAAAATCATTCGATGGCCAAGGTAATATAACTATAGGTATTAAAGATCACATTATTTTTCCTGAAATAAGTGTTGAAAATGTTGAAAATATCTTTGGTTTTGATATCACAATTGCCACTTCAGCAAACAATGACAAAGAGGGATATGAATTGTTAAAATTAATGAACTTTCCATTTCTAAATTAATCATGGCAAAACAAAGCGCAATACAAAAAAATAATTATAGAAAAGCACTAATAGATAGACTTAGTGAGAAAAGAAAAAAACTAAAGAGTCTTTTATCTAGTAAAGACCTTCCGTTTGAAGAAAGATTAAAAATACAAATGAAACTTGAGTCCTTACCAAGAAATTCATCAAGAATTAGATACCGAAATAGATGTTTTTTATCAGGTAGACCACGAGGAGTTTATAGTAAATTTAATTTATCTAGAATAGCTATAAGAGATATGGCAGGTAAGGGACAGATACCCGGTTTAACGAAAGCGAGTTGGTAGTATGAGCGATACACTAGCAGACATGATTACAAGAATTAGAAATGGACAAAAAGCAAATAAAGTCTCTGTAAAAGCAATTTTTTCAAAATTAAACGCTAATGTGTGTGATGTTTTAAAAAAAGAGGGATACATTGATAGTTTCGAAATATTAGGAGATACAAAAAAAGATATCTCAATTACTTTAAAATATTATAAGGGCTCTCCTCTAATTAATAAGATTGAAAAAATTACTAAACAAGGCTGTCGTGTTTATAGCTCTGTAGATGAAATTCCTAAGACTATTGGTGGTTTAGGAACTACGATATTGTCTACTTCAAAAGGTGTTATGTCAGACGCTGATGCAAGAAATCAAAAAGTTGGAGGGGAAGTGCTAATAAGCGTTTTCTAAGTAATGTCAAGATTAGCAAGAAACCCTATAAATATCCCTGAAGATATTAAAATATCCATGACAGATAATGAAATTAATTTTGAGGGTAAGTTAGGAAAATCATCAACTGTCCTACCAATTGGAATTAAAGTTGATCACAAAGATAACCTATTACACTTCTCTGGAGAAAATAAAGCACTTCTTGGCACTATTTATGCAAACGTTAAAAATGAAATAATTGGCAATTCTAAAGGCTTTGAAAAAAGATTAGAACTTATAGGAACTGGATATAAAGCTAATGTTTCTGGAAAAAAGTTAGTCCTTTCTCTGGGTTATAGTCATGACATAAATTTTGATATACCTGAAGGCATTTCTATTAAAGTTGAAAAAAATATTGTTATTGTAACTGGAACAAGTAAGCAACTAGTAGGTCAAGTAGCAGCTGAAATTAAGTCATTTAGAAAACCAGAACCATATAAAGGCAAAGGTGTCCGATATGAAGGTGAAAGAATTTATAGAAAAGAAGGTAAGAAAAAATAATGAATAAAGATAAAATTAGAGCTACTAGAAGAAAATTAAGAGTGAGAAAAAAGCTAAATGAAATTAAAAAGCATAAGCTTTTAGTATTTCGATCTTCTAAACATATTTATGCTTCTGTTTTATCAGAAAGTAACGATAAAACATTATGTTCATTCTCTTCCGTTAAATTAAAAAAAGATGAAGGACAAAAGAAAGTTGATATAGCTAAAATAGTTGGTTCAAAGATTGCTGAACTAGCTATAGAAAAAGGTATCAAAGAAGTGAAATTTGACAAGGGGTCCTATAAGTATCATGGAAGACTTAAAGTATTAGCTGATGCAGCAAGAGAAAAAGGATTATCATTTTAATGTTAGATAATAATGCAAACAAAGAATTTATAGAAAAACTAATTTCAGTAAGAAGAGTATCTAAAGTTGTTAAAGGCGGAAGAAGATTTGGTTTTGCAGCACTCGTTGTAAGTGGTGACGGTCAGGGAAGAGTCGGTTTTGGATCAGGTAAGGCAAAAGAGGTACCTGAGGCTATTAGAAAAGCTTCAGAAGAAGCTAAAAAAACTATGGTAAGAATCCCATTAAGAGAGGGTAGAACTATCCATCATGATGTTAAGGCGAAGTTTTCTTCAAGTACTGTAATCCTAAGATCTGCACCAAAAGGAACTGGAATAATATCTGGTGGTCCTTCAAGAGCTATTTTTGAAGCATTGGGTATATCTGATGTTGTATCTAAAGCAATTGGTACAAAAAACCCACATAATATTGTTCGTTCAACAATTAAAGCCCTCAAGAGCATTAATACTCCAAAATCAGTATCTGCTAGAAGAAGTATAGAAATAAATTCTGTCATAAGTAAAAGAGAAAATTAAGAATGATTAATCAAATTTCCAAACAACGTCAAACTTCAAGAAAAAGAAAAGGTAAAGGAATAGGCACTGGTTTAGGAAAAACAGCAGGTAGAGGTCATAAAGGGCAAAAATCTAGATCAGGTGTTGCAGTTCGAAATTTTGAGGGTGGACAAATGCCAATTTATAGAAAAACACCTAAAAGAGGTTTTAATTCATTAAAAAAAATCAACCCTAAATCTTTATCTATATCTTTAGTAAGTTTTAACAAATTTGATGAAAATTCTTTAATTGATATTAAGTTTTTAATTGAGGTTGGTTTTCTTAAAAAGAAAGACCATAATAAATCTATAAAATTAATTGACTCAATTCAATTTAAAAAAAAGCTTCAATTTAAAGACTTCAAGGTAACTCCTGGAGCTAAGAAAAGAATTGAAGATCTTGGTGGATCGACATCATAATTTTTAGATTATGAATATCAAAGTTCCTAGTATTGACTATAGCGAAGCAATTAAAAGCTCAGGCTTATTTAAAAAATTAGGTTTTGTTTTATTTGCAGTAGCTGTTTACCGACTAGGAACTTATATTCCTGTTCCAGGCATTAACTCAGCTGTTTTAGAGCAGATTTTCGAGCAACATCAAGGCGGAATTTTAGGAATATTTGATATGTTCTCCGGTGGCGCTTTAATGCGTATGTCAATTTTTACACTAGGGGTTATGCCTTATATTTCTGCATCTATTATAATGACATTGATGCAATCCTCTTTTGATAGCTTGAAGGCTCTTAAAGAGCAGGGCACACAAGGTAGGAAAAAAATTCAGCAGTATACGAGATATTTAACAATAGTTTTGGGTCTTTTTCAGAGCTATGGTATCTCCAACGGTATACTAAATTTGTCTGATACAGTTGACCCAACTTTAGGAAGTGTTGCTTTTTTTCAGATATCTGCTGTCATAACTATGACATCAGGAACTATATTTTTAATGTGGTTAGGTGAGCAAATAACTGAAAATGGTTTTGGAAGTGGAATTTCCATAATAATTTTTTCAGGTATTGTTGCTAATCTTCCATTCGCTATTTTTAACACCTTTGAACTAGGAAGAACTGGTGCACTTTCAGCTATTGCAATTATATCAATTATTTTCTTACTTCTTATACTAATAGTCGTCATCGTCTTCATAGAAAGAGCTCAAAGAAGGTTATTGGTTCAATATCCTAAACGCCAAGTGGGGAATAAGGTATTTGGTGGCCAATCCTCTTATCTTCCTATTAAAATAAATATAGCAGGTGTTATCCCTGCCATTTTTGCATCATCATTATTATTATTTCCAAATACTATTTCTAACTTTTCACCTGAAAGTACGGGTTTCTTATCTAGTTTAGGATTTTACTTATCTCATGGTAAGCCACTTTATATGGCCTTTTTTTTCGGTCTAATTGTTTTCTTTGCATTTTTCTATACTAGTATTGTTTTCAACCCTAAAGAACAGGCAGAAAATTTAAGAAATAACGGTGGTTTTGTTTTAGGTTATAGACCAGGAGAACAAACAGCTACTTATTTAGAACATGTTATTTATCGATTAACATTCGTAGGTGCGGTATACTTAGGATTAATTGCTTTAATTCCTGAATTTTTAATTGCTAGATTATCAGTTCCTTTTTATCTAGGAGGAACAAGTCTTTTGATTGTTGTGATTGTTGCTATGGATTTCTTTTCACAAATTCAAACACAATTATTTTCATCTCAATATGAAAAACTATTAAGCAAAAACAAAGTTTATAAAAGTAAATGGTTATAGTTTTTATTGGCCCTCCCGGTTGTGGTAAGGGGACACAAGCAAATATCTTAAAAGACAGTATTTTACCAGATTTAAATATTCTAACTGTTAGTTCGCTTCTAAAAGAGAAATCCCAAGATGAAAGTATTTTAGGTCAAGAAATTAAGCATAAAATGGATAATGGTGATTTAATCGAGGATACTGTTGTAATCTCAGTATTAAAAGAAAAAGTAAATTCTCTATCCAATGAACAGATATTGATTGATGGGTTTCCTAGAAGTTCTATTCAAGCTGACTCACTTCTTGAAATTTTCAATAATAAAGAACTAAGTATTATCAACTTTGAAGTTGAAGATAGTCAACTTCTTCAAAGAATAAAAAAAAGATCAATGGAAGAGTCTAGAGCGGATGATAGTTTTTTTGAAAAAAGATTACAAATTTATAAAAAATCTCATCAAGAAATAACAAATTCACTCAAAAAAAACTATCAAGTTACTGATATTCAGGCTAATGATGAAATCAACGCTGTAACTGCTAAAATCGTTGATAAACTTGGATTAAATTGAGGTAATTTATATTGACTTTTAAATACTTTTTCAATATTTTCACCCCTTCAGGAGATCTCAATTGGCAAGAATAGCAGGTGTAAATTTACCAGTAAATAAAAGAGCATTAGTTTCTCTCACATATATCCATGGAATTGGTGCTAAATATGCGTTGGATATTTTAAAAGCAAACAGTTTAGATCCCACTAAAAGGATAAAAGATTTTTCTGAGGAAGAAATTTCTAAAATAAGAAAATCTATAGATGAAAACTATACTGTTGAAGGTGACCTTAGAAGAGTAGTATCTCAAAATATTAAAAGATTAAAAGACTTAGGTTGCTATCGTGGTTTAAGACATCGAAAACAACTCCCTACAAGGGGTCAAAGAACACACACTAATGCAAGAACAAGAAAAGGTAAGGCTGTTGCTATTGCAGGAAAGAAAAAAGTAACTAAATAAAATGGCAAAAACTGAAAAAAAATCTTCTGATAAAAAAAAATCAAAAAAAAATTTTGGACAAAATGGTGTTGTTCATATCAAAAGTTCCTTTAACAATACAATTGTTACCATTTCTGATGTAAGTGGCAATGCAGTATCATGGTCCTCCAGTGGATCCATGGGTTTTAGGGGTTCAAAAAAATCTACTCCTTATGCTGCACAAATTGCAACAGATGCAGCAGGAAAAAAAGCTTATGACAGTGGACTAAGAAAACTTGATGTTCTTATGAAAGGCCCTGGATCTGGTAGAGAGTCAGCTCTTAGAGCATTACAAAATATTGGATTTATTATAAATAATATTAAAGACGTTACACCGCTTCCACATAATGGATGCAGACCTAAAAAGAAAAGAAGAGTATAAACTAAATTTATAGGAGTTAAAATTGATAGAGAATAATTGGATTACCTTGGTTAAACCAAACAAAGTTGATTATAAAATCAGCGATAATAAAAAATTTGGAACAGTAGTTATTGAACCTTTGGAAAAAGGTTTCGGTACTACTTTAGGAAATGCCTTAAGGAGAGTACTTTTGTCATCATTACAGGGCACTGCCATATCTTCAATTAAAATTAATGGTGTGCTTCATGAATTTTCTACAATAGAGGGCGTTAGAGAGGACGTAACTGATATTATCATGAACCTTAAAAATGTTACTTTCAATTCTAAAAGTAATCACTCCCAAAAGTTAAGTTTAAATGTGAAAGGACCTAAAGAAGTTCTTTCTTCAGATTTCGAAGAAAATCCTGAAGTTGAAATAGTAGATAAAGATGCCGTAATAATGAATGTTGACTCTAACAGAGAAGTAAATTTAGAAATATTCCTAGATATAAATAAAGGTTACATTTCAGCTGAAAAAAATAAAGATAATGAAAATAAAAGTGTAGGTCAAATTATGCTAGATGCCACCTACAGTCCTGTAAAAAGAGTTTCATTTAATGTTGAAAATTCTCGTATTGGTCAAGACACTGAGTTTGATAAACTTATCTTAGATATTGAAACAAACGGAACAGTATCCCCAGATGATGCCGCTGCATTAGCTGCAAGAATTCTTCAAGATCAACTCAAACCTTTCATTAACTTTGAAGAACCAACTGAAGATGAAAGAAAAAAACTACAATCTTCAAATGAACCGCAATTTAATAAAAATCTACTTAAGAAAGTTGATGAACTTGAGCTATCTGTTAGATCAGCGAACTGTCTAAAAAATGATAACATTTTTTATATTGGTGATTTAGTTCAGAAAACAGAAGGTGAAATGCTGAGAACACCAAATTTTGGTAGAAAGTCCCTTGATGAAATTAAGGAAGTTCTATCGTCAATGAGCCTTTCTATGGGAATGGACCTACCAGGTTGGCCGCCAGAGAATATAGAAGAATTATCAAAGAAATATGAAGATCCATTTAAGGTATAATGAAACACGGACTTAAACAAAGAAAGTTAAATAGAACTTCATCTCATAGATTAGCCTTACTAAAGAACTTATCTATCAGCCTTATTAAGCATGAGACTATTACAACAACTACTGAAAAAGCAAAAGAACTCAGACCTTTTATTGAGAAATTAGTGACCAAAGCAAAAAACGATAATTTAAGTAATAGAAAATATATACTGTCAAAGCTTTTTAATAATAAGGAAGCTTGTCAAAAACTTTTTTCTGAAATTTCTAAAGAACAGAAAAGTAGAAATGGTGGGTATACTCGTATTATCAAAAAAGGCAATAGGTTTGGCGACTTTGCCCATACAAGTATCATTCAATTCGTAAAATAATAATCAATGTCATCTTATTTAGCGCTCGTGATAGGTGCTATATTAGGATCTAGCTTTCGTTACTTCTTTACTCTTTTAAATTTCACTATTTTAGGGCTACCCGCAGCAACTATATTAGTGAATATTATTGGATCTGCTATGGCAGGTTATTTTTTAAATAAATTTAATGGTGCTCTATATATTTTTGTTTATATCGGTTTTTTTGGGAGTTTTACTACTCTATCTTCCTTCAATATGGAACTATTTTCATTAGTATCAAATAAATTTTTTATCAAAGCATTAATATATTTTTCTCTTAACATTTTTATATCTTTTCTTTTCTTTTATTTATTTCATATGATTAGTCTTAGATTTGCAAATTAAGATAGATCAAAGCTATAAAAGATTAGATAAGTTTTTATTTCATTATTTTGAGTCTTTACCTTTATCTTTATTACAAAGATTAATTAGAAAATACAAAATAAAAATTAATAACAAAAAATCTAAAGCTAATTCATCATTAATAAAAGGGGACGTTGTATATATATATTATAAATTTGAAATCAGTAATGACTTATCAAATACTATTAAAATCAGTAAAGATAAAAAAAAGATTTTTGAAGATCAAATTATATTTCAAAACAATGATTTTATAGCTATTAACAAAATTGATGGATATTCTGTTCAAAGAGGGTCTAAAGTATTAATTTCATTAAAAGACATATATGAAAATGTTATCGAGCATAAATTATATATAGTTCATCGATTAGATAAAGATACTTCAGGGCTCATGCTTTTTGCAAAAAATAGAATCACTGCTAGTAAAATCTCATCATTATTTTTAAATAATAAAATTAAAAAATATTACATTGCTGTAACAAATACTAAATTTTATAAAAATACTGATACGTTGATTAATTATAATTCTGATAAAAAAGAATTAAAACTAGCGTATAAAAAAATTCAACTAGATAATTATGATAATTGTTATTTGATTAAATTATTTACAGGAAAAAAACATCAAATTAGACTTCAATTCTATCTTAATAAAAATCCTATCATTGGTGATAAAAAGTTTTCTGGTAATAAATTTAATAAACTACTTCTTTGCTCTTATAAAATTATTTTTGAATTAGATGGTAAATTTTATAAATTTAAAATAAATCCTAATAAAACACTCTCATAAATTCCTCTTTAAGATCCTGATATATTTTTCCCTTATTATAATTTATTTTCAGAGCTTTTAAGCTGCTTATATCTTTGGAATTGAGACCACAAGGATCAATTTTCTGAAAATTATCTAAATCAAGATTAAAATTAATAGATAGCCCATGATGAATGATACCCTTTGAGTATCTTAAACCAATAAATATTATTTTTTTTAATTCATTATTGTTTTCAACCCACAAACCTCTATTTTTTTCTTTTTTTCTATAAAGTTTGATATTACTTCTCCCGAATGCTTTTATACATATATCTTCTAATGAATTTATGTAATCTATAATATTCTTTTTTCTTTTTTTTAAATTAATTAAGGGATAAATCACTAATTGGCCGGGCCCATGAAACGTAACTTTACCACCTCTATTAACTTTAATGACAGGGATCTTATTTATTTCATTTTTTTTAAATTCTCTGGGAGTAGAACTTCCTGCAGTAAAGACATTTTCATGTTCTAAGAACCATATTTCCTCTTCTTTTATGTTTTCAGACATTTTTTGAATATGTTTATGCATTAATTGGGTTACTTCTTGATATTTTTTTTGCCCTTTTAGTTGTTTTATTTCAATCATTCTTTATTAATTAAATCTATTAATTGCGGACGTGGCGGAACTGGTAGACGCGCAGCGTTGAGGTCGCTGTGGGATTAAATCCTGTGGAAGTTCGAGTCTTCTCGTCCGCACCATGTATATAATATAAATGCAAAAATTTAATAAAAAAGAATATATTAAGTCAATAAAATCACTTCATTCAGCTGATCAAGCAGACAGTATTGAAAGTCTTTCATTTGATTTACAGTCATCAATATTAAAAACTCATACTAAATACTTTCACCCAGACTTTATTGCCTATTTACGCGAAGAAACGCGGGATGATATTTTGCATATGATACCCAACAAACAATTGGTTAATTTAATTAAATATTTAGATTTAGATGATGCGGTTGAAATTCTTGGTGATTTTGAAACTAAAGAATTAGTTGAGATACTTTCTAAGCTTGGATCTCAGCAAAGAGAAAGAATTGAAGAAAGCTTAAAGTATGATGAAAATTCTGCTGGTAGACTCATGAACAGAGACTATCTTTCTATTAAGTCTAACTTAACTGTTGGTGAACTAATAGATCAATTAAGAAATACTCGAAGAGGCCCTAAGGATTTTTATAATATTTTTATTGTAGACGACCAAAATACCCCCATTGGATATGTTCCTTCAGGAAGAGTTTTAAGATCAAAAAGATCCAAAAAATTAAGGGAAATTATTTATAAGGACATACATATTATTAAATCTGATGAGAAAATTGAAGATATCGCATACACTTTTAGGCAGTATGGCTTAGTTTCAGCACCTGTTGTAAATTTGGATAATAAAATGATAGGTATCATGACAGTTGATGATGTTGTCGAAATTGATCATGAAGAGTCAGAAGATGATATGAGAAAATTAGGAGGTTTATTTGTAAATGACTTTTATAAAGGTGCTTTTACATCTGCCACTTCAAGATTTATCTGGTTAGGGTTAAACTTATTGACTGCCATATTAGCATCTCTTGTTATAGATATATATTCAGAACAGTTACAGCAAATGATAGCAATAGCAGTTTTAATGCCCATAGTAGCTTCAATGGGAGGTAATGCAGGCACACAAGCTATGACAATATATGTAAGAGCCATAGCCACAAAGGATATCAATAATTCAAACTATATTAAATTAGTTGTTAAAGAATTTTTAATAGGAAGTATTAATGGATTTGCACTTTCTTTAATAATGGGATTAATAGCTTATTATTGGTTTGATAGTCTTGTATTAGCATTTGCGATATCTTTTGCCATTTTAATAAATTTAGGTTTTGCTTGTTTAGTAGGTATAATTATCCCAATTACTATTAATAAAATGAAAATAGATCCTGCATTGGCATCTGGAATTGTTCTTACTACTTTCACAGATGTATTTGGTTTTTTATCATTTTTATCAATTGCAACTTATATATTAAATTTATAGTTTATCTCGATGATCAACACAGAAATACTTAGAGAATACGATATTAGGGGCATTTACCAAAAATCATTGAAATTAGAAGACGTAGAAAATATTGCAAAAAAAATCTCAAATATAATTTCTCAGATTAACACTCCAAAAATCATCATAGGTCATGATGGAAGATTATCTTCCTTAGAAATTAAAAATAAACTGATTGATACTTTCAGAAAACATGGTGTTGATGTAGTAGATATTTCACTAATACCAACTCCAGTGAGTTATTATGCTACAAAAAAACTAGATATTCCTAATTTAATAATGATTACAGGTTCTCATAATCCAAAAGAATATAATGGATTAAAAATAATTATTAATAATAAACCTTTTTTTGGAGAAAAGATAAAATTGTTAAACGATATAGACGATGCCTCTTTATCTTCAACATTGGGTCTATTAACATTTAAAGATGTAATTACTCCTTACACAGGGGAAATTATTTCACAATTTAATAATTTAGATAAGCTTAAAATAGTTTGGGATCCAGGAAATGGAGCCATTGCACCAATAATTCATAAAATTATTAATTCGATAAAAGGAACTAATATTATTTTGAATAGAAGCATAGATGGTAATTTTCCAAATCATCACCCTGATCCAACAATTAAAAAAAATATTACTCAGATATCAAATTATATTAAAGAAAAAAAATTCGACTTAGGTATTGCATTTGATGGAGATGGTGATCGAATTGGAATATTGGATAATAAAGGAGAATTGATTTACTCGGATATTATTTTTTTACTTTTATGTCTTGATCTTTTAAAAGAAAAAAAAGACCTAGTTGCTATAGCTGATGTAAAGTGTAGCAAAATACTTTTTGATACGCTTAAAAATAATGGTGTCGACATTCATATGTCAAAAACGGGACATTCTTTAATTAAAGAGATGATATCTACAAAAAATGCAGATATAGCTGGTGAAATGAGTGGACATATTTTTTATAAGTATAAATATTATGGATATGACGATGCCATATATGCTTCTTTGAAATTAATTAAGATACTCAATAATACAAAAAAAACATTAAATGAATTAACAAGTGTTTATATGAAATCATCATCAACACCTGAGATAAAACTATATTGTGATGAAAAAATTAAATTTAGTCTTTTAGATAAAATAGTAGAGGATATACCTAAGCATTACGATACTGGAGTCAATTTAATCACAATTGATGGTGTAAGACTAGAAACTGAAAATTTCTGGTTTCTTCTAAGAGCTTCAAATACTCAAAATTGTATAGTATTTAGACTCGAACACTTTGTTAAAGATAAATTTAAAGAAGAATTAATTAAACTAATATCAATACTTAATACATATTCACTAGATATAAAGGAATTAACTAGTTTTAATCAAACAGTCTAGTTTATTTAATTTAATCTCATTACATAAGTTTTTTGCTGTTATATGATCAACAACATTAATATAACTTATAAAATATCTACCATTTTTTTTTATATGATGCTCAAAACTTCTGAGTATTTTTATTTTATTTTTCAGTAAATTAATATGCATCTTTGATTTACTAATTTTTTTGAAAGAGGATGTCTGAACAGAGTAATTACTGGTACTTTTTTTTTCATTTTTAACAATTAATTTTTTATTTTCTTCATTTTTGGACGTATTTTTATTGCTATATTTATTCATAAGAAAGTTAATTTTATTATTCCTTTCTTTAGCAGAATTTCCACCAAAATATATACCCAATAAATAATTATCGCCGTTTATCGATAAAAGTGATATCTGAAACCCAGATTTTCTTATATAGCCAGTTTTTAAACCAATATAATGATCATATTTTTTTAATAATGTATTATGAGTTGTATGATTTTTACCTTTAATTTTAACTTTAGTTTTTTTAAATCGGTGTAGTTGCTGAGGGAAATCTTTAATAATTTTAGAGCTAAGTTTGAAAATATCATAGGCAGAAGATAGGTTAGCTCTATCTGGAAGACCATGTGGATTTGAAAAAGTTGTATTTTTTAAATTTAACTTTTTTGCATAATTGTTCATTTTTATAACAAATTTTTTTTCACTACCTGATATTTTTTCAGCAATCGCTACAGCTGCATCATTTGCCGATTTGACTATTAATGAGTCAATCAATTCATCAACAGTGATAAAATCCTTCTCTGCTATGCCTAATTTAGAGGGTTGTTGATAAGTTGCATGTTTAGAGAAGTACACACGATCATTTAAATTAAGCTTTTTCTGCTCTAATTCATCAAATATTATATAAAGAGTCATAATTTTAGTAAGTGACGCTGGATAATTTTTTGTGTCCTTGTTAACTTCAAAATATATTTCTTGTGATAGGGGATTACCTATTACACTGGCTATTTTTGCAAATAATGGATGTGATAAATTGACTATTAGAATAAAAGTAATAAGTATTATTCTCATAAAGTTATTAATTTGTTATAAATATACATGTCTTTAGGTTTTAGATTATATTCTTATTTTAATGGTAATCTTGTTCATCAAGATTCGCTAGGTAATAAATATTATCATGATAAAAAAAACTCTTCAAAACGATGGGTAGTCTATGCTCAGGGTTTTGGACCAGAGTCACTTCCAACACAATTTCATAATTGGTTACATAATACTTCTGATGAAATTTTAAATCTTGATATAGATACAAATAATCAAGAGAGTATGGTGAAAAGAAGAATACAAAAACATTCAGTAAAACATAAAGAAACTATTGATAAGGGTTATAACAGTTGGAATCCAAAATAACACAAGAACTTGACTCTTATGACTCAATATACCATTTTAAATTAGGTATTTTATTTAGTTTTATTTTAATATTTCTTTTTTTGCTTCTTAAAAATATTTCTAATAATGACCCCATCCCTTTTATTGCCACCTTTAATTATGTTGAGGGCATCAATAATAATTCTGAAGTAAAATTAGCTGGTATAAAGATAGGCGATGTAAATAAAATAAAGATTTCTCCTGATGGAATTATTATTAATGGTTATATTGAAAGAAAATATAATATTCCGGAGGATTCAATTATAAAAATTAAAAGTGAAGGTATTTTTGGAAGGAAAGCACTGTCTATAGAACCTGGATTTGGTGAATACTTAGATAAATCAAATCAAAAATATGTTTTTAATCAAACTCAAGACTCATACTCTGTTGATATGTTTCTTAGATATTTAAATGATTTAAATGAATAAGAAAATAAATATAGAATTTATTCTTGGATTGTTGATATTAATAATATCTATAATTTGTATCTTTTATTATTCTTCTAAAATAAATCTTTTTAACAAAATCAAAACTTTTCAAATTAATTCTAGTTTTTTTGACATAGGTAATGTGAATATAGGTAACGATGTTAAAATTAAAGGTGTTAAAGTAGGGGAAGTTTCAGGTATTTCATTAGATCAAGAGAATTACATGGCAATTATTACATCATCTATCGATGAAAGTGTAAAAATACCTAGTAACTCAACATTTAAAATATCTAATAACGGATTTATAGGATCTCCATATATAGAAATACAATTAGGAGAAAGTGAGGTACTACTTAAAAATAATGATTACACGTCTGATAATATTGATGCAGTGTCTTTGGAAGAAATTATTAATAATTTTATTTTTAAATAGTATTTTTTTTGGTCAATTAGAAGCTATAGAAATTAACAATATAAAACTACTCATTTTAGATAAATCTTCATCATCGAAATATGAGATTGAGTTTTCAAATTCATATCAATTTAGAAATTTATCATTTGAATTAGTTTCTTGCAAAAACATTGAATTTGATAAATATCTTGATACTGCTGCTTTATTAAAAATTACTCAAAATGACAATATATTTATTGGTTGGTTTTTTAAATATACAGACGAATTAAATTTGTATTCTAATAAGATATATGAAATTTCATTGACTGATTGCTAATTAAATTTAGAAATATTTTTTTCTAGCCAATTTGTATTATAAATACCATTAATAAAATCATTTTGATTTAAAATCCATTTGTGTAATTCAATATTTGTATCTATTCCCTCTATGATTATCTCATCTAATGCTCTTTTCATTATTGATATAGACTCATTTCTATCTTTCCCTTTAGATACTATTTTTAAAATAAGACTATCATAATGAGGATTAACTTTATAATTTGTATATAAGGCTGTATCTATTCGAACTCCTCTTCCTCCTGGAACATTTATAAATTTTACTGTTCCTGGACTAGGTGAAAAATCTTTAGCGTTTTCTGCATTTATTCTACATTCAATAGTGTGATTTTTTTTTATTACATTACTTAGATCAATTTTATACCCAGCAGCAACCATTATTTGATATTTTACTAAGTCAATATCAAATGCCTCTTCTGTTACAGGGTGTTCAACCTGTAATCTTGTATTCATTTCAATAAAAAATATTTCATTATCTTGATATAAAAATTCTAAGGTTCCTAAGCCTTCATATTTGTTTTTAAGCAATAGATCTTTAATACTCTTCTCTATTACTTTTAAATTATTTATATCTACGAATTCAGATGGTATTTCTTCAATAATTTTTTGATTTTTACGTTGAATCGAACAATCCCTTTGCCCAATTATTTCTGCATAGTTATTCTTTGGATCTGATATTACTTGAAATTCTATATGTTTTGCATTTGTCAAAAACTTTTCAGCATACATAGTGTCATCACCAAAATAATTTTTAGCTTCTGCTTTCAATTGAGAAAAGAATTTATCTATTTCGCTACTATTTTTAAATACTCTCATCCCTTTACCACCGCCCCCATAGGCTGCTTTGATAACAACAGGCATACCAATTTCTTTTGATATTTTTTGAGCATCAATTATATTGTCTATATTTTTAGAATTTTTATTTCCTAAAATAGGTAATTTAAATTCGCTTGCTAGTCTTAAAGCATTGCTTTTATTACCTAACTCTAAGATAGATTTTGAAGTAGGCCCTATAAACTTTACTTTGTGTGAACTTAATATTTTTGCAAATTTATCGTTTTCACTCAAAAATCCATATCCAGGATGAACAGCATCAGCTCCTGTTATATCAATTGCGCTTATAATACTTGGAATATTTAGATAACTTTCATTAGGTAGGGCACTACCAACGCAGATACTTTCGTCAGCTAGTTTCACATGCATTGCTTCTGTATCTACATTAGAGTGTATGGCAACTGTTTTGATGTTAAGTTCTTTACATGCTCGTATAATACGAACTGCGATTTCCCCTCTATTTGCGACTAATATTTTTTTAAACAATTACGATATTTCAAATAGAGGTTGGCCAAATTCAACTGCTTCACCATTTTTAACCATTACTGTTTTAATTGTGCAATCTCTATCAGATTTAATTTCATTGAAGGTTTTCATTGCCTCAATTAAACAAATTGTATCACCTTTTTTAATCTTCTGACCCTTTTTTGCAAAGGGTGGAGAACTAGGTTTTGGAGTTAAGTATATAATCCCTACCATAGGACTATCAATACTTATAAAATTTTCAATTGTTTCATTCTTTAAATTAAGATTATTTGTAGGTGAAATATTTTGAGTGTTTTGATTAGAGCCAAGTGTCATTGATTTATTAGAAATTTCAATAGTGTTTGTTTTATTTGATAATTTGATAGAACCTAAATCATTGTCCTTAATTTTTTTTATCAAAGCATCAATTGTCTGATTAATTTGTTTATCTAACATTCTGTCTAATATACCTGATAGATATCAAAATAAAACTCCTATATAACTTACTACTTGAATTGTTTTGCTAACTTTAAGTTTTGATTAGAGTAACTAGATTTAATTGAAAGCCCATAGGTTTCTTTTTTGATTTCATCAATTTCATAATAATTTAGCTGACCTACTAGTTGACCATCTCTTATTATAAATGGTGTATCATAAGCACGCAGTTCAAGAACAGCAGGGGTGCCTGATTTGCTATTACCAAATCCAGGATCAAAAAAACCAGCATAATGTACCCTGAAATTACCAAAGCTATCTTTAAAAGGCTCAAGTTCAGCAGCTTGATTATTTTTGACAATAATTGACTCCATAGATCTAAGTATATAAAACTCATCTCTTTCGATTATAAAATAACTGTCTTCAGGTATAATTTTTTCCCAATATTTACTTACTTTATAAAAATTAATTTTATTTAAATCAATTGCCGATGTAATTTTTTTAGCCTTATATGCAGTAACTTGATTTTTTTTAATGGATACAGAAATATTTATTTGTTTAAATTTACTTTCTATATTCGTACCTTGAAAAAATCTTATCTGATTTAAAGAAGTGTTTTTATTTATAATAATACTAAAAGATTGTGGAATAATTTCTAAGTATAATTTTCCTGTATATTTATAATCTATAAAATCGTATTCTCTTCCATTTTCTGTTATTACACGTGTAAATATGTCTAATCGTCCAGTTGTACTTTTAGGATTTGATTTTCCCATTATATTATTTGGTAAGTTTAATTTTTCATTTAATTCACACAAATAAATACAATTTTTTTCTAAAAGTGTATTTTGATTTAAATCAATCTTTGATAGAGATAATTCTTTTATAACTTTTGATATTTTTATGTTGTTTGGAATAAAAGATGCTTTTATTCTATGACATTTGTCAGATAGTGTTAAATCTAATGAGGCTGGCTGTATTTGATTTTTAGTTAATGATTTATCAGAATAAATATGTTTTTTCTCAATAAGAGTTAATATTTGTTCTCTATTTAAATAGGGCATATGATTTATCTAATGTAGGAATGTCTTTGATATCATATTTTTTACAAAAAAAATCAGCTTTATTTTCTAAATTTACGGCTTTATAAAAATTACAAAAATAAAAGTTAGCTAAATTTATAGACCCTATTTTGTTATAGTACTTACCATAAATAAAGTAGTAAAAATATTCATTAATCAAGTCTCTATCAAATTTAAACTCTTCTATAATGTAATATTCATCATCTAAATTATTATCCAATAAATAGTTTATATATTCTATTTTTAGAAAAGAATTACCATTAATTGTTAATAAATTTTGAAATTCATTATTCCAGTCATTTACAATAAAACCTTTTTTAAATGCCTCATATCTAATTAATTCTCGATTAATTTTATTTAATTTTTCTTCTTCATTAAATATACCTTTTTCTAAATTTTTAAAAAAAATATTAAAATTTTTATATTTTGAATTTTTGGAATACTTAGATTTAATCCATTCGAATTTTTCAGAATTTTTAGACTTTTTATATTTGAATTTTTTCAAATTATTTATCCTATCTTCACTTCTTGGGTGTGTTCTAAAGTAATTATTATTAGGATCATCAACTTTCCTTAAAAAAGATTTTAATTCTGAAGTATTTATTTTATTTTTTTTTATTTGATTTATCATAAAATTATCTGCTTCAATTTCAAAATTGATTGAATGTTTAGAAATTTCATTAATAAGATTACTATTGAGAGAAATAGAACTACCGACCCCTATGTTTGCATTCCCTGTAAGTACAGCTAGACCAACAGAAAATAGATCAAAAAAATTAGCTTTATTTTTAGATTGTTGAATTTTAATTTTTTTACTTTGGAAATGGTTCTTAATAATATGCCCATATTCATGTAAATATATAGCTTTAAGTGTATCTTCATCGTTAATTACCTCTAATAGTCCAGTTGTAAAATAAATATTATCTTCAATAACAAAAGCATTAGACGTTTTATTTTTAATTAAAAAAACATCTATTTTTTCTAATTTTAATTGATTACTTATATCTGAAAAATAATTCTCAAATATAGGATCTCTTATCAGCTCATAACTATATATATTATTAAAAATAAATAAGAAATATGTAAGGCAAATAAATTTATACTTGTTTATCAACTATTTTTTTTTATTTTTCGTCTATAAGATTTTTCAGTATTTAAATCTTCAATCTTATTTTGTTGTATAATTTCTTTAGTGTTATTTTTAACTTTATTAATTAAATCTTGATTAAATTCATAAATATCCTTAGGTAAAGATGCATTAATAAATTTAATTTCAAATGAAGGTTTTATAATATTAATTTTTTTATTAATTTCGTTGTTATTTTCACTAAAAAATTTTTCATCTATTTGAATTTCAACTACATCTTTATTTCCAATTGCATTAATACTCTTAATATTTGATATAATATTATGCATTATTATTGAGTTTGTTTTTTTAAAACCCCCACCACCACAGCAATTACATTTATTATAGAATGTTTCATATATACTTTGCCCAATTCTTTGTCTTGATATTTCCATTAATCCAAATTGAGAAATCTTTGTTAATTGAACTCTAGATCTATCTTTATAAAATAATTCTTTTATCTTTCTTTCTACTTTTAAATTATTTGCATTTATATTCATATCAATAAAGTCAATCACAATTAATCCTGCAATGTTTCTTAATTGAATCTGTTTAAATATCTCATCACTTGCTTCTAAATTTGTATTTAAAGCTGTAATTTCAATATTTTTTTCTGAAGTAGCTCGACCAGAATTTATATCAATACTTGTGAGAGCTTCAGTTGGATTTATTACTAAATACCCTCCAGATTTTAAGTAGATATTTTCTTCTGTGAGGCTATTTATTGGATTTTTAATACCATAACTTTCGAAAAGTGGGAGCTTGTCTTTATAATGTGTTATTTTTTTTTTCGATTTTACACTAAAATCTTCTTCTAGTTTTTTGTATAGTTTCATTGTTTTTAAGTCTGAAAAAACAATTTCTTCTATCGTTCTTTGGTTAAAATCTCGTGCAACCTTAATAATAGGCGTATCCAGTTCAGCAATTAACACAGGTGCCTTTGATTTTAATGTATCCTCTCTTATCTTTGTCCATAATTTTCTTAAATAGCTAAAGTCGGCAATTATATCTACGTCTTCTGCAGATATTGCATTAGTTCTAATTATTAATGACATTCCATCTGGTAGATTAAAATTATCGTGTAATCTCTTTAATCTTTTTCTATCTAGAGGATTTGAAATCTTCTTTGATACCCCACCAGTAGAGGAATTATTTGGTAATAAAACACTATATCTTCCAGGCAAGGATATAAAAGTTGTAACAGCCGCACCTTTTGTACCTCTTTCCTCTTTAACTATTTGAATTAAGAGAACTTGATCTTTTTTAATTACGTCCTGTATTTTATATTTACGATAAAAAGACAGGAAGTGCTTTTTATTTTCTTTTTCGTCATCAATCTCATTATTTTTTTGACTGCCATTTTTAAGCATCTTCTCATTGTGAGGTATTTTGAAATAACTTGGATGTATTTCATCAAAAGGAAGAAAAGCCTTTTTTTCTGACCCAAATTCAATAAATGCTGCCTGAAGTGAGGGTTCTACTCTGGATACAGTCCCAAGGTAGATATTATTTTTTTTGCTTGTGGCTAAATCATCTGAGTAGTCAAAATAATTGATTTCTTGCCCGTCTGCTGCAATGATACATAATTCGCTATTGATGCTACCATCAATAAAAATTCTTTTAGACATTTTTTTAAATCCTTTTGATATAATAAGTTATTAATAATTTGGTTATTTAGTGAAATGAAACTTTTTAAATATTTACAATACATTTTCTTGCTCTCTGTATTAGGCATATCCATAGTGATTCTGTATTTATGGAATATTCAACAGGATCTACCTGATCATAATATATCTCAATATTTCCCAAATGAAATAACAAAAATTTATGATGATAAATATGAGCTTATGTATCATGTAGGTAACAGAGATAGATTTTATTTAGACTACAAAGATATACCTAAAGGTATGATTAACGCTATTATTTCTGCTGAAGATAAAACATATTTTCGACATCAAGGATTTGATGTCAAAGGAATAGTAAATGCTTTTATTATAAATTTAAAAAATATTTACTCAAAAAAAAATAATAATTACGTTGGGGCATCCACTATAACACAACAGTTAGTTAAAAATATTTTACTTAATAGAGATCAAACTATTTCAAGAAAAATAAAAGAGCTAATATTATCTCTTCGAATAGAACAGGAATATTCAAAAGAATTTATAATAGAATTATATTTAAATGAAATTTATTTTGGGAGACGCTCGTATGGTGTAGCTTCAGCATCATTCAATTATTTCAATAAATCAATTTTTGACCTAGAAATACATGAATATGCATATCTAGCAGCATTGCCTAAAGGTCCTAACAATTATGATCCTAATAAAAATTATAAAAGAGCCCTTGATAGAAGAAATTATGTATTAAAACAAATGGAAATAAATAAATTTATAACTACAGATGAATTTAATTATTATTCAAATTTAAAGATAGAGCTATCTCAGAGAAATAATAAAAAATATAAGTCTGATTACAAGACTGATTTTATATTGAATTATCTGAATTCAAATTCATTCAATGAAAATGCATTTTATATTCAATCTACAATTGATCAAAGTCTTCAAAAAATATCAGAAAAATCTTTGATAGATAATTTAGCATTATTTGAGAGAAAATATAGAAATTGGGAAGGAAGTTATAAAAATTATGAAGATATTTCAAAGATTAACAATGAACATTGGCAGATAGCTAAAGTAGTTGATAAAAAATCTAATTTAATAAAGATATCAATTATTGATACAGGAGAAACTATATCTCTAAATAAAGATAATAATTTATATGGTCCCAAAAAAGTTTCCCCAAATAATTATCTAAATTTAAATGACTACATTTTTGTCACCCATATTGATAACTTTTTTTATGCAGTTCAGTTGCATAAAATTAATGGATCTGTGATTATTATGGACCCTTTTAACGGGGATATAGTTTCTATGGTTGGTGGTGTAAATTATGATGCTAGTAATTTTAATAGAGTCTCACAAGCTTATAGACAACCAGGGTCATCAATAAAACCTTTTATTTATGCAGAAGCTTTAGAAACAGGAAAATATTTACCGAATACCCTTATATTAGACTCTAATATTCTTTTAGACCAAGGAAACAATCTGCCTGTATGGGTACCTAAAAATTATTCTAATAAATCATATGGAGAATTAACATTTAGAAGGGCATTAGAGACCTCAAATAATTTAGTAACACTAAAAATTGGTCTAGATTTAGGATTAAATAATGTAAATAAATTTTTAGATGAAATTAATTTTTATGAGAACAATATAAATACCGATGTTTACTCGACACTTCTTGGAGCAGTAGAAAATAATCTTTTAAATTTAACAAAATCATATTCAATCTTTTTAAATGGAGGTTATATAGTTGAACCATCAATAATCAAAAAAGTTGTTTCAAATGAGGGAGAATTAATTATTAATAACGACTACTTTAGATGTAACTATTGTTCATTTTCTAATGAAGACAGGTCATACAGAAAACCAATTATAGAATCTCAAAAGGGAAAAGTAATATCTCCACAAACCTCTTTTCAAATCTTAAACATACTTGAAGGTGCTGTGAAAAGAGGTACTGGTAAGAATTTGAATAAAATTAATTATCCTATAGCAGGAAAAACAGGAACAACAAATGAAAGTAAAGATCTATGGTTTTTTGGACTTACTCCAAGATATGTAATAGGGGTTTATGTTGGCTATGATACTCCAAGGTCAATTGGATATAGAGAAACTGGATCTTCTGTTGCCTTACCTATATTTAAAACAATTATTGAGAATTATCTTTTACTCAATGAAAATAATAATGATAAATTTGTAATACCCAGTGACCTAATTATCAAAAAAGTTGATCAGAATAGTGGTGAAATTTCTAATGGACAAAATACAATTATTGACTATTTTACAAAAGATCAGTTGGAAATCATGGATAACATTAATAAAATTGAGAGTATTGGTGGTATAAATTAATGGATAAATTTGAACTATTAAATCTAATTAAAGAAATAGAATCTCTAATAATTCTGACTAGGAGGAGTCTTTGACTATGATAAAACCAGCAAAGATATTGATGAATTAAACAAAATAATTAACAATCCTGATAATTGGAACGACATCAATTTAATAAATAAATCTCAAGAAAAACTTAAACAAAGTAAAGACGTAATAAATGACTTTGATTTTGTCTCAAATCAATTTACAGACTTCAAAGAGTTTATTCAAATATATGATTCTTTAAATGAAAATGAAATTAATGAGTTAGTTCATAAAATTAATGAATTGAAAAGAAAATGTGAAAAATTAAAAATAAAATCTCTTTTAAATAAAGAAACAGATGATTGTAATGCCTTTTTGGAAATTCATGCTGGTGCTGGAGGAACAGAGAGTCAAGATTGGGCTGAAATGTTGTCTAGAATGTACCTAAGATTTGCAGAACAAAATGACTATAAAAGTAAGATAATAGACTATCAAAGAGGAGAGGAGGCAGGTGTTAAAAGTGTAACAATGATGATTTCTGGTTTTAAAAGCTTTGGTTATTTAAAGAATGAATCAGGAATTCATAGACTAGTTAGAATTTCGCCTTTTGACTCAAATAAGAGAAGGCACACAAGTTTTTCAAGTGTATGGGTTTACCCTGAGATTGATAAAGACATTGAAATTGAAATTAATAATAAAGATCTCAGAATTGATACATTTAGAGCATCTGGAGCTGGGGGGCAACATATCAATACAACCGATAGTGCCGTAAGGATAACGCATTTAACTTATAACATTGTAGTTCAAAGCCAAAGTGAAAGATCACAACATCGAAATAGGGATACTGCAATGAAGATGTTAAAATCTAGAATATATGAGATTGAGATTGATAAAAAAAATGAAGAGAAAAAGAAAGAAGAGAGTAATAAAAAACAGATAGGGTGGGGAAACCAAATAAGATCATACGTTCTTCATCCATATAAAATGGTTAAAGACCTAAGAACTAATCATCAAACGTCAAACGCTGACGGGGTTTTAGATGGAGAAATATTTGATTTTTTAGAGGCAACACTAATAGATGTATAACAAAATTCTTTTTAAAATAATAATTTTGCTTTTAATACCAATTCAAGTAATAGCATACGATTTTAGCTATCAAAAAGACGATATTTCATTAAAACTTGATTTTGACAATAATAAAATAAAAGAAATTAAATTTGATATCAAAACTAATGGTCAAAGAAACTTCGGAATAATTAATTATCATAATAATGAAATTTATATACTTTTAAATACAGATCAAATTTCTTTTGATAATTTCAAAAAGCTATTTCCTAAACCTCAAGAAAATAAAAAATTAAATAAAAAAATAAATTTTAATTGGGAAATATCTGAAATGACAATTTCAGAAAAATATTCTCTTTTTTCTAATAAATTAAATTTTATTTATGATGAGGGGTTTGAGTCTATGATGTTTTATGACTCAAAAAAAGAATTTGAATTATCGATACTTCCACAATTAGATGGAAATAAACAAATCTATTTATTTTCAAAAAATGCTGGTCAATTTTTTTACGCTCAAAAGATATCTAAACACATGAAAGGTGGTGCTTTAATTGGCAAAGGATTATTTAGAAAATTTAATGATTATGATCTTACTATTAAAGTCAAAGATTTTAGTATTGATAAAAATTCAAAATTCTACAACTTACTCTTTACCTCAAGAATGTTAGATATATTTTCAGTCTTGCAAAATAGTCAAGATGAATTTAATTACCTAGAAGTTCCCGTTCAAAGAAAAGGCAAAGTTTTTAATTTTGATCATGCTTTAATGTTAGGTGGTACAGTTGCTTTTTCCTTCAAAGGTGAAGCTAATCCCTCTGAAAAAATAGCTACTGTGAATGGTACTTATGGTCCTTTATATTTATTTGAACAGAATTTTAAAAATATCCCTTTTATAAATGAGTTATTTGGCAAAAATGTTGAAGAAAGTTTACTTGCTGCAGATTTTAAGGTTAATAAGAATGGAAATAAAACTGAATTTATATTTAATCCTTTATCAATTTTTACACCTGGTAAAACAAGAAACTTTTTCGATATTTGGGAATAACTATTTAATTATTTTTATTTCATCAAAAGTTGAAATTAAACCAGACTTAACTATTTCTGCACGCACTCCACCTTTATTAGCCAGTAATTTAACTAAATTTTTAACATTTAATTTATTTTGAAGATATCTACATGGTTGACATAATTGATGAATTTTTAAAACTACATTGTTAATCTGTATTTTTTTATTTATCATTTTATTTAGATCAATTCCTGTTGTTATAATATTTCTTCTAAAATCTTTATAATTAAACTTACTTTTGATGTTATTATTAAAATAACTAATCTTTTCAGACTCTATAAGGGTTACTTGCTTGTATTTTTCTTTAAAATTTTCATAATATCTATCATTAATAATACCTTTATTTCTTTTTAAGATTGCTTGATTTATATATATAGTGCTCTCTCCACATAGATTTGTTATATTGATTGCTTTAATTTTTGGCATATATGAATATATTTACTTTAGTTTATATATATATGGAAGATAACACAAATTTATATAGTCAAAGGAGTATATTAATTCGTAATTTCCTTATTTTTTCAAGGTTGGCTCCTTTTATAACTAGTTTTATTAGCTCTGTGCTTATTAACAAGATTTTTTTGAAAGCTCCTAATTTAATTAATTTAGACTTTATTTTGATCTTTATTTCTCTTTATCTAATTTTATATGTTTTTATTTCTCACACTAAGTCACTTTGTGAGCAACTTGCTGTTGTTAACCAAAAAATTAACTCACACGGCGACAATAATTAATTTTATTTTACAAATTTTGCTATTTCTTTCGTGCTCATGATAGTTTATAAAAGAACAAAATATGAACAAAAATACTTTAGTAAAAAAACATAAAGACAACAGTCTTGAGACAGTACCTTATATTTTATCTAGAATTTCAGCTGGATTTCCATCTCCAGCCGATGATTATATAGAAAATAATTTAAGCATATCTGAACTATTAATTAAAAATCAACTATCAACTTTTTTAATGAAAGCTAGCGGCGAGTCCATGATAGAAGCTGGAATTAATGATGGTGATATATTAGTAGTAGATAGAAGTTTGGAGGCTAGAAGTAGAGATATAGTGATAGCTATATTTGAGGGAAACTTAACTGTAAAAAGACTGATCATCAAAGTAGATGGTTCTGCCATCCTAAAATCTGAGAACCCATTATACAAAAATATACTAATATCAGAGTACACAGAACTAGAGATATGGGGAGTCGTCACTAGTGCCATACATCAATTTATTAAATAACGATGAATATTGTAGCTTTAGTAGATTGTAATTCTTTTTATGCCTCGTGTGAGACTATTTTTAAACCTCATTTGAATAAAAAACCCATAGTTGTCTTATCAAATAATGATGGATGTGTCATAGCCAGAAGTTCAGAAGCTAAAAAATTAGGAATTAAAATGGGAGTACCTTTTTTTGAGATAAAACAAATAATAAAAAAATATCCAGTACATGTGTTCTCATCAAATTATAGTTTATATGGAAATATTTCATCTAGGGTAATGGGAGCATTAAAAGAGTACTGTGATAGACTAGAAGTCTATTCCATAGATGAAGCATTTTTAATACTAAATAAATACTCTGAGAGAAGTTTTTTTTTAAGAGCAGAAGGAATTAAAAAAATTATAAAGAAATGGATAGGCATACCTGTTAGCATAGGTATAGCTAACAATAAAACTTTATCTAAGGTGGCGAACCATTTAGCTAAAAAAGATGAATTAGGATCTCAAATAGTAGAAATCATAAATAAAAAACAAATAGAAATATCTTTGAAGGTATTAGGGGTAGGTGATATTTGGGGCATAGGTGTTAGGATAGAAAAATTTCTTCAAAAAAATAATATTTACACTGCTTACGATTTATATAGAGCAGATCCAAGATGGGTTAGACAACACCTAGGAGTGGTAGGAGAGAGGACCTATAGAGAACTACACGGTGAAATATGTATACCTATAGTTGAGAGATCTGAGCCAAAAAAACAATGTCGAGTATCAAGGTCCTTCGAAAACTATGTAACTAGTTTCGAAGAGTTAGAGAAAAGAGTAATATCTTATGCAACTAGGGCTTCAGAAAAGATTAGATCTGATGGCCTACAAGCAAAAAAGATTACTACATTTATTCGTTCAAATAAATTTAACAATAATAATAAACAATACCATGCAGCTAGGACTTATGACTTTATATCTCCTTCAAATGATTTATTTGAAACGATAAGATTAGCTGTAAAAGCACTAAAATCTATTTATCATCCAGAAATTAAATATAAAAAAGCAGGTGTTTTACTCTCAGACTTAACAATAGAAGGAGAGTACAACAGGGATTTATTTATTCACCAGTCAGAAGAGAGTCTTTTGAAAAAAGTTAGAGTAAACAAGGTATTCGACAATCTAAATAACAGATATGGTAGCGGGACTATTTGCGTTGCTAAAGAGAACTATGAAAAGTTCTATATAACCAGACGGCAAAACCTGAGCCCCGCATACACATCAAATTTTGATGAACTACCTAATGTAAATTAGTTCACAGCAGGTATTGAGCCCATAGACTCTTCAAAAGCCTTTGAGTCAAATTTATCTTCAGCAAGATTACCAGAAAAATAGTCCATGTAAGCCTGCATATCAAAGTGTCCATGACCACAAAGGTTAAACAAAATAGATTTTGATTTACCTTCAGCTTTACATTTAAGTGCCTCATCAACAGCACCTTTAATAGCATGTGTAGCCTCAGGAGCTGGCATAATACCCTCAGTTCTGGCAAACTGAATACCAACCTCTAAACATTCCTTTTGTCCGTAAGCTCGAGGTTCCATATGTCCATTGTGAACTAGGTGAGATAACATTGGAGCCATTCCATGATATCTTAAACCACCAACATGAGTAGGTGATGGCATAAAATCAGAACCCAATGTGTGCATCTTTAACAAAGGAGCAGATTTTAGAGTATCACCAAAGTCATAAGAGTATTTACCTTTTGTCAATGAAGGACAAGAGGAGGGTTCAACGGCAATTGCATGAACATCTTGTTCACCTCTAAATTTTTTGCCTAAGAAAGGATTACACAAGCCTGAAAAATTACTTCCACCACCAGTGCACCCTATAACTATATCTGGATAGTCGTCAGCCATTTCCATTTGAAGAAGCGCTTCCTGTCCAATAATAGATTGGTGCATTAATACATGATTTAAAACACTTCCTAGTGCATATTTAGTATCTTCATTTGTAGTGGCCACTTCTGCTGCTTCAGATATGGCAATACCAAGAGAGCCGGCACTATTTGGATCTCTTTCTAAGATAGCCCTTCCAGAATTTGTTTCGTTTGAAGGACTCGCAACTACACTACCACCATAACTCTCAATTATTGCTCTTCTATATGGTTTTTGATCATAGCTTACTCTTACCATAAAAACTTTAATTTCAATTCCAAATACAGCCCCGGCATAACTTAGAGCGGTACCCCATTGACCTGCACCTGTTTCAGTTGCTATTTTCTTTACACCAGCCTCTTTGTTATAAAATGCTTGTGCTAATGCAGTATTAGGTTTGTGACTACCTGAAGGACTGGCACCTTCATATTTGTAATAAATCCTAGCAGGCGTATCTAAAGCTTTCTCTAAAGCTCTAGCTCTTACTAAAGGAGTACATCTCCAACGACTATAGGCCTCTAAAACAGGACCAGGGATATCAATATATCTCTCTTGTGAAACCTCTTGCATAATTAAATCCATAGGAAATAGAGGTGCTAAATCATCAGGACCTAATGGTTGTTTTGTTCCAGGATTTAAGGGTGGGCTCATTGGCTCTTTTAAATCCGCTACCAGATTATACCATTGTTTTGGCACATCACTGTCTTTTATATAAAATTTACTATCCTCACTCATAATGAATAACTTTATTGTATTTGTTAGATAAAAAGTAGGATTATTTAATCGCTATAATATCTATTTAAAGCAGCTTCTTTGTTAATTAATGGTAAAAGTTGAGCAACTAAAACACCAATTAATATTAGAAAACAGCCAAAAACCTGAACATTTGTCAAATACTGAGAAAGTATAATCCATGCTGCTAAAGATCCAAATACACCCTCGAGAGAAAATGTAATTGCTGCTGTGGATGGTTTTACATACCTTTGCCCAAAAACTTGAAGGGTATAAGCAATTCCACTTGACATGACCCCTACATATAAAAGCTCAAAGATTTCTTTTGATATTCCCTCAATTGTAGGATTTTCAAATATAAACATGAAAGGCAAACTATAAAAAAAACATAATAGAAATTGGGAAGATGCCAAAGTAAATGGTGCATTTATAATTTCAAAGTATTCATCAATTAAAATGCAATGTATTGCAAAAAATAAAGCACATACAATTACAAGTATATCGGCAAATTGTGCTTCAAAACTATTCTCAAGAGTTAAGTAATAAGACCCTACTAGACATATTGATACGGATAGCCAAACACTCCAGTGTATTTTCTTTTTTAAAAACAATCTCGATATTATAGGAACAAATGGAACATATAATATTGTTAAGAAAGCTGCATTTCCTACTTTAGTATACTGTAAAGCGTATTGTTGAAGGTAAGTTCCTAATAATAAACTTAAACCAGTTAAAAGAACTACAATTATAAATTTTTCTTTATTTTTAAGATTTTTAATTTTATTAATTTCATAAAAAGCAAAAGGTAAAACTATTATCCCACCAATTAAAAAACGCATATTTGTAAACGTTAGTGGACCAATAAATTCCATTCCTGTAGTTTGAGCCACAAATGCAGTACCCCAAATTATTGATGCTACTATGAGACATAAAGTAGATAAGAGAAGCTTGGAGTTCATAAGAAACTGGCTCCGCAGGTAGGATTCGAACCTACGACCTGTCGGTTAACAGCCGAATGCTCTACCGCTGAGCTACTGCGGAACGTTGCATCAAACTACAATAATTTTTTAATTTTTCAATTAACATTTTTTAATTTGATTTTAAAAATAATTTTCAATGATATTAGGGTTTATTTGGATATAATGTATCCATGGAAAAAATTATTTCACCTTGTATATCAATATGCAAAACTGATCCATCTACCGGATACTGCTATGGCTGTGCTAGAACTTCTGAAGAAAAAGCGATATGGAAAGACGCAAATACGACAAATGAATGGAAAATAAATAATATTTCTGAGTTAAAAAATAGACTTTCTGGTTGGCAATTATCATCATTTGAAGAGTCATATGATTTTAAAATAAAAAACGGAATATCTTTAGCAAAGCACAAAATGATGAATAAATGAAAAAAATTAAAGGCTCGTGTCTTTGCAAGAAAATTAGCTTTGAGATTAAGAATGAATGTAGATACTCAGTTTTTTGCCATTGCCATATGTGCCAGGCTTCAAATGCTGAATTTAGCTCTTATACAAAAGTAAAAAATGAAAATCTAAATTTTAAAAGTAAAAAAACTTTAAAGTGGTTTGTTTCTAGTAAACATTATAAAAGGGGTTTTTGTTCAATTTGTGGAAGTTCATTATTTTTTCAAAAAAAATCCTCAAATGATTATATCTCAATATCAACAGGTACCTTAAATAAAAATATACCTTCTATTGGCCATATTTTTTACAAATATAGAAAATCAAAAATTAATTTCTCTAAATTAAAAAAATTTCCTCAATCTGCCCAAGGATATTTTGATAAATTTATTTACAGAATTAAATGAATTACTCATTAACAATCAAGATTATCTTAATATTACTATTTATATACCTTTTAATTATCTTTTATGTTTATACAAAACAAAGATCTCTTCTTTACGTCCCTCAAATTGATAATTATGATGATGAATTACTAATCATACCTGCGAAACAAGTATTTATTGAAAATAGCTCAAATATAAAATTAAGGTCTATTTTTTATAAACATCCATCTAATACTAAAACTACATTACTAATGTTTCACGGTAATGCAGGTCCTATTGAAAATAGATTTTATAAAATTAACAAGTTATCAAAATATGACCAAAACATTTTACTTATTTCTTGGAGATCATATAGCGGTAATGATGGTGAACCTACTGAGGATGGTTTATATGATGATGCTAGAAGTGCTATAAAATGGCTTGAAGAAAAAAATATTTCTAAAAAGGACATTATTATTTATGGAGAATCTTTAGGAACTGCTGTTACTATAGAAATAGCTCAGAATAATATTTTTAAGGGTTTAATCTTGGAAGCGCCATTTACTTCAATGATTGATGCAGCTAAATTTCATTATCCATACCTTCCTGTCTCAATCATGCTTAAAGATAAGTATTTAAGTGATAAAAAAATTAAAAACGTTATTTCCCCTATATTTATTATGCACGCCATAGGGGATGATATTGTTCCATTTAGAATGGGTGAAAAAATGTACGAATTAGCAAATTCACCTAAAAGTAGTTATTTCGTTGATGAGAATGAACATTTAGTAACATATGATGAAAATTTAATGAATAAGATGAATGAATTTTATGAAACTATAATTAATTATGAATAAATTTAATAATCTTCCAGAATTATTTTATTTTCAAGCAGATAAGAACGAAAATAATAATCACTTACTAAAACTCGACTCAAATGATCAAGTTGTTTCAATGAGTTGGTTAGAGACAAAAAATCTGACAATGAAAATAAATAATTTTTTAGCAAACAAATATTTAGGTGAATTAGAGAGAGTTTTATTGGTTTCAGAAAATAGACCTGAATGGATGGCCTCTGATATCGCTATAATGTCTAATAAACTTATTTGTGTTCCCAACTATACAACATATACATCAAGAGATTTTGAGCATATTCTAAATGACTCTCAGCCTGTTGGTTTAATAGTTTCAAATAAAAATTTACTTCAGACAATTTTAACTGCCAGCGAAAAAATTAAATATAATTTCAAATTTATCTTATGTTTTGATTATTTTGAAAATAATTCAATTTCAAATTTAGCATTTTTAAATGACTTAACAGACGACAATAATGATAATAACAAAGAAAAAATTAAAGAAATTAAGCGCACAGATCCAGCTTGCATTATATACACCTCAGGTACACAAGGATTACCGAAAGGTGTTATTTTAAGTCATGGGGGCATATTAAGCAATTGTGAAGGAGCATATGAACTTCTTAAAACTATAAAGGGCCCAGATTTAACATTTCTTACTTGGTTACCTTTATCTCATTCATATGAACATTCAGTTCAATTTGTTCAGATTATTTTAGAATCAAAAGTATTTTATAATAAAAGTATTGAAACACTTCTACCTACAATAAAAATTGCACAACCTCATATTATGACTGCTGTACCAAGATTTTATAATAATCTCCATGCAAAAATGAAGATCAATCTGAAAAATCAGTCTAATTTTAAAAAAAATTTGTTTAATAAGACTATCCAGTTAGGAACAAAAAAATTTAAAAATATTAAATTAAGTTTTAGTGAAAATATATTTAACCTAATATTAGATAAATTAGTCAGAAAAAAAGTAAAAAATAATTTTGGTGGCAGATTAGAGGCTTTTATATCAGGTGGAGGACCTCTTGATAGACAAGTAGGAGAAGCGCTTAATGCCCTTGGTTTAAAGACATTACAAGGTTATGGCTTAACAGAAACCTCACCAGTTGTAAGCTGTAATTTATTAAATAAGGTAAAAGTTGATACAGTCGGTCCTATATTTCCTGGAGTTGAAGTTAAATTAGCAGAAGATGGTGAAATATTAGTTAAAGGTGAAAACCTTATGCTGGGCTACTGGAATAATAAAGAAGCTACTGAGCAAACAATAAAAGATGGTTGGCTCCATACAGGGGATATTGGTGAATTTGATGAGGACAATTATCTGAAAATAACAGATCGTAAAAAGGATATAATTGTTTCTCTAGGAGGTGATAATATAGCACCATCTAAGATTGAAAATTTATTAACTTTATCTCCTGAGATAGAACAAGCCTGTGTCTTTGGTGAACAAAAGAATTATATTGCAGCATTATTAGTATTAAGCTCAGAGAGTAAATCTAGTGATGAAGATATTCAAAGATACATTGATGAAGTAAATAAAGACTTAACTCAACCAGAAAAAATAAAAAAGTTTATCTTTATTGACGAGCCTTTTAGTATTGAAAATAATCTAATGACTCCGACAATGAAAGTTAGAAGACATGAAGTACAAATAAAATATCAAAATCAAATTGATCAATTATTTTAATGCAATTATTTGCAGCTATAGATTTTGAGACAGCTACAAGTGAGAGAACATCAGCTTGTGCTATTGGTTATGTAATATTTAATAAAACTAAAATAATAAAAAAAGCGTCTCATTTAATAAAACCACCTAAACCTGAAGTTCATTTTACGGATATTCATGGTTTAACATGGGATATGTTAAAGAAAGCTAAAACATTTGATAGAGTGTGGCGTCAAATTAAGAGTGAATTATTAGCCGTTGATTACTTTTTTGCACATAATGCACCTTTTGATCGATCTGTCCTGCACTCCTGTTGCTATTTTTATAATATTGATCTTCCCCAACAAGAATTTAAAGATACTGTTCTTATCGCCAGAAAATATTGGGAATTTGAAAATAATAAACTAAATACTGTATGTAAAAATTTAAGAATCCCTTTAAATCATCACGATGCATTATCGGACGCTAAAGGATGTGCCATGATAGTTATTGAAGCTTTTAAAAAAGGTTATTTTATTTAATTTTATTACCTACAAAGCTCATAGAAGAAAAAATAATTATTAAGGCAAGGCTCATGTAAATTAAAGCTCTCATAGAATTAGTCTCATCTAATATTAACCCATATAAAAATGGGGAGGCTGCTGAGGCTAAGACCCCAAAAAAAGTTAAAAGTGCTCTAATTGCCCCTAAGTTTTTAACTCCATACATTTCTGCCCATAAAGAATTAGATATATTTTCTGTAAGGCCATTTGATAGCCCTAGTCCTGCCATGTAAAGATATAATACAAAAATATGATTTGAAAATAGCATCATAATAAATATTAAAGCCATGGGAATTAAGTGAAAAGTGATTATTCTTCTACCTGAAAATTTATCAACTAAAAATCCAGAAACTAATGAGCCACCAATACCACAAATTGCATAAAAAATAAAACTGTGCGCAATATCTAATATTGTCCAATTATTTAATTGACCAATAAAAACCTGATGAAATAAAAAGCCTGTTACTGTAAATGACATAATTAATGTAAGAGGTAAATAAAGATAAAATTTTAAATCTTTTAAGACATCCCTTCTTCTCCAAGAAAACGAGTTTTGTTCATCTTCATTTTCAAATCCAGTTTCACTTTTAAAATTATTCTTACTTAATAAATAGTATAATAAAACTCCAAAAAATAAGAGTATAAATATAGATGAACTAAACCAGGTAATTCTCCATCCAAATGTTATGATTAAAATTACTACTACAAATGGATAAATCATTTCACCAATAGAAAAACCAAATCCAGATATAGCTAAAGCTTTTCCCCTATTGGCTTTAAAATATCTTGCTATAGTTGTTCTTGAAGTGTGCCCCATTAGTCCTTGTCCAAAAAGTCTTAAAAAATAAATAACAAAAAAAAGTAAAATTACATTAAATACAATGCTTGCAAAAAAACATGTTATAGAAAGACCTAATACAATGGCTAAAGTATATTTCTTAAGAGAGACTGTATCTATGAGTTTACCAGCCCATATAATAGTTAATGCACTTAAAATTGTAGCTATAGAGTAAAGACTACCAAATTGTGTATTACTTAAGTTAAAAACTTCTCTGAAATCTTCACTAAATAGAGAAATAAAAAATGTTTGTCCAAATCCTGATGCAAATGCTATCAAAAAGCCAAATATTAATAAGTTAGAATTTTTATATATAAAATTTATCAAAACAAGAGGGATATTATGATTAAATGATTATATATCAATTATTATAAGTGAAAGGACTGCTCGTGAGCACAATTAAAAGGAATGATGATGAAAATCATCCAATTATAAAAGAAGTTTACCAAGATATTAAACAATCAAGAAACACAACTTATATAGGTAATTTTTGGAGGTATTTAGCTTTCGATCCTGATTTACTCAAAAATGTATGGACTGATATTAAAAATATTATGGTAAAGGAAACCATAATACCCAATAAGACAAAAGAAATGATTTATATGGCTGTTTCTATTACTAACAACTGTAGTTACTGTATTCACTCACATACAGCTGCAGCTAAAAAATTAGGTATGACTTCAGAGGAACACTCTGAATTTTTAAATATTATAGCGTTGGCTGCAAAAACAAATCAATTAGTAAATGGTATACAGGTACCAGTAGATGAAATTTTTAATGTAGATATAGAAAATTAAAAAAATGGATTTTTTAAATTGGTTTTGGAATGCAGGGGAGCTACTAATGATAATTGGTGTTGGAATAATTATTATTGGATTATTATTCTATAGGAAAAAAAAATAAATTTCTTACAAATTATTATTTAATTATTTTATTTATGAACATTCAATTTATTGTAATATAGATTTATGTATTACGATGATAATAATGACGACAATACTCTTTTAGGAAGACTTACGGAATTAAATAGAGCTTTAAGTCAAATGATGAGAAATACTAGTGAGAGAAACATAGTTGAAAAATTACATACTTACCAACTTGCTATAAAAAAAACTATTGAAGTAATGACTAAAAAACAACTTAATACTGTTTCTGAGTCCTCTAATGAATATGAGGATAGGTTAGAGCGTGGAGACTTTGATTAATATTTAGTCTAAACTCTTAAAACCGTAACCAGTTTTTTTTACTCTTGTTTTAAAATAATTCTTATTAAATTTATTTATAGTAGGTTTTGTATTTATTTGTTTAACTATTTTAATACCAGCTTTTTTAAGTGATGATACTTTAGTGAAATTATTTGTAATAATATTGACCTTATTTACTTTTAGTAACTTCAATATTTTTGCAGCTATATTAAAATCTCTTTCATCATCTAAAAAACCTATATTGTGATCAGCGTCAATTGTATCCAAACCTTTCGATTGAAGAGAATAAGCACGCATTTTATTAGCTAAACCAATCCCTCTGCCTTCTTGATCTAGATATAATATGATTCCACCTTTATTTTTAATCATATAGTTGATGGAACTATTTAATTGCTCCCCACAATCACATTTTCTAGAGTGAAATATATCCCCCGTAAAACATGCAGAGTGTATTCTAAGATTTGTAGGCTGTTTTAAATTTTTTGGTTTAATTATAATTGCAATATGTCTTCTAGCACCAATATAAGATTTAAAAATATTAAAAGATGTTGAAGACACATTAGGGAGTGGAACATTAGCACTAGAAACTAATTTTATACTATTTGTGATAAATTTATTCTGATTTTTAAGTTCTTTGTGATTAAATTTTAACAAACCAAGTTGTAAAATTAGATTATCAATATTTTTAAAATATTTAGAATTAATTTTTTTAAAAACAAGTGAGGGAATAACTTTAGCATTTTTTGCTATATCTAAGCAGACATTATGAAAGTCTCTACTTTTATTGCAAACTACATTTTTAAATAATAATTTATTTTGATTAGATAAGGGGTTAATAAATAAATTTAAAATTGATTTATTGGATATTTTTTTATCAATTTTTAAGAATATATTAGATGTGATTTTATTATTGAAAATAGATTGCGCTTTTTGTTTTGTAATTAAAAGATATTTTTCCTTTAGTAAGTACTTATTAAATTGATTTAGAATTTTATTTTCAGAGTGTTCAATATTAAAGAACATCCAATAGTTTTTATTATCTTTTATAACTATTGGTCTTCCCGTTCTTAACTCATTGATAGATCTATCAATAAAAGTACCATAATTTGATTTTAAACTCATAGACTATATATATACTTAATGACTGTTGATACAGATGATTGATGATAACAAAGCATAATATTTCCTCTCTATTTGAGTTTGTAAAAAATCAAAAAAAATCAAATAATTTAGGAGTTGATTTAATTAACAAATCGTTTGTCCTTAGTCAACATTCTAAAATAGCTGATATTTCAATAAACAAATATAAAGTTGTATTTAATTGTAAAATTGAAAAAAAGATTGAAGAAATTGGCCAAATATTATTGCCTATCTTAATGTTAAAAAAAAAATTTTATATTGGACAAATAGGCCAAAGCTTAGATGGTAAAATTGCTCTTTTAAATGGTAATTCTCATTATATAAACGATAAAAATAGTATTTCTTATCTTCATAGTCTTCGTTCAATATGTGATGCTGTGGTGGTGGGGGTTAACACTATCAGAAAAGATGACCCTTTATTAACTACAAGAGCTATTAAGGGTCCAAACCCTCAACGAATAATTATCGATCCCTCATTAAAATTAACAAATAAATATCAAGTGTTTAAAGATGGTATGCCTAATATTATATTTACCCATTCTAAATTAAATAAAAAATTTAATAACACTCAAATATACCAATTACCTGAAAGAAATTTTACCAATCTTATTTACCAAAATATTAATAGATTAGGATATAAATTAGTATTAGTTGAAGGTGGTTCTAAAACTATATCTAAGTTTCTTGAAAATAAATTATTAAATATTATGCAATTTATTATTGCACCAACTATTATCGGCTCTGGAATTAATTCTATAAATATTGAGCCTATAACTAATTTAAAAAATGTTATAAGGACCAAAAACAATATTTTTAAGTTTGGTAAAGAGATTATTGTAAGTTTAGAGTTTTAAAGCTAAAAAATCTTTATTCCTTAATAATAATTTAGATTTATTAAGTCTGATATTTTCCCTTCTAAATTTTATCCACGGTTCTAGGGAAATTTTATTTTTTTTAATAACGTTTTCGCAAAAGTTTATAAACATGTCTTGAAACATTTTATTTTTGGACACATTCCAATTTGAATTAAGTACAAAAGTTTTATGAGTTTTTGTGAAAACTTTATTTATTATTTGACTACAATTTTTTCCAACAGCTTTTTTTCCGATTCCTTTATCAGACTCCTGATCTTTATTAAATAGTTGTAGAACATATTCATCATCTTTGTGTTTTGGATAAAATTTAAAATATCCATCATAATTAATTGAAAAATATATTACTTTTGTATTTAAGTTCTGTTTCTTAAATTCATGAAACCACTTTTTGGGCATTATATCTAAATATGCTGATCCAGTGATAAGATCGTAATTTTCAAATTTAAATTTTTTTATATCTTTAATTAAATCAAATTTTTTATAATTAATATTAATAATTTTATTTGTATTAGCTGTTATTTTTTTGAACTCTTTGATTGACTCAAAAGATATATCAATCATATCCCATTTTTGCTTAAACTTTATCTTAGGATACATATATCTATAGTTTGATCCTGTACCACATCCTAAATCTGCTATAGACAATATTTTATGATCTTTAAAATATTTGTTTATTTTTTTGATTATTTTTTCATTTCTTGAAATTGCATCAATCTTTTCTCTATAAAATAGCCAATCATTATTAAATTTATGCATTTTTAATTTCCTTTATGAATAAGTCTGCTGACTGTATGGGTGTTAGAAACTTTCTTTGATTTTTTCTGATCTTGTTTTGAATTTTAACATTATTAAAATTTCTTAATATCAATTTTGACAAACTTTTTTCTTTAAAATCATTTAGATATATAATTCCATCTTTTTTAAGTGTGTTCATTAAAGTTAGAGTTTTAAATGTGATTATCATTTTTTTTTGCTGTAGTGCATTTGCAAGGGACATCCCAAATCCTTCATATCTACTAACAGATATATAAAAATCACACTGTGAATATAGCTGTGATAAATGTTTTGTTGAGATATTGCTATAAAAACTTATTTTTTCTTCTAGTCCATAATTACTAATTATGTTTTGTAATTTGTTATAATATTTGCTCTCTCTTGTTGTATCCCCAACAATTTTTAATTTTACATTATCAATAAATCTTAATTCTTTAATGAGATATTGGTAATTTTTTCTCTCAATAATACTGCCAACTGATAGCAAATTAATATTTTTATCTTTTTTGACTTTAAATTTTTTTAATTTTTCAATTCCAGGCTCTACTATTTGAATTTTTTGTTTATTTATTTTAAATTTTTGAGCAATTAAATTTTTTGTTTCATTTGAAGTGACAATAATTTTGTTAGCTTTTGGATATAATTGCATTGCTTGCTTAACAAAATATTTACTTCTTTTACTTTTAAATTCTAAATAAATAGGGTGATGTATTAATGCTATTATTTTGAATCTTTTAAGATTGACTATGATTTTATCAATAGTTTCAAAGACTAGTCCATCAAAAACTAAAACTGAGTTATCTGATAGTTTATTTATAATATTTTTAAGAGTGATGATATCATTTTGTTTTTGAAAAGGATAATTTTCACTTAATTGAAAAGCTTTTAAATTAAAATTTAGTGTCTTAGCTCTTTGTAAAATATTTTTTTCATATATATATCCACCTGTTTTAGTATTAATGTCTCCAGGATAGAAAAAATAGTAGGTTCTATTTGATTTCGTTGATATTTTGTTCATAAGAAGCCCAAGCTACATTTGACTCGGTTAGAATAATTTTAATTTTATGTAACTTGTCATAATCTTCTGAGTATTCTTTTTGTAACTTTGAGCTTATTTTATCAAATATATCTTTAGCTAGGAATTCAGTAGATGTTATTGTGTTTTTAAATTCTTCAATTTCATCTAAATTTTTGTAACTATAAAATTTAAGTACATCAGATAGTATCTCTGTTACAACTCCTAAATCCATAATGATATTATATTTATTAACTTCTTTTGCATAAAACTCTGCATCAACTATATAGGTTGCACCATGCATATTTTGGGCGGGACCAAAGACTTCTCCAGGTAGTGAATGTGCTATTAAAATATTGTTTCTTACTGTTATTGAATACATATCAATACTTTATAGCATGCATTACGCTGTCTGGATTATTTATTATTGAAATATAATTTTTATCTAATTTGTTAAAGTCACTCTCTGTATTGACCAGTTTGAGAAGTTTATTATTAGACAACGCATCGATTGCCATGTTCAATCTACTTTTATAATTAAATCTTTTTGACATATATCTTGGTATGTTAGAAACCTGAGAGCCAATTATTTTAAGTCTTTTGGAGTGAAAATTCCCTCCCAATTTGATCTGTCCTTTTTTATTACCATACCAACTTGCTTCAATTAATTTTCCTTCTAATGTTAATTTATCAAGAGACTGATTTAATACTTCATAATTAGATGTAGTGTTAATTATTACATCAGCTTCTTTAATTTTTTTAAAATTAGTGAATTTTAATCCTAATATTTTTGAAAACTTCTTCTTTTTGATATTATTGTCAGTGATATATACATTTTTAAATTTTTTTAATTTATAGTAGTAAGCGGTTAAAATACCAACAGAGCCCATTCCTAAAATTACTATTTTGTTATTCTTATGTGCTTGAGCATCCCAAAAGATATTAATTGCTGTTTCCATATTTGCTGTAAGTAAATATTTTTTTAAATTATTATTACTTTTCAAGATATGCACATCATTTATATCCATTTCAAACAAGGACTGATGAGGAAAGAGACAAAAAGTTTTTTTATTTAAATATTTTTTTGGACCATTGATAACTTCACCTACATTTATATATCCATATTTAATAGGATAAGAAAATGTTCCTTCTTGAAAAGGTGATTTCATGATTTTAAATTGATCTTTACTAATTTTACCTGAGGCAACTAATTTCTCTGTTCCTTTACTGATACCCGAATAGTGTGTCTTGATGAGAACAGTTTTAGAATTTACTTTAAAATTTAAAGATTTTTTCTTGATAATTGGTTTATTTTTATTTTCAAGCCATAGAGAATAAGTTTCCATAATAATTATATAAATGTTAAATATCAGTTATGCTATCAAAGTTTTGGATTGATTTAACTTCAGATGACATAAAAAAATTAGGTAAAAATAAAGTACTTATTATGCCTTTTTCATCTGTTGAGCAACATGGCGACCATCTACCTTCAGGTACTGATAAATTGATTTTAGACGGTATTTTAAATACTTTTATTAAAAACAATCCAAAATTAAATAACTTTTTAGTTTTACCAAATATCTCAATAGGATCAGCTAGTGAGCATAATAGCTTTGAAGGCACTATCTCAACAAGTTCTACAAATTATATTGATTACATTATTAGTGTAGTAGAGGATTTATGTATTCGTAAATATAAAAAGTTTGTCTTCTTAAATAGTCATGGAGGACAAATTAGTCATTTAGATATAGCTGCAAAAGAAATTAAAAGCACATTCAAAAATGTCGATATAGTGAAGGCTCATTATTTTTTATTTAAAGGTTTTGAAAAAATTATTCCTAAAAAAGAACTGCTTTATGGTTATCATGGAGGTGAATTTGAAACCTCAGTTATGCTTCATCTTCATCCAGAATTGATAAAAATTAATAAAATTAAAAAAAGTAAACTCTCATCTGATATTAATTCAAAAAAAATTATTTCTTATGAAAAAACAATAAAAAGAGCTTGGAACACAAAAGATTTGTCGGAAACAGGCATAATAGGTAATCCTACAAACTCCTCTGCAGACAAAGGAAAGAAAATCCTAGATCTTGCATCAAGAACCTTAAAAAAAATAATTAATGAAATGAAATAGCTCAGATTTATTTCTGGATAAAGTTAAATGATGCGAAGATATGCCTATGTTCACAAAATACTTTTTATTTGTGTTAAGTAACCAACTACATTTATAATTATAACATGAAAATAGCAAATAGAGGTAATTGGATATCTATTCCAAAAAATTTAGATAAATTTTGGCGAGAGATAGATATTAGACTAATAAATGAGCAACACTACCTTGATCAAGTTTATACAAAAGAAATTAAGCACAATAATACATTATTTTTTTCAGAGTCAGATGTATTCCATATTAATTATACGTTAAGTGGCTCACATGTTGATTTATGCATTGATAATTTAATTAAACTTCTTTATTTAAATCAAAAACTTTCTAAATCTTTAAAAGAAAATATTAGTGACGCCTTAAAGGGAATATTGGCAAATGCACTTTTATCTTATCATAAATTTGGTGGCTCTGGTTTTGTCAGAATAAAAAGTGGTAATGATGAATATAATAAAAATAGATATAACCCTTTGATGACCAAAAAAAGCACTTTAGATGTCCTAGACAAATTAACTAAGGTTGGACTGATTGAATATTACTCTGATAAGTTTTTGGAAAGGAGATACAAGAATAAGATAAAAAAACATTTCTTAAGATACAGATTTAAATGGGAAATATTTACAAAATTTATTGAGTATGAAATAGGATACAAAGATTTATATCGAGTAAGTGATTTTGTTATGCTCAAAGGCCCTAAAATTAAATCATCAATAATAGAAACTTCTAAAAATTATAAAGATACAGATGAAACCAAAAAGATGAGAAAAGATTTAGAGAAATATAATGACTTATTACGCAGAAATCATATGAATATTAGCGGAAATTTGATTGATCAAGAAGGTAAGGACTTTCAGTTTCAGAATTATGGTAAAAGATTTTATTATCGTGTCTTTACTAAAAATAATTTTAGTTGTGGTGGTAGATTTTATGGTCATTGGGTATTAGAAATACCAGCCTTAGCTAGACAGTTTCTTAACATTAATGGAAGACCAACTAGGCAAATAGATTATTCAGCATGTTTACTGCATATAATGTATTCGACGCTTAACATTGTTCAACATACTGGCAAAGATTTATATGCAATGGTTGATGAAGATAGGTCATGGGTAAAGGCCTTTTGTATTATAGCACCTAACACAATTAAATTAAGAGATGCATGTGAGCAGACAGTTCAAGAATTAGGACTCAAATGGAATAAAAAGAATGAAAAAAGAGTATACAAACTTGCCAATTTGATTTCTAAGGCTCATAGTGAAATTTATAATGCTTATTTTTTTAAGGGTAATGTTAATGGACAAAAATTTATAAATCATGAATCAAATATAGCTAATGAAATAATCATGCACTTTGTGAATAAAGAAATATTAATTCTATCTGTAAATGATGGTTTTATTATTGAGAATAGATACAAAATAGAATTAGTGCAAATTATGGAAGATAAGTGGGTTAAACATTGGAAAGCTAGAGGATTAAATTCATCTAAACCATTGATAAGAGAAACTAAACATTTAACTGCTTACAATAGTCCAATTGAAGATATCTTCGATAAGTATGTTCCTTTGTAAAGATTTGTTGGAGGCCCACCCCGGAATCGAACCGAGCTACAAGGATTTGCAGTCCTCTGCATAACCAATCTGCCAGCGGGCCATAAAATTTAACATAACACTTTTATTGATATTTGTAATCGGGATTAGTGCCAGACGTATATTCAATACCATCTATTATTACTTTTGGCCAAGTCCCAATATCAATTAATTTAGGCCTTGAATTAAGATATTCGGAAATACCTTTAATTTTTTCAAAATCATTCATGAACCTTTTTAAATTTGTATAATTATCTAATATATTTTGATCAAGTATTAAAGCTAAGGAAATGTGATGATAAACATTATAGTCACAATAAAAAACTCTATCACCTAAGAAAAATTTTCCTTCATATTTATCAAGTAACTTTTCAAAATTATTGAATGCTTTGGGTAAAATTTTTTCAATTAAATCTTTTTTATTCTTTAAATGCATTTCTCCAACCCATACATTTATTGTTGGATTTAGTGGTAAAAATAAATCATGAGCTGACTCAAAGATTGAGTCCGCATAAGCTGCCATTTCATCATTGTCTGGTATATTATTAGTAATTTTAGCGATGTATCTTGAAATGGTGTTGCTTTGCCATATTTCTATTTCTTCATCTATTACAAGCAACGGTAATTTATGAAAAATAACATCTTTCTTTATTTCAGACCAAGGTTTTTTAAAATAATTCCATGCCATTTCATAAGAATATTCGATTTCAGCATTGTGTAACATCATTCTTGGTGCTTCACACAAGGCTCTTAAGTTGAAATAAATTAACTGAAGTTTTCGCATATACCTTTAAATTGTATTATATTACTTCTCTTAAAAATGCAAAATATATACACACCTTTAAAATCTTTTTTATGAAATTATGAAAAAAAATTCCTACATATTAGAGGCACAAAACTTTCTTAAAAATAACCCAGATATAAAATCATTTGATATTGTTATGCATGATTGTAATGGTATTGGTAGAGGAAAAATAATACGTCGGAACGAATTAATTAAAATTTATAAATCTGGAAGACAATTTCCTCTCTCTTTAATGGGCATGGATATAACAGGGGAGGACGTCCCAGAAACAGGATTAATATTTAATCAAGGAGATGGCGACATCAAAGCCTGGCCTATCCCCTCATCACTTAAACCAATACATAAATCCAAACCCGCAAGGGGAGAATTATTTATGAACATGCATGATATTAAAGGGAATAAACTATCTACAGATCCTCGCAATCAATTAGAAAAAAAAATTGGAGAGTTTAAAAAAAAAGGAATTTCTTTTCGTGCAGCTTTTGAACTTGAATTTTTTTTAGTTTCAAATGAATTAGATGAATATGGAAAATTGAAGCCAGCAAAATCAGTATTAGGAAAAAAATCATCTAGACGTAAAACAGATGTTTATTCAGTTGATATCCTTCATGGCATGTTACCTTTGTTTGATGATATTTATGAGGCTACAGTATTAGCAAATATTGAAGCTGAAACAATCATATCAGAATACGCTCCTGGTCAATATGAGCTAACACTAAAACATCAAAATTCTATCCTTAAAGCTGCTGATGATATTTTGAGATTAAAAAAGAATAATAAGAGCTCAGGCCAGATTACATGGTGTTACTGCCTGCTTTATGGCCAAACCTATGGAGGATGTTTCAGGTTCTGGCATGCACTTTCATATTTCTCTTTATAATAAAAAAAATAAAAACCTTTTTGCTGAAAAAAATAAAAAAAAAATAAGTAAATATTTGTCCTATGCTTTAGGTGGATTATCAAAAACTATGGGAGAGAGTATGTTAATCTTTGCACCTAATGCAAATAGTTGGAGGAGGTTTAAAAAAGGCTCATATGCTCCCATTAGTCCAAACTGGGGAATTGATAATAGGTCTGTAGCTTTTCGAATACCAAGCAGTGATGTTCAAAACACAAGAATCGAACATAGAGTTTCAGGTGTAGATGCAAATCCTTATTTAGTAGCGCTAACAGTTGTTTCAGCTATTGAGAAAGGATTTAAAAATAAAATTGATGCAGAAAGGCAAACAACTGGTAATTCTTATTTAAAAAAAACTTCTAGCAAAAATAAAATACCAACAGATTGGAACTCTTCGATTAATTTATCAAAAAAATCTTTATTTCTAAAAGAAACCTTAGGACCAGAATTGCATAAAGCCTTTATAGCCATAAAAGAAATGGAGTACAATAAAGTAGCTAGTACTGTTTCAGAACTAGATATAGATTTATATTTGGACTCTATTTAATTTAAATTTTAAATAATTTTTCAGAATAATTTTTAATATCTTGATCCCAAAACACGTCCCTTTTAATTTTTTCAAAGTCAGTATCAAAGACACTCGACATAGCAGATGCATAGATAGATCTTGCATCAATAGTACTATTAAGATCTCTTCCTTCAAATAAACTACTTTTTTTCAAACCTGGCCAATCAGTAAATACTTGAGATCTTTTCAATAATCCTCCTGCCATCAGAATAGCACCCCCGTAACCATGTTCTGTTCCATTCCCACCATTTTGTTCAATAGTCCTACCAAATTCTGTTAAAGTTATTATAAGGGTGTTGTTAAAAGACTTTCCCATGTCCTGATAAAGATTTTTTACAATTAAATCGATATCTTGTAAGTTATCTGCATGCTCTCCATTTTCATTTCCCTGAGCTGTATGTGTATCAAATCCCTCTAAATCAAAAACAGCAACTCTTGGACCAAATGGATCATTCAATATTTTTGCAGCTCTTTTTGATAAGCTATCTAGAGAGTCATTTCCTCCTTGCATAGTTAATGGTCTATTTAAAATGACATCATATACATTACCTAAATCATCTTTTTTGACATCACCATATGCCTCTGTAACTATTTTAATCAAATCTCTATTTGGTAATTGGAGATGTGTTGGAAAATAATTATTGTTATCAATAGCACCTCTTAACAAAAGTGGCATTGGTAAGCTTAATGCTAAACTTGTTTCATATAAACCTGCTGATTTCATCCCCCTACCAAGCCATCCTGTTTTTTCGATATATGGTTTGAGAGCTCCTGTTTCCATCATATTTTGGCCATCAAAATGTGATCTTTTGGTATATGGGATATTTGTAGCATGAACCACTGAGGCTAAGTCCTTGTTCCACAAATCGTAAAATGTTTTTAATTTAGGATGAAGTGAAAAATCACTATTTAAATTTAATTTTTTATTAAGGACTAAATCAGATCTGTATTTTGATATCATTTGATCAGAAACAGGAACAGCTGTTAAACCGTCCATTCCTCCCCTTAGACTTATAACGACAATGTTTTTTTTAGGATTTTGAATTGACCCATATAGTGGAATATTAAAATTAGAAAAAAATATTGTAGCCAGACTACCTTTTAAAAAACTCCTTCTGGTGCAGTTCATGACCTCATTACCTCTGGACTATTAGCAAATAATACAAACTGATCAGAATAGCTTAACGAATTGCTTAATAGTTTTAATAATTTATCTGGTTTATCAAAATTATTTAAGACAACTCTCTCAAAAAACTCACTATCGTAGGTAATATTTGTATTGGCTATGCCAGTAAATCTTTTTGCAACTGCTAATCTACGAATAATTAATTCTGGTGATAACCATTCACTCTCCAAGTCTATGTACCCATTTGGTTGTTTTGCCCTATATATACTATGCCCTAAATCATAAAGCATATTCTTTAATCTTTTCTGAGATCGATTAGGGTTACCACCATTAAATTCAAATCCATCTGGATAATTATCTATATATCTTAAGTCTAGCATTTTAGCATTTTGTAATACCCATAGTTCAGGCATTGAGAATTTCTGATGAATTTCACTAAAATCGAAAACAATATCTAATAAAGTTTTATGAATTTCTATAAGATTACCATCATTTTTATTCCAAGTTTGGACAATAGGTTCAATCATGTCATTAGTTGGTTCATCGCATATGAAATGTTGACAAAGCTTTCTTGATATATGTTTTATAGTTGAAGGGTGGTTTGCTAAATCTTTGATTACTATTTTTAGTTCTTTACCCTGATTTACAGTATTAAAATCTCTAATATCATATAATTTTCCTAAAATTTTATACGGTCCATTTTCATGAAATGAAGATTGGAATTTTATAGGTCCTGCCTCTAAGTCTTTTTTGTTCCACAAATGGGCCCAACCTGTCATTACTTTAGCCATATTTATCACGTCTTCTTGACTATAATTTGCATCAGGAGAGACAGTGTGTAATTCTAACAATTCTCTGGCATGATTTTCATTTAGTCCCACTTTTTTATTTTTATTGTTTAATCTCACACCTTCTTTTGAATTTGGCCCAATATTTTCAGCATTATCAAGGTGATGTAGCATGCACCAAGAAGTAGTAACTTGATATACTAAATCTTCGAATGAACCACACATGTTAGGTCTAATAACATCTCTTTGATAGACACCAGTTGAAAAACTAGCAAGAAAATCTTTTTCACTTATAGCAAAAAAATTTGACCAAAAATGCCACATTCTCTCAAAAACAGGATTTGTTGTCCTTAAAGCAGTATTATGTCTTATAGATAATTCTAACGACTCAAAGAATTTTTCACCTGTTTTTGCTCTGAGTAAATCTTTTTCTTTTTCATACATGAGGCGATCATTTTTAAATTTTTTCCTAAGTACTTCTCTATCACCATAGACCCATTCTCCATATTTTTTTCTTTGATCAACTAAACTAGGTAGTTTATAGCTCCATATAAAGTCAGGTACGTTATTAAATTGACTCTTTGACCAAACTAAAGGATCTTCATTTATTTTTTCTTCGGGACCTAAACCAAAAGCAACTTTTCTGAAAAAGTCTTTTTTCATCTTATTTAATTTTATTTAGAAAATTATTGAGCTCTTTTTCTTCCATTCTTAATTGATGTTTGTCTTCTGGGTATTTCCCATTATTAACTTCATCGATAAACATTTTAAATCCATTAACTCTTAATTCTTGTAATTCATTTTCTTTAGACAGCATATTGACATATTTCTTTGCATGTCTTGGATAATGACCTGTATTAGTTCCAAGTATGTCATTACAAAAAAGATATTGTGTATCACAAACATCCCCACATCCCATTCCCATCGTAATCATTTTCGTATTTTTTGTAATATGGTCTGCTACTTCAATGGGAATTACCTCTACTTCTACACAAGCAGCACCAGCATTCTCAAGATCTTTAACCTTTTGACATACTTGGAGTGCTTCTTCTGCTGTTTTCCCAACTGCTCTAAAGTTGGTCCAAGTGGATAGATTGGGTACCAAACCAACATGAGAAGTAATGGGTATTCCTTCTTTTGCCATAGCTTCTATAAAATATATAGAATGAGAACAATAGACCGCATCGGCTCCCATTTCTAATATTTCAAAACCATATTTTATTGCCTCTTGAGGTGAACTTACAGAACCATGTCTAAGTCCTACGGACAAAAAAGCAGTAGGTGCTACTTTTCTTACTTCTTTAAAATGATGGTCCGGTTCACAAGAGATGATTTCTATACCTGCCTGATAAGCTGCTTCTGCTTCTTTAGCGTTATCAATGTGTGTTTGAGGCCACTTTTTTTTTCCTTTTTGACTCCATAAATCAAAAACGGAAGTTCTTTTAACCATTTGAATTTGATGGGACTGGAACTTCTAGAACATAATTAGGATCTTTTGCTTGTTTCATAATAGTAGGAATAATCTCAGAATAGGCTCCCCATAATCCTTTTTTAGCTGGAGGCATTTGTTCTTTAATTAAATTATGGAGTTTTGGTAAATTGTGAGATGGTACGGTTGGGAACATATGATGTTCTATATGATACTCCATTTGCCAATACAGAAAGCTAAAAACTGGGTTTAAATGCATGGTGCGTGTACTGTATCTGTGATCTTTAATATTATCTTTTAAACCAGTATGCTGTGTTAAACCAAACAATCTTTTAAGTGTTATTCCATAAAAGTTCGGTAATAGTAAATAAAGAGCAGGCAACCAAGACTGAAAAATAATAGAAATAATTATTATGGATACCCATATGCCGACATGAAGTCTGGATGAATTAATACACTTTTGCTGTTCTCTTTCAGGTATCACTTGTTGCATCACCTCAGTTTTTACCCCCAAAGCATGTAATATAGTTTCATATTGAGTTGTTTTTTTAAAATTTAACAAATCAAGGAAAGGAACAAACAAACTAAAAAAATAAAAAATATCAGCTGGTTTTCTAATCGCTATTTCAAAATCTAAGGGGTCATCAAAATAAGTGTAACCATGATGGCGGAAGTGAGACCATCTCCATCTTACAGGTTCAAAACCATTCATGTAACTTCCTATCTGATAAAAAAAGTTATTCCAATAGTTAGTTTTAAATGCAGTTTTATGACCAGTCTCATGCCAAATTGGATCAGCACAATTCCAAATATTACCATAGATTAAAAAAAATAATAATGACCACCATGTGCCCCAAGTTATATATGCTAATAAACCAAAAAAAAATAATGACCCAAAGAATATGGCCATGTGTTTAAAACCCTCATAGTCTGACTTTTTTAGAAGTTTTACAAAATCTTCTTTATTTACTTCACAGTGATACCATTTATCCAAATCAACTTTCATAGTAGGAAATTATCATAATAGAAAAAAAAAATAAATATCTAGGCAAATGAGCCAATTGCCCCAGCTATAGCTAGTACCAAACCAACTCTTGAAATAGTTGCAGAATATTTCAGATATGACTGATTTGGCGATGATTTTTTTTGTGATGAATTGTATAAATGAAAGTTAATAAAAGTCACAGATATCAACACAAGCGTTGCACCAAAAAGCTTCATATGGAATGCCCAACCCAGAGCAAAAGAGCCATATATGTAAATGACCAAAATTACACCTGTAACCCACATTGTAAGGATAGCTAAAAGTGATAAAAAAGCCAAAATTTTAAAACCCTTTGATAGATGAGGTTCAGGAGCTTTTCCTTCTTTTATATATATGGATTGAATAACAGCGCTACCTATGCCCCCACCTCCTGCTACAAAAAGAGATATTAAATGAAGAAATTTACATACAAATAAAAACATATAAAAATGATATCTTAAATAGTTAGTATTTACTTAATATAATTATATTAATTTATGACGAGTAATTCTTTAAAAAAACCATCCAAATCATTACCCTTTGATTGGTATTATAATTCTAGAATTTATAATAGAGAGATAGAGACAATTTTTAATGAAGAGTGGTTGTATGTTTGCCATGTTAATACAATTCAAAGCAAACATTATAGAACTCTTCAAGTAGATAATAAAAATATAGTCATAATAAAAAATAAGAATAATGAAATATCAGTTTTCTTTAATACATGTATGCACAGAGGCTCACAAATATTTACAGAAGAGCAGGGGAAACTTCATTCACCTGTTATAGTTTGCCCATATCATCAATGGTCGTATAAAAGTGATAATGGTGAATTAATAAATACCACTTCAATTAAATATAATTCCTTTGATAATAAAAAATACAATCTTAAAAAGGTTAATTACTATGTCTGGAAGGGATTAATCTTTATTAATTTTAAAAATAACAAAAAATTTAAATTAAAATCTGTTTTTCAATATTATGACACTGCAATTGAAAAAGTTAATTTGGAGAACTTTGTCAGTGGGCATATATGGAAAAAAACTGTCCAATGTAATTGGAAAATATATTGGGAAAATTATAGTGAGTGTTTGCACTGTCCTAATATTCACCCTGAATTATCAGAACTTGTGCCTTTATACAAAAGAAGGTTAGTGGATATTAAAGATCATCCAGAATGGAACGTCTTAAAAGAAAATAATCAATCTGAGATGTACCATGGCGGTCTCAAAAAAGGTTCAGAAACATGGTCTTACAATGGTAGTGCTCAGGGACATATGATGAAAGAATTAAAATTAGACCTTGAAACGAGAGGACAAATTTTTATTTCAACTTGGCCATCAATGTTTCTTGGTATTTATGGTGACCATATTCGTATCGTAAGGTTAATATCTAAAGGACCTGAGCAAATGGAGTTAACAGTTGAGTGGCTATTTGACGAAAATACATTGAAAGATCCAAAATATGATAAAACCAACGTAGTCGACTTTGCTATTTTGGTAATGGAACAAGATGCATCAATTTCTGAGGTTAACCAGCGTGGTTTATATAATCTTCAAAATAGTCAAGGTGTTTTAATGCCAGAGGAATACATGATAAGAGATTTTCAAAAATATATTAGAAGTAAAGTAAAATAGATTTTACTAAATAATTTGAATTCAACAAATCTGAGGCGATTATGATCTATGAAAAACAGTTAATTTTGTTATAAATCAATTTTATCATGAATTTTGAACAAGCAAGATCAAACATGGTTCTTAATCAACTAAGAGCTAATCGTATCAGAAATTCATCTCTAATTGAAAAAATTGAATTATTTCCAAGAGAAAGTTTATATCCGAAGGAATGGAAACACATGGCATACTCAGATAAAATTTTATTTTTAGATGACGGTCGTTTTGTCCTGCCTCCTTTAACATCATTTCACTTAGTTCAGGCTTTAGGAGAGTTTAATAATGATCACATTTTAGAAATAGGATCTGGGTTTGGAACATCTACATCAATTATGAGTGAATTTTCATCTAATATTGACTGCGTAGAGACCTCCAACCAAATGACACGGGTGTTTAAAGACAGTATGGAAGAGGGTTTGTTCAATGCATCTTTATTAGATTTATCTATTGATGAATTTTTTAATAATAAAAAAATAAAAATTCAGAAGTACCAAAAGATTATTATTAATGGTTCTTTAGATGAAGAACCCATAGATATTATTAAAAATGCATCAGATAATGCTGAAATAGTCTGTATTATTGACAATAAAAATTTTAAACACAAAATAGTGAAGTATCTTAAAGTAGAGGGTAATTCTAATAGATTTATTATAGATGAAGCATCATCCTCTTATATTTATAAATATGTTCAATCTGAACCATTTGTTTTTTAGCAAATGGATGATTATCAAAATAAAAAAGAATATGAAAATGAAATTTACCAACTGTGGTTAGAAAAAGAATGTTTTAAACCTAAATACAATTTTGATAAAAATTTTTCTATTTGTATACCACCACCAAATGTCACTGGCTCTTTACACATGGGGCATGCCTTAAATAATACAATTCAAGATATATTAACTAGATATCACCGGATGAATGGTTTTAATACTTTATGGCAACCAGGCACAGATCACGCAGGTATAGCTACTCAAATGGTCGTTGAAAGAAACTTAGCTGAGAAAAATATTTATCGAAAAGATTTATCACGAGATGAATTCATTGAAAAAATATGGGAATGGAAAGAATATTCAGGCTCTACTATTATCAACCAATTAAAAAGATTAGGAAGTTCATGTGATTGGTCAAGAGAAAGATTTACAATGGACGATGGATTATCCTCTGCTGTTAGAAAAGTCTTTGTATCATTATATAACGAAGGTTTAATTTACAAAGATCAAGCTCTTGTAAATTGGGATACTAAATTTAAAACAGCTATTTCAGATTTGGAGGTTGTTCCTACTGATGTTAGTACTCAAATTTATTATATTAAATATCCCTGTTCTAACTCAAAAACCATAACTGTCGCTACTGTAAGACCAGAAACCATTTTTGGTGATGTTGCCATTGCAGTGAATCCTGAAGATAGTAGATACCTTTCTTTGAAAAATGAAACTTTTACAATTCCTTTAACATCAAGATCAATCCCACTTATACTCGATGAATATTCTGATCCAGATATGGGAAGTGGTGCAGTTAAAATTACTCCTGCTCATGATTTTAATGATTTTGAAATTGGTAAAAGGCATAATTTAGAGTTGCTAAATATCCTAAATGACGATGGATCATTAAATGAAAATTGCCCAATAGAATTTCAAGGATTAGATCGATTTGAAGCTAGAAAAAAAGTTGTTCGCTTATTAAAAGAAAAAGGCTTCATAGAAAAAATTGAAGATTATAAAACTACAATACCCTACGGAGATCGCTCAAATACAATTGTAGAACCTTACTTAACCCATCAGTGGTTTTGTAATGCTGAAGAATTAGCAAAGCAGGCAATGAAAGTTGTAAAAGATGGTGAAACAAAATTTTTTCCATCAAATTGGGAGAAGACTTATTTTCAATGGATGGAAAATATAAAACCATGGTGTATTTCTAGGCAAATATGGTGGGGTCATCAAATACCTGTTTGGTATGGTCCAGATGGTAAAGAATTTTGTGCAGAGACTGAAGAAGAGGCTAAAAATTTAGCTATAGACTTCTACAAGGCAGATAAAATTATTTTAAAAAGGGACCAAGATGTCTTAGATACATGGTTTTCTTCAGCTCTTTGGCCTTTTTCTACGTTGGGATGGCCCGATAAAGAACAAACCTTAGATACGTTTTATCCAAACTCTGTCTTGGTTACAGGTTTTGATATTATCTTTTTCTGGGTTGCCCGCATGATGATGATGGGAAACAAATTTATGTCAGAAACGCCTTTTAAAACTGTTTATGTTCATGCCCTTGTCCGGGATGAAAAAGGGCAAAAAATGTCTAAATCAAAAGGCAATGTCATCGATCCATTAGAAATAATTGATAAGTATGGAGCTGATACACTTCGTTTTACCTTAACATCATTAAATACTCCTGGAAGAGACGTAAGATTAAGTGAGCAACGTATTGCAGGTTATAGAAATTTTGTCACTAAAATCACTAATGCATATAAATTTGCAGAATTTAAAGAAATCTACCCTCTAAATTTAAAGGACAATATTAATCCAGAACATATATTTAATCTTTGGATCATTAATGAATTTCAAGATTTATATAAAAAAGTACAAGAAAATTATAAAAAATATTATTTTCATGAAGTGGCCAACCAATTATACCATTTTACATGGCATACTTTTTGCGACTGGTATATTGAATTATCTAAAAATTTATTAGATGACAATCAATATGCCAATGAAACTAAATTTACTTTTCATTTGGTATTTAATTCTTTACTGCAACTTTTACACCCGGTCATTCCATTTATAACTGAAAAGTTATGGGGTAAAAATAACAAAGATATTTTAATGAATCATCAATGGGACTATATTGATTTAAAGATTGATAGTGAAAATGTATCTAAAACAAAATTATTTATCGACTTCATAGAAGAGTACAGATCAATTGAAAAACTTTTTGAAATCAAAAAAGAAGATGATGTAAGAATTTTTTCTAATAACCAATCAATCCAATTAATATTATTTGATAACAAAGAAACTTTTGAATTTTTAACAAGAAAAAAACTTTCTACTTCACAAAATGAAAATAGTGTTACATTACCTTTTAAGGAGTTTGATTTTGAAATTTCTACAAATCAAATAGATAAATCTAAAATTAAAGTAAAACTTAATGATAATAAAAATGCTTTAGAAAAAGAAAAAAACACTATTGATAAAAACTTATCAAATGAAAATTTTGTATCTAGAGCCCCTAAGCAATTAATCGACCAAAATACAGAAAGACAGGGATCAATAAATATGGAATTGTCTAAAATTGATAGTATATTAAAAAATATTCAATAATGGTCGATAAAAGTAAATTACCAAGTAGGCACGTATCTGTAGGCCCTAAAAGTGCTCCTCATAGAGCTTTTTATTATGCTATGGGAATTACAGAGGAACAAATAAACCAACCTTTTGTAGGTGTTGTAACTACCTGGAATGAGTCTGCACCTTGTAATATTTCACTTTCTCGTCAAGCCCAATCAGCTAAAAAAGGTGTTTGGGATGCTAAAGGTACACCAAGAGAATTCACTACCATTACTGTAACAGATGGTATTGCTATGGGGCATGAGGGAATGAAATCATCTTTAACAAGTAGAGAGATTATAGCTGACTCTACTGAACTTTCTGTAAGAGGGCATTGTTATGATGCCTTAGTTGGTTTAGCTGGATGTGATAAATCTTTACCTGGATTGATGATGGCAATGCTTCGGCTTAATGTGCCTTCTGTATTCATGTATGGCGGTTCTATATTACCTGGCGTGTACAAAGACAGAGATGTAACGATTGTCGATGTTTTTGAAGCTGTTGGAAAACACTCTACTGGAAAAATATCAGATCAAGAACTTCATGACATAGAGTGTGTTGCCTGTCCCTCTGCTGGATCTTGCGGTGGTCAGTTTACTGCTAATACTATGGCATGTGTGTCAGAGACAATTGGTTTAGCTCTTCCTGGATCTGCAATGACACCTGCACCATATGAGAGTAGAGATAAATATGCCTACGAAAGTGGAAAAGTTGTTATGGATTTAATTGAAAAAAATTTAAGGCCTAGAGACATAGTAACTAAACAATCTTTAATTAATGCAGCTGTAGTTGTATCAGCTTCTGGAGGATCAACTAATGCAGGTTTACATTTACCTGCCATGGCTCATGAGGCTGGTATTGAATTTACATTAGAGGATGTATGTAAAATTTTCCAATCCACTCCTTACATTGGTAATTTGGCTCCTGGTGGAAAATATGTTGCTAAAGATTTATATGAAGTAGGAGGAGTTCCTGTATTGATAAAGACTCTTATTGATGGAGGATTAATTGATGGCTCATGCATGACTGTTACTGGAAAAACACTAGCAGAAAATGTAAAAGACGTTGAATTACCAAAAAACCAAGATGTTATTTTTCCTGTAAGCAATCCGATAACTAAAACGGGTGGGGTAGTTGGTTTAAAAGGTTCACTTGCTCCAGATGGGGCTATTGTAAAAATAGCAGGTCTTAAAAAATTACAATTCAAAGGTAAGGCAATTTGTTTTGAACGAGAAGAACACGCCTTAGATGCTGTGTTAAATGGTAAAATAAAACCTGGTCATGTTGTAATCATTAGATATGAGGGTCCAAAAGGTGGACCTGGCATGAGAGAAATGTTATCCACCACTAGTGCTTTATACGGACAAGACCTTGGAGAAGACGTAGCATTAATTACTGATGGCAGATTTTCAGGTGGGACCAGAGGCTTTTGTATTGGTCACGTAGGTCCAGAGGCTTATGATTGCGGACCAATAGCATTAGTTGAAGATGGTGATGTAATAGAGATAGATGCAGATAAAAATTTATTAAATTTAAACGTTGATGAAAAAACTTTAGCTGAAAGAAAAACTAAATGGGTCAATAAAGAGCCAGAATTTACCTCAGGCACTTTATGGAAATATATGAATTGTGTTGGACCTGCGCACTTAGGTGCAGTTACTCATCCTGGTGCAAAAATAGAAAAGAAGACTTACTCAGATATTTAAATCTATCATTATTGGACAGTGATCAGAGGGTCTCTCCAAATCTCTATATTTTTTTAAAACTTTTAATTTTAACATTTTGCTTTTTATAAATGGAGATAAAAGAAAAAAATCAATCCTTATACCCTCATCTTTGCCAAACTTATATGTTTTATAATCAAAGAATGTGTAGCTTTGCTTTTTTGGAATAGTCTTGAATACATCTATTAAATCTAAATTTATTAATTTGTCGAATTCTTTTCTAGATTGAGGTTGAGCAAGAGCATCGTTTTTGTATTTTTTGATATCATAAGCGTCTTCATCGTCAGGAATTACATTAAAATCCCCAGTTAATAATATTTCATAATCATCTTTTAAACTTTTAATTTCCTTATAGAGTGTTTTCATCCATTCAATTTTATTAATAAATTTTTCAGTATCTATAGGATTACCGTTAGGAAAATAACAATTTATTATTACTAATTTCAAATCCTCAAGAATAATTGTATTATTTCTTGCTTGTATTAAATTTAATTTTTTTAAGGGTATTTCTTTTAAATTTATATCTTCTTTACATGAAATGCTGACTCCATTATAGCTTTTTTGTGTTTCTGATAATGTTTTTAATGAAAACTTTTTAAAAAAACTTTCAACATAATCTTTATCTAAGATTTTAAGCTCTTGCAGACATAAGATGTCTGGTTTTTCTGTTAACACTAACTTCTCTAAAAGGGGCTCTCTAGCTCTTAATGAGTTTACATTCCAACTTATTACTCTCACAATTAAACGCTAAATGATGTACCACAACCACAGGAGTTTTTAGCATTAGGATTTGTAATAGAGAAACTCGAACCTATTAATTCATCTTTATAATCTAATTCAGATTCATTTATGAAATCCATAGAATTTTTATCAATTAAAATTTGAAGATTTTTAAAGTTGAAAATAATATCTTTGTTTTCATTAATTGAATCTTCGCTTTTAAATACATATTGGAAACCAGAGCAGCCACCACCTTTTACTCTTATTCTAAAATATTTCATATTTTGCTCTTTTAAAACTTCTTGAATTTTACTTATGGCTTTATCTGTTATATTAATATTTCCCATATGTTCAGTAATTTAGCAGTTTTACCAGAAAATTCAAAAGGAAGACTTTATGATGAGATAAATGACCACCGATCTCTTTATGAAAGAGATAGAGATAGAATATATCACTCAACTGCTTTTAGAAAACTGAAGGATAAAACACAAGTGTTTATGTTCGAAAAGGGGGATTATTATAGAAATAGGTTAACTCATACTCTTGAAGTTTCTCAAATAGCAAGATCTATCAGTAGAAAATTATCTTTAAACGAAGATCTCACTGAATGCATCGCTTTGTCTCACGACTTAGGACATAGTCCATTTGGTCATGTCGGTGAAGAAATAATTTCACAAGAACTAGATGCAAATTTTAATCACAACTATCAATCGTTTCGACAAATAACCTTTTTAGAAAAAAGATATGTAAATTTCGATGGATTGAATTTAACCTGGGAAACTATTGATGGATTAATTAAACACAATGGAATAATTCAAGAAACTATTAAGACTTATGATCTCTCAAAAAATTTCACATTTGATTTATATAAGAACCCTTCTTTAGAAGCTCAAATAGCCTCTTTGTCAGATGATATAGCATACATAGCTCATGATTTTGATGACGCTTTAAGATCAGGTATTTTTTCCATCTCAGGATTAGCTAAAAATCAAGATCAATTCAATTTTATAGATTTTTCATATATTGCAAATTTAGATAAAAGTGTAGCAAGAAATTATTTCTCAAGATCAATTATGAACTTTCTAATTTTAGATCTTTTAAACCAAACAGAAACTACTCTTATGAATTCACCGCAAATAAAATCATATTTGGATGTCATTAATAATCCTAATTTTTTAGTAAAATTCAGCCCAGTGGTATTAGAAAAAGTAAAATTTCTCAAAAATTATTTATTTGAGTATTTTTATACATCTGATTTTGTTTTTAAAAATAGAATACAAGCAGAAAAAATCTTAGTATCAATTATAAAATTACTAAATAACGATATAAATATTCTTCCATCTAAATGGAGAGATAAAATACAAAAGGATAAAGATAAAAAACAAACAATAGTTGATTATGTATGTGGCATGACAGATCAGTATGCTATAAATTTCTATAATACTTATGCTTCATAATTTAAAAAAAAATCTCTTTGAAATTCTTGTTAAAATTGACAAAAATATCACGATCAATATTGATGATATAGAAGTTGAAACTCTATTTGATCAAAGAGGTGATTTTACAACTAATACTGCTCTTAAATTTTCAAAAATATACAACTCAAATCCAAAACAATTAGCAGATTTAATTATAGATAATCTCAATATAAATGATTTTGAAAAAGTAGAAATAGCAGGTCCTGGTTTTATTAATTTCACTCTTAAAGAAGGAAATTTTAATTCTCAATTAATTAATCAAAAAAAAGAATTCAATAATACTGATAAAGTAAATATTGAATTTGTCTCTGCAAACCCTACAGGACCATTACATTTAGCACATGGTAGAGGTGCTGTTGTTGGAGATATTTTATCTAATTTATTTGAATATTTCGGGCATAAAGTTACCCGTGAATACTATGTTAACAATACAGGTAATCAGATAAATGAATTTTTATCATCAATTCTTTACTCAATATCAAATAAAAATAATTTAAGTCTCGATGAAAATCAATTTTATAAAGGTGATTATATAAACGATATTGCTAATAACTGTTACAAAAATTTTAAATCCCTATTCAATAAAGAACTCAGTCCAGATGACAGAATAAATATTGTAAATTTTGCTATTGAAAATCTTGTTAATCAAACTATTCAAACGCTTGGTAGTGCAGGTATTAATTTTGATGAAATTTCATATGAGACAAACATTATGGAAAAAGGATATCTACCTTTAATTTTACAAAAACTTTATGAAAGTGATCTCACTTACAAAGGACAATTAAATGCTCCAAAAGATTATACTGGCACTCAAAAAGATAATGATCTAACGATATTTAAATCAACACTCTTTGATGACGATGAGGATAGGGCATTAACTAAAAATGATGGATCTCCAACATATTTTGCAAACGATATAGCTTATCATGAAGATAAATACCGAAGAGGTTATAATAAATTAATAAACATATGGGGTGCAGATCATTTAGGTTATCTTAAAAGATTATCATCAGCTATAAAATCCCTTCATCCTAAAATAGATTTTTCAGTTGTGTTTTGTCAAATTGTAAATTTAAAACGCAATAATAAAATACAAAAACTATCAAAAAGAGAAGGTAATATTTTTGAATTAAAAAATTTAATAAACGAAATTGGAATGGATAACTTTAGATATTTTATGTCGTATAGAAAAAATGATACTCACATGGACTTAGATATTGACTTAATTAAAAAAGAAAATAAAGAAAATCCTATATACTATATTCAGTACTCTTATGCCAGAACACAGTCTGTCTTAGACAAAACAAATAAAATTATTGACACTCAAGTATTGGTTACACCAGAATTAAAAAACTTATATAAAAAATTACTAGAGTGGGAAAACGTCATTAAATCTGCATATCAAAAAAAAGAGGTTCATTTAATTGCCCATTATTTAGAGAGTCTATCATCTTACTTTCATACACTATGGTCTTCCTCAAAAAATAATCCAAAGGCTAAATTTCTAGATAAAGATAACAATATTTCCTCTGATTTACATAAGTTACTATGTAATTACCAAAAT
>CACKEA010000003.1 GCA_902599045.1 uncultured Alphaproteobacteria bacterium
AAGTAACTGATTTAAAAAAATCTCAAACAATTGGATATAGCCAAACATTTAAAACAAATAAAAAAATAAAAATTGCAACTATTGATTTTGGTTACTCCGATGGATATTTAAGAAGTGGGAGTAATAGAGGTAAAGTATTCATTGATGGAATTCCTTGTAAAATTTTAGGAAGGGTGTCAATGGATCTTATAACTATTGATGTTTCCAAAGTGCCCATGAAAAAACTATACTTGGGCAAGCCGGTTGAAATAATCGGAATAAATCAATCATATGAGAATATTGCATATGATACTGAGACTAATGAACACGAAATACTTATTTCTTTAGGAAGAAATCTGAGTAGAGTGTATTTCTAAAAATGTATGAAGCACCTATAAAAGATTTAAACTTTGTAATCAAAAATATAATTGATTTAAAAAAATTATCAGAAGTTGATGATTACAAAGAATTTTCTGATGACTTGGTTGAGGCAGTTCTAGAAGAAGCTGGAAAAATTGCAACTGAAGTTTTAGATCCGTGTAATCTTTCTGGGGATCATGAAGGTTCAAAAAGACAAGATGATGGCAAAGTATTAACTCCTAAAGGTTATAAAGAAGCCTATGAGAGTTTGAGAGATGGTGGTTGGTTTGGCTTAGAGGCAAAAGAAAAATTTGGTGGACAACAAATACCCGTCACTTTATCTGCTGCAGTTAATGAAATTTGGCATAGCTCGAATATGTCATTTGCGCTTTGTCATTTGTTAACTCAAGGACTCATTTATGCCCTTCAAAAATCTGCCTCTGAAGATCAACAAAATTTCTATATTCCAAAATTAGCATCTGGGCATTGGACCGGAACAATGAATTTAACAGAACCACAGTCAGGCACAGATCTCTCAACTATTAAAACTAAAGCTATTAAAGAAAATGGTCACTATAAAATTTTTGGTCAAAAAATTTATATTACCTATGGTGAGCATGATTTGTCTGAAAATATAGTTCACTTAGTTCTAGCAAGAACTCCGGATGCTCCAGAAGGAAATAAAGGTATCTCTGTTTTTTTAGTACCAAAATTTTTACCCAATGCTGATGGAACTGTAGGTAATAAAAATGATGTTACTTGTTTATCGATTGAAAAAAAACTTGGTGTAAAAGGCTCACCAACTGCTGTCTTACAGTTCGGAGAGAAAGATGGGGCAATAGGTTATTTAGTTGGAGAAGAAAACCAAGGTCTTAACATTATGTTTGAAATGATGAACCACGCAAGATTTTCTGTTGGTGTTCAGGGACTTGCTGTTTCTGAGAGGGCTTACCAACAATCTAAGATGTATGCTTTTGACCGAGTGCAAGGTATTCCAATAGATGGAAAAAAAGGAGATCCTATTATCAATCATCCAGATGTTCTTCGGTTATCCTCTACTATGAAATCAGAAATTGAAGCTATGAGGGCTCTTGCTATTTATGGTGCTTTCTCTTTGGATATGTCAAAATCATCAAATAGTGAATATTGGGAAACTAAATCTTCTTTAATGATACCGATTATCAAAGGGTGGCTTACCGAGAGATCAATAGAAATAACATCTAATGCTTTACAAATTCACGGTGGCATGGGTTTCATAGAAGAAACTGGTATTGCACAACATTACAGAGATGCAAGAATTCTTCCAATTTATGAAGGCACAACTGCCATACAAGCCAACGATTTAGTTTTTCGAAAAACTATAAGAGATAATGGAAAAAGTATTTTGGAATTAATTAATGAGATTAAAGATGAAACAAAAGAGTCATTAAACTCTGAAAATTCAAAGATTAAAGAATTATCAAAAAAAATGAGTTCTTCTCTAAATTCTGCTGAAAAAGTTGTTGAACATATTGTTTCAGTTTCAAATAACAAAAAAAGACCAGCTGTATCGGGAGTTAACTATTTGATGATGCTCGGATATATTTTTGGTGGATGGATGATGATTAAAACGGCTAATAAATCAATCGAATTAAAAAATAATAATGAAATTGACCAAGAATTTTTAAATGCAAAACTAACAACATCTAGTATTTATATTTCAAGTATTCTTCCAAAAATTGAAAGCTTGAAAACCATTATTATTAATGGGGATGAGGACGTCTTATCTATGAAACAGAATTGGTTATAAAATGGAAAAAATTAAAACAAGATTAAGCAATTTTTTTGCATGGTTATCTAAAGCGGAATTAGTTGAACTTGATTCTGTTGATACTAGTGAAGACCCCATAAGACCTGAAATAGACAATGAATTTAGGACTTCTTATGGGAGAAAAATATATGGTTTAAAATCTAATGAGAATGTTGAGGGATTTATATGCTTAGCTTTTTGTAATGAAGTGCCTCAAACTATGAAAGAACTCGATTTAATGAGCAAAAATGCTTTCCATGAAAAGAATGGACATATTGCTGTTGCTTATACTGTTTGGTCAAGAAAAAGAGGCGCGGGTAAGGAGACAATTTTTAATACAAAGAAATTTGTAAAAGATGAGATGAACAATGTTGATCGTTTTATTACTCTCTCACCATTGACTCCTATAGCTACACATTTTCATATCAAACATGGAGCTAGGTTAATAAATATCAATGCCACTTCACAAAATTTTGAATACGACTTCGGTTAAGTTCCAGAGTATATAGGTCCACCACCACCTTCAGGCGTGACCCACTCTATGTTCTGTGATGGTTCTTTAATATCGCAGGTTTTACAGTGAATACAATTTTGAGAATTAATTTTTAAAGCTTTTTTTTGAAGTTCTTCATCAAACTCAACTTCATAAACACCCGCTGGACAGTACCTTTGAGCAGGTTCATCATACTCCTCTATTGTGTATGTAGTTGATAAATCTTTATCATTGAGTAGTAAATGACATGGTTGGTCATCTGCATGATTAGTTCCAGACAAATAAACCGAACTAGGTTTATCAAAAGTTAATACTCCATCATACTTAGGGTATGTTATTTTTTTTGCATCCTTAGCAGGTATTAATGTTTCGTGATCTGCATGTTTGTGTTGAAGAGTAAAAGGAAGCTTCCCTCCAAATAATTTTTGATCAATGCCAGTAAATATCATTGCAGGAATTAAACCCCATTGGAAACTTGGTTTCACATTGCGAGCTTGATGTAATTCTTTATGGACCCAAGAATTTTTAAATTTATCTTCATATGATGATAAATCCTCATTTTTAGAGATGTGATTTTCGATTACTTCTGCAGCTATAATTCCACTCTTCATAGCAGTGTGGGAACCTTTAATCTTAGGCATATTCAGTGTGCCTGCATCACAGCCTATTAAAAGTGCACCAGGCATATGCATTTGAGGTAGACTTTGTAAACCACCTTCGATTAAAGCTCTTGCTCCATAAGAAATTCTTTTCCCACCTTGAAGTAATTTTTTTATATCAGGGTGTGTTTTAAATTGTTGAAACTCATCATATGGAGATAGGTAAGGATTTTTATAATCAAGACCTATAACGTAACCTAAATATATTTGATTATTTTCAGCATGATAACAAAAACTCCCACCATAAATATCATTACTCAAGGGCCAACCAACACTGTGAGAGACTTTACCTAAACTATGGTTTTCTGGACTAATTTCCCAAATTTCCTTAAAACCGATTCCATATTGTTGTGGTGATTTATTATTTTTATTTAAATTAAATTTTTTTAAAGCTTCTTTTCCAAGATGACCTCTACATCCTTCAGATAATACTGTCACTTTGCCTTTAATATTAATTCCAGGCTCAAAATTATCTTTGGGATTATTTTCTTTGTCCAAACCCATGTCACCAGTTTGAACACCTATGACTTGATTGGACTCATCATAAATTAATTTACTCGCAGCAAATCCTGGAAAAATTTCTACACCTAAATTTTCTGCAAATTCTCCTAACCACTTACAAAGGTTCGATAAACTAATTATGTAGTTACCATGGTTTTGTAATGCTTTTGGTAGTAAAAAATTTGGAATTTTTATACTTTTATTATTTGTATAAAATAAAAAGTTCTCTGATCGAACATCAGTCTTAATTGGAGAGTCTAAATCTTTCCAATTTGGTATAAGTTCATCTAATGCTTTTGTTTCAAAAACATTTCCGCTAAGAATATGTGCCCCTACCTCAGAGGATTTTTCTAAAATACAAACAGAGAGTTCAGTGTTTAACTGTTTTAATTTTATAGCTGTAGATAAACCAGCTGGCCCAGCACCAACTATTACAACATCATAACTTAACACTTCTCTTACAATTTCTGACATTTGTATTAAATAATATACTAAATATTACGATTCTATCTGATTAAGTAGATCTAACTCTTTAATAATTTCTGGTATTGCTTGAAAAAGATCCGAGGACAGACCGTAATCAGCAACATTAAAAATAGGTGCTTCTAAATCCTTATTTATAGCAACAATTACTTTACTTTCTTTCATTCCTGCAAGATGTTGAATTGCTCCAGATATCCCTACCGCTATATAGAGTTCTGGGGCTACCATTTTGCCTGTTTGACCAACTTGATATTCATTACCTATGTAACCGGAGTCAACTGCAGCTCTTGAGGCTCCAACAGCTGCATTTAATTTATCAGCTAATTCATATAATAATTTAAAATTATCCGAATTTTCTAAACCTCTACCACCAGACACAACAATTCTTGCATTGCCAAGTTCTGGTCTATCACTTTTTGAAACTTCTCTATTAATGAAAATGGTTTTTAGGTCAGTATCAACAAAAGGAATTTCCTCAATAGGTGCGTCTCCACCAGAGTCTTCAGATTTTTCAAAAGAAGTTGGTCTGATAGTTAATAAGTTAATTTTTTGATTAGTTTGTACTTGAGAAATAGCATTCCCTGCGTATATAGGTCTTACAAAGGTATCATTTGAAACAATATCAATGACATCACTAATTTGAGTTATATCTAATAGAGCAGAGACTCTTGGTAAAAGGTTTTTCCCAAATGTACTAGCAGGTGCAAGAATATGCGAATAGTTTTCAGCTAGATTAGAAATTAAAGGCGCTGATAATTCTGGTAAGAAATTTTTCAATTTTTCATTATCACACTTAATAACTTTAGAGAGAAAGTGTATGTCTTTAGACTTATTAGCTAGTTCACCAATATTTCTACCCAAGATAAAAAGGTGAATATCATCACTTAGTTTTTTGGCAGCAGTGATTGTATTTAAAGTTGAAGATTTTAAATTACTATTATCATGCTCAGCTATTACTAATACCGCCATTTAAATAACTTTTGCCTCATACTTTAATTTTTTAACTAATTCTTTTACATCACTGACCATTACTCCTGCTTTTCTTTTAGGGGGTTCTATGACTTTTAATGTTTTAATTCTTGGTGTTGTATCTACTCCTAATGAGTCAATATCAATAATATCTAAAGGTTTTTTTTTAGCTTTCATTATGTTTGGTAAAGAAGCAAAACGTGGGGTATTAAGTCTTAAATCACAAGTGAGAACAGCAGGTAAACTTGTTTCTAAATTTTCAATTCCCTCATCTATTTCTCTTGAGATGGAAACTTTTTTACCTTCAATTTTTAAATTTGAAATAAAGCAGCCTTGTGGCCATTTTAGTAAAGCAGATAGAATTTGGCCAGTTTGATTAGAGTCATCATCAATAGCTTGTTTACCCATTAGGACTAAATCTGGTTTTTCTTTTTCTATCAATTTCATAAGTGTTTTAGCAACAGCCAAGGGTTCTAAAGTATTTTGTGTTTTTACTAAAATTGATTTATCTATACCCATCGCCATAGATGTCCTTAAAACATCTTGGGATTTTTCATCACCAATTGACACTGCAATAGTTTCTGAAGCTAAACCTTGTTCTTTTAGTTTAACAGCTTCTTCGATTGCGTTTTCATCAGGAGGGTTCACTGACATTTTTACATTTTGAGTTTCTACCCCACTATTATCACTTTTGACCCTGATTTGGACCTTGTAGTCGACAACTCTTTTTACAGCAACTAAAACTTTCATTTGAATTTCAATAAAATAAACTAACTTTATTAAGATACAAGATACAAAAAAATATGGAAAATATTAAAAAAAAGAGAATTTATAAAAATTTTTTTGAACTAAATATCAAATTTGACAAAAAAAATGAATCTACTGAAATTAAAGAAAATTATGTTTTTAATGGGAATAGTGTATCTGCCATATGTTATAATGAAAAATTAAAATTATTTTATTTTATAAAACAATTCAGACCTACCTATTATTTTAGCAAACTGTCCTCATCTCCCCTTGAAATTGTAGCAGGGGGAATAAATAAAAATGAAACAAGTCGTGAAGCAATAAAAAGAGAGATTCAAGAAGAACTAGGAGTTAGACCTTTAGTTTTAAAAAAGTTAGACACATTGATAATAGCTCCAGATATTTTAGAAGAAATGACAGATATCTACTTGGCTAAAGTTCCAGAGATTAAAAATTTTAAAATCTCTAATCCTCAAGAAGGAGAATTTATAAAAATAGTTCCTTTAAAAAAAAATGATATCTATAAGTTGCTTAGATCTAATAAACCGCAGAATATTGTAACTAAATATATCCTCTTTAAAATTAAAGAACTTAAGATTTAATTTTAATCATTTCTTTATCATAGATAGATTGAAGGTGAATTTTACATGGTACTTTTTTTGTAGCTATTTCTAATTCGTAGTCTCCCTCAAGTAAAAAATCCTTATCAATAATTTCATTACTTCTAACATAACCATAGCCAATAGGTTTTCCAATTGTATATCCAAATCCCCCACTAGAAAGCCAACCTACTTGTTTACCATTTCTAAATATCGTCTCTCTTCCTAGAATAATTTGCTCAGGATCATCGCATGTAAAACCTGCAAATATTTTTTTTATTCCAAGATTTTTTTGATTTAGTAATGCTTGTTTTCCTATGAAATCTATATCGCTATTAATTTTTGTTGCCCAAATCAAACCAGCCTCTAAAGGTGTGTGATCAGGACCTATATCAGAACCCCAGGCTCGGTAGCCTTTTTCAAGTCGACAACTCTCAATACATCTATACCCAGCGTTAATTAATCCGTATTGACTTCCAAAATCCATTATTTTTTCATAAACTTCCGATGCCTTATTGATTGGAAAGTGTAATTCCCAACCCAGTTCGCCCATATATGTTATTCTTATTGCATTTACCTCAATGGAAGCAATTTTAATTTTTTTATATGATGCAAATGGGAAATTCTTATTTGATAAGTTTGTGTCAGTAAGGCCTTGGAGAATTTTTCTAGAATTTGGACCCATTAAGGAAAAAACTGAATTATCAAAAGTAATATTTTTTACATTCACTTTATAATCTTTTGGAATATTTGAGGTTATCCAATTAAAGTCATGAGTCATAAACCCTGTTCCTGTAATAATGTAGTAAGTGTCTTTAGCAATAACGGTTAAAGTGACATCGCACTCTATTCCTCCATTATGATTTAACATCTGTGTGTAAACTGTTGAACCAATTGGTTTATTAACATTATTGGCACATAAAAATTCCATCGCTTTTTGAGAGTCCTTCCCTGATACAATAAATTTTGCAAAAGATGTTTGATCTATCAACACAGCAGCCTCTCTGGTTGCCTTAACTTCATTACCAACAACTTCAAACCAATTTTGCTTATTAAAACTGTATATATCTTTTGGCTCTGTGCCTGGAGGAGCAAACCAATTTGGTCTTTCCCATCCCATTTTTTCTCCAAAACACGCATTGGCATTTTTTAAATTTTCATAAATAGGAGATGTTTTAAATTGTCTTACTGATGAATGTTCCTCATAAGGCCAAGCCATGGTGTAGTGCTTGGCGTATGCTTCATATGTTCTTTTTCTCACCCATTCTAAATCTTGATGAGGTTTTCCAAATCTTCTAATATCAACTGGCCATAAATCATACGGGGGACGACCGTTAGCAACCCACTCTGCAAGAGCCATTCCTGCTCCACCTCCTGCAGCAATACCATATGCATTAAAACCTGCGCCCACATAGAAGTTATTGAGTTCTGGGCTCTCTCCTACAATAAAATTTCCATCAGGAGTAAAGCTTTCTGGACCGTTAATAAGTTCTTTAATACCTGCTGTCTCTAATTTTGGAACTCTACCAAGAGCATTATTCATAATTTGTTCAAAGTGATCATAGTCAGAGTCTAACAAAGAAAAATGAAAATTATCAGGAACAGATTTTTCTGCCCACGACATAGGATTAGGCTCGTATCCTCCCATTGCTAAGCCTCCAACTTCCTCTTTAAAATATATTAAACGATCTGGATCCCTTAAGGTAGGTAAGCTCGACTCAACTCCATCTATTTTTTCAGTTACTAAATATTGATGCTGAAATGATACCAAAGGTACATTAACACCTACGGTTTGAGCAAACTGTCTGGTCCATTGACCACAACAACAAACGATTTTTTCGCATTGAATTGTTCCTTTATCTGTCTCAACTGCGATGATTTTTCCATCTTCTATTAAAACTTTAGAAGCCTTGGTTTCTTCAATTATTTTAGCTCCCTTGTTACGAGCTCCTTTAGCTAAAGCTTGAGAGATATCCGTGGGATTAGCTTGTCCATCTGTTGGAAGAAATGCAGCTCCATATACATCATCAATATTCATGATAGGCCATAAATCTTGTGCTTCTTTGGGAGATAATAGCTCCATCTCAAGACCAAAAGAATGGGCAGTGGTTGTTTGTCTCAATACCTCTTGCCATCTCTCTTTATTACACGCCAACCTCAATCCGCCATTCATTTTCCAACCTGTGCTAAGACCAGTTTCTTTTTCTAATTTGTCATAAAGATCTACAGAGTACCCTAATAACTGAGTAATATTTGCATTTGTTCTTAATTGTCCGACTAAACCTGCTGCGTGCCAAGTACTCCCTGCTGTAAGTTTACCACTTTCAATTAAACAAACTTCTAAACCTAAGTTTGCCAAGTGATAAGCTGTTGAGCAACCAACAATACCACCACCAATAATTACAATTTTAGAACTTTTAATCATTAAAGTCTTTCAAACGTGTTATTAAATTTTGTTAAGTTTTCTTCAGTGTATTTAGAATAATCAAATTCTAAATTTGAAGTAATCTCTGATACCATACTCCACATCGTTTCTCTAAGGAGACTTGCTGCCTTCATTGCATTATATCTTATGAGAAGTTCTTTTGATGGTTTTTGATCATAATATAATTCTAAACAGTGGTTTTCTAATTCAGTATCAAAATCATTATTTGAAGCAAGGCCACCGATATCAAATAATGGATCATTAAATCCGCCATATTCCCAATCAACTACCCAAATTTTTGAACCGTCATCTAAAAAATTTGCAGCCAAGAAATCATTGTGGCCAAATACTATATCCCTAGGAGAAGATAATTTCTCTATTATTTCTGATTTTTTAATTAGTTCTTGAATTATTGAAACATAACTTGAATTATTTTTTTTTAAAAAGTTAGAATAATACTTAATTACGTAAAAAACCCAAAAAATTATTGACTGACCATTTAATTGATTTGGCATTTCAAAATGAATTTTTTTAATGATGGGCATAATTTTATCAAGGTTTATCCTAACAGTTTCAGGATCAAGAGTTTTACATTGGATATAATCAAAAACCATCACACCCGGCTCAAAGTGTATCAATTTTGGGGACACCCCAATAGCATGAGCCGCTTTACTTACGTTTAATTCATTAGATCTATAGACTAAATGCTCAGGAATATCCTCTCCCATTCTTACTACATATTTTGATGTACCATCTTTGATTAGATAATTATGATTTGTAATTCCTCCTTCTAGGGGATTTAAAGAGATATTACCTTTCCAGATAGGTAGTGTCTTAATTTTATCTACATAATTCATAGTTTGAACTTAATTTTTCAATAGAAATCACTTATGAAAGTAATAATAATTATCATAAAAATTTAATTGGGGGAATTGAAATGGACCTTATAGAGAGATTAAACAAAGGGCCTATTTTATGTGCTGAGGGATATCTTTTTGCTATGGAAAGAAGGGGTTATCTTCAAGCAGGTTCTTATGTACCTGAAGTTGTTCTTGAGCACCCAGAGGTAGTCACTCAGCTTCACCGCGAGTTTATTCGTTCTGGTAGTGATGTTGTCCAAGCTTTTACATACTACGGCCATCGTGAAAAACTTCGACTAATAGGTAAAGAAGAGTTACTAGAACCTCTTCAAAAAAATGCTTTGAAAATTGCCAGAGATGCTGCAAATGAATTTCCTGATTTAGACTTAATGATTGCAGGAAACGTTGCTAACACAAATATTTATGACCCAAACAACAAACAATCTCATATTGACTGTCAAAAAATGTTTGCTGAACAAATTGCTTGGGCTAAAGAAGATAATGTTGATTTTATTATCGCGGAGACGATTAGTTGGACTGAGGAGGCTAAAATTGCTCTTAAAGAAATAAAGAATGCTGGTTTAATCGCAGTTGTGAATTTGGCGATACATAAAGGAGATAAAACCAGAGATGGTCATACAGCAGCTGAAGCTTGTAAAATCTTAGAAGATCATGGAGCTGATGTTGTTGGACTTAATTGTTACAGAGGACCAGATATGATGATGAAATTACTTCCTGATATTAGAAAACAAGTATCTTGTCATGTTGCAGCATTGCCTGTTCCTTACAGAACTAATGAAGAGTACCCTACGCATATGTATATAAAAGATCCAAATTGTGGCTGTATTGAAGGAAACGTTTCTCATATAGCATTAGATGGACTTACGTGTAATAGATTTGAAATGGCCGAATTTACAAAAAACTGTATGGACTTAAATGTAAACTTTATTGGTATTTGTTGTGGAGCAGACCCTCATCATGTAAGAGAAATGGCAGTTGCTATGGGAAGAAAACCAATTTCTTATAAGTATTACCCTGATATGAGCAAACATTTTGCACATGGCAATGAAGCTACACTCAAAGAGCATAATAAAGTTAATCAGTGGTTAAAATAATTTGAAAGTAACTAAAATATATTAAATTTCATAAAATGAGTATTTGGGGGAAATTACTTGCTGGCACATTTGGATTTGCTTTAGGTGGTCCGATTGGTGCATTACTAGGTGTTATTGCAGGACATAGTGTAGATAAAATAAGAAGGCAAAATACCAATGAAAGCATAGGTATACAGTCACCTCAAGAAATTATTACAATTGGAATTATAATATTAGCGGCAAAATTAGCTAAGGCAGATGGCCAAGTTACTTCAGATGAGGTAAAAGCATTTAGAGATAAATTTAAAATACCTCCTAACTTTCAAAGTGATGTTGGTAAAATTTTTAATGAAGCAAAAAAAACTTCAGATGATTTTCATCAATACGCGAAACAACTTGGGATGTTATTTAGAGCACAACCACAAGTGCTTGAACAAGTCATCAATCTTTTATTTTATATAGCAGAGGCAGATGGGGAGATAAGTGATCCTGAAATAAATTATATAGAGAATTGTGCTAATTACTTTGGCCTAACTGAAACCCAATATGAGAGCATTAAAACTTTGTGGCTGGACAAACAAATAAATCCATACAAAGTACTAGGAATTAATAAAGAGGCAACAGACGGTGAGATTAGAAATAAATGGATTGAGCTTAGTAAAGAGTTACACCCTGACCAATTGAGTGCCCAGGGTGTCCCTCAAGAATTAATCATTAAATCTGAAGACAGACTATCCGAGATAAATCAAGCCTACGATAAAATAAAAAGTATTCGCAATATCAATTAAACTTTTTTCAACTGATCTGCTTTGGATTTGCCTTTGTCTTCAACAATTTCAAATTCGACTTTGTCGCCTTCATCGAGGCGGTCTAATCCTGCTTGTTGAACAGCTGTGATATGTACAAAGATATCTTTATCTTCTCCATCAGGGGCAATAAACCCATATCCTTTTTTTGGGTTAAACCATTTCACTGTTCCAGTAGTCATTTATAGTCCTTTCTTAAGTAATAAATATTTAGTATATCCAAATGTCGTTTAAAAATTTAATGAGATTTTTTTAAATGGTATTCAAATAATAAGCCTAAATATTGATAAATCTTTTAAAGCAATTTGAGTAAATTAAAAGTTAAAAAATGATAGACTGGGCCACTTCCTTTACCAATTTTGTAAAAACTACCCTTATATATGGCTTTTTTTATATAGTTTCTCGAAATCTTTACAGACTTTAAAATATCATTTCCTAAGGCGATATTAGAAGCGATAGCCGATGATAATGTGCAGCCTGTTCCATGAGTATTTTTGCTATTAATGATCTTAGACATAAAGAAATGTATCTCCTTGTTTTTCTTTAAGAATAAACAATCATAAATTTTTTTCTCTTTAATAAGACCTTTAATCAAAATATTTTTTGCACCTATATTTTGAAGTATTTCTATAGCTTTAATCATACCATTTTTTGTATTAATTTTAGTATTTGTAAGAAGTTCAGCTTCTTTTAAATTAGGTGTAATTATCAATGACTTGGTTATTAAATTTTTTACCAAACTAGAAATAGCACTTTTTTTTAATAATAAAAAACCTGAGGTTGATACCATCACAGGATCTAATATAACATTTGAAATTTTAGAATTTTCTATAAATTTTGATATCTCTTGAATAATTTTTTTATCACTTAGCATTCCAATCTTGATTGAGTCAGGTTTTATATCGTTACAAGTAGTATTGAGTTGTTCTTTGATAAATTTGGGAGTTATACTAAAAATACTTTTTACCTCTTGAGTATTTTGTGCTGTTAGAGCAGTGATTACTGACATCGCATAGCATTTAAAATATGTTATAGTTTTAATATCTGCTTGGATTCCCGCACCACCTGACGAGTCAGAACCTGCAATAGTTAATACAGTTTTATATTTTTTCATAACTTTTTATGATCTTACTTACTTGAGAGCAATTATCTTTAATATTTCCTTTTAATAAAGAAGATATCATTGCGACACCATGTATTTTTAGTTTTAGAATATTATTAACATCATTAACTTTAATACCGCCTATTGCTATTAATGGAATCTTTGTTGCTTTGGCACAATTTTTGAGACCACCTAGACCAAAATAATTTTTCATTTCTTGTTTTGTATTCGATGAGAAAGCAGAAACGCCTATATAACTGACACCCTTTAACTTTTTTACCTTTGCAAATTCAACTTTATTACTTGCTGAAACTCCAATTATTGATTTTTTCCCTAATATTTTCCTGGCTTGATTATAAGGTAAGTCATCCATTCCAACATGTGCTCCATGAGCATTTATCGATTTTGCAATGTCCACACGATCATTGACAATAAGAGTTTTTTTAAATCTAACGCAATCCTTTTTTAAATCCTTTCCTAAATTGTATAAATCAATTGTTTTTAAATTTTTAAATCTTAGTTGAATACAATCAACCTTGCTTTCAAATATTATTTTTAAATAATTGTCTAATTTACTCAGGGGAGTAAGTTTATCATCAGTAACAAAACAAAATTTAAACACTGGTGATTTTTAAATTATCTAAAATCTCTTTTTCAGTAATATTATTTAATTTGTTTAAGAAATTTACTTGAAAATCACCTGGGCCCTCAGATTTTGATGCTGCGAGTTCTCCTGCAATTGAAAAAATAGCTGCAGAACTTATGGCTGATTTATATAAACTTTCTCCAACAGCGGCAAATGCTCCAACAATACATGATAATGAACAGCCAATAGCTGTAACTTTTGTCATTATACTTGATCCGTTAGATATTTTTGTAATTTTATCATCGTGAATAATAAAATCATCTCCACCACTTATAAATACTACACAATCATTCTCTTTAGATAAAATTTTACCAGACTCAATAGCAGCGTGGCTTTCAATTGAAGAATCTACGCCCTTTGTAGAAATTTTATTTTGATCAACTAGTGATTGAATTTCAGACGCATTCCCTCTGATGATTAATTTTTTGGAACCATTAATTATGTCAAGGCAAGTTTGGGTTCTTAATTTACTCGCACCTGAGCCAACAGGGTCTAATATGATTGGTTTTTCTTGTTCAACATAAAATTTAGAAGCCTCTAAAAAGCTAGGTCTCCAATCGTCATCAAGCGTTCCAATATTATTAACTAAACATGACGAAATGGCAGCTATTTCTCCAAGTTCACTTCTAGCATGAGACATCAGCGGAGATGCTCCAATTGATAAGAGTGTGTTCGCATTGATGTTCATTGCCACGTAATTAGTTATACAATGCACGAGCGCTCCTTTTTCCCTTAGGTTTTTTAAATCATTATAAATATGTTCCATCATACTCCTTTCTTTTTCATCAATAGTGTCAATATTGTCGAAAATAAAATTGGCACTAAAAATGATGAAAATAATTTATAGTTATTGATAAATGTTAAATTAATATTTAGAAAATCACTCATTATATTTTTACTGAATGAGGGGTCAGGAAATATTAATACTCCCAATTGTAAACTCAAAAATGATATTATGTAAATTTGTTTGATAGAGATGTTAAAACCAAACAAACCCAACAAAAAAGGTAAAACTAAACAACAACAAATTAAATCAGCAATTAGAAATACGTATAAGACATTGTAACCTTGTGAAGATAGTATAAAAACTGCCACTAAAAAAACTAAAATAAAGTATATGTTTAAGGAGGATTTAAAAGAATAACTCTTGCTGAGCGAGACAATCTGAGAATTTATTGCATTTATTAAAGTATCAATACTGCTCAATACTAGAGAAGCAGCCAATATTACAAATATATATTTTATAAAAGAGGTTTCCAGTAGCCCGAAAAGTTTTACAAAAGTTAAGTCAGGATCGTCCATGGAGTATAGTGAAATTGATACCAATCCAGAATATCCAATGAAATAAACAACTATAAATATAATTAAAGTAGATATAATTAAGCTTACACTAAGAGTGTTATCATTTTTAGCAGCATAAATTCTTTGCCAATTACCATGATGAAAAAGATTAGTAAATGTAACCGCTATTAAAAAAGTTAAACCTGTTATCCATAAAAATTGATTATTAAAGTCGAATAAATGTGCATTTTCCATCATAAAAGAAGTATTGTCTGAAAACTCTTGGAATGGAATTTTAAAAACTAAAAAGAGACAAATTCCTATAATGAAAATAAATTGAATTAGATCTGTGAAAATTGTTGCTGATAGTCCGCCAATTAGAACGTATGATAAAGCTATTAAAATAATTATCATTGAAGAGATCCAATATGAGGTACCATTTAAAAAATTAAAGAACTTTGAGATTGCTGTAATCTCAGCTATTAAAAACACTGTCATGTAAATTAACGAAACTATAATGACAAAGTGTGATAGACTTTTACCAAATCTATTTTCAATACAATCATGAAAGCCTGACGAATTTGGAAATACTTTTCTTACGTATCTTCCAATAAATATAAATAAAATTAAAGGCATTGCAGCTCCTAAAGCATAACCAATGACATTACCCATTCCGCCCCAAGTAGCTGCCGCTGCTGGTGAAAAAATAATCCAAAAACCTAATGCTGATGACACAAAAGAAGAAGTTGAGAAAAAGATGTTATATTTATTTTTAATAACAAATTTATCATCTGATAATTCATTTTTTTTTAAAAATATGAATGATGCAGTAAAAATTAAACCTAATAATATTAAAAAAAGAATTTCCATTTAATCTGTACTAATTGTTAAAAGTATTTAAGGGAAACTTCCTACGCCAGAATTACCTGGATCAGGTTCGAGGGTTAAGTATTACCTTTCTCAGCCTTTCAGCACCCCTTAAAGTTTTAACTATACCAAAAGAGCTAAAATAAATCAATTATCTTTACTAAAAACAAATTTAATAATAAAAACATCACATGAAAATAATTGAAAATTTCTTTGACTCTAAAGGATTATCTAGTGACTCAAAAGAGTTTATTAAATTATATAACCCTAGTACAGGTGAGGAATATGCACATGTTCCAAAAACTAATAGAAATGAGTTTGAAAAAATAATTGGTAAAATGAAATCAGCTCAATCATTATGGGCCAATACACCTATTACAAAAAGAAGTGATATTTTATTTAAGTTTAAAGTTTTAATTGAAAAAAATTTTGATTTGATTGCAAAAATCATTTCTGAAGAACATGGTAAAGTATTTTCTGATGCTAAAGGATCTTTACAAAGAGGTCTTGAAGTAGTTGAATTTGCATGCGGTATACCACATTTGTTGAAAGGAAATCATTCAATTAACGTTGGTACAAACGTAGATTTGTTTGATATTAAACAACCTTTAGGAATATGTGCAGGAATAACACCTTTTAATTTTCCAGCTATGGTTCCAATGTGGATGTTTCCATTATCAATTGCATGTGGAAATGCCTTTATGCTTAAACCCTCAGAAAAAGTTCCTCAATGCTCTTTGAAACTTGCTGAATTAATGAGCGAGGCAGGTCTTCCTGATAATATTCTTACAGTAGTAAATGGTGATAAAAATGTCGTAGATCAAATTCTTCAATGCGAAGATATTTCTTCTGTAAGTTTTGTTGGGTCAACACCTGTCGCTAAGTATATTTACACTGAGTGTTCAAAAACAAATAAGAGAGTTCAAGCTCTTGGTGGTGCAAAAAACCATATGGTAATAATGGAAGATGCAAATTTAGAGGATGCAGTAAATGGATTAATTGGAGCTGCTTTTGGATCTGCGGGTGAACGTTGCATGGCAACTTCAGTGGCTATGCCTATTGGTAAAATCCAAAAACCATTTATGGATTTATTAAAAGAGAAAGCTAGCAAAATAAAAGTTGGTGAGTCTTTAGACCCACAAAGTGAAATGGGACCACTTATTACAAAAGAACACAAACAAAAAGTTCTGTCATATATTGAAAAAGGAGTTGAAGAAGGTGCAAAATTAGAACTAGATGGTAGAGGGATTAGTCTACAAGGTTATGAAAATGGTAATTTTGTTGGTCCTACAATATTTAATGACGTTAGTGAAGACATGTCCATTTACAAAGAGGAAATTTTTGGACCTGTTTTATCTGTGTTGAATATGAACAACTTTGAGGGTGCTTTGAACTTAATTAATAAGCATGAATTTGGTAATGGAACTTCCATTTATACATCTAATGGGGCATTCGCAAGAAATTTTATGAAGAATGTCCAAATTGGGATGGTTGGTATCAATATTCCTATACCAGTGCCTATGTCATTTTATACTTTTGGTGGCTGGAAAGGCTCAATATTCGGTGGTCATGGAATGCATGGAGAAGAAGGAATTAACTTTTATACCAAAAGAAAGACTATAACATCAAGATGGCCAGATGATGTCGCAGGGGCTTCACTCAACATGCCAACTATGAAATAATTAACTATGGATAAATTTAAAGATAGACAAAAGGCTTTTGAAGCAGAACAAAGTCAAAAAGAGCAAACTGAATTTGAAAAGAGAAATTCTAGAAATAAAGTTTTTGCTCAATTCATTCTTGATGATATTGGACAATCTGATAATTCAGAATTACTCAGAGAGATAATATTATCTGATCTTGAGGAGCCTGGGGATGAAGATATCATTCGTAAGGCTTTAGAGGTGATATCTCAAAATAATGGTAGTTTAACTAGAGAAGATATAGAAAAAAAACTCTCTGAGATATAATTTACCAAGAACCTTTATTTTCCATACTTGACCAAGGTTCTTTGATTTCAAGACTCTCACCCTTTTGAAGTAACTCAATGGAAATACCGTCTGGTGATTTAATAAACGCCATATAACCATCCCTTGGAGGTCTATTTATTACTACATTATTGTTCATTAGATTTTCACAAACTTGATAAATATTATCTACTCTAAAAGCAAGATGTCCAAAATTTCGACCACCTTGGTACTCTTCCTTGTCCCAATTATATGTTAATTCCAAAAGGGGTTTTTTTTCACTTTCTGCTGTATTTTTATCGCCAGGAGCACAAAGAAAAATTAAAGTAAAACGTCCCTTCTCACTTTCTTTTCTAGAAAATTCTACCAAGCCTAATTTATTACAATAAAAATCAATTGACTGATCAATGTCACTGACACGAACCATTGTATGTAGATAATCCATATGTTTTAGTATCAAAAAAAAAATGCTCTGTCTAAACTTTAATTAGAATTGTTTGTTACTGCCTAAAACAATTTTTTTACGAAGAACTGTCTCACGATAAAAAATATATCCTACAGATAATAATATTAATGGGCCCCCTAACAATACTTCTCTTGAAAGAAATTCTCCAAAGATAATATATCCAATTAAAAAAGCCCATATTACAGATGTAAAATCTAGAGGTGCTAATACAGAAGCATCTGCAAGTTGAAAAGATTTGGAGAGACAAAGCTGTGCCACAAAACCTAAAATGCCGGATGCAATTAAAAGAACCAAATCAAAATTATTAGGCCAAATCCAATCATCATTAAAAAAGAATAAACTGAATAAAGTAGCAAAAAGTGTAAAAGTCCAAACACTCAATATATTATTATTGGTTAATAGTATTTTTTTTAAAATTACGACAGCCATTGATAGAAAAATGCTAGCTAAAAGAGGTAAAACAGAATAATTACTAAATAAATTAACATCTGGTTTTAAAATAATAACTACACCTATAAAACCCACAATAATTGCAATTACTCTTCTATAACCAATTTTTTCTCCTAAGAAAAAAATTGATAATATTGATATAAAAAAAACTGAGGAGTAGCTAATAGTTTGCATTTCAATTAATGGTACATACCTTAAGGATATAAAAAATAATGACATGGCAGCGATGCCTACTAGGCCTCTAAAAAAGTGAAGTTTGTAGTTATTTATAGAAGTGATTTTTAAATTAAAATAAAAAATAACTAAAAACAGTGGAATGAGAGCAAAAAAACTTCTAAAAAAAACTACTTCAAACAGTGGTAAATTATCTCCAGTAGCTTTGATACACACGCTCATTAAAACAAAAAACAGAACAGAAATTGATTTGTAGATAAATGCTGACATCTAGATAATCTAAATATATTAAATATGAATGAATTTACTAATAGTTAATGGATACGATAAAAACGGATGGGGTAAGCTTGCAAAATATAAATTACAACCAATCTGTGAATTTTATAGAGATCAATTAAAAAGCATAAATCCAAATATAAAAACTACATTTATTTATCCATCAATGGACTTAAATAAGATATACGAAGAAAACTTCATAAAGTCATTTAGGGGAGTAGTATGGACTGGTTCTAGCCTTAATATTTATGACAATACTCGAGAAATAAAAAATCAAATTTCTTTAATGAAAAAAATGTCAGAATTAAAAATAAATATGTTTGGAAGTTGTTGGGGAATGCAACTTTATACAGTTACAAATAGTGGAGCCGTTAAAAAAAATCCCAAAGGAAGGGAGATCGGGATAGCCTATAATATCAGCATTAACAATTTTGGTAAGATACACCCAATGTATACTAAAAAACCATCAGTGTTTGATGCTTTTGCCTCTCATGTAGACCATATTTCTCAAAAACCAAACAATTCAAAAATTCTCTCTGATAATCATTTTTCGATTCAGTCTCTTGTAACTAAAAATTTTTGGGGTACCCAATATCATCCTGAATTTAATTTTAAATATACTGGTAAAATTCTTAATGCTAGAAAGAGTATTTTACTCAAAGAAAAAATATTCACTAAAAATCAAATTACTAATCTAATCGAGGATTACAAAAAACCGAATGTTAATAGCTATAGTCAATCTTTATTAAATGATAACATCCGAAGTAGAGAGTTGAGAAATTGGTTAAATTATTTGAAACATAATTAAAAGATCTCTTTAAATTCAGTAAGGTTATTACACACTAAAAATAAATCTTTAAAATTTTTGTATGCAAACTTAGCATTCACAACTTTTTTATATTGATTGATTATGTCATTCCAATAATTTTCATAATTAAATATTAAACATTTTTTGTTCTTGATTACTCCCAATTGAAGAGCACTTACAACTAAGCTTATTTCCTCAATTGTACCTCCTCCTCCAGGTAAGGCTACAAAGCTGTCTGATATTTGTAGAAACTTTTTTTTTCTTTGTTCCATTGTTTTAGTCACATAAATTTTATTAATTTTAGAGTGGATTTTTTCACGTTTATCAAGGAAAGAAGGGATAATACCAGTTACATGAGAATTATTTTTTAAAGCTGTGTTAGCTACAACGCCCATCAATCCATTATCCCCGCCTCCATAAACAATATCATAATTATTTTGTGCCAAGTATTTAGTTACTGTAACAGCTAATTCTTTAAATTTTTTATTTGATCCATACATTGAACCACAGAATACAGCAACTTTATGTTTAGTATTTTTAAAATTCATATAAATTTAATTTACAGTAATAATCAAAAATGACTAAAAAAAATAATATGGATGATCTTAAAAAAGTAAGGAAAGATATTGATAATATTGATAATAAAATTATTGAATTAATTGGAGATAGATTTAAAGAAATTCATAAAGTTACTAAATTAAAAGAGAGTAAAGATGAAATAATTGACCACGAACGAATTACTCATATTTTGAAATCTGTTCAATCAAAGGCCAAAAGAAATAAAATTGATCCTGAAATTATAGTGAGGATATGGCAAATCTTTATTCAAGAGGCTATCAAGCTTGAGTCCTCAAAAATAAAAAAATAATTATAACAATACAATTAGCAGCATTATAAATAATATTGATATGAGAATTGTTGCTGCAAAACTAGGTGTTGTAACTTTTATATACGATGAATTACTAAATTTATGAGATTTATTTAATATCATTCTGAAAAAAAACCTTAAATTTTCATAAATAAATTCTGTTAACAAGCCTATTTTTTTAAATAGTGGTTTCCCTATACCGGGGAGCATTTTTCTATAAAACCAATCAGAGTTTAATACGGTAGATTTAATCTCTGAGGGATAAAGTTTAAATTTAACGAGGAATAGAAACGCAATAATAGCAAAAACTAAAAGTTGAAGCTGACTTATAACATGGTCTATCGTATATGGTTGGTACTCAACTGTGTATGGAAGTATCTGATATAAGTATTTAGGAAAAACTCCAATACCAATGCATAAAAAAGCTGAAATGCCCATCGCTATAAGCATATTAATGGGTGCTTCTTTCACTTTTGATTTTCTCTCATGCGCAAAAAATGCAAAATAAGGTATCTTTATTCCCGAGTGCTCTAACACACCTGCAGATGCAAAAAACAATACAAAATAAATTAAAACCATACCCATACCTCCTAAAGAGGACATGATTAAAGACTTCGCTACAAAACCACTAAACAATGGGAAGGCGGAAATAGACATGGCACCTATGATGCAAAAGATTGTAGTAAAGGGCATGTATTTATATAGACCACCTAATTCTGAAGCTTTTGTAGTTCCTGCTCTGTATAAAACAGCTCCCATGCTCATAAAAAGTAAGGCTTTATATATGATATGAACAAATGCATGAGCCACTGTTCCATTAAGTGAAAGTTCCGTTCCGATACCAATACCAACAACCATAAAACCTAATTGGTTATTTAGACTAAAAGATAAAACCCTTCTTAAATCATTTTCAATTACAGCAAAAAAGACAGGGAACGCTGTCATAATAGCTCCAATCCAAATCAATGAGTCTGTGCCTGGAAATGTTCTGGCTAATGCATAAATAGCTAGTTTTGTTGTAAATGCCGATAACGCCACTGTACCCGTAACAGAAGATTCAGGATATGAGTCTTGTAACCAACCATTTAAAAAGGGAAAGGCAGCTTTAATTCCAAAAGCAATAAATATAAAAATTCCAAAATCTGTAGTTAGGTCTAAAACAGTTAAGTTGTGATTTCCAGTTTGATACAACAACAAACATGCTCCAATTAAAAGCAATACGCCCGAGGAAACTTGAATGATCAAATATCTCATGGCTGCGTCTCTTGCTGCTTTAGTATTTCCTGCAAATACTATGAAAACTGAAGTTAGAGCCGTGGCTTCCCACCATATAAATAAACTAAAGAAGTCACCAGCATGAAGTGCACCTATCGCTGAACCAGCATAAGCGAGTGTCGCCATATGCTCCATTAAGTTTTTACTATGCCAGCTAAAAATAATGACTAGAACAGCTGCAATATGAAAAATGATAGAAAAAGGAAAAGTTAAGCTATCTGATTGATAAAATATTAAATTTAATCCAAGTACGTCCCACTCTAAAAAAGTTCCATAACCATTGAATAATGATAAAGCTGACAAACCAACCGAAAGTAACATTGCAGGGTGTCTAAAATATTGAGGTATTGTTGGTAATAAGAATGAAGTAAGTATCATTATTAAACCTGGAATAATGTTACTGATCATAATAGTCCTCTTTTCTCATTAAGAATTTTCTTAACCACTTTCCTAACAAAACAATAAAAACAAAACTTATAAATCCAAAAAAAGCTGGAAAACCATAAATCTCAGCAAATGAAAAATACTCATGTCTATGGAATGTAAAATCTAAAAGAATTAAGAGAGCCCCAATAATCAGTATGTACTTTGTAAAACTTTTACCCATACTTTTTAAATCATTCTTCTTCATTTAACTCACTATTACTCCACTTACATTATTTAAGAAATAGTTTGCATAAAAAAAGAATATTAAACAACTCAATCCAGTAATTACTGGTGGCCAAACAGTTAAAGGAGCTTTCGTTAATTTTACTTCTCTTCTAGAATTTTGAGTAAATCCTATTACAACTGGTTGTAATAAATAATAAATATTCAAAAGTGAGGATATGCCTAAAATTATAGCAACAATAATAAATTCTCTCTCAATAGAACCCATTATTAAATAAAATTTGCTCCATGAACCTATAAATGGAGGAACCCCGATAATTGACAGAGCTCCTAAAGTGTAAGCAAAAAATATCAATGGTAATTTAAAACCCATACCTTTTAGTTCACTTACCTTTTTAATGTGGGCTGTTACATAAATAGCACCAGCACAAAAAAACAAGGTTATCTTACCCAGAGCATGAGTAATTATATGAAAGGAAGCTCCTTTTAACGCTAGTGAAGAAGCCAAAGCAGCTCCTAGAATTATATAAGAAAGTTGACTAATAGTAGAATAAGCTAATCTAGCTTTTAAATCATCTTTTGTAATTGCAATGATACTGGATGCCATAATTGTAAAACATGCTAACCAAACTAACCAATCTGAGCTTTTTGTTTGAAGCAAGAATTCAGGACCTACTATATAAACAATAACTACAAGAAAGCTAAAAACACCAGCTTTTACAACAGCTACTGCATGAAGTAGAGCAGAAACTGGAGTTGGTGCCACCATTGCTGCCGGTAACCATCGATGAATTGGCATAATCGCTGCTTTACCAATTCCAAATACAAGCATGGCTATTAGAAGAGAAAGGTGCTCTGCTGGAAAATGATTTATTAATATTCCTCCATCTTGAAAATCCAGAGTTCCTGTTTCAAGCCAAATCCAAAATATAGCTGGTAAGAAAAATATTAAAGAAGTGCCGACTAAAATCGATAAATAAAGTCGTCCTGCAGATTGTGACTCAGCATTTTGTTTATGTCCAACTAAAGGGAAAGTTGAAAATGTTAATATTTCATAAAAAATAAATAAGACTAGAAGATTTCCAGACCAAGCTATTGCCAGTGCAGCATGGATTGCAATAGAATAAAAAATTACAAATCTTGTTTGATTTTTTTCACCAGCTCCTCTCATATAACCTATAGTATAAATAGAAGCCAGGATCCAAAGAGATGAGGCTACTAAACTAAAAATAGATCCAAGAGCAGTAATTTTAAAAGTAAAATCAACTCCATCAAAAAGTGTAAAAAAAGTTATTTGAAATATTTCGTTATTTTGTATTCCGTGAAAAATTTTTAAACTAACTAAAAAGGTAATTAGACCACCTATTATACCAAAAGAGTCTCTTAAATTATTACTATATCTACAGACATAAGAAAATAATGCTGCGAATAATGGGGTAATAATACCCAGTATGATTAAAAAAGAATTACTCAATTTTGATAACCTGATATTAAATAGTCTGCAGACAAGTTAGAAAATTCTATTATTGGTGATGAATATATTCCAAAAACAATGATAGAGATTGTAATTATCCATATTGGTAAATAAATATAAGAATCCTCTTTTTCTGATTTAAATTTAATTTCAGAAAACCACATCTGTTCCACTATTTTCCAAAAGTATGCAACAGCTAATGCTGAACTTAACGCAACCAAAGCGATTGAAAAATACAACTGGTTTGTGTAAAGAGCTTGAAATAAATACAATTTTGAAATAAAGCCATTAGTTAAAGGCAATCCAATTAAAGATAGTCCACAAATTAATAAAGCAAATGAAGTTATTGGGTATTTGTAGCCAAAACCTTTTAAACTAGTAAGGGTTACCCTATCCTTTTGAAGAATAGCAAAGTAACCAACAGCCATAAACAAACCTCCTTTAATTAAAGCATGGTTAAATATATGAATAAAACCTGAAGTAATACCACTATGGTCTTTAAGACTGAAAGCCAGAGTTATATAACCTATCTGAGCAATTGATGAAAATGCCAAAAGTTTTTTTATATCATCTTGATATATAGCTATCAAAGTTCCGATAAATATAGCGAGTAAAGATAAAGGATATAAAACAAAATCTAAAAATAAGCTTAAGTAACTTGGATATATTATGAATACCTCGTACAAAAGTCTCACAAAAAAATAAAGAATTGTTTTTGTAGCTAAAGCAGCCAAAAGAGTTGAAACAGCTGAGGGAGCGTAACTATATGCAGGGGGTAACCAAATATGGACAGGAAAAATTGCAGCTTTTACCATAAGTCCAATAAGCATAAATGACATTCCGGCAAAAATTGCTAACTGGCCATCAGAATATTGAGCCAGCTGAATAATAAGGTCATTCATATTTAACGTTCCTGTCATTGCATAGGCAAAACCAACTCCAATTACATAAAATGTGGCACCGATGGCTCCGATAATTAGATAATTAAATGCCGCTAATAACGCTTTTCTATTTTGACCTGCTCCTAATGCGATTAAGGAAATAGAAGCTAAGGCAGATATTTCTAAAAAGACAAATAGATTAAAAATATCGTTGGTTAAGATAATCCCGTTTAAACTTCCAATTGCCAACAACCACAAAGAGTAAGCTTTTCCAGAGTCCCTAGAGTCAATTTCACTTAAAAATATTTTCCTAGAATAAAATGTAGATATCAATACAAAAATTGAAAACAACAATTGAAGCCCAATGTTGACTCCATCTATTTTGAAAGAGATCCCCCATGGTGGTTCCCAGTTTCCAAACTCATAAATTATCAAACCTGAAATAGAAATTTCTTTTAGAAGGTGTAAAGATAATACCAAATGTAAAACTAAAGTGACAAGTGAGATGATCCAGGGCCATATTTTTGATGGTATGAAAGCAATTATTGCTGAAATTAGTAGAGGTAAAACCACTACTAATGCAGCAGCATCGTCTAAAAATATATTAAACATTTATTTATCTGTCTTTAACTCCAAAGACTGTATTTCTTTTTCTTCGATTGTTTCGTAGTTCCTGTAGATCTGTAGCACTAACGCTAATCCTAGTGCTGAAGTTGCAACACCAACCACAATAGCAGTCAGTATTAAGACATGTGGTAATGGATTTGAATAAGCATTTTCCATTTTTGTTAAAATAGGAGCTGTTCCGTCTAAGACTTTTGCGAGTGATACAAAAAATACAAAAACTGCAGTTTGAAAAATTGCTAAGCCAACTACCTTTTTTAAATAGTTTTGACTCGTGATAATTATAAATAAGCCACCAACCATCAGTAATATAAAGGCGAAATGGTTCCAAAAATAAATAAAGTTACTCATTAATCTCTCCAAAAGAAGCGAAGGAGTGATATAAGGCAATCATTACTGTTGCAACAGTCATACCTACTCCTAGTTCAACTAATATAATGCCTATATGTTGACCAGTTGAAGGGTCTGATGACAAAACATTATAATCTAAGTACATACCATCAAGAAGAATTGAAACTATTCCAACGCCTGCATATAACAAAACACCAACACACATTAAATATCGATTAATCATTATCGGAACTAAAGTTTCACCTTTTGAAAGCCCAAATATCATTGAATATAAAATAAAAGCAGCCGCCACTATTACTCCTGCCTGAAATCCTCCTCCTGGTCCATAGTCACCATGGAATTGCACGTAAAGTCCAAATATAATAATTGGAGCAAAAAGAATTTTACTCACGACACTTAATACTGGACTAGATGAAATTTTATCTCTCATTTTTTTTATTATTTTTCTTAAAGTTTGTTTTACGATTAAGAGTGTTACTAGTTAACAAGGCTATAACACCTAGGCCTGCAGTAAATATAACAATTGTTTCTCCAAGAGTATCAAAACCCCTATAACTAGCTAAAATATTAGTTACGACATTTGGTATGTGAAAAAAGTCTTTACTTTCCTTAAGGTACTCTGGAACTACATGAAGATGGATTGGAGCATTTGGATCTCCTAGTAATGGGAGATTAGCAATTATGATAATCAATATTAGTGATATCGATACTGCTAGGATAATGCTAGGAAATAAATTTATTAATTTATTTTTTTTTCCCTCAGGTAATTTTGCAGCAGCCATTACCATTAAAATAGTTGATATACCAGACCCCACAGCCGCTTCTGTAAATGCTACATCAACTGCATCTAAATTTACGTAAATAGCGGAACAAAGCAAAGTAAATGCTCCAGTAAGAGCTACCACGCTTATTAATGATGTAGTTTTAAAAATAAAAAAGGTTGTTACTAGTAACAGGGAAATTAAGAAAAAATTAATTAATAAAAAGTTCATTTTTTATTTTTTCCTTTTGGCTTATGCCCTGACTCATGAGCAAATAAAGCTATGGCATGGCCTGTTACAGGGCTGGTGAATATTAAAAAGATAGGAATCAATAATAGTTTAAGGCTTAATAAACTAAAACCTGAATAAATTATTAAAGCTAAGACTATAAAACCTGATCCTAGTGTATCAATTAGGCCGGCAGCGTGAATTCGACTAAATACATCAGGTAACTTTATCAAGCCTAAACTCCCAGATAAAATAAAGAAGCAACCTATTGCTAATAAGATAAGAGTGATCAATTCAATATAATTATAAGACATTACTTTTTTTCCTTTTTATTTTGTAATACCTAAGTATTGCTATGGTGCCTAAAAAATTCAAAAGTATGTACATCAAAGAAATATCTACAAAATCAGGCCTTTCAAATGCAAAACCATGAACACTAATGCCTATCGCTATAATAGTCCCAATGCTTGATATAGATAATATTCTGTCAAAAGGAGTTGGACCTTTGATTGCTCGAACTAAGCATAATGCTACAGAGACCCCCAAAACAGTTAATGTTGCAAAAAAGATCATTTATCTAAATCTGTAATTACTTTGTTCATATCATCTGTCTGCAAGTCTTCAGAGAGTTTCTTACTTAATGCATGAACAAGAAATATTTTTTTATCTACTTCAATTGTTACTGTGCCAGGTGTAAGTGTTATAGCATTTGCATAGTTTGCAATACCTGTTCTATTCTTTTGAGATGCCTTAACTGTTATGAGTTGAGGAGAATATTTACCATTCCAAATTAAAGCTGTTGTTGTTACTCCAGATTTAAAAATTTGTTTAAAAAGCCAAATCCAATAAAATGGTAATCTAAGTATGATTTTTAAAGGAAGAGAGTCTTCCTCAAGTGCTTTAGCTCTGTAGGACATCCAAAAAACAAAAAGAACGCTAATAACGCCAAAGAAAAGTAAAAGAGTTTTTAAGTAACCTGATAAAATAAACCAAAATACAAAAAGTATTATGAAATAAGTTATAAACGATAAGGTCTTAAGTGAATCTTTATTAGGTTTAGCCACTAAAAGCTATTATGAGAATAAATCACCCTCTGTAAATACTGCAGTGTTCATGTCTTTTACAAATAATTTACCTTGATCAGATTTAAACCTTGATACTTCAATAAATCCACCTTTTACAGCTATTCTAACATTCTCAGCATTAATTGATATTATTTGACCTGGGAAATGCTCGGCGCTTTGTTCATCAATAAACCTACTATCGAAGAATGTATACTCGTCTTCCATAAATTCAGCCCACGCACCGGGTTGAGGGTTGCAGCCTCTTATTAGGTTATAAATTTCATTTCCAGGCTTTTTCCAATCAATTCGTGCATCACTTTTTTTACACCAAGATTCATATGTAGCTTTAGAGTCGTCTTGGGGTATTTTGGGTGCATTTCCTGACTCAATTAGATTTGCTGCTTCTAAGCAAGCATCGAGACCCAATGGAAATATCTTTTTAAAATAAACATCGCCCAAAGTATCATCAGGTGCTATGTCAACTTCCTTTTGAAGTAATATCTCACCTTCATCTAATCCATCGTTAGGATAAAAGATTGAAAGACCTGTTTTAGTTGATCCGCCAATAATCGGCCAGTTAATAGAACTTGGACCTCTATGTAATGGAAGTAATGAAGGGTGAAAACATATTGAACCATGAGTAGGAATATCTCTTGCCCCTTCAGGAACGAAAATAATAACATATGCCATTACACATAAATCTGCTCCATGAGACCTTATTTGATCTAATACCTCTTGATCTTTAAAGTTTGATGGTTGGAATACTGGGAGACTTACACTTTGGGCGTATTCCTTTACAGGGTCAACTGGCTTACCTTCTTTATCGGGCGCACAATATACTGCTACAACTTCGTGCTCTGTTTCTGTATGAAATTTTTCTAAAGCACTTTTACCAAATGCTTGTTGTCCCATTAAAATTATCTTCATTATGTCTCCTTAAAATTGAATGTATCTTATACTGCTCCGGCTTCTCTTACAGCTTTAATTTCATCTTCGCTCATTTGACAAAATTCCTTCAGTATCTCATCTGTATGTTCTCCAAGAAGTGGAGATCTTTCAACTTTTGCTGGAGAGTCTGATAATTTAATAGGATTGCCAACTGTTAAATATTTTCCTCTTTCAGGATGATCAACCTCAACTATTGTATTGGTATCTCTTAGTCCTTGATCTTCAGACAACTCTTTTAGAGAGAGGATTGGGCCAACTGGTATATCAAGAGGGTTGCATATATCCATAACCTCAAATTTTGTCTTAGTCATAGTCCAAGCTTCGATGGTATTAAAGATTTCATTAAGTTTTGGCAGTCTAAGCGCAGGTGTTGAGTAACTCTCGTCTTCTTTCCATTCAGGTTTTCCAATAACATCACATACTTTTTCCCAAACTGCAGCTTGAGTAATAAAATAAGTATAGGCATTAGGATCTGTCTCCCAGCCTTTACATTTTAGAATTCTTCCTGGTTGACCTCCACCAGAGTCATTACCTGCACGAGGCGTAGCGTCATCAAAAGGAATATTTTCTCCAAATTGAGAGTATTCTTTCAAAGGGCCTCTAGAGAGCCTTTGTTGATCACGAAGTTTTACTCTGCAAAGATTTAAAACACCGTCTTGCATAGCAGCAGATACTCTTTGACCTTTTCCTGACTTTTCTCTGTGAAACAATGCGGTAACAATACCTAATGCTAAATGTAATCCTGTTCCACTATCTCCTATTTGAGCCCCAGTAACGAGGGGGACTTCGCCAAGCATACCTGTTGTTGAAGCTGATCCACCTGCGCATTGAGCAACATTCTCATAAACTTTACAATCTTCGTACTTACCCGGACCAAAGCCCTTAACAGACGCATAAATCATTCTTGGATTTATCTCCTGAATTTTTTCCCAAGAAAAACCCATTCTGTCCAAAGCACCTGGAGCAAAGTTTTCGACCATCACATCACATTCTTTAATTAGTTTAGTAAATATTTTTGAACCTTCAGGCTTCTTCGGATTTAGTGTAATACTTCTTTTATTAGAATTAAGCATTGTAAAGTACAAGCTGTCTGCTTCAGGAACATCTCTTAACTGACCCCTAGTAGCGTCTCCTACTCCTGGTCTTTCTACTTTGACTACATCTGCACCAAACCAAGCTAATAATTGTGTACAAGTCGGACCAGATTGAACGTGAGTCATGTCTAATATTTTGACACCTTTTAAAGCTTCCATGATTTCCTCCTAAGATTTATTTGTACATAGTCTGGTTTTTTGTACCAGGTGCAAATTCTTCTTTATCAACCCAAATATTTACAATAGCAGGGATACCTGACTTTACAGCTTCTCTAGCTCGTTTAAGGGCTGGTTGAATTTCTTTTGCTTCTCTGACAGCTTCTCCATGACCACCAAAGATTTTTGCAAATTCATCAAAATTGACATCGCCTAAGATATTTCCAACATTACCTTTATCTTCTCCGTACTTCATAATTTGTCCAAATCTAATCTGATTTTGAGCAGAGTTATTTCCTATAACTGTTAAAACTGGTGCTTTATGACGAACAAATGCCTCAAAATCCATACCAGTCATAGAAAATGCTCCATCACCGCAGTATAAAAGAATTTCTTTTTCTGGAGCTGCTAATTTAGCAGCAAGCGCGTAAGGTACTCCAACTCCTAATGTTCCAAGAGGTCCAGGGTCCATCCAAGCACCTGGCATTCTTGGCTGTACAGCCTGAGCACTGATAGTAACAACATCTCCACCATCGCCAATATATATCGTGTCATCGTTCAAAAACTGATTAAGCTCCCATGCCACTCTGTAAGGGCTGATTGGAGATTTATCAGTCGTAAAAGTAGGCATCAGCTTTTCTAATGCGGCCTCTTCACCTGATCGAAGTTCACCAAACCAATCTGATCTGTCTTTCTTTGTTCCTGCCTCTGAAATAGCTTTTAAAGTTGTTCCAATATGACCGACTAAGCCAAGAGAGATGTCTCTATTTTTTCCAACAGTTCTATAATCCATATCAATTTGAATAACTGTTGCATTTGGGTTTAATCTTTTTCCATAACCCATTCTGAAATCGAATGGTGTTCCAACAATTATGATACAATCTGATTTGGTAAATGCATTTCTTCTGGTTCTATGAAAATGATGTGGGTCTCCTGGTGCCATTGAACCTCTGGCAGCACCATTTAAATAAGTAGGTATGTTCATATTTTTAACAAATTCAATCGCTTCTTCAGTTGACTGGCAAGTCCAAACTTGTTGACCCAAAAGTACGCAAGGTCTCTCAGCTTTTGAAATTATATCAGCTGCTTTTTGAACATCTATTGGATCTGCTAATGTTTTTGATGAAGCACTATATTTGCCTGCCTGTGGTAATACAGCTTTACTCATTGGAATAGATGAGTCAAGGATGTCTCTTGGAATTTCTAAGAAAGATGGGCCAAACGATCCATTTCTTGTTTCCCTGAAAGCCATTGAGACCATGTCTGCGCATCTCTCAGTCGACATTACTGTAGCAGCGAATTTTGTAATGGGTTGCATCATGTCTACGTGAGGCAAATCTTGTAAAGATCCCATTTTATGTTGAGTAAGAGAGCTCTGACCACCAATTAAAAGCATCGGTATCTCAGCTCTAAAAGCGTTCGCGACCCCAGTTAATGCATGAGTAGTGCCAGGACCGGCAGTCACAACAGCACAACCTGGTTTACCAGTCATTCGTGCATATCCGTCAGCAGCATGAGAGGCAACTTCTTCGTGACGAACATCAATAATTTTAATTCCTTCGTTTAAACATCCATTATAAATGTCAATAATGTGCCCTCCACATAAAGTATAAATTACTTCAACTCCCTCCGCTTTAAGGGCTTTAGCAACCAGCTCCCCGCCAGTTATCATTTGTTCGTTTGTTCCTGTAGACATATTTAACCTCTCTCTGGTGGTATAATGTATACCAGATTATAAGGTGTTGCAAAGAATTTTGCCTTATGAATTAATGCTTTCTTGAATCTTATCCACTAATGTAAGTGCATGATTTTTAAGAAGTTTTTCTGCTTTTGATGCCTGCCCTGCGACAAGAGATCTAACAATATCATTGTGTTCGTCAATAGATTTAACGGCCCTATTTGACTCGATTATAAACTTTTTCCTGAGGTATTGTAGATGGATTAATTGAGACTCTAAAATTTCTCCCATTAGTTTAACTTTAGTCAATTTCATAATTTGATTATGGAATTTGATGTTATCATTTGAGTAATTGTCTAGTTCGGATAAAACGTTCTCCTTAGAGTAATGACAGAATTTGTTTAAACTCTCTATTTCATCCTTTTTTGAATTTTTAATAATTAAGTGTGCTGCATAACCCTCTAGTCCTGCCCAAACAGTTACAATATCAACCAAATCTTTTTTTGATTTTCTATGGACAAAAACGCCTCTTCTTGGAACGGTTTTTACAATACCTTCTTGCTCTAATTTTGCAACTGCCTCTCTTATAGGTGTTCGACTCACTCCTAGCTTCTCAGACAATTGTCTTTCATCTAAATGAAAATCACTTTCTTTTAAGTATATATTCAAAGATAAAATATATTTTTTTAAAGACTCATATACTTTACCTTTAAGGTTTACAGCTCCTATTTTTTGAATCATTTAAGCTGTTTGTTTTTTTTTAAAGAGTCTTCTATAAAGAGGACCGAATGCAGGCATTATCAAAAGGACAATTGCGATATACATTATCACAGCTGCAATAGGTTTTTCCGAAACATCAAAAAATATCCCCATACTACCGTCAGATAAAATCAAAGATTGTCTTAAAGCTTTTTCAGCCAAAGGACCAAGAACAATTGACAAAACTGCAGGTGCAACTGGATAATCTAATTTTCTTAAGATATATCCTGCAAATCCAAATAGTAACATCAACCATACATCGTGCAAACTTTGAGTGGGCGCATAACCTCCTGTTACGCAAAGAACAAAAATAACTGGAGCTAAGATGGCAAAAGGTATTCTTAAGACCATTAAAAAGGCAGGTATTAATGCAATATTTAGAACAAGGGTAAAGAAATTTGCTATGTAAAGACTTCCGATCAAACCCCATACAAACTCGGGTTCTTGTGTAAACAAAAGAGGACCAGGTGTAAGTCCCCATAGGATCATACCTCCGAGTAGAATAGCCGTAGTAGGAGATCCAGGTATTCCAAGTGTTAACATAGGAAGCATACTTCCTGTACTTGCTGAATTGTTTGCACACTCTGGTGCTACAACACCTGCTGGAACACCCTCTCCAAATTCTTTGGAGTTTTTTGATAATTGTTTTGTAATACCGTATGACATGAGCGAAGCAGGTGTAGCACCTGCTGCAGGAAGAATTCCAACAAAGAAGCCTAAAAAAGAGCCTATGTTCATTGCCATAATAGTTTTCTTAAGTGCACCAAATGCTCTTCCAACCTCTTTCATGTTGACAGATAATTTTGACATTTGAACTTTGCCTTTTGTCTCCTCAAGAGTCCATAGCATTTCACCTATTCCGTATATACCTATAGCTAAAACTAGGAAATTAATTCCATGAAGGAAACCAGGTATGTTAAAGAAAATTAATCTTGGTTTTCCAGTAATTAAATCCAAACCAATAGTTGATAGTGCTAGTCCGATTAAAATTGAAAAAATAGTTTTAGGTACATCGTCTCCACCTAAACCTACAAAAGTTGCAAAGGCCATAACCATTAACGCAAATGTTTCTGGAGCATTAAACCTAAGTGCAACTTCAGCAAGAGGTGGGGCAAATAAAGTAAATAGAATAACAGAGACAGTACCACCAACAAATGAACCAACTGCAGCAGCAGTTAATGCAGTCATAGCCTCTCCTTTGACCGCAAGTGGTCTGCCATCAAAAACTGTGGCAACTGCAGTAGAGGCTCCAGGAATACCTAGCATGACAGAGCTAATGGCTCCTCCATACATTGCACCGTAGTATACAGCAGCAAGAAAAATTATTGCTGCAGTGGGTGGAATAATAAAAGTAATAGGAATAAGAATTGCTACACCATTAACTGAACCAAGACCGGGCATTGCTCCAACAAACAAACCTATTAAACATCCAAATATTAATAGTGCCAAATTAAACCACTGAAGTGATGTAAAAATGCCGTCTAAAAGAAATCCAACTGTTTCCATATGATTTAATTATTCACTCTAAACAATTACTTAATAAATCTAGTTGTTAAAAAAACTAGAGCTGTTGGTAGTAAAACTGTTAGAATAATAAAAATCATTTTCACAGCAAATGAAAATCCACCATACATAAAGTCGTATACTGGATAAAATAATGGCTCAGATACACCTTGAGGTAAAGGTATTTTCAACATCCACTCAAAAAATAAAAAAGTTAATATAGGGGTTGTAATTGCGAATATAGTAATAAATGCAATACTTTTTTCACTAAAATATCTTAGGTAAAATGCCAAAAAGAAAATAAGTGAAAAGTAAATTCCAAGATAGCCAATAGCTAGAACTAAGACAACTAATGAGATTATAGTCACAGCTATAAATTTAAAAGCTACTGCATCAATAAAAGGAGTGTCATCTTTAGATTGTGGTGATCTTTTTAAAACAAATTTTATTATGGTAAGAATAGTGCATATGAGCATGCCAAGAGATAGGTAAAAAGGGAGAAATCCAGCGCCCATATTTTCTTCTGCATTCCATGTAATCCTATTCTCTGAACTTTTAATCATTAGAGCGATTGAGCATAACGCTAAAATAACAGCAACAGCAATTTCTGCTCTTTTGACAGTTATTTTGTTTGTAATGCTCATATCGCTCGTAACTTAATTATTAGTTAAAGTTTTTAATGATCTCGCCGTGCTTCTCATATTCAATTGCTAAGAAGTCTTTAAGACCAAAACCTTCTAACCAACTCATTAACTTTCCGTCGTCAATGTTGAAAGTTTGGAACTCGTCATCATGATAAACAGTGTGAAGAAGACCTGTGTAGTACTTCTCTACTTCTGCATCAATACCAGCTGGAGCCATAAATGCTCTCATCATGTAGTATTCAAGATCAGGATAACCTAATTCATATGAAGATGGTACTTCAGGGAATGCAGGATTTCTTTCAGGAGTCATCATGACTAATGCTTTTGAGTCACCTGACTGGTAGAAACCCATTTGCTCTGAAGGGTTGTTTAATGTGAAGTCAGACTCGCCACCAACTAGTCCCTTAGCAACAGCACCACCGCCGCTGTATGGAACATACTTAGCGTCAAATCCAAATTGACCTCTCATCATACCAAGAAGTAATTCGTCCTCAGACATACTTCCTGTACCACCCATTACAAGACCGTTACCTTTTGCTAGGTCAATGAAATCATCAAATGTTTCTACACCAGCAGTGTTCTTACCTTCTGTTGCGATCCATACTAGGAAAGTATCAGTGATAAGTCTTGCTAAAGGTGTAAAGTCATTAAAGAAATCAATGCCTAATTCTGGCTGGTTTACGGGTGTAGTAAGAACGTTGTTAAGAGTAATGATAAGTGTGTGCTCATCACCAGCTTTTTTCTTAACATAAGTCATAGCTTCACCACCTGATCCACCTGATTTGTTGATCGGAATCACAGGCTTAGATGCGTAATCGTTCTTTTCGATAACACCTTGAACTAATCTAGCGATTTCGTCAGCTCCACCACCTTGACCAGCTGGTATGATAAGCTCAACAGGCTTCTTCGGACTAAAAGGCTTCGCAGAAGACACTGAGCTAACAGCGACAAGTGAAAGTGAAACAACTACTAATGCTAATTTCTTAATTATTGACATATTGTTTCCTCCTATAGGTTAGGGCGTAGAATAGACTATTTATAGTGGAATGAAAAATAATAATTTTCAGTGTTTCATAATTTGAAATTATTATCAAATATTGTTGGTATACATAATCTTTTATTAACCCTTATAACAGAGATTGTTTTTAAGAATTGTATAATGTATACAAAATGCCAGAGGAAAATAATTTTGAAATTTATCAATAATAATGAGGGTAATCTCTTTATAGATGAAAAAGTATTGAATGATCCTCTTGATAGCCAAATACAAATTGAAATTGATTACGCTGGTATCAACAGAGCCGATATTCTTCAAAGAAAAGGTCACTACCCTCCACCAAAAGGTGAAAGTGAAATAATCGGTCTCGAATGCTCTGGTAAAGTTTCAAAATTAGGTAGGTTAGTAAAAAAATTTACCTTAGGAGACCAAGTATGTGCAATTCTAGCAGGTGGTGGTTATGCAGAATTTGTGAATGTTGATGAAAAACAAGTTATGCTCTTACCAAGCAATTTAAATTCCCTTGAGGCGGGAGGTTTGCCTGAAACGACACTCACTGTTTATGAAAATATTTTTAATGTATCGAACTTCCAAAAAGATGAAAGTATTCTAATACATGGGGGAAGCAGTGGTATAGGCACTACGGCTATTTCTATTCTTAAAAACTATACAAAAAATCTTTACGTAACTGCAGGCACAAATCAAAAGTGTAAGAGCTGTATAGAATTAGGAGCTACAGAAGCTATCAATTATAAAGATTTAGATTTTGAGGAGTATTTTAATGAGAAAAATTTAAAAGTTGATGTTATATTAGATATGGTCGGAGGAGAGTATCTAAAGAAAAATTTAAAAATTTTAAATTTTAAAGGAAGACTCACATACATAGCTGCCTTAGGTGGAATTAAAGGTGAAGCTAATCTCCTGCATATAATGAACAAACAACTAAAAATTTCTGGTTCAACATTGAGATCTAGAACTCCTTTAGAAAAAGGAATTATTGTCGATCAAGTGCAAAAAGAAATATGGCCCTTGATAGAGGATGGCAAATATAAGCCTACAATTTTTGAAACTTTTAAAATGCATGAGGTAAATAAAGCACATGAAGTTATGGAAAAGTCCGATCACATCGGAAAAATAGTATTAGATATAAAAGGAGAACAGGCATGAATCTGCACGAATACCAAGCGAAAATTTTATTGAAAAATAATAATGTAAGAGTTTTAAATGGATATCCAGTTTTGGATGATAGCGATATAGATACTGCTGTAGACTCTATCCAAACACCGGTAATGGTGGTGAAATCTCAAATTCATGCCGGAGGAAGAGGTGCGGGTAAGTTTAAAGATAGTGGTGATGAAAAAGGTGGAGTTAGAGTTTGTTTTTCTAAGGATGAGGCTAAAGATAATGCTAAAAAAATGTTTGGTAAAACTCTCGTAACAAAACAAACCGGTCCAAGCGGAAAGCAAGTAAATCGTCTTTATATTGAAGAGGGTTGTGATATTAAAAAAGAGTATTACTTAAGTATGCTTGTAGATCGAGCTACATCCTCAATTTCAATAATAGCTTCTACCGAAGGTGGTATGGAAATTGAAGAGGTAGCTGAGATGGAGCCTGAAAAAATCATTACAGTTAATATACCCGGAGATAGTGTGATTGATCAAAATAGTTTAGATAAATTAATTAAGGGCTTAAAAATAGATCAAAATCTTTCAACAGACTTCTGTGATCAAATTCAAAAAATATATAATAGCTTTTTATCAGCAGATGCTTCTCTAGTCGAGGTTAATCCATTTGTTTTAACTGGCGAAGATAATTTTTTAGCTTTAGATGCAAAAGTATCCATAGACGATAATGCACTTTATAAACACAAAGATGTTGCGTCTATGAGAGATGAAACTGAAGAAGATCCAGCTGAAATCGAAGCATCAAAACACGAACTTAACTATGTAAAATTAGATGGTCAAATTGGTTGCATGGTTAATGGAGCAGGATTAGCAATGGGCACAATGGACATTATTAAATTACATGGTGGTAGTCCTGCAAATTTCTTAGATGTTGGAGGTGGAGCTACAAAAGAAAGAGTAGCAAAAGCATTCTCTATTATTCTGCAGGATCCAAATGTGAAAGCAATTTTAGTAAATATTTTTGGTGGTATCATGAAATGTGACATCATTGCTGAGGGTGTTGTAGCTGCAGCTAAAGAGCTGTCTATAGAGGTTCCATTGGTAGTAAGATTAGAAGGAACCAATGTTGACCTAGGAAAAGAAATTTTAAATAAATCTGGGCTCTCAATCATATCTGCTGATAATTTAGATGATGCAGCTCAAAAAGCAGTTAAGGCTTTGAATTAAAGGAGAGATCATGTCAGTATTAATAGATAAAAATACTAAAGTTATTTGCCAAGGATTTACAGGCTCGCAAGGAACTTTCCACTCAGAACAAGCAATTAAATACGGAACCCTGATGGTCGGTGGAGTGACCCCAAAGAAAGGCGGTCAAGAACACTTAGGTCTTCCAGTATTCAACAGTGTCATGGAGGCTAAAGAAAGCACTGAAGCAAATGCAACTGTGATATATGTTCCACCTCCCTTTGCTGCAGGTGCTATTATTGAAGCTATTGATGCTGATATGGAGTTAATTGTTTGTATAACTGAGGGTGTCCCAGTACTCGATATGATGCAGGTAAAAAGAAAATTAGAAAAATCGAAATCGCGTTTAATTGGTCCAAACTGTCCAGGAATAATTACACCAGATGAATGTAAAATAGGTATTATGCCTGGCCATATTCATCAAAAAGGAAAAATAGGCATTGTTAGTAGATCTGGGACTCTTACTTATGAAGCAGTCGCTCAAACATCTGCAGTAGGTCTAGGACAATCAACTTGTATTGGTATTGGTGGAGATCCAATTAACGGTACAAACTTTATAGACTGTCTTGATCTATTTTTAAAAGACCCTGAAACTGAGGCTATTATTATGATAGGAGAAATTGGTGGTGCTGCTGAAGAAGAGGCCGCAGAGTTTATAAAAAAATCTGAAATTAAAAAACCAGTTGCATCTTTTATAGCTGGTGCAAGCGCTCCTGCTGGAAAAAGAATGGGTCATGCTGGCGCCATTATATCCGGAGGAAAAGGTACTGCTGAGTCAAAGTTTAGTGCTTTAGAGGAGGCAGGAGTTCATATCTCAAAATCACCAGCAAAATTAGGCGAAACAATTAAAGAGGCACTAAGTTAATATAATTTAGCCTCTTTTGCTCTAAGTTTTGTTAAAGCGAGCACTGTATCAATTGTTGGTGTTGGAATATTTGTAATTCTTCCAAGTTCTTGAACTGAAGAAATTAGAGCATCAATTTCCATTGGTCTATCACGTTCTAAATCTTGAAGCATTGATGTTTTATGCTCACCCACTGCTTTAGCAGCATCTATTCTTCTTTCCACGTCAAAAGGTTTGTCAATTCCTAAACTTTGAGAAATGGCATGTGCTTCATTCATCATATTTTTTACAACATCCCTAACTTCATGGTTGCTACAAATTTTTACAAGAGTAGATGTAGTAAGTGCACTGATAGGGTTAAGAGACAAGTTACCAAAAAGCTTTAGCCATATGTCTCCCTTAATATTTGGTCTAACTGGTGCTTGAAAGCCAGCTTTTTCTAATGTCTCAGAAAGATTTTTAATTCTATCTGTTTCCTCGCCGTTAATTTCTCCTAATTGAAACTTGTCACCCTCTAGGTGTTGAATTACACCTGGTTTAATAACCTCTGAGGCTGGATTGACAATACAACCAATAATTTTTTGAGGACCTATTCGAGACCATTGACTTCCATCTGGATCAACTGAGGTAACTTTTTTATTTTTGAAGTCAGGATTACTATGATTATAAAAGTACCACCACGGAATACCATTTACTCCCCAGACAAATGACGTATCTTCATTCATAAGTACTTCAAAAGCATCAAGACAACCTGGCACAGAATGTGCTTTTAGAGTCACAAAAATATAATCTTGCTTTCCTGCTTTCTCTGCTGTGTCAACGCACTTAGGATAAACCACAAGTTCTTTACCATCTTTTCTTAATCTTAATCCATCTTGTCTAATAGCTTCATAGTGAGGGCCCCTTGCAATCAAAGTGACATCAGCACCAATTTCAGTTAATTTAGCTCCAAGGTAACCACCTATTGCACCAGCACCGTAAATACAAATTTTCATTTAGACTTTTAAATGTTTGATTGCTGCGGCTACTCCACTTCCAAGTTCAAACTTTATTCCTACATCATACATTGCTAATTCGGCTGTTGAAATCGCTCCAAGCATCATAGTGCTATTTAAATCACCAAGGTGACCTATTCTAAATAACTTTCCAGCAACTTTATTCAATCCACCGCCAAAGGAAGTGTTATATTTATTGTAAGCTGTTTTAACAACGTCTGTGGAGTCAATTCCCTCTGGAACCATGATAGCTGTAACAGTATTAGAGTATAAAGATGGATCTTTTGCACAAAGTTTAAGTCCCCAAGCATTAGAGGCTTTTTGAACTGCTTCAGCTAAAAACTTATGACGTGAATATATGTTATCAAGTCCCTCTTCCATCATCATATCAAGAGCCTCACGTAGACCTCTTAATAATGGCATTGGGTTAGTATAAGGCCAGTAACCTGTTTCATTAATTTTTAACATATCTTGATAATCGTAATAGGCTCTGGGTAAATTTGCAGTTTTAGCAATTTCAAGTGCCTTCTGACTAACGCACGAAATAGCAAGACCTGCGGGTAACATAAAACCTTTTTGAGATCCAGAGACTGCAACATCAACGCCCCATGCATCCATTTCAAATTTTATTGAACCTATAGAGCTTACCCCATCAACAAATAATAAAGCTGGATGGTTAAGATTGTTTAAAAGTTCTCTAGTGGCTTTAACATCATTCGTTACTCCAGTAGAGGTTTCGTTTTGGGTAACAAGTACAGCTTTTATCTTATGTTCTTTATCAGCTGATAAAATCTTTTCAAATTCTTCATGAGGTGTTCCTGAACCCCATTCACAATCTACTTCTTCAACATCAATGTGAAGTTTTTTACACATTTCAATCCAAAGGTGAGAAAAATGTCCAAATCTTCCAGATAAAACTTTATCTCCTTTGCTTAATAAATTGGTAAGTGCTGCTTCCCATCCACTGGAGCCTGTACCTGGAAATATAATAGGTTGACCTGAGGTTGTTTCAAAAACTTTTTTTAAATCGTTTATTAGTGGATGCCAAAATTTATCCATCCCTGGTGCACGGTGGTCCTCATTTGAAATATCCATTGCCTGTCTTACTCTATCAGGCATATTGGTTGGCCCTGGAACGAAAAGTGAAATTTTACCTGGCATAATTTAGTCTATATCCTTTCTATTTAAATAATGACTTTATGGATTGCTTTACAAATATTAATTTAGCAATTTCACTAAGTGAAATAAAAGTCAATATTTTGGCATCTCCTACGGGAATCGAACCCGTGTCTTCACCGTGAAAGGGTGATGTCCTAACCGCTAGACGAAGGAGACATCGATCTTTAAAACAAACAAAATAGCTAGATTTAATAAAAAATCAATCAATGAATATCTTCAAGGTGTATTATAATTTTATCGCTATACGGATCTTTTTTAACCTTAAAATAACAATTAAACTCAGATCGATTTGCTAAATAATTTTTAAGATCTGTTGATGAAACATCAAAAAACATTCCTTCACATGAAAAGCCAAGGTTATCAGATACCTTTAATTTTGCATGCTTATCTTTAAAGATTTTTAAAATATCAATTTTAGCTTTTTCAATTTTGAAAATTGGTTCCGCATTTTGTTGACCAAAAGGGCTTAAATATTCTAGGTCTTTTAAAAGATTGTCATTAATCACATTCACATCAATTAGAGAGTCATAAGACTTTTCGTTTAAAATTTCTATATCCTTTGTCTGATCAATTAAAAAACTTTTAAAAGTATCAACATTTTCTTTTTTTAATGTAAATCCACAAGCTTTGTGATGACCGCCTCCTTTTACTAAAATACCTTGTTGTGTTGCTTGCATCATTAATAGTCCAATATTTTTTTCACCCTGAGATCTACCAGAACCAACTACTAAATCATTAGACTGCGTCATTACAAATGACGGTCGATTATTTATACGCATAAGCCTTCCAGCTATAATCCCTACTACCCCAATATGCCATTTTTCATCATAAAAAAAATTTATATTAACATTATTGTTATGATCTAAATCTATCTCTTTTACGATTTTAGTCTGGATTTTTTGTCTATTTTGGTTGTGAGACTCAATAATTTGTGCAACTTGAATAGCTTGGTGTATGTTTTCAGATGCTAAGAGGTTATAGGCCAGTAAAGACTCCCCCATTCTTCCCCCTGCGTTAATCCTAGGCCCAATAATATATCCAAGATGATACTCAGATATTTTCTGTTTAATCTTTGTTAGATTTATTAGAGTTTGAATACCTTTATTTTTATTTTCTGAATTAATTATCCTCAATCCTTGCTTAACAAATGATCGATTTATATTATTTAGAGGAACTAAATCACAAATTGTAGCTAGTGAAACAAGATCAAGGTACTGCAATATATCTTTTTTTTGAAAAATATCTTCTTGATTTAGAAAAACCAGAACTAGGAATGATAATGCTGTGGCACATAAATCGTCAAGATTAGACTTATCCTCTGGAGTTTTAGGATTTATAACAACAGTTTCATTAAAGTAACTTTCACATTCGTGGTGGTCTATTACAAGGAGATTTGCACCTTGTTTATGAATATATTTTTGTTCATCAATATTGTTACTCCCACAATCTAAAACTAAAATATTAGAACTGAATTCTAGTAATTTATCGCAGGCTGGGGTACTTAATCCATATCCCTCATTCAATCTATTCGGAATATAAACAAACACCTCAATACCAAATTGAGTAAGATATTTTTTAAAAATAGCAGCAGCACAAGCTCCATCTACATCATAATCTGAAAAAATAGAAATTTTCTTATCATTATTAATATTTTCAAAAAAAGGAATTGTCTTTTTTAAATTAGATAGTTTTAAGATTTCATTTACTGAAATATTCTCTTTTAACTTTGAATTTAAAAAATGAGATATTTTTTTTATATTACGGTTAATTAATAATTTTGATAAATTTATAGATATATTATTTTTTTGAGCAACTTCAAAAGCTGTATCTTCATTTAAATCTAAATTTGATGGTCTCCAAACCGTACCGTTAAAGGTCTTTTCAGTAGTCAAGTTGCTTGATGTCGAAATTATGTTTTCCATCAATTTGTCTGATAGTTCCTGTTTTAGAACGCATCACAATAGAGTGTGTTTCTGCAAATTTTTTATTGATGTTTATACCTCGAAGCATGGTTCCATCAGTTACGCCTGTGGCTGAAAACATTACATCTCCAGTAGCTAGATCATTAAGTTTATAAATCTTATCTAAATTTTCTATACCTGTTTTTCTTGCTCTCTCTATTTCTTGATCATTGTAAAATATTAGCTGGCCCTCTAAATAACCACCTACACATTGCAAAGCGGCAGCAGCTAGTACTCCCTCTGGTGCGCCACCTATACCGTAATACATATCAATGTTACTATTATCTATAGCTGAGGAAATTACTGCACTAACATCTCCATCTCCAATTATTTTAATTCTCGCACCTGCAGATCTTATAGTTTCAATATCCTCTTGATGTCTTTCACGGTCGAGAATGCATATTACTAAATCTTCAGTATTAATATTTTTATATTTTGCAAGCTCTTTAATATTTGATTTTAGATCTTGGCTTAAAGATATAATACTATCATTGTCGACCTTGGCTGAAATTTTTCTCATATATACATCAGGAGCATTTAAAAAGCCCCCCTCTTGTGCTAGCGCAATGACTGCCATGGCATTTTCACCACCTTTTGCTGTTATTGTCGTTCCCTCTAAAGGATCAAGTGCAATATCAACATTTGGTCCACCTTGACCAACTTTTTCACCAATATATAGCATGGGAGCTTCATCTCTTTCACCTTCACCTATTACAACTGTACCTGATATTGTTAGAGAGTTTAGGCACTTTCGCATTGCATCAACAGCGGCTTGATCGGCTGCTTTTTCATTTCCTCTTCCTATATGTTTGGATGCAGCTAATGCTGCAAATTCAGAAACCCTGACCAACTCGATAGCAAGATTTCTATCCAATATTTTCCTCTATTCTGATTACAGAAATTTCATTTTTAAGGAAATTAGTTTTCTTTAAATTATCAACTACTTGCGTGATATTTTTTAAACCAACTGGATCAGATATAATAATAATAGGTACGACTTTCTCATTTGAAGTATTTAATTGAATTATAGATTTTATAGAAATTGATTTTTGTGAAAATAATTGTGCTATCGATTTAAGAACACCTACTTTATTAAGTACAGACATTCTTAAATAGTATGGTCTAATTCTTTGAGATTGACTAACAAACTTAGCTTTCAACATTCGTGAATATTTTTTTATAAACACACCTTTGTCTGGAGAATAATTAATAAATCTTTTAATATCAGAAATAATAGAAGTAGCTGTAGGATATCCACCTGCACCTTTTCCAACTAAGCTAGTCTTTAAAAAATTTTCTCCTTCAAAAGTAATTACATTCTCTTCAAAATTAGTTTTTGCTATTAAGCTAGAATCTGGAACGAAACAAGGTGCTACAGATGAGAAAAATTTATCTTTATTCCTCTCTGTTATAGAAACAAGTTTTAATTTATAACCAAGGTTAAGACCCTGTTCTAAATCAATGAGCTTAATATTTTCTATTCCATCATAGTGCATATCAGAAAATTTAAATTTTTTTCCAAAAGATATATTTGAGAGCAATACAAGCTTATGCATAGCGTCTCTACCAGACAAATCTGCACTTGAGTCCTGTTCTGCAAATCCATTTTTAATTGCCTGTTCTAATGTTTCTTTAAAACTAATCTTATTTTCATACATTTTTGAAATTATATAATTGGTTGTGCCATTAAAAATTCCATAAATAGCATTAATTTTTGAGGGATAAATACTTTGTTGTGTTGTTTGCACTACTGGTACTGCGCCTAACACTGCAGCTTCAAATCCCAAAAATAAATTTTTCTTATCAAATCCCTCAAAAAATAAGTCTGACTTTTCAGCTAATTGTGCTTTATTTGCAGTAATGAGAGATATTTTATTTTTTAAGCAAAATTTATAAAGGTCATTAATATATTTCCCAGTACCTCCTATAGTTTCAATTATTAGGTCAGGTTTAATTTGATTTAAGCTTTTAAAATCATTAATCCATCTGTATTTGCTAACATTGAAAATTCTTTTCTTTTTTTTGTTTTTTGCACCAATAGCAACTATTTCACATTTCGTATTATCTAAAATATATGAATTTTTTTCTATTAACTTGACTACATGGGAGCCAACGACACCTAATCCTAAAATTGCTATTCTAATTTTGTTCATTTTGAGATTTTAAAATTTGTTCTTTTCTAATACTACTCTTTTCGTTGAATTCCTCTAATTCTTTTTTCTTTTCAAGTAAATTTTTATCAAAGTTCTGAAAAGATCTTTCACAAGAAGTGGTAGTTATTAAAAGTAAAATGACAGAAAAAATAAATAAAAGATTATCTTTTAGAGAACTGAAAACTTCGCCTAGCTTTTTGCCTACCATACTTTTTACGTTCTACTGTTCTCGAGTCTCTTGTTAAGAAACCATTTTTTTTTAATATATCTTTAGTATTAGGGTCTATTTTTGTTAGAGATCTACTAATACCGTGTTTGATTGCACCAGCTTGACCAGAAAGACCGCCTCCAAGTACCGTTATTCTTAAATCTACAGAGTCTAATTTTTTCGCTACTTCCAAAGGTTGGTTGATTATCATTCTTAGAGCTTTGTCTGGAAAATAATCATCAATTTTTTTTTTGTTAATTGTAATATTTCCTGTCCCGTTGGATATCCATACTTTCGCAATAGATTCTTTACGTCTGCCTGTGCTATAAACATGATCAGACATTAAATTCATTCTTTCTGTTCATTGACTTAAAATCTAATAATTTTGGATTTTGGGAGTCATGAGGATGATTAGCATCCTTGTATATTTTTAAATTATTTTTCATAAGGTCCCTAAATAAAGGTGAATTAGGAAGCATTCCTTTTATTGCTTTTTTTATAATATCATCAGATTTATTTTTTTCTTTTAGCTTCTCTGGGGTAATTTCTTTTATACCACCAGGATGGCCTGTATGTTTGTAATATTTTTTATCAGTAGTTTTATTACCTGAAAATCTTACTTTATCAGTATTAATAATAATCACGCCATCTCCAACTGGTAAGTTAGGAGAGTATTGAGGTTTATTTTTACCTTTGAGTATTAAGCTAACTCTAGAAGCAAGTCTGCCAACAGAAATATTAGTAGCATCTAATAGATGCCATTCTTTCTGGAACTCAGATTTTTTTAGAGTAGTTGTTTTCACGATAGGAGGAATATAAGTAAAATCATTAAAAAATCAAGGATTATAGATAAAGTTTTTGATATAAATCGAGATACTATAGAGTTTTAATCATTATTTTCCTAATTTTAATGTGTTTATGATCACTGGAATTGAACCAGCGACCTCAAGCCAGCAAAACGAATACTCTGTGAACCTTTGTTAATCTGAGATTATTTAGAGTTTTTAAGAAGTCCCAATAAATCTTTTAAATCTGAGAGGATATTATCATTTAGAGATTTATTTTTTGATTTTGATTTTGATAAATAATCATTTACTCCATCTAAAGTTAATTTTTGGACATCAAGTAAATTTTTTATTTTTTTTAGAAGGAGTAAGTTTTCATAATCGTACAATCTGTGGCCTGATTGAGTTCTAATAACTTTCAATTTTGAAATTCTACTCTCCCAAAATCTTATAGTGTGTTTTTGCTCCCCCACTATCTGGGATACATCATCTATATTATAAAAGTTTTTGTTCATAAAAGTAGTTTATTGGATTTTTTAAAGCTTATAACTTTTCTTGATTTTATTAAGTGCTCTTCTTTTGTTTTTGGATTTCTTCCAATTCTTTCATTTTTTTGATTTATTTTAAAAGAGCCAATATAATTTATTGATAGATCTGAGTTGATCATCATATTGCTCCAAATTTCTAAAATTTTATCAATTTTTTTATAAACTGTAGAATAAGCAATACCGAATTCAATTGATATTTGTTTAGCTATTGATTCTCTTGTTAATTTATCTTGAGACATTTTTCTTAATCTCATTAAGTAAATTAGCATCAATGCATTTGACACCAAATTCTATTGCATTTGCAAACGCATGTGAGTCTGCATTACCGTGACTTTTTATAACTATACCGTTTACTCCAATGAACATTCCTCCATTATAGTTTCTAGGATCGATTGAATTTTTAAAATTATTAAAATTTTTTTTAAGCAATAAAGACAAAAATTTTGAATATGGAGAAGAAGTCAAACTTTTTTTTAAAGAGTCAGTTATAAATTTAGATACACCTTCAGCTGTTTTAAGTGCAATATTTCCAGAAAATCCATCTGTAACAATGACATGATTGTTTGTGGAGGTTATCTCATCTGCCTCTACAAAACCCTTATAGTTTATTCTTTTATCACTTTTCATTAATTCATGTGTCTCTTGAATTAAATTATTTCCTTTGAGTTCCTCCGATCCAATATTTAAAAGTGCTACTTTGGTGTCAATTTGCGGATATAGAACTTTATAGTAAGTACTCCCCATAACAGCAAAATCTAATAAATTTTCTGAACTGCATTCAGCATTTGCTCCTAAATCTAAAAAACATACTGGATGTTTTTCTGATGGAAAAAGAGAAGCAATCGCTGGTCTAGTTATATTTTCAATTGTCCTTAAATAAACAGTTGAATAGGCCATCATAGCACCCGTATTCCCTGCTGAAATACTTATTTGATTCTTATCCTCTTTTAAATTCAAAATAGCATTAGACATTGAACTGTTTCGATTATCTTTTTTTAATGCATCACTAGGTTTCATATCTGGGGAAATAAAGTTTTGAGATTGAGTCCATTGAGATTTATCAAATAAGTCTGAAAATATTGGTTTAAATTTTTCATAAATAGATTTTTCTGAGTGTAAATTAAAGTTAATAGATGGATTATTGGTTTTAGCAATATTTGCCCCTTCTAGAACTGAGTTTGGTGCAAAGTCACCACCGTGAAGATCAAGGTTTATTAAATACTTATTCATCTATATTTATTATTGCTTTAAAGAAACTTATACCTTATTTGTTTTTATTGTGAATATTTTAAAAATTCATAAAATTTTTTTACCCCTTCTATTGTCAATAATTTTATTTTCTTGCTCAAAAGATGTTTATTTTTCTGGTATTTCAGAAAATAGTTTTAATGAAATCAAAGAAAATTACCAAAAAATCGATTACTCAAAAGAAGACATAATAACTATTATTGGTCCCCCTTTAATAAAAGAAAACCTTGAAAATTTGTGGATTTATAGAACTGATAAAAAAAAAGGAATAGCTGCTTTCAAGCAAACAGTCTACAACAAGACCTTAAAACTCAAATTTGAAGATAATATTTTAAGGTCTGTTGAAGAAATTGAATTAAATTAAATAATATTTAAATGAACAACTATTGATAGCAATAGAATTGATACAATATTTGTTATTTTAATCATTGGGTTAACAGCTGGGCCCGCTGTATCCTTGTAAGGATCACCAACAGTATCACCGGTGATAGAAGCTTTATGTGTTTCACTACCTTTTCCACCTAAATTACCATCTTCAATATATTTTTTTGCATTATCCCATGCACCACCTCCAGCAGTCATTGAAATAGCAACAAAAAAACCAGTAATTATAACTCCAATTAAAAGAGCACCAAGTGCTTGAAATGCAGTATTTACACTGCCTGTAAGGGAATAAACACCGAAGAAGACAACCACTGGCGATAAAACTGGGAGTAAAGATGGTATGATCATCTCTTTAATTGCAGATTTTGTTAAAATGTCTACACATTTCCCATAATCTGGTTTCTCTTTACCTGACATAATTCCTTTTTTTTCTTTAAACTGTTGTCTAACTTCTAATACAACTGATCCAGCTGCTCTTCCAACGGCCGTCATGCTTAATGCACTAAATAAATATGGAAGTAACCCTCCTAATAAAAGACCAATAATTACATATGGCTCTGACAGATCAAAAGATACGTCAAAAACATTATTACCTGTTTCCTTGTTAAAATATTTTAGATCCTCTGTGTAGGCTGCAAATAAAACTAATGCTCCAAGACCGGCAGATCCGATTGCATATCCTTTAGTGACAGCTTTAGTGGTGTTTCCAACGGCATCAAGAGCGTCAGTTCTTTGTCTCACACTTTTTCTCAATCCAGACATCTCAGCAATACCGCCTGCATTATCTGTTACAGGACCGTAGGCATCTAGTGCAACTACCATTCCTGCTAGAGCTAACATTGATGTTACTGCAATAGCAATGCCGAATAGACCTGCTGTTGCAAATGTTAATCCAATACCTGCAACTATAATAAGCACAGGAATAGCAGTAGACTCCATACCCATGGCTAATCCTTGAATAATATTTGTTGCATGACCAGTTTGGGAAGCTTCAGCAACGCTCTTCACAGGTCGATACTCTGTACTTGTGTAGTATTCAGTAATGAAAACAAGAGCTAAAGTAATTAATAAACCATAAACAGCACATAGAAATAAATCCATACCGTTATACCACTTAGATCCTATTTGGAAATATTGATCAAAGCCAATTGAGTAATGAGTGATTATAGCAAATAGCACAACTGAGATTATCAGTGTCATAAAGAACCCTTTATACAGAGCTCCCATAATAGATGATTTCGGTGTGGATATTGAGACAAACTGTGAACCTATAATAGAGGCAATGATGCTTGATCCAGCTAATAGTAATGGATAAATTGTTAAATCAGTTACTGCTCCTTGAAAGATTATTGCCAATACCATGGTTGCAACAATAGAAACGACATAAGTCTCAAATAAATCTGCAGCCATACCAGCACAGTCTCCTACGTTATCTCCTACATTGTCTGCAATAACAGCAGGATTTCTAGGGTCATCTTCTGGAATATCTTTTTCAACTTTACCAACTAAGTCCGCACCAACGTCAGCACCTTTTGTAAATATGCCCCCACCTAGTCTTGCAAAAATTGAAATTAAAGAGGAACCAAAACCTAGAGCTACTAAAGGCTCAATAAGCTCTCTCCCGCTTCTACCAAAACCAAAATATAAAAGTAAAAAATATCCAGCAATACCTGCTAATGCTAAACCTACAACTAATAGTCCAGTAACAGCACCAGCGTTAAATGCCACATACAAACCCTTTTTCAAAGACTCGCTAGAAGCTTGAGCAGTTATAACATTGGCACGAACTGATACGTTCATTCCTATGTAACCAGCTAAGCCTGATAAAACAGCACCAATCAAAAAACCAACTGGTACATCATATGTGTGTTCAAAAGGTATTAAAAAAAATGCAAGAAAGATCACTATGCCAACTATTGCTATGGTAGTGTACTGTCTATTTAAGTAAGCTTTTGCACCCTCTTGAATAGCACCAGATATTTGAATCATTTTCTTTGTGCCTTTAGATAAACTTAATATTTTATTTGTTGTAAATAAACCGAAAGCAATCGCTGCGATTGCAGCAAATAATACTATTTGCAAGTACTGTATTTGAGACATGGTAAGTTGTTAATCTATTTCTATTTTATTTTCAAGGTGCTTTTTTAGAGGCGTCATCAAGTAAAAAGTTGAAATATTTGACCTCTTCTTGGGTAAGAAAATCCTTAGAAAGCTTAATATATTCGCTCATTAATATCTTTTTTTTCTCCTTATTTAAGAGGTATTCAGAGCAAAAGGCATAAAGTAAAAAAACAGTTATTTTGTTAGTTTTTTCAATAATTTTAGAATCTATCAACCCCTTAATTTTTTCTATATTAGAGTTGAAGCTATCGTTTAAAGATAATAATTTTTTTTTATTAAAAGGTCTTTTTTTAATATTTTGTTTGATGAATTCATCTAACTCAAAGTCAGTGGAGTAATTTCTTTGAAATATAAATTGAAAAAAAAATAGTCTAGTATTTTTATTTAAATTAAGCATTTAATCATTTTAACCATAGCGCTTGCGGCTTCATGCCCTTTATTTTTGATATTATTTTTTGATCTTTTTGAAGCTTGTGAATTATTGTATGCATTGATTATACCGTTAGAAATAAGAGTGGTTTTATTTTGATTTACTATATCTAAAAGGGCCTTCCCAACAGAGTCAGATATAACTTCAAAATGATAAGTTTGACCCTTAATAACACATCCTAAAGCAATAAATAAATTATAGTTATTTGATTTTATTTTCCATTTTATCATTTGGGGTATTTCATAAACACCAGGAACAGTTAAAATTTCATATTTAAGATCGTTTTTTTCTAAAACTTTTATGCAAGATTTTGTTAGTGGATCTGTTATCTCTTTATAATAATCAGCAACAATTATTTTTATTTTTAATTTCGATTTCATAATGACTAAAGACTCTCTATTTTATTTACGTTTAATCCATAAATTCCTAAATCTAAATCTTCTCCAAGTGAATTAGACAAAACAGAAATATTATTAATTGAGAAATTTTTAAGTATTTGAGCTCCCAGACCATAGTATTTTACTTTTTCATCATTCGATAACTTTCCAAGATCTCCCAGTATTGGGTTATTAATAAGAACTATTATTCCAGATCCATGAGATTTTATTTTTTCAATTGAGGCATGTAAGTCTTTTGTTTTTGGATTATTAAAATTCATTATTATATCATCAAAACCTTGAACAGGATGAACTCTTGTCATTACGCTGTCTTGGTTGGATAAATCTCCTAAATGTAAAGTTGCGTGGTGCAATCCATCAATGGTATTTTCAAATACATTAAATTCAAATATATCTGAGTAGATATTTTTAATTTGGTGTTGCTTTTCAGGAATTTTTTTTATGAGCAAGTCGTTTTTAATTCTATACGCGATCAAGTCTTGGATAGTACCTATGTTTAAAGAGTGTTTTTTTGCATAAGGTATCAGGTTCGGAACCCTTGCCATACTACCATCATCGTTCATGATCTCACAAATTACAGCAGAGTCATTTAATCCAGCTAGTCTGGATATGTCTACAGCAGCTTCCGTGTGACCTGCCCTTGTTAGCACACCTCCGTCCCAAGCAATTAGGGGAAATACGTGTCCAGGACTAACAATATCTCCCTGTTTAAAATTTGGATTTATTGCTGCACTGACTGTTTCTGCTCTATCAAATGCAGAAATACCTGTTGTAATGTTGGTGCTAGACTCAATTGAAATGGTGAATGCTGTGGTCTTCTTCTTCCAATTATCTGGATTCATTAAAGGCAGTTTTAATTCATCAGCTCTAGTCTCTGATATAGAAAGACAAATTAATCCTCTACCATAGGTTGCCATGAAATTGATATGTTTTGGTTTGCAAAGAGAAGCAGGTATAATTAAATCGCCTTCATTTTCTCTATCTTCACTATCAACCAGAATATACATTTTACCATTTCGGGCATCATCTATAATATTTTCGATATTTGTAAAATCTGACATTAATTTAACAACTTATGTTTTTGAGGAGTGAGCGTATCTTGCTAGCATATCGACTTCAAGATTTAAAATTTCATTTTTCTTATACGTATTAATATCTGTATGTTCATAGGTATGAGGGATGATCATACAATGACATTTATTTGTTTTAACATCGTTTATTGTAAGAGAAATACCATTTAAAGTTATTGACCCTTTTTGAACTATAAATTTTTTAAGATTTTTTGGAAAACTAAAAGATAAAAACCAACTACTTCCAATTTTATATAATTCTTCAACAGAGCAAGTCGTATCAATATGACCAAAAACAAAATGACCAGAAATCTCATCACCAACTTTTAAAGATTTTTCTAAGTTTATTTTTTTTCCAACTTTCCAATATTTAGCATTGGTTTTATTCATTGTTTCATATGAAATATCTGCCTTAAAAGCATTTTTTTTTATTGATGTAACTGTTAAGCAAATTCCAGAACAACATATTGAAGAACCTAATTTATATCCTTTTAATGTAGATTGGATTTCAACCACTAATGACTTTTCTTCTCTTATCAATTTTTTGATTTTACCTTGAGATTGAATTATTCCACTAAACATTAGTTTGTAAATTTATAAATCATATCTTCTCCATACTTCAGAGAGGACTTTAATATGAGATTATTTGTTATTGATTTCATTGATAAAAAATATTTTTTACTAGCATTTTTTATAGTTATGTTTGACTGGCAGACTATAACCTCGTCAAATAAATTACAATTAAGAAAGTATTTAAAGGTATTAAGTCCGCCTTCGATAAGAATAGAGTGAGTTTTTAATTTTTTAAATAAGGAGAAATTTTCAGTAACTGTTTTTTTATAATCAACAATAATCAACTTATAATTCTTAAATTTAATTTCTTTATTTGAAAATATTAACTTTGCAATATTTTTTGAAATACCTTGTAATCTACAAGTTAATTTTGGCTTATCATCTAATACCGTATTCATACCAACAGCAATAGCATCATGAGATAATCTTAGTTGATGCATAAAATATTGAGTTTGATCAGAAGTTATATTTTTATGAGTTGGGCTTTTACTAAACCCATTTTTTGAGATTGCAATTTTAAGAGTAATAAAGGGTCTATTAAAGGTTTTACGTGTGTAAAAAAATTTATTAATTATCTTAAATCGATCTGTCGATTTTAATGAATGAAAAACTTTTATATTATGTTTTTTTAAAAAATCAATTCCCTTGCATTTTATATTTGGATTTGGATCTAATGAACTGATAAAAACTTTTTTTATACCCGCCTTAACAATTGCTTTAGCACAGCAACTACTTTTTTTAAAACAAGGTTCTAAGCTAATGTACATGACAGTTTTATTATTTATTTTATTACGTGATATTTTTTTTAAAGCATTAATTTCCGCATGAGGTCTACCATTTTTTGAAGTTAAACCATAACTTAGGATAATACCTTTTGATGATTTAGAGTAATCTACAATCAGACATGCAACAGAAGGATTTTTCCCTGTAAGTCCAATATTTTTAATTGATAAATTATTTACACTTTGTAAATAATTTTGGTGAGACGTGCTTAACAAATTTTATTTTTTGTCAATTTTTTCCAAAAATTGTTCAAAATCTTTGGTTTCGCGAAAATCTCTATAGACTGAAGCAAATCTGACATAGCCAACTTTATCTAAAGAATACAATCCTTGCATGACCATTTCTCCAATAGTGGTAGTGCTTACTTCATTCTCGCCCATTCCTTCTAAATCTCTAACAATTTTTGAAATTAATTTTTCTTTTGTGTCTATGTCTACAGGTCTTTTTCGCAAAGCAAGTTCAACAGATTTGGCGATTTTATCTCTATCGAATATCGATTTTTCTCCATTCTTTTTGACAACTAAAAATTCTCTAAACTGAACTCTCTCAAAAGTTGTAAATCGTTCTTTTCTTTCACAACCACAGAGACGTCTTCTTCTTATTACCCCACCATCTTCTGTTGGTCTTGAGTCTAAAACAGAAGTTTCTTTCTCCTTACAAAAGGGGCACTTCATATTTATTTGTAAATTGGAAACTTAGAGCAGAGCTCTGTCACATCTTTGAGGATTGAACTTTCAGTCATTGATATATCTGCGTTTGATGATGATAGCGCATTTATAACTGTGGAAATTTTTTCACCTATAAATCTAAACTCTTCTTCTTTGAAACCTCTTGTTGTTGCAGCTGGAGATCCTAATCTAATACCTGAGGTAATAGTTGGGGGGTTTGGATCATTTGCAACACCATTTTTGTTACAAGTCATTCCAGCTCTCTCCAAGCTTTCTTCAGCATCTTTTCCAGTAACATTTTTTGACCTTAAATCTACTAAGACCATATGAGAGTCTGTGCCGCCAGTAACAATATCTATTCCATTTGACATAAGTACTTCGCCTAGAACTGAAGCGTTCTTTTTGACTTGTTGAATATAGCTTTTAAACTCAGGTTGAAGAGCTTCTCCAAAAGCAACTGCTTTGGCTGCAATTACATGCATTAAAGGTCCGCCTTGTAAACCAGGAAAAACTGAACTATTAAACTTTTTTCCAAGATCTAGGTCATTCGAAAGGATCATTCCCCCTCTAGGTCCTCTAATAGTCTTATGAGTAGTTGATGTAACCACGTGTGCGTGTGGTAATGGATCTGGATATTCCTTTGCAGCAACAAGACCAGAATAGTGAGCCATGTCAACTAGCAAGTATGCTTCAACTTTATCTGCAATCTCTCTGAATTTTTTAAAATCAATATTTCTTGGGTAAGCAGAGCCACCAGCAATTATCAAGCTAGGCTTGTGTTCGACTGCTAAACGTTCAACCTCATCATAATCTATTAAAGAGGTTTCTGGTCTAATGCCATACTGAATAGCATTAAAATATTTTCCAGATTGATTAGGTCGTGAGCCGTGAGTTAAGTGTCCACCAGCGTCTAAAGACATCCCTAAGATTGTGTCTCCAGGTTTAATTAATGCTAAAAATACAGCTTGGTTAGCTTGAGCACCTGAATGAGGTTGGACATTGGCATAATTACAACCATATAATTCTTTTAAACGATCGATGGCAAGATTTTCAGCTATATCTACAAACTCACATCCACCATAATATCTTTTAGCACTATAACCCTCAGCATATTTGTTAGTCATGATTGAACCTTGAGCTTCAAGAACAGCTTTAGAAACAATGTTTTCAGAAGCTATTAATTCAATTTGATTTTGTTGTCTTGAAAGTTCTTGTGAAATACTCTGATATAAATCTTTATCTGCGTGTTCTAGGTTACTAGAAAAAAAATTTTCACTGAGTGTCATAATTGCAATATTCTCCTTAAATGTCTGCCTTTGTCAAATTCTGTTTTAAAATAGGCGTTGAGCATAGCAAAAATATTTTTTTTTACAAAAGATCTTCCTTTTAAACAAATAACGTTACTATCATTATGTTTTCTCGTCATTTTTGCTGCTTGTGCATTATGACAAAAAGAAGCTCTAATGTGCTTATGCCTATTTGCACTTATACTTACTCCTATTCCAGAACCACAGATCAAGATACCCATGCTGGATTTATTGATATTTTTACATAATGTTTTTGCAAATTTTGGATAATCAACGGATTTATCTGAATTTGTCCCTAAATCTACAAAATTACATTTTTTTTTGCGAAGGTATTCTTTGATAATAAACGATTTTAACCTAAAACCTGCGTGATCTGAGGCTATATAGATTGTTTCAATTTTTCTTGGCAACTTCATTTCTAGAAAAAGGTAAATTAATATTCAAATTAATCAATACTCTGTTAATTATTCTGCTCATAAAATCAAAAAAAACCGATTGGTGATCCTTATTGTTTTTCAAATATTCGTAAATATCCTCATTAGTTTGCAAATTACTCATATTATTAGAATTAAATATTTTTTCTAAAACACTTTGATTGAAATCAGGTTGATAGCCTGAGGTTTTTAAGATTTCAAGCTCGAGTAATAATAGCTCTGATAGATAATTAGACCTATCATTCATTTTTGACATTAATAGCAAATAATAATTTATAACATTAGAATTTTGATCAGATAAAAAAAGTAATTTATTTATTAAAAAGCAAAAATAATCGATTGCCTTTAGCTCATATTTTGAAAATAAAAACCATTTAAAAGAATTAATAGATGTGGAGGAAAGGCAAACATTATTGCTGTCAAATTCAATATTATTAAACCCACCCTTAACAAAATTAGTCCTTTTTTTTTTGGATTTTCCTCCGAATACAACAAGAGATTTTTGGCCGTGCTCAGTAGAATAAAATGAAACACTTAGATGATTTTCTTTAAAATTTTCTACTTTTGTTACTATTGCTTCGGTTTTATACAATTAATTATTTATTCAAGTTATTGATGATCTTAATCATTTTTTTTGCTGCTAGAATTTCTGCTTTTTGTTTAGAAATTCCTTCTGCCTCAACTTCATTTTCTTTAATTTTCAATGAAACTAAAAATTTAGGTTTATGTTTCGTACCAGCTTCCTCAATTAATTTATACAGAGGAATTGTCTTATATTTTTTTTGACAGTATTCTTGTATAAATGTTTTAGGATCTTTTTGAGGAAGAGTATTCAATTCATCTTGCCATAATTCCATTATTAATTCTTTTGAAAAATCTAAACCTTTTCTCGTGTATGAAAATCCAATCAAAGACTCTAAAGCATCGGCATATACAGAATTTTTATTAGAGTTGGGGTCAAGCTGATGTTTAAAAATATCACCTAAGTTATTTTTTTTAAATATTTTGGCTAAAGTATTTGTATTTACAAGATGAATAAATCTTCTTGAAATTTCATCCAGTGTATTATGAGAGAAAGTCGCAATCAAATATTCTGATATTACTAAACCTAAAACCCTATCTCCTAAGAACTCATATTTTTGAAATGGTTTATCAGAATTTTTTTTTGATTTTTCAAAACTATCATGCTGGAAGCTTTTATAGAAACCCTTAAGGCTTTTTAGTGTTGTGAAAATTTGTGCCTTATTCAAAATATTTATTTGATAATATTAAATAGCCTATCATACCTGATATGTAGAGGTAAATTCCAAAATTTTGAAATTGAAAAATCTGTATCAACTGAAAACCAGATAAACCAAACTTTTCCTATTATATTTACTTTGGGAACAAAACCTACCCCACTGAGAACTCTGCTATCAGATGAATTATCTCTGTTGTCACCCATAAAAAAAAATTTGTCTTTAGGAATTTTGTACTCTGGAGTGTAGTCGAGTGGTCCGTTGTCAGTTATATTTAATATTTTATATTCATTTTCTATTAACTGCTGAATATCTTTTTTATACTGATCATCAAAAAAAAACCCATCTTCGAATTGATTTAACGTTTCAAATTCTTTGGAATTATTTGACTTAATATAAACTTCACCATTTATAACCTTAATTGTTTCCCCTGGTAAACCGATTAATCTTTTTACATAGTTTATATTTTCTTGACCTGGAAGTTTGAAGACGATTACGTCACCTCTTTGAGGACTACTCTCAAATATTTTTCCTTTGAAGGGGGGTATTCCAAAGGGAAATGAATATCTTGAGTAGCCGTAGTCCCATTTTGAAACAAATAAAAAATCTCCTACTAATAAATTTGGTTTCATTGAGCCAGAGGGAATTTTAAATGGCTCAATAGCAAAAGTTCTTATTACACCTGCAATAATTAAAGCCCAAAAAAGTGCTTTAAAATTATTAATCAAAGATGATTTAATTTTGCTCAATAATTACCGACGCAATCGAATATAACTTTGTATCTGTAAGGCTAACATGAATGACAAACTTTCCAAAAGCTTCATTCAAATAACTTTCAAGTTTATTTTTCAAAGAAATAACTGGTTTACCTAAGGTATCCCTGCTAACAACAATATTATTTGGATAACAAGGAGATCTAAATCCTAGACCTATACTTTTGGAAAAAGCCTCTTTAATAGCAAAATTATTTGCTAGTAAATTAGAATCAATTTTTTTTTAACTGGTCATTAATAAAGTATTTAGATATGAAGTTTTCTTTATATTTTGCATAAATGTTACTCACTCTATCTATCTCAACTAAATCTATTCCGTGGCCAATTATCATTTTTTCATTAAATTTCTAAAAGTATTTATAGTCTTCATTAGAGAAATAAATATAGCTTCAGATATTATAAAATGACCAACGTGGACAGTATCCACATATCTTCTTTTTTTTATATATTTTATGTTATTAAAATTTAAACCATGCCCTACATTAACTATTAGTTTCTTAGAGTGAGCATACTCAATCATTTCGTTTATTTTATTAATAATATTTTTTTTAATGATTTTTTTATCTAAAGGCCCTGTATGTATTTCAACAGTATCAAAACCTAAAATTTTAGCTAAAGTAATCATTTTTTTTGTAGGATTTATAAAAGCACTAACTTGTATATTTTTTTTTTGTGAAATTTTTAATAGCTTCTTTAATCTTGGATAAGATATTTTATTTAAATTTAAACCACCCTCTGTAGTGATTTCATTTCTTTTTTCAGGAACCAAGCAAATAAACTCAGGATTAATTTTATCAGCTATTTGTATCATTTCATCTGTAAGAGCCATTTCAAGATTAATTGGAATTTTAGAATTATTTTTTAATTCTAATAAATCTTGATCTTTTATATGTCTTCTATCTTCTCTTAAGTGAACAGTTAAGGTGTCAACTTTTGCATCATGACAAACTTTTAATGCTCTTAATAAATTTGGATTGTTTTGTCCTCTAGCGTTACGAAGGGTGGCAATATGATCTATGTTGACTCCAAGTTTCATTAATAATTAATTGATTGTCTTTTAACTTTATCAACTTGGCTTAAAGTTTTCATTTCGGCAAGAACAAATTTTAATTTATCTGAGCTTTCAATACTTATATCGATTATGAACGTGTAAACTTTTTTAGTTCTATTAGCGATACGGATATTTTCAATGTTAATCTCATGTTTATCAAAAATTGAAGTGATACTAAACAGTGCACCTGGTTGATTTTTAATAATTATCTCTATTCTTGAGTTAAATTCAGATTGGTTTTCACCCTCTCCCCATTCTGATTTGTAGAAATTATCTTTATGATAATAACCCAAACTATCGCAAATTGTATTATGAACAACTAAGCCTCGACCATAAGACATTATAGATATGATGCTATCACCTTTTATAGGTGAGCAGCAAGTTGCATAGTTCACAGCTATACCATTTTCATATTTTAAAACATCTACCCTCTCTTCATCTTCTTTAGATTGAAAAATTTTTTTGACAATGTTATTTTCCATTTCTTTAAAAAGTTTATCAAGTTCTGCTCTAGATAAAAAACCTCTACCAACATTTTCAAAAAGTTTATTTTTATATTTTAAGTCAGTCTTTCTTAAAATCTTTTCGTAAATACCATCGTCAGAAATTATATTTTTAGATTTTGCTATATAGTTTAAAATATCTTTTCCTAGAATTTCAAATTCTCTTCTTCTTTTTGACCTAAAAAAGTACCTAATTTTTTCTTTAACTTTTTCTTTTTTAACAAATCTAATCCATAACGGGGAAATTGTAGTGTTTTCATCTAAGATAATTTCAACCTGATCTCCATTATCAAGTTTTGTGCTTAAAGGTAACTCTTGTCCATTTACAATTGCACCAGCACACCTATCTCCTATATCTGTATGAATTGTATAAGCAAAATCAACAGGGGTAGAGTCTAAAGGGAGTGTAAATAATTCACCTTTTGGAGAAAAAACATATATTTGCTCATCAAAAAATTGTTGGGAAGTTTTATTTAAAATTAAATGTTGTTCATTTTCTTCAACATAATTAACAGCATCCCTTAACCATGCATATACCCCCTCACTGCTACTATCTTTATTTAAATATTTATATCTCCAGTGTGCAGCAATACCATTCTCAGCAATCATATGCATTGCTCTTGATCTTATTTGTACTTCAAATATTTTTTTTTGGAAAATAAGGTCTGAGTGTATTGATCGGTATCCATTAGGTTTAGGGCTTGATATATAATCCTTAGTTCTTCCTACTTTTGCGGAGAAATTACGATGAATGATACCTAATACTTTATAGCAATCTCTTGTTGATTTAGTAATGATCCTGACAGCAGCTATGTCTGAAATAGAATTTAAGTCAGTATTTTTCTTATTTATTTTTTTCCAAATTGAATATGGATTTTTTTTTCTATAATGAATTTCTGCATCAATATCTGACTTATTTAGATATTCTTTCATTAAATTTTCAAGCTCAATAAAAGAGCCTTCTAAATTTTTAAAAGTGTTATCAATTTTATCGTTAATTCTACTAAAGATATCCGGATGAAGGTTTTTAAAAGATATATTTTCTAAAATGGACTTCCAATTTTCAAATCCTAGTCGCTGAGCTAAGGGGGCATAAATTAGTAAGGTCTCATTACTAACTCTTTTTCTTTTTTCAACATCTTTAAAGTAATGAATTGTTTTTATGTTGTGCAACCTATCTGCTAATTTAATAATTAAAACTCTTATATCTTTTGCAGTTGAGATAAGAAGTTTTCTAAAATTTTCTGCTTCTTTTTCTGATCTTGTTGTTTTTTTTTCCTCTAAAAAATCAATTTTAGTTAAACCATCCACTAAATTTGTAATACTAGGACCAAAGTTTTCTTTTAATTCTATTTTTGAAAATTTTGTATCTTCAATTACATCGTGGAGTAGGCCCGTAATAACTGTTTCCGTATCTAATTTTAGTTCAATAAGCGACTTACAAACTTCGTATGGATGTATTATATATGGGTCTCCAGAGGCGCGGAATTGATCTTTATGTGATTTTTCTGCTACCTCTATTGCTTTAACAAATAAATTCTCATTAAAATTTTTATCATAGGATTGTAATGCTGACTTAAAATCGCTGTAACTATCATTGAAGTAGCTGGTTTGGAACATCAGCTAAAATAATAAACTAAATTGAACTTTTAATCTTCAAGAAGATGATCTTCGTTTTCTTCTTCTTTTTCCTGAACCAGTTGGTAGCTTTTAATAATATCTTCTTTGACATCCCCTACACTGATTTTCTCATCAGCTATTTCTCTTAAAGCAATTACTGTGCTTTTGTCATTATCTAATGGAACTTGTGCATCATTGCCAGCGTTAAGGACCTTAGCCCTGTGTGAAGCCAATAATACTAAATCGAAGAGACTATCAACGTTTTTAGTGCAATCTTCTACTGTAACTCTTGCCATGTGAGGTTTATATGAAAATGTAGATGAAAATACAAGAGAATTATTATTTATTTATGATTCTTTGTTTTTTTCTGTCCCACTCCCTTTGCTTAATAGTCTCTCTCTTATCATATTTCTTTTTACCTACTCCTACTCCAAATCTCACCTTTGCTAGACCTTTGTCATTAAAGAATATCTCTATAGGAACTGCTGTAAAACCTTTAGTGGTCAACATACCTAGAATTTTTTTTATTTCTCTTTTATTTAAAAGGAGTTTTTTTATTGATCTAGTTTTCTTTTTTAAGTCGAAATTCTTGTCTCTGGAGATAATTTCAAAGTTATTGATATAAATTTCACCTTTTTGTTCGTTTATAAAACTTGATTGGATAGAGGCTTTACCGTTTCTTAAAGGTTTGACCTCATTGCTTTCAAGAACAATACCAGCTACGTAGGTTTCTTTTATTTCATAATCAAATTTTGCTCTACGATTTTGAATAGACAATTAGATAAAATTTAAATCTTTAATTGTTTTTCTTACTTGCTTTTTTGTTTCAGGACTAAGTTCATACAGAGGTTCTCTAATGTCAGCTTTACATTTACCCATCAAAGAAAGTGCATACTTTGTTGGTGTAGGGTTAGGTTCAGCAAATAATATTTTTGATAAAGATGCCAACCTTAAGTTTACTTTATCAAATTCTTTATAATTCTTTTTTTGCCAATAATAGTGCAGCATCGATGTTAATTTTGGCGCTACATTAGCTGTCACTGATATACAACCATGACCGCCTTGAGCAAGAAATCCAGCTATTGTTCCATCTTCACCTGATAAATAATTAAAATCTTTTTTCATAAAAGTTCTCATTATCAAAGGTCTGGACATGTCATTAGAAGCATCCTTTATACCTACGATGTTTGCTATTTTATTAAGTTGTTTGAAGCTATCAAAAGACAAATCTACTATTGATCTTCCAGGGATATTGTAAATAAGTTGTTTTAAAGGTGATACTTTTGCAATTTTTTTAAAATGATTTATAAGGCCTGTCTGGTTTGGCTTATTGTAATAAGGTGTAACTACTAATCCGTAGTTTGCCCCAGCCTTATATGCGTGTTTGGTAAATTCAATTGCCTCTTTAGTGGAGTTAGATCCCGTTCCAGCAATTACAGGTATTTTTTTTGAAGCTACTTTAATTGCAAATTCAACCAATTGCATATGTTCATCGTGAGAGAGTGTTGGAGACTCACCTGTGGTTCCACAAACTGTAACTCCAGAAATTCCACTATTAATTTGCCATTTTAAAAGCTGTTCGAAAGAATCATAATCAACTTCTTCATTTGAAAAAGGGGTGATTATTGCTGGTATAGATCCTTTAAGCATTCTTATTTTTTACTATTTTTCTAAAAAATATATAGGTTTTTTTTATGGCGGAGAGAGAGGGATTCGAACCCTCGGTACAACTTGCGTCGTACGGCGGTTTAGCAAACCGCTGGTTTCAGCCACTCACCCACCTCTCCTTAGGCATATTTATAGCCAAAATAGTAGCCGAAATATAGTCAAATAAAAAGAATTGTCATTCTTTAAATTTATATAAGAATTAAATGATAGTTACTTCTTGAGTCTTTCAAGCAAAATTTTATTAATTAATTTTGGATTGCCTTTTCCTTTTGTTGCTTTTAAGCATTTACCCACAAAATATCCTAAAACCCTATCAGAGCCACCTTGAAATTTTGAAATATTTTCTTCTTCTCCTATTAAAGCTTCATCAATGATTTTTTCTAATTCACCCGAGTCTGAGACTTGCTCAAGACCTAATTCTTTTACAATATCAGATGGTTTGCCTTGACCATTTAAAACTTTTGGTAAAATTTCTTTGCCAGCTTTATTTGAAATTATATCATCTGAGACAAGTTTAAGAAGATCTGTAATCTCTTTAGTTTTTTCATTTAAACTAGATACTTCTAAATTATTTTCTTTGATAAAAGCAAATATATCTCCGACCAACCAAGCTGCAATAAATTTTGGTTTTACATCTGTTTCAGAAATCATTTTTTCAAACAAAATAGCATTTTGCTTTTCAACAGTAATAATTTTAGCAATATTTTTATCAACATTATAATCATTAATAAATTTATCTAACTTAGCTTGTGGTAATTCTCCAACTGATGTCTTTACTTTATCGATTTGATCTTGAGTTAAATTTACAGGCAATAAATCAGGGTCAGGAAAGTAACGATAATCATGTGAAAATTCTTTACTTCTCATTGCTCTAGTCTCACCTGTGCTTGTATCAAATAACATTGTATTTTGCTCAATTTTACCGCCGCTTTCAATAACATCTATCTGTCTTTTAAATTCATATTCAATAGCTTGCCTTATAAATTTAAATGAGTTTAAATTTTTAATTTCGCATCTAGTGCCAAGCTCTCCACCTATTTTACGAACAGACAAATTAACATCAGCTCTCAAAGAACCCTCTTGCATATTTCCATCACATACATCAATATACATAAGTATTTGTCTTAATGAGGACATGTAACTCACTGCCTCCTCAGCTGATGATAAATCGGGATATGAAACTATCTCTAAAAGCGGTGTGCCTACTCTGTTAAGGTCTATAAAACTAAATTTTGGGTCAATATCATGAATACTTTTACCTGCATCTTGCTCTAGATGAGCTCTTTCAATTCTAATTTTTTTTTGATTACCTTCATTATCAATATTTATAAATCCCTCAGTTAATATAGGGAACTCAAACTGACTAATTTGATACCCCTGAGGTAAATCTGGATAAAAGTAATTTTTTCTTTCAAATACAGAATATTCATTGATATTAAAATTCAATGCAAAGCCAGTTTTTATTGCCATTTCAATACAAGCAAAATTCATAACTGGAAGCATTCCGGGCATACCAGAGTCTATGAAATTTACATTCTCATTAGGCTCAGATCCAAATTGATTTGGTGAGGATGAAAATAACTTAGATGAAGTGTTAAGTTGAGCATGAACTTCAAGTCCAATAACCATTTCCCAATTATTGCTCATTGAAATTTAATTCCTTTTCTGCAAGTGCAGCTATCTGTAATAGTTTTTTTTCTTCAAAATAGTTTCCTATAAACTGAATACCTAATGGGAGGCCATTTGTACTTAAACCTGAAGGTATAGATATTCCAGGAAGGCCCGCAAGACTTGTAGGAACCGTATAAATGTCATTCTTATACATAGATATCGGATCAAGTTTATCCCCCATCTTAAATGCCTCATTTGGTGTCGTAGGTGTTAATATAAAGTCAACATCATTAAAAATTCTTTGAAAATCATCTTTGATCAAACGTCTCACTTTTTGAGCCTGTCTATAGTAAGCATCATAATAACCGGCTGACAATACATAAGCTCCTATGAGTATTCTTCTAGTAACTTCGTCTCCAAATCCTTTTGTTCTTGAATTCAAATAAATATCGTCAAGACTTTTACCATCTTCTCTTACTCCATAGCGTATTCCATCATATCTAGCTAAGTTTGATGATGCTTCAGCAGGTGCTAGTATGTAATAAGTTGAAAGAGCATATTCAGTAGTCTTAAACTCTACATCTACAAATTCTACATTATGTTTTATAAGTGCTTTTTTTGTATTTTCAATTTGACTTAAAATATCTCCACTAACATCCTTAAGGTAATCAGATGGAATACCAATTTTAATTTTTTGATCTAATTTGTCATTAATGCCAATAAAATAGTCTTCTCTAACATGGTTTGAGCTTGTAGAGTCATTAAAATCATGTTTGTTTATTGAATTCAAAATTAGAGCAGCATCCTCAACAGAGTTAGTGAGAGGGCCCGCCTGATCTAAACTGGATGCAAAAGCAACAATTCCCCATCTAGAACAAGATCCAAATGTAGGTTTTAAGCCAACTATTCCACACAAGCTAGCTGGTTGTCTTATTGATCCGCCAGTATCTGTTCCCATAGATGCGACGCAAGTGCCCTCAGCTACAGCAGCAGCAGATCCACCTGAAGAGCCACCAGGTACAAGATCATCAGTTGGAACATTTTTATTTTTCCATGGATTTTTGACTGGGCCAAAAAAACTAGTCTCATTAGAGGAACCCATTGCAAATTCATCACAATTATTTTTTCCAATAAAAATTGAACCGTCATCTAATAGTTTTTGCGTAACAAAAGATTCGTAATTAGGAGTAAAATTGCTAAGAATTTTAGATGAGGCCGTGGTTCTAATACCCTTTGTACAAAACAAATCTTTAATGCCTAAAGGAATACCATCCAAAGGTAATGGATTTCCATTTTCATATCTTTTTTGAGACTCTTTAATTGATAGAATATTATTCTCTTTATCCAACAATAAGTTAAAGCTATTAGTTTTACTAGATTTAGCTTTTATTAAAAACTCATCATAAAGTTCTTCAACACTTATTTTTTTATCTCTTAGAGAATCTTTAATTTGACTAATTGAACTTTTCACTTACTCAACTACTTTAGGGACTTTAAAAAAATTCTGAGCTCTTTCTGGAGCATTACTTAACACGTCGTCAACAGAATTACTCTTGTTAATTTCATCTTTTCTAATCGATACTGTTTTTTCTGTAACATTGTGTAAAGGTTCTGTCTCGCTAGTGTCAATCATTTTGAGATTATCTACCCATTTGATTATATCTTTTAAGGAATTGGCATAAAATTCCTCTTTTTCATGTGGTAATTTTAGCTTTGCTAAATAAGAAATTCTTTTAATATCTATATCACTCATAATGGTCGTCGATACTATATCAGATTTTCTTCTAAGCAATAATTATACCAAAAAATTTATTGCTATAGATTTTGGATTAAAACATATTGGAATAGCAATAAGCGATCCATCTAATATTATTTCTATTCCATATGGAACTTTTAGCGAGAAATTATTATTTGAAAATATTGTTGAGATTATTACTAATGAAAATATTCACGGTATTATAATTGGTAAACCATATCATCTTGATGGTTCTATATCAGAAATGGTTAAAAATGTTGAAAAATTCTCACAGAATTTAGAAAATATCGTGTCTTGCCCAATTTTGTTTATTGATGAGAGATTGAGCAGTAAACCCTATAAATCAATAAGAAAATCAGAAAAAACAAATATTCATGAAAAGAGTGCATGTTTAATACTTGATGATTTTCTAACTTTGTATAGAAACTCCCCTAGTGGCAAATAGAAAGATCACTTCCATAGACGATCTGTCAGCTAAAGATATTCAATCAATTGCTGAGAAAGCTATAAAATTTAAGAACTCAAAAAAAAGAATTTCAGAAAATAAACCAAAAAATATTTTTAACCTATTTTTAGAGCCCTCTACGAGAACAACAATTAGTTTTGAGCTAGCTTCTAAAAACCTAGGCTATAATTCAATTAATATAAATTTTGAAAAGAGTTCTCTGTCTAAAGGCGAGTCTTTTAATGACACAATGGATACTTTAATGAGTATGAAACCAGATGTCTTAATTATAAGAGATAAAAATAATTTTTCACCTATGGAAATAGGAAAGAGAAGCAAGATACCTATAATAAATGCTGGAGATGGAACTAATGAACATCCTACACAAGCACTCCTAGATTATTGTGTTATAAGAGAAATTTTTAAGAAGAAAAAAATTAAAATAGGTATATGTGGAGATATAAAACACAGCAGAGTGGCTCATTCAAATATCAAACTTCTTTCTAAATTAGGATATGAAATACATATAATTGCTCCTACATATTTTTTAAATAGGAAGGATTTAAAAAAAATTAATAATAAAATTATTTTTCATAAAAATCTTAACTCTCTTAAAGAGCTTGATATCTTAATGATGCTAAGAGTTCAAAAGGAGAGAATTCCTAAGGGTGCAAAGAATATGATGAGTTCCTTTAAAAAAGAGTTTTGTTTACAAAATAAACATTTATTGAATAAGCCTTACTTGATGCACCCAGGCCCCGTAAATAGAAATATAGAAATTAGCGATGATGTTTTAGACAATTACCCTAAATCCTTAATTTTAAAACAAGTTGAAATGGGAGTTTTTCTTAGAATGGCTTGTTTACAGTATATCCTTAAGTAATGTTTTTAGAATTATCTTTTGCTTATTTAGTGGGCTCTATTCCCTTCGGTAAATTGTTAACGAAATTTTTAACCAACAAAGATATCACTCAAACAGGATCAGGTAATATTGGCGCTACGAATGTATATAGAAGCGTATCAAAAAAAGCTGGAGTTGCTGTTCTTTTGTTGGATGGTATTAAACCTATAATTGTTTTATTAGCTATTTTATACATGAGCCCTGAATATTTCTTTGAATATAAATATTTGATTTTTCTTTTTTCTATAATTGGACATATCTTTCCAGTTTGGCTTAATTTTAAGGGGGGAAAAGGTGTTGCTTGTTATTTTGGTGGAAATTTATTTTTGTTTCCTGTTCAAACTATTTTAGCAATGATCATATGGTTTTATACGGTAAAACTCAGTAAGCTTTCATCTCTCGGTGCTCTTTTATCAATATTTCTTTTGACAATTTATCAATTAGTTTTTATTTATGGCAACTTAGAAAAAGGATTAGTATTTGTAATTTTTCTTTTAATATTTTTTAAACATAATTCAAATATTAAAAGGTTAATAAAAGGCGAAGAAAATAAAATAAATTTATAATTATGAACTTGCTAGTAGTAGAATCTCCAGCTAAAGCCAAAACAATTAATAAATATCTTGGTAATGATTTTGAAGTCATAGCAACTGTAGGTCATTTCAGAGATTTAGCAAAAAAAGATGGAGTCAAAGTTACCGAAGACTATAGTGACGTCGAACTTAATTGGGAAACAACAGCAGCAGGACTTAAGATGCTTGATGGTATTGAAAAAAAAGCTGAAGGATACGAAAAAATTTATTTAGCCACTGACCCAGACAGAGAAGGTGAGGCAATAACATGGCACCTAGTTAAGTCATTAGAAAAAAAAGTAGATAAAAATAAATTTGAAAGAATTACATTTAACGAAATCACTAAAAACGCAGTAATAAAAAGTTTTGATGAAGCGAGAAAAGTAGATGATAATCTTGTATCGGCTTATTTAGCTCGAAGAAGTTTAGATTATTTAGCGGGATACAGTTTATCTCCTGTCCTATGGAGGAAAATGCCTGGGAGTCGATCTGCAGGGAGAGTCCAATCAGTAGCAGTGAGACTAATTTATGAAAAAGAGATTGAGATAGAACAGTTTGAACCAGAGAAATTCTATAAAATAAATATTCACGGGGAAATTAATGGCGCAAAACTGGATACTTCAATCACTAGCTTAGAAGGTGAAAAAGTAGATAAACTTTTCTTTAGAGATGAAGCTTTAGCTAATAAAGCTAAAAATTATTTGAAATCAAATAGTTTTTTCATTAGAAAAATTGATGAAAGAACAATATCTCGCAAACCTAAAGCACCTTTTAATACCTCAACTTTACAACAAACTGCTAATAGTCAACTAAACTTTAGTGCTAGTCAAACTATGACGATTGCTCAAGGATTGTATATGGGAATAGACATAAACAAAGAAACTATAGCCCTTATCACATACATGAGAACTGATAGCATTACACTTTCAAAAGACTCGATAGATACAATTAGAGAAAATATATCAAAGGAGTACGGAGATAAGTATTTACCTGATAAACCCATTGAATATAAGTCTAGGAAAAAAAATGCTCAAGAAGCTCATGAAGCAATAAGACCAACTGATATTTCTATAAAACCAGAAGATATAAAAGATTTTTTAAATGAAGAACAATTTAAACTCTATGATTTAATTTGGAAAAGAACAATAGCTTCTCAGATGACAAGTGCTGAGACTAACCAAAGCACACTTCAAATAGATTGTGAAGAGAATAATATCACTTTAAAAGCTACACTTGGTAAATTAATTTTTGATGGATATAAAAAAGTTTATAATCTTCAAGAAGATGATGAAGAACAGATTATTTCATTATTAGAAAATATAAAGGAAAATGATAAATATATTGTAAATGAAGTTGAAGCACTCGAGTCATTTACTTCTCCTCCTTCAAGATACACTGATGCGAGTCTTGTTAAGAAATTAGAAGAGCTAGAAATTGGAAGACCTTCAACATATGCCTCTATAATTCAAACCATTGTTAATAGAGGTTATGTTTTAAAAAGTGGGAAATCATTTATCCTAAATGATCGTGGTAGAGTAGTTAATGTATTTTTATGTAACTACTTTAAAAAATTTCTTGAATATAAGTTTACGGCTGATTTAGAAAACCAACTTGATGATGTTGCTGCAGATAAAGCAGAATGGAAAAATATAGTTTTAAATTTTTGGAAAGATTTTGAATTTTTCATCAATGAAGTAATGGGTAAGCCCAATAGAGAAGTCATAGACGTAATAAATGATGAACTATCTCCCGTAATTTTTAGAAAAATAGGTGGAGACATTGATATCAAATGTTCATCTTGGGCTAATACTGAAAATTGTGAAGGTAACCTAGGTGTTAAGGTAGGAAAAATGGGTGGGTTTATTGGGTGTTCTAACTACCCTGAATGTAAATTTACAATTTCTATTGGTGCCTTTGTAAAAGAAGTAAACCCTAAAAATCGTGAAGGTGATGAAATCATCACTTTTCCAAGAATTTTAGGAATAGATGCTGACTCCAAAAAAGAAATAGCAGTTCATTTAGGTCCCTATGGCTATTATCTCCAGTTAGGAAAAGAAACAGATGAGGATAAGCCTAAAAGAGTAACTCTTCCAAAGAGTTATGATCAAAATACAATCGGTATGAATATTGCCAGTCAATTAATTAAATTACCTATCACTCTTGGAAATTTTCCAGATAGCGAAGACCCAGTTGTAGCTAACATAGGTGCCTATGGTCCCTATGTTAAATATCAAGATATTTATGCATCTTTGGGCAGAAAATATGATGTTTTAGAAATTGGTTTAGATCAAGCTGTTGAATTAATTACAATCAAAAAAAATAAACCTACAAATAAAGTTAGAGAAATAGGTATACTTAAAAGAAGAAAACAAAGAGCTAATCTTTATAGAGGTAAATCAGGAAAATATTATTTTAAGATAGGAATAATGAATTACAAAATTCCACCTGAGTACGATGGTGAAAATTTAACAATTGAAGACGTTGAAAAGATACTTAAAGCTAGTCGCTAATTTTTTTTAAATTTAGTTCTTTTAATTGTTTGCTGTCAATTTTAACTGGCGCATTCATCATTAAATCTTGGGCTCTTTGATTAAATGGAAAAGCTATAACTTCTCTTATATTTTCATTATCACTAAGCAACATTATTATTCTATCTAATCCAGGTGCGCAGCCTCCATGTGGTGGGACTCCGTAATGAAAAGCTTCAAATAAAGCACTAAATTTTGTTTTAATTTCACTTTCGCCATATCCGGCGATTTCAAAAGCTTTTTTCATAATATCTGGTCTATGATTTCTAATGGCTCCCGATGACAGTTCTATGCCATTGCAAACAATGTCATATTGATGAGCTAAAACATCTAAGGGATCTTCTTTTATTAACTTATCCATTCCTCCTTGGGGCATTGAAAACGGATTATGACTAAAATCAATCTTGCCTGTTAAAACATCTTTTTCATACATAGGATAATCAACTATCCAGCAAAACTCATATTTATTTTTATCTATTAAGTTTAAATCATCTCCTACTTTTGCAATAACCTTCGAGGAGAAATCATATGACTCTTCTGGTAAATCACATACAAATAATAAACCATCATTTTGATTAAAATTATTGTCTTTAATCATTTGATTTAATTTTTCTTGATTAAAATTTTTAGCTAAAGGGCCTTTTGGTAATAAATTCTCAAAGTTTATATATCCCAAACCTTTTTTTCCTTGTTCTTGTGCCCATTTGTTTAAATTATCATAAAAACTTCTTGGCTTACCCTCAGACTTTAAAGCTTGAATACAATTAACTATGGCTCCTTTTTTTATTAAATTTTCAAAAATTTGAAGACCAGATCCCTCAAAATATCTTGTAACATTTGTGAGTCTTAATGGATTCCTTAAATCTGGTTTGTCACATCCAAAATTCTCAATACTGTCTCTATAAGTAAAGGTTGGAAATGGAAGTTTATTTATAGATTTTTCTTTAGATTTAAATTTATCAAAAGTGTCAAATAGTAAGCGACTAATAACATCTAAAATATCCTCTTGTGTAGCAAAGCTCATCTCCATATCAATTTGATAAAATTCACCAGGAGACCTGTCAGCTCTACTATCCTCATCTCTAAAACAAGGAGCTATTTGAAAATACTTATCAACACCTGAAGCCATATAAAGCTGCTTAAATTGCTGGGGAGCTTGAGGTAAAGCATAAAAAGAGCCTTTATGTATTCTTGAAGGTACGAGGTAGTCTCTTGCACCTTCTGGAGAGGGAGCTGTTAATATTGGTGTAGCTAATTCCATAAATCCCTCATTATTCATAAACTCTCTTACAAAATTTATAATATTATTTCTTAGCTTAATATTGTGTTGCATCTTAGATCTTCTTAGATCTAAATATCTATATTTTAATCTTACCTCTTCTCCATAATCATTATCAGAATTTACCTCAAGTGGAAGAGTTTTGGAGCATTGACTTAATATTTCAAAATTTTCAATTTTTAGTTCAACTTCTCCTGACCCTAAGTTTGTATTTATTGTCTCTACACTTCTTTTAGTAATTTGCCCATATATTTTGATTACATCTTCATTTTTTATTTTTGATAATTCATTAAAATTTTTAGATGTATTATCTACGACACATTGTAATACAGAAGAAGAGTCCCTTAAGTCTATAAATAATAAGTTACCATGGTCTCTAGATCTATTAACCCAACCAGAGACAGTAATCTTCTTATTAACTAGTTCTCTATTAATATCTTTTAAATAATAATCTCTATATTTGTTCATAATGCTTTCTAATTAGTGACAAATTAATATTATGGTTATTCTCATAAAGCAAATAATTAATAGTTTGTGCTGCCTCAAAAGCTGACAAGTATGTTCTTTCAATATGGTTCATTACCTCAATGACAATCTGCTCAGAGACACTTATAGATTTTAAAGATAAATATTTATTAATTAATCTGAAAAGAAGATCTTTGCTGGGGTTTTGAATATTACACAAATTAAATTGCTTTAGCCTTGATGATACATCTGGTAAATAAAAATCGTTATTTAAATAATCAATAGAATTTTCAGAGGTAAATATAGTCAATGGGATATTATTTGAGATAAAATGCTGTAAGAAATGAAATAAATTCTCATCTTTTCCAGGTAAATTATTTAAGTCTAAATAAGTTTCTCTATGAAAATTTAAATAACTAGGCAGATTATTTATTAAACCAATATTGAAGTTTTTGGAGAACTTTCTAGCTATAGTTGTCTTTCCAGATTTATTTGATCCATAAATTATTAGGTACTTAATTCTTCTCTCAAGAGATTGAATTACTTCATCGTTTTCTAATGAGTATATGATTTCTTTATTGGAACTATCTAAATCTAAAAATGTTTGCACTAAAAAAAGTTAATTAAGAAGTTAATCTGTTTGTCATTGTAGAAGTTTTCAAAGTCCAAAAGTATTTTATTTTGTTCATAAGATAATATTTTTGGTTCTGAGCCTGTAATATTTTTTAATTTACTATAATTTGATAAGTCGATAGATAATTGATAGGAAGTATAATTTTTTTCTAAAAGATCAATCCATAATGATTTTAAATTTATGTTTTTAGAAAACTTCGCCAATCGAAAATAATTTTTTTTATAATTTAAATAGATATAAGAGTCTTTATCATAGTTTTTAATTAAAAAGTTCGGGCAATTTTTAAATTTATTATTAAAATCAAAAAAATTTTTTTTAATAGAGCAATTTATTAAAAGTAAACTATGGTCAATTTTTTTTGAATATAATTTTTTAGATAAATTATATAGATCTATATTCAATGATATTTGAGATCTACTGAAATTAATATTATAAATATTATTTTCTATTAAAGATATGACATCCTCATCCGAAATTGAATTATTTATTCTTTCCAGCAGTTCCTGATAATTTTGAAGATCACTGTCTTTTTGAATAGTAATTTCTTGATAAGCTGATAAATTTTTTAAAGAAAATACGAAAAAAATACTAATTAGATATAAATATTTCATTGAGTAAACTATACAAAAAATCGGGTGTTGATGTAATAAAAACTGACAAGCTTATTGGTCAGGCTTTAAAATTTATTAGAAGCTCTCACAGTGATAAGGTTTTAGGAAACAAACTAGGTTTTAGTGCAGAATATAGGATTAATAAAGATGTTACATTATGCGCTGCAACAGATGGAGTCGGTACTAAAGCAATTTTAGCTTCTGAACTTAATCTATACATGGGAATAGGCCAAGATTTGGTTGCAATGTGTTCAAATGACTTGTTGTGCAACAAAGCTAAACCATTATTTTTTTTAGACTATTTTGCATGTGGTTCAGTGAAATCAAAACAATACACTGAAATTTTAAAAAGTATCACTAGCGCATGTAAGAAAATTAATTGTTCACTTATTGGAGGTGAAACAGCTGAAATGCCATCATTGTATGAGGGAAATCACTTTGATATTGCAGGTTTCTTAGTAGGGATTAAAGAAAGACATAAAATTTTAAATATTTCAAAGGGAGATCTTATATTTGGAATTAGATCAAATGGTTTTCACTCCAATGGATATTCTCTAATAAGAGATATTATTAAAAAAAATAAAATAAATATAAAAAAAGCAAAGTTTAATAAACAAAAACTATCTGATCTGTTAATGAAACCTACTCGCCTATATCACCAATTTATTAACAATAATGATTTAAAATATATAAAAACTCTCTCCCATATAACAGGGGGTGGTATTCATTCAAATTTTAAAAGGAGTATATCCAAAGAAACAAAATTTGATTTAAATATTCCTAAATTACCTAAAGAATATGATTTTATAAAAGATAATATGAATATTTCTGATATTGAACTAATGGAAATATTCAATTGTGGAATAGGTATGATATTAATTATAAATAAAAAAAATTATAAAAAATTTAATAAAAGGAAATTATTTAATTTAATTGGTGAAATCAAATAGTTATAAAAAAATTTCATTTTTAATATCTGGAGGTGGCTCTAACCTTCTTGAAATTTTAAAAAAAAATGTAATTAAGAAAAATTTTGAAGTAGTTACTATTATTAGTAATAGAAATATTTCATCAAAAATTAAATCTTATCTAAATAAGTTTTATAAAAATGTTTTGATAAAAGAAAATAAAAAAGTATTACAAAAAAAAATTTTTTTTAATACAGACGTTATTTTTTCATTGGGATATATGAAAGTTATAGAAAATGAAATTATCGATAATTTTGACGTAATAAACCTCCATCCTTCCATCCTACCTTTTTATAAAGGTCTGATGACACAAAAAAGAATGTTAATAAATAATGAGAAAAACTATGGTTTCACCATTCACAAGGTTTCAAATCAATTAGACGAGGGAAAAACTATCTCTAATAAAATTAAAAAAATTGGCACCAAAGATGAAACAGAACTTTTATTCAAACATAAAACTTTAGAACATGAGTTTGTATATAAACAATTGATAAATTATTTACTAAGCTAATTCAGATCCAGAAAAAAAGAAACTGATTTCAATTTTAGCATTTTCTTCAGAGTCACTGCCATGTACAGAATTTGCCTCAATGGACTCAGCATATAACTTTCTGATAGTGCCCTCTTCAGCTTCAGCTGGATTTGTGGCACCCATTATTTTACGATATTTAACTACAGAGTCTTCACCTTCTAAAACTTGAACTTGAACAGGGCCAGAAGTCATATACTCAATTAAGCTATTAAAAAAAGGTCTTTCTTTATGTACTTCATAAAATATCTCTGCTTGATTTTTAGTTAAATACATTTTTTTTGATGCTAATATTTTTAGATCTGAGCTTTCAATCATTTGATTAATATGTCCAATTAGATTTCTCTTTACTGCATCAGGTTTAATTATCGAAAATGTTTTTTGCATACTAGCTTTTAATTTTTGAAATATTTATTTATAAAATCTGCAATTAATGTCAAGCCGAAACCCGTTGAGCCTTTATTATTCATAATATCTCCTCCGTTTTTCCATGTTGTTCCTGCAATATCAAGATGTGCCCACTTTGTATCTTTGGGAACAAATCTTTGAAGAAATTGAGCAGCTGTAACAGAGCCGCCATACCTACCTGCACCAATATTTTTTAAGTCTACAAATGGTGAATTAAGTTCTTTATCAAAGTCATCATGTAAAGGCATTCTCCAAACTTTTTCATTAGTGTCTTGTCCGGATTGATAGAGGATATCTGATAATTTGTCATCATTGCAAAATAAACCTGCATAATGTTGTCCAAGAGCAACCATTATAGCTCCAGTTAAAGTTGCAAAATCTATAACAATTTTAGGTTTATATTTTTCACATCCATAAGTAATTATATCTGCCAAAACAAGTCTACCCTCTGCGTCTGTATTTAGAACCTCAACATTAATTCCTTTATAAGATTTAATGACATCACCAGGTTTATAAGCACTACCACTTGGCATATTTTCAACTAAACCAACTATACCTGCATAAGAAAAGTTAGTTTTAATTTCACTAAGATATTTAATTATAGATACTGTGACAGCTGAACCTGCCATATCCCATTTCATATCTTCCATGCCACCACTTGGTTTAATTGAGATACCGCCGCTATCAAAACAAACACCTTTTCCAACAAACAAAATATCAACATCTTTTGTTATATTCTTTTTTGAGAATTCCATTACCGCAGGCTCTCTTTTGCTTCCTTGGCTAACTGCTAATAAACAATTTAAACCAATTTTTTTTATATTTTCTTTGTTAAGAGTTTTAATTTTTAAATTCTTCTTATTTAATTGACTCAGTGTTCTTTTCACAAAAGAATTAGGATAAATTATATTGCTAGGTTCTGTAACTAACTCTTTAAGAAAATATATAGAACTTAGTAAACTTATGTAATTTTTTGGAAGTTTAAAATTAGTTTTGTAAATCGATTTTTTTGAATTTTTTTTATAGATTGAATAAATATAATCTTTTTGTAAAAAACCAAATACTAAATTATCTAAATCAGATTTTTTAATCGAATTAATAGTAATGTCTGATACTGAATATTTGTCTGCAGTTTGATGAACGAAAGATCCCAAAACAGTCTTATTAAAATGATTTTTGTTAGAATTTTTATGATAAATATTAAGAACAATATGAGAATTTTTAATACTAATAGAATATTTAAAAATAACTATTTTATTATAACTATAACTCGATAAACCTTTTTTATTAGAACTTTGATCAATTAGAGTAACAAATAATTTAATACTTTGATTAGGTAAATTTATTGAGTTAAATTGTGCTTTCATGTTTCGAGGAGCAAGATCATACATAATTTTTAATTTTTTAAAATATATTTTAATAAATATAATTATATTTTTAGGCTTAATTTGGTTTTCTCAAATACTAAGAATTTTAGAATTACAACACTCATTAACAACTCAGTTATTAGATGTAGTTAACACAACTATTTTAGTGTTACCAAGTTTTATAAGTCCTTTAACACCCTTTTTATTAATAATAGCAAGTTTTTTTATTAATTATAAGTTTAACAGTAGCAATGAAATACTCATACTCAAACAGTATTTCTCATACAGGAATAATTTTTTATTAAGTATTTTATTAACTTTAGGAATTATTCTATTTTATTTCTTAAACAAAGAATACTTGTCAGTAAAATTGTATCATAAATATAAGATTAAGGAGTTAGAAATTAGAAATAACTTAAAATTAGGTGTCCCATCCATGAGTGAGTTCCATATCGATGAAGAGGTAAGTATTATTTTTAAAAAGCAGAAGAATAATAAATTTCATGATGTACAAGCAATAGTATATGGAGATGGACAATTTATAAATGCGAAAAGTGCTGAAATAGAAATAGATAAAAAAAATTATAATTTAATTTTTAATGAAGGAGAAAGAGTTATCCTAAATGAAATTGAAAAAAGTAAAACAGTATTTAATAAATTTATTTATAGTATTGAAAATAAAGATATAGAAATGCTAATGATGGACAAAGAGCATTTTAATACTCTTCAATTACTAAATAATGATAATAAAGAACTATACTATCATGGTCATAATAGAGTTTATCAATACTTTCTTACTTTGTTAATAATTCTATTGTCATCTAAAATATTCTTTTTTTATGTATCTAAAAAAAGTGTTTTTAAGTATTATTCAATATTATTTCTAAGCTTATTGGTGATACAAGTTATAAACTCATATTTAATATTTCTCTTGAATAATAGTAGTATATTTAATTTGTATTATTATCATTTTATTAATTTTTTTGTGCTCCTATTTTTTAGTTATTTAGTATTAAGTTTTAATGAGAATAATTAACCTTCTTTATCTCAAATATGCTCTATCACTTCTGATATGTTTACTTTCAAGTTTTGTAGTATTTTTTATTTTTTCTTTAATTAGCAATTTGAGTGAAGATTATTCATTTAATATAATTGTAATCTTAAGTGCTTTAAATTCATTACAAATCTTAACTTATGTTTCAGCTTTTATTTTTTTGATTTCTTTAATATTGTTTTCAACTTTTTTAAGATCAAGAAATGAGATTATTATAATAAAGAGTTACCTCCAAATTAATAAATATATTATGTTTTTTCTACCAATTGTTTTGTTATTCAGTATTTTTGAAATTAACAAAAAAGATATTGTTACTTTTCTTGAAGATAATAAAACAAACTTAGTTCAAGTTGGGAATAAATTAAAATTTAAAATACTTATAAATGAGTTTGATAATAGAAAAAATATTACAATTTTAAAAAATGTTGATTTAAATAATTTTGAAGAAGCGGAATATCGCTCTTATAATATCTTAAATAAAGAAATAAAAATGGCAGAATTTAGCAATGAATTGTTTTTTTCAAATGATAAGCTGATATTAAAAAATTATACACAATACAAAAATAACGTTATAAAAAACAATAATAAAAAAAAGATAATCAACTTAGATCTTATTGGTTTAATGTCACGAGGTTCCTTAGTTAGAGATACGTCTATCAAAAATAATTTTATATTAGACTTTAAATTAATAAATCTAATTATTTTTTTTATATTTCTCTTAAGTTATATTTTTTTAAATTTTTTCAATACAAAATATGTAGGATCAAAGCAAAGCCTAAGAGATCCTCTTTTAATGAGTCTATCTACATTAATATATTCTTTCTTAATTTTTAACAATTCTTTAACGTCCTATAAACAAGAGTTTGAATTAATAGCCAGTATGATAGTGATAATGCTTTTTTTTAAAGCTTATTTAAATGAATAAATTTTTTATATTCGTACTTTTATTTATATTTTTCTTTAGACAAATAATAATACTAAATGCTGAGAATGATACATACATAAATACAACAAATATTATTTATAATGAGGAGAAAAATATAGTCGAACTAGCTGATAATTCTAAAATAAATATAGACAATACTAATATTCTTATTGATAGAGGTATTATCGATTACGAAAAAGATAAAGTAGAAGTATTTGGAAATTTTTATCTATATCAAGATTTGAATATTTTAAGTGGAAAAGATCTAGTTGGAAATACTAGTTTAAATAATTTTTCAGCTATTGATGTAAGCTATATTTATAATAATGATTTGAAAATTGACTCTGACAGCTTTGAAAGGTCTGGAAGTATTATTTATTTTTATAATAATTTTCTTACACCTTGTGAGCTAGAGGGGTATTTTGGATGTCCTACTTGGTCGTTAAGGATTGATAAAACTAAATATGATGTCGATAAAGATAAATTTGTACATTTTGATACTTTTTTACAAATAGCTGATTACAAACTTTTTTACCTTCCTTATTTTACACACTATGGAGTAAAAGCTCCAAGGCAAAGAGGATTTTTAACACCTACATTAGAATTTGCAATTGGAGGAAATAGTGGCATTTATACTCCTTATTATATTCCTATTACTGAAAGTACAGACATAAAACTTACTCCTAAGTTTATATTTTCAGAAAACTTAGATTTTATTAATAATTACTCTCTTAATACCCAGTTAAAAAGTAGAACATCAGGTGGAACTTTTGAATTAACTTTAGACAATATAAAATATTCAAATAATGATGATATAAACTCATCAGCTAGATTAAATGTCAGACAAGTGCTTGATAGAAATAAGCTAGTTTATTTTGAGGGTTTAGTAACAAATAGTATATCAACAACTAGATCTCTAAATGAGAATCCAGTAAAATTTGAAAATATTTATTTAAGATTAGATAATTATGATTTTTATTTAAAAAACGATTATTTAAGTGCTGAAATATCAACTGTAGAAGCGTTTGACTCTACAAATGTTTCCCTTATTCCTTTCACACCTATAATCAAATATCGAAACAATATTAACTTAAAAAATAATATTTCAAATTATAATGAGATAAATTTTACAATTATTAAAAGAAATGAATCTAACGATAATATAGCCTCAGAAAACAATACTTTTAAAATTAATAATTACTTAACTTTTAACAATAGATTTAAAGGAGTAAATATTTTTAATAAATTTTCATTATTAAATGGGCTAAACAATTACACATTTGAACATAATAGTAATTTAAATAATACAGATAATTTTAATCATTTAATTATATCATCTGATTATTTTTTCAAATTAAATGAAATTATTTCACCAAGATTTAAGCTTATACATAATCAAGACCTTTATAAGACTGAAAGTAATATTAATGAAGATAGCAATACAATCACATTTAATTACCAAAACACTTATTCAGATAATAGATTTTTTGGAACAGATCTTAGGGATAACACTTCTAGAATTGTATATGGATTTGAGAGTGTTTTTAACATTAAAAAACAAGAAATTGAAATAAATACAAGCCAATCATATGATTTTAAAAAAAATAATAATTTTAGTAAAAAATTAAATCAAAGTTCTCATTTTTCAGATTTTGCTATTGAAGCTAAAACAAATCTTAATTCATTAGCCTTAAATTTAGATACTAGATTAGATAACTCTTCTTTAAAGAGTAAAGAATTAAATGTTAGTTTAAATACAGATAGCCCATTTGATATTGCAATTAACTATCATAAAACTAGTAAAATTGCATTTTCAGAAAAATCAAATGACACTGAATACTTGGGTCTAGGTTTAGGAAAGGAGATAAATGATAATATAAAATTTTCATATGGATCAAACATAGATCTCAAAAACAATTTTAGTCCGTACTATGATACATTTAAATTAGAATTATTTGATGAATGTTCAAAGCTAAATATCCAGTATTCAAATAGACGTTATAGTGATAATTATAATACGAGTCCTGAAGAATTAATAAGTATTAGTTTCTATATGGATTATTTAGGTTTTTTTGGATATCAACAAACAACAAATCTATTTTTTCAAGAACCTGGTACATTTGATTATGGTTTATAAATTTATAATAAAATTTTATGTTTTCACTATTTTATGTTTAATACCAATGAATTCATATTCAAATATAGTTTATGACAAAAACGATATAGTTATTTCAAATATAGATTTAAATTATTATACACAACTATATTTTGAAAATTTTGGTGAAGAAATTAATAAGTCAAATGCAATAAAAAATATAGTAATAATAAAAAATTTAATTAACTATTTTAAAAAAAATAATCCTGATTTTCTAATTAGAGTCGATAATGTTTTAATTAAAGAATATGGAGATAAGAAAATGAATATTCAAATGGTAAAAGACTTTGTTAGATACTTTAAGATAAAAAATGAATTTATATATGAATACTATTACTCTAAATTTAATATCAAAGATCTAGAATATATATTTAACACATATGAAAAAATTGAACTACCTATAAGTAACAATAATTGTTTGACTATGCTGAAACTAAATAACCTTAAAGGAAATAAAGAATTTCTGAATAATTTTTATGAAAATTTAAAAAAAGAAATAAAAAAATATGAAGTTACCATTGATAACATTAGATATGATGTATGTATAAACTCCAAAAATTATAAATCAATTGAAAGTAGCATTTTAAAATATATAGACTCTAAAACAAAAGATGAATTCAAAAAATTTGTTTATGAACAACAGTAATATAATTAAAAAATATGTTTTCCTAGGCGATACAGACTCAATTAATATAGAAATAATTGCTAAATCTCATAATTATTTAAAAAAAAAAATACAATATGTAGTAATTGGTAATAAAAAAGAATTAAAAGAGTATTTAATCAAAATAAAATTAGATATTAAGGTAAATGAAATAGCTGACCCTATAAGTTTTAAAAATTATAAAAAAACTTGTATCAATATCTTTAACACTGAAAATAAACATAAAGAAAAGTATAGAAATTTACTTAATCAAATAAATTTATCAAATGAGTTGTCATGTAGTACAAAATTTGACTTAGTAACTATGCCAATTAATAAATCCATTTTTAAAAAAAAGATCAAATTCATTGGAATGACTGAGTATCTAGGAAAGATTAACAAATGTGAGACCATGATGTTAATGTATGGTGAAATGTTTTCTGTAATACCTCTTACTACGCATATTAATTTAAAAAATATTCATAAAAATTTAAATAAAATTAAAATTAAAAAAAAATTAAATATTATGATGAACTTATTAAATTCAAAAAAATATAAGTTAAATTTCAGTATTTTTAAATTTTTGTGTTACAACCCGCATTGTAGTGAAAATGCTACTATTGGCAATGAAGATAAATTAATTAATCAATTAATTAGTAAATATTTTAAAAATATTTTAGGGCCATACCCAGCTGATAGTGCTTTTATTAATTTTAAAAAAAATACTTTATTTATATCCACATATCATGATCAAGCATTAATCCCATATAAAATAATCAATAAGAAAGGTTTTAATTTTACTTTAGGATTAAACTATCGCAGACTTAGCCCAGCCCATGGAACTGCTAAAGATATTAAATTTAAAAATAAATCAGACAATACATCCTATTTAGCATGTATGTTAAGTTAAAAAAAAAATACGGTCAAAATTTTCTAATTGACGATAATATTACTAATAAAATTATTAATCTAATTAATCACAATAATCTAAATATTTTAGAAATTGGCCCAGGTGACGGGAAATTAACAAATAAACTTATTAATAAAAAACCAAAAAAATTAGATTTAATTGAGATCGATACTGAATTAGTTAAAAATTTAATAGACAAATTTAAAAATCATAATTTTCTTAATGTTATCAATAACGACATTCTTAAATATGATATAATAAATAATTACGACTTAGTTATATCTAATTTGCCGTATAACATCTCATCACAAGTTCTTATAAAACTTTCTTTAATGAGAGAAGTGCCAAATGAAATGATATTAATGTTTCAAAAAGAATTTGCTACTAAGCTATTGGAAGATAAATTGAATTCGATAAATTCAATAATAAATTGCTTTTTCAAAATACGGTTGAAATTCCATGTTAGTAAAAATTGTTATAGACCCATCCCCAAAGTTGACTCAAGTGTTTTAAAGTTTGAAAAATTAAATAAAAGCTTGATCAAGACAGATGAAATTGAAAGTTTTATAAAATTTAAAAGATATTTGTTTTCATATAAAAGAAAATCACTGGGAAATCTTTTAAAGAAATATAAATTTAATGAGAATATTAATTTAAGTATGAGGGCTGAAAGTTTAAGACTAAAAGAATTGATAAAAATTTTTAGGGAAATTAATTCCTAAACTTATTAACAAAATTAGTTAGATTAATAAGTCTTGATTTTTTTGATCTTTCTGAGTCAATAATATTTTTAATTTTATTTACACATTCTTTTAAATCCTTGTTAACAACTACATAATCATATTCTGGGAAATGAGAAATTTCATTTTGAACTAAATCCATTCTTTTTTTCATTTCATCTTGAGTGTCTCTTCCCCTAGTTCTAAGTCTTTTAATTAACTCTTTTTTACTAGGTGGTAATATAAATATGCCAATCACATCCATATTACTTTGCTTTAATTGCTGATAACCTTGCCAGTCAATATCGAATAACACATCTTTTTTTTTATTAAAAAAATTATTAACTGTATCTTTTAGAGTTCCGTATTTATATCCAAAGACATAAGCTGACTCTAAAAATTTATTTTTTTTTAAAGAGTCACTGAATTGCTCTTGATTTAAAAAAATATAATCTTTCTTGTTTACTTCTCCTTTTCTTATAGGTCTTGTAGTACAAGATATAGATAATGATAATAATTTATCTTTTTTTAGTAACATTTTTGAAATAGATGTTTTTCCAGCCCCTGAAGGAGATGATAAAACAACACAAAAATTTTTACTTTTAAAGACCAAAGATTAAACTTGCGTTTGTACCTCCAAAACCAAAAGAATTAGAGATTATATTTTTTACAGGTTTAAATATCGATGTGTGAGGTATGAGGTTGATAAAACTATTTGTATCTGGATTATCTAAATTTAGAGTTGGAGGTAGAGTTTTCGTTTGTAATGTTTTAAATGAGAATACTGCTTCCACTGCTCCTGCTGCCCCTAAAAGGTGGCCTATAGCTGATTTATTTGAACTCATAAATAAATTCTTATTAGATCCAAATAGTTTTTCAACAGCAGAAAGTTCAACGGTATCACCAACTTGAGTAGATGTCCCGTGAGCATTCACGTATTCAATTTGATCTTTGTTGAGCCGAGACTCTTGAAGGGCCATCTCCATTGCCCTATAACCGCCATTACCATCTTCAGAGGGTTTTGTGATATGGAACGCATCTCCAGACATACCGTAGCCTTTTACTTCTCCATAAATATTTGCATTTCTTTTTTTTGCGTGTTCATATTCCTCTAAAACCAAAATACCAGCACCCTCTCCCATAACAAATCCCGATCTGTCTTTATCCCACGGTCTTGAGCCTTTTTCTGGTTGATCATTATATGTATCACACAGGGCTCTAGCTGCAGAAAATCCAGATATACCTAAGGGGCATATAGCTGCCTCTGCTCCACCACATACCATAAGATCAGCCTTATTATTTTTTATTAAAGTAAAAGAGTCTCCTATTGCGTGCGTGCCTGTTGCACACGCAGTAACGGGTGAGCTATTAGGGCCTTTAAGATTATACTTGATAGAAATATGGCCAGACAATAAATTTATCAGAGATGATGGTATGAAAAAAGGAGAAATTTTTCTGATACCTTGATTATCTAATATTGAGGAATTTTTATATATCGTGTCAAGTCCTCCAATACCAGAACCTACCATAACACCAGATCTGAGAGAACTTTCATCATCTAAAATAAAACCTGAGTCTTTAATAGCTTCATTAGCTGCTATTAAACCAAAAGTAATAAATCTATCAATTTTTCTTCGCTCTCTAGAGCTTACAATTTCATCATTAATTAAGGAGTCCTCTATAGAACCTGCAATTTTACATGGATAATTATTTACATCAAATTTGGTTATTTTTGAAATACCACTTTTAGAATTTATAAGAGGATTCCAAGACGTCTCTACGCTATTACCTAGTGGATTAATGGTTCCTATTCCGGTAACTACTACTCGCCTCAATTGTTGTATTTTCTTAAGCTAGTTTGAATTAGCTGATAAGTATGTAACAGCATCTTTAAGAGTTACAATTTTTTCAGCAGCATCATCTGGTATTTCACAACCAAATTCTTCCTCAAATGCCATTACAAGTTCAACAGTGTCTAAACTATCAGCACCTAGATCATCAATAAATTTTGAGTCACTTTGTATTTTGGCCTCTTCAACACCTAAATGCTCAACTACAATTTTTTTTACTCTTTCTTCAATATCGCTCATTTTTAAAACCTCTTAGTATTAAATTTAAAAGTTCGTACCACATTATGCTTAATATTCAAATAATTAAATTAGAGCCAATCCACCATTTACATGCAAAGTCTGACCTGTAATGTAATTAGCATTTTCAGAACATAAAAAACCCACTGCTTTTGCTATATCGCTCGAATCACCAAGTTTTTTCATTGGAATTCTCTCTAAAATACTATTCTTTTGTTCGACATTGAGTTTATCTGTCATATTAGACTGTATAAAACCTGGTGCCACACTATTTACTGTTATATTTCTTGTTGATAATTCCAAAGCTAGTGATTTAACCATTCCTGCAATGGCAGCCTTAGAAGCAGTGTAGTTTACTTGGCCCGGATTTCCTGTATGAGCTACCACTGATGAAATAAAAACAACTCTTCCAAACCTTTTCTTAACCATTTTTTTGATAAAATATTTAAGTAAATGAAAAGATGAATTTAAATTAACATTTATAACGCTATTCCAATCATCTGACGACATTCTCAAAAAAATATTATCTTTATTTAGACCTGCATTTAATACAAGATAATCAACCTCAAAATCAAATAGTTCGTCTAAATTTAATTTTTCGATATTATTTAAATTCAATTCTTTGAATTGAATATAATCTTGATCAGATTTCACCTTATTAAGATTTGTAGTTGTAGAATAAATTTCCTTACAACTGTTACTATTAAAATACTTACATATTGAATTTCCAATGGAGCCCGTCCCACCAGTTACTAATAATTTTCTATCTTTAAACATTATTTATATCCTCGATACTACAATATGAGTATTTCTCACCTTGAAAATCTTTTGGTAAGAAGTTTAATAATGTTTTTTTGGGTCCAATCTCAATAAACGTATTAATATCATCATTCAAAATAGTTTTTATAGTCTCCGACCACATTACTGGAGAGTGTATCTGAAGAGATAATTGGGTGCTATACTCTTTTTCAGATATTTCTTTATAATTAACTAAGTTATGATTAGAAATTAAGTCAATATTAATTTTTTTGAATAAATTATTCTTAATTTTTTCACTGAATATTTTTGCACTATCTTTCATTAAATCAGAGTGAAACGGGGCTGAAACATTTAAAGGTATAAATTTTCCAATTGGATTTTTTTCTTTGAATTGATTAACCCTATCTTTAAGACCACATATAACTACTTGTCTATCAGAATTTATGTTAGCTATATAAATACCGTTCCCAAATAAATTTTCATTTATTTTTAAATCTTCTTTTTTTAAAATTGCATACATTACATACTTATTTGGGTCTGAGACAATTGACATAGAGTCTGCTCTATATTTAACCACTTCAAGCATTTCCTCAAAATTTAATGCCTCAGCAAAATACAAAGCACAATATTCTCCCAAAGAATGACCTGCTAGAATTATTTTGGAGAAATTTTTATGCAAAAAATCTTTACAGATATCAATTACTATAGAACTAAACACAAAAATCATGGGTTGGCTATATTGAGTTAAATTTAATAGACTTGGATCGCTTTGAGCCTCTAATAAATCATAACCTAGTATTTCTGAACTTATAGTATATCTTTCTTTAACCCAGTCGTATTTATTAACAAAATCGGCGCCCATTTCAGCAAATTGTGACCCCTGACCTGTAAATAACAAAGAAAGATTTTTATTTGACATATTTAAATTATATCTGTAGACACTCTTTTTACATGACTAACATATATGAAACAACAATTATTGTAAAACCTGACCTAGCTAATGATCAGATGAAAAATCTTAATACTTCTATTGATCAATTTTTTTCCGAAAATGATGTTTCTATTGGTTATAAAGAGGATTGGGGAATTAAAAATTTAAAATCCTCAATTAACAAATATTCAAAAGGATCATTTAAATTTATGCGATTTAATTCTTCTACTGATTTCCCTAAAAAACTTGATAGCTTTTTAAATTTCAATACTGATTGTCTTCGTTTCCTTATTACTAAATCATTCAATGAGTTAGAGGAGACTACACCTCAAATAAATAAAGATAATTAATGAAAAAAAACCTAAATATTTCTAACGAAGAATTAATGAAACTTGACTATAAACACACACATATTCTTAAAAAATTTACTAACGATAATGGAAAGATTATACCTCAAAGAGTAACTAATATGTCTAGATCTATTCACACTAAAATTACTAAGGCAATTAAACAGGCAAGATTTTTATCTCTGATATAACGTTATGACTAAAGTTGTTGTTTTAGAAAAGTTTAAAAAAAATTGGGAAATTGGCACAGTTGTCTCAGTAAAAGACGGTTACGCAAGAAATTACTTAATTCCAAATGGAAAAGCTAAATTTGCAACAAAAGAAAATATTTTAGAAATAAAATCATTAGAAGAAAGTCTTTTAAAAAAAGATGATGAAAATAAATCTAATGCTAATAAAACTGCAGCAAAAATTAATGAATTAAAATTCTTTAAAGAGATTGCAGCTAAAGAAAATGGAGAGCTATATGGCTCTTTAAATGTGTCTGATATCGTTACCTTTTTAAGCGAAAATGAGGTAATTATACAAAAAAAGTTAGTTAAACTTGGAAATAAAATTAAAACTACTGGGGAATACTCAGTAGAAATAGACTTGCACCCCGAGGTAAATTGTTCACTTGATATTGAGATCTTATCCCCTAAAACTTCTGCCTAAGACTATCTTTTTTTAAATTTATAAATAATTTACTATTATATGCAAAAAACTTTCGCAAGTTTAATAGATAATGATATAGAAATTATTGTTATCGCTTATTTGCTTAAGCACCCCGATTTAATTGATACTCATTTCGAATATTTAGATAATTCGTTATTTTCAAATCCAGAAAATTTAAAAATTTTTAATGTGTTAGAAGACTTTCATAAATCACAAAAAAATGTCTCCATTGATACAATTAAGAACTATATTCCTGATATTCAGTCCAAAACACATAAAGACCTCTCACTTCAGATAGATCAAATTGTATTTTCAAAAGAGGTTTTTTCAAATTATTTAGAAACTCTTCAAGAATTACATTTAAGGAGAGAGCTTTTCAAAATTACACAGAATAAAAATAATGAATCAACAAGTTTTGAGACATCGAACAGCATCAAAGATATTTTTTTAGATCTTGAAAAAAAATTATTTGATTTATCTAATTTAAAAAAAGACAATTACGAATTAAGAAATTTTGCATCTGTTACAAAAGCCTCTCTTCAGTTAGTAGAAAAAGCATTTAAAAAGAAAGGAAAATATTCTGGAATAGTCTCTGGTTTTGGAGATTTGGATAATATGCTTGGAGGATTACAAAATTCTGACCTAATAATTCTTGCAGGCAGACCCTCAATGGGTAAAACTGCACTTGCAACAAACATAGCTTTTAATGCTTCTAAATATTTTTCTCAAGATGAGGATAAAGGGTCTGTTGTAATGTTCTCTTTAGAAATGTCTGCTGAGCAAATAGGTTTGAGAATTTTGGCTGAACAATCTAGGATACCAAGTGATAAGCTTCGAAAAGGTGAACTTAATGAAAAAGACTCTCTCGATCTTCAAAATACATATCAAGAAATAAATAATTTAAACTTTTTTTTTGATGATAGTCCCAATTTAACTGTTTCAGAATTAAGGTCTAAGCTTCGAAGATATAAAAATAATTATAATATTAAACTAGTTTTAATTGATTATCTTCAATTGATAAAACCCGAGAGTAATAGAGATAATAGAGTTAATGAATTATCTGAAATAACTAGAAATTTAAAACAACTAGCAAAAGAATTTGACTTACCTGTCATTTCGCTTTCTCAGCTTTCTCGACAAGTTGAAAATAGAGATGATAAAAGACCACTTCTTTCAGATTTAAGAGAGTCAGGAAGTATTGAACAAGACGCAGATGTTGTAATGTTCATATATAGGGAGAGTTACTACTTGCAAAGAAATGAGCCAACCAGAGGAGCGGATGAAACACAGGAATCATATCAAAAAAAAATGGACTCATGGAAAGATAGAAATGAGCAAGTTTTTAACAAAGCTGAGTTAATTGTTGCAAAACAAAGAAATGGTCCTACTGGTAAGATTGAGCTATACTTTGATGATAAATATACCAAATTCTTGGGAACTGAAAAAAATGCATCAAATTAAGACCTCAAATGAAACTTATTGAAAATATTGGAAAATTCCTAATCAAGTTATTCTCAAGTTTTGGTAAATTTATTTTATTTATCCTATTTTTCTTTAAATATTTATTTAAGCCTAAATTTTATTTAAAAAATAATTTATCATACTTTGTTAATATATTTATTTCATCAATACCCATTATAGCTTTGACTGGAATTTTTTCTGGGATGGTCCTTGCTTTACAATCCTATACTGGTTTCTCAAGGTTTTCTGCTGAGTCAGCTATTCCTAACATCGTTGTTTTAACCTTAACAAGAGAATTAGGACCGGTTTTAACAGGTCTCATGATTTCAGCAAGAGTTGGTTCTTCTATTGCTGCAGAAATAGCGACAATGAGAGTGACAGAACAAATCGATGCTCTTAAGACACTTAATACAAATTATTATAATTACCTTGTAACACCGCGTGTTTTATCTTTAACTTTGGCTTTACCAATATTTGTAACATTAGTAGATTTTATAGGAGTGATGGGTGGATACATAGTGTCAGTGCATAGATTAGGATTTAATGATAATTTGTACCTATTAAATACAATAGATTTTTTAAGTTTAGGCGATTATTTATCAGGAATATTCAAAGCATTTACGTTTGGTTTTATCATATCAATTGTTAGTTGCTATTGTGGACTATTTTCCGATAAAGGCGCATTTGGTGTTGGATCAGCTACAACGAATGCAGTTGTAATCTCCTCAGTTCTAATATTGTCATCAAATTACTTTCTTACAGAATTATTCTTTTAATGAAAATAGAAATTAAAAATTTAAAAAAGAAATTTAATGAGAATTTTGTTTTAAAAGACATAAGTCTTACTTTAGAAAAAAATAAGTCTACCATAATACTTGGTGAATCTGGATGTGGAAAATCTGTATTAATAAAAACTATTTATAAATTATTTGGGTTTGATAGTGGTTCTATTCTATACGATGGTAAGTCTGAGGTAGATATTGATAAATTTAGTATGTTGTTTCAATATGGAGCTCTCTTTGATAGTTTAAAAATATCCGAGAATATTGCTTTTACTGATTTTATTAATAATAAAACAAATTTTGAAAGAAAAGTTCATTCTCTTATGAATGATGTAGGTCTTAATAAATCAATATTTAATAGATATCCCTCTGAGTTATCAGGAGGTATGAAGAAAAGAGTCGCATTAGCAAGAGCTCTATATAAAAATCCAAAAGTAATTTTTCTAGATGAGCCAACTACAGGACTAGACCCGATAAACAGCGATAAAATTAATGACCTAATATTAAAAGTAGTAGCTAAAAGAAAAATAACAGCTGTAACAATAACTCATGACATCAAAAGTGCCATTAAGACTGGAGATAAATATTATTTTATTGATAATGGAATTATTCAGGATAACGGTGATTGTAAAAAAATTTTAAAGACTAAAAATAAAATATTTAAATCCTTCATTTCAGGAGCAAAATACTAATAAAATGAATTTATCAGGACTAAGTTATTTAGATTACATTTATCTAATTCTATTAGTTTTATTTGCTGTTTTTTTTGGTATTAAAGGAGCCACTAAATCAATCAGTTACAGTCTTAAGATTATATTATCTGTATCTTTACCTTTCATATTTTACAAAAGGGTTCTTAATTTTTCTTTAGAAAAATTAAATATTGAATACTTATTCTCATTACAAAATAAAAATGCAATTTTTTTAGAAATTATTTCTTTTATTATGCTTTTTTTAACGACTTATATTATTTTTTCTATTTTAGAAAAAGCTCTAAATTTAAAATCACCTTCGCAGCTAGAGTTTAAAATCATAGATGTGATAATCGGTGCGATTTATGGAATTATTTTATTTTCAATTCTTTTTTATTTTTCTTATGTTGCTTTTTTTAAAAACTATATTGAAGATAAGAATAGAATCATGAAATTAAATATATCAATATATGAAAACCTTATGTATAAAGACCCTGAAGTTGATAAAAAAATTAAAAAAGACTCATCTATACAAGAAAAAAAGAATGATAAAGACGAACTCTACTAAAATTAGAGAAGAATGTGGTGTTTTTGGAATTTCAAACATAAATGATGCTTCAGCTTTGGCAGCTTTAGGTTTACATGCTCTACAGCATAGAGGGCAAGAGGGCTGTGGCATAGTCTCATATGATGGAAAAAATTATTATTCCGAAAAAAGATTTGGGCTAGTTGGAGATAATTTTAATAATGAGGACACGATTAAGAAATTACCAGGCTCTTATGCAATTGGGCACAATAGATACAGCACAACCGGTGGTAAAATTTTAAGGAATGTTCAACCTTTTTTTGCAGATACTAATGCTGGTGGCATAGGTGTCTCTCATAACGGTAATTTTACGAACGCAATAACACTCAGGAAGAAGCTAGTTAAAGATGGTGCAATTTTTTATACAACATCTGACTCAGAAACAATTGTACAACTCATAGCAAGATCAAAAAAAGAAAAAAATATTGATAAAATTATAGAGGCAATCTCACAAATCCAAGGCGGATATGCTTTGGTGATGCTTACTAAAAATATTTTAATTGGTGCAAGAGATATTTATGGGATCAGACCTTTGGTTATAGGTAAATTAAATAAATCCTTTGTTCTAGCTTCAGAGACATGTGCGTTAGATATTATTGGTGCCGAATTTTTAAGAGAAGTTGAAAATGGTGAAATTGTTTACATTGAAGATAATGAATTACATAGTCTCAAACCATTTGGAAATCATACACCAAGACCTTGTGTTTTTGAGTATATTTATTTTTCACGACCAGATAGTATTTTGAGAGGAAAAACTGCTTATGAGTATAGAAAAAATTTAGGAAGAGAGTTAGCAAAAGAAGACAATGTAGATGCAGAATTGGTTGTACCTGTACCAGACTCAGGAAATGCAGCAGCAATTGGATACAGTCAACAAAAAAAAATTAATTTTGATTTGGGTTTAATAAGAAACCATTATGTTGGTAGAACTTTTATTGAGCCAGGTCAACAAATTAGAAGTCTAGGAGTAAAATTAAAGTTAAATGCTAACAAAAGTTCAATCGAAAATAAGAAAATAATCCTAGTAGATGACTCGTTGGTTCGTGGAACAACATCCCATAAGATTGTAAAAATGCTATATGATGCTGGAGCCAAAGAAGTTCATTTAAGAATAGCCTGCCCTGAAATAAAATTTCCAGATTTTTATGGAGTTGACATGCCTACTAAAAAAGAATTATTAGCCGCAAACAAGAGTGTTGAAGAGATATGTGACTATGTAAAAGCAAAAAGTTTAAAATTTCTGTCATTAGAAGGGCTTTATATAGCTCTTGGATATTTAAAAAGAGATAGTAATAAGCCTCAATTAACAGATCACTATTTCACAGGAGACTATCCAATTAAGTTAATCGACCAGTTAGGTGATAATAAAATTACTCAGTTATCTTTACTAAGTGCTGGCTCTAATATCTAATTGTCTATTAATCAAATCTTAATTGTTTTAAATGGGGAAGATCAAAGGGTTTTATCCGAAAATTCTCATAAAATTATTTTAGCAGGGAAAAAATTACAAAACATAACTCAAGATCATACACTTCTTCAAAGCACATTTGAATCTTTAGAAGATTTAATTAAAGCAGAAGCAATTATAAAAAATCAATTTTCAGCAATAGATGAATTAGTAATAGTAAATAATCGAATTGATTTAAATATGATCTCATATCAATACGACTACAATTATATTCAACAAAATTATAAAGTATTAATGAATATTATTTATTTTATTAATTTACTTATACCACTATTTAATAAGGAATTTCGATTTGTTTTGTCATTTGAAAAAGATAATCATTATAAAGTTCATCTAAATAATTTTAAAATGTCATTACTAAATTATCTAAATTCCTTAAAAATAGACTTAGTACAATCAAACAATATCAATATTAAAAAATTAGATTAAAATTTACTCCTTTGAGATTTAACTCTCTAATTAAAATTTTTGATAAAAACGTTTTAATGTGAGGTTTAATATTTTTTTTTGAAAAATTACATGAAATTTTAAAGTAATTTTTTTGATTAACTGTAAAAGCAGTAATAAAATAAATTTTGAATTCTTTAGAATTTTTTTGTATTTTTCCCAACTCTCCATTCACTGATTTAATGATCTTATTCAAATAAGAAGTTTTAAATGAAAACTTATTATTTAATTGATTACTTACTATTTGAAGTATTTTTGATTTAGAAGTATTTAACGCAGATATAAAGTATATGTTTAAAGATGAATAGTAATTATGATTTGAAGAAAGATATTTTAAAAACTTTTTTTGATACAGAGGCTTGTTCTCTATTAGATCAATTTTATTGACTAAGACTAAAAAAGGTTTGTTTCTTTTAGACAAAGATCCTATCAAGGATAAATCTAATCTTGACTCAGAATTAGCATCTAATAAGAGAACTAATAGTGATGATTTTTTTATAAAATATTCAGATTGTTCAAGTGAAAGTTTTTCGAAATCAAAATTTTTCCTGTTAGATCTACTCCTGATAAAGCCAGCTGTATCAATAAATTCTAAAGTTTGATTTTTATATTTAATGTCCCAGTTAACAGAGTCACGGGTAGTATGAAGATGGGGTGATGTCTTAGATAGAGATATACTCATTATTTTATTAAAAAGTGTTGATTTACCTGTATTTTCTTTACCGAAAATAGCTATTGTTTTTTTATTTACAGCATCACTGTTTGAATTTTGTTTTTTATTTTCATTGGATAAATATTTTTTTAGTGTTGTTAAGTTGTCTGAATAACTTGTAAAAATTTTAGTAAACAAATTTGATATATAATCTTTCTCATTGATTTTTTTAAATGAGAAAAGTAAAAGATTAAATTTATTAGAATGTAGTTGTTTACAAATCTTTAAATCTTCGTTAGTGAAAGATGAAGTTAAATATATAAAATTAACATTAGCTAAACTAAGTTCTGAAATTTTATTGAGAAGATTAGTAAAGTCACTAAACTTATAAAAACCTGGTGTATCATATATATTATATTCAAAATTTTCCGATAAAATATTTTTTCTAATTACATCAATTGTAGTATTAGCTTTGGGATTTGATATTGTTTTATGTGTTTTAGAAAAAAGATTAAAAAGATAAGATTTTCCTTCATTAACTTTACCAATGATAAAATAATTATTCACTTAATTTAAAAAGACTTTTGTCATCTTTTAGGTATATGATTTGATCTTCATAATATATTTCAAGATTGCCTTTAAATTTATTTTTATAAAAACTATCTTCTTTTTTTTCAGTTAGATTGATTTTACTAATGCCTTCTTCTGAAATTAAATGAATATTTCCCTGAATACTAAAAATTGATATTGGTGTTTTTTTATTATGAATGTATGAGTTAATTATATCCCCTTTATTGGATAATATTTGAATATTATCAGAAGTCATTAGAATTAAATATCCATCATTAGAAAAAAGGTAACTGAGAATGGTCTCATTGATATCAAGTTCCCAAAGTATGTCTGAGGTGACTGGGTTAAAAACTGAAATTTTTCCTGATCGATCTAAGAAATACAAATATTCATTGTGACTAAAAGGGCTATCTACCAGTGTATTAAAAACTCCTAGTGATGAGAGTATGTTTAGGTCCTCCAATATATAATTGCTGTAATACTCATAATTGTTTTTACTTAAAGTAATTAAAGTACTTGTGTTGAAAAGATAATAAAAGTTTTCTTGGTCTTCAAATATATTTGATTTTATAGATATACCTGGTTTAGAAACAAAATTATCTTTTTTTGTTATAGAAAAATCATCTAGCAATATTTCGTAAATATCTCCATAAACACTGAATATTATTAAACTTTCATCTAATACAATTGGGGTGATGTTAGTATAAAATTCATAGTCAGCAATATTAATTACATTTTGACTATCTATTATAAATAGGCGAGATCTATTCGTTAATACATAAATTTCACCTCTGTGTCCAAAGATATGAAGAACTTTTTCTTCTTTGTTTAAATTTAATTTGTAATCATAGTTTTTATTTTCACTATTTTGATCTATTACATAAATATTTTTGTCTTTACTTAAGATAATTTTACCATTTAAAAAACTAATAACAGAATTTCTATCTGTATTAGTGATTTTATCTATTTTTAAATTATCAATTGTAAAAGATGAATTAGCAATGCTAGGAAAAATAATATTACCAAATTCAACTTCTGAATTATAAGTATCATTTTGAGCATTAGAGAAAATTCCATTGACTTCATTAGTAGGAGTATAATCAGGATCGATTGTACCTAAATATTGATTACAGGAGGATAAGGCTATAAAAAAAAATATAAATTTAATTTTTTTCATTAGATAATCTATTGATAGCTTTAATAAAGAAATTATTTAAATTATCTCTTTCAGACTCACTAAATTCATAATTATTAATATTTAGATTATATAAGTAAATTTTTGCTATCTCATTAAATGTGAAATTATCATCTAAAGACAAAGATTTGATCATATCTTCATCTAAATCTACTAAAGCTTTTTTTAGTAATAAGATATCTTTGTCAACTTTGTTATATCTGTCTAGGTTTTCAATAGATGTCAATTTTAAATCACTAAAAAAAGAAATGTTTGATTTATCTAAGCTGGATAAATAATATAATTTTTCATCAATGTTTACATTTTCTTCGTTGTAAAGATCAGCTAAAAAAATATCAAATAATTTCTCATCCTCTTTATTATTATTTTGGATTATAAAATATGAGGAAACAACTATTAAAATAGATATAATTCCAATTACTGATAAATTTCTTTTTGTAACTAACTTTTCCATTTGATTGAACATCCCATACTTGGATATTGTTGGCTTGAACAATATCCTTTGGCTATATTTTCTTCAACTGCAGAATAAAGCTCTGGGTTACCCATAGAGGGGTTCTTTCCGTTAGAGTCTAGTCTGCCTCTATACTTAAGTTTTTTTTCATTATTAAAATAAAAAAACTCGGGTGTGCATTGAGCATCAAATAGTTTCGCTATTGATTGAGTATGATCAATAATATAGTCAAATTTAAATTTTGCTCTAGATATTTGTTTTAAAAGAAATTTATCGTGGTCTTCTTCATAAGCATTTTGATCATTTGACATGAAGGCTATGGAATTAACATTTATATCTTTAAGTCTTTGGGTTTCACTAGATATTTTATTTTCAATAGATCTGACATAAGGGCAATGGTTACAAATAAACATTACTAATAAGCCATTAATATCAAATGAGTCATAAAAAGAGCCTTGATCGCCACTCAAATTTGAAAATTTGAAATTATTTGGCTGCCAATCAAAATTACAGCTTGATGAATTTAAAAGTACCATTTAACATAATATATATTGAAAATTTTAAACATAAATAAAAATTATAACGATACAATTCCAAAAAAAACATTTCAATATATTCTTAATACTTATTCTTATGGTCTTTCAAAAAATATATGGAGAAATTATTCAATTCAAACCCATGATACTAATTTTAAAAAGACAAAAATAACTTTTTATAAGTCCAATTTTTCGTTTCCAATAATTAAAATTGTTTACTCTAAAAAATTTGATAAAGAGATATTTGAAATAAATTATAAAAATAAAAAATTAAATTTTACTACTCTATCTTCTTTAAATGCTTGGATTAAAAATTACTTTTTTTCTAAACCTAGTATATAAATTTCTTTTGATTTTTTATCAGATGCTGCAGGCTTAATATACAAAGTTTTACGGAAATGACTTTTTATATATTTAAATAATTTTTCTGTATCTTCTCCTTGAAAATTTTTAACCAAAAAATTTCCACCTTTATTTAAATATTTTTCAATTAACTGTGCTGAAAGGATACTTAAATTGTAACTATTAGTTTGATCCAAAAATTGATTGCCGCTTGTATTAGGTGCAATGTCAGAAATTATTGAGTCGAAAGTATAATTACTTTTTGTGAATAATTTATCTATAGCACTAGTATCTTTTAAATCCATTATGCAAAACGTTAATTCTCCTTCAAGCTGATGATCAATGGGTAGTAAATCGATTCCAACTATTTTATTTTTTGGGTTTTTTTTTAGAATGTATTGTATCCAGCCCCCTGGAGAACAACCTACATCTAATATTTTTTTTTTATTATTGAATAAATTATATTTTTTATCTATTTCCTCTAATTTATAATAAGCCCTTGAAATTATATCATTTTTCTTTGCTTTAAGATAAAAAGGGTCTTTTTTTCTGGTTTTATACCACTGTTTCATTTAATTTTGCTCATAATCTGATATGTATTCGTCTACATATACTTATTTAGGTTATATATATTTCATGTCATCTTTTTTAAAAAAATTCACATTAATTACTATTTTAACATTTATCTCTACTTTATGTTACTCCTCAGAATGGGGTAGCCAAGAAAAAACAGAAGAAAAATTATTCTCTGTTGAGGTTATGGACTCCTCTGCGCAAACAATTAAAGATAGTATTGATTTTAGCTCAACAACCGAAGCTTTTAGAAGAATTGAAATTAAAAGTGAGGTTATGACAACAATTGAAAAAGTTTTAGTCAAGGCTGGTTCAAAAGTAAACAAAGGGCAACATATTGTTGAATTAGATGATTACAAAACAAATGCAGATTTATATAAACTAAATCTATTGTCTCAAAGTGAATTTGATAAGTACGCTCTTTTTGCTCCCTTTGGAGGATTGCTTTTAGATGGTCATAAAATTGCAGGAGAACTTGTCATGCCAGGTGAAAAGGTCTATGAAATTATTGATCTCAACTCACTAAAGATATTTGGTTATATAAACGAAAATGAAATTCTTGATGTTTCTTTGGATAATAAAGTAGAAGTAACAATCCTAAATGAAAAAGTAAAAGGAAAAATAGATTATATTTCACCTATCTCTGATCCAGAAACTAAAACCTTTGAAATTGTTGTTAAAGTTGATAATAAAAACCTTCGTTACAAAGATGGCTTGTCATCAATGATTTCAATAGTAAAAGGAAATGTTCTTGCTCATAAAATTTCACCATCAATTTTAGCTTTAGGTGACTCAGGAGAATTAGGTGTTAAAATTATAGACTCCGATGATACAGTTCAATTCAAGGAAGTTAATGTTATAGAAGACACCTCTGATTACATGTTGGTTTCTGGATTGAGCCAGAAAGAAAAAATTATAATTGTCGGCCAACAGTATGTGTCTTCAGGAGAAAAAGTTAGTTATTAATTATTTATGAGCTTAGTCAACTTAGCTAGTCAATACTATAGAACTACTATTTCAATTTTTCTGTTTGTAATAGTTAGTGGATCTTTGGTTTTTAATAATATTCCAAAAGAGTCCTCTCCAGACGTCAGTCTTCCTTATATATATGTGTCTCTTGGCTTAACAGGTATTTCCCCTGAAGACTCTGAAAAACTTTTAATAAAACCAGTTGAAGATGAAGTCTCAAATATCGAAGGGAAAAAAGAAATGACCAGTACTTCCTATCAGGGTGGTGGAAATGTTTTATTGGAGTTTGATGCAGGATTTGATCCAGATCAAGCACTTTTAGATACCAGGGAACAAGTTGATAGAGCCAAATCAGATTTACCTGATGATGCAGATGAACCTAAAGTCAGTGAAGTAAATATAAGTTTATTTCCCATTTTAGTTGTTTCTATTAGCGGCGATATATCTGAATTTTTGTTAAAGAAAATATCTAATGATTTAAAAGATAAAATTCAATCATTACCAAATGTCTTAGAAGTAAATATTGGTGGGGAACGAGAAGAACAACTAGATGTAATAATAGATCAGAATAAAATTGAAGCCTATGGTTTAAATCTAAATGAAATTTTAAATTTTGTTCGATCTAATAACCAAATTGTTTCAGCAGGAAACCTTGATACGGGAGATGGAAGATTTGTTATTAAAATTCCTGGCCTTTATGAAAGCCTGAATGATGTTTTTAATACACCCATTAAAGTTAATGATAAAAAGACAATTAAGTTTAAAGACATAGCTCAACTCAAGAGAACATTTAAAGATCCTGAAAAATTTGCTCGATTAAATAATGAATCTGCATTTACTCTTGAAATTTCTAAAAGAATTGGTGCAAATATTGTGGATACAGTGGATCAAGTAAAACAATTAGTAGAGGAAGAACAAAAAATTCTACCTTCAAAAATTAATATTACTTTCTCTGGTGATGAATCTGTGAATATCAAAGGAATGTTAAGTGATCTTCAAAATAATGTAATTTTTTCAATTATACTTGTTATGAGTGTTGTAGTTATTTTTCTTGGTATAAGGTCTAGCTTACTTGTTGGTTTAGCGGTACCAGGTTCTTTTTTATCGTCTATTTTAATTCTTTACTCACTTGGATTTACAATCAATATGGTTGTTTTGTTTGGATTAATACTCTCTGTTGGACTTTTAGTAGATGGCGCAGTGGTTGTTGTTGAATACGCTCAAAGAAAAATACAAGAGGGTATGGGGCTAGCTGAGTCATACATTAAAGCAGCCTCAAGAATGTCACTTCCCATAATGGCTTCAACGTTTACGACAATTGCAGCTTTTATACCTTTGCTATTTTGGCCAGGAACCACAGGTGGTTTTATGAAATACATCCCAATAACAGTAATATCTGTATTAGGATCAAGCTTAGCAATGGCCTTAATTGTTATTCCTATTATTGGAACTCAAGCCTATAAAATAAAAAACCTTTTTTTCTTTTTTATAATTCCTTTAATTCTATTTGGTGTAATTAACTTTGTTGCATTCAATTTCTTATCGCAATTAAAATTTGATAATTATTTAAATATAGGTGTTAAAGCTATAACAACGATCTCAATTGGAGTTATTTTATTTTTTCTATTTAGATACATTAAAAATAAAGGATTTTTTCAGAAAATGATTATTCCTCGATTAAATGCTGATGATGAGGACTTAACTGATTTATCTAAAGTTGGTTTTTTTACAAAAATTTATCTTTTTATTTTGAAGCTTTGTATTAACAATCCAATAAAAATACTTTTTCTATCATTGGTGTTATTAATTGGAATTTATGGCGCTTATGGAAAATATGGAAAAGGAGTTACTTTTTTCCCCTCAGTTGAAGCAGAAAATACTAAAGTAATCATCTATGCTACAGGTAATCTTTCAGTCTTAGAAAAAGACCAACTTGTAGCTAAAGTAGAAACAAAGGTTCTAAACTTACAACAAAAAAATAATGAGTTTGAGTCTGTTTATACTACTTCTGGAAATGTTGAAAATAGGCAAGAAAGTTCCCCTGATATAATTGGTTTTATAGATATAGAATTCAAAGATTGGGATAAAAGAAGAAAAGCAGATAAGATAATTTCCGAATTAAGAGAAGAAACATCTACAATTCCTGGGATTAAAGTCGAAACTAGAACTTTAAGAGCAGGGCCTCCAAGAGGCAAACCGATTGAAATAAATTTAACTTCTTTAGACCCTAAAATTACCGTTCAAGAATTGAAAAGAATTGAAAAATATCTCTCTAGCATATCTGGCTTAAAAGACTTAGAAACGTCCCTCCCTTCACCAAGTATAGAGTATGAACTATACGTTGATAGAGAAGAAGCTGCAAAATATGGTGCCAGTATATCAATCATAGGCAACACGATAAAACTTCTAACAAGTGGTCTAAAATTAAGTGAATTTAGACCTGATGATAGTGATGAGTCCATACCCATCTATCTTAGATTACCCAAAGAGCAGAGAACTATTGATCAATTAGATAATATAAAGATACCAACATCTTCAGGTTACGTTCCAATTTCAAATTTTACTAAAATTGAGACAAATCAAGAGACAGGTAATCTGACAAGGGTTGAACAAAACAGAATTGAAACGATTAAATCAGACGTGACAAGATTTTATCAAACAGATGCATATGTTAGATTAATCAAACATTGGCTTGGGATAGAAAAGTTTAATATTCCAAATAACTTTGGTTTAGAGATACCTGAATTTAATTCAGCTAATATTGACCCTAGAGTAAAGATAGAATTTAAGGGCGAAGACGAAAGTCAAAATAAATCCAAGGCTTTTTTGCAAAAAGCGTTTTTGATTGCAGTATTCTTAATGGGCCTAATTCTTTTGACACAATTTAATAGTTTTAGTAGCACTTTATTAATTCTATTTGCTGTTATTATGTCAACAGTTGGTGTTGTTTTAGGATTGTTGATTACAAAACAACCTTTTGGAATAGTAATGAGTGGTATTGGCGTAATTTCTTTAGCAGGAATAGTTGTTAACAATAATATAGTTTTAATCGATACCTTTGATCGATTAATAAAAAAAACAAATAATGCTAAAGATGCTATTCTTATGACAGGCGCTCAAAGATTAAGACCAGTTTTGTTGACAACGACTACAACAGTTTTAGGTTTGCTTCCTATGGCTTTGAAATTAAATATCGACTTTGTTAATCTTGAATATACCTATAATTCACCAGATACCCAATGGTGGGTAGATTTATCTAGGGCTATCGTTTTTGGTCTTCTTTTTTCTACTCTATTAACATTACTAGTAACACCATCTGCATTGATGCTTAAATCAAAATATTTAACTAACTCTTCTAAAAAAAGTAAAAAAGTAAGTAAGCAAGCTTAATAAGGAAATTAGTAAATATGCAATGGCGACCAAGAGTGTTGTTTGCCAAAAATAACTGATTAAAAATATTAAAACTATTGCAACAGAAATAATCATAAGCCTAAAATATAATGTTTTAACTTTAAGATTTTTAACAGAAGGTGTAGGAACTCTGCTAATCATCATGATCCCGGCAAAAGTAGTCAATACGGCACAAATTAAAGGATAGTTAATTGTAAATTGAACTTGATCAATAAAATTTAGGTACAAAGGTATCATTATTACTCCTGCAGCAGCTGGCGAAGGTATTCCATAAAATACTTTACTTTGCTCTTTCATATTTTCGATATTGAAACGAGCCAACCTTAAGGCTGCGCAAACTATATAAAATAAACTTATAACCCAACCAATTCTGCCTAACTCATGAGTGAAACATAAATTTATTAATAAAGATGGAGCTAATCCAAAGCTAATGAAATCTGATAAAGAATCCAACTCAGCTCCAAATTGTGAGGATTTTTTTAATTTTCTAGCCATCCATCCATCAAAAAAATCAAAAAAGGCAGCTAGCATTATCATTAAGACAGCAAGTTTCCAGTTAGCTTGAATAGAAAACTTTATTGAAGAAATACCTGCAATGAGTGACATTAACGTAATTAAATTAGGTATAAATTTAGTAAGAGGGTGTTCGGCCATCTAAGTAATTAGATCTTTTTATATTCTCTAGATTGTATATTTTTATTATTTTTAAGTTCCCTGGCAATAATAGTTTCACCACCAATACATTGTTGTCCTACATTAACCATTAAGCTATAGGAGTTTGGAAATTCAATATCAACTCTACTACCAAATTTGATAATCCCATATCTATCGCCTTGATTTACTTTCTCATTTACTTTTAGATAACAGATTATTCTTCTAGCTATTAAGCCAGCTATTTGAGTAACATATATATTATTAGAACCTGACTTAAGTGTTAGTCTTAATCTTTCATTATCTTCACTAGCTTTATCGAGTGTTGCATTAATAAATTTACCTTCAATATAATCTATTTTTGTAATTTCTCCTGAGACTGGTAATCTTTGTATGTGCACGTTGAAAACACTAAGAAAGATTGAAACTTTAGTATAATTTTTTTTTCCTTCTTTGAATTCAGTAATATTTGTAATTAAGCCATCAGCTGGGCCCACCAAGATATCTTCACCCAAAGGAATAACCCTTTCAGGGTCCCTAAAAAAATAGAAAGTAAAAATTAATAATATTAAGAAAATTAAAAATAGAGGTTTATAAATAAAATAAAAAAAAATTACCAACAAAAACAGTATGATGAGTGCGGCAGAAATCTCTTTGTGAAACCTAAAGTACATAAGATGGAATTAATATCTGAATTGCATAATTTGATCAATAAAATAGATTTTTTTTATTAATTTAATCTGTTATACAATCAATATCTCTATATAAATGGCAAAAATTTCAGTAAAAAATCCAGTTGTCGAACTTGACGGCGATGAAATGACAAGAATTATATGGGATTTTATTAAACAAAAACTCATACTTCCTTATTTAGATATTGACCTAAAATATTATGATTTATCAGTTCAAAATAGAGATGAAACAAATGATGAGATCACCGTTGAAGCAGCGAATGCAATAAAAAAGCACGGTGTTGGTATAAAATGTGCAACTATTACTCCAGATGATAATAGAGTATCAGAATTTAATCTTAAAAAAATGTGGCGCTCGCCAAATGGAACAATAAGAAATATTTTAGACGGCACTGTTTTTCGACAACCTATTATTTGTAAGAATATTCCAAGAATTGTAAGAACCTGGGACCATCCTATTGTTGTAGGAAGACATGCCTTTGGTGATCAATATAAGGCTACAGAAATGAAAATAAACAAGCCAGGTAAACTTTTTATGAAGTTTGTGGATGAAGATGGAAAAATAGATGAAAAAGAAGTTTTTCAATTTTCAAATCAAGGCGTAGCCCTCTCCATGTATAATGTAGATGAGTCGATAAGAGGATTTGCAAGAGCTTGTTTTAATTATGGGCTCAAATTAAAGTGGCCTGTTTATCTATCCACAAAAGATACAATTTTGAAAAAATATGATGGAAGATTTAAAGAGATCTTTCATGAAATTTTTCAGAATGAATTTGCATCTGATTTTGAAAATAACAAGATTGTCTACGAGCATCGTCTTATTGATGATTTAGTTGCATCTTCAATGAAATGGTCTGGAAAATTTATTTGGGCATGCAAAAATTATGACGGGGATGTTCAATCTGATGCTGTCGCACAGGGTTTCGGCTCTTTAGGTATGATGTCTAGTGTTTTAATGACACCTAATGGTAAAACGATAGAAGCTGAAGCTGCCCATGGAACAGTAACTAGACACTATAGACTCCATCAAAAAGGAGAGAAAACCTCTACAAATCCAATAGCATCTATTTTTGCTTGGACAAAAGGGCTAAACTTTAGGGGTGAGTTTGATGGCAATGATGAACTTATTAAATTTTCTAAATCTCTCGAACAAACTTGTATCGAAACAGTAGAGTCTGGTCAGATGACTAAGGACCTAGCTATGCTTGTTGATAAAAACTCTCCTTGGATGAATACTGAGGATTTTTTGAATTGCCTAGATAAAAATCTTCAAACTAAATTGAATTAAATTTGGTTTTTAATACTTAAAAAAGCTTGATTTACTTGATCTTTCTTATTACCACCAGCTTGTGCAAAGTCGACTCTTCCACCTCCACCTTTTGAGCCAAGTATATCAAAGGTACTTTTTATTAATGTTCTTGCATCATAAAGATCGATTAAGTCATGAGTTAATCCGACAACAATAGAGACTTTATCATCATTGATTGTGATGCAAGCTAATATTGATTTAGATTTCTCTGATTTAAATTTGTCAAAAATTGATCTTAGTTCTTTGGGGGGTAAGTTACCTATTACTTGAGAAACAAAATTAATCCCATTAATATTTATTTCATCGATTTTATTATTATCATTATTAGAAAGGATTGATTTATTCTTTAAACTTTCTAAATAATTTTCCAATTTCTTGATAAAAATATTTTTATTGCTTTCACTAAAACTAATCTTTCCATCTAATTTTTTTATTTGTGATATTAAATTTTTAATTTTATCATCAAGTTTTTTTTCAAGTAATTTACTTTGTTTTAATTTATTGCTAATAAATTCATCAACCCTATCTCCGGTACAAGCTTCTATTCTTCTCACTCCTGAAGAAACAGACTCTTCATTGATGATATGAAATTTTTTGATATTTTGAACATTTGTTACATGTGTTCCCCCACATAATTCAATTGAATAGGGTTTATTATTATTTTCTCCAAGAGTAACAACTCTGACTTCATCACCATATTTTTCACCAAATAAAGCCATAGCACCTTGTTTAATGGCTTCATCTTGAGATTTAATATCAATTTGTGTTTCACAAGAATTAGAAATTATGCTTGTTACTTCTTTTTGAATAATTTCTATTTGTTCAGTAGATATTTGTTTATTATGACTAAAGTCAAAACGTAGTTTATCCTCATTAACCAAAGATCCACGCTGTACTACATGTGTCCCTAAATTATTTCTTAAAGCTGCGTGAAGTAAATGTGTAGCTGAGTGATTTTTTTTTATAAGATCTCTTAAACTAGTATCAATTTTAAGTTTGACTTCTTGACCTATTTTAAAATTTCCTGAAGTCACATTACCAAAATGAGTAAATATACCTTGAGGGGTTTTTCTTGTATCTGTTACTTTAAATTCAGCAGTATCTGAAGTAATAGTACCTTTGTCTCCAACTTGTCCACCAGACTCAGCATAAAAACATGATTTATCAGTTATAATTGCAGATTGTTCATTATTATCACTTAAATTTTGAACTTGCTCAGAGTTTAAAACTAATGCTGATATATTTGCTATTATTGCTGTCTCTTTATAACCATCAAAAGTTGTTGGTTTTATTTTTTTAGCTAAATCAAACCATAGTTTTTGGGTATCTCCATCTCCACTACCCTTCCATGAAGATCTAGCTTCTTCTTTTTGAAGTTTCATTGCGGTATCAAATGATTCAACATCTACACTAATATTTTTTGATCTTAAATAATCTTGTGTTAAATCTAGAGGAAACCCAAAGGTGTCGTATAACTTAAATGCAATTTTGCCATCAAGTTTATTATTTTTAATTTTAGGTAATTCTTGTCCAAGTATCTCCAAACCCTTACTTAAGGTTTCTCTAAATTTTATTTCCTCAGAGTAAAGAGTTTCCTTAATAGCATCTGCACCTGTATTGAGTTCTTGGTAAAAATCTCCCATTAAATTTTTCAATTCTTTAAAAATTTCATGAAATAAAGCATCCTTAGAGCCTAATGAGTAAGCATGTCTTATGCCCCTTCTTAATATTCTTCTTAAAACATATCCTCTACCTTCGTTTGAAGGTAAAACCCCATCGGCTATTAAGAAAGATGATGCTCTTAAATGATCTGCTATAACTCTAAAACTAGATTTATTCTCTTCAGTTATTTTTTTTTGGATGCATTCCTGGGTAATATCAATAATATTTGTAAATAGATCTGAAGTATAATTATCATTACTGCCATTCAATAATGCAGTAATTCTCTCTAATCCCATCCCGGTGTCCACACATGGTTTAGGTAAATCTAATCTAGTTTTTTTGTCAACCTGCTCATATTGCATAAAAACTAAATTCCATATTTCAATAAAACGATCTCCATCCTCATCTACTGAACCAGGAGGGCCACCAAAATACTTATTACCATGATCATAAAATATTTCTGAACATGGTCCACAAGGTCCCGTATCTCCCATTGACCAAAAATTATCAGAACTTGAAATTTTGATTATTCTATTGTCAGGTAAATTTCCAATCTTTTTCCAAAATTTTTCAGCGACTTCATCATCATGATATATAGTAACCAATAATTTATTTTCATTAATTTTGAATTCTTTCGTGATTAAATTCCATGCATATAAAATAGCTTCTTCTTTAAAATAGTCACCAAAAGAGAAATTTCCCAACATCTCAAAAAAAGTGTGGTGCCTTGTTGTAAACCCAACATTTTCTAAATCGTTATGTTTACCACCTGCTCTGACACATTTTTGCGAAGTAGTAGCTCTTTTGAAATCTTTTTCCTCCATTCCAGTGAAAACATTTTTAAATTGTACCATTCCAGAATTCGCAAACATTAATGAGGGGTCATTTGCTGGGACTAAAGAACCTGATTTTACGTGCTTATGATCATTGTTCTTAAAATAATCTATAAATGCATTACGGACATGATTAGAGTTCATATTCAAGGAATATAGATTAATTTAACTGAAATTTAATATTATTCTTTAGAGTTTTTTTCGACAGTTTCCTCTGTCGTTGGAGGAGGAGGATCGATCATTAGCTCTTCCACTGTGTCTGAATTAGATCTAATTCTACTCTCAATCTCATTTAGCATTTCAGGATTATCTTTTAAAAATTGCTTTGTGTTTTCTCGACCCTGGCCTATTTTTTCATCTTTGTATGAGTACCATGCTCCAGATTTATCAATAATATCTGCTTGGACACCTAAATCAATAATTTCACCAATTTTAGAAATACCCTCACCATACATAATATCAAACTCGACCATTTTAAATGGAGGGGCCATTTTATTTTTGACAACTTTGACTCTTGTTTGATTACCAATAATGTTGTCTTTATCTTTTATTGCACCAATTCTTCGAATATCTAACCTTACAGAGGAATAAAACTTCAAAGCGTTACCACCTGTAGTAACTTCAGGACTACCAAACATAACGCCAATTTTCATTCTAAGTTGGTTTATAAATACAACCATCGTATTTGTCTTAGAAATAGAGCTAGTTAGTTTTCTAAGTGCTTGACTCATGAGCCTTGCTTGAAGTCCAGGTAAAGAGTCTCCCATTTCACCTTCAAGTTCAGCTCTTGGTACTAATGCTGCTACTGAGTCTATAACTAATAAATCAATGCCTTCTGACTTAACAAGCGTATCAGAAATTTCCAAAGCCTGTTCCCCCGTGTCAGGTTGAGAAATCAATAATTCATCTATGTTTACTCCTAGTTTTTTTGCATACCCAGGATCTAAAGCATGTTCGGCATCTATAAATGCACAAGTTCCACCCGTTTTTTGAGCTTCTGCAATGATGTGAAGAGTAAGAGTAGTTTTACCCGAACTTTCAGGACCATAAACTTCTATTACTCTACCCTTTGGAACACCGCCTATCCCCAAAGCTATGTCTAAACCAAGAGATCCAGTTGAGTATACATCGATATTGGAGTCTATATCTTTTTTACCAAGCATCATTATGGAGCCTTTTCCATATGATTTTTCAATATTACTTATAACTGATTTAAGCTTGTTTAAATTTTCTTTTTTATCCATTTGATTCTATTATAAATAGTAAATATTTGTTTGTACTAAACAAGATTAATAATGGAAAATAACTTTAATTTTAGCGATTTTATACCAGGCACAATTGTGAAGTGCCCATCTCAACCCGATTGGGGTCTGGGACAAGTTCAATCTTGTATAAATAGTAAAATCACTATTAACTTTGAGAACGTTGGAAAAAAAGTTATAGATTTAAATATCATAGATTTGAAAATATTCGAAAATGCTGACTGATAATTTTAAAAGAAAAATTGATTACTTAAGAATATCTGTGACTGACAGGTGTGACTTAAGATGTACATATTGTATGGCTGAAGATGTTACTTTTCTACCAAGGCAGGAAGTCTTATCAATCGAAGAGATCATTAAACTTACAGATATTTTTAATGAGTTAGGTGTTAAAAAATTTCGATTAACAGGGGGTGAACCCCTAGTCAGAAAAAATGTTGTTTCAATCATAGAGCATTTACATAATCTAAAAATTCAGGGTAAAATTACTGAACATACTTTAACTACGAATGGTACAAATTTATCTAAATATGCATCTATTTTAAAAAAAAATGGTGTTGAAAGAATAAATGTTTCCCTTGATAGCTTAGACCCAGAAAGTTTTAAAAGAATAACTAAATGGGGAGATCTAAATAAAGTTTTGAATGGAATAGAAGTTGCTAAACAAGAAGGTATCAAAATAAAGATAAATACTGTTTTGACTCACAATTTTAACGATAAAGAGATTTTTGGTATTTTAGATTGGTGTAAAAAAAATCAGTTTGATATTTCGTTAATAGAAATAATGCCCATTGGAGACATTGGAGAGAAGCGATTTAATCAATTTTTATCTATGAAAAAATTTGAAGAAGATTTAGTAAATAAGTTAAATTTAAATCCCTCTAAGCATAGAACTAACGGTCCATCCAGATACTATGAGTATTCAAATCATAACTCAAAAATTGGTATTATATCTGCTATTTCTCATAATTTTTGTGACACTTGTAATAGGGTAAGGCTCACTTGCACTGGAAAGCTATATATGTGTTTAGGTCAAAATGATTTTGTAGATTTAAAGTTTGCTTTAAGAAATCAAACAAAAAATGATATTATTGCTCAAATAGAATATGCAATGTCAATTAAACCAAAAGCACATAACTTCGAAATTCAAAAAGATAATTTTGGAGGTTATGTTAATCGTTATATGAATGAGACTGGTGGTTAATTTATGAAAATCTGTTTTGTTTCTTTCCCTCTTGAAAAAAATATTGAGGCACAAGAAAAACTTATTAAAAAGTATGGAAATTATGAACCTGAAGAGGCAGATTTTATTGTCGCCCTTGGCGGAGATGGCTTTATATTAAAATCACTCCATAATTATATGAAACTGAACAAACCTATTTATGGTATGAATTTTGGATCTGTAGGATTTCTAATGAATGATTACAGGCTTGAAGGACTAGAAGAGCGTTTAAATAGTGCTCAGTTAACAAAATTAAGACCATTAGTTATGAAAACTTTAAATCCTACTGGTCAAGAAATTAAAGCAATTGCTATTAATGAAATAAGTATACGTAGAGAAAAATACCAAGCGGCAAAAATTCAAATTCTAATAGATAACGAAGTGAGAATTGAAGAACTCGTTTGTGACGGAGTGATATTGTCAACGGCAGCAGGTAGTACTGGATATAATTATTCAGCCTCTGGGCCTATCATTCCTCTTGGAAGTAACGTAGTAGCTCTAACTGCTGTAAGTGCCTATAGTCCTAGACATTGGCGGGGAGGCTTGCTAAAAGACAATGCCAAAATTAAAATTATAAATAATAACCCATCTAAAAGACCAATAGTAGTTCATGCAGATCACATTGAAGCTAAAGATGTTATATCTGTTGAAATAGAAATGTCCGAAGGTATGGAAATACCATTATTATTTGATAATGATCACAAGATTGAAGAACGTGTCTACAAAGAAATGTTTAAATCTAGCTAATTTAAGTGAAATCTATAATAAATTTCAAAGGGTTCTTAATTTTTTGTTTATTGATAATTATCTCTAATAAATCTAATTCCAACGAATGCTTAACAAAAAAAGGACTGAATATAGGGTTTATAGAAGATAGTTATATTGATTATAAATATTATTTATATTACGCACTCGGCGATTACTCACTATTAAATGATATAGAATTTACAATCAGTGAAGTTAATCAAAATGCAAATGAATTTGACATTATATTTGGTGAATATAGAGATTTAGAAAAGTTAAGTTTAAATCAAACACAGATACCTGACAAAGTTTTAAATTTTTATAATGATAATGAAATTGAAATTACAGGAAATTTATTCCCTCTAGATTTAGATACGTTTATTATATTAAGCAAAGACAATAATCAAAAATTAACTTTCGAAGAATTTTCAGAATTATATAATCCCATAAAGTATACTTTAGGTATGAGTTTCCAAACCAAAGAAGACATAATTAATTTATTAATTTATCACTTAGAACAACCCTCTATTAATCTAAATAGTGTCTCCTTTGAGTTAATAGCAGATTTATTTGTGAAAACTTACGAAAATCTGAATAAAAATATTTTAAATAATGACTTTTTAGAAGTTTATAACTCTTTTGAAAATTCTGAAAATGTTCATACATTATTTAGTGATGGTATTTTACTTAATAAAAATATTAGTTTTGAAAGTTTTCATCTTTTTCCAAAAAGTAAATATATTTGGAGCGATGAACAAGGAAAATTTCAGCAAAATTTAGAAACAATCCCTTTTTCTTTTTATGGTTTTAGCGCCTATTTAAATAATTTTCAAAGTTCAGGTTTTTTATGCTATTTAATTGATGAAAAAGTAAGGTTAAAAGCCTTTAAAGATTTTAATATTCAGTTAAGCCCTTTATCAATACATGAGGTAAAAAAAATCGAAGATGAATTACCTGATAATTACGTAAATATTTTGGAAAATAAAAATAAAAATATATTCAAACCCGATTATTTATCAGAGTTCAAAAAGTATGATTTATTTTCTGGAGTTTTTTTTGGTAAAAATCAATTAGATGATATTTTGGATAATCCAGACTATTTAAATAGATAAAAGTATTGAAAAACTTAAGTAATCGTCTAAATTCGATTAACTATTTTAACATGGCCTCGTGCTGGAATGGTAGACAGTCTGGACTTAAAATCCAGTGGGATTTACTCCCGTGGCGGTTCGAGTCCGCCCGAGGCTACCATTTTTGTTATTAAATGATAATCGTAGAGGTAACTTTTAAAATAGATCCTTCTTTAACAGAGAAAAAACTAAGAGAAAAGTTTTTAGAGACAGCTCCGATTTACAAAAATACACCTGGGTTGATAAGAAAGAACTATATTTCAGATCTTAATAATAATATTGCAGGTGGTGTGTATTGTTTTGATAACATGTTGAATGCAAAAAAATGGTTTGATGAAGAAAGAATTAAATGGATCACAAATAGATACTCCAAACCTACATTAAAATTCTATGAAAACTTTGTAGTAGTAGATAACGAAACAAAAAGAATTATTAAAGATTAATTATTGTAAATATGTAGCTGAGTAATTTAAATAGGCGGCGTCCTACTCTCCCAAGCCTTAAGACTAAGTACCATCGGCGCTGGAGGCCTTCACGACCGAGTTCGAAATGGGATCGGGTTTTTTCACTCCGCTATGACCGCCACAAACTTTTTATAACATGTAGTTAAAACTTTTCGCTGTGTATTATAATTCAAGCATTGGATTATTAGTACTAGTTAGCTTCATGTGTTACCACACTTCCACACCTAGCCTATCAACGTGGTAGTCTTCCACGATCCTATAACGAAGCCTAGTTTTGAGGTTGGCTTCCCGCTTAGATGCTTTCAGCGGTTATCCATTCCGTACATAGCTACCCTACGATGCAGCTGGCGCTACAATAGGTACACCAGAGGTACGTCCACCCCGGTCCTCTCGTACTAAGGGCAGATCCTCTCAAGCTTCCACAACCATGGCAGATAGGGACCGAACTGTCTCACGACGTTCTAAACCCAGCTCGCGTACCGCTTTAATTGGCGAACAGCCAAACCCTTGGGACCTGCTTCAGCCCCAGGATGCGATGAGCCGACATCGAGGTGCCAAACCTCCCCGTCGATATGGACTCTTGGGAGAGATCAGCCTGTTATCCCCGGCGTACCTTTTATCCGTTGAGCGATGGCCCTTCCACGAAGTGCCACCGGATCACTATGACCGACTTTCGTCTCTGCTCGACTTGTGGGTCTCGCAGTCAGGCAGGCTTATGCCATTGCACTCGACGAACGGTTTCCAAGCGTTCTGAGCCTACCATCGCGCGCCTCCGTTACTCTTTGGGAGGCGACCGCCCCAGTCAAACTGCCCACCATGCATGGTCCCAACACCGGATGACGGTGTATGGTTAGGCATCAAGGAACAGAAGAGTGGTATTTCACTAGTGACTCCAGAATGGCTAGCGCCACTCCTTCAAAGTCTCCCACCTATGCTACACATCTGTTCCCTAATACCAATACAAAGCTGCAGTAAAGGTGCACGGGGTCTTTCCGTCTAACCACGGTTACTCGGCATCTTAACCGAGAATTCAATTTCACTGAGTCTATGTTGGAGACAGTGGGGAAATCGTTACGCCATTCGTGCAGGTCGGAACTTACCCGACAAGGAATTTCGCTACCTTAGGACCGTTATAGTTACGGCCGCCGTTCACCGGGGCTTCAATTCAGGGCTTGCACCCCTCCTATTAACCTTCCGGCACCGGGCAGGCGTCACACCATATACGTCGTCTTTCGACTTTGCATAGTGCTATGTTTTTAGTAAACAGTCGCTACCCCCTCTTCTGTGCCACCTCCTACTGGTTGCCCAATAGCAGGTCACTTTTATCCCGAAGTTACAAGTGTAATTTGCCGAGTTCCTTCAACATAGTTCTCTCAAGCGCCTTGGTATTCTCTACCCTCCTACCTGTGTCGGTTTTGGTACGGTCTAATGCTGGAGCTATTTCCAGGAACAAATTCACTGCAAGTTCAATCCAGTAAGAACTCACAATTTACTTCATCCGTCACTACCAGCTGGTGCAGGAATATTAACCTGCTTCCCATCGACTACGGCTTTCGCCCTCGCCTTAGGGGCCGACTAACCCTGCGCAGATTAGCTTTACGCAGGAAACCTTAGGATTTCGGCGGAAATGTCTTTCACATTTCTTATCGTTACTCATGTCAGCATTCGCACTTCTGATACCTCCAGCAATGCTTACGCATCACCTTTACAGGCTTACAGAACGCTCCGCTACCCAATTACTAAAAGTAATTGTCAAAGCTTCGGTAAATGATTTGAGCCCCGTTACATTTTCGGTGCAGGATCTCTTAATTAGACCAGTGAGCTGTTACGCTTTCTTTAAAGGATGGCTGCTTCTAAGCCAACCTCCTGGCTGTCTTGGAGTTCCCACTCCCTTTCACACTTAATCATTATTTGGGGACCTTAGCTGTTGATCTGGGCTGTTTCCCTCTCGTCCAAGGACCTTAGCACCCATGGACTGTCTGCCGTGCAGACTTACTGGTATTCGGAGTTTGATTAGGTTTGGTAGGAATTGCTTCCCCCTAGCCCATTCAGTGCTCTACCCCCAATAAGATTCACACGACGCACTACCTAAATAGTTTTCGCGGAGAACTAGCTATTTCCGAGTTTGGTTGGCCTTTCACCCCTAATCACAAGTCATCCCGTAGCTTTTCAACGCTAGTGGGTTCGGTCCTCCGGTGAATTTTACTTCACTTTCAACCTGCTCATGACTAGATCACCCGGTTTCGAGTCTAATCCCATTAACTAAATCGCCCTATTCAGACTCGCTTTCGCTTCGCCTACACCTATATGGCTTAAGCTTGCTAATGAGATTAAGTCGCTGACCCATTATACAAAAGGTACGCTGTCACCTCATAAAGAGGCTCCAACTGCTTGTAAGCATCCGGTTTCAGGGTCTATTTCACTCCCCTGCTAGGGGTTCTTTTCGCCTTTCCCTCACGGTACTGGTTCACTATCGGTCATAAAGTAGTATTTAGGCTTAGGAAGTGGTCTTCCTATATTCAGACAGGATTTCACGTGTCCCGCCCTACTCATGTCTATTTTTTACTATCTACCCATACGAGGCTATCACTCACTATGGCCTGCCTTTCCATACAGTTCTGGTTTAGTAAAAAGTAGCACTGGCCTGATCCGCTTTCGCTCGCCACTACTAACGGAATATCTTTTCCTCTAGGTACTTAGATGTTTCAGTTCCCTAGGTTCGCCCTTATAAGCTATGAATTCACTTATAAGTTATTGGGTTTCCCCATTCGGAGATCTCGGATTAAGCTTATTGACAGCAAGTCCGAGCTTATCGCAGTCTGTCACGTCCTTCGTCGCCTCTTTATGCCAAGGCATCCACCAAATGCTCTTACGCGCTTGAATTATTAACACACAGTGAAAAGTTTGTTGTTAATAACTTTTTGTAGTTATTTGTTGTTATATTAGTTGTTTAATTGACGAACAACTCGTGCAAGTTATTCGTCTGTGTTATCAGCTTACATATTTACGATTTTAAAAAGTTGGTGGAGGATAGCGGGATCGAACCGCTGACCTCCTGAATGCAAATCAGGCGCTCTCCCAGCTGAGCTAATCCCCCAACAGTGTTGGTGGGCGAGGGAGGACTTGAACCTCCGACCTCACGCTTATCAAGCGCGCGCTCTAACCAACTGAGCTACACGCCCAATCAATGCCCTTTATCAACGTTAGTTGAAAAAAGCAAAACAAATAGACGGTGGTTACTTTAAACGTACACTTAGTTCAAAGTTTTTTTTCCTTTAGAAAGGAGGTGATCCAGCCGCAGGTTCCCCTACGGCTACCTTGTTACGACTTCACCCCAATCGCTGGCCGTACCGTGGGCAGCTGCCTCCCGAAGGTTAGCGCACTGACTTAAGATAAAACCAACTCTCATGGTGTGACGGGCGGTGTGTACAAGACCCGGGAACGTATTCACCGCGGCATGCTGATCCGCGATTACTAGCAATTCCAACTTCATGCACTCGAGTTGCAGAGTGCAATCCGAACTGAGATAACTTTTGGGGATTTGCTCCACCTCGCGGTATTGCGTCCCGTTGTAGTTACCATTGTAGCACGTGTGTAGCCCAGCGTGTAAGGGCCATGAGGACTTGACGTCATCCCCACCTTCCTCCGGCTTATCACCGGCAGTTTCGCTAGAGTCCTCAGCCGAACTGTTAGTAACTAACGATAAGGGTTGCGCTCGTTGCGGGACTTAACCCAACATCTCACGACACGAGCTGACGACAGCCATGCAGCACCTGTGCGAAAGCCAGCCGAACTGAAGGTTACCATTCTGTAACCGGTACTTTCCATGTCAAACGCTGGTAAGGTTCTTCGCGTTGCGTCGAATTAAACCACATGCTCCACTGCTTGTGCGGGTCCCCGTCAATTTATTTGAGTTTTAATCTTGCGACCGTACTCCCCAGGCGGGGTGCTTAACGCGTTAGCTACGACACCGAACAAAAGTCCGACGACTAGCACCCATCGTTTACTGCATGGACTACCGGGGTATCTAATCCCGTTTGCTACCCATGCCTTCGCATCTCAGCGTCAATATCAGTCCAGAAAATCGCCTTCGCCACTGGTGTTCCTTCCAATATCTACGAATTTCACCTCTACACTGGAAATTCCATTTTCCTCTCCTGAATTCCAGAACAGAAGTTTTAAAAGCAATTCCTAGGTTGAGCCCAGGGATTTCACTTCTAACTTTCTGTTCCGCCTACATGCGCTTTACGCCCAGTAATTCCGAACAACGCTAGGACCTTCCGTATTACCGCGGCTGCTGGCACGGAATTAGCCGGTCCTTCTTCTTCGGCTACTGTCATTATCCTCACCGATGAAAGAGTTTTACAACCCTAAGGCCTTCGTCACTCACGCTGCATTGCTGGATCAGGGTTGCCCCCATTGTCCAATATTCCCTACTGCTGCCTCCCGTAGGAGTCTGGGCCGTGTCTCAGTCCCAGTGTGGCTGATCATCCTCTCAAACCAGCTAAAGATCGAAGCCTTGGTGAGCTTTTACCTCACCAACAAGCTAATCTTGCGCGGGCCAATCTTATAGCGATAAATCTTTCCCATTGCTGGAATATACGGTATTAGCTACAGTTTCCCGCAGTTATTCCGTACTATAAGGTATGTTCCCACGTGTTACTCACCCGTGCGCCACTAAGGACACCTAGCAAGCTAGGGCCTTCGTTCGACTTGCATGTATAAAGCATGCAGCAAGCGTTCGTTCTGAGCCATAATCAAACTCTTAAGTTGAATTACCTACTCATAAAAAACAAAGTTTTAAATTGACGTAGGTTAGACGCCAAAATAACGAGCTAACATTCTTATCGAATGAAAGCTTGATCGAAATTTGACGTTATAAACCCACCGTCTATTCATTTCATATTAACTAAAAATAAAGAGCAAGAATCACTGGTGCACAATAAATGGCCCAATGAATCGAATAAAAAGTAGACTATATCTACACTTTATCGAAGCATTGTCAAATGCATTTCAATAAAAAAAATGAAAAAAAACCCTTGAAATGAGTGAATTTATTTAGGTATTGGTTGCGGGGGTAGGATTTGAACCTACGACCTTCAGGTTATGAGCCTGACGAGCTACCAAGCTGCTCTACCCCGCGATCAGAAAACGAAAGATATGTCAAAATATCAATAATTACAATGATTATTCTTGGTAGCGGAGGAGGGATTTGAACCCCCGACACATGGATTATGATTCCACCGCTCTAACCAACTGAGCTACTCCGCCAAAGGGAAATATTGTTTTATATTAAATTAACCTATTCTTAAATAATTTTGTTTATCTCTTTGAGAATGAATTTTTTTGCATTGTTTACACCCAGCTTGTTGACTTGTGAATTTATAACAATCTCTACACCCCTTGGTTTTCCATCAAAAATTGGATAGCTACCTATAGAGATAAATTGATATTTTTTTTCTGCATCAACAAGAATATGGGCTATTTTACTTTCAAATAATTTTGTAATTATAGAAGTTGAATAAAATTTATTTTTAATTTTAATAATTTTTTTAAATTCTTTCATCATTGCTTGTACTATTGAAGGCACACCTGCAAAAACATAAATATTCTCAATTTTAAAACCTGGGGCGCCACTAACTTTATTTAAAATTAATTTAGATCCCTCGGGCATGTATGCCATTTTTTTCCTAGCGTCAGTTAATTCAGATTTAATTTTTCTATAATATTTTTTTAATTCACTGTATGCACCATTATGTAATCTATATTTTTTTCTTACAGCCAAACTAATTGACTCAGAGGTTATATCATCATGCGTCGGGCCTATTCCACCAGTTGTAATTATATAGTCATACTTAGTTTTTAATTTTCTGATCTGGGAGATAATTATTTTTTTTGAGTCAGGTATTACTATTACTAACTGCAAAGATACACCACATAAAAAAAGCTCTTTGGCTATATGATTTATATTTTTATCTTGTGTCCTACCTGATAATATCTCATTGCCGATGATTATAAGACAAGCTGATTGTATATTTTTTTTTGTTGCCATAGATGTATTATAAAGGGGAAATTCTAGAGGGTTTTTTTATAAAACGCTATAAACGATTTTTTGTTGATATTAAGATTGGTGCTAAAGTTGTCACGGCTTACTGTCCAAACACAGGTTCTCTGTTAGGTCTATTGAACGAGGGCTCCAAAGTTTTGGTTGCAAAAGTAGAAAATCCCAATGCTAAATTAAAATATAGATTAGAAGCAATCAAAGATTTCAAAACATTTGTTGGTATAAACACATCGCTGCCAAACGATATTGTTTTTAATGCCATAAAAGAAAATAAAATTCTTCATGAAATTAAGGGTGAATTAAAAAAAGAGGTGAAATATGGAAAAAATTCAAGAGTTGATATTTATGCTAGTCACCCAAAAGCTGATAGTTTTATTGAAGTTAAATCAGTCACATTATCAAGGGAAAAAAATTTAGCAGAGTTTCCAGATGCTATTACCTCAAGAGGATCAAAACATTTATTAGAATTAAGCAATATGTCAAAAAAAGGTAGTAACTGTTTTTTGATATATCTTATTCAACGAGATGATGTAGATAGATTTTCGATAGCTAAAGATTTAGATAATAAATATTATGAAAATTCTCTTATTGCCAAAAAAAGTGGTGTAAAATTTAGAGCATTTAAATGTAATGTTTCTTTAAAAGGTATAAATATTATAGGTGAGATAAAAATTGATGAAGATTAAATCATATTCAAATGCTGAAGTAGACTCTTGTAGAAAGGCAGGTAAAATAACTGCAACTATTTTAGACGAGCTTAATAATATAATTAAAGAGGGAATTACAACTTCTGAGATTGATGAATTCTGTTTAACTAGAATTCAAGAATTAGGAGGCACTCCTGCCCCTTTGTTTTATAGAGGTTTTCCAAAATCTATATGTACTTCTTTAAACCATGTAATTTGTCATGGAATTCCAAATTATAATCGAAATCTTCAAAAGGGTGATATTTTGAATGTAGATGTTACAACAATAATTGATGGTTGGCATGGAGACTCATCAAGAATGTATAAGGTAGGTGAAGTGTCTATAAAAGCAAACAACCTATGTAAAGTTACTCACGATTGTTTAATAGAAAGTATTGATGAAATAAAAGTTGGTGAGCCGATAAGTCTTATTGGAAAAAAAATTGAAGATATAGCAACATCAAATAATTTTAGTGTTGTTAGAGACTTTTGTGGACATGGTGTTGGTTTGAAATTTCATGAAAATCCAAGTATTTTGCATTACTACGATAGCGAATATGATAATATTAAATTTATAGATGGAATGATTTTTACGATTGAACCCATGATCAATGCTGGAAAATATCAATCTAAAATACTTAGTGATGGTTGGACAGCTGTAACTAAAGATAAAACACTTAGCGCTCAGTACGAACATACGATATATATTAATGGTGATAATGTTGAGATTCTAACAGAGTCTCCAAATAAGGCTTTTTATAATTGATACCGAGATACTCTAGAAAAATTCTTAAAGAAATCTGGGAGGATAATAATAAATTCCAAATATGGCTTGATTTAGAAATACTTGCTTGCGAGGCAATGGAAAAATTAGGCCAAATACCTAAAGGAACTTCAAATAGAATTAAAAAAAAAGGAAAGTTTAAAGTAAAAGAAATAGAAAAAATTGAAGAAAAAACTAAGCACGATGTAATTGCTTTTTTGACTAATGTAGCAAAGTATGTAGGCGCTGAGTCTAGGTATATTCACAAAGGACTTACATCCAGTGATATTTTAGATACTTCTTTTTCAATCCAACTCAATCAATCAAGCAATATAATCCTTAGGGGTTTGGAAAAATTAAGCAAATCTCTGCTTAGTATTGCAAAAAAACATAAATACACATTATGTATTGGCAGAAGCCATGGTATTCACGCTGAAACAACAACTTTTGGATTAAAAATCCTTGGTTATCTTGCTGAAAACAATAGAAACATAAATCGTCTTAAAAATTCAATTAAACAAATACAGACAATCCAAATGTCTGGTCCTGTTGGAACATACTCTAATATTGATACAAGGGTTGAACAAATGATTGCTAAAAAATTAAAATTCTCAGTCGAGCCAGTTTCCACACAAATTATACCAAGAGATAGGCATGCAGATCTTTTTTGTTCCTTTGCAATAATAGCAAGTTCTCTTGAACGTTTATCAACAGAAATTAGACATTTACAAAGAACTGAAGTTTTGGAAGTTGAAGAGGGGTTTGGAAGAGGTCAAAAAGGTAGTTCGGCAATGCCTCATAAAAAAAATCCAATTTTATCAGAAAATTTAACAGGACTAGCAAGAGTAGTAAGGTCTTTAACCATTCCTGCTTTAGAAAATATAACATCATGGCATGAAAGAGATATTAGTCACTCTAGTGTTGAGAGAATAAACGCTCCTAACGCAACCATTACTCTTGACTTTGCAGTTCAAAGAATGATTACCGTACTTGACAATCTAATAATACATAAAAAGAATATGGTTAAAAACTTAAACCTTTTAAAAGGCCTACCCTATTCACAAAACGTCTTAATTTTTCTAATTGATAATAAAGTTTTGAGAGAGGATGCTTATAAAATTGTCCAAGATTGTGCTTTAAAAACGTGGGAGGGTAATTTGTCTTTTAAAGATAATCTCTTAAGCCATCCAAGTTTAGCCAAATTTAAGATATCGAGTAAAATCGATAATATCTTCAATAATAAAAATCTTTTTACAAATGTAGACAAAATATTTAAAAGAGTTAGCTGATGGCAACAAAATTAAAAAAACTATATGAAGGAAAAGCCAAAATTATATATGCAAAAAATAGCAACCAAGTAATTGCTACATATAAAAATGACGCTACTGCTTTTAATAATTTAAAAAAAGGTTCAATTAAAAATAAGGGTGCTATTAATAACGCTATCTCAAGTTATTTATTTCAAATTTTGAATCACTGCGATATCCCAACACACTTTATCAAACAAATTGACAAAAAATCTCAGCTTTTAAAAAAAGTAGATATCATACCAATTGAAGTTTTGGTTAGAAATCTCTTTGCTGGATCTTTGTCAAAGAAATTTGGCATTAAGGAGGGCACTCCATTATCCGATACACTTATAGAGTACTGTTTAAAATCAGATGAACTTGGTGATCCACATATAAGTTCTGAGCATATTCTTAATTTAGGATTATGCGACTTTGATGAATTAGAATTAATAGATGAATATTCTTTGAGAATTAACGATGTCTTAAGATCTACATTTTTTTCTATCGGAATTAATTTAATTGATTTTAAGTTAGAATTTGGAATATGTAAGAAAACCAATGAACTTATTTTAGCTGATGAAATATCACCAGATACTTGTCGATTATGGGATTTAAAAACAAATAAAAAACTTGATAAAGATCGCTTTCGAAGAGATTTAGGTAATGTTGAAGAGGCATATGCAGAGGTGCTTGATAGATTAAACTTAAAGATTTAATGCGGATAAAAATTTTAATAAGACTTAAGAGTCAAATTTTAGAACCTCAAGGAAAGGTTATTGAACAATCGCTAAATAATTTAGGATTTAATGAATTTCATAATATCAGGCAAGGAAAGCTCATTGAGTTAGACCTACCAGATAATTTAAGTAAAGAAGAAAAAGACCAAAAAATAGACTCTGCATGCAAAAAGCTTTTAGTGAATGATATTATTGAAGAGTACGAAGTACTTGGATGAGTTTTAAGTCTGCTGTCATTACATTTCCGGGATCTAATTGTGATAGAGACGCTTTATGTTACTTACAAGATTTAACAAAAGGTGTTGTTTATAATATTTGGCATGAGGAAGCATCTTTGCCAAAAGTTGATTTGGTAATATTACCTGGAGGTTTTAGTTTTGGTGACTATTTAAGATCGGGGGCCATGGCATCAAAGAGTAAAATAATCAATGATGTTATAAAACATGCAAATGATGATAGATATTTATTAGGTATTTGTAACGGTTTTCAAATTTTAACTGAAATTGGGCTCCTTGAAGGAGCCTTGATACAAAACAAAAACCTTAAATTTTTGGGCAAAAACTGTTTTATTAAAAAAAAATTTAAAAATAATTTCAATTTATCTATTAAAGAAGATCAAGTGCTTCAAATCCCTGTGGCCCACAATGAGGGGAATTTTTATTGCGATAATGAAACTTTAAAATCACTTAAAAATAATGAACAAATTGCATTTGAATACTGCAAAGGTGAATTCTCAAATAGTGAAGAAAATATTAACGGCTCAATAGAAGCTATTGCGGGCATCACAAACAAAAAGAAAAATATTCTTGGTATGATGCCTCACCCTGAAAGAGCCTATTCTGACTTTCATCCTTCACAAGATGGTAAGCTAATCATAGAGTCATTAATAACATGAACGAAGATTTAATACTTCAGCACGGCTTAACTTTAGATGAATTCAAGATCATCAAGAACTATTTAGATAGAGACTTAACTATGGAAGAGTTAGGAATTTTTTCAGCAATGTGGAATGAACACTGTTGTTATAAGACATCAAAAAAATGGTTAAAAAAACTTCCTACAAAAAATGAAATAGTTATTCAGGGGCCAGGAGAAAATGCTGGAATAATTGACATACAAGATAATGACGGAATTGCTTTTAAAATTGAAAGTCATAACCACCCTAGTTACATCGAACCTTTTAATGGATCTGCTACTGGTGTTGGAGGAATACTAAGAGATATTTTTACGATGGGGGCGAGACCAATAGCTACTCTTGACTCAATTAGATTTGGTTTGATAGAAAGTGAAAAAACAAAATATTTATTAAACGGTGTGGTTCATGGAATTGGCCACTACGGCAACTGTATAGGAATTCCTAATATTGGTGGTGAGTGCGAGTTTGAGTCAACTTATGGTTTTAATAATTTGGTTAATGCTATGGCTGTAGGTCATGTTCAAAAAGATAAAATTTTTTATTCAAAGCCTAAGTCTATTGGGGGTTTAATTGTTTATATTGGTTCTAAGACTGGAAAAGATGGAATTCATGGCGCCAGTATGGCTTCAGATGTTTTTTCAGAAGACGACGAGGATGATAAAAGACCTTCGGTACAAGTCGGTGATCCTTTTATGGAGAAACTTTTAATGGAAGGTTGTTTAGAATTAATGTCATTAGGATTGATAGAGTCTATGCAGGATATGGGAGCTGCAGGAATTACCTCCTCAAGCGTAGAAATGGCTTCGAAGGGTAATGTGGGTGTATTAATTAATCTTGATAAAGTCCCATTGAGACAACCATTAAGCGCATATGAGATACTTCTGTCTGAAAGCCAAGAAAGAATGCTGGCAGTCATAGATGAAAAAAATAATCTTAAGGTGAAAGAAATTCTTCAAAAGTGGCAAATAGATTATGAAGTTATCGGAGAAATAACTAATAATAAACGAGTTGTATTTGAGTCAAATAATAAGAAAGTGGTAGACCTACCCGTAGATATAATTGTTGATGATGCACCTGAATACGACAGAGAATTTTATATGCCAAGAAAAAGAAAAGGCAAAGATTTTGATTTTTCCAACATTAAATTGGAAGAAATAATTAATACTTTATTATCTAATTTGAATTATTTGCATAAAAGTTGGGTTTTTAATCAATATGATTCAACTGTTATGGGAGATACTGTCAAAGAACCCGGTCAATCATCTGGTATAGTTAAAATTCATGGAACACAAAAAGTTATTGGTGCTACCACAGACTGTAATCCTTTATATATAAGAATTAATCCTTACGAGGGTATGAAATATACAGTTGCTGAGTCTTACAGGAATTTAATTGCATGTAACATAAATCCCTTAGCTATCACAAATAATCTGAATTTTGCTAGTCCTTTAGACCCAAATATCATGGGAGAATTAGTATTGTCTATTGATGGTTTAAAAACAGCAGCAGAAAGATTTAATACCCCTATTGTTTCAGGCAATGTGTCTTTATATAACCAAACAAATGAAATACCTATTAAGCCTACACCTGTGATTGGAATGGTAGGCTCAAATCAGGATTTGAAAAAAATAAATTCTAATAAATTTTGTAATATTGGCAATAAGATCCTTATTCTAGGAAAACAATTAGAAAAAAATTTAAGTCCTTATCTATTGCAGGATCAAAATCTTGCCTCAAACATAAATGAGTATAATGATTTAGTGGAATTGGATTTGGATTATGAAAAAAAAGTAGCTGATTGTGTTTTGAAGATGTCAGATTTGAAATACATTATGTCCTGTAATGATATTTCAAGAGGTGGTGTCTTTTTATCTTTATTAAAAATGCAATATAAGGATATGGGCTTTAAAGTTAATATGCCTGATCCAATTGATCTTTTTTGTGAGTACAGTGCTGGGTATGTTATTGAAATTATGAACGAAGATCTAAACAATGTATCATCCTTTCTAAGCGAAAATGGTGTTGGATACTTAGAAATTGGAGAGATAATTAAAGAAAATATAGAAATAAACTCTAAAAAATTTGACTATTTTGATATTATAAATAATTATCATAATAATTTTGAAAAAATTATCAATTAGATGCCTATAGAACAAAAAAAACTTGAAGATCTTATCAAAGATAAGTTTCCAAATTCTACAATTAAAATAGAAGATCTTGCTGGTGATAATGATCATTATTCAGTTCAAATTGAAAGTGATATATTTAATGGGTTATCTCGTATACAACAGCATCAATTAGTCTACAAATCATTAGATGGGTTGATGGATAAAGAGCTTCACGCTATGCAATTAAAAACGAAAGGAACTAAATAATGGAATTAGAAAGTAGCACAAAAGAACAAATTGAAAAAATGATTGGTGATAATGAGGTATTCCTCTTTATGAAAGGGAACCCTGATTTCCCTATGTGCGGTTTCTCATCTGTTGCAAGTGCAATTTTAAAAAAAACTGGAGTTGAATTTGGTCATTGTAATGTGCTTGATGATAATAATATTAGAGAAGGCATTAAAACCTTTTCAAATTGGCCTACGATACCTCAACTATATATTAAAAATGAGTTCGTTGGCGGCTGCGATATTATGAAAGAAATGGCTGAGTCTGGGGAATTATTAGAACTGCTTAACACCAAAGGAATAAAAACTGAAGTAAGTTAAAAAAAGGGGCAAGTAATTCTAGCCCCTCTTGTTAGTTATTAGAAATATAATTATTTAATTCTTTATAATAAGAATTATTTTCACCCACTAATGTTTTGAGTAATTCTAGATTGCTTAAGGCATTGTCTTTTTGACCGAGATCGACATACATTTCACCTTGATATTCAATGGCCCCTAGATGCTCTGGATCAAGTTCAAGTGCTTTTTTGTAGTATTTTGCTGCATTATCAAAATCATCACTTTTTCGGTACGCAAAACCTAGCTCATTGTATACATCTGCACGGGTAAAATCTGTCGAACTAGCAGTTGTAAGGGTCTTAAGCTTTCTTATTGCTTTATCATAATCTTTACTTCTTATTAGCTTTATGGCTGACTTATAATCTTTTCCGTAATTAGTTTTAGCACTATCGCCAGAGTCAGTGCCAGCAGCATAAAGACTAGAAAAAAACAAAGAAAATATAATTGTTAATATTTTAATATTCATAACTATCCATTCGAAATTTAAATGTTATTAGATTAATTTGGTAATTTAATAATTATCTTGAATAGAACTCAACAACGAGATTAGGTTCCATTTGGACAGGGTATGGAACATCTGTTAGTTGAGGTCCTCTCACAAACTTACCCAGGCATTTTGAAATTTCTAATTGCAAATACTCAGGTACATCTCTTTCATTAGAGCTTAATGTTTGAATAATCATTGGAATATTTTGGCTAGTTTGCTGAAGAGATATTTCATCTCCATCCATAACCCGATAAGATTTTTTATTAACAACTTTTCCATTAACTAAAACATGTCCATGGTTTACCAGTTGTCTTGCAGAAAATACTGTTGGGGCGAATTTTAATCTAAATACAACAGCGTCAAGTCTTCGCTCTAATAGCTCGATCAAAATTTGACTAGTATCACCTTTTTTTCTAGATGCTGCCTGATATATTTTTAAGAATTGTTTTTCTGTTATATCACCGTAATATTTTTTGAGCTTTTGTTTGGCCGCTAATTGAATTCCAAAGTCGGAGGGCTTTCTTCTTCTAGCTTGTCCATGTTGACCAGGACCATAAGGCCTTCTATTAAAAGGACTTTTTGGCCTTCCCCATAAGTTTAAGCCAAGTCTTCTATCAATTTTATGTTTTGACGATAGTCTTTTAGTCATGAATTGGTGATTTATATAGATTTAGCATTTTAAGTCAATTTATTTTGTTATAAATTTCAGTACTCCATATACAGTTTTTATTTGTTTTTGGTCAATTTTTGATGTTTTTAAAAAATTTCTTAAAGATATTTCTAAATTATCTCTTTTTGAAGAAATAGAGGTAAATTTTCTTTTCTCTAGTATTTTCATAAGAAATGACAAAAACTTCTCAATATCTTTTGCACTAGCTGGAGTGACAATCTTTGATGAGCTAATTTTAGAAAAAGACATTTGGCTCAATTCATAAGCAATTAAAGCCACTGTATGGGATAAATTTAGAGAACTATTGCTTTTGGTAGGAATAGATAAGATATAATTAGCATGAGATATCTCTTTATTTGTCAGACCGTTATTTTCTTGACCAAACAAAATTGATATTTTGTTTCGATTTAATTTAGATATATCTTGCAATTTGATTGAAGGTATATGGAAATCTCTTTTTCTAACAGTAGTTGCTATTAAAATATCACTGTCTTTCATTGCTTCCGGTATTGATTTATAAGTTTTTACTTTTTTTGATAAAGATGAAAAATGTTTAGCAGATTTTAGACCTTTTTCATTAGGCCAAATTTTTCTGGGATTGATTAATGCTAAGTTTTCAAAACCAAAGCACCCTATAGATCTCAAAGACATTCCAACATTTTCAGATAATTGGGGTTTATTTAGTATAAATTGAATTTTTTTTTTCAAGAGGACTTAATTAATTTATAAATTAAACTCTCTCTTAAGGCATTATAAGAAGCATCAATTATGTTAGTGGAAACACCTACTGTTGTCCAAATAGATCCTTTTTGGTCTTTAGTCTCGATGAGAACACGAACTATTGCATCTGTTCCTTTTTCTGATGATAAAATTCTTACCTTAAAATCTGTTAGTTCTAAATCTTCTAAAGAAGGATAAAAACCCATTAATGATTTTCTTAATGCTTTGTCTAAAGCATTGACAGGTCCATTACCAACCTCCACATTCATATATTCCTTTTTTTCAACTTCTATTCTTACAGTTGCTTCTGACTCAGTTACTAATTCCCCTTTTGCATTCCACCTTCTATCGTCTATGACTTTAAATCTTTTCAACTCAAAGTATTCTGGAATACCAAATAGAGTCTGTCTTGCAAGTATTTCAAAACTAGCAATTGCCTGATCATATGCATACCCTTTAAATTCTCTCTCTTTAACTTTCTGTAGAAGAAAGTCTAGTTTGTCAGATTGATCATCTGGATTAATACCAACAGTATTCAAAAGAGAAATGATATTAGATCGACCAGACTGATCAGATATAACAATCTTTCTAGTATTACCTACTATTTCTGGATCTACATGTTCGTAAGTTTTAGGATCTTTGTTAATCGCAGAAACATGTAAACCACCTTTATGTGAAAAAGCATTTTCACCAACATATGCTTGTTGAGTATTTGGCATGCGGTTTAAAATTTCATCTAATAGCAATGAGGTTTTCTTTAGGGCTGATAGTTTTTTCTTGGGGATACTAGTATCAAAGTCCGTTTTCAGAATGATTGAAGGAATTAGAGATACTAAATTAGCATTTCCACACCTTTCTCCCAGACCATTAATTGTACCCTGAATTTGTCTAACACCTGCTCTAACAGCAGCAAGTGAATTAGCAACTGCATTTTCTGTATCATTATGAGCGTGAATACCTAATTTTTCACCAGGTATGCTTTTTGTAACATCTTTGACTATAGTTTCTACCTCATGAGGAAGGGTGCCACCATTAGTATCGCATAAAACGATCCACCTTGCTCCATTTCTAAGAGCTTCGGTTAAACAGTCTATAGCAAATTTTGGGTCTGATTTGTAACCGTCAAAAAAATGTTCAGCATCATACATAGCCTCAATACCTTTTTCATTAATATGAGCTATGCTCTCACCAATCATTTTTAAATTATCTGATTTTGAAATACCCAGAGCTTTTTCAACTTGGTAAGAGGATGATTTTCCTACAATGCATATATGTTTTACATTAGTATTAGTTAAAGTATTTAGACCAGGATCATTTGAAACACTAGTAGTAGGTCTTCTAGTCATTCCAAAGGCAACTAAATTTGATCTTTCGAATTTATTAGAAGAATTAAAAAAACTATCATCAGTTGGATTAGAACCTGGCCAACCACCTTCGATATAATCTAAACCAAGGTCATCAAGAGCTTTAGAAAATTTGATTTTATCATCAACACTAAAGTCAACACCTGTTGTTTGTTGCCCATCTCTTAGTGTTGTATCAAAAAAATAAATTTTATTTTCTAGTTTTTCTTCCATGTCGTCTCGTTTTTTGTGTCTTCTAAAACAATTCCTTGTTTAAATAACTCATCTCTAATTTTATCAGCAAGTTCAAAGTCTTTATTGCTTTTAGCTATTTGTCGGCGAGATATCATATTTTCAATATATTCTTTATCAAGGTCTAAATCTTTTTTTAGAAAACTAGGATTTAAGCCCAATAGACTTAAGCCATTATTAAAATGAGCCAATAAAACCTCATTATTACTATCTTTTTTCAAATTAGCTATAATTTGCTGCAATCTCATTAGTGCTTTTGGGGTATTTAAATCATCTAAAAGTGCAATGACAAATTCAGAGTCTAATTCTGTAGTTTTAACCTCTTGTATAAAGTTTTCCCACTTATTTATAATGTTTTGACTATAGCTTAATAGATCATTTGAAAAATCTATTGGTTGCCGATAATGGGTAGTTAAAAGAGAATATTTTAAAACAGTTGGGTCATGTTTAGCTAACAAATCATTAACAATTGTTGTATTACCTAAAGATTTAGACATTTTTTCTCCCTTGAAGTTGATAAAACCATTATGGAGCCAAAAGTTTGACATTTTTTTATCATGACAACATGTTGATTGAGCTATTTCATTTTCGTGGTGGGGGAATATTAAATCAATACCTCCAGCGTGAATATCAATAGTTTCTCCAAGTAATTCAGAAATCATAGCTGAACATTCTATATGCCATCCTGGTCTTCCATCCCCCCAAGGGCTATCCCAAGAGGGTTCATTTGTCTTTGATGGTTTCCAAAGTACAAAATCTTCAGGATTTTTTTTGTATTCAGCAACCTCAACTCTTGCTCCACTAATAATGTCTTTTAATGAAAACTTAGAAAGAGAGCCATAATCTTTATATTTTTTTGCTTCAAATAATACATGCCCATTCGATATATAAGCGAATTTTTTGTCAATGAGCGATGTAATCATTTCGATCATTTTTGAAATATAATTTGTAGCTTTTGGTTCATGAGTTGGAGATAAAATTGATAAAGAATTTAGATTTTGATGATATGTTTTTTGAGTAAGCTCAACCAACTGATCTGTCGTTATATTAAGCTCGTTTGCTTTATCTATAATTTTATCATCTATATCTGTGATATTTCTGACATAATTTACTCTATCTTCTCCAAAAGTAAGTCTTAAAATTCTAAATAAGACATCAAAAATTATAATTGGTCTAAAGTTACCTATATGTGGATTACTATAAAGTGTAGGTCCACAAGCGTACATCTTAACCGATGATGAGTTAATAGGTATAAATTTTTCTTTTTTTTTAGTTAAGGTATTATAAAGATTAATATTCATCTAGAATTTTTCTTAATCCTTCAAGCCCAAAATAATTATATAGATCTTTTACAGATGGGCCATTTTGGTTACCTGTTAATATATAACGTGTATTAGTAAAAATATCTTTTTTTGACAAAGTTTTGTCTATATTCATCATATGATTTACATATTCGTCAAAGCTTAAATTTGCAATTCCATTTAAATTCTTAATTAAAAGTTTTATAAAATCTTCTGAGGGTTTAGTTTTGATTTCTTTTCTATTAATAATATTCCATAAATTTACAATATCCTCATATTTATCAACGTTATGTTTAATTAGTTCCCACTCTATTTCTGTTAAAGCTACCTTTTTAAGCTCAGGGAATTCTTTATTTAAGTTTTTGAGACTCATTGATCTTAATGAATTTTTTTGGAAAAAATCAATCTTATGAATGTCAATTTTAGGTAAATTTTTAGAAATATTTTCTAATTTAAAATCTTTAAAATTATCAATTAATATGCTTTCAAAATCATAATCAGAGTTAAGACCAAGAGAATATAAATAAGATAGTATGCTATTGACCGTGTAACCTTTTTTTTTAAATTGATATAGTGAAATTGAGTCTAAATTTCTTTTACTTAGTTTTGTTCCATCTTCATTAAGCATTAATGGATTATGTCCAAGTGAAGGTAAATCAGAATTTAAACTTTTAAATAATTCTTGATGAATAGCTGAATTAGTAAGATGGTCTTCGCCTCTTATAATATGAGTTATATTCATATCTATATCATCAACTACACTGGGGAAGTGGTAAAGGTAACTACCATCTGCCCTTCTTAAAACAGGATCGGATTGCGAAGATAAGTCTACTTCTGTTTCTCCTTTTACCAAATCATTCCATTTAATTTTACTTTGTGAGAGCTTAAATCTCCAATAGGGCTGATTACCGTTTGAAATTTTATTCTCTATGTCATCTTTAGATAAATTCAGAGAAGATCTATCATAGATTGGTGGTTTACCAGCCTTTAGTAATAACTTTTTTTTAATATCTAAATCTTCCGTAGACTCAAAACATGGGTAAACTAATTTTAAAGAAATTAACTGATCAAAAAGTTCATTGTATCTATCAATTCTTTTACTTTGATAAAAAATTTCATCATAGTTGATTTTTAACCACTCTAAATCAGATGCAATAGATTTTACATACTCATCTTTACTTCTCTCTTGATCAGTGTCATCATATCTTAGGATAAATTTACCATTATTTTTTTTTGAATAAGCCCAATTTAAGAAACATGATCTCATATTTCCAAGGTGTAAGTGACCTGTTGGGCTTGGTGCAAAACGCGTAACTATCATTTAACTTTTTTTAAGCAGGTATTCTCTTGAAACTTTTACTCTAGAGGTATTACCGTACTTTATAATATCAGCTGTTGCATAAGTTTCTGACCATTTTTCTGGGAGGTAACTACCCGTACCTATTATGTCAATTGGGGACTTTGCTAGCGACATTGCTTTACATTTTTCATTAGTAAAACCACTAGAGGCAATAATTTTGACATTTTTAAAGCCAAAATTATCAAGTTGAGCTCTTAAATACCATAATGAAGCTGCTGAAACTCCTGGGCCAACTAGGTGTCTTAACTCTTTATCAGATCTATAATCTTTTATTGATCCGGGCGCATGTTTTTCTAAGACTTCATAAGATTTTGAAGTATCTAGATTCTCAATAAATCTTCCACTTGGTGTATCCAATCTAATCATTACTTTTCCAGCTTTAGAGAGCTTATCAAAGTAATTACATACTTGTATTGAGTCAGTAATTTCTTTGCCAAAATAATCTGGTAAAACAACTAAATCATTTTTAGGAAATGTTTGATGAAACATTTTTACTGCCTCAAGAGTAGATCCCGCATATCCTATTAGTGCATGAGGCATTGTCCCTAATGCCTTGTTAGATTGAAAAAAATGTGAAGTTGCTTCAATAGAAGTTCCAATAAAACCTTTTGCTTTCTTTTTTTTTGCTGATTTAGAGCCAACTGATGCTGCATAGGACATTAATTCTGACATCTCTGAGCCTGCACAATGTCTTGCATCCATTGCTATAAAAGAGGTTTTAGGTAGGTCGAAACACATTTGATATGCGTTTGCAGCTGCTATACAAGCAGGACCAATTTTTTGGAGGAGTAAAGTCTCAAGATCCACAATATGTTTAAACGAACCTCTTATATAAAGTATTGGTTCGCCAGCTCCAAAGTGATCTCCCTCTTTAAAGGGACTTGAAGTTTTAACTTTTATACCTCTATCTTTAGATATTTGTTTTATCCAATTGATAGCTAATTTTAATGCTATGATACCAGGTCTACGAATAAAGATGGCATAAGTAACATTTATGTCTCCATACTTTTGAATAATTTTTTTTGTTTTTAAAAAATAATTATCGGTGTAATTATTAATTAAGTCTGAATTTGTTTTTTTATTCATAATGAATAAGAAAACTAATTCATTTCACCGTTTGATAATAAGTCAGCTAGTAAAAAAGAGAGCTCTAATGATTGATTGACATTTAACCTTGGGTCGCAAAAAGTATGGTATCTATCCCCTAAATTTTCATCTTTAATATCATCAGGTCCTCCGACACATTCAGTTACATTTAAACCAGTTAATTCTAAGTGTACACCTCCTGCGACTGTGCCCTCTGATTTATGAATTTCAAAAAAAGATTGAATTTCTTTAAATATATTCTCAGTGGCTCTTGTCTTATAACCTGATTTGCTTGTAGATGTATTGCCATGCATAGGATCGCATATCCAAGTAAGATTAACTCCAAGTTTATTAATTTCTTTCAATAAATTAGGGAAGTTTGCGTTAATTTTTTCTGCTCCCATTCTAATAATAAGTGTTAATCTACCGCCTTCGTTTTCAGGGTTAAGTATTTCAATATTTCTTTTTAAATCATCAACCGTTGTGGATGGTCCCACTTTTAAACCTAGAGGGTTCTTGATACCACTTAAATAATGTATGTGCGCCCCATCAGGATCTCGAGTTCTGTCTCCTACCCACAAAAAATGAGAATTAACATTGTACCATTCCCCTGTTGTACTATCTATTCTGGTAAAAGCCTGTTCATAAGGCAAAAGAAGAGCCTCATGACTGGTGTAAAAATCTGTTTCTCTTAGTTCTCTTGTATTTTTTTCATTTACACCACATGCGTTCATGAATTTAATACTGTCTGCAATTTTTTCAGATAATTCTTTAAATTTTTTTGTTGTGTCAAAATTATCAGCAAAGTCTAAATTCCATTTATTTAATTGTGTTAAGCTAGCAAAACCACCTTGAGCAAAAGCTCTTAATAAATTTAAAGTTGATGCTGAGTGATTATAAGCTCTAATCATTCTCTTAGGGTCTGGTTCTCTAGAGGACTCATTAAACTCAAATGAATTGATGATATCTCCTCTATAGCTAGGTAATTTCTGACCATTTTTTTCTTCAAAATCCGAACTTCTAGGCTTTGCGAATTGACCTCCCATTCTTCCTAATTTAACAACTGGTTTATTAGTTGCAAAAGTTAAAACTACGGACATTTGTAGAAGTAATTTAAAATTATCTCTAATTGTATTAGGATTTAATTCTTGGAAACTTTCAGCACAGTCACCACCTTGTAGATAAAAAGACTCACCTTTTTGAACTTGATGGATTTGAGATTTTAAAGATCTAGTCTCGCCAGCAAATATTAAGGGAGGCATAGAAGATAATTCATTTATTACGGAGTCTAATTTGTTTTGATCAGCGTAAGCAGGCATTTGCTTAGCTTCAAATTTCTTCCAACTATCTTTGGTCCATTTCATGAGGCAAAGATTATATTGTTATATATATCAAATAAAAGAGATTATTAGATTTTCGATTTAAAAGGCCAAATTTTGGGTAACTTTAGTTTAGGCAATGATGGCTCATAACCTGTGGCATAAAAATTATCAATACTTGATTGTTTATTATCTGAGTACTTCAAATTACTATCAGAAACATTAGTTATTCCAATATTGTCAACTATATCAACAGTTGTAATTAGACCGTGATTATCAACGATATAATAACATTTATCTAAATTTAAATAATCATATGTACTTTTGCTAATTTGATATGTATTTTTGTTTGAAATCTCTGAAAGTAAAATGACATTTATTGTGTTTTTAAGCTTGTATTTATCAGAGAGGATATAAGTATCATCGTTCTTAATAAGATCATGAATATGCTTTTTATTATTTAGTTTAATATTTGGAAAAAAAGTACCTTTTGATAAATAACTCGGGTACTGATATTCATCTATAATATTAGAAAAATAATTATTTTGTTTATTAAAATTATTATTAATTTCTAATACTTGATTTGAAAATATGTAACATTTATTAAATCTTAATAAAAATTTAAATATTAATAAAGATATAAATTTTGGAAAAAGGTTATAAAAATTAAAGAAAAGAATATTAATATAATAATTATTGTTATTACTAGAATTGTAAATAGACTTTTCATCTAACATATTTAAGCTTAAAAGATTAACAAGTTCAAAACATATACCTAAATAGGATTTATTTTTAATAGAAATATCTTTAGAATTCTTATTTGTATAAAGTATAGATAAATTAGTTGGAACTTTAATTTTAATAAGATCACTCTCTTGAATTTTTTTATTAGCAATCTTCTTAACATATTTTTTTATAAGTGATAAATTTTCAGAAAAAAAATGTATTGTACTGTCATTAGGAAAAACAATATTAATTTTTTTGTATTTTAAATTTGTAAAAATGGATGAGCCGTATTTATGTTTAATATCATTAATATCAAATTTATAAAAGTTTCTGTAATCTGTTGTTTCAATTTTTATGTCAGGATTGTTACTTTTAGAGGGGTAACTAATATCATTAATTAGATATAGTATTTGCTCCCCAGTTATGGGCTCTCTAGTAAATAACTTTGATTTATTAATAATGCCGTATGTATCTAAAGTTACTGAGTTCAATATTTTTGAATTGCACTTACCCTGAGGTATAAAAATACCCTCAGTGATATTTTTTTTTTCTGAATTTAATGAAATTTTATGTTTAAGACCAAAGTGTGCGTCTATAACAGCTGCTAATATTTCATTATCAACTTCAATTTGCATAATTAATATTTTTTTGATTATTCAACAGTAACTGATTTAGCCAAATTCCTAGGTTGATCAATATCAGTACCTTCATTAAGAGCAAAATAGTATGAAATGAGTTGAAGAGGAATAGTATAAATGAAAGGTGTGTCAATAAAGTTTTCTTTTGGAAGAATCACATGATGAGTATTTGTTGATTTATCAGAATTATCTACACTCGATAAAATTATAACTTTTCCATTTCTTGCAACTATTTCCTCAGCATTAGAAATAGATTTTTCATATAGTTCATTGTCTGGTGATAAACATATAGTTAATGATTTTTTATCAATTAACGCGATTGGACCATGTTTCATCTCCCCTCCAGGAAAGCCCTCGCTGTGCATATAAGATATCTCTTTCAATTTTAAAGATCCTTCTAATGCAATAGGATATACAATATTCCTACCTATAAAGTAGCACGTATCAGATTGACTCAATTTTATTGAAATTTTTTTTGCGTCAGATGTAAAATCTTTAACTAATTTCTTAAGTTTAGAGGGTAGTAATTTTAAAATTTTTATATTTTTATTGTAATCTCTAATAGTAATAGCATTAGTCATTTTTCCAATTTCAATAGATAAGTTAGCTAAGCTTAAAATTTGACAGGTAAATGCCTTTGTAGAAGCAACACCAACTTCTTTCAAGGCATATGTAGGAATAGTTATATCGGCCTCTCTTACCATGCTACTTTGTAAGGAATTAGTAATTACTATAGAAGAGTGTTTATTTTTTTTTACATATTTCAAAGCCATCAATGTATCCATAGTTTCTCCAGATTGAGATATAAAAATAAATAATATTTTATCTTCTTTATTAATTTTTTTATATCGAAGTTCAGAGGCTAATTCTGATGAAGTATTTAAATTAGTAAATTTATTGAAATAATACTCTCCAACTAGGCATGCATGATATGCTGTACCACACCCTACAAAAATGATCTTTTTATTTAAAAATAAATTTTTATATTTACTTTCAAAGTCATGAAAGAATTCCTCAGAATAATTTTTTTGTGTTGTTTTTAAAACATCTGGCTGCTCGTGTATCTCCTTAAGCATGTAATGTTGGTATTTTCCTTTATCATAAGGATTTTGTTTAATTTCATTATTTTCAAAAATAATTTTAGCTTTATTTAAGCTCGATATTTTAGACTGTTGTATTTTAATAATATCTCCATCTTTAAGATGGTAAATTTTGTCACTATATTCTGTCAAGATTGAGGAGTCTGAACAGATAAAAGATGAGCCTTTGTTATGAGAAAGAGCAATTGGGCTTCCATTTTTTAATAAGTAAAAACAATTATTTTTTTTGATAAAAATAACAAAAGCAAAGTTTCCTTTAATCACAGATCTAAAAACTCTTATTGCCTCATCTGGATTTTTGTATTTATTTACCAAATATGTAAGAAAATAAAAACTGATTTCAGTATCTGATTGAAGATTTTTTGGAATTTCAACAAACCTATTTTGAATTTTTCTGTAATTTTCAATTATACCATTACAAACTAAAGTAAGATCGTCATTTGCAAATGGATGGGCATTATTTTTGTTAACAACGCCGTGTGTTGCCCATCTGGTATGGCCTATGACCCCATAGAAATTTTTATCTGATACATTTTGAGATTTATTTTTTAGTGCAGATATTTTTCCAACACTTTTTATTGTTTTAATTCGATCTTTTGAGAATAAAGAAATACCAGCAGAGTCATATCCTCGATATTCTAACTTTTTTAAAATGTCTATTGAATTATTTTTTAAAGAAGTTGAATTTAAGATACCTACTATGCCACACATTATTTATTTATGTTGATTTTATTTTTCTGTTTTGATCTTGCGATAGAAAAGTGATTACTTGGTATAGTTTTAGTTATTACAGAGCCTGCTGCGATGTAAGCTTTACTTCCTATTTTGACTGGGGCAATAATAGTGGTATTTGAACCAATAAATGTACTATCACCTATTTTGCATTTAAGTTTATTTTTTCCATCGTAATTACATGTAATAGTACCGGCTCCAATATTACTATTTACTCCTACAGTTGTGTCTCCTATATAGCTTAAGTGATTTACTTTTACCCCTTTGGATAATTTTGATTTCTTAATCTCAACAAAATTACCTATTTTTACGTTATCTGCTATGTCTGCTTCGGGTCTTATTCTTGCATAAGGTCCAATAGAACAATTTCTACCTATTGATGAGTTTTCAATATAGGAGAATGATTTGATAATAGTTTCACTTTTGATATTTACATTTTTTTTAATGACTACATTTGGTTCAATTACTACTCCTGGAGATATGTTTACATTACTCTCTATATAAACCGTCTCAGGATGAATAATTCTAACACCACTATCTAATAATTTTTTCTTTATAAAATTTTGAAATTGTATTTCTAATTGGTTTAATTCTTTTAATGTGTTGGCTCCTGATATCTCATTAGCTTCATTCAAAAATGTACTTATTTTGAGATTTTTGTTTACACAAATATTTACTAAATCTGTTATATAGAATTCATTCTTAATTTTATTTTTTTTTATTAATTCTAAATTTCTTAAAGCTTTATTTGAAATAAGAAATATACCAGTATTTATTTCATTGATTGATTTCTCATCTTTTGAACAATCATTTTCTTCGGTAATTTTAATAAATGATTTGTTTTCCCTAATGACCCTTCCGTATCCTTTTGGATTTTCTACATTTTGTGTGAGAACTGATAAATCGATATTTAACTTTACTCCTTTAGAGAGAAATTTAGAGAGTATCTTATAATCAAAAATAGGTGTGTCAGCTAATGTTAATAAATAGAAATCAAATTTTTTGTTATGCTTGTAAAACTGCTTTAAAGCTCCACCTGTGCCATCAATAGGATTTTGAATAAATATATTATTATTAAAATATAGTTTATTAGCTTTACTTGACACAATAAATGTTTTTTTTACTTGTTTGATTTTTTTGAGTGCATCTATATTAAATTGTATTAACGCTTTACCAGAGATTTCATGTAAAAATTTTGGTTTAGATGATTTAAACCTTTTACTTTTTCCAGCAGAAAGAATAATGGCGCAAATATTCATAAAGTTGTAAAATAATATTAATTAATCTTAACAGAATACTAAAAATATATCTAATTATGTAAATTATGCCCATAGTAATAAAAAGAGACTTATCAGAGGAACTTACTCGTTTCATAAAGACTAAACTACTAAGATATGATTTAGTTGTTTTGCCTACAGAGACTGTATATGGATTAGCTGGTTTAGGAACTAGTGTAAAATCAGCCAAAAAGATTTATTTATTAAAAAAAAGACCCTTTAATAAAAAACTAATATTTCATTGTTCAAATTTAAAGATGGTTAATAAGTTCTTCAAGTTGAATGATGAAAATTTAATTTTAGGTAAAAAATTTTGGCCTGGGCCACTGACACTTGTCTTGAAAAGAAGATCGAAAGAAATACCCTTATCATTGACCTTAAATAATGAATGTGCTGTGAGAATTCCTAATAATAAATTTACACTTAATTTGATAGATAAATTAGGTAAGCCACTTGTAATGCCGTCTGCAAATAAATTTAAACAATTAAGCCCCATAAATAGTGAAATGGTTTTTAAACAATTTATTGATACGAATTTATTAATTATTGATGATGGAAAATGTAAAGTTGGTATAGAGTCAACTCTGATCAAAATATCTAACTATAAACTTAAAATCATCAGACCGGGACTAATTTCATTAGAGAATATAAAAAAAAATTTACCCTATATGCCTATTAGCAAGAGAGGTAAAAATTTAAATTTCTCTGGGACTTCAAAAAAACATTATTCTCCCAAGAAAAAAATATATTTAAATGTTAAACAGTTAAAAAAAAAATCAGCTTTTATTAACTTTGGAGTGGATAAAAAAGGCCAATTCAAAAATTTAAGTAGAATAGGAAACCTTAAAGAAGCAGCCCAAAATCTCTATCATTTTATCTATTTGGCAGATAATAATGATTTGTATGAGAACATAAGCATTGCACCTATTCCATATAAAAAAATAGGTTTGGCTATAAATGATAGGTTACTAAGAGCGTCTAAATGAAATTTCCAATAAAAACTATTAAAAGAAATAATCAAATTGTTGCCTTGCCTAAAAATACATCGGAAGTATCAAAACTAGTAAAATTTGCTAAGAAAATTAAATATCATATTTTACCCATTGGTGGGGAAACAAATAGGGTCGATGGAACAAAACCACAATTTGAGAAAACAATTTTAATAGATTTTAAAAAAATGAATCGTATTGAAGAAGTAGATATAAATAATTTTATAATAACTGCTCAAGGTGGTACTTTGTTAAAAACCATACAAAAGTCTGCAAATAGTAAGAAACTACTATTTCCTGTTAATATTGCTCCAAATGATAAATGCACAATTGGGGGAAATATTTCGACTAATGTTGGAGGACTTCAAACTCTAAGGTATGGAAACATAGAAGATCATGTAAATGGTCTAGAAGTAGTTCTAAGTGATGGAACAATTTTAAATTTTTTAAATAAACTAAAAAAAGATAATTTTGGACCTAAATTATGGAAATTATTTTGTGGTTCTGAGGGTGTATTTGGAATTATTACAAGAGCAAGCTTAAAGTTAATTCCTAAAAAAGATTATAAATCTACCTATTTAATTCAAATTAATAGTCTAAATAAATCTATTCGATTATTAAAATATTTAAGAAATAGGTATTTTGATAATCTGACAAGTTTTGAAATAATCTTTCCACTACCGAGTTCTTTATTGTTTAATGAGAATAAAAATAATTATAATTTAATTATAGAAATACAATCAAATGATAATAAAAATTATAAAAATGAATTAAAAAAATATTTTAGTTCAATGAATTTAGTCATTAATAAGAGAGAGGATAATAAAGCAAAATCATGGATATGGAAAAAAAGAGAAATATTAGTTTACAATCAAATAAAATATAATTTTACAGAAAAATTTGACATTTCCTTACCTTTAGACAAGTGGTCAATATTTATAAATAAAATAAACAAATTTACCAAAAATAATAAAGAGTTCACACCTTACTTTTTTGGGCATTTAGGTGATGGTAATTTACATTGTAATTTCAAAGTTAATCCCTTAACAAAAAAAAACTGTTCTAATTTATCAAAATTTATTTACGAACTAACAATAAAAAATCAAGGAAGTGTTGCTGCAGAACATGGACTTGGTTTAAAAAAGAATAATCTTTTAAAAAAATATAAACCAAATAAAAATTACATATTTTTAAAAAAATTAAAGAAACATTTGGATCCTGATTTTAAATTAGGAAAAAATAAGCTATTTAAAGCTTAAATGGTCTTTTAATTTAAAATAGCTCATCGCTAAAACTAGCAAAGGTTTATCTATGACTCCAAATCCTAGAAAATTTTTATGTTTAAATTTTTCAAATAAACCCATATTGTTGTTTTGATTAGAGATAACTTCGGCAAGCATTTTTCCAACCATAGTTGTTATAGCTAAACCATGACCTGAATACCCTTGAGCAAAAAAGATATTATTATCAATACTTCCAATGTGAGGAAACCTATTTACAGTTATAGCAACATGTCCACTCCAAGTACACCAAGCTTTAAATTTTTCTAATCCAGGTAAGATTTTTCTAATACTTTTTTTTAAAGATAGTTCTAAATTAATTGGATCTATATTTGAGTAGCTTACACCTCCACCAAAAATCAAATTATTATTCGAGTCTAATCTAAAATAATTTAATACAAATAACATATCACCAACTGTTATAGGTTTTCGAAAATACTTATCTAATTCTTTTTTTGGAATTTGTGTAAATGCAGATACATAAGTTTTGACAGGCATTATCTTTCTTCTTAAACTCTTATTCAAGTCACCAATATAAGCATTACAACAGATTATTAACTTATCTGCTTTTATATTAATATTTTTTTCAGTATTTATTGTTACTTTATTTTGAGAGTTATATGAGATCACTCCTGTATCTTCAAATATTTTACAATTTTTATTTTTTAATAGCTCTTTTGCTAATCCTAAACAATAGTTTAGAGGATGAATTTGGCCACATTCTGAGTCATACATTGCAGATTTATAGTATGGACTCTCAAAATACTGCTCCATTTGAGATTTAGAGAGATATGTCGCTGACTCATAATTGTATTCGGTTTGCAACTGGTCAACATATTTTTTTAGTTCTTCGTCATGAGATTTATTGACTGAAGCTTGTATATAACCTTCAATTAAATCACACTGTATATTTAAATCTTTAATATTTTTTTTTACTTCTCTAACGGCCTCTAATGTGAATTGCCATAATGTCTTAATTTCCTCTTGCGTATGTTTTTGACCAGAATAATTTTCACCTGAATAACTATGTAATAACTGTCCACCATTTCTTCCAGATGCCCCCCAACCTACTTTATTTTTTTCTAAAATGACTATATTCAAACTAGGGTTAATCTTAGATAAATACAATGCTGAAGAAATCCCTGATAATCCTGCGCCAATGATACAAACATCACATTGTAAGCTCTCATTTAATTTGTTAGTATTGATATTGAATGATTTTGTTCTTACATAATAATTATCTGAGTAATCCATCAGATACATAAGTATCAAATTTTAAAGGTTAGTTATAGCTATGAATGATTATGTTGATTGGTTAAAGAAGAATAAGATTACTGAAGTTGAGTGTATGATCCCTGATAATTCAGGTATTCCCAGAGGTAAGATACTCCCTACAAAAAAATTTTTAAGTTCAATTGACTCTGGTGGCTTGAGGTTACCTCTTGCCCTATTTAAATTAGCAGTATCAAGAGATGTAACTTATTCAATAGATGATCAAATTCTTAATCCTACTGATGGTGATTTTATTTTAAAACCTGATTTTAGCACTCTTAGAACTGTGCCATGGTACGATGAACCAACTGCTCAAGTAATATGTGATGCTGTTGATAATAATGATAATGTTATAGAAGTTCATTCGAGAGGTATTTTAAAAAAAGTTATAAGTCTTTATGAAAAAATGGGACTAGAGCCAATTGTTGCTCCTGAAATTGAATTTTATTTAGTAAAAAAAAATAATGACCCTGATAACCCATTGGAGACACCAAGTGGGCAATCAGGAAGAATAGAGAAAGGAAACCAGTCTTATGGGATCGATGCAGTTAATGAGTTTGACCATATTTTTGAGGACTTATATGATTATTGCGAAGCTCAGGAATTAGATGTCGAAAATATAAACCATGAAGATGGACCTGCGCAAATGGAAATTAACTTCAAGCATGGAAATCCTCTTGATTTAGCAGATCAGGTTTTTCTATTTAAAAGAACTCTCAGACAAACTGCCTTAAAACATAATTTATATGCAACTTTTATGGCTAAACCAATGGAAGACAGCCCTGGTAACTCCATGCATATACACCAATCAATTTTAAAAAAAGGCAAACCAATATTTGTTGATAAAAATCTCAAAACAACAAAACTTTTTGATAACTATTTAGGAGGATTGCAAAAATATTCTAAGTCTTTTTTGCCTCTCTTTGCTCCTAACGTTAATTCATTTAAGAGATTAAGAGGTTATTGGGAAGAAGGAACTCCTTTTAATTTAAATTGGGGTTTTGAAAACCGTACTTGTGGCTTTAGAGTTCCAAATTATAACTCTGCTAATCAAGCGAGGATTGAAAATAGATTATGTGGCTCAGACGTTAATCCATATTTAGCAATAGCTGCTACTTTATCTGCAGGATACTTGGGTATTAAAAAAAAATTAAAAGCTACAACAGAAACAAAAAAAGCAGCTTATAATGTCAATGTATCATTAACAGAAAGTATTTATCAATCAATTGATACTTTTTCTAGATCTAAAGAAGCTAAAGAAATATTTGGTGAAACTTTCATAGAATTATTTTGTTCAATTAAAGACTTAGAAGTTAATGCATATAATAAAATAATTACAGCTTGGGAGAGAGAGTATTTACTTCTTAATGTGTGATCGATTAATAAAATAAACACTAATTGCAGCTAATACAACAATCAACATTATAATTGCTGATAGAGCATTTACCTCAGGGCTTAAACCTAATCTGACTTTAGAGAAAACCACAATAGGTAAAGTATTAGCGCCAGGTCCAGTAGTAAAACTAGCAACAACTAAATCATCCAAGGAAAGTGTAAATGCAAGCAGCCAGCCGGATATAATAGAGGGTAATATAACAGGTGCTGTAATTTTCCAAAAAATCATATTAGGAATTGTTCCTAAATCTTGAGCGGCCTCTTCAATATTTTTATCATAACTACTTAATCTAGATTGAATTATGACTGCTACAAAAGCTACTGAGAACGTTATATGTGAAATTAAAACTGTGAGCTGTCCTTTTGAAGAAGGAAAGCCAATTATATGATTAGATGATATAAAAAATAATAATAAAGACAGACCTAAGATTATCTCTGGCATAACTAAAGGAGAAGAACTTAAGAAAATAAAAAAGGGCCTAGCTGGTATTTTTGATATTCTTGTTAATGAAAAACCTATCATCACCCCCATAATTGTTGCAAAAGTTGCAGATAAAGAGGCTATTTTTATACTTGTATAAAAAGCCTCTAATATTTGTTCATTTTGAAATAGTTCTTTATACCATCTAAATGAAAATCCCTTCCAAACCATTACTCTTTTATTGTCATTAAATGAATAGGCAATAAGTGTTAAAATAGGGAAGTAGAGAAAAGAGAAACCTATAGTTAAGGTAAATATTTTGAAAAAAAGTTTATTCATTCTTAAAATTGTATTTTGCATACATTAATTGAAAAATAACTATTGGAAAAACTAGAATTACAATTCCTGACATTGCGAGTGCGCTAGCAACAGGCCAATCTCTATTAACAAAAAATTCATCCCAAATTATTTTTCCAAAATAGAGTTTATCACTACCCCCTAACATCTCTGGAATTACAAATTCTCCAACCACTGGTATAAAAACTAACATACTGCCCGCAATGATACCTGGTAATGATAAAGGTAGGATTACTTTTAAAAATGTATTTACAGGCTTTGCTCCTAAATCATTAGCAGCATCAATCAAGTTTAAATCAAACTTAACTAAATATCCATATAGTGGCAAAATCATGAATGGTAGATACGTGTAAACTACTCCTAAAATTACTGCGTAGTGGTTATGTAGCATTGATATAGGCTCAGTTATAAAACCTAAATGTATGAGAATGGAATTAATAATACCAGAACCTTGAAGCAAAACTTTCCAAGCATATACTCTTAAAAGAAATGAAGTCCAAAATGGAATGATAAGCAAAACTAAAAGAATGATCCTTATATTTGCATGAGATTTAGCGACATAGAAAGCTATAGGATAGCCAATTACTAAACATAATATTGTTGATGTAAAAGCTAAGGACAATGAATTTAAGTAAGATCTGATATAAAAAGGATCTGAAAAAATAAAAAGGTAATTACTAAGTGTTGAGTCAATTTTAAATCCCTCTTCAGATAAGGAAAAAAGATCTCTATAAGGTGGCATGCCCCATTCAGATACAGATATTGAAATTTTAAAAATTAAAGCTAAGGGGATAAAGAAGAATAAAACAAGCCAAAAATAAGGGGTAAAAACGAACCAAAAATTTTGTTTTTTTAAGTATCTAATCATTAAACAAAAATATTGATGAATCATTAAATTTGAATTCAACTTTATCATCCCACTTAATTTGTAGATTATCTGAAACTAAACTATTTTGCATAAATGAGTAAAATTGAATTCCATTTACTTCAATCAAGTATTTAGTATAACTACCCAGATAAGCAACCTCTTTTACAATACCAACATTTGAGTTATCAGATTGATTTTCAATTTTTTTAATATTAATTTTTTCAGGCCTTATTAAACATTTATTAAAATTTTTATTATTATTAATATTTTTAATTTCGTAATTTAACTCTTCAATTATTATTTGATTATCTTTGTTTAGAATATGAAATATATTTGCTGTACCTATAAAATTTGCAATATATGTATTCTTAGGTTTTTCATAAATTTCAACAGGGTTTCCAACTTGGAGAATTTCACCATTTTGCATAATAGCCATTCTGTCAGATAATGAAATTGCCTCCTCCTGGTCATGTGTAACAATTATAAATGTAATACCTAATTTATTTTGCAAGTTAACTAACTCGAATTGCGTTTGTATTCTTAGTTGTTTGTCTAGCGCAGCAAGTGGTTCATCTAATAAAAGTAATTTTGGTTTTTTAACTAAACACCTTGCTAATGCAACACGTTGTTGTTGGCCACCAGATATTTCATTCACTTTTCTTTCCTCTAGGCCATTTAACTCTAATAAATTCAAAATTTCATTAACACGATTATTGATTTCTTGCTTTGAAAAACTTTCCTCTTTTAGTCCAAATTTGATGTTATTAGTTACATTAAGATGAGGGAATAAAGCATAATTTTGAAACATTATATTTAGTGGTCTTATGTATGGAGGAAGGTTAGTAATATCATTTCCTTCTAGTAATATTTTTCCCTGATCAGGTTTTTCAAAACCAGCAATAATTCTTAAAAGGGTCGATTTTCCACAACCTGATGAACCAAGCAGACTAAATATTTCAGATTTTTCTATTTTGAGATTAACTCTATCTAATGCCAAAATATCACCAAATCTTTTAGTTACATCTATTATTTCTAAGAAAGAATTTGACATGAAAGTTAGTTTAAGGCGCAACTTGAGACCAAGTTGCGCCTAAAAATTAATTTATTGAGTAGCTTTAAAGCTATTAAATACTCTTGAAGATATCCTGGACTTTTGAGGTGAGTCTGCGGTATCTGCAAATAGTTTAGTTAAAGTTTCTTCTGTAGGATAAATTGCTGGATCTGAGAGAATTTCAGGGTCTATCAGTCCTTCGGTTGTGTTGGCAACTAAATTAGGATTGGAGTACCAAACATAATTAGTAATTTCAGCAACAACTTCTGGTCTTAAAATATAGTCAATGAATTTATGAGCATTTTCTACATTTTTAGCATCTGCTGGTATTCCCATCATATCAAACCAAATAACAGTCCCCTCGTTAGGAATTGAATACCAAACTTCTTCGATTTCTTCATATGCTGCTATGAAAACATCACCTGACCAACCAATTGCTAAACATATTTCACCGTTGGCTAAATCATCTATGTATTGAGATGAGTCAAAGTACTTAATATATGGTCTAATTTGATTTAATAAGTCTAAAGCTTCTTGATTAGCTTTAGTATTTTCTGTATTTGGATCATGACCTAAATAATTGAGTGCAATTTCTACAATCTCACTTGGTGCATCTAAAAAAGCAACACCGCAGTCCTCATATTTAGAAATTTCATTTACATCAAATATGATATCCCAGGACTCAACATCTCCACCTCTTTCTTCAACAGCGGCAACGTTATAACCAATACCAGTTGTTCCATACATATAATTTACAGAGTAATCACCACCGGGGTCATGAGCATCTGTTTTTTCTAAAACACTTGGATCTAAATTTTTAAGATTTGGGATCATACTTTTATCTAGTTTTTGAAAAACTCCAGCTTTAATCTGATTTTCCATAAAAGATCCTGAGGGAACGACCAAGTCATAGCCACTTCCTCCAGCTAAAAGCTTAGCTTCTAAAACTTCATTAGAGTCAAAAACATCGTAAGTTACATCAATACCAGTTTCTTCCTCAAAGTTTGCAATGGTATCTTCTGCTATATAATCTGACCAATTATATATAAATAACTCTTCTTTAGCGCTTAAACTTATAGGAAGCATTAAGACTAAAAGAGTTGTAAGAAATTTATTCATATTACCTCTCCTCTTCATTTAAGTAGTAATAAAATAATATGATAGTTTTAGTTAAAAATCACAAATATTTTTGTATAGGTCTGGTCTTCGGTCTCTAAAATTACCCCAAGATTGGCGATATTTAGCTATCTCAGAAAAATTAAAATTTTTAAATACAAAACCTTCTTCTTCTTTATTCATTTCAATTTCAATATTACCTAAATGATTAGCAATAAAAGAACCGCCATAAAAAGTAACAGAAATTGAACCCTCTACCTCTGTGCCAATTCTATTAGATGCAATAACAGGAATTTGATTTGCAGCTGCATGTCCCCTCATAACATTTTGCCAGTGATCTTTTGAGTCTAATAAAGGGTCCTGAGGTTCAGAACCAATCGCAGTAGGAAATAATAAAATATCTGCACCAGATAAAGTCATTGACCTAGCACACTCTGGAAACCATTGATCCCAACATATTCCACAGCCAATATTTCCAAACTTAGTTTTAAAAACCTTAAAACCTGTATCTCCAGGTTCAAAGTAAAATTTTTCATTGTATCCAGGTCCTTCAGGTATATGAGACTTACGGTAAAGCTCACTTAATTTTCCATCAGAGTTAATTAAGACCAAAGAATTAAAAAAATTTCTATCTTTTTTCTCAAAGAAACTAACTGGTATTATCATATTGTGGCTTTTGCAAAAATTTGAGAATGTTTCAAATAATTTATTATTTGGAAATTCAATAGCATAATCAAAAAACTTTTCATCTTGTGTTGAACAAAAATACTCACTTTGAAATAACTCCTGTAAGAGAAGAATATTAACTTTTTGTTTTGATGCCTCACCAGCCAAATAAAGTGCTTTATTGATATTAGCTTCTTTGTCTTCTTTTATTGACTTAAATTGGGATACTGCAACGTTTACATTCATAATTTTGGAACATTCATGGTAATGCAATGTAAATTTCCACCACCGTAATTAATATTTGCCGACTCTATCATTTCAATTTTTTTGTTATTAAATAATGATTTAAAGATATCATAGACCTCCTCATCTTCTTTTACATTAAATTTTGGAATGAATATTGTATTTTTAGTAGAATAGAAATTTATATATGATGCAACGAGTTTTTTATTATGTATAATTTTATTTGAAGGTAATGGTATCTCAATAATTTTTAAATTATTTACTGTCAATGATAATTTACTATTTAAAATTAAATTAGCTTCAGTTAGAGATTTATAATCAAATGTCGTTTGGTCATTACTTTTTGCAATAAGATATCTCTGATCACCTATTGGACAAAAAATATTATCTATATGGCCGTCAGTATCATCACCCTCCAGCCCCGTTGGAAGCCAAATTATCGAGTTCAAATCAAATAATGTTGTAAGTTTTTCCTCAATAATATTTTTTTTAGGATTGGACCTATTTGGATTCAAAAGCACGCTTTCAGTTGTAAATAAATTACCATTTTCATCGTAAGTTATTGCGCCACCTTCTAATGTTAAATCAATTTTTTTAATTGGGAGCTTTAATTGACTTGAAATAAATTCTGATAACTTATTATCATTTTCATAATTAGGGTATTTACCGTAACCATTAAAATTAAAAGAATAACTCTCTAATCTTCCATTATTTTTATAAAAAATTGGTGCAACATCTCTCATCCAGGAGTCATCTAAATTGGTTTGAGTGATATTAATTTTTGAATTTGATACAATTTGTAGGCATTCCTTAAAGTCAGAAGAATTACAATAAATTTCAACCTGTTCATCATCTGAAATTTGATTTGCAAAATTAGCTATTTCTAACCTAGCATCTTCAATAACAGACCCGTATAAATCTTTATTACATGGCCAAGCAATAAGGCACTTCTCATGGTCCTTCCACTCAGGAATTAATTTCATCTTGTAATTTTATACAAATTTAACCAGAATTATTCTAAATTCTTAAAAATGATCTTTAATAAAATTCATTGGCTTGGTGTAGGCTTATCTTCTCCACCAGGGATATTATATCTTCATGAAAAAGGACATGATCTAGAGGTATGGAATCGGTCTGTTGATAAAGCCAGTAAACTTTTAAATAATAGATTAACAATTAATCATCTTAACTTTGATGATTTAAAAAAAAATTTGAAAGCTAACAACATAATAGTTTCAATGTTACCAGCTAGTATGCACTATTATGTAGCTAAACTTGCAATTTATAAGAAATGTCATTTAATTACATCTAGTTACTTTGATAACAAGTACGCTGAATTAGAGACTCAATTCATAAAAAATAATTGTCTTTTTTTAAACGAAACTGGATTAGACCCAGGGATAGATCATCTTTTATCACACAAACTATTTCATCAATTTAAAAAAAGTATCTCACCTCCATTGGTTGATGAAATATCAATATTAAGTATGTGCGGTGGGTTCCCTCATATTCCTAATAAATTTAAGTATAAGTTTAGTTGGTCCCCACTTGGTGTTTTAAGAGCATTGAATACACCTTGTAAATTTATAAAAAACTATAAAGAAGAGACATCAAATCAAGCATTTAGACAAATATCTAAAATGAATTTTAATGGAGAAGAATTTGAAATTTACCCAAATAGGGACTCTACCCCGTATTTAAAAGAGTATTTATCAAAAGAGTATATTGATAAAGTTAAAAACTTTCAAAGAGGTACTATTAGATTAAAAGGATGGTCTAAAGAATGGAGTAAAATTTTTTTGAAGTTAGATGAAAACTCTAATTTAGAAAAAATATCCTCAGAGCTATGGGAAAAAAATAAATATCAAACTAATGAAAAAGATAGAATTCTTCTATTCGTTAGATTTTTTGCAAAAAATCAAAATAAAATTGTTTATGATAAAACACTTTATATTGATGAGTCGAGAAATATAGAAAACTCTGCTATGTCTCAATGTGTCTCTTTAACAATGGTTTCAGTAATAGAGAGTTTAATCAAAAATAATACAAAACCAGGTATTAGTAGAATATTTAATGAAATTAACAGGGTTGATTTTATTTTAGATAAACTAAATAACTTTGGTATTAAAATAATAGAAACATGAATATTTGTATACTTAAAGAGTCAAGGAAGAATGAATTTAGAGTGCCCTTAGTACCTAAAGATATTAAGGAACTCATTAAGAAGAATTCTAAATTAAAATTCTTTATAGAACCCTCTAATCAAAGGGTAATAAAAGATAAACAATATTTTTCTGTTGGTTGTAAAAAATATAATTCACAAAAGATTGATTTATTTTTATCAATCAAAGAGATTAATTTATCTACAATAAAAAAAAATCAAAATTACATGATGTTTTCTCACACAATTAAAGGTCAAAAACATAATATGCCATTGCTAAAGAAAATTCTCAAAAATAATTGCTCACTAATAGACTATGAGCTTTTAAGAAATAGTAATGGTTTAAGAAGTATAGGCTTTGGTTGGCATGCTGGAATTATGGGTGCCTATCTAACCCTTAGTAAATTTTTGAAAATAAAAAAAAATAAAAATGTAATCTTTACAATAGAAGAAATAATTAGGTTTTTTAAAAATAAAGATTTTGGTAATACTAGAATTCTTATCACAGGTAATGGATTAGTATCAAAAGGGGCTCAATTTTTCCTTAATAGGATTGGAATAAAAGGAAATAAACAAAATAATAAATCCTATTTTAATGTTTTAGAACCAAAAGATTACTATCAAAGAATTGATAGAAAATTTTCTGATAGAGATCTCATTCTTCGAAAAGGTTCTTATAAGTCGAATTTTAAGCAGTATATTGGAAGATACGATATTTTGATTTCTTGTCATTATTGGGATGAGAAATTTCCAAAACTATTCAATATTAAAGACATAGACAGTGGTTTTTTCAAAATCATAGGAGATATAACATGTGATATCAATGGATCTATTCCAACGACAATAAAAACAACCTCTTTAAAATCTCCTTTCTATAAATACAAGGGAGTGGATGTTATGGCAGTAGACAACCTACCTAGTGCTTTACCTTTAGAGTCATCTACTTACTTTAGTAATAAATTAAAAAAACAATTACCAAAAATTTTAAATTCAATAAATAACGATAGTGTAGAGAGTTATTTTATATCTAAAAAAGGGTTTTTAAATTATCGTTATTTAAATTTAATTGACTACCTAATTTAAAATTAAATAAATACCAGTTGAAATAAGTAATATCGCAAAAAAGTATTCAAATATTTTTTTTAACAGAGTATTTGATATAAGATTTTTAATTAAGCTTCCAAATAAAGCCCATAAACTGATACAAGGAAAACTTACTAACGAAGACATTAAACCAGTAAATATAACTGCAACCCATAATTCTTCCTCTAGTGGCATAAAGCCAGATGCAACAGTTATAGCTATCGTCCATGCTTTTGGATTAATCCACTGAAATAAAGCTGCTTCATATATTTTTAACGGTCTTCCTTTTTCTTTTTTATAATCCTTAATTGAACCAATCATTTTATAAGCTAAATAAATGAGGTAAAAAAAACACATCCATTTTAAAACAATTTGAAACTGGGGATTTTGAATTAAAATAAAACCTAATCCTGTGCAAATTAAAGAAACTTGCAATGCATGACCGAGAGATATGCCGGATATGTGTGGTAGAGATCTTTTAAAACCAAATTTTAGACCTGAAATTGTAAGCATTGCGTTATTCGGCCCAGGAGTTATAAACATAACTGTGTAGTAAGATGTAATTGCAATGATTAATGCTGCGTCGATCAAAAAGTTAGTTTTTTAATGTAAATTTATTATTTTCCAAAATAACATGTATTGGCACTCCTGTTGAAAGCTCAACAGAATTAATATTACTGGGGTCATAAATATTCATTACAATTAGTAAGGCCCTTAAAGAATTTCCATGTGCTGCTATCAATATATTATTGTTATCAGCGCTCTGGATGGCAGGGTTGATTGATTCTTCAAAATATATTTTTACTCTTCTGACTACGTCCTCCAAACTCTCTCCATTAGGAGGTTGATCTGAATAACCTCTTCTCCATTTGTGAACTTGCTCTTCTCCAAATTTGTCAGCCGTTTCTTTTTTATTTAGACCGGTAAGATCACCATAATCTCTCTCATTTAAGTTAATATCTGTTTTAATTTTTCCCTTTTCGTATAAATGATCCCATTGATTAAGATTTTTGAGAATTATTTTAGCTGTTTCTTGCGCTCTTTTTAACTTACTAGTGAATACGATATCAAATTTAATATTTAAATTTTTGAAATTTTGTCCAGCTTTGTCAGCTTCTTCTATTCCTTGATCAGATAATTCAATATTTTTGAAGCCAGTAAAAAGATTTAATTTATTCCACTCACTTTGCCCATGTCGAATTAATAAAATATTTTTCATTTAATTTGATATATATTATTAATTAGACATGGTCAAATTTCGTATTGAAAAAGATAGCTTAGGGGAAATCAAAGTTGAAAGCTCAAAACTATGGGGTGCACAAACACAAAGGTCAATAAAGAACTTTCAAATAGGTATTGGTAAATTTCATTTTCAAAATATATTTATAGAAGCTCTAGCTTTACAAAAAAAATCATGTGCTTTAGCAAATTCAGAATTTAAATTATTATCAAAAAATCATACAAAAATTATTGGAAAAGTTTGTGATTTAATTATTTCAGGAAAATTAAATAATCATTTTCCTCTTGTTGTATGGCAAACTGGGTCAGGGACCCAAATTAATATGAACCTAAATGAAGTGATTGCTAATAAAAGCAATCAATTATTAGGAAAAAAACTACCAACTAACCATCCTCTTCACCCAAATGATGATATAAATAAATCACAATCTTCAAATGATAGTATTCCTACTGCAATGCATATTGCTACAGTATTATCAATACACAGACATTTATTTCCAGAAATAGCATCTTTTAAAAAATCTTTAAAAAAGAAAATTTCTGAATTCAAAGGAATTATAAAAATTGGTAGAACACATACTCAAGATGCAACACCAATAAAAATTTCAAATGAATTTTTAGCCTTCTATGATCAAATTTCTTATGCTGAGAGTGTTATTAAGAAAAGTTTAAATAAGCTTTATGAACTAGCTCAAGGGGGTACAGCCGTAGGCTCAGGTATAAATGCACCTTATAGTTTTTCTAAAAAATTTATTAAATATTTAAAACAAGAAACAAAGCTTCCATTTAAATCTGCTCCCAATAAGTATGAGTCTCTTGCATCTCATGATGTATTTATTGAAGTTATGTCAGGTGTTGAAATTTTAATTAGTGCGTTATTTAAAATGGCAAATGATATCAGAGTATTAGCCTCTGGGCCAAGAAGTGGGATTTCTGAAATAATCCTACCAGCTAATGAACCTGGCTCATCTATTATGCCTGGAAAAATTAACCCTACTCAGTGTGAAGCCTTATCAATGGTATGTGCACATGTAATTGGTCTACGAAATTCTGTAACATTCGCATGTACCCAAGGTCATTTTCAATTAAATGTATATAATCCATTAATTATTCATAATACTCTTGATGCTATTCGTTTAATCGGTGAAGCAATGGCCTCGTTTAGGGCAAATTGTTTGAAAGGATTAAAAATAAATAAAAAAAGAATAAATGAGCTATTAAATCGTTCTTTAATGTTAGTGACTCCCTTAACAAAAGTGATTGGTTATGATCTTGCATCTAAAGTTGCACTAAACGCTTACAATAAAAATATTTCACTAATGCAATCTTGTTTAGAGTTAACTGATTTATCTGAAAAAGATTTTAAAAAATATACTGATCCAAAGAAAATGGTTTAGTTAATTTTATGTATTTTATAATTTTCTTCTGATTTAAATAACTCTTTAAGTAAGTTATTTGTAATAAAGTGACCTGTTTTAAAACCTTTGTATGTTCCGATAATAGGATAGCCTGACAAGTAGAGATCCCCCACTACATCTAAAACTTTATGGCGCATTAACTCATTCTCATATCTTAATCCATCTTTATTGAGTGGTTTCTTGTCTTTAATAACTATAGCATTATCAAGTGAGCCACCTTTGATTAAATTTTGTGACTTAAGATATTCTATTTCTTGAAAAAAACCAAAAGTCCTAGCTTTTGAAATAGACTCGACATAATTACCATTTAAATTTCTAATCTTAATGTCTTGATCATCATACTTTCCATCAAAACTAGACTCTAAATTTATATTTAACCCTTGGTCTCTTAATGAGTTTGGTGCTAATTCAGCATATCCATAGTCACATAGGAATTTTACAGGCTTAATTATTTCCAAAATATTTTGTTCAGAATCCTGCTCTTTTAGTCCTGTTTTTAAAATGTTTTCAACATAGACTTTAGAACTACCATCAAGAATAGGCACTTCAATGTTGTCGATTAAAACCTCACAATTATTAATATGAAGACCAGCTAGTGCGCTCAATAAGTGCTCAACTGTCTTAACTTCAATTCCATTTGAAGCAATGTTGGTTGAAAATTTTGTGGATATTACACTATCCCATTTAGCAGGAATAATAACAGACTTATCTGTTCTATTGAAAAAGATACCAGAATTCGGTGGAGCTGGATTAAGCGTTATATTTGTTTTAACTCCAGTATGTAAACCTATTCCATCTAATGTGATGGGTTCTTTGAGGGTGAAACATTTCATTAAAATAATATTAAGAAAATACCCAAAAAGTATTACTTTATAATTGTAAAACTATGTATTTATTAGATTTATTGATTAGAACCTTTTCGAAGATATGATGGGGTGTCTATATCCTCATTTATGTCATCATTTTCTTCGCTAAATTCAGAAATATCTGAAATTTCAGAAATTTCATTATTTTCAGAGCTTTGTTTAGCTTGATTACCCTCTTCATCGACAACATCACTAAATAAAAATAGATTTGGATCTGTTTTTGTTTTTTTTTGCTTTTTTTCAGGAATTTCATCTTTAACTTCAGTTATTTTTTTATCAGAGGTCATCAAATTAGAAAGCATACTAAAAAAACCTGTCTTCTTTTTTTCTTCAAGATTTCCGTAATTGACAGTATTTTCATTGGTTTTTTCAATTATTTCTTCTGTATTTTCTTTATTTTGATCTATCTCATTAGTCAAATTAAATTCTTCATTTTCAGAAGTAACTGGTTTTTCTTCAACTACACTAGAAATGTCTTCGTTAGTTTTAATGTCTGAACCATCGTAAGGCAAACTTTCATCTATTTTATTTTGGATAGAACTAAAACCAGAATTATTTTCAGACTCAGGGTAGTAAAGAATTTTTTTTCCTGATGCCTCTATACCAGTAGCAAAAATACTAATTTTTAATTTACCTTGTAGAGTTTCATCAATCAAAGAACCAAAAATAATATTTGCCTCTGGGTTAACACTTTGTCTAATAATATTAGCAGCATGATCTACTTCTAGTAAAGTCATATCGCTTCCTCCAGAAATATTGACAATTACTCCTTTAGCAGTGTTCATGTCTATATTCTCAATTAATGGATTGGTTAAAGCTAAGTTTGATGCCTCTACTGCTTTATTATCACCCTCTGCAACAGCAGTTCCCATCATTGCAAATCCCATTTCTTTTATAACAGTTCTTACATCAGCAAAATCTAAATTAATAAGACCTGGCTGTGTAATTAAATCAGTTAATCCTTTTACTCCTTCAAAAAGAACATTATCTGCTTTTTTAAAAGCTTCTGCAAAAGAAGTCTGTTCATTAGATACTTTAAATAAATTTTGATTTGGTATTATTAGTAATGTATCTACATTATTTTTAACTTCTTCAAGTCCTTGTAATGCTAAATTCATTCTTTTTGTACCTTCAAAGTTAAATGGGGTTGAAACTATTGCGACAGTTACAATACCTAATTTTTTTGCAATACTTGCAATAACTGGTAGAGCACCTGTTCCTGTTCCTCCACCTAAACCAGCCGTCAGAAATAACATATTAGTATTTCTTAATTCTTCTGAAATTAAATCAATACTTTCTTCAGCTGCATCTTTTCCAATAATTGGATCTGCACCTGCACCTAAACCTTTAGTTTTTTCTAATCCTAGTTGGATACGATTATAACAAAGAGAATTTTCAAGTGCTTGAGCGTCAGTGTTTGCAACAATGAAGTCAACATTATTTAAATTTGATTGAATCATGTTATTTACAGCATTGCTTCCTGCGCCGCCGATCCCCATGACCGTTAAAGATGGTTTTAAGTTTTTTTGATCAACTACTGGTTCTATATCTAGTGTCATTTTTTTCCCCGCAAATCAACCTATAGTAGGTCTACGAATCTTTTGTACCATACTTTGCTTGAAAAAGAATCAATTTTTTGAATAAAATCATCACTTTTTGAGCTTTTATTTGTTAAAAGCCAAAAACTTGAGTAAAGAGACATTATACTAGCATCATTTAAAACCTTAGGGATACCGCAAGACTTTGGCGGCTCCAAAAACTGAATGTCATAACCATGTTTTGTTCTAAAGTAATTGTAAAAATTTTTAATCTTTGAACCCCCTCCTGTAAATACATACGAATAAAAACTCTTATCTTTTGGTAAAGATTTTAAAACTAATTCAAAAGTCTCATCTAAACGATCTAAAGTAATCTCTTTTAAATTATCGTGTCCAACATTTTTTTTTTTATTATCACCAAATTCTTCCCAAATAGGAATTTCAACAGTCGAATTTCTAGTATCAGATAAATCAATTGTAGAAATTTTAAGTTTTTCGGCAAAATCAAAACTAATATTATGAATATTTACTAAATCATCAGAAATTTTTTTACAACCTTGTGGTATTTTTTTTATAAAATGTAAAACTTTATTTTTAATCACAATAATATTAATATTATTAAAACCATAATCTATGAGTACAACATTAGTTTTAGTTTTGGGTTTATTTTTTAAATAAAAATAATATGAAGTCGTAGAGTCTAAATAATTTAAAATTTTAATTTGTAGTTTTTGAAATATATTATCTAAAAGATTAATTTGCTTCATATCAATCATTGATACTAATGAAATTATAGATAGTTTATTGCAGTTTAATCCAACAGGGTTATCTGTAATTAATTTATCATCAATCTTATAGTGTGAAGTGTATATATTATAAAGATAATTCTCATCTTGAGGAATTTTGATTTTAGAAATTTTTCTTAAATCATTTTTTTCAACAATTGCACCATTAAGATTAAGATCTTTTTGTGTTTTCTTAATTTGAACACTTTGATTTGTAACAAGAATAAAAGCATCCTTAATAATATAATTAGCTTGTTTTTCAGCTTGCACTATAGAATTTTTAATACAGTCGATAAAATCATCAAAATTTTCTATCTCTTCTCCATTATATCCTTTCGATCTAGTCTTACCTGTTCCAATGATAGAAAATTCATGATTGAGTTCGGAGTATATAATGGTCTTTATAGAAAACGACCCAATTTCAATTAATGTTTTGTAACTATCCAATTATTTTAATCTTATAGTTTTATTATGAAAATTTCTTAAATCCAGAAACTGTTGATAATTAGTGCTTTTATCAATTAGATTAATGTTATTTTTAATAAAATTTATCAATTTGGAATCAATTACTTTAGGAAGCATAACTATTCTACCATTACTTAAAGCTAAATTGTATCTCCTATCATCGATATATTCTATTTGGTTAATATCAAACAAAGAGAATAGGATTTGAGAATTTTCATTTAGATAATTATTAATATGAAGACTGTTTTTAGAAATATCAATGAGATTTATTTTATCTAAATAATTTTGTTTGAAATAATATGATGAAGCTGTGGTGTTATCATAAAATATTACTTCATTTGTTAAATTGTTTAGTGCAAAAGGTTTTTTTAGATTTATTTGAATATTAATTTCGTTATTGTTACGTTTTATCAAATGACTATCAATAAATAAATATTCTTTTAAAAAATTATTTATGTCGTTTAAATTATTTGTTATTTCTATTTCAAAATCTTCGTGTATCTCTGATTGAATGAAATTAATTATTTCTAAAGGTTTTTTAGTTATATAATTTACAGAAAAATTAATAAATAATATTAAAACTAAGATTGATAAAAAGTATATAGCTACTTCTCTATATTTTAATTTCATAGAGATGAACGTAATATTTCTTTTAATAAATTTAAATAAGATAATCTTTGGTAATTAGCTTGTTCAGGAGCTAGAGATAATTTTGTTAATCCTGGATGTGTATTTATTTCTAAAAAATATATTTTTTCATTTTTATGGCTCATTATAAAATCTAATCTTGCTATTCCTTTGCAACCACAAATGCGAAATATTTTTTTTGATATTTTCATCAAAAAATCATATTGCAATTTCGATATTCTAGCTGGTAGAAAATGAAAGCTCTTATTTTTTGTATATTTAGCTATATAATCATAGTGTTGACTTTTGAACTCTATTTCTGTAACGCCAAGGGACATAATTTTATTATTATTTTCAATAACTGTTACGGTTAATTCTTTTCCATAAATTATTTCTTCAATTAAATTTTGATGATTATTAGTTGTCTTTGTAAGCTCTTTCATATTATTTAAAAACTTAATACCTTTAGAGGACCCTCCCCAATTAGGCTTAGAAATTACTGGAAATTTAATTTTGTTTTTATATGCGATCTCTTTTGGTGATAAAATATTAAGTTCTTTTTTGAGAAAATATTTTAATAGTCTCTTGTTAAAGCACAGAGCTGATGAAATGGCCCCAGAATGTGTAATTAATATATTATTTTTTTGGGCATATGAATGTATTCCCCCATCTTCTCCAAACTCACCATGAAGAGAATTGAATATTATATCTGGCTTAAATATTAAAATTTGATCTATATTAGTTTTTTTAATATCTAAAAATATTACATTGAATTTGTCTCTTTTGAGAGTAGAAAAAACATTTCTTCCTGACATAAGAGAAACTTCTCTTTCATCTGACCATCCACCTGCTACTACTAGTATTTTCAGTAACTTAATATTTTTATCTATCAATCTATGATTCTTAATTCTTTTTCAAGCACAATTTTGTATTTATCTTTGACTCTTTTTTGAATTTTAGAAATAAATAAATCTATGCTGTTAGCACTTATATTGGGTTCATTTTCAAAAAAATTTGAGTGTATTTTTGATAATTTTATTGGACCATTATAAAAGCTATTGTCTATAGACGACTTGATTAGTTTCCAAGCACTTTGATTTTTAGGATTCTTAAAAATACTACCGCAACAATTTACTTTTTGAGGCTGAGATTGGTTTCTAATTCTTTCATATTCCTGCATTATATCTTTTATATAACTCTGATCACTATGATTAATTTTGAATTTTCCATATAAGATTATTGTATTTTTTTTTTGAAACCCCTTTCTGTATTCGAATTTTAATTCACTAATTTTTTTTTCATAAATCTTGTTTTCGTTGATATCAAAATAAATGATAGTTATTAGTTTATCTTTTATTTCCTGATTATAACAACCAGCATTCATGAATATATTTCCTCCAACTGAACCCGGAATTGTGTATAGAAACTCGTAACCTGAAATAGCATTTTGATAGCAAAATTTTGATAGGTAATTGTCTAAGACTGCCGCTCCAACTAACATATGATCAGAATTTATTTTAATATTAGTAAAATCACCTAAAAGTTTAATACCTATTCCTTTGAAACCCTCATCTTTGATTAATGTATTTGAGAGATTTCCTACCACTAATAATGATTTAGCTTTGATATCATTATTATTGAATAAGTTACTTAAGTCGATTTGGTTATAAATTTTATATAGATTGCTAATGTTTCCTCCAGATTTTAACCAAGAATATTTAGCTGATGGATAGTTAATAACTAAATTTTTATTTTCTTGAGTCATAAAAAAAACGAATTTGATTTGATATATCGCCCGCCCCTGCAGTGATAACTATGCTTTCACTTTTATTTAATACAAATTGGTCTAAAAAATTAAATAAATCACTATAATTATCAATGTATCTAGTTTTTTGATTGTTTGAAACATTCAAATCATTCACCAAGTTTTTTGAATTTTTCATACCTTCTTTAATACTCTCGCCTGCTTCATAGGTTTTTAAAATAATTAAGTTATTGGTATTGCTTAATACATGCAAATATTCTTTATATAAATCATTTAATCTGGAGTATCTATGAGGTTCAATTATTAAAATAACAATTTTCTTTTTATACAATGATATAATATTAATTAATTTATCTATTTCTGTTGGATGATGCGCATAATCATCGATAAAAGTAGTTTTTTTTAATTTACCAAGAATATTCATTCTTCTTTTAGTCCCTTTAAAATCAAGGATATGAGATTTTTTTATTTCATATCCTAAGTCATCTATAATGGATAAAACTGCAGTTAGATTTTTTACATTGTGTTCACCTAATAAATTTGTAGTTAAACTATTTGATATGATTTTTTTGCCTTTATAAATTTGAAATGAAGATTTTTTATCAGATAACTCTATTAATTTATAACTATAGTTTGCTTTTGTATTTGAGCCAAATGTTTTTAAATTTTTAGAATATTTTTTTAATGAAAAAAGAAAATTATCATCATTGTTTATGAAAATTTTTACATCTTTTTTAATTTGACCTAGTATATATTTTTTAATTTTAGATTTAAAGTTGGAGTAGGATTTATAAAAATCAATATGCTCTCTATCAACGTTCAAAAATAATAAATATCTTGGACTTAATTTAAATACTGTCCCATCACTCTCATCGGCTTCTACTACTACATAATTACTGTCAGTAAGATATACATTTTGTCCGAAATTCTGCATAATACCACCAGATATAATAGTAGGGTTTAGACCTGCACGAACTAACAAATGTCCTAAAATAGAAGTAGTTGAAGTTTTTCCATGTGAACCAGATACAGCAATCGTGAATTTATCTTTGCATATTAACTGAAGAAGTTTAGATCTGTTGTAACAGGGAATTTTATTTTTTTTTGCTTCTTTAATTTCAGGATTATTTTTAATTGCTGAAGAATAAAATATTATATCTCTATCTTTAATATTTGAAGATTTATGACCTATAAATACTGGGATTTTATACTTTTCTAAATTTACAGTATTAGCATTGTGTGCAATATCACTTCCAGTAACATTTATGTTATTTTTTTTTAAATAAATAGCCAAAGCACTCATACCAATACCGTTAATTCCAATAATATGAACTTTATTTGATGCTAACTCCGAAAATTTCATCTAGTGGTGTAACAAATAATTTTTTCAATCGAATAAGGGTTAATAAGTGAATTGAAATAAAACTGACTTACAATATTTTTTTTATTAGGTATCTGAAATTTTTTTAAACTCATGTTTTGAGAAAAGAAATATCTTAAATTAAGTTTTTGGTGTTGATCTCTAGATATTAAGTGAGGCATAAAGTAGACATTATTAGTATGATATAAAATTTCATTAATAGAGCCTGAACCTGATCTAGAAAGTATAAGATCATATTCTTTAAAATTAAGATTATTTTTAAAGATAAAAAATGAACAATTATCATTATCTAAAAGATCCTGATATTTTTTTTTATAAATATTTGTATGAGAGTCTGGTATTTGAATAAAAAATTTAATTTTTTCTAAATATGTCCTATCTAAAATCTTAATTTTCTCTAACAATTTATTATTTAATTCTAACGAACCTGCGCTACCTCCCATTAATAAAATATTTACAAACTTATCATCAAGTTTTTCTCTTAATTTATTTGTATCTAAAAAAAAGTTACCAACAAATATTTCTTTACTACGCATATTAACTTTTGGAAAGGAAATGAATGCGTTTTTTGCAATTAAATAATTTATTTTATTAGCTAAACCATAAATAAAATTTTGCTCATGAATATAAATTTTATTTGATGAAAAAAAAATAATATTAAATAATTTTGAAATTAACAATATAGGAGTTGTAATAAAGCCACCAAAACCTATCAATATTAACTTTCTATTGAATAGAAATAGCATTGATAATTTTAAAAATATTTTTAACATAAAGGAAAATTTATTTTTAGAGCTTACTATAAGTTTATTTACTTTATCATTTTTAATTTTTTCTAAATACTTTTTTCCTATTTCATTTGTTATAAAGAGTATTTCATTTGATGCTTTAATATCACTTAAATTATTAAGATATTTTATTGCGGGTAGAATATGACCTGCCGATGACCCTGCTATTATGATAAATTTAATTTTTTTCAATAACTATTTCTTTCAAGACTTTATTTGTTTCAATGTCTTTAATTTGAAAAATTGCTTTGTTATCAAGTATAAACTTTTGCTGGTATTTATTTTCATTAATTAAGTAAACATCATTTAAATCAATATTTTTATTATTTATCATTGTGGAATTATTGTTATTGCTCATTTTATAGAAAACACCAAAAATAATTGCTATTATTCCTGCAATTATTAATAAACCTTGAATAATAACGAGGCTTAATAAAAGTTTTTTTTTTAACATATATCCTATGAATAAATCATATAACTATAAAGATTTTAGAATAGAAATATTATACGAGGATAGTGATATAGCAATATTAAATAAACCCTCTGGACTTCTTACGCACAAAAAAAATGAATTTGATGAGAGCCCAAGCTTGCAGGATAGTCTGAAAAATCAATTTACAATAGATGATGGTGAGAAATTTAAAGAAGGTATTGTTCATCGTCTGGATAAAGACACAAGTGGAATTATAATAATCACAAAAAATCTTTCCTCTAAAAATAAATTTAGAGAAATGTTTAAAGAAAGAAATATAAAAAAAAATTACCTAGCTTTTGCATATGGTGTTCTTAACCAAAATAACATTGAGATAAATAGAAATATTACAAGAAATAAAATTCAGAGAACCAAATTTTACATTTCAGATAATCTTGGAAAAAATGCAATTACTAAAGTCTCAAATATTAAAACCTTTCATGGTTCAATAAGTCTTTTAGATTGTGAAATTATTACAGGTAGAACCCATCAAATTAGAGTTCACCTTTTAAGCTTAGGTCTTCCAATTATTGGGGATAAAGATTACAGCTTTAATAAAGAACAAAAATTTCGTTTGAATAATATGACTGATAATCTTAGAAATTTAGTTTCATTATTTCCAAGGCAAGCGTTACACTCACACAAGATAGAATTTAATCATCCAATTTTAGAAAAACACATTATAATTACTTGTGATTTACCTAACGACATGAAAGATCTAAATAATAATTTACAATGAACATAGAAAATAAAAATTTACTACCTGTCATTACCTCTGAAAATGATGTTTATCCATATTTAAAAAAAATAAATCAGTTTCCTATTTTGACAGATGAAGAGGAAAGAAGACTTGCTATAGATTGGCTCAAAAATGGGGATACAAAAGCTGCTCAAAAACTTGTTACTAGCCATTTGCGTTTAGTTGCAAAAATAGCTATGGGTTACAAAGGATATGGCTTACCTTTATTTGATTTAATTTCTGAGGGTAATTTGGGTCTTATTCAAGCTATAAGAAAATTTGATCCTGAAAAGGGGTTTAGACTAGCAACATATGCTATATGGTGGATTAGAGCCTCTATTCAAGAGTATGTTTTACACAGTTGGTCTCTTGTTAAAATTGGAACCACGGCAGCTCAAAAAAAGCTTTTTTTTAATCTTCGACGTCTTAGAAATCAACTTAAAAAATATGAAGAGGGTTACCTAACTAATGATCAAATTAAATCTATATCAGATGATCTTGAGGTAACGCAGGAAGAAGTAAAGCAAATGGAAGGTAGGGTCTTTAATCAAGATTTTTCATTAAACACTCCTCTAAATGACGAAAATGACTCAGAATGGATAGATCAAGTAGAAGATGAAACAATAGACACTGTATCGAAAGTTGAACAAGATGACGAATTAAAAAAAAGGAAAGCACTTTATAAACAAGCAGTTACAAAACTCGAACCTAGAGAAATAGAGATATTAACTGCAAGACGTTTGGATGAGGAGCCAAAAACATTAGAGGACTTGAGCCAGCAATACTCAATCAGTAGAGAAAGAGTCAGGCAAATAGAAAATAAGGCTATAAAAAAAATTCAAGATGAGATTAAAATAATCTCTGACCAAAAACTTTTACCAAAAACTTGAATTATCTGATAATTGTTTGATTTCTTTCTGGTCCGAGTGAAATAATTTTAATGGGGATATTCAAATAATTCTCAATATATGAGATGTATTTTTTTAGATTGACCGGGAGTTTTTCAAAGTTACTTAAATCTTCAATCTCACCCCAAGTTAAGAATACCTCAAAATCACTGTTTTCTAAAGACAATGACTCCAAAATATCGCTTTCACTAAAATTTACATCTTCGTATTTTTTTGAATTATAGCTTTTGCATACTTTAATTTCTGAAAGATTATTTAAAACATCAGCTTTAGTCATGCAAAGTTCATTTACACGGTTTATTTCACAGCTATATTTTAAAGATACTAGGTCAAGCCAACCGCACCTTCTTTTTCTTTTTGTAACTGTTCCAATCTCAACACCTTTTTCAACTATATAGTCACCAATATCATCAAATAATTCAGATGGAAATGGACCATTTCCAACTCTGGTAGCGTAGGCTTTAAATATTCCAACTGTTTGATAATCAACTTGTAATGCTGAACCAATAACTATATTTGATGAAACAGTATTTGATGAAGTCACAAAAGGATATGATCCATGATCTAAGTCAAGTAATGCACCTTGAGCACCCTCAAATAAAATTTTTTTATTTTTAAATTCTTTTTTTATTTGAGAATTATCAACTATTAGCTCATTAACTACATCATAGAAAATAAGTAAATCTTGAATTGTTTGTTCTATATTAATTTTACTCTCATTAAAACTTTCTAGGATAGGGTCATAAAACTTCTTTATCGAATACATTTTTTCTTCAATAATTTGTTTAGATTTTAAGTCATAGAGTTTGATACTTTTTCTTCCAACTTTATCTTGATATGCAGGGCCAATACCCTTTGAAGTAGTACCAATTTTTTTTTCAGTATTTAAAATTGACTCGTTTATTTTATCAAGTTGTTTGTGATAATCTAAGATTAAAGAAATATTTGATGAAAGGTATATCTTGGGATTATTAATTTTTTTTTTAATTTGATCATACTCATTAGAAAAATGATTAGGATCAAGCACCATACCTTGACCTAGAAAACAGATTTTACCTCGAATAACACCTGATGGAATAAGATTTAATTTATATGTTGTATCATCAACTATTACTGTATGTCCGGCATTATTACCACCTTGGTATCTTACTACTAAATCGAAATCTTCAGAGAGATAGTCAACTATTTTACCCTTACCTTCATCACCCCACTGAAGTCCAATAACTGCTTTATTCATTAAATTAATTCGGCAATGTAATCAACATTACATGAGAAACCAAATCCCTCTAATTTTTTTAAATTTTTTTTATATTGATACCCACCACCTTGGGCTATTATTTTTTTTGAAATATTTGAATAAACATAAAAAAATATATCTTGATGATAATCCTGAGAGAAAAAATTTTTTTCCAAATTTAGTTCAAAGGGAGCTTTAATATTTTTTTTGAAAATATTTACAAATTTCGAGATGTTATTTTTTTGGTTACTACTTTCTAAAAGATAACTTATATTCTTACTAATTCTTGGGTCAGTAAAAACATAAGTATAGTTTTTTTTAAGTATGTTTTTCAAAATGCTATCTAAAATCTCTAAAACTTCTTTGAAAGATTTATTTTTGGGTAAGTTTATAATTTCAACACCATGTTGTCTAAATTGTTTAAAATTATTATTCATTTTATTTTTTTTGAAAACATCTCCCATATAATAAAGGTAGTGTTTAGAATTTGAATCATGTGTCAAAATTGTATTTATTACTTGACCGGTAATATCTGATCTAAGGGTAGCCTCAGAGAGAGATTTTAAAGATTTATTTTCAATTACAGATGTAAAAATTCTTAAAAATTTATTATTAGAGCTAAGAATTTTAGTAAAAGAGTTATCAAGGCTTTCATATTTTAAAGCCGTTTTAGCATATTTTGTGTCAAAAGAGTTAACAAGCATCCGAGATTACTTTAATTATTTGTGTTTTTAATTTATTTAGAATACTTACTTTTATATTTCTTTTCTTATATTGCAAGTTCACTCTTAAAAGTGGCTCTGTGCCAGAAGGACGAATATTGTAATAAATATCTAAGTTTTTAAATAATTTATTTATGTTTTGATAAATACTTTCTTGAAATAAATAAAATTTTTCTCTATCTATCCTTTGATTTATATTTATCACCTCAAATAAATCAATACCTTTTCTTAACTCTGATAACTTTTTGTTTTTTTTTAGAATTAGAGTTAAAAGTCTGATAGCTGTCGTCATACCATCACCTATCAGTATGTCATCTTTAAATATAAAATGTCCAGATGGTTCACCTCCAAAAAAGTATTTATGATCGATTATTTGTTTAAGAATATTTTTATCACCTACTTTTACTCTTTTTAATTTTAAACCTAATTTTTTTAGAGAAATATCAAGCCCATAATTTGCAATTTCATTTGTTACAACTATTGATCCTTTTTTGATTTTATTTTCAGATAAATAATATTTAGCTAGAATATAAATTAACTCCTCTCCACTTAATACCTTACCCTTTTCATCAATAATTACGACTCGGTCACCATCTCCATCTAAACAAATACCAATATCGCATTTTTTTTTCTTTACTAAATCTGATGCTTTTAGCGGAAATAAAGAGCCACAGTTATGATTGATGTTTATGCCAGAGGGATTATTTCCAATAGTGTGAAGGTTTAAACCTAGTTCAAATAAAACTTCTGGTGCTACTTTATATGAAGCTCCATTTGCACAATCTAAAGTTACTTTCAATTTACTATAATTTAGATTTCTATCAGCATTCTGTTTGAGAGCCTCAGAATATCTCCCTAGAGCATTTTTGAGTCTAATTGCTTTACCATAATTTGACGGTTTAATTTTAAAATTATCAAAGTCATAATTAAAAAATAAATCTTCTATTTTATTTTCATCTTCAGGAGAAATTTTAAGACCTTGACCTGAAAAGAATTTCAATCCGTTATCTTTATATGGATTATGAGAGGCCGTAATCATTACAGAAAAGTCTGCCCTAAGTGACTTACCAAGTACTGTTAAAGCAGGTGTAGGTAAAGGCCCTACTAAAATTACATCTATTCCCATTGAGATAAAGCCTGATGTTAAAGCTGGTTCGAATATGTAACCAGACAATCTTGTATCTTTATTAATAACTACTCTTGATATTGAATTTTTTTTATTTAAAACAAGCGATGATGCTCTAGCTAGTTTAAGTACGTTTTCAGCAGTTAAAGGGTATTTTCCAACTTCGCCTCTTATTCCATCAGTGCCAAATAATCTCATTAGAGATATTTAATATTGGAATAATTGTTAATTTGGAAGAGGAAAATTTTGATCTTTTGTAAAAGAAGGTAAAGGACCCTTACTTTGGGTTTCTTTTTTATTACCTGTATTATCATCAGAACTATCAGAAGATAAATCGTCGTCTCTTTTAGGCATAATACCCTTGATTAAGTTTTGTATCTCCTCACCAGTTAAAGTCTCATACTCTAAAAGCCCTTTAGCAATTGTGTGAAGGTCCTTAATATTTTCGTTTAATATTTTTCTTGCTTTTGTCTCAGCCTCTTCAACAAGACGAATAACTTCTTGGTCAATAATTCTTGCTGTTTCTTCTGAAATATTTTTAGATTGTGTTACAGAGTGTCCTAGAAAAACTTCTTCTTGGTTACCTGTGTATCTAACCCTTCCAAGTTTATCGCTATAGCCCATTTGAGTAACCATTGCTCTAGCTAGGTTTGTTACTTGTTGAATATCTCCGGCAGCTCCAGAACCTATTTTATCAGGTCCAAAAATTAACTCTTCAGCTATTCTTGCAGCAACTGTAACAACTAATTTATCTAGATATTCATCTTTACGATGGATTACTTTATCTTGCTCTGGAACACTCATCACAAAACCGAGTGCTCTACCTGTAGGAATAATTGACGATTTATATATTGGATCTGCGTGTTTACAATGCAAATTAGCCAATGCATGGCCCGCTTCATGATAAGCAATTACCTCTTTCTCACCATCAGAAATGATTTTTGATTTATTTTGAGTACCAAGCATAACTTTATCTTTAGCGTCTTCAAAATCATCCATTGTTACAATTTTTTTATTCTTTCTGGCTGCTATAAGAGCAGCTTCATTTACTATGTTAGCCAAATCAGCACCTGAAAAACCTGGGGTTGATCTTGCAATAGCTATAGTCTTGACAGATTTATCCATCTTAATTTTTCTTGTATGAACTTTTAAAATTTTGTCTCTACCAATGATATCTGGGGCTGGAACCACAACTTGTCTATCAAATCTTCCAGGTCTTAGTAAAGCTGGATCGAGAACATCAGGTCTATTAGTTGCTGCAACTATTATTACACCTTCATTAGCCTCAAAACCGTCCATTTCGACAAGAAGCTGATTTAAAGTTTGTTCTCTTTCGTCATTACCTCCGCCTAATCCGGCACCTCTGTGCCTTCCAACCGCATCTATTTCATCGATAAATATAATACAAGGTGCATTTTTCTTTCCTTGTTCAAACATATCTCTAACTCTACTAGCTCCGACACCAACAAACATCTCAACAAAATCTGAACCAGATATTGAGAAAAAAGGTACACCTGCTTCACCGGCAATTGCTCTTGCAAGAAGAGTCTTACCAGTGCCTGGAGGTCCAACTAACAGAGCACCTTTTGGAATTTTAGCGCCTAACCTCTGAAATTTATGAGGGTCTTTTAAAAATGATACAACCTCTTCTAATTCTTGTTTAGCTTCATCAATTCCAGCAACATCATTAAAAGTAACTTTTTGTTTATTTTCATTTAATAATTTAGCTTTTGATCTTCCAAATCCTAATGCGCCTCCTCCTTTACCTGATTGCATTTGGCGCATAAAAAATATCCAAACACCAATAAGCAACAGCATAGGAAACCATGAAACAAATATACTTAATAATGGGTGCATTCCGGATTGTTCAGGTTTTGCGTTTATAGCTACCTCATTATCACTCAGGGTTTCAATAAGATTAGGGTCTCTTGGAGCATAGGTTGTGAAATCAACACCATCCATAGTTTGACCAAAAATATTATTTCCTTGAATTTCAACTGATTTTATCTCACCATTTTGAGCTTTATCTAATAAAGTTGAGTAAGTGTAACTGACAGAAGAATAATCTCTTTGGGAATTCTTAAATACATTAAATAGGCCTAATAGAATAAGGCTGATAATAATCCAGACAAATATATTTTTGGAGAAGTTTTTCATATTATTAATATAGTTAGTGTTACTTACGTTTAAAGTACTAAGTAAGATTTATATAGATTTTTTTATTTAAGACACCTATTTTTCCTGAAAATATTGACCTTTCTTTACCATTTTGAATGTTGCTATTTAATATTTTAATAAAATTTCTAATATTTTCATCACGAATTTGTTTTTTAAATAAAAATCTATTTTCATAATAAAAAGACTGTATTACTAAGAATTTAAGATTTTCAGTTAAATTATTGAATTTTTCTGATTCAATTTCAAAAATTTTATTTTTTTTGTATCTGAAAAAATTCTTGTACAAAGATTTTATATAAGACGTTTTTGAAAAAATAAATCTCTCTTGATTGATTTTAGAGAAATGTTTACCTGAGTAAAGAAAGTGTCTTATTTTATTTCTGGTAAATTCTAACTCTAGATTAGTTCTATCTTCAAACCAAATTAGTTTATTCCTATTTGCGTATTTTTTAATTTGTTTTTTTGTGTATTTACTTAATGGGCGATGTAATTTGAGATCTTTGTATTTTTCTAAAAAGATATTTGATAAGCCAACTGCACCAGATTGTTGAATTTTCCTCATAAAGAAAGTTTCATTAAGATCATCAAGATGATGACCTAAGAATATATTTTCAATATTTCTTTTTTTTGAAAAGTTGTATAGAAAATTATATCTACTAAATCTAGATTTTTCTTGAAAGCCTTTTATTTTGTTTTTAAGAGAAACTCTCTTCAAAAAAAGATTTTTATTTGAAAGATTATAAAACTTTATAAATTGTTTTATTTCATATTTTCCCTCTGATCTTTTTTGGTGATCAAAAATCAAATAATATATATTTTTATTTTTTAAATATTTTGATTTTGTAATCAAATCAAAGAGGACAGTGCTATCTAATCCACAAGAAATTGAAATTAATATTTTTTCGTTAGTTGATATATTATTTTTAAGGTAATCCTTTACGCCAATAGAGAGTGGTGTTTCATTAATCAATAATCAAACCACAGTCTTTGTCGGTTTGAAGAGATTTTGCTGAGTCAATGACTTCTTTGCTATCAATGTAAGTATTTGAAAAAATTAGATCCTCCATAATTAAACAGCCGTTTTCTTGATCACCAATACTAAATAGTGACTTTCCTAGCCAAAAATAGTTTTCAGATTTAAATTTTGGAAATGAAGAGAAATCTCTATGTCTAATACCAAAATATTTTACAGCTTCAATTATCTCATTCTCCATAAAATAAGTTCTACCAAGAAGATAATAAGTTTCAGCCAAATATTCTTTTTGATCTGTGTCTGAATTGACTATTAGGAGCAGACTCTCAATAGCAGACATGTTATCAAGACTTGCGAAACTTGTTTTAGCATTTTTTAGTTCTTCTTCGACGTTAATTGTCGGCTTATTTAGCTCTATTTCTCTATCTTTTATTAATTGATCCAAATCATTTAGCATAGAAACATTAACTTCTGATATAGATTTTATCTCGATTACATCTAATTCCTCCTTTTCAATACTTAATGAGGAAGTTTCTTCTTCAACATCCGCAACAGAATTGTCAGGAGTTTTTACTTTATCTTTCTCAAGTTTAGAAAGACTAATTTGACCTAATAACTGATCATCTTCTGAGTTCTCTACGATATTTGAGGAACTTTCTTCTATATTTAGTTGATCAGATGTACTGATTATTTTTTTTTCATCAACATTTGATGATGTGTATAAAGAGTACAAGTTACTGACATCATCTTTCATATCCAAAATTTGTTTTTCCAATGAATTTATACTCTTTGAAATATCGTTAATTAGTATTTTTAATTCATCTAATTCAATATTGTCGTTTGAGTCATTAGAATTATTTAGTGATGTCTCATTTTTGTAAACAAACTTTTGAAGATCAATAATATCATTTTTAATTCTGTCTAATTCTACTGATACTTGATTGTGTTTTTCAGATTGTGCGTGATTGGTAATAAAGACAAGAAAAAAAATAACCAATATTTTGTTTATTTTTTTCATAAAGTTTTTAGGCGCTCTTTCAAAAAAAGAGCACCTTAATGAAATTTTTATTAATTACTTACTATTGTAACGCCGCGTCTATTTTGACTATAAGCAGTTTCGTCAGACCCAATAACTTCTGGTCTTTCTTTTCCCCAACTTACATATTCCATTCTATTGGTGTCAATTCCTGCCTGAGCGAGATAAGAGTAAACAGAAAATGCTCTTTTATCTCCTAAAGCTAAGTTGTACTCACGGGTACCTCTTTCATCTGCATGACCTTCAACAGTTATGTTAGAGTCAGGGTACTGCATTAACCAAGCAGCTTGAGCATCAAGCGTTGCTTGAGCATCAACAGTAAGTTCTGAACTATCAAATTCAAAAAACACTCTATCGCCTACATTAACAATCAAATCCTCTTGAGTGCCAGCTGTAATTTCAACTCCAGAGGATGAACTTGCGCTAGTTGAAGTTGCATCAACGTTTCCACCTTCTTCTGTCTTAGTGGCAGCACATGAAGCAAGGAAAAAACCAGCAACAATAAGCATAAACAATTTTTTTAACATTATTATAAATCTCCGCGTAAATATATTCTTACTATAGTTTAGGTAAATAAACACTGAATTTTTTGGAAATCAAGACAATTCTTATTTAATTTTTACTAAAATTTGATGATTTTTAATGAATTTTTATAATAAAGGTGACCAAGCTGGGTCGCTTCCATCTAGTGGAGTGGGAATGACCCTCTCGTTATATCCAGTTATGTCTATAAAATGTATTGATACTTCTCCACCTGTTCCATCAAGATTTGACCTTTTTTGTCTGTGAAATATTAAATACCTACCATTTGGAGACCATGCTGGAGACTCTAAAGAAAAATCCCTGACTATTACTCTTTCATTGTTTCCATTTGTATCCATGACTCCTATGTGGAAATTACCTTGGGTTAACTTAGTAAAAGCTATCAAGTCCCCCCTAGGAGACCATACTGGATTACCATAAACACCTCTACCTTTTGAAATTCTTTTAATATTATCTCCGTTCTTATCCATAATAAATAATTGGGGACTGCCTCCACGATCAGAGTTAAAAACAATTTTTTCTCCATTGGGAGAAAAAGAGGGAGATGTGTCAATTCCAGAGTCATTTGTCAATCTTGAGCGAGATCGAGTGTTTAAATCCATTAAATAGATCTCAGAATTTGCTGCATTATTAGGATCTGAAAAAGACATCACTACACTTTGACTATCTGGTGAAAATCTTGGTGCAAAAGTCATTCCAGGAAAGTCTCCAACAATTTCCCTTTCACCAGTTTTAAGATTGTAAATATAAACTCTTGGAAGATTATTTTTGTACTCCATGTAGGTAACTATTTGATTATTTGGTGCAAAACGAGGAGTTAAAACTAAATTTTTTCCGTCCGTTAAAAATTGATGACTATCCAAATGTCCATCTTGATCCATGATTGCTAATCTTTTTACTCTTTGATCTAGTGGACCAATTTCTGAAACATAAACAATTCTTGTATCAAAATAACCAGTCTCGCCTGTTATTCTTTCGTAAACGATGTCACTTACAGTATGACCTACTCTTCTTATTAAATTTTCATCAGGTATTGTAAGTTGTAATTTTTCTATCTCTTTTGCGTTAAAGACATCATAAAGCCTCATTCGTAGTCTAATCCCTTTGTCAGTTTTACTGACATCTGCGCTTAATAGAAACTGTGCTTTGATTAATTTCCAGTCTTCAAAGCGAGGGACTTTTTCAACTAAATTATCGGATTGAATATAAAGATCTTCATTAACTGTATAAAAAAGACCTGAATTTGTTAGATTATTGTTAATGATTTGCCTTAGCGTATTCCCATATCTAGCAGTGTCTGAGTCTGCACCAAATATCTGAGTTATAGCTATAGGGGTGGGTTCAACTTTTCCTTGTGCAATTGTTACCTCTAAAGCAGCGTTTGCGTTTAGTGAAAAAAACAAAATTAATAGGATTTTTTTAATCATAAGAATATTTCTGATAGATTTTGCAATTTATATATTAAATTTTTATTAATCAAACATCCAGCTGAAATCAAAAGTAAAATTAATTTCTTTCCACTGTTCATATTTATCTTCAGGTAATAAAAGAGGGCTACAATCTGGATTATTCACTGCTCTCATTGCAGCTTCAGCAGCAGTTCTAAATGATGGATCATTCAATTTTTCTTTATTGACTACTTTAGAACTTTTTACTGTTCGATCAGGGTTAACTTCAATGTAAATGACAGGTTTTATTTCTTTTAAATTAGCAACACCAACATTAAGATTTAAACAGCCATGTAATTGTTGCCTTAATAAATCAATTTCTGAAATAGTCATCGTTGGTCCAACTTTTTCTGTGAAAACTTCCTCTTGTTTGACTTCAGATGCTTCTTGTTCTTTTTTGAATTCTTTGTTCTGATTTTCTAAGTCTTTAAGAACAGTACTAACATTGAAAGTTTTCTTTACAGGCTTTTTCTTTACAACAATCTCAATATCTTTTTTAGGTTCTTGTATCTCTTTAGGTTCAGGTTTTTGTTTTAATTTAATCTCAAAATCATTTTCAATTGGCGGTGGTGTCTCCTCTTCTGGTTTTTTAATTTCAGGTTTTACTTTCTCATCAATTATAAATTCATTTGTTTTGTCTGCAGAGTTATCAATCAATACTTTTTCATTAGTGTCCTGAATTATTTGATCAATTGGTTCTTGTGATGTTATTTCTTTTAATTCTGGTTCAATAGCCTTAGTTTCATTCTGCTTTGGAGCCTCTTCTTGAAATGTTGGGACAATTTCATTTATCTCCTCAACAAATTCAGGTGCAGCTGTCTCTTCTTCAATAATGAACATTTCGATAGGTAAAATCATTGGAATATCGCTGATTTTTTTTTCAAAAGTAAAATTTATCATCGGTATCAAAATTAAAAGATGTAATAGAAAAGAAAATATTTGGAAATAAAAATCACTTTTTTTATAACTAAAATTTTCAATGAATAAGATTAAATTTCTGAAAGGATCAAATAGTGTAATAGTAGACAACTAACTTGGTTTTTTCGTAACGAGAGCAATTTTTAAAAAACCTGATGTGTTCAGAGCACCAAGAACCTTCATTACTTCTCCATAATTAATTGTGGTATCAGCTCTTAAAAAAATTCTTATATCAGTGTTAGAGCCAGCAATAGTTTTTACTTTTAGTATTAACTCTTCAAAAGGTATTAGTTCCTCACCCAAATAAATATTATTATTTTCATTAATTGAAATTTCTAGAGGCTCCTTTTGTGCATCTAAAGAATTAGCCTCAACTTTTGGTAAGTTTACAGGAACCCCCACTGTAAGAAGAGGGGCAGTAACCATAAATACAATTAATAAAACCAACATCACATCAACCATAGGGGTGACATTTATACTTGAAACAGGTCGATGTTTTTTTCTCATATCCTTATTTGACTTGGCGTGAAATTATATTCACTAAATCCTTTCCAAAACTTTCAGCTTCTGACAAATAGTTATCAATTTTTGACGTTATCAGGTTGTAGTAAGCAGTTGAAGGAATAGCCACAAAAAGACCTAAAGCAGTCACAAATAAAGCTTCTGCAATACCTGGCGCTACTACTGCAAGGTTAGTATTTTGAGCAATTGCTATTGCTTGAAAACTATTCATGATTCCCCAAACTGTTCCAAATAAACCTATAAAAGGTGCGACAGATCCAGAAGAAGCCAAAAATGACAGCCCCTTATTTAAATTTGTATCCTCAATAGCAATACTTAAATCAAGAGATGTGTAAAGTCTTTGAATAAAAGCAGAGTCGACTTTATTTTTTTGCATTCGAGATTTTTCATACTCATTCATAATATTTCTAAAAATATTTGAAAAGCTTTCTTGATCGAAATCATCAATTTGTTGGTAAAGCTCATCCAAAGAGACACCGGACCAAAAATGATTTTCAAATTTTTTGGATATTTTCTTAATTTTATTTATTAGGAGAATTTTTTGAATAATTGTCTTCCAAGATTGAATTGAAAAAATAACTAACAATATGATTACAAATTTTACGACCCAATCAGATTTGAGAAACATTCCCATCATTGAGAAATCTACAGAACCCTCAAGGGCGGCTAAGTTAACTACTTCTTCCATATATTATTCTTCTTCAATTATTTTTTTGTTTTTCAGCTCTTTGGAAACCCTATCAAAATCATCTGAATGTACCATTATCCAAAAACCAGGTCTATTTTTTTCACATAATGCAATAACTGGGGTTTTTTGTTCCTTATCAGCGAAAGATTTTGTATCATCCCATAATTTAATTGCCGAATGCTTAGCTCTTAACTTACACTCTATAAATAAATTATCATGAATTACGTCTGCATGAGTAACTTTTGAATTAATCCCGCTTAGAGCGTTTCTCAAACCCCCAAAAAACTTTGCAACAAGTCTTTCTCTATTCTTCCATGCTTTATCAGGCATTAGTAACCTCTAACAAACTAGAGTCAAAATCTAGATTTGAAAAGCAATTTTGAACATCATCATTATCCTCTAATTCGTCATTTAATTTGACTAGTTTTGTTAGCTCTTCTTCTTTTTCAATATTTACAGTCAAATTTGGCTTCCAAATAATATTGGCACTTTCGATTTCAAATTTTTTTTCTCGCATTATTTTCTCCAATGATGCTAATGTCTCATAAGAACAATAAATATATGTTGTATTATCCTCTGTGTTGTAGTCCTCTAATCCATGGTCAAGTAAGTCTTCTAATGCACCATCATCAATTTCTTTTTTTACTTGTATTTCTCCGACTTTATTAAAATTAAAACTTACACTTCCTGTCTCCCCTAAATTTCCTCCATTTTTAGAAAAAATAGATCTTATCTCAGAGGCTGTTCTATTTTTATTATCTGTTAAAGCCTCAACTATAAAAGCTGTTCCAAAAGGACCATACCCCTCGTAACGTACTTCTGAGTAATCCGCAGTATCAGTATTATTTTTATTAATTGCTCTATCTACATTGTCCTTAGGCATGTTCACACTTCGAGCATTAGTTATAGCTAGTCTTAATCTTGGATTGGACTCTGGGTCTGTTCCTCCTATTTTCACAGCTATTTGAATTTCTCTTCCTATTTTTGCAAATTGTTTCGCTCTTTTTTTATCCTGAGCACCCTTACGATATTGGATATTTTTAAATTTGGAATGCCCTGCCATGATCTAAGATAATAAATTACTGTCCAAAACACCACCTATTTGAATAGATTGAATGGAATTTTTCTTTTCTTCATTGGTAGTTATTATTGCTCCTGAAATAGTTGCAATTCCCTCGGCTGGTTCAAGCCGATGCGTATTAGATCCGGTTCTCATTCTTTTAATGGCATTTTCTTTTTTCATACCAATAACAGAATTATAATCACCTGTCATGCCAATATCAGTTTGAAAACAAGTACCCTTTTCCAATACTCTTGCGTCTGAAGTTGGGATATGAACATGCGTTCCATATATAGCAGTAAATTTTCCATCATAATTTTGAGCTATACCATTTTTTTCAGAAGTAACCTCAGCGTGGACCTCTAAAAATGAAAAATCAATATTATGGTCATTAATTATAGATAAGAGCTGCGTGTCAATAGAATTAAAAGGATTATCTAAAGGAAGGTCGATAAATGTTTGACCATGAATTTGGCTTACTAATATTCTATGACCATTTTCATGAGTAAAAATTTTATATCCTTTACCTGGTGAACCAGCTTCAAAATTCAAAGGTCTTATAATACTGTGATTTGGATTACTCTCCATATAGTCAATGATCTCTTTTTGTTTCCAAGCATGATTTCCTAGAGTAATAGCATCAGCTCCCCAGCTTATGAGATCCTCATATATTTTTCCTGTAAGCCCGTAACCACCTGCTGAATTTTCAGCATTCACTATTGTAAAATCAATTTTAAATTGTCTTTGTATATTTTTTAAATTTTCTTTAAGAGCTGTTCTACCTGATCTTCCAACAACATCTCCTATAACTAAAAAATTCATAAGGAATAGACTCTCTGCTCTGAACAAATGTAATCAACTTTTTGATCAAAACTTTCTTGAAAATTAAAGTTAGTTTTTTGAATTTCAAAGGCAGCTAAAATAGTTTTTAAATTTCCTTTTTTTTTTAATTCTTCAATTGTTCTGTCAAAAAAACCTCCTCCGTAACCTACTCTATAGCCTTGTTCGTTGAATGCGGAACAAGATGCAATAATTATATCAGGATCTAAAGCCACTTCACCAGTAGGTTCCATTATTCCACCAAAACCTTTTTCTAAACTTGGATTATGAGGGTTATATTCAAAGTACTTTAAAGCAGCTCCTTTTGATATTACTCGTGGAAGCGAGCATGTGATATTTTTATTTATTAAATCATTTGATATTCTCAATACGTCTACTTCATTTTTATATGGATAAAACAAACCAACAGATTTTTGTGGATTAATTTTTTCTATTATTTCTAAAATTTTTGAATTTATGATACTAGAATAAGTGTCTAAGTCCGAAATGCTAAGTTTCATTCTTAGGTCAAGGTGGTAATTACGTATTTGTTTTTTATTCAACAATTAGATTGTCATTTAATTTTTTAAAAATTTGTTCAATATCAGATTTTAAATTATGATTTTCATTTTGTAACTCCTGAATCCGGCTCTCATAAAATAATTTCTTATTCAAAGAGTCTTGTAATATTTTTTCTTTTTTTAATACGTCCTCCATAGATTTTAAATAAGCAATAAGAGTAGAGGTTAAAAAGGGAACATTTTCTTTTTTTTCATCTTCTATTAATTTACTAATAGTAGAAGCGATCTCTTTAACTGCTTCAACATTGTTATCAGAGCACTGTATTTTTAGCGGCCTTCCTCCAATTGTTAGAGTTAAATTAGCCATCTATATCAATTGAACCTAAAAGTTCCTCAATTTTATTTGTTGCTTGATCTATAAGTTGAGATTTTTCTGATAACTCAAGTTTATTATTTTCTAGTTCAGAGACTAATTCTAACTCCCTTCTTTCGAGATATTCTACTTTGGCTTTTAATTCTTGTTTCTCGTTCATCAACTCTTGATTGCTAGTTTTGTAATTTTGAAGTTTTGATGCAATTTGCTCTATTTTTTGAAGTATTTGTTGTTGAAATTCATTCATACTTTAATTATTAGTTATTAAGTAAAGTTATTCCATTGAAAAATTACAGCGAATTAGCAAATTGTATCAGATTTTTATCAATCGATGCGGTAGAAAAAGCAAAATCTGGTCATCCTGGTATGCCAATGGGAATGGCAGACATAGCTACAGTTCTTTTTCATAAATTTCTAGTACATAACCCAGATGATCCGAGTTGGTTGCTTAGAGATCGATTCGTTTTATCTAACGGGCATGGCTCGATGTTACTTTACTCACTTTTATATCTCACGGGTTATAAAAAAATGACATTGTCTCAAATTAGAAATTTCAGACAATTAGACTCCATTACTGCGGGGCATCCAGAATATGAACCAGATGCAGGCATTGAAATCACAACTGGTCCTCTTGGACAAGGGATTTCAAACGCAGTTGGAATGGCTATAGCACTTAAAAAATTATCAAAAGAAAAAAAATTATCAAAAACACCAAAAGTATATGTCTTTTGTGGTGATGGTTGTTTGATGGAGGGAATTAGCCAAGAGGCAATAAGTCTAGCTGGACACTTAGAGTTAAATAATTTGATATTAATTTATGATAACAACAATATTAGTATCGACGGTTCCACCGAATTAGCTTTTAGTGATAATACAAACCTAAGGTTCAAGTCAGTTAATTGGAAGGTGTATAGTGGTAAAGGTCATGACCATCAAAATATTTATGATTTATTTAAAAAAGCGCAAATATCAAACGCTCCATGTTTGTTAAATTTTAAAACTACTATTGGTTTTGGTTCACCTAACAAGTCTGCCAAAGCATCATCACATGGTTCACCTTTAGGTTCAGATGAAGTTAATTTAACTAGAAGTAAATTATCTTGGAGCGAAAAACCATTTCAAATACCCTATAAACTCTTAAAGATTTGGAGAGGATCTGCTGATAAAAATAAAAAGTTATACAAAAAGTCGAAATCAACATTTCATTCAAACTTATCTAAAAAAGATATAGATAAGTTATTCAACAAGATAGAATTAGATTTGAAAAATTTTAATTCTGATCAAGCTACAAGAAAATCCTCTGAAGCAATCTTAAATTATATTAAAGAAGATCATCCAATCCTTGGTGGCTCTGCAGATTTAACTGGTTCTAATAATACTAAAGGTAAAGAGATGTCTGTCATGAATAGTAAAAACATGTCAGGTCAATATATTCACTATGGTGTAAGAGAACACGGCATGGCTGCTATAATGAATGGAATTGCAGCTACTAAAATTTATAAAACCTATTCAGGGACCTTTTTAAGTTTTGCTGATTACATGAAGCCAAGTCTTCGTCTTGCTGCTTTAATGAAAATTGATCCTATTCAAGTTTTCACGCACGACTCTATTGGTTTAGGTGAAGATGGACCCACTCATCAACCTATAGAGCAAATTAATATGTTAAGACTAATACCAAATAGTTATGTTTTTAGGCCTTGTGATCTAAAAGAAACAATAGTGTGTTGGAAAGAGGCCCTAAAGATTGATAATGCTCCTTCATTTATATGTCTTTCAAGGCAAAATTTACCTCAAATTTCTAATAAAAAATTAGTTTCAAAAAACTTCAAGGGGGCTTATGTAATAAGCGGGCCAAAAAAAAATAATGATATTACAATTATAGCAACTGGTTCAGAAGTATCTTTAGCTGTAAATATTGCTGAAGTTTTGATAAATAACGGGATTATCGCAAAAGTAATATCTATGCCATCTACATCAATTTTTGAAAAGCAATCGGGATCTTTTAAAATTACTTTGTTGGAATCTAAATTAGATGAAACATTTGTTATTGAAGCTGGCTCAACCATGTATTGGAATAAATTTACAAATTCAGAAAATATTTTTGGATTAGATTTTTTTGGTGCGAGTGCTCCTGGGAGTGAAGTATTTAAAAAATTTGGGTTAACAACAAAAACTATATCAACTAAAATATTAAGGAAAATTAAAACAAAATGAAAAAAAAAGTAGCAATTAATGGATTTGGTAGAATTGGTAGACTTGTTTATCGAGCTTTTTTAGAAAGGTCAAATGAATTTAGTGATCAATATGAAATTGCTTATATTAACGACTTAGCTGATATTGATACAAATATTCACTTATTAAAATATGACAGTATTCACGGACCTCTTTCTACGGAGATTAATAAAATTTCAAACGAGCAATTTTCAATAGAAGAAAATAAAGTAACTGTTACATCTGAGCGAAACCCAATTGATTTAAAGTGGAGTGACAAGAATGTAGATATTATTTTAGAGTGCACAGGTGTTTTCGCATCTAAAGATAAAGCTATGTCACATGTCGAAAGTGGTGCTAGTAAGGTCATCGTTTCAGCCCCGTGTTCAGGTGCAGATATAACAATTGTTCAAGGTGTAAATAACAAAAATATTAATTTAGATCACCAAGTTATATCAAATGCTTCGTGTACAACTAATTGTTTGGCACCTGTGGCTCTCGTAATAGATCAGGAGTTTGGAATTGAAAATGGATACATGACAACAATTCACTCTTATACAGGAGATCAAAATACAGTTGATACTTTTCACAAAGATCTTAGACGTGCTAGAGCGGCAGCTAACAATATTATTCCTACGAGCACAGGTGCAGCAAAAGCTGTTGGTCTTGTGCTTCCTCATTTAAAAGGAAAATTAGATGGAACCGCAATAAGAGTTCCAACACCAAATGTCTCTCTTGTAGATTTTAAATTTAATACAAAAAAAAATATTTCAATTGAGTCTTTGAATAATAAATTTCAAGAATATGCCAATAATTCTCTTAAAAATATTTTAGGAGTGGATAAAGATCCGAAAGTATCAAGTGATTATAATCATGACTCTAGAAGTTCAATTTTAGATTTGAGTGAAACGACTACAGTATCTGATAATTTTGGAAGAATACTCACTTGGTATGACAATGAATGGGGATTTTCAAATAGAATGCTTGAGACAACCGCTCAAGTATGTAATTTATAGGAGCAATTATGAAAGTAACAAATACTACCAAAAAAATTATTTCAAACTACACCCATGAAAATGTAGGTGTGAGATCAAATCTTATGAAAATTTTAGGACAAGGAAAGCTTGGAGGAACTGGGAGAATGATCATTTTACCAGTCGATCAAGGCTTTGAACATGGCCCTGATAGAAGTTTTGCTGTTAATCCTCCTGCATACGATCCAAACTATCATCATCAACTTGCAATAGATGCTGGTTTGTCAGCTTATGCAGCACCTCTTGGGTTACTTCAAACAAGTTCTGGAAACTTTCATGGTCAAATTCCAACAATATTAAAAATTAATAGTTCAAATACTCTAGCAACCTCTCTAGATCAGGCTGTTACTGGTAGTGTAGATGATGCATTAAAACTAGGATGTGCAGCGATAGGTTTTACTATTTATCCTGGATCTGAACATAATTTTGATTTGATGGAAGAGTTTAAAAAACTAAGTTTTGAGGCTAAGGAGAAAGGTCTTGCAGTAGTATTATGGGCCTATGCCAGAGGGTCAAACATTTCTAAAAAAGGTGAGACTGCAATGAATATAATTTCATATGCTGCACACATTTCTGCTTTATTGGGAGCTAATATAATTAAAGTCAAGCTTCCAGGTGACTTTTTAGAAGATGATCCAACTAAAAAAGCATTTGAAGATAATAATATAAATATAAACACTTTAAAAGATCGTGTAGCCCACATTAAAAAAGTTGCTTTTGATGGAAAGCGCTTAGTTGTTTTTTCTGGTGGAGATGCAAAAGATGATCAAGCTTTAATGGATGAAGTTCTCGCAATTCATCAAGGAGATGGTAATGGGTCCATTATTGGAAGAAATTGTTTTCAAAGATCTAGAGCTGATGCATTGGCTTTATTAGAGCAAATGATACAGATCTATAAATCTAAATGAAAATCAATGCTAACGATTTAAAGATTGGAAATATAATCCAGCATAATAACTCTCTGTGGAAGGTTGCTAAACTCTCCCATACACAACCTGGTAAAGGTGGTGCATATATTCAAGCAGAACTTAAAAATATATCAAATCAGTCAAAATTAAATGAGAGATTTAGAAGTTCAGAGTCTCTAGAAAAAATTCGAGCTGAAGAGATAAATCACCAATTTTTATTTCGCAGTGGAGAAGATTTTACATTTATGAATAACCAGACTTACGAACAAATAATTATGAATATTACTCAAGTTAATGAGAACACAGCTAAATTTCTTGAAGATGGAATGGAAGTCTCTATTGAATTTTATGATGATAAACCAATGAATGTTAATCCCCCTGAAAGTCTTGTGGTGCAAATTGCCGAAACAGAAGCTGTTGTTAAAGGACAAACTGCGTCTTCTTCTTATAAACCTGCTTTGCTAACTAACGGTGTAAGAGTTACTGTCCCTCCACACGTAGAAACAGGTGATAAAGTCAGAATAAATACAAGTGAATTAACTTATATAGAAAAAGCAAAATAAATTTTCTATGTCTATTGTCCCTCCAGTAATTGTTGTAATGGAAAAAGCATGCAGAAGTGCTGCCAAGTCTTTGATTAGAGATTTTGGTGAACTTGAAAAACTTCAAATCTCTAAAAAAGATAAAAATGACTTTGTATCCTCAGCAGATATTAGGGCTTCTGAAACAATTAGTTATAATTTGGGAAAAGATAGACCTGATTTTCTTCAAATAGATGAAGAGACTTTTAGTTCTGAGGATTTAGAAAAACTCAAAGGTGATACTCCAGTATTTATCACAGACCCACTTGATGGTACAAAAAACTTTATACACGGCAATGGATACTTTGCGGTGACTATTGGTTTGATGCAAAAAGGAGAAATTATTGCTGGTGTTACGTACAACCCAATATTAAATGAATTATATTGGGCTCATAAGGGTTCCGGATCTTGGATTAATAATCAAAGACTAAGAGTATCTCAAAGAGATAAGTTAGATGGATGTATGTTTACATCAGGTGTTCAAATTAAGCACCAAGACATTCTCGAAAAAGGTATTGCGCAAATAGGAGCCCTTCAAAGAAAAACAAGTGTTAGATTACTAGGATCATCAGCACTTGATTTAGCTAATGTCGCATCAGGAAAATTTGATGGTTTTTGGTCATTAAGACTAAACCTCTGGGATATTGCAGCAGGTATTATCTTAGTAAAAGAGGCCGGTGGAATATGCTTAAATGAAAAAGGAAATGATTTTGATCCTTTAAAAGATGAGAGTTTAATAGCCTCAAGTGCTGCTATCAGTAGCGAATTACTGAAAAATCTATAAATATTTACTTGATTTTTTAAACTTTGGTCTCTATTTTCTGATAACCATGAAACAAAAAATTCATCCTGATTATCATGAGATAACTGTGGAGCGCACTGATGGTTCTACTTATAAGACCAGATCCACTTGGGGGAAAGCTGGCGATACTATGAAGCTTGAAATTGACCCTCTATCTCACCCAGCATGGAATCAAGGATCTGGTAAAATGGTGGACTCTGGTGGAAGAGTTGCACGTTTTAAAAATAAATATAAGTCATATAATATTTAAATTTAAAAAATTATGTCTGACAATAAACCTTTAATGCCCCTTGCAACAGCCGTTTGGTTAGTTGACAACACAGCTTTAAGTTTCCCTCAAATATCTCAATTTTGTCAGCTACACGAACTAGAAGTACAAAGTATTGCAGATGGTGAAGATGCATACCGTATGCAGGGATTAAATCCTATTGCAAGTGGTCAACTTACGATGGATGAAATTAAACGATGTGAAGTCGATCACTCACAAGAGTTACAACTTCAAAATAAAAAATCTGAGTCAATTCAATTTAGTGTCAAAACAAAAAAATATCTTCCATTATCAGTGAGACAAGAAAGGCCCAAGGCTATTGCTTGGCTAATTCGAGAGTATGGTAAAATATTAACTGATACCCAAATTGCTAAACTTACAAGTTCTACCAAACCGACAGTTGCTAATATAAGAGCTGGCAACCAATCTCAACCAATTACGGAATTCAGAAACCCCACTGATCTTGGTCTATGTACCTATGAAGAGCTAGAAGCGTTAGTTGAAAAAGGTCAGCGTAAAGCTGAGCGTGAGAGAAAAGCAAAAGAAAAAGCAGAAAAATTACAATCTACTATTGCTTCGTAAAAAATAAATAAACATCTCCTAACCTAATTCCAAACTTTTTCATTGTAGCTTTATTAAAAACGTTTTTATCATCTTGCATAATTAACCAATCATCAAACTTAACATTCATTATGCCGTCCCCATATTTAAGCTTAAGAGTATAGTGCCAGTTTATTGCATTACCAGATCTCTCACCCAGAGCTATACCTTTAATATCCTCAGAGGTACCCTCATAGGTTTTTTCACCAGTCTTTTTAATTTCCCATCTTCTAAATTCTTCTTCACCATCGTCATAAAGAAAAGTCTCATTAAGAATAAAATTATCCTCTTGCTGAATACCCTCCATTTCAACTGTAAATTGTCGTCTTACCTTTCCAAGTCTATCAATGAAAAGGCCACTGGCTGTTGTTTTACCTAAAAAGTATTCTTCTATTTTGAGTGTGGGTTGCTTATCGGCAAAATTTTCAAGTTTCATATTATTACATCCGCTAAGAAATATTAATAAAATACTCGCTATTAATACATTTCTCATACACACAATCAATACGGACTTTTAAAAAAGTAGATGTTAATCATAAGTATTTTACTTATTGGTAAAATCTATTTGATAGACATCAATTGTTTTTGCCTTAAAACCTCCTGAACAGTATGATAAGTAAAAATTCCACATTCTTTTGAAATCTTCAGAGTAACCTAAATTTTTTATTTTATCCCATTTGTTATTAAAGTTATTTCTCCACATTTCAAGTGTTTGATAATAGCTATCAGCCATTTGATTTTTTATTTGAAAGTTAAATTTTTTTTGGGTAGCTATTTTCTCAAGAGCTTTCACTGAAGGCAACATTCCACCAGGAAATATATATTTCTGAATAAAATCAATTTTTTGTGTGTATCTATCAAAAAAATCTTCAAAAATTACAATAGTTTGCATTGAAAAAACACCTGATGGTTTTAATAAATCTTTTACTCTTTCAAAATAGGTTTGCCAATATTGAATTCCAACCGCCTCAAACATTTCGATGGAGTATATTCTAGAATATTTCCCTCTATGCTCTCTATAATCTTTATAAATAACATTTAACTTATCTTGTAACTGGTATTCTTTAATTTTTGAATTCACAAATTCATATTGTTCTTTTGAAATAGTTAAAGTATCAATTTTTATATCTGGATACTTTGAAATAAGATAAAAAGCAAAACTTCCCCACCCAGATCCTATTTCTAAAACATGATCACCGGGTTTGGGCTCGTTGCCTTTGATAAGACTTTCAAATTTATTTTTTTGTGCCTCAGACAATGTCTCAGATCCTGTTTTAAAAAAACCTGAGGAATATGTTAAGGTATCGTCAAGCCACTCTAAGTAAAAATCATTACCAAGGTCATAATGGGCGTGAATATTTTTTTTACTTTGAAATAAAGAATTTTTTGTTTTGTTCATGTATTTTTTAGATAAGAGCCTATAAAATTTAGATCCACTCATCTCACCACCAAAAGCTTTTTCATTTAAAGCTCCAAATTCCAAAAATTTACTTAAATCATTTGCTTCAAATTTCTTTTTTATATAAGCCTCTCCTAATCCAACTGATCCACGAAAATATAAATCCCATATCATGGAAAGGTGATTAATTGTTAAATGCACTGAGGGACCCTCTAAATCACCATGAAATTCATAAGGTTTTCCCTTTACGTCTAAGCTCAAGGATCCGTGCCTTATTTTAGAGCAAACTTTATGTATATATTTATCAATAAACAATTTTTAATAATCTTTTCTAATCTAAGTATAGATTATCTTTAATTCTATTGGAATATTTAAAGAATTTACTTTTTTTTAGTAAAAGCTTGATAGCTTGATAATGAATTAAGGTGATCGTTTTTATACTCCCAAAAATATTTAAAATAAAAAATAAAATACAATTTAAGAACGTTATTTCTTTTAAATTTAGATCAATTGAAGCATAAAATATTTGCTCATTTTTAAGATTAAATTGATTAATATTACAAAAAAAATGTTTTTTAGATTTATTTTTTGATGAAATTTTATACACACAGTCCATCTCAATAAAAGGTGATACATACATGTTTTTTTTAAACTCTTTATCTTTAAATTTATCTATAGTTAAGTAATGAACTTGATCTCCAAAGGTATTTTTTACTTCATAAATAATTGATTTCACTTTGTTTTGATCATCAAGATATAAATAAAAGCTAATTGGATTAAAAGAATAGCCAATTATTGAGGGAATACATATAAATTGAACATTATTAAAAACAATATTGTGCTTGTCTGCAATATTTTTTGCAAAATCGTACAAATTCTTTTTTTTATCTCTGAAACCATGTTGTTTATAAAATATAGAAAAAAAATTTAATTTATTGAGCGATATAAAAGGATGTATCTTTGAGGTATTGCTAAGATTAATACTTAAGTAAGGTGCATTATATTGAAAAAAGTTATTAGTATCTCTTGTTCTTTTATGAACAATTTTACCTATTCCAAGACTATGATAAGTAACTAATTCCACTGTACTCTTGATGTATCCGCATTATTAAACCCCTTTAGATCAATACCTAACTTATTACAAACTTTTATAGCTGATTGAATACCATCTTCGTGAAACCCATAACCCAGATAACTGCCGACATAGTATGATTTATCATGGCCTTGTATGTATGAAATATTTTTTTGAGCATTTAAAGTTTTTTGTGAAAATATTGGATGTTCATAAAGTGTCTGATAATGGTTGTCTTTTTGTTCCTGATTTAATGAAACGAAAAAATTATCGCCTGTATTAAGAGGTTGTAGTTTATTCATCCAATAACTGAGTGTGCATTTATTATTCTTATTGGTATGAAAATTCCAACTTGACCAAGCTTTTAAGTGAGTGGGCATTAAAGAGGTATTTTGATGCAATTGAGCTAAATTTTTTTGGAAATTAAATTCTTTCAAAATCTCATACTCTTTTTGATGAATTTTGTCTAACAAAGGAAAAAAATGGTTTGGGGGACAAGCAAATATTACCATATCAAAAATAGATTTTTTTCCTTCAAAAAAAATTTCAACATTATTAGTCCTTGAGATTTTTTGAATCCTACAAGATTTTTTTATAGTAAATTTTGAAGATCTGATAAGAGATTTAACATATTGCTTAGATCCATTTTTTATAGTTTTCCATTGTGGTCTATTAATAAAATTAAATAGTTTATGATTTTGAAAAAAATTAATAATACTTTTTAAGGGTTGATTAAGAGAGTCCTGATCAGGAGTTGACCAAATACTTGAAATTAAAGGTAGTAAATGGAAATTAATAAATTCATCAGAGTAATTTTTTGTTTTAAGAAAATTTCTAATAGAAATATCTGAAACTATATTTTTCTTTTGAAAAGTTTTATAGAAAATAATTATGTCTTTAAGCATTTTATAAAATTTTAAATTATAAAAATTTTTACGGTCTGCAAACAACGCACCTAAGCTTCCCCCTCCATATTCAAAATTGCTTTCTTCATTAAAGAAACTAAAAGACATATTGCTATTTACTGTTTCGACATTTAGACAATTAAAAAATTTAGTTAAATTTGGATATGTTAATTCATTATAGACAATAAAACCTGTATCTATAGAGATAGTATTTCCAGAATTATCTTTAACCTCTCTTGTATTAGCGTGACCCCCTAAATAATCATTTTTTTCAAAAAGTGTGACATCGTATTTATCTTGTAAAAAATATGCTGATGATAGCCCTGCTATACCCGATCCAATTATAGCTACTTTTTGTTTCAAATTATGATTTGGTTTGTTGGTAAGCCTCAAGAGCTCTGTTTCGAGAGTCTTTTAGATCTACAATAGGGTTAAAATATTTTTTATCTTTGATTAAATTTTTTAACAAATTTTCGTCTAAATACGGCTCAAATATTGTCTTTGTAGAATTAAAAATTTTTAATTGAGGAATATATTTGAGAATAAACTGAGCCTGAGGATCAAACTTTTCAGATTGAAGCACTGGGTTAAAGACTCGAAAATATGGCGAAGCATCTGCCCCACAACCTGCAATCCATTGCCATCCAGCAGCATTACTAGCCTCATCATAATCTAATAAACTTTTATGAAAGTAATTTTCACCCAATGTCCAGTTTAACAACAGATTTTTAACTAAAAAACTCCCTACTACCATTCTTAGTCTATTGTGCATCCAACCTTCTTCATAAATTTGTTTCATCGCAGCGTCGACTAGTGGAATACCTGTTTCTCCCTTAGTCCAAATAGTAAAATCCTTTTTACTGTTTCTCCATGGAAATTTTTTAAATTTTGGATTTATGGGTTTATTGGATAAATCTTCCGAGTAATACAATAAAGAATAAGAGAACTCTCTCCAACCAATCTCTGAAAGATATGTATTTATTGAATTATTCATTTTTTTTGAGTCTTGGATCTTTTCTATTATTACACGTGGAGAGATTTCTCCAAATCTTAAATGAGGTGATATTCTCGAAGTTTGATCGAAGTCTGGTCTATTTCTATTAACCTCATATTTATCAATATCGGATGAGATGTAAGTATCAATTTTTTTTAAAGCTGCGTCTTCTCCTGGACTCCAGTGCTTATCAAACTTCTGGTACCAATTTTTGTTATCAAAAAAGCTAAGATCAGTTTTTTGATTATGTCTTAAAGGTTTTATAAATATTTTTTTTTTATAACTAAATTTCTTATTTAAATAAACTTTATAAGCAGCTCTCCAGAAAGGTGTGAAGACTTTAAAATATTGCCCTGAATTGTTTTGTACTTCCCAAGGCTCATTTAATAAATGTGAATTGAAAGTGTCGACTTGAATACTACTTTCTTTAAAAAATTTTTTAATTTCAGTGTCTCGTCTAATCGATTGTTGAGAATAAAGCCTATTCCAAATTAAAGATGTAATTTTATATTTTTTAACTAAATCAGAGATATTTTTTTTTGCCTCTCCTTTAAGTATTATTAACTTTATATTGAAGGTCTGATCTAATTTTTTAGCATGTATTCTAAGAGTTTTTTCAAGCCACCAATGCCCAGCATCTCCAGTAGCTTTTTTTTCTATGTCATCATATATGTATACTAGAAGGGCTTCAGATTTTTGGTTTGAAATAAATTCAAGGCATGGATTGTCGGTGATCCTAAAGTCTCTTCTCAGCCAGTATAAAGTTTTATGTTCGATAGTTAGAGAATAACAAAATTATTTACTATGAGGAGGCATTTTCTTTTCAACAAACCAAACATGTTGTTTCAAGACAGGGTCATACTTTCTTTGGCGAAGTTTGTCAGAGACTTTTAAACCCTTTGTGGGCTTACGTACAATATATTTTGTACCAGTTTCTGGTTTTTCTTCAGGTATCAACTGTTTTAACTGATAAGTGGACTTTTTAGCCATTGGCGTAAAATAAACTAATTTTAAATTTGGTCAAGATTGATATTAGAAAATTAAAAGACTTTTTTCCAATGTTCTCGCTTGTCTTTAAGAGAACGTCTCTTTTTTTCTGTCATATTGTCAAAACAAACAGGGCAAGTAAATCCTTTTTCATATTTTGGTGATTTTGTCTCTTTAATTGTCAAGGGCGTATTACAGCCATAACAAAGCTTACTTATTCCTTTTGAAAGTTCTTTGGTCAGTGAAACTCGATAATCAAAAACAAAACATTCTCCATTCCATAATTTTGAATTAGTTTGTTCAAAATATTTTAAAATACCTCCTTTAAGTTGGTAAGTATCTATTCCATATCTTTCCATTAAAGGACCAGCTTTTTCACATCTAATCCCTCCCGTGCAATAGATCGCTACTTTTTTATTTTGAAATTGGTCCTTATTTGTTTTTATAAATTCATTAAACTCTTTAAATGTGTCGATTTTAGGATTTATGGCATTTTTAAAATGTCCAATTTTATACTCATAATTATTTCTTGTATCAATAATCTTTACATCTTTTTTATTAATAAATTTATCCCAATCATTTGGTTGTATGAATTTACTTTGTTTAATCTCAGAAATATTTAATCCAAAATCAGAAGTTACAATTTCATTTTTAAGTTTTATCTTAAATTCCTTAAATATTTCCTGGCCACTATAATTAGATATTTTGATATTTTCATTTAAAACACCCAATGAGATTAAATAATTAATTGTATTTTTTTCTTTTTTTTGAGTAACAGTAATTGTTCCATTGAGCCCTTCTTTGCTTACGAGAATTGATCCTTTTATTTTTTTCAAAAGAAAGAATAAATTTATTTCTTCTTTTAATTTTTTAGGATTGGAAATATCAAAAAAGCTATAAAATGCTATCACTCGCATTAATATGTTTTATAACATATATAATAGTTGATCAAATATGGTATTTAAACAGCTTTGATTTTATTAGTAAATTGATTTTCAAATTTGGATAACTGAGGCATAAATTTGAACCAAGCGTCTTTTAAAGCATCCACAAATTTTTCAGTGGACTCTGGGTCGTGACATGGAGTTGGGGTTATTCGAATTCTTTCAGTGCCTTTTGGAACAGTAGGATAATTTATTGGTTGAACGTAAACTTGGTGTTCGTTTAAAAGAAAATCACTAATTTCTTTACACAATTTACTATCTCCAATTAAGACAGGTATTATATGAGAACCTGAGTCTAAAAAAGGTATTCCTGCGGATCGAAGCTCTTTTTTAACGAAATCAACATTCTCAAAAAATGTAGATCGAATTTCATTACTTTTCTTTACTTGTCTAATGCTTTCTAAACTTCCAGCAGCAACTGCAGGGCACATAGAAGTTGTAAAAATAAATCCTTTTGAGAAACTTCTGACAAAATCAATTATGGTTTCAGTCGAAGCTATATATCCGCCTGCCAGCCCAAAAGCCTTTGCTAAGGTACCATTGATTATATCAATATGTTCGGCTAATCCTCTTTGATCAGCAACACCTGCTGCATTGGGACCGTATAAACCCACAGCATGGACTTCATCCAAATAAATTAGTGCTCCATTATCTTGAGCAACTTGAATGATATCCTCTAGTGGTGCAAAATCAGCTTCCATGGAGTAGACAGATTCTAAAACAATAATTTTAGGTCGCATAAAATCAACACCTTTCAAAATATCTTTAAGGTGTTTTACATCGTTATGTCTATAAATTGCCTTTTCTTTTTTACTAGTTCGAATACCTTCTATAAGAGAAGCGTGATTGAGTTCATCACTTAAAACTAAACAATTATCAAAAGCTGAGATAATTGACTTAAGAGCTGATTCATTGGCACTATAGCCAGAATTAAATGCTAAAGCTCTCTCCTTTTTATGTAAAAGTGCAATTTCTTTTTCTAACTGTATATGAAAATTTGTTGTGCCTGATATGTTTCTTGTCCCGCCGCTGCCTGCGCCTAGCTTTTCTGCAGCAGACTGCATTGCGGAAATAACATTTTTATTTTGACTCATACCCAAATAATCATTTGAGCACCAAACATCTATTTCTTCTGTTTGGCCATTACCACTGTGTCTTGTGGCTTTAGGAAATTGTCCAGCTTTTCTCTCAATATTATTAAATACTCTGTAATGACCTTCGTCTTTAATTTTATCAATTTCAGATTGAAGGGTACTTAAATAGTTAGACTTCCAATTATGACTTTTCACAAATACTAATGTATTTTTAACTATTCTAAAAGATACTGCAATAAAGACGCATAAAGCTTATATTTAGGGGCTTTTTGTCCTATTTATCTTAGGAATTACCTCTTTGCCAATAAGTTCAATGGATTTAATTAAATTTTCATGAGTAATATCAGCAATATCCATTTGAAATTGGAATCTATCAATTCCTCCAAGAGCTTCGCTATGTCTAATAATTTTTTTCGCTACTTGATCAGGATCTCCTAAGACTATTGCACCTAATGGACCTATCTGATTATCAAATTGATCTCTAGTGACAGGGCCCCAGCCTCTTTCTTTTCCAATTTTTGTAAACATTTTATAGTAGCCCTCATAATACAAATTAATTGCATCATCCATACTATTTGCAACATAGCCTAATGAATGAAGTCCCACAGAAAGTTTTTCAGGAGGATGTCCAGCTTCTTTACCAGCTTGCCTATAAATATCTACCAAAGGTTTGAAACGGTGAGTATTACCTCCGATAATTGCAATCATTAAAGGCAAGCCCATTGATCCGGCTCTTGCAAAAGATTGAGGGGTCCCACCAACACCTAACCAGATTGGTACTGGATTTTGAATAGGTCTTGGGTAAACAGGTAAATTATTTATTGGGGGTCTAAATTTACCAGACCAACTAACAAATTCGTTTTCTCTTATATTCAGAAGCAAATTAAGTTTTTCAATAAATAAATCGTCATAATCTTTAAAATCTAAACCAAATAGAGGAAATGCTTCAGAAAATGACCCTCTACCTGCAACCATTTCTGCTCTACCACCAGATATTAAGTCAAGAGTAGATAAATTTTGAAATACACGAACAGGATCTGCTGCACTTAGAACAGTTACTGCGCTTATCAACTTTATTTTTTTTGTTTTTGCAGCAGCTGCAGATAAAATCATGAATGGAGCAGAGTCTAAAAATTCTTTTCGGTGGTGCTCGCCTATTCCAAATGAATTTAAACCAACCTCATCAGCAAAAATAATTCTATCAATGACATTATTTATCGCTTTGACACTATCTGATCCTTCTCTTTTATCAGCAAAACTGTCTATACCTATTTCCAAAGCATTCCTCTAAAATTTTTCAGTATTAGTTCTAATTTCAATTTCCCAAGACCAGGCTTTTTTATCTTGTTGGTAAAAGTTAAAGTATTGTATTGCAATTTCATCAGGGTGTATCATTTGATAATTTCCAATTGGTTCTCTGCCAATTCCTCCATCAATCACAAAATGACCAATATGTATATTATGTGGGTGTAATTCCCTAGCCAATGATTGAGCTAAGCCTCTTAATCCAAACTTGCCAATTGCAAAAGATGCAGATTTAGCAAATCCTTTAATGCTTGCAGACGAGCCTGTAAAAAAAATATTTCCTTGTCCTGATTTAATCATTCTTTTTGCTGATTCATGCGCTACTAAGAATGCCCCGTAGCTATTTACTTTTATTGATTGAAGCATCTCTTCTGGGTCATATTCTACAAAAGGTTTAACTATTCTAAGAGATGGATTGTATATAACGATTTCTGGGGTACCAATAGTTGAGTCAGTTTGTGAGAATAAATCATGAACACTTTTATTTTCAGTTGAGTCACACTTAAAAACCAAAGCATCAGTCTCTTGTTTTAAAGAGCTAAGTTTTTCAATATTTCTTGCAGCTAGAGCAATTTTCATACCTTTTGAATGAAAGATTCTAGCTAATGAGGCACTTAGACCTGATCCTGCACCAACAATTAAAACTGATTTCTGGCTCATCTTTTGAATAATGACTAGCTATAACATATTTTTACTTAAGTACATATTGACCATTAAGTCTCGCTTAAATTGTATTAAGGTTGATTATTTGTTATTTCTTAATGTCATCATATGATATGAAAAAAATAGTTCTATTATCAAGAAAAAGTTTTCTAGCTAAAATTCAAACACATATAGCAAAAATAGAAATTAATAAGATTAAAAAAAATTTAATCGATATTCATTACTCATCTAGTGTAGGTGATAAGGATCTTTCAGTAAAGGCTTGGGAGCAGCATGGTTTTGGAATATTTACAAATTCTCTCTCAAAGAAATTAGTTTCAAAAGAGGCAGATGTTGTAGTTCATTCATACAAAGACCTGCCTGTTAAAAATCTCAATAAAACTTCTTTTGTTTGTCTTAAAAGAGATGATCCAAGAGATATTATTCTAATAAAAAGATCATCATTAAATAAAAAAAAATTAGTAATAGGAACTTCCTCACCAAGAAGAAAATATTATTTAAAAAAATTAAAGGAATTCCTTCCATATCAGGAATTAAAATCAATTCAAATTAGAGGTAATATTCCTTCAAGATTAGAAAAAGTTTTAAATTCCTCTAAGGAGGATGGATTATTTATAGCAAAAGCTGCTATAGACAGAATTTTGAAATACGGCCAAAAAATTGATAAGAAAGAATATAAAAATTTTAGATTAAATTTTGAAAAGTTTGAAAAGGTTATTTTACCAATTTCTGAATTCCCAAGCGCCGCAGCTCAGGGATGTATTGCATTAGAATTCAGGAATGATGATGAAAAAATTAAAAAAATTTTAGAAAAAATAAATCATATGCCCACTTCTGAAGATTGTTACAAGGAGAGAAAATATTTATATAAGTGGGGAGGGGGTTGCAATCTAGACATAGGGGTAACAATAGAAAATGTTTTAAATGAAAAAATTCTATTTGCTCGAGGTAAGGACACTCAAATAAAAAAATATTTTTATGAAAAAAAATATCTCAATAGTAAGCGTGTAAGAAGAGTGAAAAATATATTTCCTTCAGACATCTCTAAATACCAGATGTTCAGGAGAGATTTGCATAAATTTAGCAAAACTCTTAAGAATAAAAACATTCTTGCAACTAGAGCAGACTTTAAAGAATTTGGTACTTTAAAAACTGTATCAAATCTTATTACTTCTGGTGTCACTTCTTGGAAAAAAATAAACAAAAAAGGTATTCTTGTAAATTCATCTCTGGATGGTTTTGGAGAAAATTATCGTGAAATTGAAAACGTTTACAAAGGTAATCAGAACTGTACTTACAAACTCACATACAAGGAAAATAATTTAAAAAGTAAATTTCCTATAATATCTCATTACAGTCTAACCCCTCTTATTAACGATACTACGATTGATAATTTATTTATTGCTGAGAGCTTTTATTGGATGAGCTTTTCTGCTTTCAAGATGGCTATACAGCTCAGGCCAGAAATAATGAATAAACGTAATGCATGCGGTCCTGGACAAACTTATATTCAAATTTCTAAATTTATTCCTAAAAATCAATTAAACATATATCTTACATATGAAGATTTTAAAAAATTTGAACTTAAATGATTAAAAATTATTTCCCTATAGATCGATCAAATTCGATTAAAAAGAAAATGTTGATACAGCCTTTTTTTGTAGACCAAAAAGTTAATGACTCAAAAAAAATTAAAGGATTAGGTGATAATAGAAGTTGGTCATCTTCTGCTGTCATTAAGGCAATTGAGAAAGATCTTAAAAGGGGTATAAATAACATTCTTTTGTTTATTGTTCCTCTTCAAAAACAAAAAAATCCTGAAGATTTTAGCTTTCACTACGAGGTCATTAGAAAAATTAAAAAATATTTTGGCAAAGATATAGTATTGCTCATCGATACGTGCCTGTGTTCTATTACACATGATGGACATTGTGGAATTACTCATCAAAAATCTATCGATCTTATACAAACTCATTACTCCTTAGGATTAGCGGCAAATACATATCTTGAGGCAGGAGCAGATATAATAGCTCCAAGTGATATGATGAAAAACACAACAAAATACTTGAGAAAGATCTTTACACAAAATGGATTTTCTAATTCGCAGATTATGAGTTACTCAACAAAATTTAAAAGTCATTTTTACGGTCCGTTTAGAGATGTAGCAAAATCATCACCTAAAGGTTTTGATCGATCATCTTACCAGTTGCCGGTTGCAGACAAAAAAAAAGCAATCAATAGTTCTATTAATAATGCTGCACAAGGAGCAAATTATTTAATGGTTAAACCTGGAATGACATCAATTGATTTAATTAAAGATATAAAAAAAGAAACATTACTTCCTACCGGGGCGTTTCAAGTAAGTGGTGAATTTGCTGGTTTGCAGATGCTTAGTAAAGCTAATTTTGGCAACTATATCGATTTACTAAGAGAGTCTTTGGTGGTCTTCAAAAGAGCACAGTCAGATTTTATTATTACTTATGGAGCAAGAGATATTGCAAAATACTTATAACAAAAAATTTTACAATGCTTTAAATAAAGAAGAGCAAAAAGTACCCCCTATTTGGCTGATGAGACAAGCTGGTCGATACCATAAGCATTATAGAACTTTAAAAGAAAAGTATTCTTTTGAGCAATTATGCAAAGAGCCGGAGCTTGCTTGTGAAGTGACTCTAGGACCTATAGCTGAGTTTGACTTTGATGCCGCAATACTATTTAGCGATATACTTTTTCCTTTAGATTATTTAGGGATGGACTTGAAATTTAAACCCGGCCCTATTTTTGAAAGAAATTTAAATTCTAAAATGATATCAGAGTTTAATATTGATGAATTTGAGAATTTTATGGAATTTCAAAGCAAATCACTCAATCTTATTAGAAATGAATTGCCAAATGATAAGTCCTTAATTGGTTTTACTGGGGGGCCTTTTACTTTATACCATTTTGCAATCAGAAATAATCCTGTATCAGAAAAATTATTTCAACAAACTCTACCAATCTTAGAAGAGTTAATACATAAGAATATCCAAATTCAGTTTCAAAGTGACATAGATCTATTAATGATTTTTGATACAGAGGCTAATAATCTTAATGACGAAGAATTTGATAAATTAGTAATTCCGTTTATAAAAAAAATTGTAGATAGTTATCCCAATAAAATTGGTTATTTCACAAAAGGAATTTCTCAAAGTAAATTAAATAAATTGCAAAGATTAGAAAATTTAAAACTAACAGTAATTGGATCCAATTTGGAAATATTTAGTGAATTACCAAAAACACATTTATCTTTACAAGGAAATTTTTCTAATAATTTACTGGCTATGGAAGATTCAAAAGCTTTTTCTAATATCATCGATGATTATTTAGAAAAGTGTATGCAAATTGATGTGTCTCACAGGTCAGGTTGGATAGCTAGCCTAGATCATGGTGTAAAAAAAACTACACCTGAGGCTAATGTTCACCTATTTATAGAAAAGATAAGAACTAAGTTATCACAAAAATCGTAATGTTTTTCAATGGCTTTTTTTAAAGGTAATAAACTCTATGTTCATGGATCTGGTTTGAAGACAGGTATTCTGATTACAAATTTGGGAACACCAGATGAACCAACTAAATCCTCTTTAAAAACTTACCTTAAACAATTTCTTTCAGATCAACGTGTTATAGAAACACCAAAAGCTATTTGGTGGCCTATACTTAACGGTATTGTTTTAAATACTCGACCTGCAAAGTCTGCTAAAAATTATAAATCTGTTTGGACTGAAAATGGCTCTCCTCTTCTTTATCACACTAAGTCACAGTTAAATAAAATTAAAAATGTAATTAGTAAGAAATATGAAAATATAGTATTTGATATTGGAATGCGCTACGGTAATCCAAGTATTTCTAAAGGTTTAAATAACTTACGTAATCAAAATTGTGATCGTATAATTGTCCTACCTTTATATCCTCAATATTGTGCAGCTACAACAGGATCAACATTTGATGCAGTTGCAGAGGAATTACAAAATTGGCGTTGGGTACCTTCTCTTCGTTTCATCGGAGGCTACTACGAACATGAACTGTACATCAAAGCTCTTAAAAATAGCATTGAAGAGTTCTGGACTAAAAACGATAAACCCAAAAAAATCTTATTTAGCTATCATGGTGTACCAAAAAAATATTTAGATAAAGGTGACCCTTATCATTGTTTTTGCAGAAAAACCACTAGATTAGTAGCTGAGGCCATGGGTTTACCAGAAGAAAATTATATGACAACATTCCAATCTAGATTTGGACCAGCAGAGTGGCTTCAACCATACACAGATAAAACAATTGAGAGCTTGGCAAAAAATGGCACAGACCATATTCATGTTATTAGTCCAGCTTTTTCCTCAGACTGTCTCGAAACTATAGAAGAGCTTAATGAAGAAAATAGAGAAATATTTATAGAAAATGGTGGAAAGGAATTTGGATATATTCCTTGTCTAAATGATCGAGAAGATCATATACTCCTACTCACTTCGTTGTTAGAAAACGAATTACATGGGTGGGTATGAGTGATCAAATAAAAAATCAACAAATTAATGCAGAAAAGTGGTTTCGAGAGCTTCGAAATCAAATGGTTGGGTCAATACAAAAACTTGATGGGTCTGAATTTGAGGAAAAAGAATGGCAGCGACCTGGCGGAGGTGGAGGATTGATGTCATTACTTAAAGGAGAAATATTTGAAAAAGTAGGTGTAAATATATCAACAGTACATGGTGAATTTAGTGAGGAATTTAGGGGATCAATGCCGGGAACAGAAGGAGATCCAAGTTTTTGGGCTAGTGGGATCTCAGTGGTTGCTCACATGAAGAACCCTAAAATTGCTGCAGCTCATTTTAATACTAGGTATATTACAACAAAAGGAAAACAATGGTTTGGTGGTGGTTGTGATTTAACTCCAGCGATTCCAGAAAAAATTGAAACCGATAATTTTCATCAAGGTCTTCAAAGAACATGCGCTCAACATAATCCAAATTACTATGAAAAATTCAAAAAACAATGTGATGAGTACTTTTATTTAAAACATAGAAGTGAAAGTCGAGGCATTGGAGGAATTTTTTTCGATTATATTAATACAGATTTTGAAAAGGATTTCTCATTTATAAAAGATGTTGGTCAGTTTTTTATAAATTTTGTCATTGAAAACTCTAGTAGAAAGAAAAATTTAGAATTTAATCAAATTGACTTAGATGCTCTCTCAAAAAAAAGGTCTCGCTACGTTGAATTTAATTTACTTTATGATAGAGGTACCTTATTCGGGCTAAAAACAGGTGGTAATATAGATGCTATATTAATGTCCATGCCCCCCGAAGCTAAATGGTAATAAAATGTATGAGTTATTAAAAATCTTACACATAATATCTTTTGTTTCATGGTTTGCAGGTTTATTTTATTTACCAAGACTTTTTGTTTATCATGTAGAGAATATTACTAATTCTGAGATGAGTAGTGTGTTTCAAAAAATGGAATATAAATTGCTCAAAATTATAATGAACCCAGCGATGATATTAACTTGGGTGTTTGGCTTAGCTTTAATTCACTACGTAGGTTTTGAGTTATGGCTTTTCTTAAAAATTATTTTAGTTGTTTTACTCTCTGCCTTTCATATGTATTTGGGAAAAATAAGAAAGAGCTTAGAGAGTAATTATCGTGAATATACCTCAAAATATCTCAGAATTATTAATGAAGTACCTACAGTTCTTTTAATTTTAATTGTTATACTAGCAATTGTCAGACCTTTTTAAATTTATGGATCTTACTCAAGGGGATATTAAGAGACAATTAATTGGCATGGCTGTTCCAGCTGGGACAGGTCTTTTGTTTTACACGCTCTATAATGTTGTCGATACTTTTTACGCTGGTCTTATAAGCACTGAGGCTATAGCAGGTTTATCAATTTCATATCCATTATATTTCATTTTATTAGCATTTGCTGTGGGTTTTGGACAAGGTGCAACTGCACTCGTTTCAATAGCTATAGGTAAAAAAAAGTTAAATGAAGCAATGAAAATCCATATTCAAGCCCTATTGATAACTTTATTAACATCTATAGCTATTGGATTGGCAACGTATTTATTATCAAAGCCGGTATTTTTATATTTTGGAGCAGAAGGTATTTTTCTAAATAATGGTCTAAAATATATAAAGGTACTCTCAATTGGTGCCCCTATCTTTATTGTATCTTTTGTGGTCAATTCTCTTTTATACGCTCAAGGAGATACAAAAAAAAATAGAAATGCATTAATTATCAGTTTTTTTATTAATTTAATATTTAGTCCTTTTTTATCTTTGGGTTATGGACCTGTCCCTGCTTTAGGAACTCTAGGAATAGCTCTTGCAACTGTCATATCTCAATTATTTCATTTTTTCTATTTAAGTTATTATGCAATTCGGAGCCCATTATTTAAATATTTCAGTTACCAATATATAAGGCTAGAATTTAAATTTGTTATAAGAATTTTAAAACAATCAATTCCATCGAGCTTAAACATGTTAATGATTGCAATTGGTTTCTTCATAATGCAGAAGTTTGTTACAAGTCATGGTGCATCAGCTAGTGCAGCTTATGGTATAGCTTTAAGAATTGAGCAGATTATATTATTACCAGCAATAGGGTTTAGTAGTGCTTTATTGAGCATGGTTGGACAAAATTTTGGTTCTAAAAATTTTGATAGAATTTTTGAAGCTTTTTTAATTTCACTTAAACTATCATTAACAATCATGATATTTGGGGCAATAATACTTATATTTGCAGGAGAGAGTATTGCTAGTTTTTTTTCGAGAGACAATGAGGTTGTAATGATTGCAGGTAGTTACTTATTTATGGCAGCATTTTTAGCTTTCATATATCAAATTATTGATAGATGTGACTCTGTCCTATCAGGTTTGAAAAAACCCTCAATAAACGTTTTTTATACTTTTATTAGATTAGTCTTGTTACCTCCATTTATAATTTATCTTTTTTCAGAAACTCTTGAAAAAGGTTTAGTTGGAATTTGGTGGGCTATTTTTTTTACAAACTTATTTGGTTCTGTATTTGTATATTTTCACATGAGATATTTATTCAAAAAAAAAGCTAATCTTGCATTAAATGAGTTAACTTAGGTCTTTTAGATCTTCTAAATGCTTGCTGAGTGCTTTAGTAGATAGTTGAATTTCATAGATAAATAACATTATTGCTATTGAAAATACCAATACACCAAAACCAAAAAAGTTTAAGGCTAAGTCGTATACCTTTATGTAGCTCAGAAAAATAGATAATAAATTCAACAAAAAGCTAATACCAGAAAGGGTTTGAACTGATCTAACCAATGTAAGACGGGTTGTAAGCACTTTAATTTGATCCAGGTGATGTTGAACCACTTTACTGGTTGGTCTATTTGTAATTATTGAGTCATGAATCTTTCTTATTAGTGAAGCAAGAGAAGTGTATCTATTACCGAATGATATCATCATCAAAGGTATGGCAGGGAACAAAAGTGCTGGATAAAGTGTTGTAAAGCTTGGCATTATATTAATGGAGCAGTTCGTTATAACTAGGAGGGAATAACTAAGAATCTATATCAACACGTAGATATTTGAAACTTTTTAAGAACTGCTCCTATATAAAATATATATGATTTCAGGAAAAAAAGTCGTGTTATGATTGCATAACAACTATGCAACTAACAATCGTCTGATTAGATAGCTATTAAATAAAAATTGAAAATTAGATTATTTCCGTGAAAATGATCGATAAGGTTAGTATTAATAAATAAGAAATTATTATCATATTTACTAATTTCCATATTTTTTTGTTCAAAAAATATGCTCTTAGTGACTGAGCACCATATCCTAAAAAATAAAAGAAAATAAAAGATGCTAGGCTAGCACCCAGTCCAAATAAAACCTTATCAGAAATAGTTGGGAAATTTTTTGATAAATTCCCTAAAATAAAAACGGTATCTGAATAAACATGAGGATTTAAGAAAGTAAAAGCAAGAGTTTGTAAGGTTATTTTTGACTTTGATGTTTGTGAGTGAGTTTGTGAAAATTCAATATCATATTTAAATGTTTTTAATTTCAACCATATAAAATTTAAGAGAAAGAGTACTAGACATACAGATAATAATAGATTGATTAGATCGTTGATAAAATTTTTAATAAAATGAAATAGAAAAATCCCAAAAAAAATTAATAAAAAATCACCTAGTATGCAGATCGATGTAACTAAAAATATATTATTTTTTTTTATGCCCTGCTCTATTACAAATAAATTCTGTGCTCCTATTGCTAGTATTAGACTTAAACTTGTTGAAAAACCAAAAACAAACTCATTCATGACAATTTTGCACAGTTTATATACTTTACACCTAAAATCTATTTAGTAAGTTTGTTTCATGAAAGTATTTGTCGGTGGAATTTTTTTCGCCTTAATATTTATTTATGTAGTAACTGACGGTTTTGTTAAGATCAGTCTACCTCTGTAAACCTTCTTCTTTTTCCTTTACTCCACTCATCACTAAATCTAAGAGTTCCTAAATGTAATGGGATCTTTTGTTTAACAATCAAATTACTCTCTGAAAAATCAAAGAATGAATTGTGTAGATAGCGAAACTCTAACAAATGATTCATGATCCCAAAGTTAATATCTTTTATAACATTAGGATCCACATTCTGATTTGAAATGAAGACATAGTCATTATCTGCAGGAAAATTTAAAATTGAACGAAGAGATAAGTTAGAAGGTCGTTCAAATAAATCTGATTTTTTTATAATTGCATATTGAAATTGATTTTGTTCAATTTTTTTTATAATTTCATCAACACTATCGTCTAGACGTGTATCGCATTCTAAGGTGTTGGATCCTCCATAACTATGGGATATTTCTAGCTCTCTATCCAAAACTTTACATATACTTTTAGCAAGTATGTATTCTGTACCCAGTGTAGACCGAACCATTATTGTTAAAGAGATATCTTGGGAAAGCGCATATAATAAATTTGTTTTAAAAAATAATAATATAATAAAAGAACATATTATTTTTAAATACATAGATTACTTTTAACATAAAACATTCTAGATTGTTAAAGAGATTTAGATGCCAAATTTTTCAATAATTGCAATAATAGCATGCTTTGCTTATGCAATTGAGAGTATTTTTGGTTTTGGTGGAACTATAATTTTTTTAGGACTTAGTGGGTTTTTCTTTGATTTTAACTCCCTATTAAAATTAGCTATGATTGTTGGCCTATCGTCTGGTTTGGCAGTTTTAATTCAATCATACAAATATGTTTCTATAAAACACCTAATCAAGATTTTGATCTATACAATTCCCGGGGCTCTTATTGGAACTTATTTTATTAATTATTTTACATCAGATGTTTTAATAAAAATATTTGCCTTAATTTTAATTGTCTATGGATGCTTAAACCTATTTTTTCCAAATATAATATTTCCTCAAATTTTAAAAAAATTTTTTGTAATTTTAGGTGGTTTTATTCAAGGAATTTATACCATTGGAGGACCTTTTGTATTGATGGGTTATAAAGATAGTTTTTCTTCAAAACAGGAGCTGAGGTCTACTATGGCTGGATATTTTTTTATTATTAACTCCTTAAGGGCATTATTTTTTGTTTTTCTTGGAGGGAGTTATTTAAATATTGTCAAAATATATTATCCAATAGCATTTTTAGTAATGTTAAGTGTTTGGATAGGTTATTATGTTCACAAAAAGATACCAGAAGACCTATTTAAAAGGCTTATAATCATTGCTATCACTTTAATTGGTATATTGATTTTTTTTACAAAATGATTGATTGGGAACCATATGGACCTATTTATTCTGTATCCCCTGGAATAAAAAAGATAAAAGATTTACCAATTATAGAATTTGATGAGCATCAAGATAGATATTTAAATTTAAAAAAAAAATGTAAGGAGAATATTTTTTTTGATGATTATTACACAGCAGAAACAGATAAAATTATATGCAACAAGTTGAGTAATATTTTAAAAAGTGAATATCCCTCAAAGGCTTTTAATTTTAATAATTTTATTGAACTTGGTTATGCTATCCAAGAGGATATAGCAATTTTTCACAGATCTAACAAACTTATTGCTTTACATGTTTCTTTCCCTTCTGTTTGGGAGCCTAAAGAAAAAATTGGTCTTAGTTTTGCACAAATTCATCAACCTGTACCAGGTATGGAAAATTTTCTTAAAAATGAAGATAAATATGTGCAAATGATGGTTGAGGCCACAACCCCTATCATTAGGTATGTTTGGGGGGAGCATTACGGATATTATTTATGTGAGCATGAACCTCTTCAAAAAAATATTAAAGTTATGCATACTGAAAGACAAACTTTCATTGGTGTTCCTGAGAGTGATATTGGTATTTTCCTTATTAGAAAAAAAGTTATTCTTTACAAGGACACAACAACTGAATTTAAAATTTGGTATGAGAAGCAAGTTAATTCTATGTCTGAGGATCAAAGAAAATATAAGTTAAAGGAAGTCTGAGTCGATACTAAAGATCGAAAAAATTCATATAATTGAAGTTAATCAGATTATTGTTCCTGATTTCCCTCAGGTGGAGCATTTGGATTTGTAAGACGCTCTAATTCAGCTAATTCTTCAGCTTCTCTCTTAGCTTCTCTCTTAGCTTTCTTTGCGGCAAGCTTTTCTAGACGCTTTCGTTCTTTCTCCATGGCTCTTTCACCAGCTTTTGATTTATGATCAAAATGTAGTCCCATAATTAAATTATATCAGAATTTTTTTGATACTAAAGTTTCACTTAAAAAAAATTTCATTTATTTTAGCACTCTTTTTAAAAGGTTTATCCAATTTAGATGAGTGATTTTCATCATTAGTTTTCCATCAAAATTTTGCTTCGATAATAATTCAATTAATTTGTGCATACCTAATACACTATTAAGATCTTTGGGCATCATAGCTCCATCAAAGTCAGAGCCAAAGCCTACTCTGTCTTCTCCAAGATAGTCTATAAGGTATTTAAAATGGTCTGCAATTATTTGTAATTCTGTATCAGAAACCATTTTTCCATCTCTCCTCAAAAAAGCAGGTGCAAAATTAACCCCAACCATACCTTCGGTTTCTTTGATCGCATCTAATTGCTTATTTGTGAGATTTCTAGTATGTGGGCATATCTCATGAGCATTGCTATGTGTTGCAACTAAGGGTGATGTGGAATATTTAGTAATGTCCCAAAATCCTTTTTCATTTAAATGAGAAGTATCGATTAACATTTTAAGAGAATTACAATTTTTTATTAACTCTATTCCAATATCAGTTAAACCCTCACCAATATCAGGTGATCTTGGAAATGCGAAGGGAACACCCTCTGCAAACATAGTAGGCCTTGACCAAACTGGCCCAACAGATCTAAGGCCAGCTCGGTATAGAGTTTCAAGATTGTAAAAGTTTTTATCTATACACTCTGCACCTTCAATATGCATCACAACAGATAATTGATAATTGTCCTCATTAAAAGAAGTCTCTAAATCCTCACTAGATAAGCAAATTTTAACTCTGTTGCCAGATTTTCTCTCAATTTTAGAAAGGATTGATATTTGATTTAAAACAATTGGTAGAGCATCATTCACATCAACAGATCCTGGTAATGGTAATGAATATTCATCTTGTTCCATATCTTTGTAATTAACTAATTTATCTGAGTCAGAAACAGCATGTTCTGGAGTGGGAACATAAATTGCAAACAAACCCCCTTTGAAATTTGCTTGATTCATTCTAGGAAGATCTAAATGGCCCTCATTATCTCCATCTATAAAATCAAGGTGAGAGTTTGGGTTTTTCTTTAAAAATAGCCTAAATAAAACATCGTTATGACCATCAAAAATCTTATAGTCCATATAGCAAACCTATCATTATTTTTGCAATATTGACTACATCCAAATTTGAATTATTTAATGAAATTTTTTTGGCAGTCTCATAAAAAGACATCAGCCGTCTGAATTTAGCAAAAGTAAAATATTTTTTTAGACTTATATATATGTCTGAAAGGAAATACAAAAAATGAATAAAATTTTTGGATTTACAGAGCGATCTTTAAATTTCTGGTTATCTTTTTTAAGTAAAAAAGAAGATAGTATTATTAATTTTTGCAAAGTTGAATATGGCAATGATTGGCAATGGGCTTACTCCCAATATCAAAGAAATCAATCTTTTCCTAATAACATGAAAGAGGCTGCATAATGAGTAATTTATTTAAATCTATCAGAAATATAATTATCAACGAAAAAAATGATCAAAAAACAAAATCTAACAAAGAAGAGGCTTATTTATCTCAAGCAATTGATATGATTGATCTTGAGAGAAGGCAAAAAGAGTTAGATAGAAGATTTATAAGAAAATTTTAAAAGCCCTATTTAGGGCTTTTTGCCTAACTCAATATCCAAATTTCAATAGCAACAAATATAAAAAGACCAGCAAATACTAAATTGATAATATTTTTAGATCTATTGAAGTAGTTTGAAAACTTTTTAATACCAAAAAAATGGCCAATAATTGAATAATTCATGGCAGATATGAAAAAACTCCCTGTCGAAAAAATTAAAGCGATACTAAAAGTTAAATTTTCACTAAATTGCAAAGTTGCTAAAGCGGACCAAAACGCAAAAGCTTTAGGATTAGTATAGGCTACGATTACTGCCTTTTTCATGCTGTGAAAAAAATCTCTCTCATTTGATAATTTAATAAGTTGATTTTCAGAGCTAAAGTACTGACTACCAATTTGATATGCTAAATAAAACATATAAAGACTTGCGAGTATTTTTAATAAAATAAACCCCCAACCCATCAAATTAGAGATTAGAAAGGATATTCCTGTAGTAGCTAATAAGCACCAAGTAAAAGAGCCAATTGCAGTTCCAACAGCAGCCCCCCAGATTTGTTTTTTCTGACCACTTATTCCAACTGACGCTACAAAAAATGTATTAGGGCCAGGTAAAAAAACAGCAAAATAAAATACAATCCAGCCCGATATTAGGGCCATTGTAATTTCATTCATTTTTTTTAATGATTAAGTATTTGACTTAAGAATAGTTTAGTACGATCACTTTTAGGATTATTAAAGAATTCATCTGGTGTTGCTTGTTCAACAATCTTTCCTTCATCCATAAAAATCATTTGATCAGCTACAGTTTTTGCAAAACCCATCTCGTGAGTAACAACTAGCATTGTCATTCCTTCTTCGGCTAGTTGTATCATCACATCTAAAACTTCCTTAATCATTTCAGGATCAAGAGCAGAGGTAGGTTCATCAAATAGCATGATATCTGGGTTCATGGCAAGAGATCTTGCTATAGCAACTCGTTGTTGTTGACCCCCAGACAACTGTCCAGGAAATTTCTGAGCCTGTTCTGGGATTTTCACTTTTTCTAAATATGACATTGCTATGTCTTCTGCTTCTTTTTTTGGCATTTTTTTTACCCAAATTGGAGCGAGAGATATATTATCTATGACAGATAGATGTGGAAATAAATTAAATTGTTGAAAAACCATCCCAACATTTTTTCTAATCATATCAATATTTTTTAAGTCATTTGTAAGTTCTGTATTATGAACAACAATATGTCCTTTTTGATGAGCTTCTAATCTATTAATGCACCTAATCATAGTTGATTTACCAGAGCCACTTGGGCCACATACAACGATCTTTTGACCTCTTTGAACACTTAGATCAATATCTTTAAGTACGTGAAAATCATCATACCATTTATTAACTTTTTCTAATTGAATAACTTGTTCCATGATTAACTATTATCTGTTTTTAATTTCTTCTCTAAATATAAACTATAGCGAGACATCCCAAAGCAAAATATAAAAAATACAAGAGATATAAATACATAAACCTCATAATAAAGTTTTGTCCATGTCATGTCAGCTAAAGCTGCTCTTCCAATACCTAGTAAATCAAATAGACCAATAATAAGAACTAAAGAAGTATCTTTAAAAAGACCAATACAGGTATTCACTATAGGAGGAATGGCTATCTTAAGTGCTTGAGGTAAAATAATTTTACGAGTTGTTTGCCAATAATTTAAACCTAAAGATTGTGCAGCCTCAATTTGACCCCTTGGAATGGCTTGAAGTCCGCCTCTAATTGCCTCTGCCATGTAAGCAGATTGAAAGAGAGTTACAGCAACTAAAGCTCTAAGAAGATTATCAGGGTTAACACCATCAGGTAAAAATAGTGGGAGCATTACATTTGCAGTAAATAGTAACGTAATAAGAGGCACGCCTCTTATGAACTCAATAAAAACAACGCAAAGAGATTTCACAATTGGCATTTTTGAACGTCTACCAAGAGCCAAAATAATACTTAGAGGAAATGCAAGGCCTATTCCAGTAACTCCTAAAAATAATGTTACTAATAAACCCCCCCATTTATTAGTTCCTACAACACTTAAACCAGGTCCTCCATAAAGCATGAAGTAAGCTAAAAATGGATAAATAAAAGTGAAGTAAATAAAATATTTTCTAAAAGGTAGTTTATCAAAAAGTATTCCTATAATAGCGAGTGGTAGAAGTGCATAAACAAAGTTTACCCTCCATACTTCTTCAATAGGATAAAATCCATACATAAACTGATCCCACCTAGCATAAATAATCGCCCAACACGCGCCGTACTCTCCAGGCATAATATTCTTTGAGCAGAAAGATCGATCAGTTATTAATTCTCCTTGAAAATTTGTTCTAAAATCAGCAGCAAAGAATGCCCAATTTAGAAAAAAGGTACCTACTTCGTAAATAAAAATAATTGCAACGACTGTCATTAAAGAATTTACCCAGGAGGAAAATAAATTTTTAATAATCCAATTATAATACTTATTGCGCATTAAGCTTTGATTAGAAAAAGTAGTCATGCGTTACCTTTGAATTGGACTGATTTATTATAAATGTTCATAAATAAAGAAATCGTTAAACTTATTGTTAAATAAGTTAGCATCACCATTAACATTATTTCTATTGCCCTACCTGTTTGGTTTAAAGAAATACCACCAAATCCGTGAACTAAATCTGCATATCCTATTGCAATACCAAGAGATGAATTTTTAGTTAAATTTAAATACTGAGATGTTAAAGGAGGAATAATAACTCTTAGCGCTTGAGGTATAACGATTAATCTCATAACTAGATTATTTTTTAAACCCAAAGCCTGGGAGGCTTCTCTTTGTCCTTTTGAAACAGCTATTATTCCAGATCTAACTGTTTCAGATATAAATGCTGCAGTATAAATTGATAAACCAAAAAGCATTCCTAAAAATTCTGGTCGAATAACCATGCCTCCCTTAAAATTAAAACCTTTTAAAACTGGGGCATCAAACTCTAAAGGCCTTCCCATTATATAATAAACTAATATTGGTGTGAAAATTATAAGAGCACTATTAATTAAAAATATTGGATATTGTTGACCTGTTTGCTCTTGTTTTTTTTTTAGAATTTTTTTTATTAAAATTGAAGCAATAATTGCTATAAGAAAACTCCATAAAACTAAGCTAAAGCCCTCTTTAAAAATAGGCGATGGTGAAAAAAAACCTCTGTTAGTTAAAAAGAAACCATCAAATATTTCTATAGCTTGTTTTATTTTAGGAAGATGTAAGAGAATACTGTAATACAAAATAATTTGTAAAAGAACTGGTACGTTTCTTGTAAACTCAACATAAACATATGCGATATTTCGAAAGAGCCAATTACTTGATAGTCTGATCACACCTACAAGAAAACCAATGATAGTAGCCAAGAAACATCCACAAACTGCTATCATTAAAGTGTTTAAAAGACCTACAAAATATGCCCTGAAGTGAGTGTCTTCACTCGTAAAAGGAATGAGACGAATGCTTATGTCATAGCCAGCTGACAAATTAAGAAAGTCAAAACCTGAGCTAATACCTCTTTTTTCAAGGTTGTAGGCAGTTTGTTGTGCAATTAAATATATGAATAGAGCAAAGAGACCAATAACCAATGTTTGTATAAGCAATGATCTTGATTTTTCATCAAAAATAATTTTTCTCAGAAAATTGGTCTGCATAAGTAAAATGAGTTCTTTCTAAACAAAAAGTAGGGTATGGACTCAATGCCCATACCCTTAAGTTTTCTATCTAAATGGAGGCGCGTAAAGAATACCGCCATCTTTATATAGAGCGTTTAAGCCTCTTTGAATATTAATTGGTGTATTTGGACCAATATGTTTTTCAAAGCTCTCAGAGTAGTTACCAACTTGACTTAAAATGTTAGCAGCCCAATCATCTGAAAGACCTAGCATTGCACCATAACCTGGCTCAGCACCAAGAAGTCTTAACACCTCTGGGTTATTAGAGCTCATCATCTCATCAACATTACCTGATGTAATTCCTAACTCTTCACCAATAATCATAGCATTTAAAGACCATCTTACGATGTCAGCCCACTCACTATCACCATGACGAACTGCAGGGCCTAAAGGCTCTTTAGATACGATTTCTGGTAGAACAACGTGAGCAGATGGATCTGGATAACCAGCTCTACTTGCATACAATCCTGAAGCATCAGTTGTATAAACGTCACAACGACCTGCTGTGTATGCAGCATCAGCTTCTGAGTTTGTTTCAACAGGAACTGATTCATATGACATTCCGTTAGCTTTGAAGAAGTCTGCTAAGTTCATTTCTGTAGTTGTACCAACTTGGATACAAACAGAAGCACCATCTAATTCCATAGCACTATTTACACCAAGAGAAGCAGGAACCATAAAGCCCTGACCATCATAATAGTTAACACCAACAAATTCTAAACCAAGGTCAACGTCTCTTGATAATGTCCATGTAGTATTTCTTGATAGCATATCAATCTCACCAGATTGAAGAACTGTGAAACGTACTTTTGAAGTTGTAGGTACGTATTCAACTTTAGAAGCATCGCCAAATACAGCAGCTGCTACAGCTCTACATACATCAACGTCAATGCCTTCCCAAACACCAGCATCATTAGGAGCACCAAAGCCCGCTAATCCAGTGTTGGAACCACACATTAATTTTCCTCTTTCTTTAACTAAATCAAGAGTGCTTCCGTGACTTCCAGCAATTGCTGAAGAAACACCAAGAGTTAATAGAAGAGAAATAAACAACGATTTAATTTTTGTCATCGTTTCCTCCTTATATATATAAGCACGGCAGTATAGACCTATCTGAAGCGAAACTAAAATATAAAAATACCATATAATTCGTGTATTTTTTGCATAAGTAAATGAAAATTAATTATCTTTGTCTTAATCTTGATTAAACAAGTCTCTCGTAAAGATCTTATCTTGTACGTCCTTTAAGTCTGGATGACTTCGATTACAAAGAATTAAATCAGCTTCTTTTTTAAATAATTCTAAATCCTGATATACTTCAGAATTAAAAAATTGTTTTTCTTTTATCAGAGGTTCATACACAATTACTTTTATACCCTTTGCCTTAACTCTTTTCATTATGCCTTGCATACTAGACTCTCTTATATTGTCAGAGCCTTCTTTCATAACTAGTTTATAGACCCCGACTGTTTTAGGTTTTAGTTTTGCTATCTCCAAGCCTATAAAATCTTTTCTCATTACATTTGATTCTATAATTGCTTCCATAATTTTTTGAGGAACTTTATCAAAGTTTGCTAATAATTGTTTTGTATCTTTAGGTAAACAATATCCACCGTATCCAAAAGAGGGATTATTATAAAAATCACCTATCCTTGGATCAAGACTTACAGATTTTACAATTTCATTTGTATTTAAACCTCTAGACATTGCAAATGTATCTAATTCGTTAAAAAATGTAACTCTCATTGCCAAGTAAGCATTGGAAAATAATTTTGATGACTCGGCCTCTGTAGAATTTGTGTATATAGTTTGAACATTTTTATCTAGTGAGGCATCAATTAGCAATTTAGCAAACTCTTTAGCTTTTTTGGAATGAGAACCTATTACTATTCTAGATGGATGAAGACTATCCTTTAAAGCCCTACCCTCTCTTAAAAATTCAGGTACAAAAATAATTTCAAAATTAGGGTATTTCTTTTGTATTTTTTTTATATATCCAACTGGTATTGTTGATCGAATAATTACTGTTGGATTAGAATTAGATTTTTGAATATTTTCTAATGATTGTTCGATTGACGAAGTATCAAATTTATTTGTCTCAATGTCATAATTTGTTGGAGTGGCGATAAGTACAATATCAAACTTATCAATTTCAGTAGGATAATCATTGACTGTTTTTAAATTTAATTTCTTCGATAATAAATATTCTGATACTTCTTTATCTTCTATTGGTGAAATACCATTAACAAGGTTATTTGATTTTGAGGTATCTATATCAAAGCAGGTTACTTCATTTTTTTGAGATAGAAGTACAGCGTTTGCTGTTCCTACATAGCCCAGCCCTATTACTAATATTTTCAACATTTTTAAATTATTACAAATATACTAAGTAACAATGACTTTTTTATGAAATTAAATTTTTCATGCGACACATAGGCTAAAAAATAAAGGAGAATTTTGATTTTTTTTGACTTAAATAGCTTAAATATTTATGAAGTTATTGGTATATTGTATACCACAATTTTTGGGAAAGGATCCAAAGTTCGATGTCAGATATAGAGATTGCAAGAGCTGCTAAGAAAATTCACATAAGAGATATTGCTGCTAAAATAAATATTCCAGAGGAAAATCTTATTCCTTACGGCCATGATGCGGCAAAAATAGATTTTGATTTTATTGAAAAAAGTAAATCTAATTCTGACGGTAAGTTAATCCTTGTAACGGCAATTAGCCCTACCCCAGCTGGCGAAGGTAAAACTACTACATCTGTTGGACTTAATGACGGCTTAAATGCAATTGGTAAAAAATCGATTGTCTGCTTAAGAGAACCGAGCCTTGGTCCAAATTTTGGTATGAAAGGCGGAGCTGCTGGTGGAGGTTATGCTCAAGTAGTGCCAATGGAAGAAATTAATTTACATTTTACAGGAGATTTTCATGCCATTACTTCAGCCCATAATCTGCTGTCATCTTTAATTGATAACCATATTTACTGGGGTAATGAACTAGGAATCGATCAAAGAAGAATTACTTGGGGTCGTGTGGTTGACTTAGGTGATCGTGCGTTAAGAAAAGTTAACGTCAACTTAGGTGGAATTTCAAATGGTTTTCCTCGTGAAGATAAATTCGATATTACAGTCGCCTCCGAAATTATGGCTATTTTTTGTCTAGCAACTAGCATTGGAGATCTTCAAAAAAGAATTGGCGATATTATTATTGCTTATCGAAGAGATAAATCTCCTATTTATGCAAGAGATGTGAAGGGCGACGGCCCAATGACTGTTCTTTTAAAGAACGCCTTGATGCCGAACTTGGTTCAAACTCTAGAAAACAATCCTGCTATCATTCATGGCGGTCCGTTTGCGAACATCGCGCATGGTTGTAATACTGTAATTGCAACACAAACCGGTTTAAAGCTTGCTGACTATGTCGTCACCGAAGCTGGGTTTGGTGCCGACCTTGGAGCAGAAAAGTTCCTAGATATTAAATGTCGTAAAGCTGGGCTTACTCCTAACGCAGTCGTGATTGTGGCAACCGTCAGAGCGATTAAATCACATGGCGGTGTAGAAAAAGCTGACCTTAACAATGAAAATGTTACAGCTGTTGAAAAAGGATTTGCAAACCTTCAACGTCATATTGAAAACATCCAATCATTTGGATTACGACCGATTGTTGCTATAAATAGCTTTACCCTTGATACAGAAGCAGAGAGTAAAGTTATTTCTGATGGTTGTGATAAATTAGGTGTTAAAGCAGTTCTATGTTCTCACTGGGCAAATGGTAGCAAAGGGACAAAAGAATTAGCAGAAGAAGTGGTAAAGATTGCTGAGTCGAGTGATACGTCTAAGTTCACTTTTACATACAGCGATGACATCTCTTTAGAAGATAAAATCAGAGCCGTAGCGCAAAAAATTTACAGAGCCGATGATATCGTTATTGATAAAGCCATTAGCGATCAGCTTAAAAGCTTTGAAGAAAGTGGTTACGGGAAGCTTCCTATTTGTATTGCTAAAACACAGTACAGCTTCTCCACTAATCCGGCTATGAGAGGTGCGCCAACAGGATTTACCGTACCCGTCAGAGAAGTCAGACTTTCAGCTGGTGCAGGATTTATCGTAGTGGTAACAGGTGCTATTATGACAATGCCTGGTCTTCCTAAAGTTCCTAGCGCCAATTCAATTATGCTTGATAAAAAAGGTTTAATTCAAGGCCTATTTTAATCGTTTCAAATTTAATTAACTATACCCCTTAATTGGGGTATAATTCCCTTTATGTATTCTAAAACCACTAACGGGGTGACCGTTACTGTAACACCGTATTTTTTAGATGATCAATCTTCACCGCAAGAAAGTCATTATGTTTGGGCGTATCAAGTAAATATCAAAAACACAGGTCCTTTAACTATGAAACTGAATCATCGTAATTGGGTAATTATTGATGCAAATGGAAAAATTATTAATGTACAAGGTGAAGGTGTAGTAGGGGAATTTCCTATTATAAAACCAGGTGAGAGCTTTGAATACACTAGTGGAACTCCATTAAAAACAACCAATGGTATAATGCAAGGATTTTACCTCATGTCTCAAGATAATGGGGAGCAGTTAAAAATTGATATTCCTACTTTCTCTCTGGACAGCCCCTATAATAAAAAAAATTTTCATTAATTTTTAAATGCTCAATTTAAAACCAATCGCGCTAGTTGGAGGAACAGTTGTATGTGCTGTTGGTTTTTTACTTTTCATTCCTTTAATTACTGAAATATTTTATAAGTCTGAATCTTGGCAATCATATGCTGTACCCATACTTATTTACCTTATTGTCGGGGGATCCTTGGTTATAACTAATCGTAATGTAGAACTTAAAATTTCTATAAAAGAGGCCTTCATTATTACGGTTTTATCTTGGATACTTTTTGCATTTCTTAGTGCGGTCCCTTTTGTTTACACAGAAATAAATTTAAGTGTTGTAGATGCTATTTTTGAGTCTATGAGTGGAATTACTACTACAGGATCAACAGTAATCAATAATCTTGATTATCTACCAAAAGGGACTCTAATTTGGAGAGCAATGCTCCAATGGCTTGGGGGAATTGGAATTGTAGTAATAGCATTATTTATCTTACCATTTTTAAGAGTTGGGGGAATGCAACTTTTCCACCTAGAGGGAGATGATCCTTATGATAAGTTTTTACCAAAAATCTCATCTGTAATTAAAAAAATTGTAATTATATATCTTTTTCTGACACTAATTTTAGCAATTTTATATTTTTCATATGGTATGAATTTATTTGATTCATTAGCTCATAGCTTTACAACTATATCCACGGGTGGTTTTTCAACACACGATCAATCATTTGCTTATTTTCAAAATAATTCAATTTTACTGATAGCTATTATCTTTATGATAATTGGAAGTTTGCCTTTTCTGGTTATAGCTCAAACAAGTCTTAATAATATTTTTGCAACTATTCAAGACCATCAGGTCAGAATATTTTTACTAATACTATTTGTATCTATATTTATCATATATCTCTTTGCTGAAATGTATATCGATGGAAATTTATTTCAAAAAATAATAACGATTTCATTTAATACTATTTCTATAATCTCAGGAACGGGTTATGTCAGTGATAATTTTGAGAGATGGGGAAACTATGCTTCTGTCTTATTTTTAATTCTTATGTTTATCGGTGGTTGCGCAGGTTCTACAACAGGTGGGTTAAAGGTATTCCGATTTCAAATACTCTTTAAATATTTAGGCTTACATTTTAAGAAAATGCTTCAACCTCATGTTATAATTGCAGGTTACTTCAATAATAAAAGCATTCCTGAGTCAACATATGAGTCAGTTATGAGTTTTTTCTTTTTATATATTCTTACTTTTGCTTCTTCAGCACTTTTATTATCATTTAGTGGTCTAGATTTTTTAACATGTATTTCAGCTGCAGCTTCAGCAATTTCAAATGTTGGGCCAGGTTTAGGAGATATTATTGGTCCAGAAGGAAACTATTCAACGCTTAGTGATTATTCCAAAATAATTTTAACTGCTACAATGTTTCTAGGGAGACTTGAAATGTTAACTATTTTAATTTTATTTCTTCCCTCTTTCTGGAAGAATTAATTTATTTCATTTAGCTTAGAGGAAATACTCTCAAGAGCCTTATGCATTAGATTTATGTCAAGATTATCTTGATCTTTGATAGCAAAACTACCGGATATTTCACCATACTCTTTTGATTTGACATTATAAGTTTTAGTATTTGTTGAGGATTTGGTTTCAATAAATTCTAGAGATAAAGAAACAGAAAATTTGTAATAATCTATTTTTTTCTCTCTATTAAATTGTATTTTTTTGACATTTAAAAATAAATTACCCTCAAATCCATCTGTTTTAACTCTATTATCAAACCAATACTGAATTATCTCACTCATAATTTCATGATCGGAACTATTAGCCTCGAATTCATTATCTAGTATTTTTGAGACAGTATTGAATTTAACTATATCATATTTAAATTTCTCAGGTTTGATAATTTGTGTACTATTAATTTCACAACCGAATAAAAAAATAATTATTGAAACTAAATATCTAACCACTTTAAAATTCCTTTTTGAGTTACCATTCTATTTTTTGCTTGTTGAATAACTATAGATTTTGATCCTTTAATTACATTTTCAGTTACCTCTGAGCCAATTTTAGCTGGCAAGCAGTGCATAAAAATACATTCTTTTTTTGTATTATTCATTAACAACTCATTAACTTGAAATTTAATCAATTTTTTTTCTTTATTTTCTCTATCATTCATAGAGTTATAAACATCGGTCATAATACAGTCAGCGTTTGCTAAAATTTTATTATCAGTATCAAAAAGAAAATTTACTTTTTCTGATATATCAAAGTATCTTTGTTTATTTTTATAAATATCTTTATCTGTAAAAATATTTATGTAAGAAGACTCAAAAAAATCAATAGTTTCAATTAAACTATACAAAACATTATTTAAATCACCTAGCCAAACTATATTAAAATTGTCTTTACGATTAAAATGTTCAATTAATGTAAAAATATCTGAAATAGCTTGGCAAGGATGAGAAATGTCTGATAGGGCGTTAATTACTGGTTTCTTAAAATATTTTTTAGCAATTTTAAGTTTTGAATGGTCAACAGTTCTAAAAACAAGGCAGTCCAAATAACATGCCATTATTTCAAATGTATCTTCAAAAGACTCAATTCTATCTAAATTTAAATCTTTTAAATTAATATTAATAAAATTCCCATTTAATTGATTTATGCCAACTTGAAATGAAAGTCTTGTTCTCGTGGAGTTTTTCTCGAAAATTAGTCCAATATTTTTATTAAGAAGACAATTATCAAAATCAGAAGGTATATCAATACTATTAATAATTTCAAAAAAATCAGTTTTACTAAGATCAGATATATTTAATAATGATTTCATAATTATAAACTAAGAAAATATAAATTAAAAAAAATTACTAATCTACTCATATATCTTTAAGAGTCTTTTCATCTTTTTTGAAAATCTTATCAACAAAAATAAAACAAAGTAAAATTAATAAGTATGAGGGATTAATAGAGCCATGATTTGGAAAAATTCCATTTGAAATTATGTATAAATTGTCAGCATTATGATATTTAAAATTAAAATCAATTACTGAGTTACTACATTTCGGACCCATAAGCAATCCACCCATATGATGTGAAGCATCAAAAGATAAAAGATTTTTACTTTTATTTAAGTCCTCAATATTAAAATCTGACTTTAATTTTTTATAAATATAATCATAATCAAAATCTTTTAAAAAATTATAATTAAA
>CACKEA010000004.1 GCA_902599045.1 uncultured Alphaproteobacteria bacterium
AACACTTAAGGCTAATTCAGGATATGTTCCTTTAAAAATAGCATCTGAAAACCATCGATTATGAATACTATCAAATAATTTCGTAGCATTTAAATTTTCTTCTTTTTGATCTAATGGTTCGCCATATTGATTATTTAAGACTATACCAATTTCATGAGAATTATTAGATTTTAAAGCTTCAACAGATAGTCCATGTGCAAGTAAAATGTTATGCATCGTTGATACTGCTGACTTAAGATTCTGCTTACCTGGCGCATGTTCACCTAAATAATGACTAAGCCATGAGACGCACCACGGTTCGTTTATGGTTGCTATTTTTTTAAATAAGTCTCCATATTGCTGAGATACAAAGTATGAAAATTCAGCAAAACGCTTACATGTATCTTTATTTTCCCATCCTTCAATTTTTGAGAAACGTACTGGCAAATCCCAATGATAAAGTGTGGGAAATGGCTCTAAATCACTCTCTAAAATTTTATCCAATAGCCTCTTGTAGAAATCAACTCCATCCATATTAATGTCATTATTATTTTCTGGGAATAGTCTCGGCCATGAAAATGAGAAACGATAAGCGTTAAACCCAAGATCCTTAATGAGTTTTATATCTTCCTCAAAATATTCATAATGGTTACAGGCGTTTAGACCATCAATTCCATTTAATTTCTTTCGGGCAAAATCATCCCATATAGACTTGCCACATCCACCATATTTATTACCTTCTATTTGATAAGACGAAGTGGCGGTACCAAAGATAAAACTAGAAGGAAAATTTTTTAGAAGAGAGAGATTATTCAATTATACTATTGTAAATATCCCAAATATTCTTTTTGAAATGCTATCATCGTATCAATCAAAGAGGTAACTGAATTAGGATTTTCTACAAGTGGATCGGCCAGAAGGGCGTGAATAGCTGTTTCCTTTGACTTATTCAGTATAGCTTTAGTTGTCAATTGAATTGTTCCTACTTGCGAATTAAGAAGTGAGCCAAAAGACTCCGGATAATTCTCTAACTTTCTACCGTGTATACCTGTCTTATTAATTATGGCTGGTACCTCAACTACAATATCTTTTGGAAGACACTCAATAAAATTATTGTTCCTTATATTTACAGCATGTTCCAACATGTTCAGATCTGCTACAATACTTTCAATAATCGGTATAGCTCTCTCATGAGGCTTGGGGTGACTCATATCAAAAAACCTCTCATATCCGTCATTGGAAAAAAAAGACAAACACCTTTTTTTGTACTTATCATAAAAGTCTAAAATACCATCATGATCTACAACACTATAGGCCCAAGATAAATATTCACCTAAATGACTATCTGTAGTAATTGGAAGATATCCATATCTTTTAAATAGCTCAAAGAATAAACCTCTTTCGGCACCTGGATTAGAAAAAAATCCTTCATGATCATTTACCAAATCAGAATAATAGTCTTCGAAGTTTTTATTTATTGAAGGATATCCATCTTTATTAGAGTCTTTATATTTTGCACTCAGTAAAATACTTAAGTGATTTAAACCTCCTGCCTCAAACTCAATATTGTCTATATCAGTTTCCATCAACGAAGGTAGCTGGCGAGTCATTGAAGCAATCTCATGACACAGTCCAGTTATTTTTAAGTTTGGGAAACGAGTATTCAACGCATGACATATTCGTTGCATAGGATTTGAATAACTAAATACAAATGCTTCCGGACAAATTTTTTCAATATCTTCACAAATTTCTATGATCACTGGCACTTGACGCATCGCATGAAACATCCCGCCGGGTCCCCCGTTTTCTCCGTAGACTTGTTTGATGCCATACTGAAGGGGCACTTTCCAATCTTGCTCCCAAAGTTCAAATCTATTCCCCACCTCTATTGATATAAGACAAAAATCAGCCTGTTGTAGGGCATCGGTTCGAGAGGTTGTCGACTCAATATTAAAGTCTACTCCAAGTTTCTCTTTAAAAGATAAAGCAATTTCATGGGTATTTTTGAGGGTTTCAGGATTAATGTCATGAAGCACTAATGTTGAGCCAGAAAGAATTTTAGACTTAAAAAAATCACCTACGATACCAAGGCCAAAATTAGTACTCCCGGCACCTATTATTACTATTCTATTACTCACCCTTTTATTGATCCTGCTACTAATCCTCTTATAAAGTATCTTTGAAGAGAAAAGAAAATAAATAATGGCACAGCCATTGAGACAAATGCACTAGTTGTGAGTATTTCCCAGTTTTCTCCTCTAGATCCAAGCAGCTCCTTTAATTTTGCTGTCAAAATAATCTCACTGGGGTGTTTGTCTAAAAAGACCAATCCTACTAGAAGATCATTCCATACCCATAAGAATTGTAGAATAAATATAGAGGCAAAAGCAGGGACTGATAAAGGAACAACGATTTTGATAAAGGTATCATAGTGAGTTGCACCATCTACTTTTGCTGCCTCCATCATTTCTTGAGGAAGGGACTTCAAGAAGTTCCATAACAAGAATGTTGTTGAGGCTAAACCAAATCCTGTATGTGCCATCCAAATCCCAGGGAATGATTTTGCAGCTACTCCAAAGAGAGCACCAAAGTCATTATAAATTGTTAATATAGGTATTAGTGACATTTGTAATGGAACAACAAGAGAGGCAATTATTGTTGCTAACAAAATATCTCGACCGTAAAATTTCATCCAAGTTAGGGCATACGCAAAAAAAGAGCAAATAATAAGAGGTATCAAAGTAGCGGGAAGTGCAACAGCAAACGTATTCAAAAATGCTTGCCCTAAACCCTCTTGAAATAGAACCTCTTTATAGTTGTCTAAAGTAAAACTTGGGGGACTCTTGGCTGATACAAATACTCTTTTACCTTTTTTCTTCTTAAATTCATTTTGTGATTTCCAAATATAGTCACCATTTTCTAATACAGTAATTTCAGTTCCATCTTTAAATAACGCAGTTTCACCCACTTCATATTCATCAATATTTTTTGAAGTCACACCAAATCGGAATATTTCTTTTCCTTTGTTTTCTCTAAATAAATTACTTTTAATGTAATAATATTCTCCCTCTTTAATTTGCGCATCGTTGCCTTTAGTTCGGTATATTTCATTCACTTCCGTTGTTGTGAAAGAAGTCCACCACCCACTTATTGCCAGGACATCTTTGTCCCTTAAAGAGCTTATAAATAATCCAAAAGTTGGAGCAATCCATGCTATGACAAAAATAAGCAATAAAAGTTGTGAGAAAATTGAGGTTATTGTTAATTTTTTCATACCTTTTGATCTTGTCTGTGCTTATATAAGTTCCATGCTAATATGGGAATAACACCTATTAATATACAAAAAGCTAGGACACTCCCTCTGCCTGTATCCCCGCCACCTCGAAACATCCAGTCATACATCAAGTTTGCCAAAACTTCAGTCTGCCACTGCCCATTTGTCATGGCATAAATAATGTCAAATACTTTTAATACCAAGAGCGTTATTATTGTCCAGATTACTAAAATCGTTTGTTCTAAGTAAGGAATAATTATTTTCCAAAAAATTTTTAGTTCACTAGCGCCATCAATTCTTGCAGCATCCAATGTTTCTTTAGGAATAGTTCTTAGCGCAGCACTAAAAATTACTAAAGCAAGGCCAGTTTGTATCCATATCATGATTGCCATTAAAAAAAAATTATTCCAAATTGGGATTGTCAACCATGCTTGAGGTTCAAAACCCAAAGCTACTGCAATAGCATTGAGAAGACCAATTTGTTGATCGCCTGGTCCCCTATAATCGTACATAAATTTCCATATTACGCCCGCTCCGACAAACGAAATTGCCATGGGCATAAATATTATAGATTTAGCAATTGACCCCCACCATACCCTGTCTGCTAAATTTGCAATAACTAAACCAAAAAATGTGCTAAGAGTTGGCACCACTATTAACCAACCTAAATTATTAATTATACTTCTTTTAAAATCAGGATCTTTGATCGCCCATGCATAGTTATATAAACCTACGAAGTTTTCTCCTAATTTATCATAAAAACTTAATCTTATTGTTTCAAATACAGGGTAGATGATAAAGACGAACAAGACTATAAATGCAGGCCCAATAAAAATAACAACTCTTAATGAGTTTTCTAAAGCAAATTTTCTTGAAGATTTAACTCTAAAATAATCTAGTAAAAAATTTGAAAAATGAAAAAAAGCTACAAAAAAAAGAACACCAATAAGAACAGTTATTGCGAGGGAAAATATACTCATAGGATATGTAGAGAAACTAAGGGCAAATATACTATTCGCCCTTAGATAAGAAAATTACTTTTTTTTATTGACCAGCTTCCCAGCTAGCTTGTATTTCGTCTGCGACTTCCTTAGCTGACTTACCATTAGTATAATCAACCATACCAGTCCAGAAAGACCCTGCTCCAACCCAACCAGGCATTAAGTCTGATCCATCAAATCTAAAAGTTGTAGCATTCATAAGGATTTCATGTAGACCCTTGAATGTTTCGCTGGAGTATTTGTCAACATCCACATACTTGTGAGGTGTTAAAAAACCACCCTTTTCCATGAATCTTTCATTTGCCTCTGGATGAAGTAAGAACTTCATAAACTCAGTAGTTATAGGTCGGGCATTAGTAGGAGCCATTAAAGTTCCAGCTCCCAGAACAGGTTTTCCTAAGTTCTGAGACTCGAAAGGTGGAAAGTAGAAGAAGTCATAGTCAACACCAGCCTCTGATCCCTCAGGGAAGAATGCAGGAATAAAGCTAGCTTGTCTATGCATCATACACTCAGCAGGAGAAGTAAAGAGTCCATTTGGAGAGTCTCTAAAGTCTGTTGTAGCAACAGCTTTAGTTCCACCGTTAACATAGGAGTCGTTTAATGCAATTGAACCAAAGAATTCCATTGCATCGATTACTCTTTGATCATTGAACTTCATCTCGTTAGATACCCATTGATCATAAGTGCTTGGTGAGTGTGTTCTTAGCATAATGTCTTCCATCCAGTCAGTGGCTGGCCAACCGGTTGCTCCACCAGAACCTAATCCAATACAGAAAGGTGTATTTCCATCACTAACCATCTGATCTGCTAATGCTAATAATCCTTCCATGGTTGTTGGAATTTCATAACCATTGTCTTCAAAATTATCAGGTGAATACCAAACTAAGCTTTTTACATTCACTCTGTAAAAGACACCATAGAATTTACTGAAACCAGCTGGATCTTTATATGTTGTAAGGTCTACCCAAGATTGACCTGCAGCATAATTATCAAGAACCATTTGTTTAACATCATCACCCAATGCCGATAAACAACCAGTCGCTGCAATGTTCGCTGCTAATCCTGGCTGAGGGAATACAGCGATATCCGCTGGACTTCCTGCCTGACAGTCAATATTAATAATTGATTCAAACTCATCAGATCCTCCGTACTCGACAGAGGCACCAGTTGCTGCTTCAAAGATTGATATGACATCCCTGAAATCATCATCTTGTGGCGCCAACCATGGACCAAAGATTGTTAGTTTTTCTCCCGACAGGTCAGGGCCTGTATAAGCGTGAGAACCAGCATTTGCATAGCTTGCCCCAAATAGAGAAAGCGCAATTATTGCTGTAAGCGTTTTTAATATTTTCATAGAAATCCTCCTCCTAGAAAATTTGACATTAAAATGTAACAAACTGAATACGATTTCAAATAGTTAAAAGCCGTTTCATTATGCATTTTCGGAATGTATTTAAAGTCAACAATATCAACGTTTATTTCGATTAAATCTGTATTTTTTAGGTTTAAATAGCTTAGTTATGTTAAAAATTAATGCTTACTAATACTATCATATTTTTCTTGTATCGATTCAGGCCATACAGATTTCATGTAAGCTAAGATGGACCATATGTCATTGTCATTTAGCTTGTCGTTTCCCTGCATCTTACCATCGTAGTTTTCATTATAAATTTTAAATCCATACTTGATTACGCTAAAGAGCTGTTCTTGACTGTGATGCCATGTGTGCCCTGTACCATTTAAAGGTGGAGAAAGGTTATGCCCATCTTCATCTTTTTTTGTGCTCCAGTTAGGTTGACCTTGTAAATTATCTCCATGACATGATGCACAATGTGTTACATAAAGAGATTTACCTAAGTTAATTTGACTGATTAATTTTTCATCAATCTCCACTTTGGTTGTTTCGTTATTTTTAGGCTCAATTGGATTGGGCTGTAAGAAATAAAGAAGAGTAATTATTATTACTGCTAAAACAATAATAAATATTAAAACTCTTTTTAAAAGATACGACAATATTTTTAAATATTAAATTTTCTAAGTAGATCTTGTAATTCTTCTATCTTTTGTTTTTTTTGTTTCTCATTTTTCTTCATAGCATCTACAACACAGTGATCAATGTGCTTATTGAGTATGTTATTTTCAAGAGATTTTATTGCAGAAGTTATAGCTCTTGTTTGTTGTAAAATTTCAAGACAATATCTTTTTTCGACAATCATTTTTTCCACACCCTTTAGTTGGCCATGAATACGATTAATACGATGGATATTTTTAATATGGTCTGGATTTTTATTTATTTTAATTACATTTGACATATTGGTTATATATACTATATACTAGTATATAGTAAATAAAAAAATGTCTGTCTCAGCCCTCACTAACTTTAATTGGAAATGTAAACACACATGGAAAAAAAGTGCACACAACACTAAATGGTGTTTAATTGGATGTGCCATAGGAGATCTCGGCACAATATATTACTTTCAAATAAATGAGATTGCTTGGCCTACCTTGAATATAATGATTTTAGCAATCATTAATGGACTGATTACTAGCATAATCCTTGAAACAATAATTCTATTAAGACAAAGTTTTTCTTTACGAAATGCAATTAGCACTGCTCTTGGAATGAGCTTTATTTCAATGATATCAATGGAAATTGCTATGAATGTCACTGACGTTATTTTAACCGGAGGGGCAATGCTTACGTGGTGGGTCGTTCCTATAATGCTTTTTGTAGGATTTATTACTCCTTGGCCTTATAATTACTGGAGATTAAAAAAGTATAATATTGCGTGTCATTGAAAAAGTTCGTCTTATGCTTACTATCTTCTTTATTTCTATTTTCAAATAACCTTTTTGCCTCTCATGTCACCGTCATTGATGGAGATACAATAAGATTAGGCGATGTTAAAATACGTTTTAGTGGAATAGACGCTCCTGAAATAAACCAAACGTGTGTTGCAAGTGAAGGGAAGGTTGCATGTGGAAAAATCTCAAAAGACATTCTAATTGCAAAAGTCACAAATAATAAAATTAGTTGCTCAGATGAAGGAAAAGACGTTTATGGAAGAATCTTGGGGGAGTGTTTTGTCAATGGAGAGTCATTGAGTAGTTATTTAGTCAGAGAAGGTTTTGCATTTGCATACAGAAAATATTCAAACAAATATATAAAGGATGAGGAATACGCCAAATTCAATAATCTTGGTATGTGGTCCATGGAATTTGAGTATCCCTGGGATTACCGAAGCAAAAATTAAATATTTTGTCAAAAATATATCTTTCCGTAATAATTTTCATTATTAATTTAAACTTTTATTCAAATCTATACTCGTCAGATCAAGATTACTGTGTGGGTTATTTAGAGGAAGTCTACTGGTCTTTGGATCCGATTGAAGAGATTGAGACACGAGATCAAATTATACTCTTCTTCAATGAAAATTTTGAAGGAGCTAAAGTTTTAAATTATGACTTGTATTATGACTCGCAATCAAAACAGTTTTTAACTGACTTAAATGGCGTTGATATCAGTCAATACAAAAAAGTTAATTACCCTAATTTTGAAATCCTAGTGTTGGATGCATATATCAATCTATTTAAAGGAGACGGAACTAACTACTGTCCTGCTTTTTGGAATGATTGCTCTGAGCAGTCGTTAAACTCTTTTTTTCAAGCGTCTGAAGATTTTAGTAAAACTTGGAGCGGTGAAGACAATGTTTTGAATTTTTTAAACGACTACTTTTTGGGACACCATTGCACCATGTACTTCGATAAGTCCATAGATCAAGGAATATTTATTAGTGACCTGAATATTTTAATTAGAGAATTAACAAAACAATATTGATTGCTACCTAAATCTTAAGTTTTTCTTTGAGAGCTCATTAATATTTGAAACTCCCATTAAAATCATATCTCTCTCTATTTCTTTTTTGAGATTGTTCAAAGCTATTTCAACCCCTTTTTGACCCCCTGCAGCTAAGGCGTAAAGATACATTCTACCTCCCGAACAGGCTTTAGCGCCTAATGAAAGAGCTTTTAAAACATGAGTTCCTCTTTTGATACCACCATCGCATATCACATCAATTTTATCACCAACAGCATTAACAATTTCTTCAAGTTGATCAAAAGGTGATCGAGATCCATCTAATTGTCTTCCACCATGATTGGAAATCATAATAGCAGATGCTCCAACATCTACCGCTTTCCTGGCATCTTCTACAGACATAATACCCTTGAGTGCTAGAGGCTTTCCCCATTTTTTATTAATGTCCTCAATCTTTTTCCAAGATAAGGAGTTGTCTAACATTTTTGTAAAGTAATCGCCAATACTGGTCATTACATTGGTGCCCTCAGTTACATGCTTTTTTAAACTACTTAATTCCCATTTTGGTTTTGTGAAATAATTAAAGGCCCAAGCAGGGTGTGTAGCGAAACTCATTATACTTTTTAAAGATAAATTTAATGGAATTGTAAAACCCGTATATAAATCTCTTTCCCTATTACCACCAACCGCTGAGTCAACTGTAATGGCCATTGTGTCAAAATTATGTTCTTTGCATTGATCAATTAAATAATTATTTAGTCCCTCGTCTTTATGCACATAAAGTTGAAATAATTTTGGAGTCGAAATTAATTTAGATATTTCCTCAATGCTCGCTGTTCCTAGAGAAGAAACCCCAAACATTGTTCCATATTTTTCTGCTGCCAGCCCAACTCCAATCTCTCCATCAGGGTGAAACAACCTTTGCAAAGCTGTTGGGGAACAATAAATTGGCATTTCTATTTTATGCCCCATTACAGTTGTAGACATATCGATATCTTTTACACCAGTTAACACATTAGGAATTAAGTCACATTTATCATACGCTTCGGTATTCCTTCGAAAAGTTACTTCATCGTCAGCTGCGCCATCAATATAATGGAATATCGGTGACGGAAGTCTTTTTTTTGCTAGATTCCGAAAATCTTCAAAGTTGTGACAATTGTTAATCCTACTGAACATGTCTTTATATTAAACAAAAATTAAGAATGTCTAAATAACTCTTTTTTATAAAGGCTCTGCTCCCAATTTTTGTAAATAGCTTGAAGAGATTGATTTTGATACTTTTTAATTACAACTGTTTGTAATTTATTTTTTTTATTAATATTAAATAAATTTGTAGCTCCAAGAGTAGTTCCTATTTCTCTCTTATTTTTTAGAACTATTTGTTTTTTTCTCAGTGATGAAAGTATTTTCATAATTGTAATATTTTTAGTAATTGGTCCATCAAGAATTATAGCATTTGAAGATTTCATTTGGTTTAAACAAAAATTAATTACAAACGAAATATATAAACAAATTAGATAATAAATTTGACCTTTGTTTAGCCCTTCATAAAAACCAATATTAATTTTATTTATTGAAAATCCTCCACCAGATGCATAGCTGGGATAAATCAAATAGTCATGAAAACTAAAAGTTTTAATAGCTCTAGTTTTATTTGAAATTTTAAATACTCCCATTAAATGATCATATTCCCTTCCACCCATAAATCTCATAGTTGGAACAGGTTTTCCAAAAACATCAATATTAGCTAACATGTCAAGACTAGGGTTAAGGTTTTTTAAAGGTGTTTTTTGATTAAATATGATGTACCAAGTTCCCGTTGAAACCAAGGTAAAATTTTTGATATCTGAATTTTTAAAATATAAATAGGATGCATTACTATCATGTATCCCATTTATAATTTTTAAATTTGACTCACCAATTTTTCTTTGTCCTATTGTATCCCATGCCTTCCTTATTTTTGGAAATTTCTTTTCTAATTTAATTTTTTTAACAAAAGAGGAGAGTTTATTTCTTTTAAAATCCCACAAATGCGTATGACAGCCTACATATGATATCTCAGATGAAAAACTAGAGGTGAGTTTCCATACAATATACTGAGGGTAATTAAGGATGTACTTTGTTTCTTTGATAAGTTTCTGTTTTCTTTTATACAAATAGTAAATTTGCTGACCTATGTTAAGTCCATTTTCTAAAAAAGGGGAGAAACTTTCATTAAATTTAGGTGCTATTTTCTTATAATTATTAAATAATTTATCAAATTTATATTCATAATCAGTACAAGCCAAAAGCTCTTTATCATCATAACTTATAAGAGCAATAGAAGTTCCATGAGCGGTGCAAACAAATTTATCTAAATTATGTTTTTTTCCAATGTATGTAATTTTTTTTAGAGCCCACTCAAATATAGAATTTGAATTTAAAATTTTTATACCATGTCTATAAATATTTTTTTGTTTTGTTCTAAAAAATTTTATTGTCTTATTATTTATACTATCAACAAATGTTAACTTAACGTTTGTTTTACCAATATCGAGGACGATATTTAGTTTCTTAGAAGACACCATTATCTAGTGAATGATGTTATATTACCTCCATCAACATTGATAATGTTTCCTGTTGACTTTTTTGATTTGGAACTTGCAAAGAAGTAAATTCCCTCGGCTATATCTTCTGGAAGTATGCTTACTTTCAATAAACTTCTGTTTTTGTAAAATTCTTGAACTTGATTAACGCTAATTTTATTACTGATTGCTCTTTGTTTGGTCCACTCACCTTGCCATATTTTTGAGTTTTGAATAACAGCATCAGGATTTACAACATTTGAACGAATTTTATGACTTGAACCCTCCAGCGCAATAGATCTAGAAAGGTGAAGCAAAGAACTTTTTGCTACACTATAAGCCGATGCTCCCTTTGATGCATTTAAGCTATTTTTGCTTGAGACAAATATAATTGAGCCTCCATTTTTTTGATCAATCATTTTTTGATATACTTCACGACTTATTAAAAAACATCCTTTTGATAAGATATCCATATTTTTATCCCAAAGTTTTGAAGATGTTTTTTCAAATAGTGCTGCGGATGCAAATCCTGCATTTGCAACTAGTATATCGATACCACCAAAAGCATTTACACTAATTGATACAGCTCTCTTAACATCTTGTTCGCTAGTAACATCCATCAATATAGAATGAACAACATCTTTGCCAAATTCTTTACTAAATTCCTCCTGTTTCGTATTAAGTGCTTTTTTATCTATATCAGTTAAAATTACACAACAACCCTCACTAAGGAATTTTCTTGCAGTAGCTGACCCAATTCCCCCAGCCGCACCTGTAATAAGAGCTACTTTTCCAGCTAACTCTTTTTCTGGAGGCATTCTTCTTAATTTTGCTTCCTCCAATTCCCAATATTCTATTCTAAATGCTTCTTTTTCAGTAAGTCCTGTGTATTTGCTTATACCCTCCGCGCCTTTCATGACATTCATTGCATTACAAAAAAACTCACTTGAGATACGGGCAGTTGATTTGTTTTTTGCAAAAGACATCATTCCATACTCAGGGATTAGAATTATTACTGGGTAGGGGTCCCTAAGGTTAGGAGATCCTTTGCTTTTATTTCTATTATAGTACTTTGTGTATGCTTCCTTATATTTTTCTAAATATGTTTTAACGATACTGTGAATTTTATTTTCATTTTTAATTAAATCAGACAAGGAAGGTAAAACCATAGGCAATCTTTTTGTTCTGAGAAAATGGTCAGGGCAAGAAGTACCAATTGCAGCAACTTTTTTTAAATTTGTTGAGTTAACAAATTCTAAAGCGATATCTGATTTGTCTAAGTGAAGAATTTTTGAGTTTTCATTGGAGAGACTTCCTCGAATAGTTGTTATTAATTTTATCTCGAATTCAGGGTTTGATTTATTCTTGTACATGGGCTTTCCAAATGAATATTTTTTAATAGAGCTATTTAAATACACTTGAGCTCTTTTTATTAAGTCTACAGAATTTGAATAACACTCTTTACTACTATTCGACCATGTAAATAATCCATGATGACCAAGAACTATTCCAATAATACCTTTATTTTTATGAATTAAGTTCTCCATTTTTAATCCTAGGTCAAAACCAGGTCTTTGCCAATCAATCCAGCCAACACTATCTCCATAAACCTTTTTAATAATATCTCTTCCATTTTTCATTGTAGCTAAGGCAATAATTGAGTCCGGATGAGTGTGATCTACTTCAGGATAAGGTACATAGGCATGAAGTGGTGTGTCAATACTGGCAGCCCTTGGATTATTATTAAACGTACACATCGGGTAATATCCAACCATTTCATCCTCATGATTAAAGCCCCTGTAAATATTTTTAAGGCTATTAAATTTATCTAGATAAAGACTTGCAAAACCATCTTTTCTAATTGATCCTAAATCTCCTCCTGACCCTTTAACATATAAAATCTTTTCATTTTTTTTTGTTATAGGATCTTTCACAGAAATCTTGGAGGAGGTGTTTCCTCCACCAAAGTTGGTAACTTTTAAATCTCCCCCTAGTAGGTTAGATCTTACTATTAGCTGATCAAGTTTAGATAATTTATTAAATTTATTATCCCATTTATTTATTACGTTTTTTTGAAATCTCATGCGACATTTTTAATTGAAAAAAAAGAACCTTCAATAAAAAAAAAATAAAATCATTTTTCTCATAAAATCCATAAAAAAATAATTTATTATACCTAAACTTCCCAAAATAAATTGATTTAAAGCTAAATAGGGTGAATAATATAAATACTTTATATATTAGGAGGAAAAAATGAAAAAATTATTTTTAGGAATAATATCATCAATCCTGTTTGCTTTTAGTGCTAACGCAGCTGATATGAGAATTGCGTTAGTGGTGAAAGGTTTAGGTATTGGTTTTTTTGAGGCAGCTGCCGAAGGTGGTGAAGAAGCTGCGAAAGAAATTGGCGGAGTTGAAGTTATTTATACCGGCCCTGCTACTACTACTGCTGAAGCTCAAATTGAAGTTATTAATTCTTTAATAGCTCAAAAAGTTGATGCTATTGCTATCTCTGCTAATGATAGGGACGCTCTTGCTTCAATTGGTAAAAAAGCTATGGACAGAGGAATTACAGTTATCTCTTGGGACTCTGGTATCGCTGAAGAGGGAAGAGTTATGAACTTAGACCCATCTAATACCGCACTTATTGGCTCATCAAATATTAAGTGGATGAAAAATTCTATGGGTGATGAGGGTGAATTTGCAATTCTAAGTGCTACTAGTCAGGCAACAAATCAAAATGCTTGGATAGAAGAAATGAAAAAAGAACACGCAAAGCCAGAATACTCTAAGATGAAGTGGGTAGACACTGTATATGGTGATGACCTTTTCGATAAGAGTTATCAAGAAGCTCTTGGTTTGTTTAAGAAACATCCAAACCTTAAAGGCATCATAGCTCCAACATCAGTTGGTATCGTAGCAGCAGCAAAAGCTGTTGAAGATCAAGGATTGGTTGGAAAAGTATTTGTGACTGGTCTTGGGCTCCCAAGTGAAATGAAAGCACATGTTAAAAGTGGTGCTGCAATTCAATTTGGTATTTGGAATCCAATTGATTTAGGTTACTCAGCTGTTTATTTATCATATCAAATTGCAACTGGTGCTTACACAGGTCAAGAAGGAGAATGTATTCCAACTGGCAGAATGGGTGAAATTTGCATAGGTGCAGGTAATAATGCAGCAATGGCAGATCCATTTATATTTGATGCTTCAAATATCGATAAGTTCGCAGAAATCTTTTAATTAAATATATATTTTTACACACGATCACTAAGTGGTCGTGTGTTTACAAATGAAACTTGAGCTTAAAAATATCTCAAAAAATTTTCATGGAGTAAAAGCACTCCAAAACGTTGATTTTCAGCTCCAAGAAAATAGCATTCATGCACTTTTAGGAGAAAATGGTGCTGGTAAATCCACATTAGTAAAAATTTTATGTGGTGTTTACCAACCCGATAGCGGGATAATAAATTTAAATAACAAACAACAATCTATACCTGATCCTAGCGCCTCTTTAAGCTTGGGTATTTCAGCTATTCACCAAGAGTCAGTTATGTTCGATGAATTATCAGTAACAGAAAATGTTTTCATTGGTAATCATATAACTAAATCTAATGGTTTGGTCGACTGGGGTTTAATGCAAGATAAAACAAATCAGCTACTTAAAGATCTTGAAGCAAACATTGAGCCAAATGAAAAAATTAAAGACCTTAGTATTGCTCAAAGACATATTGTTCAAATATCACGATCACTTATTCATGATGCTGACATTGTAATAATGGACGAACCCACTGCTTCTCTCTCACAAAAAGAAATAAATGAACTTTATACAATTATAAGAAATTTAAAAAAACAAAATAAATCTATCATATTCATTTCGCATAAATTAGATGAGGTAATAGAAGTTTGTGATGAATTTACTGTATTAAGAGATGGTGAATTAATTAAATCAGACTCGATACAAAATACTAACAAAGATCAACTGATTACTTACATGGCCGGTAGAGAAGTAAATCAAATATTTCCAAAAAACAATGTGACTATAGAAAATGAAATTTTTGAAGTTCGCAATTTATTCAAAAAAACACAATTCAAAGATATTAATTTTAATCTTAGAAAAAAAGAAATTTTAGGATTTTATGGTTTAGTAGGCTCTGGACGAACAGAAATCATGAAATCCATTTTTGGAATTACAAAACTAGATGAAGGAGAGATACTATTTAAAGATCAAAAAATCTTAATTAGAAAACCGAGTGATGCTATCGATCAAGGTATAGTTTATCTGTCAGAGGAAAGACAACAGTTGGGAATGACTGGCCTTATGTCAGTCAAAGACAATATTAATATGGCTGTCATGGATAGAAACTCTAACTTTTATGTGATGAATACATTAAAAGAGATAAAAAACTCAGCTGCCATGCAGGAAAAATTAAATATTAAAGTTTCATATTGGAGCCAATTAACTCAAAGCTTATCAGGAGGGAATCAACAAAAGACTGTCATAGCTAAGTGGCTTTCAACAAAACCTGAGGTATTGATACTAGACGAGCCCACCAAAGGCATTGATGTAAGATCTAAGTCTGCTGTCCACGAATTTATGGGAGAGCTAGTAGAAGAGGGGATGTCTATAATGATGATCTCTTCTGAGTTACCTGAGATATTAGGTATGTGTGATAGAGTTGTGGTGATGTACAAAGGGCTCATTAAAGATATTTTAAATGTTAAAGAGGCCTCTTCAGAACAAATTGTCAAGTTAGCAAGTGGAGAGTCATGAAAAAAATCTTATTAAATAGAGATTTCATTTTATTCTCAATTATTTTAATTATATTAATTGCGGTGGGCTTTGCTAACCCACTTTTTGTAACCCCAAAAAGTATCTCTGATGTTTTAACTGACACTTCAATACTAATTATTCTTGCATTAAGTCAGATGATTGTAATTTTAATTCGTGCAATTGATCTATCAGTAGCATCTAATCTTGCACTTTCTGGAATGCTTATATCATTGCTTTCGACTGTCCATCCAGAATTACCCGTTTACTATTTCATCGCTCTCTCTTGTGTAATTGGAACAATTTTAGGTGTTTTGAATGGTATCTCTATCGCTATTTTAAAAGTTCCTTTCATTGTTACTACTTTGGGAACATTAAGTATCTATCGAGGTTTAATTTATTTTGTCAGTGATGGTAAGCAAGTTTATTCAAATGAATTCTCTGAAGACTTTTTAGCTTTAATACACGTTAAATTTTTATCTCTTTCATTCCTATTTTGGTTAGCAGTCTTAGTTTTTATAGTCATATATATATTGCTTAATCATACTCGCTTTGGAAGAAACCTATATTCACTTGGAGGTAACCCAGATGCCGCGAAATACATAGGAATTAATGAAAATAAATACATTATAATGGCATATTCACTCTCAGGATTTTTTGCAGGATTATGCGGATATTTATGGGTTGCTCGATATTCTGTAGCCTCTACTCAAATAGCAATAGGATTTGAACTTACTGTAATCTCTGCGTGTGTAGTTGGTGGCATTAGTGTTATGGGAGGCGTCGGAACAGTTTTGGGATGTGTTTTAGGAGCCCTTCTAATAGGCCTAATTCGAAATGCTTTACCAGCTGTTGATATTTCTCAGTTTTGGCAATTAGCCATATCCGGAGCAATAATATTATTAGCTATAATTATAAATACGAAAACTGAGCAGCGAAAAGAAAAAACAATAATGGTGGAAAACTAATGAGCATAATACCAGATAAACCACCTTTTAAATTACTAGATATTTTATACAAAAAAGAATTTATTCTTTTTGTAGTTTTAGTTTCCATTCTAATCATAAACTCTAACATCTCGCCTTATTTTTTAGATTTATATAATCTTATCGACAGCACTTTTCTTTTCAGCGAAAAAGCAATTATTGCATTAACAATGACATTTGTAATTATTGCAAGACAGATTGATTTATCAGTTGCATCTATTATAGCAGTCTCTTCTGTTGTCTTAGGATATACAACAAGCCTTGGTTACGACACTTGGTTAGTCTTATTATTGACATTGTTAAGCGGTGCTTTGTGTGGAGCGTTTAACGGAGCTATCATTACTAAATTCGCAATTCCCTCTATTATAGTAACTATTGGTACAATGTCCCTATTTAGGGGTCTGGCTTATTCTTTCTTAGAGGACTCTTATTATAACAAGTTTCCAAAACTTGTAGGTAAATTAGGAGGTGGGTATCTTTATGGTTATATTCCATATGCTTTTCTTACATTTATTTTATTAGCATTTGTTTTTGCATTTATTTTACATAAAACTTCCGTTGGAAAAAAAATATACTCAATTGGCAATAATCCTGATGCGGCTCAATACACCGGTATTGCTGTGGATAAATATACTTTTGTCCTTTTTACTCTAAATGGCCTATTTTCCGCTATAGCGGCCATATTTTTATCTGGAAGACTATCAAGTGTTCGTCCCAATATTGCTTTTGGGTGGGAATTAGAAATTATAACAATGGTTGTTTTAGGCGGCGTATACATTTATGGCGGATCTGGATCAATTTTGGGAGTTGTAATTTCTATATTTATCCTTGGGATGTTATCATTTGGATTAGGATTGCTAAACGTTCCTGGCGTGGGTATCATAATCTTTACTGGATTACTTTTAATTTTAAGTATTGGTTTCCCATCTTTTGTGAGAACCTTAAGGAGAAAAAATGAGTGAGGCTTTAGGAAAAAAAATTTGGGCTTTCCCTGATGCATTTTTACCTGCCAAGGGCCATCCTTATAAAACAACAAATCATGGAGATCAATATAGTCATGAGTCTCTATGTATTATCAATTATGATCAAAATCCCGCGAATATAGTCTTAGATTTTTTATACGAAGACCAAGATCCTATAGAAAATTATACTTTCACATTGAGAGGTAAAAGAAGTATCCATTTAAGAATAGATGATATTGAGGTTAATAATAAAAAACTACCAAGAGAAAAACCATATTCAATTGTCTTGAAAAGTAATATTAATATTGTTGCTCAGTTATCAAGGCTCGATACAACATCAGAACATAATGCATTTATGACCGCCATGGGATGGGGTAGCGATGTTTAAAGCTGTAAAAAAAGAAACTATTAGCGAGAATAATCAGTCAATAAAATCTTCACTTGATTTTGATTTTGAATATTTAGAAAAAAAATTAAATAAGGATCACGTAGATATTCGTTTAATCTTAGATCAAGTAAAGAAGTTTCAAGTAGCAGTTCCCACTTGGGGAGTTGGAACTGGTGGAACACGATTTGCTCGCTTTCCTGGAATAGGAGAACCTCAAAATATCTATGATAAAATTGAAGATTGTGCGGTAATCAATGATTTGATCGGCTTTACAAATAAAGTGTCTCCCCATTTTCCGTGGGATAACGTAGATGATTTTTCTGAGTTAAAAGAATTTGCTGACGGATATGGCATAGGCTTTGATGTTGTAAACTCTAATACGTTTCAAGATCCAGCAGATGGAAAAGAGACCTTTAAATACGGCAGTTTAACTAACTCAAGTTCTCTAGTAAGAGATAAAGCAATAGAGGTAAATACAAAATCCATTGAAAACGGTAAAGCCCTTGGATCTAAAGGGCTAACTGTATGGATTGGTGACGGAGGTAACTTCCCAGGACAAATGAGTTTTTCAAAATCGTTGGAAAGATACATAGACTCCATGAAAAAAATTTATGCTTACCTTCCTGAAGATTGGACAGTTTTATTAGAACATAAACCTTATGAGCCGGCTTTTTATTCTACTGTCATAAGTGATTGGGGCACTAGTTATATCTGTGCTAAAGAATTAGGAGATCAGGCGATGTGCTTAGTTGATTTAGGACACCACCTTCCTAATACTAATATCGAAATGATTGTTTCAAGATTAATTGATGTTAATAAATTGGGTGGGTTTCATTTTAATGATAGCAAATTTGGGGATGACGATTTAGATGCAGGGTCTATTAATCCCTATGAATTATTTTTAATCTTTAATGAACTAACTGCTGCTTCTCAAAATAATAAAATTAAAAATATCGCATACATGATCGATCAATCACATAATGTTACTGACCCTATTGAAAGTTTAATATTAAGTGCAAACGAAATAGTAAATTCATATGCAAAGTCATTGCTTGTCAACTACTCACTCTTAGATAAAGCCCAAGATAATAATGACGCCATAAAATCCATGCAAATTTTAAAAACAGCCTTTAACACAGATGTAAGTCCGATAGTTGCTATGGCGCGATATGAAAATGGTAACTCAATTGATCCAATTAGTACTTATCGTACACTTGATTATAAGAAGAAAAAATCACTCACAAGGAAAAATAAGAGCGGTTCCTCTTCAGGTATTGTATAACTAGACTGATTTATTTTAGATATTCATTGAGAGTATTTTCTACACCCTGTTCATAGATCATTTTTAGCCACTTAGAAAAGTGATTTCTAAATCCTTCATCTTCAGAGGTATTTCCATAAATATCCTTTTGCTCCAGCCATTTTAAGGGATTTTCTCTAGATTTTTTTGCACAGGCATTTAATTTTTCCCAATAAGGATCATTAGGCTCAATAACAGAACCATCTTCACGAGTCCCTTCACACATTCGCGCCCACAAAGCTTCTGCCAGAGAAAGTCCGATAATCAAAGTGCCATTTTTAATTCCATCTTTTATAGATGGAACTATAAAACCCGAATGACGCGATGATCCGTCAAATGCTACTCTTCTAATTGTATCTTGTATTGATGGATTAGAAAATCTGTTAGCAATAAGTTTGAAGTATTCTAACGGAGTATAGCCTGGGACTGGTTTTATATGAGGTATGATTTCATCTTTTTCTACTTTTCCCAATAAATCGCTTATATTTTTGTTTCTCATTGCATCCTTTACAGTTTCAATATTTAAAAGTTCAGCTACATTGGCTAGGATTTGGTGACCTCCATTAAGAATTCGAATTTTTTGATCCTCATAACCATGAACATTATCTGAGAATTGAACTCCAACTATCTCCCAAGGAGGACGCCCTCTACAAAATTTATCTTCAATCACCCATTGACGAAAATCCTCATGTGAAACAGGAACATGATCTTCAATGCCCAAGTTCTTAACAATATTTATTTCAACTTCCCCAGTGCGTGGAACAATACAATCAACCATAGCATTTGGAAAAGTACAATTTTTATTAATCCACTCAGATAATTCTAAATCTTGTTCCCGAGCTATCCCTATTACAGCTTGTTTTAGTTTATTGCCGTTTTGAATTAAGTTATCGCAGCTCAAGCCAGTAAATGGTCCAACATCATTTTTCTTTCTATTCCTCAATGCCGAGACAATTACCCCAAATACTGTTTTTGGAGCATCAGGATTATTAATATCATTTAATATATCAGGGTTTTTAATATCACACTCACCGTTTTCATCTAAAAAATATCCTCCCTCAGTTACAGTTAATGAAACAATTTTAATTTTTTCGTCTGACATAGCATTTATTAATTGATGATTATTTTTTTCAACTGGTACATATCCAATCATTGGTCCAACAATTTCACAGGACTGATTTCCTTCAGGGTCTAGTTCAATGAGAGTCGTAAGGTAATCTTGAACTTGAAGCCTCTCTCTCATATTTACATCATATTCTGTGATGCCAGACCCAACAATGGCCCAATCTTTTGCTAAATCTTTTTGCATAAGTCGATGCAAGTACCAAGAAAGATGAGCTCTGTGAAAATTTCCAACTCCAATATGTAAAATACCAGCAGTTAAATTTGATCGAATATAATTCGGTTTCAAAATTGGTTTTTGAATTGCTTCAAGGTTACTTTCATTTAAAAGCAGTAACTGATTATCTAAGGACGCAGAGTTCAAGGCTAATTTTCTAGCATAATATCAGTAGCTTTATCAGCTATTGCCATCGCAGGTGCGTTTGTATTAGCTGCAACAATATTCGGCATCATAGACACATCAAAAACTCTCAAATTTTCAATACCTTTAACTTGAAGCTTTGAGTTTAAAACGGCCATATCATCACTATCTTTTCCCATCTTGCAAGTTCCAACAGGGTGCCAATTAGTTTTGACCATCTTTTTACAATAATTTGTCAGCGATTGATCATCATTGACATTTTTACCAGGAAGTATTTCTTCTAAGATTATATCCGATAAGGGTTTTGTATTAATAACTTTTCTTGCAAGCTTAAGACTGGAAATAAATGTTTCAATATCGTCATCATTGCTTAAAAAATTAGGGTTTATGTTTGGAAGATCTAAAGGATTAGAGGAGTTTAATGTTACTTCTCCTCTGGACTTCGGATTCATAATGCATGGAGTTAAAGTAACACCATGATCGGGTTTAATTCCTTTTGTGTCTCTATCTGTATACATAATTTGTACACAGTATAATTTTACTTTTGGTTCATTTTGATTTTTTAAATCATCAGGGTTCAAAAATGAGCAACAATCAACACCGTTTGATGTCACTGGCCCTGACTTAAACAACAAATATTGAATTCCATTTCTGATCATTCTTAATCCTTTATTTTGTCTAAAATATCCATACCCCTTTTTTGCTCTTGAAATAAAAGGAACCTCATGATGATCTTGAAGGTTTTTGCCAACACCCTCTAATTTTTCTTTGATTTCTATTCCAAACTTTTTGAGTTGAGTTTCTTCACCAATGCCTGAATGCATCAATATTTTTGGTGAAACCAAAGATCCAGCAGTTAGAATAATTTCTTTTCCATAATATTTATCAACTCTCTTTTTGGATATTACCTCTACCCCAGTCGCTTTTTTATTTTCTATAATAACTCTTGTAACAATAGTATTTAATTTTATTTGTAAATTTTTATTATTTGATAAAGGTTTTAGAAGAGTAGACACCGTATCACTTCTCTTTCCATCACCGATAGTGTATTGCATTAAACCCACTCCGTACTGTTCGCCATCATTGAAATCTCTATTATAAGGCAATCCTAAATTTTGCATTGACTTAATATACAAATCCGAACCTTTGGCTACATATCCTGGGTCAGAAACTTTAATTGCTCCATCAGATCCATGAAAACCACCTGATAATCTTTGATTATTTTCCAATCTTTTATAACTTTCTAATAATGATTGCCAACCCCATCTATCATCACCTGTCTCTTCTACCCACTTTTGATAATCAGATGGCTTACCTCTCATATAAACCATTCCATTTACAGAGGAACCCCCACCAAGAACTTTTGCTTGTGCAATATCATGTTGACGATTATTAAGTTGAGGTTGAACAATAGACTTATAGAATTTTAAATAAGGACTTCCATCTAACATTGGTATCCATCCAGCAGGCATTGATAATAAAGGATTATTATTATTCCCACCTTCTTCTATTAGAAGAACAGAATGACCATTTTCAACTAATTTTGTTGCAGTAATAGAACCTGAAGTTCCACCGCCAACGATTATGAAATCAAAAGTTTTCATGTATTATGTTAAATATTATATTAATTTTAATTCTGGGGGGTAAATGTTTTTAGATAAATTCAAATTAGATGGCAAAATTGCCCATATCACTGGTGGTGCAAAAGGGATAGGCCTATCCATTGCCCATGCTCTTGGTGAGGCTGGTGCAAAATTAGTTTTAATTGATAGAGAAGATAAAAATGGTGGAATAGAAGAACTAAAAAAATCTAATTATGATGTTTCTTTTTACGAGGGTAACTTGCTTGACCGCTCTGTACCACAGAAAACTATAGATTTTACTTTGGAAAGACATGGAAGAGTCGATATTCTTGTTAATAATGCTGGTGTCGCTCAACACGGGGATACGGATGAATTTAACGATGAAATGTTAGATAAAATTATGGATATTAATTTAGATGTAGTTTTTCGTATGTGTCGATCGGCAATTCCACCGATGAAAAAACAAGGTGAGGGAGTTATTTTAAATATTGGATCAATGTCAGGAATAGTTTCTAATATACCTCAACCACAAGTGGCCTATAATGCATCCAAAGCTGCGGTCCATATGATGACCAAAAGCTTAGCAAGTGATTATGCCAATCAAAATATTCGAGTGAATGCTATTGCCCCGGGTTATGTGAAAACGGATATTACAAATTTACCAAAAAAATATGAGCATTGGTACTCCACCTGGGATAAACAAACACCTATGCAACGGATGGCAGAACCTCATGAAATTGCGTCTGCTGCACTCTTTTTATGTAGTCCTGCATCAAGCTACGTTACTGGTGAGGTACTAGTAGTTGATGGGGGATACACTACAAGATAGTTTCTTCTTTATACTCAGGTATTATTTAAAGCTATATTAATTTCCTTCATCTACTTTAATTTGAAGTTTGACATCTGTTGGTCTGTGCTCCGCCGCTCTTTCAAAAGCCTCAACGCTCTCTTCAAATTTAAATGTATGAGTGATCATTGGTTTTACATCAATTTTTCCACTTCCTAATAGTCTAATCGAAGGTTCATATTGATGTGAGTATCTATGAACAGTTTGATATTCTAAACCCTTAGCAAACAAAATGGCCCAATTCATTGGCACTGGTTCTGCATTATTACCAATGAGCACGACATGAGCTCCAGGTGAACAACATGAAAAAATTGACTCGTAAGCTTTGACTGCACCACTGCACTCAAAAAAACGATCAACTCCCCAACCACCAGTATCATCCATAATTCTCTCAGATAAATTTTCAGTAGTTAAATTAACAGGAATCAAGTCTGGATAGTGATCGCACATCTTTAATTTATCACCTAATACATCAGCAATATAGACTTTTGAACATCCTCCAGCTAATGCTGCCAAACCTGTAACAAGACCAATTGGACCACAGCCCATAACTAAACCAATTTGCCCTGGTTTAATTTTAGCTTTAGTGACACCCTGCATACCCACCGCAAGAGGTTCCACCATCGCTCCCTCAGCATAAGATAAATTATCGGGTATTTTAAAAACCATATCCCCAGGAAAAACAATTTCAGGCGCAAGACAGCCGTGTATCGGGGGAGTAGCCCAAAATTTAACTTTTTGGTCATAGTTATACATACCCAATTTATATTCTTTTGATTTTTTACTAACGACCTGTGGTTCAATACAAACCCTGTCACCTACTTTTAAAATTTTTTCGTTATTACCAACAGCAATTACAGTACCAGACCCTTCATGGCCCAAAACCATTGGGGCATTAACATGCCATTGACCAATTTTACCATGCTCATAATAATGAATATCAGATCCACAGATGCCCACAGTATGCATTTTAATTTTAACATCATCAGGCCCTACCTCTGTTGGCAATTCAATGTCACGCAATTTTAATTCCAATTGCTTTTCTAAGACTAATGCTTTCATGTTATATTATCCTTTCCAAATAACAAAAATTATCCACAATAGACCTATTCCTATTGCAAAATTTAATGATACGAAGCTTTCCAGAAATCTCATCCAGAATAACTGTAATGCAACGTAACTTATTACTCCAATAAATAGCCTATCAAACCAATTAGTATTTAATGGAATAAAACCTCTTTTTTTCATATTAACCTTTTACTGCCCCAAATGTTAATCCTGCTACTATATGTTTTTGAACCGCAAATAAAAATAATAATGCAGGTAACATTGACACTAATGCTACTGCAGCCATAGTTCCCCAGTTAGTTCCAGTGGTGGTAACAAACTCTGATAAACCAGTAGGAATAGTTCTTGCATAAACACTTGTTAAAGTTGATGCTAATAAATACTCATTCCAAGCAAAAAGAAAACTAAGTAAAGATGTAACTGCTATACCTGGAGCTGCTAATGGTATTATTAGTTTTCTAAAAATTGTAAATAAATTAGCGCCATCAACTATCATTGCTTCATCTAATTCTTTTGGTATACCATCGATTATCCCTTTTAAAAGCCATATAGCAAAAGGTAAGTTAAAAACACAGTACAATAAAATTAATCCAATTTTTGTATCAAATAAAGTAAAGTCTCCAAATTTAAAAACGGTCGAAAATAATAAAAATAATGGTAATAAAAAAGCTGCAGGAGGCGCCATTCTATTAGTCATTGTCCAAAAAAATATACTTTCGGATCCAGGCAATTTAAATCGTGAGAGAGCATAGGTAGCCATTAGTGCTAGTATTGTAACTAATGCTGCATTTGAAGTGGCAACAATAATAGAATTGAAAAGATAGTCAGCATAAATCCCATCAAGAAATGGTTTCGTAAAGTTTTTCCAGTGAACCTTCTGAAAAAATGTGGGGCTTAAATCAGGTTTTCCAAATAATTCTACGGGTGTTCTTGTAGATACTAAAACCATCCAGTAAATAGGAAATAAAGTGATGATGGTGAGTATACTCCAAAGAAAAGTTGTTCCAATTTTAGAAAAAGTTTTTTTACTCTTCATTTTTTCCCCTTGCGACCATGACACTGTATAAAACCCAACAAATAACAATTGTGATATACAAATATAAAATAGACATTGCAGAACCTAATCCATAATACCTTTTTTCAAACACTTCTTTCCAAATGTGAATACCTGTAAAGCGTGTTGCATATCCAGGACCACCACCTGTTAGCATCCAGACCTCATCAACAATCTTTAATGAGTCCATTAATCTTATAAAAATAACGACAATTAAAACAGGAACCATCATAGGAATGGTTATATATGTAAAAATTTGAAAATTATTCGCCCCGTCTATTTTTGCAGATTCATACGGGTCCTGGGGCAGTGCACTTAAACCTGCAAGCAATGTTAAAGTTACAAATGGTGTCCAGTGCCATACATCCATTATTACTATCATCCAAAATGCTTGATCAGCATTCAATCCGTAATTTAAGGTATAACCAAAATAATCTTTTAAAATATGAGGTAGTGGTCCCAATCCTTGCACTGTAAATAATTTAAAAATTGATCCAACGACAATAGGGGCGATAACTAAAGGGAGTGTATGAACACTTCTAAAAAATGATTTTAAAGGAAATGAACTTAATAAAGAGAGGGCAAGTACAAACCCAAGACTAAGTTCTATGGTCAATGTGACCACTGAAAATTTAATTGAACGCCATATTGACTCTAGAAATACTTCATCAAATATAAGTCTCCTATAATTTGAAGCGAAGCCTTCAAATTGAAGAGAGGGGTCAACGGCGAGAGGGTTCCATTGAAAAAAACCAACATATAAGACATAGATGAATGGAAGTAAGCCTGCTAGACCCAAAATCAATATTGTTGGAGATAAAAGTAGCCAGCCGGTTTTATTTTTAGAAAGCATTAAAAGTAAAAGGGAGGCGTTAGCGCCTCCCTTAAAAAAGTATTGATTAGTTTTGGTAACCGAGGTCAGCCATTACTGTGTCTAAAGCTTGACACGCACCATCAAGAGCTTCCTCAGGAGTCATTTCACCTGCTAAAGCACTGTAAATGAATGGGTCAATAGCACCTCTTCCCGCTCCATGAAATGGGAACGGAGGAGCACCAGCGTATAAAAAGCCAGTATCTCTCATAAGAGTAAAGTAACCATCTGCTTGCTCGTCAACAGCCATAACTTTAGGGTCGGCATATGTATCTTTGTGTGTGATACGTCCGCCAGCAATAGCCCAATCAGCTTGGTGCTCATTTAAAGCAACATACTGCAACCAAAGCATAGTTGCCTCTTTGTTCTTAGATGAGTGAGGAATACCATAGGCACCTCCATCATAGTAACCAATGTAACCATTGCCTGATGCAGCTTGTGTCATAACACCGGGTGCAGTAGGAGGTAACATCACACCAACATTTCCAACAACAGCTGATTTTTCAGCATCAGTTGCAATCCATGCAGCATTTTCACCATATACCCATCCCTGTGCAGCTCTTCCTGCAGCAAAAGATGATCCAACTTCACTCCAAGTACTCTGAAGAGCCTCGGGTGGCGCAAATGGTAATAATTGTGTCCAGAAGTTAAGAGCAGCTTTAGCTCTTCCACCGTTTAACTGTCCACCATTTTCAACACATGATTGATAAGAGTCCATATTTACACCCCAGTTATATAAACCAAAAGAAGGTGCGATTGACTCTAAGAACTCATAAGTTGACGCTGGGTGACCAGTGTGTCCTTGGACGGTTGTTCCCCAACACTCCATACCTTCTGCAGCACAGAAGTGAGTAAAGAACTCAGCATTGTCTCTGTATTGATCAAAAGATGTGGCTGGAGTTAAGCCATAACCATATTGTGCTCTAAATTGAGCTTTGGCATCAGCTCTCTCAAAAAGATCTTTTCTGTATAAGTATACTTTAATGAATGCTTCCATTGGCACACCAAATACATCACCTGATCCATCTTTGAAGTAATCGATGAAGGTTGTAAAGTCATCTAGACTTACACCAGGTGCTTGAAGATCAGGATTGTTAGCTAAACCTTCAGTAATATTAACTAAGAAGTCTCTATTTAAGTAGTCATAGACAATGTCTTGTTCAATATAAACAAAGTCATAGATACCTGAGTTAGCTTCCATATCCTTAATTGCTTTATCATACATCTGATCCCATGATGTATTTTCTAATTGGACTTTGATGCCAGTAAGCTTTTCAAATTCTTTTGCTAAAACTTCACCAGCAAATTGTCCTGGAGGTGTATTTTCAGCTACACCTTGCAGTACCGTGCCTTTGTATGGAGCACCAGCTTCTTTAAACCAATCAGCATGACCACCAGCCATTGCTGAAAAGGAGAAGATGGATGCCACTAAGGCAAATAGTATTTTTCTCATATTATTTCCTCCTATAAGAATGTTTTAATTTTGAAATTAGATAGAACTAATTACAAGATGTAAAAACGACCTAATTATATTACAAATGGTCACAATGTAAACATTATGCAATATTTACAATGCAAGATATGCAGAGTATATTCATCAATATTTAATTATTCTTACTAATGTGATAAAAATATGAACATAAATTAAATGTTTTTAGAAAAATACAAACTTGATGGAAAAGTAGCTCTTATAACAGGAGGCACAAGAGGAATAGGCCTATCTATTGCTCATGCCCTTGGTGAGGCCGGTGCAAAATTAGTCTTAATTAATAGAACAGATCCTTTTGGAGGCATAGAGGAATTAAAAAAAGCAAATTATGAAGTTTCTTTTTATGAGGGGGACTTAATCGATAGATCAGTTCCTCAAAAGGCCATAGACCATACTTTAGATAAACATGGTAAAGTCGATATTCTCGTCAATAATGCTGGTGTCGCACAGCACGGTGATACAGAAGAATTTAATGATGATTTACTTGATAAGATTATGAACCTTAATGTCGACGCAGTTTTTCGTATGTGTCGCTCTGCAATACCACCCATGAAAAAACAGGGTGAAGGAGTTATTTTAAATATCGGATCTATTTCAGGTTTGGTGTCAAACATTCCTCAACCTCAAACAGCTTACAATGCATCCAAAGCTGCAGTCCATATGATGACGAAAAGTTTAGCTAGTGATTATGCTAATCAAAACATTCGAGTGAATGCTATTGCTCCTGGTTATGTCAGAACAGAAATGACTAATTTACCGAAAGAAAACGAGCATTGGTATCCAACATGGAATGAACTCACTCCAATGAATAGAATGGCAGAACCAGACGAAATTGCATCTGCTGCACTCTTTTTATGTAGTCCTGCATCAAGTTATGTTACTGGTGAAGTACTTGTGGTAGACGGCGGATACACATCAAGATAATAAATATAAAATAGATCCTAAACTAAGATAAAAAATAATTTTTATTTGAAGGCTTCTTGGCTTGACTTGTCAAAAATGTGACAACGAGATGCCGAAAATCCTACTTTAACTGTGTCTCCGACTTTAATATTCGAGTCACCATCAGTTTGAACCACAAGAGGCTCTCCCTCTTTTTCAAGATAAAGGAAAGTTCCAGACCCTAATTTTTCCACAACGAAGACTTTGCTCTCCCAGCTGCCGTCACTTTCTTCATTGATGATGAGGTGTTCGGGCCTTATGCCAAGCATCACAGCGTCACCCTCATTAGCAGAAGATAGGGTCTTTGATATGTTTATGGTCGATGATCCCATTAAGTCAACCTCAGTCTTGTCTTGGCTTTTGCTCGTTATTTTAGTTGAAATAAAATTCATTTTAGGAGAACCAATAAAGCCTCCAACAAATAAATTATTTGGGCCGTTGTACAAGTCCAAAGGTGACCCTTTTTGAGAAACAACACCCTCATTTAAAACGACAATATCGTCTGCCATAGTCATAGCTTCAGTTTGGTCGTGTGTAACGTAAATCATAGTAGCATTTAAGTTATCGTGGAGTTTGGCAAGTTCAACACGCATTTGAACACGCAGTGCGGCATCTAAATTTGACAGTGGTTCGTCAAATAGAAATACTTTTGGTTTACGAGTAATAGCTCTTCCAATAGCCACTCTTTGTCTTTGACCACCAGATAATTGCTTAGGTTTTCTACTGAGATACTCTTCAATTTGCAAAATTTTTGCAGCCTCTTGAACACGCTCATCTATTTCTTCTTTCGATCTTTTCTCTAATTTTAATCCAAATGCCATATTGTCAAATACAGTCATGTGGGGATATAGAGCATAAGATTGAAATACCATTGCAATGTTTCTTTCTTTTGGAGGCAGCTCATTTACAACTGTACCATCTATAGAAATTGTTCCTGAATTTATATCCTCTAAACCTGCAATCATTCTGAGCATAGTTGATTTTCCACAACCAGAGGGACCAACTAAAACTGTAAATGATTGACTTTTTATTTCTAATGAAACGTCTTTGATAACTTGAACGCTACCGTAAAATTTATCTATCTTATCTATTTTTATATCTGCCACTTCATCCTCCTCTGAGCGATTTTCCAAGTGAACATGAAATGTAATATTTCAACCTACAATTTGCAATAACTTAATATTCCAATCGAAATTGAGTTATAAACAACTTTTTTATTTTTTTTTGCGCATGTATCTCCAAAGAATATTTTACCTATGATAGTAATAGATATGGGCTGGTGGAACGGGAAAGAGGACTCAATTCAAAATAGTGAAACCCCTTATAGTAAGTGCACAGAATGCGGCGATTACAAAGAGGTCTCAAAGAAATATATCAATAAAATCAACGATGATATGATTACGATTTGCTACGATTGTGGTAAAAAGCGCTATATTGAGTCATTAATGGTGGTTTCAGCTATCGATGGAGTTGATGATTTTTGATGACTGTAGGTTAAGTAAAAAAATAAAATCACATGCATATATGTTGAAAAAAGAGAGAATTAATAATGACACATAAAATGGCTAATGAAGAGCAATTTGAGTTATGGAATGAGGGTATTGGTAAAAAATGGGTTGAAGAAGATGACTCTATGAACGAGAGATTATCCATTTTGACAAAAGAGTTATTTTTAAGATTAAATATAAACCGAGGTGATAAAATTTTAGATATTGGATGTGGGGGAGGACAGACATCCTTTGAGGCATCTGAAATAGTTGGTGAAAATGGGTATGTGGTAGGAGCCGATATATCTAAAATTTTATTAGATTTAGCAAAGAGTAAATATGCAAATACAAAAAATTTAGAATTTAAATTATGTGATGTTCAAAATTATGAATTTAGAGAAAATAGTTTTAATAAAGTTATATCTAGATTTGGAGTGATGTTTTTTGAGAACCCAATTGAGGCTTTTAAAAATATATATGACTCCCTCCAAGAAGGTGGCTCACTAAACTTTGTTTGTTGGACAAATGTAATGGAAAATGAATTTTTTACAGATCCAACAAATATAATAATTAGACATCTAAATAAAGCATTTCCAGAAATCACCAGAGCACCTGGCCCATTAGCATTCAGCGATGAAGATTATGTCAAAGAAATTTTAGAAACCTCTAAATTTAAAAACGTGAAAGTCGAAAAGGCCTACTCATCCATTTCAACTAATGACTCTGCTAAAAAAGAGGGAGATTTACTTTTAAAGATTGGCCTCGGTGGAAGATTATTAGCAGAAGCAAATTTATCTGAGAAAAGGCTTTCAGCAATAAGAGATGAATTGGTTGAAGTATCTCAAAAGAGACAAAAAAATGGCAAAATTACCTATAAAGCATGTTTAAATTATGTGTCAGCAACCAAATAATTATTTTAGCTAAGAGTAAATGAAAACCCTCTTTGCCCTATTGTTAGAAATCCCTAGTAGGATTATGTAATACCAAACGATGAAATGATTACGATTTGCTACGATTGTAGTAAAAAGCGCTATATTGAGTCATTAATGGTGGTTTCAGCTATCGATGGTGTTGATGATTGTATGTTAAGTATAAAAATAAGATCACACACTTGTATAATAAGACACCCACTGTGACCACTAAAGGGACAAAACTACTTTGAAAAGACATCAAGCAAACAAAGAGTAAAACGCTCACAGAGGCTTTATTAAAAATACAAGTATAGATAATCTTGAGCGATAATTTTTGAAGCAATAAAAACCTTTTCTGGAGGGAGCTCATCATAGCTACTCCAACCGATATATTTAAGGGAGCCATCTAGACCGACTAGCTGGCGGATGTCATCTAAAGATCGAAGTGGGGGACCCTCAAAAGTAAGACTGAGAAGGTCTGTATGCTTTTCATTGCCCTCTACGTGCAGACTTACCACTTGCCACCGATCTTGACTGCGATAGGGAAAGACATAAATATTAGATTGTGGTCCTACGCTGATTGTTTGAGCATAACCGTGTATCTGGTCATTAATCGTTTCTTTAAATAATTGTTTTATGTCATTATCTAAACTACCAAGCACAAAAATTGCCGTAGGTTTTTCTTCTGCCTTCATAGGTAAGGACCAACTTATGAATAAGAGTAACCATAATAATTTTTTTATCATGTCCACCCCTGGCAAGTATCAAGGGCACTGACAAGGGCAGCACTAAGTCCATTCGCTTTCATTTGTATTTCCTGTTTTTCAAATCGATTGAGAGGGTCGTTGATTGAAAATGAAATCTGACCTCTTTTAGATAACAAATCTTCAAGCTTGGGGAAGTGATGTTTGTAAAAACTCATCAGCTCCCACCGAACATATCCGTCTGCGTTTAATCGACTGGCATCTTTGCCGTCGTATGTCTGCCCTGAGAGATTCCAATCGAAATTCTCACCACTCATGACGTCAAAATCCTGGGGCTCAAATTCACGATTAGTGTAAACTAACCGAGCATCACAACTTAAGTTGGGATCGACGATGAAAATAATCATTCGTTCACTGTTCTCCAAGCTAAAGACCAAATCGAGGTTGTCTTCCTTGGACTCCATATGTATCCAGTTATCAAACTCATGGTGAATGGAGTTACTCTCAGCTTTCAGCGAGCAATTAGTAAAAAAAATACTGATAAACAATAATAATAGAACCTTCATTACTTTTTCTCTCCTGGCTTGAAATGGCTCATTAGGAATTGCTGAGGAAAGGGGACCTTTAAATAAGAGGCATACTGCCTGGTAAAGAAGTAGTTCAAAGGATACTGAATAAATTCCAAATCGCCTTGTTCAAGAGCGTCAAGGGTGCTACGAGAGTAATTCAAATGCTGCATTACATCCTCAACTGAAATATTATTCTCTACCCTGATTTGAGCAAGGCAGCGCAAATACTCCTCGATATTACTAAGGGATTGGGGTTCAAATTTTTTATTAGAGGAGGATCCTCCGGTTAATGTAGGGGTAATATTATTAGACTTCATACCCCTATAATGAGAAAATGCATTTTTTAAAATAGTCCAAAGCTTTTTTACTTTTGGACAGAGATTATTGATTACCCCCTTATCATAAATTGCTATAGTGGGGTATGTCTAAAACCAAAGAAATTATCACCATCGAACACACCCTAAAAGATGTTTTAAAAAATCTTAGTGATCAAGACATCCAAGAGATTACTGGTAAGTCTAAATCTTATATCTACAAGTGTGCCGATCCTGACGATCATGAAAGGAACATCCAATTTAGAACCGTCATTCTCTTAGAGCATGCCATGCAGAAAATTTATCAAAAAACTCCTTTTAGCAATTTCCTGAAAGACTACCTGGCAACGGCGCAACCTGAAAAACCTGCAAGCGAAAGCGAGGTGCAATCAGAGATATTGGCGATCGGGGGAAGACTGGGAGATTTAATGGACGCGGTGCGTGAGTCGATGGATGAGAAGAGCTCCGGGGGAGCAAAAATAGTTCCTCATGAAAAAGAGAAAATCTATCAAGACATCCAAAAATTAGATGATCAGTTGAGTAAAATTAAGAGTGTGCTAAAATCACTTTAGCTTGTTACTAAGGGGGATTTTTGTAGGTGTCTGGGTTTTCTTCTCCAGCGTGAGTTGGGGAGCGGAGATTTGTGAGCGACTCTTAAAAAAAGACTTCAGGGAAACCTCTAATATCCGGCTTGCTTATAACGACAGCGGTGTGGTTCTTGAGCAAAATCAACCAATTATCAACAAAAAACGCTTCGGCTCCTATGCTTTTAATACCCCCCTTGAGGTTGGAGACCGTATTTTGGCAGTTGATCAAAAACCAGTTGCCTCTGATGACAGCGATGCTCATCTCTACCTGTCCAACTTATTAGAGACTTCAGCAATGAGAGACCTCACATTAACCGTTCAACACCAAGACGGGGAGGAAGAGATAATCGACCTGAAACGCATTCCTTACTTAGGCCACCCCATAGTTGAAGCAAATATAATCTTAAATGATTTTGAGGTAACCCAGCAAAGCAGCAAGTCAAATTTAAATTTAGAAGTCTACTTGCAGTGGCAAAATGAAGATTTAATACATCATTTTTTCAATTTAACAGATCTAGATAAATCACCCATTAAATGTATTTATAGAAAGTCAGCCGAACTTGAAAATATTTTACAAAAAATTTGGTATCCCACATTTGAAACGACACAAACGGGATCTTTTATAAACGATGTCACCTTTAAAAGTTTACTGATTACAAATGATCAATCTGTACCATTTAATTTCATCCTAAAGCAGCAAATCAGTTATCAGGTAACCAATTCCTCAGACTTTAGAAAATTCCCTTTTGATAATATTTCTACGTCAGCAGATTTTATATTTCAGGATATTGATCTAAGCGTCCCCCCTCGTTACAACCCAGAGATTACTATGATCCAAGGGAATGATATTTTGTATGAATGGAAAATTAATGACCATCGTCTAGACTGCTGCGATACTCAACTTTACGGGCAAGGAGTACTCCAGACACTCGATTACAGTTTTGATCTGAACCGTAAATCTTTTTACTACGTCTTGAAGATTATTCTCCCTGTGATCTTTCTGGTCTATTTATCCTTTAGTGTCTTTTACATCCGAGCAAGAGAGCTCGAGTCAAAGCTGGCAGTTTCAATGGGAAGCTTGTTAACACTTGTTGCCTATAACTTTGTGTTTGGGGATGATGTTCCAAAATTAAACTATATCACCGTTTTAGATGCCTGGATTTTACTCTCATACCTGTTTGCTGGCTTATCCACCATGATTACCATATGGAGTTACTGGGACTATCACAGGGATCAGCAAACTGGTCTCTACAATACAATTGATAGGACACTTCGATGGTTCGTTCCCATAACCTATCACCTTCTCATGGCTCTTTTATGGTGGGGGATCACAAATAATTGGAATATGCCCGGGACAAGTATTGCTGTCTAAAATTAATTAATTTCTCCCCAATCTTTATCTCTAAAATTGAATACTTTAGTCTTCAGTGCAAAGACCTCTCTCTTCCTTTCTGTTTTCTAGTTACTCCTTCTCTAAGTCATTTCCTACCAAGGGTTTATATGACAAACATAAAAAATGGAGGGGAAGTATTGAGGTGGTTTTTTCATGGTTCCTTTCTGTGCTGCGGCTTGTTTCATCCTCCTGCAAATACGCCGTAGTACAAAGAGGAAAATATTTAATATTAATTCTTACCTCTTCCTTTTTTATTTCCACAACCTCAGCGATGACCTTGGAAAAATTTCATGGCTGGAATATTCAATTACTAGAAGAGGAAATGATCGCAATCGAACGCAGTGGAGATATCGAGGACTCAGAAAATATCATCTTTGTGATGACTAAAAATAATTGTGACCGCGTTCTCCAATTTTTTGAATTATTTACGCTATCCACTCACCCGGATCTCACAAAACTAATCGATCAAGAAATTGAGCTCCAGGAAAACGGCCAAACTACAACGGGGATGGTTGTGGAAATATATCCCTACAAAAACGGACACATGATTTTAATAGGGATGGGGTCCTATGGGCATGAAACCATCAAAGAATATTATACTTTTCATAAACGCTCGCGTTTAACAGTCACCGATGTTCCCGTAGAGGAGCCAGTTGCCCTGAGAACATTTATAGACTTACCAACAATTCAGTGGGCCATGCCACAAGTAGAAGAAGCCATGGACAGAGCGCACAAGCACTGCAAAAAAATACCTGATCCCATCATGGCCAATCTCAATTATTCCCAGAAAGGACTAAAATCATGACTTTTTTACACTTCCTCCTTGCGGCCTTATTCTTGTATTCAGCTGATGAGCAAAACTACAGCCAGCTGCATTTTGGTAAGAAATGCTTTCAAAATGTAAACGGCGATATTATCTTCTCACACATCTGGGTAACGCGCCCCTTTGATGAACTGCCTGCCAACAAAGAGCAGTGCACTATACCTGAGGAACCCGAGCCCCCGGTAGTTCCTAAGTATGGAAAATAATATTATTCGTGAAATTCAACTTAACCTATGCGGCCTTAGCTTAAATGGAAAAGCGTCCCAGACTGAGATTTCTTGCGGGGAGGGAAGATGCAGGTTCGACTCCTGATCCGGCTGCGCCAAAACTATTTGGGGAGTTTTCAAAAAAACTTATAATACCTCTTATGGGTCATAGTTATTTTATTGAATGTCAAAAATGTGATTACAAATCTGAGGAGATTACCATGGGTGTGGGCTTTATGTTTGGAAATATTGATGACATCCTCCATGCACTCAGAGGTAATGACAAAAAAACAGTGCAACTTCTAAAGCACCGAAAACAAATTCACACACATTACTCACGAGGATACTCCCTATATCAGTGTACTAGTTGCCATTCATTAGAGAACAAGTGTCACCTGACATTGTACAACCAACAAGGAGATCTTGTATTTCAAACAGACTCGTATTGCCGGTCATGTCAAAAGGCAAGAGAGTACATGCCAGAGGATAGTGATAATGAAACTATCCCAGATCTTTGCTGTCCTAAATGTCACCAGCAAGACCTTCAAGTCCTACTAGGAATACTTTGGGACTGATGTACTATTCAAAGATGATATTTAAATATATTTTAATTCTCTCCATTTGGCTGACACCAACCTTCCTTCTAGCGGATCCATGGCAAATAGATCAAGATGAAAATTTCATTACTTTAAAAAAAAATGGCGAAATTCAACATGGAAATAATATTCACTTTAATTTTGACAAGGACAACGGCTGCAAATTTAATGTTTTTTTCTTCATTTACACCATGCAAGACAACCCATCACCTTTAGAGGAAATCTTTGAAGATCCACAAATTTATTTGAATTTTGGTGGTCAAGATATCCTTGCGAGCGTTGGCTTTACGTCACCATTTGGCCTTGGAGAAATTGCGGGCATCTACGTCGCTACAAACATTCCTCTATCAAAGGATTTCATCCAAATGAATGAAGATATGCTGCAAGACAATTTAATGACCATGACCATACAAAAAGAGTATGCAAAATATTTTGATATCCCTGAAGAAAATTGGAGTTTTGAAAATTTTGGAGACAAAATGCACGAAGCTCATAATACCTGCATAGCTAATCAAGTTTAAAATTTCCTAACATGTTAGGTAAAGATTTAAATTAATCTTATTTGCATAAATCTATAAAGGGATTATTGTTTTTTTTGAAATAATTTATAACCAACGACTATCAAAATAATCCAAAAAACAAATCTTACCAATGTAGCTGTGTTTATACCTATAGCAGATATCGTTACTATTTCAAATAGCATAGATATAACACCAAGTATGCATATAATAAGACCTAAAGCTCTAATTAAACCCATTACCAAAAAAATATTTTAATTTTTAAAGTCATTCAATTCTTTTATTTGTACTTCATATTTTTTTTTAAGACTATCTAAGTCTCTTTGAGATAAGAAATCCCACTCATTGGCATCTATAAAAATTGATAAACTGTTACTTGCTTCTTTAAGAAACCTATTAATGTCATTGGTAAATGTAAGAAATGATTTGTTATACTGTGTTAAAGTTGTTTGGAAATCCCAGAATTCTAGTGGAAAGTCAGTTAACTCCGATTCTTCAAAAGTTTTTATAAACTCTCCTTTTTTGAATATGCCATATGTAATATCAGAACCATTAATAATTCTTACACCATAACCATCAAAAATACCTAATTCATTGATTTGTGTAATATATGAAACCCGATAATCGTTATTAAGAGTTGATTTTGTGATTTCAAAATAAAAACTTTTATCAGAATAATTCAATTGATCATCCACATAATATAACTTTTGAACAAGTCGATCATTTTTTTGGTCATAATAAGCTTCTTTTACTGGGTAGGATGTGTCAACTTCGTTATTTTTAAATAGATAAGTACGGGACAATTCACTTGGATCCTCTATATCATATATTTTTAATCCTAGACCATTCCTTTTAGCTTTCTTGTGCTCACTTATTTCAACATAATTTTCTTTTTGATAGTAACCTAAACTATTCATAGAACCATCTTCAAGATAAGAAATTAACATTGCTCCTGTATTGAATAATTGAAGAGTATAGCCATTAAATTTATTATTTTTAACATGAGAGAACCATTTGTTATTATTTTCTTCACAATAGGCTAAACCAAATAGAGAGTCATTATTTATCGTTTCCTCTTCTGAACAAATAAACCCATTTCCTTCGAATATTTTGCCATATGAGTTGAATGAAGAAAAAATTAAAATTATTTTTAAAAGTAATAAAACTAAAAAATTAATTTTTTTAGTTTCTTTCTTTTTTCTGTACATTTTGATTGGATAAACATTAAACATTAATTAAGATTAATTCAAATGAAAACCCTTATAGCTCTATTGTTATTAATTCCTAGTTTGAGTTTTACTGAAGTAAACAAAAAAAATGAACAATCTTCAAATACTAATGAAGGTAGTGTCGTTGAAAAATATTTTGACGAAATATTAGAGTTTGCAGTATCAAATTCTGTTTCAACATTAATGCACGAGATTGGTCATTACTATATTGATATATTAGATATACCAACTTTTGGACAAGAGGAGGATATGGCTGACAGTTTTATTTCGATGTATTTAATTCACAAACCAGAGCAATATGATAACGATTACGAGTCTTATGAATATTACTCATTTCATGATCACAATTATATAAAAGGAATTGTTAATAATTTTTTCTATTTAATATTATTGGGCAGAGATACTGAATATGTGTCTGGAGTTCATTCAAATGATAAAAAAAGGTTTTATAACATTATTTGTAGTATGAAAGATGGAAATCCTGATGTTTTTGAAGATTTCGTTTCATCAAGGGACATAAATTATGAATTAGATTATGACTGTGAGGAAGGAGTCCACACTCATATATGGAATTCATGGAACTATTATTTTACTGATATGTGGATAGGAGATGGGACTGAATATAATGGAGAATTTATTTTAAATTTTGATGACCCAAAAATTGATAACACAGGTAATGTGATAGATGCTCATCCTAGTTTATTAAAGGTAGAAATAGAAAAAGTATCAGAAAGATTATTTTACGACTTTCAAATTCAACTGCCAACTGATGTAAATATAAATTTTAAGTATTGTGATGGCGAAATAAATGCATTCTATTATCCAGGATATTATGAAATTGATTTTTGTTATGAACTTTTTGAAGATTATCTTCACACAGCTTTAGATATTTATTATTTAAAAGAAAGTTTATGATAATTGTAAAATTAAATTATGAGTAAATTTTTAGTCTTAATCCTATTAATCCCTAGTTTGAGTTTAGGAAATGATAAAATATATTTAAATATAAAAGATTTTGTTACCTATAGTCTTTCAGCTAATAAGATGCTCTCTTTATGTAAAGAAAATCATGACGAAGAAATGGGAAGAGATATTACACTTAATACACTTTACGCTGCATTAAATGAAAATTTAATAAATGAATTTCAAATGAATGATATAGAAACTTCTATAGTAAAAATCGAAGAGGAAGCTGAGATAATCGTAAAAGATGAGGGATGTGATTAAGCCACTTCTTTGGTTTATACTACTTACTATGATAAATTTTTAGAACTAAGAAAATTTTTTGTTGAAGAAGGTTTATTTGACTAAAAATATATATAAATTTGCATTATTTTTAATATTAATTCCAAATTTATTATTCTCTTGGTCAATTGAAAATATTAAAGGCATGACTGACAATTGCATTGAGAAAAGCTCAATAGCGGCACCTCAGTTTTCAGATGAATTTATATTAGAATACTGCGAATGCGGAACAATACTTTTAAAGAATTCCATGACATGGTCTGAACTTTTATCTTTATATGAGTCTAATCGAAGTCTTTTTGAAGAAAAAATAGATAATAATGGAACCATTTGTGCTGAAAAACTTTTGAGTCAAGGTAAAAAATAATAATGAAGAAGAATATATTTCTTAAAATTTGAAAACTCTTTTAGGCCTAATTATATCCACATTTTATTAACAGTTAAATTTTAAGTCTGTGTCCTCTTATAAAGGGCAATGCTAAAATTTTATTGAGGAGAGTAATGAGTTTTTTTAATTCAAAAATATTATTGAATATAGTTTTTATTTTTTTGCTTTTATATCTTGCTTACCACACTCTTCACGGTAGGTATAATATCCAAAATTATCTTATAAATAAGTTTGAATTAAAATTATTTCAAGACTTCCATTATAATTTAAAACAAAAATCATTGGCCATCGATATGGATTTGAAAGCATTGTACTATGAAAAAGATGATTTTTTAGATGAGCTTTCAAAACAATTTTCTGAACCTGAAGATGGAGAGACATTATTAAAATTAGACTAATAAAAACTTATGGGGTATCAAAAAAGCTTGATAAGAGGATCGATAATAAAGTTACATTACAAAGACAAAAAATATTAATAAATTGTTCTAATGCTTAAATTTATTTTCTTTTTATTATTTGTAATCTCTTCTTCAATTTCTGCTAGCGAAAAAAAAGACAATGTATTATTAGAAGCAAAACAATTAATTTCAAGTGGCAGTATTCAAGAGGCAATTGATTTGTTGATACCATATTCAAAAAAAGTTGATGATAAATATGCAGAAAAAATTCAATTAGAATTAAGTTATTTATTTTGGACTCAACTAGAGGATTATGAAAATGCTGCATACTGGGCAGAACTATGTGCTATGAAAGGAAACGTTGATTGTCAGTATAATTTAGGTGCTATTTTTGAGGAGCATCTTATCGATTTTGAAAAATCTGCCTACTGGTATCATAAGTGTGCTGAAAATAATGATGCAATTTGTCAAGGCACTCTGGGTTATTTTTATGATAATGGCCTCATTGGTTTGGAGGCAAACTCTAAGATTGCATTAAAGTGGCACTTATTAGCTGCTGAACAAAATTTATCTAATTCTTTAACAACTATTGCTTCCTATTATTTAGATGGGGTAGTTCTTGATCAAAATTACAAAAAAGCTTTTGAGTTTTATCATCGTGGTGCAGAGTCAAATTTTGGAAATCCTGAAAGAGCAATTTATGGACTTGCACTTATGTATGAAAAGGGACTTGGGACAAAAGTAAATTATGATGAGGCAAAAAAACTATATATTAAAGCAGATGAAGGTGGACATGAATATGCTTTGAACAGAAAAGATGCTCTCGAGGGCGATGTTGTAAAAGCATTATGGCTAGCTTCATTATACAAAACAGGTTCTGAAATTGATTTAGGATTGCCTATAGACTATGAGGAGTCTGCTTTTTTTTATAAAATAGCAGAATATAAAGGTAGTTCTGACTCTCAAGGATTTAATGAATTATATGCATTAATGAGGTTAGACGAGGACGATGGTCATCATTTGCAGTGGGACAAGGCTGCTGAAAGATTTGAAATCTGGAAATTAAATTTAGGCTTTGATGATCAAGATACGCTCAATGATATTACACAGTATATTATAAATCATACTGGTACCGCTTCTTATATTAATCAAAATTTTTTAATTACAAACAAACACATTACACACCTAGATGATAATTATACAAAAAAATGTAAAAAAATAATTGGTTACGACCCCTATAGAAATAATTACGAGGAATATGAAATTTTTAATACCGAGTATCTCCCAAAATCATTAGATATCGATTTGATTTATAATCCAAGTGGAATAGATGTTAATGAAATATCGATTTACAAAGGAAAGCCTAAGCTGGGCGAAGATATTATAGCAATAGGTTTCCCTCAAGGCGATTATTTGTCTAAATACCCCAAAGTGACATCAGGTTTAGTATCTAGTGATTTTGGATATGAAAATAATCCTGATGAGTTTATGACTGATGCGACCAGTTATCAAGGAAGCAGTGGTAGCCCAATATTCAATAAATCAGATCAATTAATTGGAATATTGTATGGTGGTCCAAATCACTTGTTAGCAAATTTCGACGACTCTGGGATAACTGACCCAAATTTAGCATTTGTTGTCCAATCTCAATATATTATTGATTTTTTAAAGGCAAATGAAATTAAATACACCGAAACTCAAAAAAATCAATATTTTCAAACATCTGAGATAGTTGAAAATAATATTAATAGATTAAGATTTATTGAGTGTTATGATAAAATTCAATAAAATTTTAGTACTATGAGTATAAAGAAACTAGTTTTTATTTTTATTTTTTGTTCTTCCATATCATATTCTCAAATTGATAAGACCTATTACTCTGCCGAAGAACTCTACGAAAAAATTGAAAGTCTAGAATGGCAGTACAGCACTGAACAGCCAATCGTAAAAGATGATAACTCCAAATCTTATATAGATTTACGAAACTTTCCTGATGTTAGATATTTGGTAGATACCAATCAAGCAAAACAATATGAATTTTGGATTAACGGATATGAGGCAGAACAAACGAAATTTATTTTTCAAATATTCCCCTCAGAAGATAAAACAAATTACGACTCAATTTTTTTATATGTAGATTTATTTAACAATGTTGGATACGTCGATGGAAAGAGTTGGGCAAATGTGAATCCTACTCAAGAACTAAAAAAAAAATGGGAATCTCAACAAAAACAAAATGAGGAAATCATTGCAAATGGTTATAAACCTGTCACTAAACTTGAATGGTATATAGAACCTACTTTTAAATCGGATAAAGGGTACGTATATCAATCCTTTAAGGTACACTATGATGATTATTATGTTTATAACACTTGGTTATATCTTCTGGGAAGAAATGGTTATCAATTTATGAGCTTAGTCTTTGATGAGGATGTATCTAAATATGTTGATGAATCTTTTATTAATAAAGTTTTAGATAGTATTGTGTTTGAAGAGGGGAACGCTTACTATGAATTTAAGGAGGGTGATGAAGTATCTTCAACAAGTGCAGCTGACCTGGTTACAACTGAGGAAGAAAAGGAATTAATAAGCCTAATTTCCACTGAATTATTATGTGTTGATGTAACATCTCCTAATCAGAGAAGCACAGAAATAAGCGAATTACATGAAGGAATGATATTAGGCTTAGTATCCGGGTATAATATTTATGATTACCTTATACAGGGTGAAGATGGCTATGAGGGTACCCCCGAAAATTTACTTAATCAGGTAATTGACTATTGTAAAAAAAATCCAAGTGATAGTTTGGTAATTTCGGTGTTGAAATCTATAAGATGATAAAAGCTATTTTATTTTTTGTTTTATTTATACCTAGTTTAAGTTTTTCTAAAGATGATACGTATTCATGTAAATTTTTAAAACATTATGATACTACTTTTGATTACCCCCAAAATATAACAATTAAAATTAACTTTCAGGATCAAATATTAATTAGTTATATTGAAGATAATCAAGATTTAACAGATTCATATTTTTGCAAAAATTGTAGTTCTCCCTCTAGTAGGATAGATATTTGGACTATTCGTTACGATCCTTGGTCACTTGATCAAACTCATTTCCAAAATGCCAGAGTATTTGAAATATATGCAGAAGATTTAGTCGGGCATTTATGGAGGCCTGCACAAAATGGAGTCGATTATCAGTGTAAGATTTCATAATCACTTTTTATTGAAAAAATGTTTTTAATATTTGGCACTTCCGGTTCTACTTCAGTTCAAGACTCAGGCCAATTTTATTGTCCAGAATGCGATGATTACAAAAATTATGAACATAAAAAAGTTCAAAAAAAAGCATCTTTATTTTTTATTCCATTGGTTCCTATTGAGGACTTGGGAGATTACGTCGAGTGCCAAGACTGTAAAGCTACTTACAAGAAATCTGTATTAGATCACGATCCCAAAGCTGAGGAAGAAAAAATTAGATCTTTATATTACTTTGGCACACTAGATATTATGATTAGCATAGCTCATGCTGATGGTGTCTTATTAAAAGAGGAAATCACAGAGATTAGAAATACCTTTGAAAGCATAATTGGCAGCGAGGTATCAGAGGAATTTCTTAATCAACAAATTGAAAAATCTAAAGAAACAAATTATTCACCTGTTCAGGTTGCAAGTGCTTTAGCCGCCCACTTAAATGACGTGGGAAAAGAGAGAGTACTAAGAGGAGCTATTGCCATCTCTAAAGCAGATGGTGTAATACAAAATGAAGAACTTGTTATGCTACATGATATTTCTAAAGCTCTTTTATTGCCTAAAACTTATGCCAATGGTATCTTTGGAGAAGAGGAAGTGAAATTAATTTAATAAAAAATGATTAAATATCTGATTGGTATCCTTATTTTTATTTGTGGAAGTTTGGTAGCTCAAGAGGAGTTATTTACTTGTAATGATATTGATAGTGGGGGATTTTATTATAATGGTAGCGAGTATAAATTAACCCTTTTTAATTTAAGTCAATTTGACATCAAAATTGACTTTGACAATAGAACAATTGAAAGTTCTGATTTACTTTTTGAACAAGCATACTGTCTTGATAATTCTAAGAACCTAGCTCTATTAACATGTAGTAATCGTTATGGTCAGACATTTATGATTAATGCATTAAATTATGAGTTTACTTACTCTACTATTTTTGGTCATGTGGGCGATGGACCAAGTGATAGTGGTTACGCTGATTCTATTGGGGTTAGATTTGGCACTTGTAGAGAAATTTAAATTAATAAAATACAAACCTCTAAATATATTTTTTCCAAATTAGTGAAATGATAAAAATTCTATTACCATTATTATTAATTTTCTTAATATATTTTCCTTATATCTACGTTCGCTACATATATCAAAATTATAATAAATCATTAGATTTAATGCCTTTTAAAGGAAGAGAATTTGCTGATAAAATACTCAATGAACAAGGACTTAAAGAGATACAAATTGAGCCACAAAAAGCCACTTTGCAAAATTTTTATAATCCTAGAAATAAATCAATAGGAATTGAGAGTGATTTATTAAATAAAAAAAGTCTTACAGCACTTTCTATTATTGCTCATGAAGTAGGACATGCAATACAGCATAAAGAAAATTATAAACCCTTAATACAAAGACATGAGCTACTCGAAAAGACAGTTGTTTTTCGAACAATCGGATCCTCTATTGTAACGCTAGGAGTTGGTCCAATATTTGCTTTTACTAATAGTTTTTCTTTCACTTTAATCGCTACGGTTATCGCTCTTCTTTTTTTCTGCATTGAGATTTTTATTAATCTATTTACTTTAAAATGTGAATACGATGCAAGTTTTAATCGGGCAATGCCAATTTTAAAAGAAAATGTTCCCAGCGAATATATAGATCAGTGTAAAAAAGTTTTAAATGCCGCCGCTCTCACATATGTTGCAAATTCTATAATTCGAGTTTTATCACTAAGAAATTTCTTTTTTATTTTCTTACGTCTACTAAAACGTTAAAATTAATTATGAAAAGTTATTTAATTTTATTTTTACTATTACCAAATTTAATCTTTGGTGAGTCCTTGGAAAAAGTTATCGCAGATGCTAACCTTTATACAGTAAAAATTGATGTCTCTACGGAGATGCCTTTCATTGAGGATAGTTGGTATGGAAGCGGGACAGGATTTCTAGTTGATAAAAAAACTGGTCTTATTCTCACCAACAAACACGTCTCCAGTCAGTCACCCTCTCTTATCGATATCAACTTCAAGGGTGAAGATTATCTTGAAGGCACGATTGTTTACGTCGACCCTATTTTTGACATAGCTTTAATTACCACTAACCCTAGTCTCATTCCAGATTTTGCTGTTAATGCGCCACTGGCTTGTGATCAAACCCCTATTCAAGGTGAGTCCGTGGTAGCTTTTGGCCATCCTGCAGGTCAAGATTTTACTGCGAGTACAGGAATTATCTCTGGTCAGCGCTTTGAACTTACCGCTCAAGCTGAGTTTATTCAAACCGATGCCGCCATTAACCCTGGCAATTCAGGTGGACCTTTAATCAGTGTTAAAACAAACCAAATTATTGGAATTAATACTTACGGTATTGAGGCAGAAGGATTAAATTTTGCTTTACCCTCGGAGCATTTCTGTAAAATTATCAATCTCTTTAGAGAAAACATTGACCCTTCACCAGCCAAACTCCCATTTATCTTTGCCTCTAACACAGACCGAAATCTTCACCTAAAAGTCTCTGACTATATTTCTTTTGGACAAAATAACTGTCAGGGAGGAGAGGGCGAAGAGACTATCAACAAACCCTTAAAGATAGGCGATGAGATTTTATTTATTAATCAACAAGAAGTAAAAAATCCTAGTGATATTTATTCTCTTCTAAGAGGTCCTGCTTTAGACCAATCAATTGAATTTTTGATTAGTAGGGGAGGCGAAGAAAAAACTATTATATTGGAGGATCCATTTGATCGCCGATCCAACATCTTAGATCGAATTGGTCTCAAGTTTTCTGGATTAATGGTTGGGACAGATTTATCTGGAACCGATCGATTAGAAAATGAAGCCTTCTATAATTATTGCCAAAATCTTACTATCCAAGTCGTGGATACAGGACCCGCTTATGGTGAGTTGTATAGCTATGATCAAATAGTAAGTGTCGATGGAGAAAAATTTTTTAGTTTAAACAAACTTCATGACTACCTTCTAGATAAAGACAAAGCAGAGTTTATTGTAAGAAGAATTGAGTATTTTGATGGAACTCAATATATTGTTGATGTAACTAAAGTAATTGAAATAGAAGATGTAAGTTTTCTAACTTTTTAAATACTCATTCCTATTAGTCTAAAAATTTCTTAATAATAGATTTATATCTTTCATCTTCGTGTATTTTTATTACCTCACTTATAATAAGAATTTCGAGAGACTCTTCTAACATTTCATCAGTAGGTTTTTTTTCAAAAATTTTAATAAAGTATTTCTCTTTTATAACTCTTCTTAACTCATCTAACGGACAATATTCACACCACATTTTATCTTTCATTATTTCGATATTTAACTGAGATTGAAAAATACTCATTTCACCAAATTTATCTAAAATAGTGTGTAATTCCTCGTCAGTTATATAGGTTAAGTTTTCTATTTTATAATTGTAGACCTTTTTAAGACCCTCATATTTACAGATGTCATAGAGATTGCCAAGAAGGTGATCATAGTATTGATCTTTCCATTGATCGTATTCAAATAATTTCATTAAATATTGATATTTTAATAGATAGTCTAATAATTAGTATTAAAATTTAAGTATAAACAATGATCACTTGGTCTACTTTTCTTTTATTTGACTTATTTCTAATATATTTAGCTTATGAGTTTCCGTATATGATACTTTGGTCTGGCATGGGCATATTTGCAGTTACATCAGTGGTTAAAGCACCCCAATCCAAAATTAATTTTGTTTTGGCAAGAATGCAGGTTCGACTCCTGCCGACCACGCCAATTCTATGTGATAGAATTATCCACAATTTTTCTACAATAAAATAACTTCAAATTAAATAGGTCTCCACCCCTTTTAAAAAGGAGACGAAATAAAATTTAAAGGGGTAGAGTTCTATCATCGGCTTAATGAACAGCGATGCCTAACAAGTGAACTGGAAAGTTATTATGTGCTAAAAGATTAGCTTTTAACTTATCAGCTTTTTTTGAGCGATATTCGTGACCAAGACCAAAGTAGTCTTGATTTTCTTCGACGGGTAATTGACAAATATCACCAAAAAACTTTCTAAAATGTAAAGGTGGAATACGAGATCGATCTATTCCTTTATCGAGTATTTCCAAAACACAGCTTTTAATTATTTTGGGAAGGAAATGCTTAAATAAATAATTACCATGAAAAATATCAATACCTTCAATTTTATTTCCAATTCCATAAATGACTCCAATATCATTTATTTGAGCTTGAAACCGAGAGACATAATCTTTGAGTATTTTGTCTTTATCTTTATAAACATTATTCATGGACGAGGTAGCATTATGAGAATTCAAGTTATTCATTTTTTCATGAATATTTTCCCAAACTCTTCCCTGGTTTGTTTGATAATCGGCACGTTCATGAATATCTTGAAATTTCTCTTTTCGGCCTTTATTAAAAATAATGTTATCACTAGCAGAAAAATTCCGAGAGTTGTAACTCCATCTATTTTGTTCAACACAACTCACAGGAATTTCAGAAGTGTGATGTGGTTTGATAATAAAAGAGCTATTCACTATTCTATTCTGCTTTGCGCCAATTAATTCCTCACCATCCATGATAAATAAAGATTGTTGAGATTTATTTTGAATCAACAGTTTTGGCACATTACCACCTTCACTTACTTCTTTAATGATCACGTCACCAGACTTAATTCCTTCTGTCAGAGTTAAATAGCGTTGACCATCATCTTTCTTGGGGTTTGAGATACCGACCAAAGTTAAACCTTTGTAGGTTAGGGGTTTGCTTAATTGAAGCGTTTGATCATGAAAAAAATCCATAATAAAGGAATTTTTAAAATCATTATTTTCATAAGCGTCATCTAATTTAAGTTTCATATATATTTCTCTTTCTTACCCGTCGAGGTTGATTGAAGTTAATATGATTTGTTAGGTTATCGTTCATTGTAGCTAATTATCTTTCGCATTTGTGGAGCATTTGTAATCTAAAACATCATCAACTAAATCGCAGAAATTTTCATAAGTACCAAAATCAATCAGGCCATACCTTTCACGAAACAAATGCACCCAATCAGAGTGAATCTTCTCTAAGCTAAAATTATCAATGGGGCTTTCTATAATTAAGGCATAGTTATTCATTATTTGATTGATGTTAAATTTAACAAAATCTCGAAATGTTAGTTTTTGTCCAAGACAATAATCAAGGATTATTCGTGATGTTCTAAGAACGGGCATAAAATGCCGAGTTCGAAAACCTACACGCTGCATTGGATCAATAAAAAACTTCTTTGCTATTTGTAAGGTTATATCGTATTTCTGTTTTTCATTGGGAAATGTATTATTACAAAAGGGTTCGTAATAAAGTTGAAATTCTTTTTTTTGAAAACAATTTAACCATCTACGGCAATATACTTTTAACGATTTATATTTTATATCTTCCACTTCAGGCTCCTACTATCAAATACAAATATCCAAAGTAACAAGTAGAAATTACTAAAATTGATATAAACCAGTGACTGAAGACAAATTTAATACCTAATATAAAAAATATCAAAGCCACCACTATCCAAAATAATGCATGTGCAATTGTCATCATTGATCAACCTCATCTAAAAGGTTGTCAGGTATTTCATCTAACACTAATGCTTCCTTCCAAATTCTTTGGAAATTTTTTTTACGATCTGTCAGAGCCAATCTCTCAAGAGAAACCGTCTTGATATTTGATCGTTCCATCTTATCAATTCTATCTTGACTCTCGTTTTGTGCCTTGAGTTCAGCAACTAAATAATTTTGTAAAAAACCCTCTTGGAGAAAAGCACTTGCTTTTTTTTCCTGATCACTGTGGTTATCAAGTCTCTTTGATAATTCTTTATTTTTTTGATGTTTATTTATAATTAAATCTCGAAGGCCCTCTACTAAGGCTTTTATTAAAGGTTTCTTATTCTTGACAATAAATATTCTTTTACTTTCTCTTTCAATCCAAGGTTCTATATCGTATTGAAATTCAGCAGGCATCGCAGATGTCACAATTACTCCAAAATCCCTCTTTTCATTTTGCATGTCTTCAAGGAGCTTCTTCACCCAATTATTACTAAATCTACTCACTCTCTTGCTCTCAAAATAAATTGAGCCAACTATTTCATTTTGGTATTGAACAGTTAAAACGCAGTCACCACCTGATGCACCTTTTTTGATTTCGTGCAATGAATCTTGAGCAAAGTGTGATGATAAGAAATTTTCTAACCATTTTTCACCAACTTCACCTTGAATCTCCATAGACTCTTGGGACAGTGGTTTTTGAGCTTCATCTAATTTCTTTTTTAAACGTTGTTTTTCAATCTTTTCTTTTAAAAGAATTTCCTCTTTTTCCTCATTATGTTTATTATCTTTTTCAATTAATTTATCATCATAAATCTGTTTTTCTTCTTTTCTTATATTTTTAATCAATAACTCTCTCTGAGACTCGAGTGATTGGCTTAAAATATCTTGAAATACATCTTCTCCTGAAAAACTTTTGTGACAATGTGGACATTCGATCATTAATTTTTCCATATTACACACCACCTTGAATATTAAATTTAGCTACCAGGCACCAACTAAGGGTGCCTGGTATTAGTAGAAAGGAGACATATGACAAGAAGAAAATTTTTATATTTGTTAAACTCATTGCAATCTATTATACGATCAAAAAAAAATTTATTTTTCATTTATAATTTTTTTTAATCGTATAATTATGTGTATGAAAAAATATCCATATAAAACTTCATTATCTCTTGCAAAAATGATTCAAGGAAAAATTATACAAGAAGCAATTTTTTTTGCTTTATCAAATAAATCTGAGAATATCTCTCAAAAAAAAGTATTTGAATACGCCAATAATAGATACTCAGTTTTAGCTAATAAAATTCATAAACATTCACTTAAAAAAGTAGAGAAATTTAATAATATCTTAATTCGAACAGGTCTACATTTTCTCAAAAGCATAAAAGCTTTGCAATGCTCGATTCCTCATCCCATCCTTTTCGAAGATCATTACGTTTATCCTGATTTTTTTTTTAAAAGTCTTCTTTTTGATAATAAAAAATTAAAAAAATGTTACGTTGAATTAAAAATTACAAACAATTTTAATAAGAAAAAATTATCAAGAGATATTGCTCAAGCAAAAAAATATATTCATGGTAGTAATAATTCTTTTTTATTTTATCTCATTGTTGAAAATTCCAGAAAAATTACTAACTTAAAAATATCAACTAAATTGTATAAATTAAAAAATACTTGAAAATTTTTTTAAGATAACGTATAATATAGTTATAGAGGCAAATTGTGCTGACATTGCGCCGGCACCGGTAGTTTTGCTTAAAATCTTACCAATTTTAGCCTCTTTTATTAACTTATAAGAAAGGAAGCTAAAATGCTTACATACAAAAACTATAATAAACTAAGTTTAAACCCTAATAATATTGGTGTTTATAACGACCCACTTGCAACTATATATCACGAATATGCTAGTCTTGTCAGAGTATCAATATCTAAGGTTCTTAAGAATAAAAATGGCAAATTTTACCTAAAAGATGAATTAGATGATTTTGTCCAAGACTTTTTTTGCAATATTGTAAAAAAAGATATTCTGAACAAAATTGATGTTTCAAAAGGATCCATCAGTACGTTTTTATGGAAGTCTGCTCAAAACTTTGCGATAGACAAGGTTAGGTTTTTAAATAGAAGAAAACGCAACCATACCAAAACAATACCGTATGATGATTTTCCTATTAACCCATCTTCTTCCAATCATGGTGAGGATATAGAATCCACCAGAGATTGCGAAACCATTTTAGAAAAGGTATTACCTAAACTTTCTGTTATGGAAAAAAACATAATGAAGTATTCAGTAGATGGAATTACCCCAAAAGAAATATCTGCTAAAACTGATTTATCTTTAAACGAAGTTTATAAACATCGTTCTAAAGCTTTTCAAAAAACGAAGGCTGTTATGTCTAATTTAGGATATTAAGGAGGAAACATGCATAAAGAATTAGAAAAACAAATAGAAACTGTAAGATCGTTAGACGAATTAAAATCTCAAAACGAATTCGTTCAAAAGAACAAAGATAAGGGTTCTGGTCTTTCATCATTTATTAATGCCCAAAGTTATATCAAGGGTATTAGAGATCTTGGATACAAATCCTCTTCTTGGGCTTGTAATGAATTAACCGATAATTCACTTCAAGCAGGTGCATCACAAATACACTATTATGTGACTCCAACTCCTGGAAAAAAAAGCGCCGATAAACTTATTGTGATCGACGATGGTCATGGCATGCAAAGTGATATGCTGCCATATGCAATAGCCTGGGGCGGAACTCATCGTTTTAATAATCGAAGGGGATTTGGCCGATATGGCTTCGGCTTACCTTCAGCATGTGTAAGTATGGGTCAAAAATATACCCTCTATTCTAAGACAAAAGATGATGAGGAGTGGAGCAGTATTACTTTTGACCTCACCAAACTCCCAGATGAAATGGAAAGTTTAGATATTTACAATACAGTAGTTGAAGGGCCTAAAAAAACTGAATTACCATCAGTAGTTCTTGAATATGAGAGCGAGGAATTTGATGTTTCTCATCTTAAAAGTGGTTTAATTATCATAATTGAGGAATTAGATAAACTTCAGCCCAAAAAAATCGATGATTTAATCGCTAATTTTCGAAGAGACTTTGGTTTAACTTATTTTCCTTGGTTGTCAAAAGTATCTATGTTTGTGAACAAAGAAAAACTTTCTCCACTTGACCCATGTTTTGTAACTCCTGGAGCTCAAGGTTATGAGTGGGAAAAGAATAATGTCAAAATTATTCCAGATGAAAAAAATTACTATGAGTCTGTAATTCCTATAAAAGTGGATGATAAGCAGCATCAACTTATAGTAAGAGCTACTAAAATTCCCCATAATTTTACAATTCCTATGGATGAAAACGGTAAGTTTAACAAATCTGCTGACAATAAATCTTTCCGATTTCGTCAATTAGCTGATTATAACGGAATACTTTTCAGAAGACTTGGAAGATTAATGGACTGTGTCACCAAGAAAGTCCCTGGGCTCACTATCATGAATAATTCCAGATATTGGGTATGTGAAATTGAATTCCCACCTGAATTAGATGAAGAGTTTCAAGTTACCACATCTAAACAGCAGCTAATTCCAAGCAAAAGAATATGGGATAACATAAGAGAGAAATCAAATAATAATATTTTTGATCTTTTAAAGAAATGGACTAAAGATTACTCAATAGAAAAGGCCGAATTCGAACAGTCACTTTCTGAAGAGGAAGGTGCTGGTGAAAGAAAAAAACTTTCTGAAATCAAAATGGAGGAAACTAAACTTCGAGCTGATGTTGCTACTGAAGAATTTGGTCAACGCGTAGATAAAAGAGAAGAGAGAAAAAATCAAAAAATTGATGATCTTGCAACTAGCGAAGGTATTTCAGTTGAACAAGCAAAATTGAAATATGACACGTTATATGCAGATCATCAATATAAAGTAACTCTTCAAAAGATGAGTCATCGATTGCCTATGTTTAATTTTGATGAACATGGAACAACAATTGAACTTATTATTAACACTGGTCATGTTTTTTATAATAAGTTTTATAATAACTCTCAATTGTCACCTACGATGAAAACAAACTTAGAGACCATGTTATTTTGCATGGCTGATAGAATTATGCCTAAACCAACTCGTGACCAACATTTTCTCGAGGAATATTTAGCTGATGTATCGAAAAGGTTTGGTCAAATCCTAGATGAAAACCCCACAGAGGATGAACTAAGTGATCAAGAGGCTGAACTAGTTCAAAAAGAGGAAACTCTCGATGACGACCTTAAGGATATACTAGAAGTATAAATTTGAGTTTGGGGGTGCAATATCGCACCCCCAACTATTTCATGAGAGATATTAAGGAAAATATAACAAAAGAATTTATTCCAAATATTCACTATGAATTACTTGATGATATTAGAGATAAGTTTTTTGAATTTTCCAAAAAAGGTCACGATCTTCTAGATCCTAATTCTAAAAAAGCAAAAGAAGAATTAGTCTCTTATCTTAGATCGCAGTATCATGAGAGTTATTTAAAAATTAAAGATTTCAAAAAAACTGAAAAAATAAATAAAAATAGTTTCGCATTTAAAGAATTTTTAAAATCTAATTACACAGAGGATCAAATTAAATATTTTGCCACGTGTAGCATTCTTGCTGATTTAATTGAAGCAGGGTTTTATATTAGATTATCTAGAGAGGGATTTAGTATCAGAAAACCCCTTGACAGTATTAACAAAAATCAAAAACCAGAGGACTTAAAAGATCAAATAAGAGATTTTCATCTAGGTAGAAGAGATGAACAAATTAAGTCATTTGAAGTTCAAAATTTTCTAGAAAGGATGGAAAAGCCAAAAAAAGTTGGAAATGAATTAAAATCAGTTCTTGATGTCATAGATAATGGATCAGAATTAGCTGAGCTTTTTAAAAGTTCTGAAAAGATGTCAGAAGATGATCGCTTTACATATTTAAAAAACTTAATAAAACCAGAGTTAGTTCCATGCTACCCAGACGATTATTTTAAAGAGGAAAGCAAACTATGTCCTTATACTCGTTTACGTTTAATTGATATATGGAGATATGTTAGACTAACTTGGAGTATTGAGCTAAAAAGTGTACCCGGCAGAAGTTTCCCCTTTTTAATTAGAAACGCAGCTCGCCCAAATAAGCCCATAATGGGAATTACTCTTTTTCGTAGCCCAGCTATATCGGATAAAGCACGTGATAGTTTTATTGGATGGAGAAGTGAAAAACAACTTAGGCAAAAAATATACACTGGTGAACTCCCAATAGAGGAATTTATAAAATCACTAATTAGTCATTTGAATTCAGCAATAAATGAAGTTTATATAAAAGATTTTATATCTATTTCTAAGAAAAATTTACGATACCCTAATCAAGAACTCATTGATTACTTAAATAAAATAGATGAAAAAAAAACTTCCGACAGAATTGATGATCTTGAAGTTGAAAACTACCAATCCAAAAACAAGATAGACTCCTCAGCGTCACATGATTTTGAAACATTGGCTACAACTAATTTATTTACTGCAAAAAGAGCGAGAAGATTAGCCCAACTCTTGGAGATTCAAATAGCTTTTAACGAACATGATTTGTACTCTAATGCCGCTAAAGGATACGCTTCCTTGACATATAATCAGAAGGGACAAGATCTTATAGAAAGGTTGATTAGAGAAGTAAGAATTAGAGCTCTATCTGAAAACTTCGTTGACATAGGTGTATGTGGGGCTGTAGCACCATACAATGAAATCTTGGCAGGAAAATTAATGGCACTTTTAATGGCCTCAAAAGAATGTCATGAAGCTTATTCAGAAAGATACAAAAATCAAATTTCTCAAATATCATCTCAAGTTGCAGGAAAAGAAATAGTAAGAAAAGCAAATCTTTTTGCTTTTACAACCACTAGTTTATACAGCATAGGGGCCAGTCAATATAACAGGTTGAAACTCTATAAAAAAGACCATCCAGAAATTAAAGAAGATATAAAATTGAATGAAATTTTTGATGAAACTGAAGACACAAAAACTTCCATGACCTCCGCTGGTCTAGGAACTCATCACATAAGTGAGCCAACAACAAGATTGCTCGAAGCTTGTAAAATATTAATTCAAGGACATGACAAAGTTACCTTTACATTTGGTGAGGGAACTAGTCCTAAACTCAGAAGCCTCTCATCTGGTTTAAGATTACTGATACATTCCGAAAGTGATATTGCTAATAAAGATTTTTTGATGCACTCCTTTAAAAGGAAAAATTACATAATGGTTACTCATAAAAACCCTCTAAAAAAACTTTTAATTCCAGGAAATGAAGAGAAATTAAATTTATCATCCATTGATGAGATAAGCCAAGCGTGGCTTAGGAGATGGGTTGTAAAAAGGTGCATAAGAAAACAAACACTATTCAATCTTAAAAAATTGAATGCTCAATACGTAAAGAGTCTTTTTATAAGAGTTCTATCAAATAAAAATGTAAATGAGGAATTATTTCCTAACGTTTAAAGTCAGTCTGATAATCACAACTACTATTGCTACAACATATATACCAACCATCTCTACCATATGCCACTAAGGTTTCATTTGCACATCTTAAACATTTAGATTTATGACGAGGGATACTTGGTGAGTCTAGAGGAGGCAGTGAACCATCACTTTCCTTAGCGCACTTAGCGGAACATATATTTGTATTGGGAAAAAAATTCATTCTGTTTAGCGAAATAGGGTATTTGCAAATTTTGCAAAATCTTAACTTATTACCATCTATGACCAATTGATCATTAGAGTCATACATATTCATACTATCTGACTGACAATCTTTACATTTAATTCGAGTATATATCTTATTTATGTTTAATAAATTAAGTGTCAATTCAATTTGGTGTGATTGATAAAAGAAATTCTCAAACTTTTCTTTTGTGACATTCTTCTTTTGACCACAAATTAAGCATTCAACAATAAAAAACTCCATTAAATTTAATTTTACAGTAAAATTGTTAAAAAATTGTAATTTATTTAAATTTTTCTTCGTAAAAACTTAGTTTTTGCTATTATCCGCTTTCTATTTAAATGAGTAATTTTAATAAAATAGTCGTAATTGGTGCAGGGACTATGGGATTAGGTATTGCTGCCCATTTAGCTAATTCTAACCGCCAAGTAGTTCTGCTTGATCTCAAAGGAGAAGACAAACCAAATCAAATCTCTGAGAATGCCATTGATATTATCAAAAAGTCAGACCCTCCAGTTTTGGTGGAGCGCTCTCGTTTAGAACTTATTAAACCTGGTAACCTGGAAGATGACTTTGATGAAATTAAAGATGCAGATTGGGTTATCGAAGCAGTTGTTGAGCGGATAGACATTAAGCATAAGCTTTATTCTCAAATTGATAAAGTTCGTAGCCCCAACTCCATCATTTCATCTAACACCTCTACCATTCCTCTTTCAATCTTAACTCAAGAAATGTCTGATACCATGAAAGCTGATTTTTGTATAACGCACTTTTTCAATCCCGTTCGATTTATGAGATTATTAGAGATTGTTGAAACACCAACGATGAATAAAGACAAGATAAGTAGCCTTCGTGACTTTTGTCAAAACGAACTGGGTAAAGGCATTGTTTACTGTAACGATACCCCAGGCTTTATTGGTAATCGTATTGGCGTGTACGCGATGCAGGTCGCGATGTATGAAGCGTTAGAGCGAGGTCTTCCAGTAGAAATCGCGGATGCATTATTTGGCCGACCTTTAGGAATTCCTAAAACAGGTGTGTTTGGATTATATGACCTTATTGGTATTGATTTGATGAAAGATGTGCTCGCCAGCTTTAAAAAAGAATTACAAGAAAATGATCCCTTCATGGATGTGGTCGCACCTCATCCCTTGGTCGAGAAATTGCTAGAAAAAGGATTTAATGGAAATAAGGGTCCCGGGGGTTTTTATCAAACTACAATCGTTGACGATGATGAAATCGTCAAGGCGTTGAACACCTCAGATATGAGTTATTATGATTTCGATAAAGTCGATTTAGAAATTGCTCGAAGAGTTGAGAAGGAGGGGATTAAAGCCCTTCTTGACGACGATAGTGAATACGGCCGATATGCTTTTGCTGTACTTGCTAAAATCATTAATTACAGCGCTTTTTGCATCCCTGAGGTTTCATCAAATGTGACAGACATCGATGATGCCCTTCGCATGGGATTTAATTGGAATGAAGGGCCATTTGAATTATTGAATGAGTACGGGCTCACTCAATTTGCTCAACGAGTTCAGGATGAAAAACAAGAAGTCCCTGGATTACTAAAAACCATGATTGGACTAAAACAAGAGCCTTACGACTCCACCTCCTCACGAGCTTATGATCATGAGGCAGGTATGAAGTTTATCTCCAGAGGAGAGGGTGTACGCCGACTCGGTGATCATAAAAAATACGCTAATCATTTATCTAGAAATTTTGCAGCTACGATATGGCAGTTTAACGATGAGCCGCGCGAACAAAAAATACTGTGTTGTGAATTTCACACCAAGGCTAACGCTCTGAATGCAGATGCGATGAAAATATTAGAGGAGTCAGTCGATCGCCTGGAACAAGATAATTATCAAGGCCTTGTCGTCTATAATGAGGCAATGAATTTCTCCGCCGGTGCTGATTTAAATACCATGATTGGTCTAGCGGACGTGAAAGACTGGAAAGGGATTGATAAATACCTATCGGATTTTCAATCTGCATGTAAAAAAATGAAATACGCAACCAAGCCCACAGTCAGTGCTGTTGCAGGACTCGCTATTGGAGGAGGGTTTGAAGTAGCATGCCAAACCTCTAAGATGGTCGCTCACATGAATAGCACGCTGGGCCTAGTTGAGACAGGTGTGGGTCTGGTTCCTGGGGGAGGAGGCTGTAAAGAACTGTTATGGAGATGGGTGCAAGATGATAAATATACAAGCGATCACGATCAAGCAGCCCTTCAAGTATTTGATATTATAGGGTATGGGCTGATGGCACACTCTCCACTCCAAGCTAAAAAATACAAATTTTTCTTAGACAGTGATATTTATGTTTTGAACCGAGATAATCTTTTAGTAGAAGCGTTCAAACAAGTATCCGCTTTAAAAGAGGGTTACTCCGCTCCAGAAAAGCCGAAGTTCGTTCTCAGCGGCCCTGAGGTAAAAGAGAAAATGCACCAAGTTTTGCTAGGTTTGGAGCAAAAAAATATTATTTTTGGCTACGATGTGGATATTGGCCTACATTTAGCGGACGTCCTTAGTGGTGGAGATACAACCAAATCAAAAGAATTGAGCGAAGCGGACTTATATAATTTAGAGCGACAGTCTTTGATAAATTTAATACAATCCAATAAGACGAGGGATAGGATCCATGCAATGTTGTCTACAGGGAGAAGACTAAAAAACTAATGAGCAATTTTGAACAAGGAATGCATAAAAATGATGCAAACTTTGTTCCTTTAACTCCCATCAGTTTCCTTGACCGTATCAAAGACGTCTATCCCGACTACGAAGCTTTAGTATACAAAGAGAGAAAATATTCTTGGAGACAGGTTTATGACCGATGCACTCGATTTGCGAGCGCCTTAACAAAAGTAGGAATTGGTAAGGGTGATGTTGTCTCTATTATGGCAGCCAATACACCTGAAATGTTCGAAGCACACTATTCTGTGCCTATGACGGGCGGTGTTGTGAATACAATCAATACTCGCCTCGACACTAGAACTGTAGCTTACATTTTAGATCATAGTGACTGTAAAGTTTTTATTGTGGACCGACAATTTCACAATGTAGTTGTGGATGCCCTAGCACAAGTTGACCGAGAGATCATGGTCATTGACATAGACGACAAACAAGCGGGCCTTGGAGATATCCCTACAATAGGTAAACTTGAATATGAGAGTTTCTTAGAGACGGGTGATGAAGGATTTGAATGGATTAGACCAGATGATGAGTGGCAAGCAATTTCACTGAGCTACACTTCGGGCACAACAGGAAATCCTAAAGGTGTCGTTTATCATCATCGAGGTTCTTATTTAATGTCGATGGGAAGTATCAGCGCTTGGAACATGCCTAACCGTCTGACGTACTTATATACCGTTCCTATGTTTCACTGTAACGGCTGGGGATATCCGTGGACTTTGGCGATGCTGCACGCGCGTGTGATTTTTATTAGAAATATTGTCGTTAAAGAAATCTTTGAATTAATCGATGAATATGATGTAACGCATTTTGGAGGAGCTCCGATTGTTTTAAATATGATCGCCAACGCTCCGGCTGATGATCAAAAAGCATTGAAAAATAAGGTTTATGTCATGACTGCGGGAGCCCCGCCGCCCAGTTCAATTCTTCAAAAAATGGAGTCCTTGGGCTTTGAGGTTATGCATGTTTACGGGCTTACAGAAACTTATGGCCACGTTGTTCACTGTGCTTGGAATAAGGACTGGAATAGTTTAGCGGAAGATAAGCGCTCTGAGTTAAAGGCTCATCAAGGAGTCCGCTATCCACACACCGAAATGGTATCGGTTATGAATCCCGATACGCTCGAACCCGTTCCCTCTGATGGAGAAACCATGGGTGAAATTATGATCCGGGGAAACACGGTGATGATGGGATACTATAAAAATGAAGAGGCCTCCAAAGAGTCTATGAAAAGTGGATGGTTTCACTCCGGGGACTTGGCAGTAATGCACCCCAGTGGATATATCCAAGTTAAAGATCGATCAAAGGATATCATCATTAGTGGGGGTGAAAATATCTCCTCAGTAGAAATTGAAAATATCATTACAAGGCATCCTGCCGTATCACTAGCAGCGGTTGTCGCGAGGCCTGATGAAAAGTGGGGGGAGACACCATGTGCCTTTATAGAATTGGCCGACGGCCAAACAGTTGAGGAAGATGAACTAAAGAAATTTTGCCGAGAGCATCTAGCAGGATTTAAAATGCCTAAAACTTTTGTATTCCAAGTCTTACCAAAAACGTCAACGGGTAAAATTCAAAAGTACGAACTAAGAGAAACAGTCAAAAAACTTTAATTAACTTTTTTATTTTTATCTTCAGTGTTGATAACTTTGATAGCTTTTAGCTTTTTGTAACACATATAGCAGACAAGATTGTGATGACTTTTAATTAGGTTTTGTACCTTCTTTGGGGCTGTTCGAATTTCAGACTCAATGTAGACGCTATCCATGACGGATAATTCTCCCTCGCAGTATTTACACTTTTCTGCCATCTCTAGTATTTTAAATTTTTCTTGATTTTGTTCCAATACTGAAAAAATCTTTTTGCTGGGTGAAGATAGTTATCCTGTAACAAGAAGTAATCGGGTAATTGCTCCACGTCATAGGCATCACCGAGCTTTTGAAATAACTCTTGGTACACAGGCCTAAAAGTAGCTTTGGTTGTGATTTTTGATATGGGATTTTGACTATGAATTTCTTGCAGTATTTCATATGTGTTTCCTTGATATATCTCAGCTCCTGCCTCTTTGGCCAAAAAGTATCTATTTTCAATGATTTTTTCACTGAGTTCGTAGCCCTCGCTCAAGGTATTGTCAAAGATGTATACAGGATTACCCTCCATACCTAGAGGTACTCTCATGAACTCATCATATAAAAAAACTAGGTTCATAAATTGGGAAAGAGCCTCGCACTAATCTCCTCATAGCTTCCATCTATTTCTTGATTTTTCTCTGGTATAATCTCAATTGAGCGGTGACAGTATTTATGGACATTTTCTAAATTAAAAATATAGGGCTTTCCTGCAAAGGTGCTCGCAATCCATTGCCACGAAAAGTTATTACTCGCAATATCACCGTCTAGTAAATGACTTAAAAAAAACTTTGCTCCTGCCTGCCACTTCACTCTTCTAAAATGGACTATATAAGAGGCCAAATACATACGTGAGTGGTTATGCAGATATCCAGTAGTGAGAAGCTGATCGATAAAAACATTGATTACCTGTGTTGGAGTTTTTGCAGATGTAATGTCTTCAGGTATGTCGTCTTGATACTCGTGTGCTTTAAATCCTGTTTTATATTCCTCCACATCTGTCCATAGTTGATCGGGATGGTGATAGGCGTAACTTCTCCAAAAATCTCTCCATGCTAATTCTTGGATAAATTTTTCACTCTCATTAAATGCATATTTATCTCGAACATATTCATAGATCTCTTTATTTGAAATAATTCCATGTTTGATGTGAGCAGATAATCTTGAAATTTGCCCATTGAGAAAGTTTCTGGTCTTTGCATAGAGTGCAGGATTAAAAGAGTTAAATTTTTCTAAAGCATCTTGCCTTGAGGCAACAGAGCTATTTGATTTAGTCGATGAGGGAACGAGATCTTGAATATTTGAAATTTTCATTTCTAGTTATACATACAAATTTGGCTAATAGATTGTTTGTAAATCAAACCTAATTTGGCTTCCAGGGGGAAGTTGAGAGATTTTGGAAATATCTTCCTCATTTAAAATTGCAATCTTTGGATATCCACCAGTGCAGGGGATATCTCGCATTAATACAATAGGCTGCCCATCACTGGGTACTTGAATAGACCCAGGTAAAATACCTTCAGACAAAATATCGTGTGACTGGGAGCTGAGGATGGCCTCTCCTTTGAGCCTGATACCCATCCGATCACTTTGGGCTGATATTGTAAAAGTACTGCTAATAAACGATTGTAGAGCCTGATCTGTAAAAAATTGAAGTTGAGGGCCAGGATAAACTTTAAAGTTTGTCTCCTTTTTGTAATCAGGGTTTGGTATGGATAGATGATCCCAAGAACTCACATCTTCCAAAATTTCAAAGGTATCATCAACTTTCAACGGCCTATTGATAGAGCCAATTCCTGCTTTTGTATCTGTAGAGAAACTTTTTAAACAAGGATCTAACCCAAGCCCATGTTCAACTGCGATGTAACCATAAACAGAGTCGATTGTATTATGAATATTCAACTCATCCCCTTCAAATAAATTTATACTCTTATAGGGTTGGCATATAATTTGAGTACCATTATTTTTTTGTATATTCATATTACAATTTCCACCGACACAAACCTTTACAGAACCTTCCTTTACTTTTATTGAGGGTCCCACATAGGCAAATTCAATAAATTGATTATGATGGAGTGGTATAATTTTTTCTAATTCTTTAATAATTCGCTGGTCCATAGCCCCACTGGGGGAAACCCCTAAGTGTTGATAATGAAATCTTCCAAAATCTTGAATAGTTAAATGAGTCCCTGTACGCGTGATCACAAGTGAGTTCATGAGGAGTACTCCTTGATCAATTCATTAATTGAAAAATGTTTCTTTTGGATTTGCTGAAACTCTTTGTTGCTGACAGAGTAAAAACTTACCTTGTCTCCAGGTAAAAAAAGAGAGGGGTTAGGGTTTTGAAGATCAAATATATCGAAGGGTATTTGTCCGATAATATTCCAGCCACCCGGTGATATCTTCGGATATATGCAAGTGTGGTTTTTAGCTATTCCAATGGATCGAGCAGGAATTTTAATTCTTGGAGTAGCTAATCGCGGTGTAATTAATTGAGAGGGGATGTCGCCCAGATACGGAAATCCCGGCATGAAGCCTATATAATAAGTATAGTAACTCTCAGAGGTATGGAGGTTTATAATCTCTTCTTTTGTTATTTGATGAAGTTTTTGAATTAACTTTAAATCTAAAGCGAAACTTTCATCATAACAGGCAGGTATTTTCCATGTTTTATTGGCACTTTTATGAGATTGAGATTTTATATCACTCATCTCTAAAGTAATTTTTTCTTTATTTTGATCGCGTATTTGCGAATTTTCAAAAATGATCACAATTTTATTAAATGAGGGAATTATATTAAGTAAAGGCAGTCCAAGATTTGAAATAGTAGAAAATGCTTTATTCACCTCTAGCGATATAGATTTTGAGGAGTCATCTCCAAAATCTAAGACCATCCCTCGGTCTCCATAAGAATTTATTCCTTTGAAATACACGCTAATATCTTAATGTAACTTTGGTGCATTTGAATAAAATTAATTTTAATTCTGATATAGCAGAAAAAGATCATCGATTTTATGAGTCTGTTGATATGCAACTCATAGACAAAATTAGCTCTGCCAATATTTCCTGTTTATTTCATGGGGGTTCAAAAGAAGTTGTTTCTAAAGCACTTAATTATTGTAATACAAAAAATGTTTCAATCGGAGCTCATGTCTCGTTTTTAGATAGAGATAACTTTGGACGGGCACAAATTAATTGGAACAAGCAACTCATCCATGAAATTCTCAACGATCAGTTACTTTTTATTCATAACCTTGCATTGGAAATGAGCGCTACAGTGACTCATATCAAACTTCACGGAGCTCTCAGTAATATGGCTTGTGTTGACCAGGATCTCTCTGCTGAAATAGTCGGCTATTTAAAAAAAAATTACCCTTCTTTGATATTACTCGCACCAGCTTTAAGTGAACTTGCAAAAATGAGCTTGGAGAGTGACACTGCTACTGCTCTTGAGGTTTTTGCAGATCGCACCTATGAAGCCAATGGCACACTCACACCTCGTTCTGTTAGGGGCTCTTTAATCACAGACCCCAAAAGTGCCAGCGAACACGTTCGAGCAATGCTCATACAAAAGGGAATTATTTCTCGCGCAGGGGATACTTTAAAAACAGATATACATTCAATCTGTGTACATAGCGACACACCAAATAGTGTTGAAATATCTGAACAAATTTGCATACTTCTTGAAGAAATGAAGATAAAGCAAGTAACACTTCCAGAATTTTTTTAAAACTATTATGGGTAATTATTTTTTTTACGGCACACTTCGTTCTATCTCAGTTTTAGAAAAAGTTATTGGAAAGACATCTAACCATTTAAATATAATTCCTGCTTTTGCACCTAAAAGCGAATTACGCCTTGTCATTGACGAGAATTTCCCAGTTATAATTTTTGGTGATAACTACACAGGTGTTGACGGGATATTAGTGAAAGGTTTAACGGACGATGATATTGCACGCATACGTTTTTTTGAAGATGTAGAATTTGCTCCTAAAATAATGTCCGTTGAGGCTGGTGGAAAACATCAAAAGGCAGAATACTTTTCTCAAAAAGGAGTCGAGCCCTCGATGAATCCTTGGTTTTATGAGGAATGGAAAGAGCAAGACGAGGCTTTGACTTTAGTGACCACTGAACTTTGGATGCAACTTTATGGGAAATATACTGCGGAAGAGGCAGATCAGTATTGGAATGATGTTAAAAAACAAGCTTATCATAAGTATCACTCTCAACAATGAGGGTTATTAATTTTTTTCTGCTTATTTCCTTTTTATTTATCCCCCATTCCTTTTCCAACGAGACCAGTTGGAATTTGTTAAAAGACGGCGGTAAAGTAGTTTTTATTCGCCATGCTTACGCCCCAGGTGGTGGAGATCCTGATAACTTTGAACTAGAAGACTGCTCAACACAAAGAAATTTAAATCAACAAGGAGTTCGTCAATCCCAAACAATTGGTCAATTATTTATTGAATATTCTATACCGGTAGACTCTGTTTACTCTAGTCAGTGGTGCCGCTGCCGAGATACAGCTCGGTATGCGTTTGGAAATTTTAAGAATTTTAGTGCTTTAAACTCAACGTTTTCTGGTAAGTACCAAAAAAATCACTCAAAACAAATGTTGGAATTGAGTGAATTTATCAATAGATGGGACGATAGTGGGGGCAACCTAATTTTCGTCACTCATTATGTGATCGTCGGGGGCTTTCTTGATTATTATCCAAACTCTGGAGAAATTGTGATTGCAGATAAATCTTTATCAATTTTAGGAACTATAAAAGTAGACTTCTAAAAGAATACTCTTTCAATAAACCAATATAAACCTATTAAGGAGATTATTACAGAAATAGGAATTTGCAAAAATGCTCGATACCAACTTTGGCGTGAGGGTAAAATAAAAATAATTGATGCAAGAATAATGATTGCAATTTGAGCTACTTCAACTCCAAGATTAAATGAAATCAGACTTATTACCAGTTGACTTGTATTCAACCCGATATCTCCAAGAACAAAAGCAAAACCTAAACCATGAATTAATCCAAAGATAAAAATTATGACATAACGAGGAACAACCAAACGTCTTTGAAAAATATTTTCTATAGCGACATAACTAATGGATAGGGCGATCAAGGGTTCTACAACTACTGCAGGGATAAAGATTAAATTTAAACTAGCAAGAATTAGTGTAATTGAATGTGCGAGGGTAAACATAGTAACTTGTAGGAATAGAGGTTTAAATTTAATTGCATAAAAAAAGATACCGATAATAAATAATATATGATCTAGTCCTTTAGGAACAATGTGCTCTATTCCTAGAATGAGATATTCAATTATTGTTTTTCCTATTGAGGATCGTGATTGTTGAGACAAAAGGGGCGATTTTTCAGCTGGCTGTAAATAACTTGTAAACAAGACAGACTCTTTTGATAAGTCCTCAAATTGTCTAATTACTACAGGGCCTATCTCTTTATCAAATTGAACTGTAAACGAGGAGTCTTTTAATTCGAAATTGAGATATAAAATTGTATCTCTCGGCATCTCTTCATTTGCCTCATCAAATGTCTCTACTTTATTTAGTAAGAGAGGTATGATCTCACTCTCGTTATTGATTTGGATCTTATTGATAAATTTAGACTTATTTTTTATTACTAACTCTTCTATTTCTTGAACTGAAAAGCCCCTAAATTCATCATATTTTTGAGACTGAGGGGAGTTATTTGTATCCACATAAACGGAGGCATCAATTTCAGACAGGACGGTTTCTGCATTCAATTTAAATTCAATTGAAGCATTTTCCTCTATAATGGTAATATCTACGATCGCTGGTTTAATTTCATGTGTAAGCACAGGAGGGCTTAATAGAAGAATAAAAAAGAATAAGTACTTAATCATTAAATCATGTTTACCAAAGTTCACCTCAGAATTCTTTATATTTTTTCATTCCTCATTACTTGCTTTGTTCATGCAAGTGCTCACGAATTTTGGATTGAGCCAACCAAATACCAGTTTAATGACAACATCATAAATGCTCACTTGAGAGTAGGTCAAGAATTCCAAGGTATGGCTTTAATGTATAATCCTCAAGATTTTAAAACCTTTAAAATTTTATCTGGATCGAAAAATAAAAAAGAAAAAGTCAAAGGTATACTTGGAGATGTACCAGCATTAAATACAAAGACAAAGTTGGAAAACTTATTAATTATTTATCACGAAACTACTGATAAATTTGTAGACTACAAAAAATTTCAAAAATTTAAGGATTTTGTCTCTGAGAAAGGTTATGAGCAATTAATTCAAACTCATTTAGATAAAGACTTCCCCCAAAGTAATTTTATGGAGAGCTATCGGCGTTATGCAAAATCTTTAATTACCACAGGTAGTGGCAGTAAAGGAAAAGATAAAAAAACAGGACTTTTGTTTGAATTTGTTTTAGATCAAAACCCTTATACAACTTTTGACTCTAATCAAATAAGTGCAACTTTATATTATAAAAAAAAACCCCTTCCAAATAACCTCGTTACAATTTTCTCAAAATATAAAAACTCTAGATTGTCTGTTTCAAATATCAAAACAGATGAGAAGGGTAAATTTACTTTTGAAATAGAACCAGGTAAGGAGTATCTATTAGACTCAGTTGTCATTTATCCATTAAAATCAAAACCTGATAAACAAGAACCAATCTGGCATAGCGACTGGGCTTCTACAACGTTCTTAGTTCCTGAAAATAATCTTTAATTTTTATTTATTAGTATAAAATGTAGATCATGATTTTTGCTTTAAAAGTAATATTAGCAGCCCTTGTAATTGCATTTGCAAGCTGGCTTTCTGGTAAAAAACCAGAGTTATCTGGATTTATTATCGCTCTTCCAATCGCGAGTATTATTGCCATTGCCTTCTCTTTTCTAGAGCATAAAAATACTGAAAATACTGTAATTTTTGCTAAGAGTATTCTTGTTGGGGTGCCTGTTTCTTATTTATTTTTCTTACCCTTTTTCTTCGCAAAAAATCTTAATATGAATTTTTGGCTAATTTATTTGATCGGATTAACTTTGCTAGTAATCGGATTTTTTGTTCATAAATACATTATGAGCCTTATTTAGATGTTTGAGTTATTTGCAGACTCAACTCCAAATGCTAGAAAAATTTCAATAATGTTAGAGGAGATCAATGAAAATTACTCGATTACATTTATAAACTTAAACAAAGGAGAACAGTTCCACGAAGACTTTAAAAAAATCTCTCCTTTCTCAAAAATTCCTGTACTCAAACATGAAAACCAGACTATCTTTGAATCTGGTGCGATATTAATATATTTAGCAAACTTCTCTGGAGAGTTTTATGGTTTAAATCAAAATTTAACGACTCAATGGCTGATGGCACAAATGGGTTATATTGGACCAATGTTAGGTCAGCATCATCAATTTCATCATTACAACCCAGGTAAAAGTGAATTTGGAGAACAACGATATTTTAAAATAGCAGAAACTATTTACAAAAATTTGGATGATCATTTATCTAACAATGAATATTTAGCAAGAGAATATTCAATTGCTGACATGGCAACATTCCCTTGGATAGCACGACATCCAATCCACGATATTGGTTTAAATAAATATTTAAATTTGACCAGATGGTATAATAAAATTGCACTTAGACCTGCTGTTATAAAGGGTTACGATTTATTGAAAGATGGCACAGTGCCACCAAGTGTAAATTAAAATGAAAGTATATTTCAATGGTTCATGTAATATTTGTAATGCTGAAATAAGTCATTATAAAAAAAAAACATGTGATATAGACTATGTTGATATCTCCAAAGATAGAGATGAACATATAAATCACCTTTCAAAAAAAGATTTATTCAGAAGAATGCACGTTTACCATCAGGGTAGGCTGATCTCCGGATCAGAGTCATTTTTAATTTTGTGGGATACCATGCCCAGATGGAAATATTTGTCATCATTTTTAAAGTTACCAATTTTTAAGCAATTATGGAAAATCGCATACGAAACGATGGCATTGTTATTATATTATAAAAATAAATCTAAGATCTGAGGAGAACCATTCTTGCAGTTTAACCACAAGAATGGTTTTTAGAGGATTAAGGTTAATCATCAATATTTACCCTAATCTCATAAAAATGGATCAAATAGATCGCCTTTAAAAAATAATATTAATTAACTTAATTTTCGAGATTGGTTCTTTTTTATAACTTCACCAATAAAATACAAAGAACCTCCAAAATAAACAGAAGTCTGTTTTGAAGATAATTTATTAATAGTTTTAAAAGACTGCTCTAAAGAGTCAGCATAATATAAAGAGAGATTTTTGGGCAATAGTTCTTTAGTAATAGAATTTTCCTCATCCATTCTAACGACCACAATTTTATTAAAGTGTTTTGACAAACTAGTAAGCATTTGCAAATACTTTTTATTATTTAAAAAAGAGCATATTAATATTTTTTTATTTTTAGTTAATGATGCAATCAAGGCTTTCATTCCATCTATATTGTGAAATCCATCTAAATAAATATCTTTGAATTTTTTAATCTTTCCTGTTAAAACACCGTTTTTAATTTTTTGTAATCTTCCTGGCCATTGACAATTTGTTAATGATTTTTGGGTCACTTCCGTATCAAACGCATCTTTTAAAATATTTTTTGCTAAATGTATTCCTAATCCAGCATTAATGAATTGATGTGCACCTAATAAATTTAATTTTGATATATCTATCTTTGCTTTATCGGATATATAATATTTAGATCTTATCTTCCATTCATCATTATAAATATCTGCATTCAATTTTCTTTTCTTTAGTTGCGACTTAATATAATTCATTACTCCTAATTTTTGTTTGTTAACAACAATCGTACTTCTTGAATTCAAAATACCTAATTTTTCGAATGCGATTTGATTTAAGGAAGTACCAAGATAATCTTGATGATCTAAGGAAATTGGAGTAATAGCTGCAAATTTTGATTTTTTGATTATATTTGTGGCGTCAAACCTTCCACCCAGTCCCACCTCTAAAATTAAATAGTCAGCTTTATGATCTTGAAAAGCTTTAAAAGCTGCCGCTGTTGTTATTTCAAAAAAAGTAATTAAATTTCCTTTATTTATCTTTTCACAATATCTTAAATATTTTAATAACTTTTGATTGGAAATATCTTTTGATCTTAATTGTATTCTTTCATTAAACTTTACTAGGTGTGGCGTAGAGTAAACATGTGTTGAATATCCATGGTGGTTGAGTATTGACTTTAAAATTGCTGCTGTTGAACCCTTCCCATTAGTCCCGGCTATATGAATTACTTTTGGTAATAAACTCTCGTCAAAATCTATTTTTTTAAGTAACTTTTTAATTCTTTCTAAAGATAGATCCGAAAACTTAGGGTGAAGTTTTAGTAGTCTTTGAAAAATGGGATCTTGCAAGATCTTATTTTTTTACAAAAGATAAAACTTTTGAGAGAGATTGATTTAATTCTTTACGATGAACAACCATATCAATCATCCCGTGCTCTAAAAGATATTCAGCTGTTTGAAAATCTTCAGGTAACTGCTCTTTAATCGTTTCTTCAATCACTCGTTTGCCAGCAAAACCAATCATACTTCCTTTTTCTGCAATAATGATATCTCCAAGCATGGCAAATGAAGCACTAACACCACCTGTAGTTGGATGGGTCAGCACGCTAATATATGGGATTTTATGCTGATCCAACAAATTCACAGCAGCAACTGTCTTAGGAAGTTGCATCAAACTTACGATACCCTCTTGCATTCTAGCCCCACCTGAAGAAGCAACAGAAATAAATGGACAATTCAAATCAATAGCATTTTGACAACCTATTTTAAATGCTTCTCCAACAAATTGACCCATAGAACCTCCCATAAAATTGAAGTCTAAAATAAAAACTACAACCTTAGTATTTCCAATTTCACCTTGAGCTAAAATAGCAGCATCTTTTTGATCAGTTTTTTTTTGTGCATCCTTCATTCTATCGGAATACTTTTTAAGATCTTTAAATTTCAAAGGGTCATTATTTTCAAAAGGAACTTCTAAAAACTCAAATGCATTGTCACCAAATAAATTTTTCAATCTACTATTTACGTCCATATTCATATGGTAGTCACAATAAGAACAAATATTAAGATTCTCTTTTAAATCACTGACATAAAGAGTCCTCTCTCCACATCCACACTTGGTCCATAAATCAGAGGGGGGCTCTTTTCGGGTAACAAGCGAACTTAATTTAGGTTTTACATAATCTGTTAACCAATTCATTTTAAACTTTAACCTCTGTAATAAATTTTCTTAAATCAATAAGATATTTATTGATATCCATTTTTAAATCAAAATATTTTTGTATAAGAGCTGAACCAATTATAACACCATCAGCATTAGTTTTTTTTGATATCTCGAGTACATCCTTTTTAGATTTTATACCAAACCCAACTAAAACTGGAATTTTTGACATCTTTTTCAGAGATTTAACATTTTTATTGATCTCTTTATAATCTAATTTGTTTGAGCCAGTAATTCCTGTTGCTGATATATAATAAATAAAACCCTTTGAACCTTTTAAAAGTTTTTGAGCTCTTTTCTTATCTGTCATCGGTGAGATTAATTTAATCAAATGAATATTATTTTTTGATAGAGACTTTTTAATTTCACTTTCTTCCTCAAAAGGCAAATCCACAATAATTATTCCATCAACAATATTTTTTATACTTTTAATGAATTTATCTACACCAAATTTACGAACAGTATTTAAATAGCACATTATCACGAACGAAGTATTGTTTTTAGATTTACTTAATTCTTTAATTAAATTTAGCGATTGTTGTGTTGACAGATTTGAGCTTAGTGCAAGTTTATTTGCTTCTTGAATAATAGGCCCATCTGCCATCGGATCAGAAAAGGGAAGTCCAAATTCAATTACATCAGGCTGATGAGATAGCATCTCATTAAAAATTTTTTTACTTTGAGACAATGTAGGAAATCCACATGTCATAAATAAGGATAGTATTTTTTTCTTAGGAAGAGTGTCTAAATTATTCATCTGCATCAAATCCAATAGCCTTAGCTGCTGTAAATAAATCTTTATCACCTCGTCCGCACATATTTAAAATTACAACTTTATTTTTATGTTTATTTTTGAATGCTTTCATTAAGTAGGCTAGAGCATGTGAGGGTTCTAGTGCAGGAATAATTCCCTCTAGTTTTGAACATGTTTGAAATGCTTCAAGAGCCTCCTTATCAGTTACACCGAAGTACTTAACTCTTTTAATATCTTTTAAGTGGGAGTGTTCAGGCCCTACACCAGGATAATCTAGACCAGCAGAAATAGAATGTGCTTCTTTTATTTGTCCATCATTATCTTGTAATACATAACTATAACTCCCATGTAAAATACCAGGAGTTCCAGAGGTCATTGTTGCAGCTGTTTCTTCTGTTTTAGCGCCTCTACCAGCGGCCTCAACTCCAATAATCTTTACCTTTTTATCATTTAAAAATGGATAAAATAAACCCATGGCATTTGATCCGCCTCCAACGCAAGCTATCAAATAATCTGGTAGTTTTTTCTCTACTTTTAATATTTGCTCTCTCGCCTCTTTTCCAATTACAGATTGAAAATCCCTTACCATTTTTGGATAGGGGTGAGGACCTGCAGTAGAACCGATAATATAAAAAGTATCTCTGACGTTTTTAATCCAATCTCTTAAAGCTTCATTCATAGCATCTTTTAAAGATTTACTTCCGGACTCAACAGGAATAATGGTGGCACCAAGAAGCTTCATTCTGAAAACATTTGGTTTTTGTCTCTCAATATCTTTAGAGCCCATGTAGATATAACAAGGTAGTCCAAAAAGTGCACAAACAGTAGCTGTTGCAACTCCGTGTTGTCCAGCACCTGTTTCGGCAATAATTCTTGTTTTGCCCATTTTTTTTGCAAGGAGTATTTGTCCTAAGCAATTATTGATTTTATGGGCTCCTGTGTGATTTAGCTCATCTCTTTTAAAATATACTTTTGGTCCATTAATATATTTAGATAAATTTTTAGCGTAGTGCAAAGAGGAGGGCCTGCCCACATAGTTTTTAAAAAGATCATTTAGCTCTTTTTTAAATTTTTTATCCTTTTGAATTTTTTTATACGATTTATCTAAATTTAATAATAGGGGCATTAATGTTTCTGAAACATACATGCCACCAAATTCACCAAATCTTCCAACAGTGCTAGGTTGTTTATATGTTTTCATTAATTATAAATTGATGAAATAATACCATCTATTAAAGTAAGGCTTTTTTCACCTGGTTGTTCCTCTACACCAGAATTTATATCAACAAAATCCGCACCTGTTAAGCTAATTGCCTTTTTGATGTTAGTGACATTTAGACCTCCTGATAAAATATAAGGAAGGTTTTTAACATTTTTAAAATCAGACCAATCCCAAGTATTATTGTTTCCTCCAGGCATCTGATTTGAAGAGGGTTTGGCTTCAATGAGGAACTGATCTACATCAATTAACTCAGTTGTTTTAAAATCCTCTGGTGATATTGATTTATATATCTTTTTCTTAAAATTACTTTTAACTTCACTTATAAAGTTTTGATCTTCATCCCCATGAAGTTGAATTGTATCAAAATCAAAAACTTCTAATTTATTTTTAATTTCACTAATTGATGGATTAACAAAAACACCCACAAATTTATCTTTATGTGTTTTAAAATATTGGTTAACAATAGCTAGTGTTTCCATATCTATAAATCTTGGACTCTTTTCATAAAAAATTAATCCTTGATAGGAAATATTTAAATCAAGACAGTGATTAATAATGGCTGGATTATTTTGTCCACAAATTTTTATTTTTATATTGTTCGCCATATTTTTTTAATATCTCTAAAGGTTTTTTGCTTTCTATTAATTCTCTTCCTATTACAACAAAGCTTGCACCATCTTGTAAAGCATTATGAGCAAAAGTAACTCTTTTTTGATCATCATTTCTAGCAAACATTTTAACGCCAGGTGTTATTTTAATTAATTTATTAAATTTTCCTAAAACTCTTAGGTCATCACCTGAGCAAATAAGGCCATGAATATTTACATTATTAGCGATTTCAGTAAATTTTTTTACAAGTTTTTTTGTATTTCCCTCTTTGAATATTTTTTTGCTATCTTTCCCATCTAAGCTCGTCAATAAGGTTACCCCTAAGATTTTAGTTTTAAGTTTATTTTTCTTAATAGAGTTTAATGCAGCTTTCATCATCTCTTCACCTCCTGAGATATGCAAGGTAAGATAATCAGGATTTATGGTCGATAAAGAATCTATAGCACTGCTAACAGTGTTCGGAATATCGTGAAGTTTTAAATCAAGGAATAATTTACATTTCGACCTTTTGATTTCTGAAATAAGCTCCTTTAAACGGCTATTATAAAAAGATCTATACCCCACTTTAAAACCATAAACGTGGCGGTATAATTTTTTAACAAGAGTAATATTTTGAGTATTTGATTTTAGATCTAGGGCTATAAAAGATTTAAATTTTTTCATTTAACTTTTTATTGATATTTTCACTAGCTTTGAATGTAACTTTCCATTTAGAGGGTATATATATTTTTTTCTTATTTCTGGGATCAGAACCATATCTAGATTTCATAAATTTTGACTTAAAAACTCCAAAATTTCTAAGCTCTATAGAAACATGATCTGAAATATTTTTTTCTAAGATATCAAAGAACCTATTAAATATAGCTTCGTTAATTTTATATGTTAAATCAGTTTCTGATCGTAAAAAAGTCCTTAAAATATCAGACTTATTCTTCTTTGGAGTCCTTATCCTCATCCAAAGCCTTACCTAGAATATCTCCTAAAACCGAACCAGAGGACTTAGATCCATATTTGTCTAACAAACTCTGTTCTTCATCTATCTCTAACTGTCTTATTGAAAGGGCAAACTTACGATTTATAAGATCAATAGAACTTATTTTAGCATCTATTTTTTGACCTTCATTATATCTGGATATGTTTTGTTCTTCTTTATTTTTTGAGAGTTCTTTTCTTCTAATAGTAGTATCTATAAAATTAGCTACTTCAACGTCGATACCATTGTTACTAATTTTGGTAATTGTAGCAGACACGATATCACCTTTTGATTTATCTTTGAAAAATTCGTGAAATGGATCAACAGTTAATTGTTTAATACCAAAACTGATCTTTTCTTTTGCTGGGTCGATTTCTAGAATTTTAACCTGAATATTCTGACCTTTTTGATATTTTTTTAAGGTTCTATCTCCATTTATATCTGTCCAAGATAAATCATTTTTATGTATAAGCCCATCAATATTATCATTTAACTTTGCAAAAATACCAAATTCAGTGATATTTTTAACTTCGGTATCAATGATTTGATCTTTTTTATATTCGATCAGAATGTTTTCCCATGGATTAGGCTCAGTTTGTTTAATTCCTAAACTAATTCTTTTCTTTTCTTTATCTATTTCTAAGATTTTAACTCGTATATTGTATCCAACTTCTAGTATTTTATTTGGATGTATGTTCTTTTTAGTCCAACTAATATCGTTTGAATGGACTAAACCCTCTAGGTCTTTTTCTGTTAGTTGAACAAAAGCACCATAGTCAGTTATATGTGTTATTTTTCCGTCATAAATTTCATTTTGTGTAATTTTATCTTCTATGTTTTCCCATGGATCGTCTTTAAGTTGTTTATAACCTAGACTAATTTTATCCGAGTCATCTGAAACTTTAAGAATTTTAAAGTCATATTTTTTACTAATCTCTAAGACATCAGAAGGATGACTAATTCTACTCCATGAAATATCACTAAGGTGAACTAAGCCATCTATTCCACCAAGATCTACGAAAGCACCATAGTCTGTAAATGTTTTTACTTTTCCACTTACAACTGAGTCACTTTGGGATTTTTGTAATATTTGATTTTTTATTTCTTTTTGTTTTTCCTCAAGTATTGCTTTTCTTGATACAACAATATTTCCTTTTGAGTAATCCATTTTTAGAATTTCAAAAGTTTCTTCAGTTTTTATCAAATGACTTACATCTCTGACTGGTCGAACATCAATTTGACTAAGTGGCAAGAAAGCATTAGTTCCCATAATTTTTACATAAAGTCCTGCCTTTGCTTTACCGACAATAAAACCTTTTACTCTCTCTTTGTTGTCATAGAGTTTTTGAAGCTTTTCCCACGACTTCATTTTTATAGCTTTTTCATGAGAAATTTTGACATTTCCCTCTCTATCTTCTAATTTTTCTACGAATACTTCTATTACTTGTCCTGTCTTTAGATCATCTGATGATCCGGTGTTTAGAAATTCCTCTTTTGGGATTTGCCCCTCGCTTTTATAACCTATATCAACGGTTATATGTTGGTCACTTATTTTAAGAATTGTTCCAGAAATTATTTTATTAGCAGCAATTGTATTTTTAGTCACAAATTGTTGGTCTAGCAATTTGCTATATTCATCGTTAGATATCATAAGTCATTTTTAACCTTTCAAATTAAGTTAGGTCGTTTTAATGTTTTATAAGTCTTTTTCAAGAAAAATTAATTAGTTAATTGAGAAATATCTTTGAAAAACGTTGGATAGCTTGTTTTTACACATGATTTGTCTTTTATTAGGTTGTTTTTTTTACAAATCATATTTGCAATATAAAAAGACATTAAAATTCTATGATCATCATCATGCCTAATAGTTGCCCCACCTTCTTTTAAATAATTGTTACCATAAATATATAAATCATATTTTTTGATTATAGATTTAACACCTATTTTTTTTAAATTTTCATTTATTAACAATAATCTATTGCTTTCTTTGACCGTTAATTCTCTCAAACCTTTAAAAATAGTTAACCCATTTGCAAATGATGCTGCTACAGATAAAATAGGAATTTCATCTATTTGTAGAGGTACATCACTAGATTTTAAAGTAGTCGATTTTAAAAAATTTAATTGTTCAACTTTAAGATCTGCAATTAATTCATTATGTGTTTTCTTCTTTTTGATTAACTTTATATTTCCACCCATTGACTTCAAAGTGTTGATGAAGCCTATTCTAGTTTTGTTTAAAAGAATATTTTTTACAATTAATTTTGAGCCAGGTTTTAAACAAGCAGCTGTAATAAAAAATGCAGCTGATGATGGATCACCAGGAATTTTATAATTAATCGTTTTTAATTCTTTATCATTTTTCATCTCTATGTACCTGTATTTAAAATTTTCTTTTACTTTTATATTGTAGCCCATTGATTGAAGCATATTTTCTGTGTGGTCTCTTGTAGATTTAAATTCTTTAATTTTTACAGTACCATTCGTATTCAAAGCCGAAAGCATAATCGCGCTTTTAATTTGAGCAGAAGGAATGATAATGTTGAAAGTTAATGGAATTGCATTTCCACTTCCTTTAATTTTAATAGGTGGATAAGTATTTTTTCTCAATTTAATAATAGCACCAATCATAGATAAGTGCTCTGTGACCCTCTTCATTGGTCTTTTACTTAGAGATTTATCTCCGGTTAAAGTTACTGTGATATTATTCGATGCAATTAAGCCAGAAATAAGTCTGATACTAGTTCCTGAATTACCAAAATAGATAGTTTTCTTTGGTTGAAATAATCCACCGGGTGGTATTCCAAAAATAATATATTTATCTGAAATTTTATTAATTTTAACTCCAAAAGATCTCATTGCTTTTAGAGTGTTAATCACATCTTCACCTTCCAATAAGTTTGAAATCTTTGATTCACCAATCGCATGGCTTGCTAAAATTAAAGCTCTATGGCTTATTGATTTATCACCAGGTGGGTAGTAAGTACCTTCAATTTTAGAATGATAATTAAAAGGCATTTAATTAGTTATAACTTTTACCTAAATAGATTTTCTTTACAAATTCGTCAGTAGTTATTTCCTTTGGACTTCCTGATTTAATTATTTCACCGTTATAAATGATGTATCCAAATTCAACAATACTTAACGCCTCTCTGACGTTATGATCAGTTATTATTATTCCTATTTTCATTTTTTTTAATAATGCAATTGTAGATTTTACTTCCTCTATTGCTATTGGATCTATCCCCGCAAAAGGCTCATCAAGAAGAAGAAATTTTGGACTACTTGCCAATGCTCTAGCAATTTCAGTCCTTCTTCTTTCCCCACCAGATAATAACTTACCTTTTGTTTTCTGAAAATTATTTAAAGAAAACTGCTTTATTAAATTGGTAGTGATTTTAATTGAATTACTCTTGTTATGAAATAATTCAGCAATAGAAAAAATATTATCATAAACACTTAAATCTCTAAAAATTGATGCTTCTTGAGGTAAATATGAAATTCCTAGTTTAGTTCTTTGGTTTAAACTTTTTTTCTTTAAATTATTTCCATCTAATAAAATATCACCTAAGTCTGGTAACAAAAAACCAGCTACAATGTTGAAAAGAGTTGTCTTGCCACTTCCATTGGGTCCAAGTAAACCATTTATTTTATTACTATTAAATTCAATGCTAACATTTTTAAGAGCCTTCTTTGACTTAAAACTTTTACTTACTTCAATAAGCTTAATTATTTGCATCGTTTCCTATCAAAACCTCAACCAGGGATTCCTCATTTGCAGAGTTAAGTATTCTTTTATTATTATCTATATCTGCAATTAATTCATATCCAGTAAGTAATCTTGTTGGAGATTCAATAGAAACATCACCTGTCAATACAATTATATTATCATTTCTTTTATAAACAGCATGATTACCTTTAAAAACTTCATCCTCAAAGTATATAATTACATTTTGAAACAACTCAACAATTGTGAAAACTTCCTCATTATTTTCTTCAATATATTCGGCAATCATTTTATCTGAATATGCAATAAATTTTTCATTTTTAAACTCTACATCACCATTAGCTGTATAATTTTTATTTTCAGAGTCCCATATAAGACTACCGCTTGCTTTAACGTAACCCTCTGAATATGCTGCTGAGAAAAAAAATAAAATTAAAACTATATACAGCGATTTATTTATTAATAACAAATTCAATTTCACCTTCAAAAATAATTCTACCTTCATAACCTAGATTTTTAAAACCTTTAGCTTTTAGGGTTCCCATTGAATTTATCACTTTAACAGGTTCATTACTAATTGATATCTCTTCTTTGAGCTTGATAGAGATATTTTTTCCGTAAATTTTATATTCTTTATTCTCTAGATAAGAATTACCCTCAAGATATATATTTTCATTATCAATTTTATTTAGTTTTTCAGAACCAATCTTTGTAATACCAGATTTACCTAGAACGATACTAGAAAAATTTTCAACTGTTACATTTTTTTGACTAAAATTATCGAAGGATGGTTTTTTGTTATATATATAAAAAAAAATTTGAATAATTAATAATAAAAGAATAACAAAATTAAATATTTTTTTGCTAAGGAATTTAATCATTTTCTAAACATTTTTTTAGATTGACAATGCCAATAGGTTTATTCTGTCTGGTAACAATCAGACTTGTAATTGAGTATTTATTCATTAGAACAATAGCAGATGATATTAATAAATCACTAGTCGCAACTATAGGTTTGCTTTTCATAATATTTGTGGCTTTTTTGTTCATATTAATATTTGAAATCGATCTTCTTAAATCACCATCTGTTATAATGCCTTTTATTTTTTTATCATTATCAAGCACAACTACACAACCATACTTTTTTTCAGTCATAATCAAAACAGCATCTACTATAGATGATTGAGTGTTTATTATAGGAATATCTGTATCCATGATCTCATTAAGAGTTTTCAATTTTTTTCCAATTTTTCCACCAGGGTGAAGCTCAATATAGGATTTTTTATCAAATTTTCTTAAACTTAAAACAGAACAACAAAGAGCATCTCCGAGAGCTAAAGACATAGTAGTAGAAGTTGTAGGAATTGTTTGCAATTTATCTGCCTCTTTATGACTAGGCAAAATCAAATTTATATCTGAATTTTTTGATAATAAACTCTTTTTGATTGAGGTAATTGAGATAATTTTAATTTTTTTTTTCTTACTAAAGTTAATTAAATCAGCTAACTCATTTGATTCACCAGAATTAGATAATATTATTAAAATATCACTTTTCTCAACTATGCCCATGTCACCATGACTTGCATCAACTGGATTTAAATAAATTGCTGGTATTCCAGTTGAAGTAAAAGATGCCGCAATTTTACCAGCAATGTTTCCACTCTTCCCAACTCCAGATATAATTATTTTTCCATTCAAGTTAGAAATTAACTCAACAGCTTTTATAAAATCATTACCTAAACTTTTCGAAAGTTTAGTTAGAGCCAAAGATTCTAACTTTATAACTTCTTGTCCTACTTTTTTAATTTTAGATCTATTCATTAGTTATTTGTGGGCAAAGATATCTATCCCCTCCCATCCTTGTAAATCTAAATCCACTCTTATTTGCATAAATTTCATAATTGATTTAAATAATTTCAATCTTCTTTGATTAATTAACTTCTCATTGAGAGAGTCTTTTATTGCTGACAAATACAGAACATCATTCATTGCGTATTCTATTTGCTTTTTGGAGAGTTTTTTTTTACTCCAATCAGATGATTGTTCTGTTTTATCTAGCTGAATATCTAATATTTCATAGACTAGATCTTTGAGACCATGTTTTGATGAGTAAGTTCGAGTTAATTTTGATGCAACTTTTGTACAAAACACATTCTTAACATTTATTTTTAAATTTTCTTTCAATACTGCCATATCAAATCTTCCAAAATGAAAAATTTTTGTAAGATTATTATTTTCAAGTAATATTTTTAAATTCTTTGATAATTTTGATGACAAATCCTCTTCAAATTTAATTAGATACACTTTTTTATCTGTCTCATTTCTTAATTGTATTAGACAGAGTCTGTCTCTTTTAATATTTAAACCAAGAGTTTCAGTATCGATAGATATATCTCCTTTAAATGATTTTAAAACTTTGCTTGGTAGATCATTATGAAATAATTGATAATTTGACATCCTAGAACATATATTTATATAAGATAGATAATACAATGAAAAACAAAAATATCTTAGTTTTTGGATCAACAGGCTTTATAGGAAGAAGTATCACAAAAAGACTCTTACAAAATGGTGACAAGCTTATGTGTCCTGTCAGAAATGCCAGTAGGGTTAAAAGAAATATACTTTCAGGAGACATAGGACAGATTGAAGTAATTGAATTTGATATTAATAATTTAGATGAGATTAAAAGCTTAATAGAGAAATCAGATTTAGTAATTAATTTGATAGGAATTCTATATGAACAAAATAATTTATCCTTTGAACTAGCTCATTACTTGTTACCAAAAAAAATCGCTGGTTATTGTGAATTATTTAAAAAACCATTCCTTCATGTTTCAAGTTTAGGTTCAACTTTTCAAACCAAATCAAATTATTTAATTAGCAAAAAAATGGGCGAAGAATTTATTGAAAATAATAACACCAATCATATTATTGTAAGACCTAGTACAGTTTATGGTGAAGAGGATAATTTTATTAATTTATTTGGTAAGATGGCTAAAATTCTACCTTTCCTTCCATTAATTAAAAAAGGAAAAACTAAATTTCAACCAATTTATGTCAATGACTTATCTCTCTTAATTTTTAATCTATTAAATAATTTTGATAAATACAAAAATTCTAATTTAGCAGCTGTAGGTAATGAGATATTTACTTTTAAAGAAATTTTAAGTCATATATTCATGTCTTTGAAAAAAAAGGAAAGATTTTTTTATATGCCTTCTTTTCTTGCAATCCTTCAAGGCAAAATATTAGAAAAACTTCCTAAACCTTTATTTACTTATGATCAGTATGTAACTCTTTCACATGATAGTATATCAGAGGGAAGTCAAAAATTAGTTACCGAGATATTGAAACAAGATCTGTCAAATATGAAAATTATTACTTCAGAGTATCTTAAAAAGTTTATTGATAGAGTTTAATAAACATAAATTAACAAGACTATGCCTATAAATATTCTATAAACAACAAATGGTGTGAAACCAATTTTATTTATAAAATTAATAAAAAAAGAAATTGTGATATAAGCTGAGAAAAATGAAGAAAAAAAAACTATAAATAGACCCTTATTAATTATAATACTCTCAAAATCACTTATATTTGAAAAAAAAGATAACCCAATTATGGGTATACCCATATATAAACTATAAATAGAAGAATATTTACGGTCTTCTCCAAATAACCTAAAGGCAATGATACAACTACCTGCTCTACTAAAACCTGGTAAAAAGGCAAGACACTGAAAAAAACCAGCTAAAATAAATTTGGTGCTTTTACTTTTAATAACAAATTTAAATTTATTTGGTTTGTCTGAGATATAGAGCAATATTGCTCCTATAATTGAGGTGTATCCTATTAACTCTAAGCTAATAAAACTTAAATTATAAAATTTTATTATTATGCCCAGAAAAACTGCTGGTATAGTTGCATAAACTATTACCTTAAAGTTGGCTTTAACATTTGATTTTGAAAAATGTTTATTTACAAACAGATATATTAATAATGCTAATAAAGAGGCAAAGTGGGCAGATGTTTCATATAAATAGTTTCTTGATTCTATGTTCGTATAAAGTATTTCTATGATATTTAGATGACCACTTGAACTAATGGGGATAAATTCTGTAATTCCTTGTATTAGACCATAAAAAATATTAAAAATACTATCAATAGTCATAATTTATTATCATTTATTGGTTTACTAAGTCTTAAAATCTTTATATTAATACCTTCCGATCTATTTGTAGGAGAATAAAGTAATATTTTATTATCATGTTAGAGTTTCATAAAAAAAAACCAAAGAATCCATCTAAAACTGAACCAGAGAAAAGGATAAAGGATTTTCAGGAGATTTACAGTCAGTTTGATAAAAATGACTCTGTAGAACAATCTTCAAGGTGCTCACAATGCGGAATACCATATTGTCAAATTCATTGTCCTTTAAATAACAATATACCAGATTGGCTTCGTTACATAGCAGAAGGCCGATTGGAAGAAGCTTATCAAGTATCTGCCTCTACAAATGCATTCCCAGAGGTATGCGGGAGGGTCTGTCCTCAAGATCGATTGTGTGAGGGCAACTGCGTTGTCGAACAGGCGGGCTTCGGTGCAATTACAATTGGTAATTTAGAAAAATACTTAACAGAAATAGCATGGGAAAAAGGATGGGTTAAAAATTTATCTTCAAAAAATCAATTTAAACAAAAAGTGGCTATTATAGGATCCGGCCCTGCAGGAATGGCCGCTTCAGCCTATCTAACTCAAAATGGATATCAAGTAGATGTCTTTGAAAAAAATGACCGAGCAGGTGGCTTGATGATTTACGGAATACCTAATTTTAAACTGGACAAAAAAATTGTTGAAAGAAGAACTGAGTGGCTTTTAGAGAGTGGAGTTAAATTTAATTTAAATATGGAAGTTGGAAAAAATATCTCTTTTCAAGATTTGGAAAAAGATTATGACGCAATATTAATTGCAACTGGTGTTTATAAGGCTAGAAAATTAGATATTGATACATCATCAGTGGACAATAGCATTCCTGCTTTAGATTTCTTAATTGAGAGCAATAGAACTGGATTAGGTGACCCTCCATCAAATAATAAGTTTCTCTCTGCAAAAAATAAAAATGTAGTTGTTATTGGAGGCGGAGATACAGCTATGGACTGTGTTAGAACAGCAATTAGACAACAAGCAAAGGAAGTTACGTGCCTTTATAGAAGAAATAAGGAAAACATGCCAGGATCAGCAAGAGAAGTTTTAAATGCAGAACAAGAAGGTATTAAATTTAATTGGTTATCTGTCCCATCTAAAATTATAAGCGATAACTCTACTGCAACAAGTATGACATACAAAGTCGCTGCCTTAGGAGAGGTTGATGAGAGTGGAAGAAGAAAACCAGTTGATACAGGCGTTGAAAAACAAATAAAAAGTGACTTAATTATCCAAGCTCTAGGTTTTGAACCTGAAGATTTGAACCACAATTTTAAAACAAATATTGAATTAACAAGCTGGAAAACAGTTAAAGTTGATTTTAAAAAATTTCAAACAAGTAACCCAAAAATTTTTGCTGCTGGAGACATCGTTAGGGGCGCCTCTCTCGTTGTATGGGCAATCCATGATGGCCGTGAAGTTGCAAAATCAATTCATAATTTCTTACAAAGCTCAAAAATAAAAAAAGCATCATGAAAGATCACACATTAGAAATCTACAAAAGAAATAAGCAAAAGCTAAAAGATAACCACGTTTATAATGAAAAACATGAACATGATAATTGTGGTGTTGGCTTAGTTGCCTCAATTAAAGGTGAGTCAAGAAGAGATATAGTTGAAAAAGGTGTTGAGGCACTGAAGGCTGTATTCCATAGGGGTGCGGTTGACGCTGATGGTAAAACTGGTGATGGTGCAGGGATTATGTTAGAGGTTTCAAATTCTTTCTTTAGTAAGCAAGTATTAAAAATGGGTCATAGAACGAGCCAAGACTCTATATTAGGTGTAGGTATGATATTTTTACCAAAAAGAGATTTCGGTGCACAAGAAAAATGTAGAGCTATCGTTGAATATGAAATTATAAAAGCTGGAATGAATCTTTTCGGATGGAGACAAGTCCCGGTTAATACAGAGATAATTGGTGAAAAAGCTAATTACACTAAACCAGAAATTGAACAAATAATTTTTTCCCCTAAAAAAACCACTCCTGATATTGAAAAAAAACTTTATTTAACAAGAAGAAGGATAGAGAACAAGATTAAATCTCAGAATATTAATGACTTTTATATTTGCTCTTTATCGACAGAAACAATTGTCTACAAAGGTATGTTTTTAGCTGAACAGCTATCTGAATTCTATCCAGATTTATTAGATGATGAATTTCAATCTAAATTTGCCATTTACCATCAAAGGTATTCCACAAATACATTTCCTACATGGTCTTTGGCGCAACCATTTAGAGTTTTAGCACATAACGGAGAAATCAATACTTTAAAGGGAAATATAAATTGGATGAGTGCACATGAGCCAAGAATCACACACCCTTTTTTTAACGAAAGAATAGATGATTTAAAACCAATACTTGACTCAGATGCATCTGACTCTGCATCTCTTGATGCTGCTTTTGAGCTTTTTGTTCAAACAGATAGAGACATGCCGATGGCAAAATCCTTGATAATTCCTGAGTCTTGGTCAAATCGTTCTGATTTGTCTGATCGATTAAAGAGTATGTATGCTTATTGCAATGCTGTAATTGAGCCATGGGATGGACCAGCAGCAGTCTGTGGAAATTTTGGAGATTGGATAATATCTGGTATGGACAGAAATGGTTTAAGACCACTTAGGTTCATATTAACAGATGACGACCTACTAATTTCAGGATCTGAGGTGGGAATGATTAATATTGACGAAAAAAATATTTTAAAAAAAGGAAGAGTTGGCCCTGGTGAATTAATCGCAGTAAATTATAAAGAGAATAAATTTTATCAAAGCTCTGAATTAAAAGAACTACTCAGTAGCCGAAATAATTACTCAGATTGGAATAAAAAGACAATCAAATTAGATAATATTTTATCCAAAGACAAGATATATAACCCATCATCTGAGGAGAAAGATAATGTTTTTCAAATAGCTAAATCATTTAATCTAACATTAGAAACTCTTGATTTAATTTTAGACCCTATGGTTAAAACAGGCCAAGAGGCTATCGGATCAATGGGTGACGACGCACCCCTAAGTGTACTAACTGAAAGATACCGAGGTCTTCATAGTTTCTTTAAACAAAATTTTGCCCAAGTAACTAACCCTCCTATTGATAGCCTAAGAGAACAAGTGGTGATGAGTCTAAAAACTAGACTTGGAAATTTGGGAAATATCGTAGAAGAAGACTCTGAACAATGTAATTTGGTACTTTTAGAAAGCCCTTTATTATTAGATAACGAGCTTGAAACTCTAAAAAGCCATTTGTCAAAATTTACAACTGAGATTGATTGTACATACAATATAAATGAAGAGACAAATTTCTTAAATGAAATTCAAAGAATATGCTCTGAGGCTGAACAGGCTGTTAGATCTGGCTCTCAACATTTAATTATTACTGATAAAAATATTAATACTGACAGAATTGCTTTGCCAATGATACTTGCAACCAGTGCTGTGCATAGTTATTTAATCAAAAATAAGTTAAGGACATTTACTTCATTAAATGTCTCCTCAAGAGAATGCCTTGATGTTCACTACTTTGCTGTACTTATCGGCGTTGGAGCTACTACAGTTAATGCTTCATTAGTCGAAAAACTTATCTCAGATAGATTTAAAAAAGGAATTTATGAAAGAACTGATTATCCTCAACTCATAAAAAACTTCAAAAAATCCATAGAGAAAGGATTGAGAAAGATAATTAGCAAAATGGGTATTTCTGTTATTAGCTCTTATCGTGGTGGAAGGAATTTTGAAATAATTGGTTTAAGTAGAAGTATGGTGGAGAGTTTTTTCCCAGGTATGTCCTCACGAATATCTGGAATAGGATTAGATGGATTGGAAAAGAGAGTAAGGCGTCAACATGAGCAATCCTTTAAATCTGATAATGCTATACTAGATATAGGTGGAGAATATAGGTTTAGAACCAACAGTGAAGCACATGCATATGAGGGTGTTTCAATACACATGCTTCAAGAAGCAGTTACTAGAGACTCTTATAATTTGTATAAAAAATATACTTCAAGAATTTATAGCTCAAAACCAATACAGATCAGGGATCTTTTACAGTTTAATGAAAGTAAAAATTCTTTAAATCTCGATAACGTGCAAAGTATCTCTGAAATACGAAAAAGCTTTGTATCTCCTGGGATCTCTCTTGGGGCTCTTAGCCCTGAAGCTCACGAAACATTAGCTGTAGCAATGAACAGAATTGGTTCAAAGTCAGATAGTGGTGAGGGCGGTGAGGACTCAAGAAGGTATTCTAAATTGAAAAATGGAGATAATCCAAGTTCAGCAATTAAACAAGTAGCGAGCGGAAGATTTGGAGTAACTGCAGAGTATTTAAATAATTGTTCAGAATTAGAAATTAAAATTGCACAAGGTGCTAAACCGGGAGAGGGTGGACAGTTACCTGGTTTTAAAGTCACTGATCTAATAGCTAAGTTAAGACATAGTACAAAAGGTGTAACACTCATCAGCCCTCCACCTCACCATGACATATACTCAATCGAGGACTTAGCTCAACTTATCTATGATTTAAAACAAATTAACCCCATAGCTAAGGTTTGTGTCAAACTAGTTGCACAATCAGGAATAGGAACTGTCGCTGCAGGTGTAGCAAAAGCTAAAGCAGATGTAATACTGGTATCTGGACATTCAGGAGGTACAGGGGCAAGTCCTCAGTCAAGTATTAAGTATGTTGGTCTTCCTTGGGAGTTAGGTATCAGTGAGGTGCATCAAATTCTAGCTTTGAATGGCTTAAGAGATAAAGTTCTTCTAAGAACCGATGGTGGTATAAAAACAGGAAAAGATATTGTCATAGCAGCTATACTTGGAGCAGAGGAATACGGAATTGGTACAGCCTCACTTGTTGCAATGGGATGTATTATGGTAAGACAATGTCACTCAAACACTTGTCCTGTAGGTGTGTGTACTCAAGATGAAAAACTTCGTGAAAAATTTGGTGGAACACCTGAAAAAGTCGTAAACTTATTTTCTTTTATTGCAGAGGAGGTTAGAGAGATACTAGCTTCATTAGGCTATAAATCTTTGAAAGATATAATTGGTAAAACAGAACTATTATCTCAAATTCACTATGGGTCTAGTGATTTAGATAATCTGGACCTAAATCCTATATTAACAAAAATTGATGATGGTAAGATCTATGATTACCATTCTGAGAAAAAAAGAAATGAGGTCCCGCAAACCTTAGATGATCAATTTGAAAAAGATGGCAAAGATTTTATTAATTCAGGTCAAAAAATAGAATTAACTTATAATATACAAAATACATTAAGAACAATTGGAACCAAAATTTCCTCTGTCATAACAAGAAAATATGGAATGAATTCTCTGTCTGAAGATCATGTGACTCTCAAACTGAGAGGTTCAGCTGGCCAGTCTTTGGGGGCGTTTGCAGTCAAAGGTCTTACATTAAAAGTTTTTGGCGATGCTAATGACTATGTAGGCAAAGGTCTTTCTGGAGGAAAAATTGTTGTTCAGCCAAGAAACTCATTTACTCAACCAAGCCATGAAAATGTTATCATAGGAAACGTAACTCTTTATGGAGCAACTGATGGAAGATTGTACGCATCTGGTCAAGCAGGTGACAGATTTTGTGTGAGAAACTCAGGTGCATTGGCCATAGTTGAGGGATGTGGTGCTAATGGATGTGAGTACATGACAGGAGGTTCTGCAATTATTTTGGGAAATATTGGTGATAACTTTGGTGCAGGAATGACAGGTGGATCTGCCTTTATTTATTCTGATCAAAAAAATATTGCTGATTTAATGAATATGGAAACTATAAGTTTATATGAAGTTGATAATCAAGAATGGAAAAACCATCTTCTAGATCTCTTAAAAGATTTTTACAAAGAGACTAAATCTAAAAGAGCTGAGTTTATTATTGAAAATTATGACTCTGAAATCAAAAAATTTGCCCATGTGGTACCTGATGAAGTGATTGATAAACTAGAATTTCCAGTTACAAAAAAATCAAAAATAGCTTAAATAAATTTAGATAGAGTATTTAAGCTTTCTTTATCAGACAAGCTGTGATCAGCATGTTTAATTAAAATATTTTTAAAGTTTTTAAATTTTTTACTCAAATTAAATTTATCGTTATACCCATATGGTACTGCTTTATCTTGACCTCCATGAAGGAAAATAGTTTCTCCCAAAAAATCACCCTTAATTTTTTCAAGAAGAAATTTTTTACTCCTATTAAATAATGCTGGGGAATAATAGTAAGCAAAATCAGAACTAACTTTTTGTTTAACAATTTTATTATTTTTAATTTTTTCTCTTTGATGAATATTTAAATTTTCCCAAATTAACTTAGTAGTAAAATCTGGCGCAGGAGCAACACCAATAAGTTTAGTAACTTTTTTTGGGTGCATTAAAGCATAAATGATTGCAACCCATCCACCCATACTACTCCCTATTAAAATGAAATTTCTTATTTTTAAATATTTTACAATATTATCTAAGTCATCATACCAATCACTAATCCCAAAATTAGTAAATTCACCACTAGATCGACCATGACCTTGAAAGTCAAAACACAAATATGAAATGTTATTTTTTCTGCAATAATTGTTTAAAAAATTAGATTTTTTACCACTCATGTCAGATAATAATCCATGTAAAAAGATAAGAGTTTTTTTACTTCTTTTGTAGTATCTATAAGATATTTTTAAATTACCTTTTTTAAAAAAGTTTTGTTTTGACACAGATTAAAAATACAAAAAAAATTACTTGTTTACAAATAATTCCATCTATGGGTATTGGAGGTATTGAGACGGGAGTAAGGGATATTGCTAATTACCTTAATAAAAAGAATATTGTAAATTATATTTTATGTGAAAGCAGTGATAAGAACTTTAATATTAAAGGTCTAAAAATTATAAAAATTAATAATTTAAGATTTAAAAATATTTTTGACCAAAACAAAATAAAAATAACGATTAAAGATTTAATTATAAAAAAAAGAATAAACTTAGTTCACATTTCATCCAGAGCACCTGCTTTTTTTCTTATAAATTTTATTAAAAACTTAAATATCAAAGTTGTAACTAGTGTTCACAACAAGTATGAGTCTAAATCTTTGTTAAAAGATTGGTATAACAGTTATTTATTAAAAGGCGACACTATTATATTTAATTCTAATTTTGTAAAAAAAACATATGAAAATTACTACCCCAAAAAAACTAAAATACATGTAATTCCTAGAGGTATAGATACTAACTATTTTCATCCATCAAAAAAAAAAGTTATTGATAGAAATATTTTTATACCCTCAAGAATATCAAATTGGAAAGGACACGAATTATTACTTAATTATTTCTCATTATTAGAGCAAAAGTATAAAGATCTATTTAAAATTCATTTAATATCTTCAAATCAAAGTAAAGAAGAAAAGAAAATACAATTACTAATAAATAAACTCAATTTATCTGAGAAAGTCATAATTCATAAACCAACTTTAGAAATTAATAAATTATATCAAGAGTCTTATTTAATTATTAATATCTCTAAAAGACCTGAAGGTTTTGGAAGAACTATCTCTGAAGCTTTATCGTCAGGTAAAACTATTATTGCTCCTAATCAAGGAGGTACTAAAGAACAACTTTTTTATTTTGATAGAAATTTATTATTTAATGTAAATTCATTTAACTCCTTTCAAAAAACTTTTAAATATGCTTTAAAAAACTATCAATCAATTTCTAATAAAGGTAGATCTTATGTAAAAAAAAATTACTCATCTGATCTGATGTGTAGAAAGACCTTAGAGGTTTATAATCAATTAATTAGTTCATGAATATATTGATAATTAAACATGGGTCTTTGGGTGACTTAATCATTTCGTTTGGAGCTATGAAAACATTAAGAGAAAATTATCAAAATTCCAATATTTATTTACTTACTCAGTCTAATTATAAAAAAACTTTTATAAATTTACCTTATGTTGATGAAATTTTAATTGATAACAGACAAGCAATCTTTTCATCAGTAAATAATCTTTTAAATATAGTTAAAGAAAAAAAAATTAATCTGGTAATTGATTTACAAAATTCAACTAGAACTGAAATATACAATTTTTTTTTAAAAATATTTACAAAGTGTAAAATTTTATCTGCAAGGAAATTTTCAAGTTATAAATATGTCCAAAAAAAACTTGGCATTCAACACATCTCAAAAAATCATCAAGATCAATTAAAACATTTGGGTATAAATCAATTTCTACAGCCTGATTTAACTTGGATGTTAAAAGATGATATAAAAGTTTCAAAAAAAGTCATTTTTATACCAGGGGCATCAAAATCTGGTGAATATAAAAAATGGTCTTCAGATAAATTTGCCCAAGTAGCTAAATATTTAGTACTAAGAAAGTATGAAATTTATTTAACTGGCTCCAATTTGGATTTGAATACTATAAATGAAATTATTCAATTGTGTCCTGAGTCTATAAATAAAATTAACGAGTCCAAGATAGAGGATTTCTATCAATTATGTATGACATCTGAGCTAATTTTAACAAACGATACTGGGCCAGCTCATATTGCTGGTCTTACAAATAAAAATGTTATTTGGATTGCAAATGACAATGATATTTCGAGATCGTGCTATCCACTCGGAGATAATGTGCATAAAATTACATCATCTAACGTAAAAAATATCAGTGTGGACACTATTACTAATAAAATAGAACAAATATTAAAATAATTTATATTTACAATTGAATTATCTTTGTTAATAATCCTAAAATGATCTTATTTAAGCAGACCCTAGGATATTTATAATTGCAAACTTCCTTACCTTTTTTTGACATATAATATTTTGAATAGACCCTTCCAAAGAAATAATAATTTTCGTGCCAAAAGAGATCTTCATAAAATAAATAATTTTATATCTGCAGCTGACGTAAGAGTAATTCTAGACGATGGTGAACAATTGGGGGTTATGAAAAAAAATGAAGCTATAGACATTGCTAAAGGCAGAGGTATGGATTTAGTTGAAATTGCTCCAAATAACAATCCTCCAGTTTGTAAAATAGTAGACTATGGAAAATTTAAGTACCAAGAACAAAAGAAGAAAAATGAGGCAAAAAAGAAACAAAAAGTAATTGAAACTAAAGAACTTAAAATTAGACCAGGTACTGGTGAGCATGACTATCAAGTCAAAATTAGAAATGCACAGAAGTTTATAAAAGAGGGAAATAGAGTTAAATTTAGTTTGAGGTTTAAGGGTAGGGAAATGGAACATTCTAATTTGGGTATCGATATGCTTAAAAGGGTTAAAACAGACCTTGGTGAACTTATTAGAGTTGAAATGGAACCTAAAATTGAAGGAAGACAAGCTTTCCTCGTTGTTGCGCCTAAATAAATTATATGATATTTAATTGACCTCAACTGGTCGAACAGGCTTTTAAACAAGGGTATGCCTTAAGACCTAATTAGTTCACTCAAAAGGAGATAAAATGCCCAAACTAAAAACAAAAAGTAGCGTTAAAAAACGCTTTAAAACTTCCTCATCAGGAAAACTAGTGGTCGGAAGCGTTGGTAAACGCCATGGCATGTCCAAAAGAACAAATTCTTTTATCAGAAATTCTAAAGGTACAAGAGTCTTATCAAAGTCTGCATCAATAATAATTGAATCAATGATGCCATATTCCAAATAGGTAAAGGAGAGATAATATGCCAAGAGTCAAAAGAGGAGTTACAGCAAGAGCTAAACATAAAAAAGTTTTTGAATTTACAAAAGGTCATCGCGGTCGAAGAAAAAACGTCTACCGCGTAGCTACACAAAGCATGGATAAAGCCCTCCAATATGCTTACCGTGATAGAAGAAATAAAAAAAGAGATTTCAGAGGTTTATGGATACAAAGAATTAATGCTGGTGTTAGAGAGCATGGCCTCACATATGCCAAGTTTATTGATGGATTAAAAAAAGCAAATATTGAAATTAATAGAAAAATTCTATCTGAAATTGCATTTCATGAACCAGCTGCGTTTAAAACAATAGTTGAGAAAGCTAAGGCTAATATAGCCGTTTAAAATTTAAAATGGACATTAAAAAAGTCCTTAATGAAGCTACAAAAGAAATAGAGCAAAGCTCTAATCAACTTGATTTACAAAATGTTAAAGTAGCCTATTTAGGAAAAAAAGGAAAAATTACAGAGTTACTTAAAAGTCTCAAAGATTTATCATTAGACGAAAAAAAATCTACAGGCGCTGAATTAAATCAATTAAGAGGTGAGGTTGATAATCTCATTAAGATTAAATTTAATCAGATAAAAGTTGAAGAAATTAACTCTAAGTTAAGAAATGAATCTTTAGATTTTAGTTTTCCCCCACCAAATTCAATTTCCCCAAAGGTTCATCCAATATCAAAAACATTTGATGAGGTTATAACGATTTTTGGATCAATGGGTTACTCAGTTGCCGAAGGCCCAGACATTGAGACAGATTATTTTAATTTTTCTGCACTAAATATTCCTGAAAACCATCCTGCCCGTGAAATGCAAGATACATTTTATATTGATGATAAGGATAAAGATGGAAAACCCTTCGTTTTGCGAACACATACAAGTCCAGTTCAAATCAGAACTTTATTAAATGAAAAACCTCCAATTAAAATAATAGCTCCTGGAAGAACTTATAGGTGTGACTCAGATTCAACCCACTCTCCTATGTTTCATCAGGTTGAGGGATTGTTTATTAATGAAAATGCAAACATGGGCGATTTAAAAGGAACCTTAATTGAATTTTGTAAACAATTTTTTAATGTGCAGGATTTAAAAGTTAGGTTTAGACCTAGTTATTTTCCTTTCACAGAACCGTCTGCAGAAATGGATATCGCCTATGAGATAGTTAACAACAAGATTAAATTAGGTCAAGGTGATCGTTGGCTTGAAATACTTGGATGTGGAATCGTAAATCCTATAGTTTTAGAAAATTGCAATGTTGATACAAAAAATTTTCAAGGTTTTGCATTCGGAATGGGCTTAGATAGAATTACAATGTTAAAATACGGCCTAACTGACATAAGATCATTTTTTAGTGGAAACTTAAATTGGATTGCTAATAACGGTTTTAGCATTGGAGATTTTTAGTGAAGTTTAGTTATAGTTGGTTGTGTGAACATTTAGAGACAGATAAAAATGCAACTGAAATTGGTGACGCTCTCACAAATATAGGCCTTGAACTGGAGAGTTTGAGTGACTATTCCTCATACTCAAAATTTGTTGTCGCAACAATTAAAGATTTTAAAAAACATCCTAACGCAGATAGATTGAACATTTGTAAAGTTGATGACGGAGCTGATACTTATCAAGTAATTTGTGGCGCAAATAATGTTAAGAAGGGATTAAAAGGAATATTTGCTAAAGAAGGAATGTATATTCCTGGAACACAAATACATTTAAAAAAAGGCAAGATTCGAGGTGAAACATCTGAAGGAATGCTTTTATCAGAGAGAGAACTTAATTTGAGTGATGATCACGAAGGTATTATCGAGCTGTCAGAGAACTTTAAAAATGGTACCTCTGCAGTAGAAGCACTTAAACTAGATGATCCTATTTTTGAGATAGGCATTACACCCAACAGAGGAGACTGTCTCAGTATTAGAGGAGTTGCTAGAGATCTTTCTGCAAAAGGTATGGGAAAACTTAAGCCATTAAGATACGAAAAAATAAAAAAATTAGAATTTGAAAGCCCAATTAGTTGGAGTATTAAAAATGATGATAATAGCTGTGAGTATGTCGTTAGTAGATACTTTAAAGATGTAAATAATACAAAGTCTCCAGAATGGCTGCAAAAGAAATTAATTAGCCTCGGACTAAGACCAATCAATGCATTAGTTGATATAACAAATTTTATTACTGTCGATTTAGGTAGACCATTGCATGTATTTGATGCAGATAAAGTCGGAAAAAAACTTGAGATGAGACTTGCAAACTCTAATGAAAAAATTCTTGCATTGGATAATAAAGATTACACTTTGGACGCTAGCTCAACTGTAATTGCTGATAGTAATAATGCTCTCGCGATTGCGGGAATTATTGGAGGGGATCACAGTGGATGCACAGAAAATACCAAAAATGTGTTTTTAGAAGTAGCTATATTTAATCCAAATAGTGTGGCAAAAACAGGGAGATCTCTTGGAATTAATTCTGATGCCAGGTACCGCTTTGAAAGAGGTTTAGATAAAAATATGGTCCTTGAAGGTTTAGAATACGCATCTTACCTGATAAACAAAATTTGTGGAGGATCTGTTAGTAAAAATACTGATGCTGGAAAATTAGATACTAATGAACACAAAATAAAATATGACTTTAATTATTTTAATAAGGTAATTGGTTTAGATTTAGAACCACAGACACAAGTCAAAATCTTAAAAGACTTAAAATTTCAAATTAATGAAAAAAGTGATAATGAATGCGATGTTCTGGTACCATCATGGAGAAATGATGTTAAAAATAATATTGATATTGTTGAGGAAATTATAAGAATTTATGGATACGATAATATCAATGTAAGTGTACCCTTCTCATCAAGAGATGAGATTAAAAATATTGAAAATTCATTAGTTAATAAGAAATTTAAAACAATATCGAAACTTAAAAAAACATTAGTATCTAATGGAGTCTCAGAAGTTATAACTTTCTCTTTTCACTCAAACAGAGCTCAAGAAATCCTCACAGGTGATACATCTTTAAAAATTTCTAATGCAATTAGTGACGATCAATCTTTCATGAGAAATTCAATGATCTTTAATCATTTAGAAAGTGCAGAGTTAAATTTTAAAAAAGGAATAAAAAATATTCAACTATTTGAGATTGGACCTATTTATAATTCATCACAATCTCAAGAGAATATTCTATCTTTACTTATTTCATCTCAAGATGACACAAACTCAATTTATAAATCTCTCAATTTTAACTTTTACTCTTTAACAGAACTCGCATCAAAATTAATTAGTTCATTAAACTTTGATATAAAACAGTTTAATATTTCAAGATCAACTTCAAATATCTATCACCCTGGACAATCTGCAGAGGTTCATATGGGAAAAAAATTAATATCTAGATATGGAAAAGTTCACCCTTTAATCATGGAGGAATTTCCTAAACTTAAAAATACTTATGCAATGGAGTTGTTTTTTGAAAATCTTCCAATAGAGTCTATATCTAGAATTAATTCTATCAATATCTCAGACTCTCAATTTCAGTTCAGTGAAAAAGACTTTTCATTTATATTTGAAAAACAACAAAACCTTTATGAAGTCCAAAGATATGTCACAGGTATAGATAAAAACTTAATTAAGAATGTGGAATTCTTTGACCTCTATGAATCAAAAGATTTAGGAGATAGTAGTAAAAGTGTGACATTCAGAGTTACTATTCAATCGAAAGAAAAAACTCTCGAAGAAAAAGATTTAGAACAGCTTCATAAAAATATCTTAGAAAAAGTATCTAATAAATTTAAAGCAAAAATCAGAACTTAATGGAAATTTCTAAAATAAGAAATTTTTCAATTATAGCCCATATTGATCATGGTAAATCTACTTTAGCAGATAGGATTATTGAAATTTGCGGAGGTATGGATGACAGAACTAAAAAAGACCAAGTCCTTGACTCAATGGAGATTGAAAGAGAAAGAGGTATCACAATAAAAGCACAAACTGTGAGATTGAATTATAAAAACAAAAATGGAGATGAATATCAGCTAAATATTCTTGATACACCCGGGCATGTAGATTTTTCTTATGAGGTTTCCAGATCGTTATCTGCATGTGAGGGCTCAGTTCTTGTAGTTGATAGTACCCAAGGTGTTGAAGCCCAAACACTTGCAAATGCTTATCAAGCAATTGATGTCAACCATGAAATACTCCCAGTCCTTAATAAAGCTGATCTTCCTGCTTCTGAACCTGAGAGAGTAAAAGAAGATATTGAGCAAACAATTGGAATAGATACTTCAGAAGCCCACCTGGTCTCTGCAAAAACAGGATTAGGTGTAGAAGGTTTGTTAGATCAGATTATTGAAAAACTCCCAGCTCCAAATACCAATGAAAAGAACCTGAAAGCCCTGTTAGTTGATAGTTGGTACGATAATTATTTAGGAGTGACTGTTTTAGTCAGAATTCTTGATGGTGTTATGAAAAAAGGAATGAAGGTTAAGTTTCTATCTAACAATCAACAGTACAATATAGATAGAATTGGATATTTTAGTCCAGAAATTAATTATTGTAACGAGCTTGGTCCTGGAGAAATAGGTTTTATCAATGCGAGTATAAAGTCAGTTGCTGATTGTAAAGTTGGAGACACAATTGCTGAATTAAATGACCAAAAAATTAAACCACTTCCTGGATTCAAGCCCTCTCTACCAGTTGTATTTTGTGGAATCTATCCTGTAGACACATCAGATTATGAAAGGTTAAAAGAAAGTTTTGAAAAATTGGCTTTAAATGACTCTAGCTTTACTTATGAAAATGAAACTAGTGCCGCATTAGGATATGGTTTTAGATGTGGCTTTCTAGGTTTACTTCACTTAGAGGTAACTACAGAAAGACTGAGAAGAGAATTTGATTTAGATTTAATTACTACAGCTCCAGGTGTTGTCTATAAAGTAATAGATAGAAATAAAAATGAATTTGTTATAAGAAATCCATCAGAACTTCCTGATCCTGCAGAAATTGATCAAATTTTAGAACCTTGGGTTAAATCGACAATCATTGTTCCCCAAGATTATTTAGGAACCGTTATAAATCTTTGTATTGAAAAAAGAGGTAAACAAAAAAACTTAAATATTCAAAACAACAGAGCAATTTTAGAAATGGAGCTTCCATTAAATGAGATTGTGATAGATTTTTATGATAAATTAAAATCTTATTCTAAAGGATATGCTAGTTTTGATTACCAAGTTTATGATTATTTCCAAGGTGACTTAGTTAAACTTAATATTTTAGTAAACTCAGAAACCGTTGATGCATTTTCAAATATAGTTCATAAAACAAGAGCAGAAACAATTGGTCGAAGAATATGCAATAAATTAAAAGACTTAATCCCAAGACAAAATTTCCAAATTCCAATTCAAGCTGCAATTTATGGAAAAATTATTGCCAGAGAAACAATCAAAGCGTTTAGAAAAGATGTTACAGCGAAGCTTTATGGTGGAGATGTAAGTAGAAAGAAAAAACTCCTGGAAAAGCAAAAAAAAGGAAAGAAAAGAATGAAACAATTTGGTAATGTTGAAATTCCCCAGACAGCTTTTTTCGAGGCACTTAAAATCGGTGACTCAGACTAATTGAATAATGTTAATTAAAAAAAATTTTCTCTTTAATTATATTATATACATATTCTGGCTTAATTTTATGCATAGCTAGGTCATCATGATAAGTTTCACTCATTCCAGGCGGGAGTATTGGTAATATATTTTTATTATATATTGAATCTTTTGATGGAGTATCTCCATAAAGACAAAAGCTTTTAATGTTTAAACAGGCTGAAACATGCATAAATCCTGTATCATTTCCAACGAAAAAGTCAGAGTTTTTGATAATTTCTATAGACTCAAGAATATTTAATTTTTCTAGACTTATAAAATTTTTAGCTGAAGAAATTGACGTTATCTCATCAATATATTTTTTTTCTAAAACACCCCCAGCTAAAATAAAATAATATTCATTTCTTTTATTAAGTTTGTTAATTAATTCTATGAAATAATTATTTGGCCATCTTTTATTATCACCACTGGCACCTAGTCCAACAATAATTTTCTTATGGTCTGGTTTAATTGAAGGTGTAATAATTTTTCCTTCAAAATTTGTTATATTAATTCCCAGCCATTTTTCGTTAGATTTTATAGATTTCATAACCATATCTTCTTTTTTTTTTAATACTCCATAAAAATAAATTTCTTTTATCCCTGCTAATCTTGATAAAATAATATATTTAAGGTATTTAGGCCCATACTGGTAAGAATACACTTTATGAAAATTATTTTTTTTTAAGAATAAGAACAAATCTTTGAGTTTCATCTTTCTTTTATTGTCATCTATGAATGCAACATTTTTAATAAGATGATCGTGAAATAGTAATTGATCAGCTTTTGTATTTTTTTTTGTTAAAACGGTTATATCATAGTTAGGGTTATTTAAGGCAATTTCATGACATCTGGGTAAAAACATACAAAAATCTCCTAGACCTGGTCTTAACTGAATTATTAATATTTTTTTATTCATAAAAATCTAATTTTATCTCTAAATTCTTTTTTCTGTTTGGCCTGTCTAATTTATGAGGTAATGCTTTAAAATCACCTAAAATTAGTGGATTTTTTGCAAAAGATATTTCTAATGTTTTTGGAAATTCTTTATTATTATTATTATTATCTTCATAATTATTAGCATGAACATGAACTATCTCTAAACCATAACGGTCAATAAAATTTAATATTTTGTTAATGTTTTGATCACAAAAATGAAATTCTATTGCTAAACCAATTATAGATTTTTGAAATTTAATTAAATCATCTATGATTTCATACTCACTGCCCTTAATGTCTATTTTAAAAAATAAATTATTCTTAACTTTTGATAGAAAAATAGCTTCATGCAATGTTATTGAGTTATTCATTTTTTTACCTATAAATTTTGGAATAAAATTTTTTTTGTTAAAAAAATTGTCAAAAGAATATTTTAAATAAATATATTCAAAAACTTTACTTATCAATAATTTTTTTAATCTATTTAAGGCATTACTTTTTTGATTTTCCCAAAAAACATCGTTAACAGAGCTATCAAAGGCTAAAAAGTTAATTTTTTTATATCTGATAAAATCTTTTTCAAAATCCCAATTAGTTGACACTCCAAAACTAAACAAAAAATTCACTTTTAGCGTGTGATGATTTTTCAATTAAATATCCACCATCATGACTGCTACCTATTCTGTTTAGGTCATATAAAAATTTGGGCTTCAGCTTATTGGGTAATTTCATATAAAATTGTTTTATTATACATAGTTTTAACATATAAATCATAAAACTCTTTAAGGAGAGATGGCCGAGTGGTTTAAGGCGCACGCCTGGAACGCGTGTATAGGGGCAACTCTATCGTGGGTTCGAATCCCACTCTCTCCGCCAAATAAATAAAATAATCAATAAGTTATAATATTCGAAAACTTATAAGAAGTTATACAGAATTCCCACTTATAGAAATTTATGACAGAATTTCAAATCAACCCTCAAAAAATCAAATTCCTTCTACGGTATTCCAAACATGGGAAACAAGATATTTAGGAAAAACGCACTCTAAATCAATAGAAATCTTTAGAGATAAAAATCCCTCACTTTCTTTTTATCTATACGATAAAAAGCACAGGGATGATTATATGCAGTCACAATGGGGGAAAGAGGATTATTTCTAAAATATACTTTAATTCTAATTTTGGTCCGATGAAAGCTGATATTTTTAGATATTGAATACTACATGATAGTGGTGGATATTATTTTGATATAGCAAAAGGATGTGACTGTCCATTAAACCAGTTACATAATGAAAATGATAATGGAGTAATTACTTATGAAGACAATGAATGTTTTTACCCCCCAAGTAATTTAAAACTTTTTAATCTAAAAAGGCCATTTAATTGTTTTTTGCAATGGGGATTAGTATTCTCTTCTAAGCATTTATTTTTAGAAAAATTAATTAACGAAATTTGCTCAGATTATCCAAATTATAAAAATAAATTATTCCAAAACCCTAAGCTAGCAATCCTTAATTTTACAAGACCTGGTATGTACACAAAAGTCATGAGAAAATACATCTCTAAAAACGATATCTCTGATTTCGCAGAGTTAGATGTTAAGTTTAATAATAATGGTATTTTTAAAATTAAAGGTTCATCTGTTAGGCACTATACTGTTCCAAGCTATACTTATGTAAAAAATTTAAAAATTTGTAATTAATCAACTATACTTTTTAAAAAGTTGTTCAATATATTCTCGTATTCAATTAATGGAAAATCTTTTAAATCATCATACCCAAAATCTTTAACTTGAATAGACTGAGAGTAGCCAGGCCTTGAAAATTTTTTCTCATTAGTAACACCAAATAGTTTTAAAGTTTTTACACCTGCAAATTCAAACATCCAGGCAGTACCGCCATCATTACATAATAAACAGCTCATTTTTTTTGCTAAATTCATCGTGAAAGATATATCACTAGAAATTATTTGACCATTCTTCCATTCAGGACAAATAAATTTATTTTTAAGACAAACATCTAAAAAGGATTTCTCACTCGGACCTAAAAAAAAATATACATTGTACTGTCTATCTCTAAGATTTTTTGCTATCTGCAAATAATTATCAAATTGCCACTGCCTAATAGGGTTTCCGGCACCTGGGGCGATAGCAATGTTCTTTTTCTTATCAGTGATAATGTCAACAATAAATTTACTATTAGGGACATGAATACTTGGTATCTTATCTATTACATCATCTTGAATAGTTGACAAAATATTAAAGTAAAATTGTTCTATATAAATATTTTTAAATTTCAAATTATTATTATTTTTAAAATCTGAAAATAAAAAATTAGCAGATGCGCTAAAAAATTTTTTGTGGGGTATTTTTCTTAGATTCAATGTTCTTAACACAACTTTTTGTAAATCTATTATTAAATCAAATTTAACTCTTGGAATTTTATTGTTGCCTCTTAAAAGACTCAGAAGAGAGGAGTTAATTTCATTATTTTCAATAAATTCATGAATAATATCTTTAACTAATGGATTTAATTTATCTTTAAGAGTTGTTGTTTGACTTGTTGTGTAATAAATTATTGAATTAGGATAAGTATGTTTTATTTTTTGAAGAAATGTTATCTTTTGTAAGCCATCTCCTATTTTATCATTGAAACTGTAAATAAGAATTTTCATTCTTTAAAATCTAAGTCTATTTTTGTTTTAGCCCCTAACTCTTTCATCTTATGAGCTCTACTAAGCAAACTTCCCTTACCGTCCTTAATATATTTTTTTGTTTGACTTATATTTTCTGCAGATTTAATCATATTAGACTCAGTTTTATCAAGTAAATTTATAGCCTTTGCAATTTGATCAAACATTCCACCTGCTATTTCAGCTACTTCTTTTGAATTTTTATTTTGTTTTTCTAATCTCCAAATACTCTCAACTAATTTCATACACATAATTAAAGTTGACGGGCCAACTATAATGACTTGTTTTTGTTGAGCATAATTTGAAATACTCTGATCATATTTTTGAGCTGTTATTAGAGCAAATTCATGAGGCATAAAAATAAATACATAGTCAGGAGAGTTGACTTTTAAAAGATTAGTATAATCTTTTTTATGAATACTATTAATATGACTTTTCACAGAATTTATAAAATTTTTAATCGAGTTAACCTTAGATTGTTCATTATCTGTGTTTTGAAATTCATACCAATCTTTCATTGGTACCTTAGAATCAATGACAATATTTCTATTTTCTGGCAAAAAAACTACAACATCTGGTCTGAATACCTGTCCATTTTCATTCTTATCTGTAAATTGAGTTTTATAGTCTCTGTCTTTAGTCATACCACAATCTTCTAAAATATTTTCTAGGATAATTTCACCCATTTCTCCCATATCAGAAATATTTGAGGACATAGCATTAGACATCTTTTTTGTTAGGGTTCCAATCTCATCTATTTTTGAATTAACATATCCTGTTTGCTCCAAAGTTTTACTATACAAACTTTCTAAATTTTGGCTCATTTTTCTAATATCAACATCAAAACCATTATTTGATTTATTAAACGTATTTTTAACAGTTATTAATAAAAGTATAATAACAATTACAAGAAAAATAATTATAATGATATCTGTGTTCATCTTTAAATAATTTAATAACTTTTAAGAATGAATCTTATTTATTTTATCAAGACTTTTTTTTAAACTATTTTTTAAATCTTCTATTTTATGATCATCAAAAAGTTTTTTTTCTAAAAAGGTATTAAAATAAGTCTTTAACTCATTTGATAGTTTCTCAATTTTAACAAAATCATCAGGGATCTGATCTTTAAGTTTTAAAATTTCACTATTAAATTCATTAAGAGCACTTTTAAAGTGATTGTCAGCAAACGTTTCTAATTTATTTTTAATTTTTTTATAATCAAAATTAGTATCTAACTTAGACTCCAAATCATAAATCGCTAAATTAAAATAGTCGAACATTTGATAATATAAATCATATAGCTTTGAACTATTTATTATTCTTACAATATTCATTTAATCTAGATTATTACAGGAAATTTAAATTTCAAATATAAAAAGCCCAGTAAAAACTGGGCTTAAAAGGTTAATTTTAGTAAGCGGTATCTCTACCTTCGGATTTTGCGATCTCTCGAGCATTTGGATTAACAGACGGTCTAAAAGGTATTTCAACAATTTCCCCATCAACTGGTTGACCAGGTGTATCACAATATGCATCAGGTAAATGAAATTTGAATTTGTTCCCAATATCTTTTTTTTCATACGGCACATATCCCATAGCAATATTAGTTTCTAATTCAGGAGAGTACCAAGGAGATGTTAAGTATCCAACTGGTGTATTACCATCTTCAGAAACTAGCCAAAAATCAGGTGCATATTCATCTATTGGTTTACCACCCAGAGCGAAGCCAACTAACTGATTGCTGTAAGGCTTTTCTCCAGCTTCCATTTTGGCTCTCATAGCTTCTAAAGCATCTTTACCTATATAATCATCAGTTTTTTTTCTTGGAATTTGATATCCTAGGTTGCACTGGAATGGGTAAGTCTCTGAGTCAAGATCTTGACCCCAAGATAAAATTCCCGCAGCTATTCTTCTGTGGTGAGCAGGAGCGATTACTTTTAAATTATGTTTTTTACCTGCATCTAAAACTGCATACCACATATCATCAGCATATAGTGTTGCATTTTTGAGATAAATCTCATAACCCTTTTCACCTGTAAATCCTGTTTGAGAAATTATACAATTTCTTCCTCCTACTTTAGCTTCCATCAAACCATAATATGGAATATCTCTTACCGCTTCACCAACAAGATCTGCCATTAAATCAACAGACTTAGGTCCTTGTATTTGAACAGGTGCAGCATCTATTTCATCAATAGTAACATTAAATTTTTTATCATGATTGACACCTTGAAGAAAAAACATGATATCGGAGTCAGATAAAGAAAACCAAAATTCATCCTCAGCAACTCTTAACAAAATAGGATCATTTAAAACCCCTCCCTTGCTATTACATAAAATAACATACTTACCATTCATAACTTCAATTCTTGAAGCATCTCTTGTAATTACATAGTTTGTAAACTTTAGTGCGTCAGGACCTTTGACTCTAATTTGTCTTTCTACAGCAACATTCCACATGGTTACATGATTTACAAGTGCATCATACTCTACCATTGCACCACCATCCTCAGGCTTTACATATCCTCTAGGATGATACATTCGGTTATAAACAGTACATCTCCAACATCCAGCCTCTACTGATAAATGCCAATAGGCAGACTTTCTTACTCTTGTTGATATCAACATTTGTTGTGGTGTTGGACCAGATTGTCTTAAATTATAAGGGACTTGTCTGTCTGACTGGTCCACTGTGCTTGGTTGTGTTAGCTTCATTTATCCTCCAGTAAAGCTATTGTAGCAATGGAAAAAAATTAATTTCTTTTTCTGATGTATGCAATCAAAATCGTATGGTTAAAAAATTTTTTTGTGGAGGACTATTTTACTATTATCAATTATAAATTCACCACTTTGGACAGCATTTAACCATAAACAAGTTTTTTCAAACCCACCAAAAGGAAAACAGTGAAAGCTTTTTAGTGAGTTTTCACCCTGAGCAAAATTAGCTAATTCAATAAGCATATCATCATTAGATGTTTTCGTGAGAAGATCAGTCACTTTAGAGGAGTTTTTTTTTAGGAAATTTATTGAATTTCCTACCCCGCTCATTATTCCAAAGTTTAGTAAGGTCTTAAATGATGCAGGACCAGGGAAACCAACTCTTACTGGTAAATTAATATTTTTAGCCTTTAAATCCTGACACCAGTCTATGAAAGGCGAGGCATTAAAAAAAAACTGTGTTACTAACTCTATATTTAAATTTTTATTTTGAGAAAGATCATACTTTTTATTTAAAAAGTTATTAATAGTTTCTTGATTTATATCGGGAGATCCCTCAGGATGTCCAGCAACACCAATCTCAGTAAAATCATTATCATTTAGCAAATCAGACTCTAATATTTCTAGAGAAGAGGAGATAGATCCATTTTGATTACCTCCACCTCCAATAACCAATATTTTTTTACTATCAGTTCTTTTTCTAAGTTCTTTTAAAAAACTTGAAACGTGTTCCAGGTCTTTCATTGTCCTTGCAGGTAAATGAGTAATGGGAACTAAATTTTGATTAGAAACAAATTCAACTGTTTCTAAAATATCTTTTTCAGTAGCGTCAGGAAGATAAGTAATATAAACATTATTTTTTTTATCTAGTGGAATTGAATTTAATTTATGTCTTACTTTTGGATTTAGTTCGACTGTAAAACCATTTAATAAAGATACGATATTATCTTTGCTCATAATTTTAAACTATAACAATTATGACTTTAATCTATTATTTTCTGGGTCTAACAAAGGCTCTTGAGTTACTTTTAATGGATATCTTTTTCCAAAATATTCTAATTCTAAAGCTGTCCCATTTTCTGATAACTCTGACGGGAGGTAGCCGTAAACAATATGTTTATCTACAAAATATCCATAATTAGTGCTTGTAACATAACCAACAGCCTTGCCGTTACTGTAAATAGGTTCTGTGCCTAAAGCCATACCCTCAGGGTCTTCTAAAATCATACAAGTTAATTTTTTTTGAACTGGTTTTTCCTTAATTTTTTGTAAAGCAGACTTACCAATAAAGTCGTCATCTTTCTTTAACTTAACAGTGAAACCTAAACCAGACTCATAGGGATTATAATTTGTGTGAATATCTGAGCCAAGTGATCTATATCCTTTTTCTAATCTAAGAGACTCAAAGGCACCAGCTCCTGAGCAAATCATATTAAATTCTCTTGAGGTTTCTCTGAGTTCATCCCATAAAGTTAAACCATATTCTGTAGGAGTGTAAATCTCCCATCCCAACTCACCTATATAAGATATTCTTACCGCTACGCATGGAACGTTACTAATTGAAATCCTTTTTATACTAAAAAATGGGAAACCTTCATTTGAGACATCGTCATCATCACAAAGTTTTTGAAGAGCTAATCTAGAATTTGGACCCCACAAACCAATACCTGCATAAGCGGAAGTCCAATCAATGATTTGAACACTTCCATCATTAGGAGCATTAGAGCGAAGCCAATTAATATCAATCATACCATTTCCCGCTCCTGCTAGAACCCAAAATTTGTTTTCTTCTAATCGACTTATAGTAAGATCACTTTTAATTCCACCATACATATTGGAGATAACGCTATAGACAACTTTTCCAACAGGAACATCAATATTATTTGTACACACTTTTTGAAGTAACTTTAAGGCACCTTTACCACTTACTTCAATCTTTACAAAACCAGTGATATCAAATTGAGCACCTGTTTGTCTTGTAACTAAATGTTCTGCTGCTTGAATTGGGGACCAATATTTTGCCGCCCAACCAGTTCGATTAGGAAAGTTTTTTCCTTTCATTAAATCAGCATTAGCCTCATACCATTGCGGACGCTCCCATCCCATAGTTTCAAAAAAATAAGCTTTTTGGCCTTCTAATCTATTATAAAAAGGACTTCTCCTAAGTGGTCTTGGTTGCTCCATTTGTTGTAAGGGATGAATGATGTCGTAAACCTCTTTGTAATTTTGTTTTCCTCGTGCTCGCAAGTATTTTCTGACGTGATGGTGCTTATGGAAACGATTTATATCACCTTGACGAACGTCAAGTTCAGGTTCGCCATTGACAATCCATTCTGCCATTGCCTTTCCAACGCCGCCACTATGCGTAATCCAAACAGCATTTGCCGTCCACAAACCTTTTACTGAGGTTTCTCCCATCAAAGGATTACCATCTGTCGTAAATGAAAACATCCCATTAATCTTTTTAGTTAATTTTTTCTCAGCAAATTTAGGAAATAGCCAATTAGACTCTTTGTGCGCCCCAGCAAAATCATCAGGTCTGAAATCTACTAAAGAGGGCATCTCCTCTGCCTCTTCAGGTTTTTTTATATCTTCAGATTCTAAAATTCTTGGCTCATGTCTATAATTTCCAATTACATAAGAGTCATTCCATTGCCTGAAATAGAGACTGTAATCTTGGTGACGAACTAAGGCATGATCTACCAATGCTTCCTTGTGGTCAGCCTGATATTCTTTTAATTCTTCAAAAGGCTCAAGCCAAACCATTTGATGTTCACATGGTACCAGAGGTAAAGAGATATTTGCGAGTCTTCCCATTTTGGGCGCCCAAATTCCTGTTGAGACTAAAACAATATCGGCATCATAATCCCCATTTGAAGTCTGCACTCCTCGAATTTGATTATTAGAAATCTTAAAACCTTTAACAGCTGTATCACCTATAAATTCTCCAGCTTTTAAATCTGTTACATATTTTGCCATTGCTTTTACAGCTCTAACTGGTGCTGCAAGACCATCAGTAGGCACATAATATCCACCATGAATTTTTTCAGGATCAATATAAGGACTCATTTTTAAAACTTCATCTGGCGAAATAATTTTAGCATCTTGAAGTCCATAACTATGTGCAATTCCAAGTTTTCTATATAAGTCCTCATGCCTCTCTTTAGATTTAGAGACCTCAATTCCTCCGACAGTGTGATAACAAGGTTTTCCATCAAAAGTTAGAGATCTCAAAAGTTCAACAGTATACTGAGCAAATTTGCACATCATTCTAGATGGGTTAGTTTGAAATACACCACCTGGAGCATGACTAGTAGAACCTCCGGTTTCAAATAAAGGACCTTGATCAAGAATTACCATATCTTTCCAACCTAGTTGGGCTAAATGATATGCAGTGCTCGCACCAACTATCCCACTTCCAACAATAATAATACTAGATTTTTTTGTCATCTTTATCCTTAGTACTTATCTAAACTAATCAGTTCCAAAATTTGATGTCAATATGAAAAAAAGTTACAGATTAACCGCGTCAATTAGACGATCTTCTAGGTAATCACTAAATGATCTACCACAGCTTAAAAGTATTACGTTATCTAAATTAAAAATGGAACAATCAATTCTAGCCAATAAAGTTTGAGCAGCTGTAAGAGGTTTAAAGGATTTTTCACGAAAATCAAAATGTGTGAGTTTATTTAATATCATAGTAGCATTATCGCCACCAACTTGAAAAAATATTTGTGAGTCTGTCAGGTTAGTTGCCAAAATTGAACTAGATTTATTAAAAGTATCACAGAGTTTGTGAAATTTTTTTTGTTCAATATCTTTCTTAAAAACTAAATTCCATTGATCAAAAGACATTTTAGCGAAAATAAAATTATCATTGGTAACTATTCTCAAATTATCAGAGGGGGGAAGGAGTTTTAATGCCTTGTTCACAACACCGTTGAACTCTGAGTTACCAGAACTTCTTAAAACAATTTGTTGTGAGATAATTTTTTTAATTTCAATACCATTTGATCGAATTACATCCTTCATGAAGCTAGCTTTGTATTTTCTTTATCATAAAAAATTGGTTCAACTATCTCAACTTCTATTGTTTTCAATTCAGGAGTTGATGCAAATGCTTTAGTTCCAATAAGTGACTGACCATTTTTGATAACAGCTAGAGCAAAGTTATGTCCTAAAGTAGGGCTTTGATAACATGATGTTATATGTCCTAGCATTGGAGTTGGAGTTTTTATTTCTTTATCTAAAATGATGTGTTGACCTTCTTCTAACTTCTCATTCTTGTTAGTTGGTAAAATTCCTACGAGCTGCTTTCTGTCTTTTCTAACTGTATCAGAACGGATTAAAGATCGTTTTCCTAAAAAATCTTTTTTTGATTTTCCAATTATCCAATCTAAACCTAAATCAAGAGGTGTAATTGATCCGTCCGTATCTTGACCAACTATGATGTATCCTTTTTCAGCTCTTAAAAGGTGCATGGTCTCAGTACCATAAGGCATCAAACCAAATTCCTTTCCAAAACTTATTATTTTTTCCCATATTTTTACAGCTTGATTTGAAGGTACATATATCTCATAACCCATTTCTCCAGTAAAACTAGCTCTTAGAATTCTTATGGGAGTGTCTTCATATTCATGAAATTGAAATGTCATGAATGGGAAAGCTTCATTACTAAAATTAACCTCTGGAAAAACTTTCTCGATTATATTTCTTGTTTTTGGACCACTGATATTAAATGTAGCATACTGCTCAGTTATAGAATTCATATAGACATTTAAGTTGGGCCATTCAGTTTGAGCATACTCTTCCATACATCCTAAAACAGTTGCTGCGCCTCCAGTAGTAGTAGTTGCTATAAAATGCTCATCTGAGATTTTACAAATAATACCATCATCTTTTACCATACCATCCTCTCCTAACATCAGGGCATATCTTGAGGTGCCAGGTTTCATTTTGGAGAAACTATTTGTATATATTAAATTCATGAAAGCTAATGCATCCTTACCTTTAATCTCAATTTTTCCTAGAGTGCTACCATCCAAGACCCCAGCATTTTCTCTGACATTTTTACTTTCTCGTTGAACGGCTTCGTCCATAGTTTCATCTTTATTTATTGGAAAATACCAAGGTCTTTTCCATTGACCAACATCCTCAAAAACAGCACCATTAGTTATATGCCAATTATGTATCGGTGATTTTCTCTCTGGGTCGTAATATTCATATGAATTTCTTCCTGCTATCGCAGCAAAACTCAAAGGAGCATAGGGAGGTCTGTAAATTGTTGTTCCTACTTCATTAACTTTCTTATCGAGTAAATCAGAAACTATACCCAAAGCATTTATACTACTTATTTTACCTTGGTCCGTTCCCATGCTGTTAGTGGTGTATCTTTTGAGATGTTCAATTCTATCAAAACCCTCTGAGATAGCTTGTCTTATATCTTTTGTGGTGACATCATTTTGTAAATCTATAAATGATTTTGACCAAATAGTTTGTTTTTGTGGTAAAACTTCCCACAATTTTTCAATTTTAAATTTGTGACTTGTATTTAGTTCTAGTTTAATTTGGACAGGTTTAATGCCAAATATAACTAATTTTTCATTAATTTCCTTATTAATGGCATTAAAGTCAAATTGCCCAGAAGCTGAGCCAAGTGTTATTGTGGGTTGAAAAGCTTGAGCGGGCTTGTAGGTTAAATCTTTTTCATCCCAATCTAATAAGCCTTTGGACTGAGTAAACAAGTGAACATCTGGATTGATACCACCAGACAAACATAAAAAATCTGTTTTAATTTCATTAACTCCCCCTGAACTATCTTCAACTAATATTTTTTGTAATTTTTTATTTCCGTATGCCCCTTTAATTTGAGAATTAGTATATAAAGGAATGTCATTTTTTCTTATTAAATCAAACAAGTCTGGTTCGATATTTTCGCCTGAGCGTGAGTCGATGTAAGCTTTTGGCTTAAAGCCCTTTTTGATAAGGCTAAATACTAGACTTTCGGAATTAGAGTTATTGCTAAAAACAACAGTTTCTTTTGAGGGTATTACCCCATATCTACACATATATTTTTCAAATGATGAGCACAACATAATGCCTGGTAGGTCATTATTTTGAAAAGATAAAAATCTTTCTATATGACCGTTGCATAAAATAACTTGGTCAGTTCTAATTTTATGAAGAGTGCTATTAACTTTATCTTTCAAAGGTCGAGATCCAACAAATTTATCTTCAACAGCAATTAGATGATTAATATAATTGTACGTTGTCACTAAAGTATTTTTTAATATTTTTATATTTTTAGAGTTTTCGATTTCTTTAACAGTTTCACTAATCCAGTCCATTGGTGTTTGATTATTCACACTTAGAACTTTATTAGAGTTATTCAAAATACCACCCAGTTGATCGTCAAAATCAATAAGAAGAACACTATATTTTGTATCGATTAAACTCTTTGCAGCAATAAGCCCATTCAAACCTCCACCAACAATAGTTATGTCAACATTATGATGAAGATGAGTACTAACGGCTTTAAATTCTTTTGGGGGCTTGCCAAGACCCGCGGCTTTTCTAATAATAGGCTCATAAATTTTTTTCCAAAAATTTTTATGAGGACCCATAAACGTCTTGTAATAAAAACCTGCTGGAAAAACTGGTGAAAATATATTGTTTATACTTCCAATATCTGTCTCTAACGAAGGCCATCTATTTTGACTTTCGATTTCCATGCCCTCATAAATCTTTTTTATGGTAGCTCTTGTATTTGGCTCCGAATATTCACTAATTATTTGTACTAAAGCATTTGGCTCTTCTATACCGCAAGTATAAAAACCACGAGGTCTATGATATTTAAAACTTCTTCCGATTAACTTTAAGTTATTTCTAAGTAAAGCTGAGGCTATAGTATCACCTTTGTAACCGTAATATTTTACACCATCAAATTTAAATCCTATTTTTTGATGAAATTGGATAAACTTATTATCTGTTAAATTCAAATCACTCATTTTTTAACTGTAAAATTACCTGATCCTAAATTTGGTTCTCCTGAAGGAGTTTTTACATTATTTTTAAAACTATCTAGCTTTGGTCTTTCTTCATCAATTTTATATATTTTTAAAATTTCATCGGTAGATGTATCTCTTACACAATTAAACCATTTTCGGCATCCATGGGAATGCACCCATCTTTCATAAAAAATTCCTTTTGGATTTGCTCTGATAAAAACATATTCGCCCCATTCTCGATCTCCAATGTCAGCAGATCCATCGGGCCGCTTAACATGAGCTTCACCACCGTTAGAAAATTCTGATTGGTCTCTTGGACCGCAGTACGGACAGTCGATAATAAGCATGTTGAATTAATGGGCTACTGCTGCAGCCCCATGTTCATCAACTAGTTTTCCGCTTGCAAATCTATCTAAATTAAAAGCACTATTTATTTGATGGGCCTCATTTTTAGCAATCGTATGCGCAAAGACATTAGCACTTCCAGGTGTCGCTTTAAAACCACCTGTGCCCCAACCACAATTAAAAAATAATCCCTCAACATCACATTTACTAATTATAGGACTGGCATCAGGACAAATATCGACAATTCCTCCCCATTGACGAAGCATTTTCATTTTTCCAAATACAGGGTAAAGCTCGACCATAGCTCTCACAGTCTCCTCTATAATATTAAAACCACCACGCTGTGTGAAGGAATTATAGCTGTCTGTTCCTGCGCCTATTACAAGTTCACCCTTATCAGACTGGCTTACATAAGCATGAACAGCAGATGACATTACAACAGTATCAATAATTGGTTTTATTGGCTCAGAAACTAAAGCTTGTAGAGGTTTGCTTTGTAGTGGAAGTCTGATACCCGCAGTCTCAGCAAGAACACCTGTATGTCCCGATGCAACTACACCAACTTTATTGGCTCGAATAAAACCTTTAGATGTTTCCACACCCTCTATTTTTCCATTTTTAGTTTTAATTTGATGCGCCTCACAGTTTTGAATTATATCTACACCCATTTCATCTGCACGCATAGCAAATCCCCAAGCAACAGCATCATGTCGAGCAGTCCCACCTCTTGGTTGGTAAGAGGCACCAAGAACAGGATAGCGAAGATTGTCGGTATTCATGATAGGAACCTTTTTTTGAATTTCCTCTTTAGAGAGCCAAAGCGAGTCTATGCCATTTAAATTATTTGCACTTACTCTTCTTTTAATTTCTTTTATATCGTGTTCGTTGTGAGCAAGGTTCATCACACCTCGTTGACTAAACATAACATTATAATTTAATTCAGTTGATAAATTTTCCCAAAGTTTAAGAGAATGCTCATACAGGTGAGCACTGTCATCCCACAAATAATTTGATCTTATGATAGTTGTATTTCTTCCAGTATTACCTCCACCAAGCCAACCTTTTTCAATTACAGCAATATTTTTTAAACCATGTTCTTTAGCTAAATAGTAGGCAGTACCAAGACCGTGACCACCACCACCAATTATGATAACATCATAAAACTCTCTTGGTTCTGGACTTCGCCACATTTTCGGCCAATCCTTATGACCCTTTAAAGCATTTTTGGCGATACTAAATATTGAATATTTTTTTTTCACCTAAGCAAATTAGCAAAAAAATTTTTACTCATCTAGTAAATTTCAAAGGCGAATTGTCATTGATATTCCTAAAAATTTTAGGAAATTGCCATTTTAGATCACAATCAGTATTTGGAGCTTGTGATTTATCATCCAAATCTTGTTGACAAATAGTGCGAATTTCAAAGCTAAACCTTGTTTTTTCTGATTTTTGCTTAGATGAGCTATGAAGATGACATCCAGAAAAACAAAGTATTTCCCCTGGCTGGATAGTTACTGGAAGAGTTTTAACTTGTTCAGGTAATTCCTCTAACATCTGAGGGGCAGATGGATAAGAAAAATCATTTCTTTTTCTATGGTCTAAGTAGGTATTGAGGTCCCAAGTAGATGTAGAATTTTTTACAGGTTTAGAAAAGAATTCAGGATAAAAAATCATTGTATTTGTTTCGTCAATAGAACTAATAGGTCCCCACCAATTAATTTGTTGATGAATATTTGTTCCCCATGTATCTCGATGTGAGCTAATTCTTGAAGCCTCTCGGTAATTAAATCTATTTTCAGCAGGTGCAATTCTTATTCTAAACTGGTCCCAATAAGACTTATCATTATAAAAACCTCTTTCTATTAAAAAACTCTTAAATAGTTCTTTAAAAATCTTTGAATTTTTCAGATTTGATACCAGGTTAGTACTAATTGCTTCACATTCATCTAAATAATGAATTTTTTCTAGCTCTCCATCATACTCACTACTAATCTCAGTCTTAATTTTTTGAATTAAATCGAGAGTGAATTGTGATTTTTGAAAAACAAAAATTTTTCCTTTAAATATTTCTTCTTTAAATTTTTTTAAGTCTAAGATCTTTTCTACTGCCTCAAACATTTAGTCTATATCGCCGACATAAACTCCTAAAGCAAGTGCAGTTTCAATAAGTGGGTCTGATCTATCAACTACTTTATAAGTTGATATGCCCTCACTAATTGGAACATCAACAACCTTCCTATCTCTCCAAGCAACCATTCTTCCCATTTTACCTTGTGCTATCAAATCAACTGCGTACACACCAAAAGCACTGGCAAGAATTCTATCTCTTGGAGTAGGAGGGGCACCCCTTTGTACATGACCAAGAGATGTTACTCTGCACTCTATATCTGTCATTTTCATAATCTCTTCAGACAAGTAATTTCCTATACCGCCAAGTCTTTTTTGTCCGTCTGCAAATTCCACAGTATAGCTTCTACCTTCTTCAGTTTTAACGGCCTCAGCAACAACAATTAAAGAGTGAACAATCCCTCTATTTTTCATTTCAGTAAGTTTGTTAACGATCCCTTTGATCGAATATTTAATTTCAGGGATTAAAATAGCATCAGCACCACCAGCAATACCCGCATTAATTGCAATGTGCCCTGCATCTCTTCCCATAACCTCTAAAATCATCGTTCGTTGATGACTGGCAGCAGTCGTTTGAAGGTTATCAAGTGCCTGAGTAGCAACATTTACAGCTGTATTAAATCCAATTGAACTTTCTGTTGCACCAACATCGTTGTCGATTGTTTTTGGTATTGCAACAATATTTAAATTACCTCGTTTTGCTATTTCTGTAAGAATTGACATACTTCCGTCTCCACCAATTACAATCAATCCTTCAAGACCCAACTCATGATATCCATCGATTATTTCTTGGGAGCGGTCTTTAAATTTTCCATCAGGCATTGGAAACTTAAAGGGGTTGCCCTTACTAGTTGTACCTAAAAAAGTACCACCTTGTCTTAGTAGAGATCCGCTAAAGGTTTGATAGTCGAGCGGTAAGTAAGCCACAGGTCTTTGCATTAAACCAACAGTGCCGTCACGTATTCCAAGCACTTCCATGTTATAGGTATTCTTTGCTCGAAAAAAAATAGATCGAACGGCAGCATTTAATCCACCACAATCTCCTCCACTTGTAAGTATTCCAATTTTTTTCATTTAGAATTTATCTGAGTCCCACAACCATGCTGCTCCTCTTACGCCGCTAGAGTCACCATGAGTGTTTCTTAAGATCTTGTTTCTTATTTTATCACTAAAAGTGTATTTAGGAAGAAGTTTTGGAACATTCTCATAAATTCTTGCAACATTTGACATTCCTCCACCTATCACAATTACATCTGGATCTATAATACCGATCATTACTGAAATTAATCTTGCAAATCGATCTTCATATAATTCAAATTCTTTTTTTGCTCTTTCATCACCATTTGCCTCTAGCGCCACAATCTCTCTTGTTCTGAAGTTTGTTCCATATTTAGAATTAAATATTTTAGTAAAACCTATTCCTGATATAAATTGTTCCGCACAAAGAGGTCTTCCACAATTTCCAACCTCGCATTTTGGATTTAATTCATATTCCTCTTGAGTAGGATAGGGAAGTGGTTGATGCCCCCAATCTCCTGCCACTTGATTAATGCCTTCTATAACCTTTTTTTTATAGACAAATGATCCTCCAAAACCTGATCCAATGATTATTCCCCACACAGATTGGTAATTAGCACCTGAACCATCAATAGCTTCTGAGAGCGCAAAGCAATTTGCATCGTTCATCAATTTAATATCTCTATTTAGACTTCTTTCTAAATCTTTATGGAAAGGCCTATCATTTATCCATACACAATTTGCGTTGTTAACCAAGCCTGTCTCTTTTGAAGAAAAACCAGGAATACAGACACCGACAGTGTTAACTGAATTTGTATAACTGTCAAATTCTTCAATCAGGGATTTTACAGTATCAATACCATTTTCATAATTTTTTTCGTATGTTGATCTTTTTCTTAAAATCTCGTTACCCTCATCATCCATGAGAATACCCTCAATTTTAGTACCACCATAATCAATACCCACTTTAAAATTTTTTGACATTATTTTTGTGAACTATTATATGAATATAAAAACATAATACACATATATATTAATTCAATGGTATAACATAACTACTTAGATTTAGTTTTGTATGAAAAAAAAAGTTATTAATTGGGGTATTATCAGTTCAGCAAAAATTGGATGGGAACATGTTATTCCAGCTATCATAAAATCCAAAAATAGTAATTTATTAGCTATTGCTAGTAGAAGTAAAGGCAAAGCAACAAAAATTCAAAAAAAATTTAATATTACTAAAAGTTATGGTTCATATGATGAACTTTATCTCGATCCCGATATTGATATTGTCTATAACCCTTTACCAAATCATTTACATATCAAAACAAGTTTAAAGGCTTGTACTCATGGCAAACACATTCTCTTAGAAAAACCACTTTCATTAAAAGCAAAGGATATTAACCCACTAATAAAAGAAGCAGCAAAACATAAAATTATAATTAAAGAAGCTTTTATGGTAAGACATCACCCTCAATGGCAATGGATAAAAAAATACATCAAATCTGGAAGTATTGGAAAAATATCAAACATATCCTCAGTCTTTTCTTATTTTAATAAAGACCCAAATAATATTAGAAACATACAAAAATATGGCGGCGGTGCAGTTTATGATATTGGTTGTTACCCAACAGTAATTTCGAGATACTTACTGGACAAGGAACCAAAAAGAGTTGTTGCTACTGCAATTAAAGATAAAAATTTTAAGACAGATATTTTATCAACTACTTTATTAGATTTTGACGGTGTATTCTCATCTTATACTGTTGCTACCCAAAGTACTAATTCTCAAAAAGTTGTCATTTTAGGAACAAAAAAAACGATAGTAGTTGAAAATCCTTTTAATGCGATAAAGAGCAAAGCTACAACAGTTGTCATTTATAATGGCCGGTCAATATACAGAAACGATAATACAATAAAAGTGTTTAAGCCATCTGATCAATACGAACACCAAGTTACCGCTTTTTCTGATCATCTTTTAAAAAAAACAAAAGTTGATTATGATTTAAAAGACGCAAAAAAAAATATGAAAGTGTTAGATGCTACTTTTAAATCGATAAAAAGAAGTAAGTGGATTAAAGTTTAATTCTATCTACTATTAAATCAGCTACTTTTTTACCAAAAGTTTCATGAGTTTTTTTTGACCAGTGTATTGGATCTAGACTTGACGACTTAATATACTGATTACTATCAATTAAATAAATTTTTTCTTCATCAGTAACATGTTTTAAGGAATTAAATAATTTTTTAGACTTATCAAAAGCTCCCTCCCATTCGATATAGTTTGACCATTGTAAATCATTAGATAGCTCTCCAAGAACTGGAGGACAAATTACTACTATTTCTGATAAATTTTGATCATGCCAAGTTCCTTTTCCCGAAAATGTATGTTTGGCAATATTAATAAGTTCTTTGACTCCTTTAGCTACTTCATCAGAGGACCTGTTAAATCTTTTTTTTAAATCGTTAGTTCCAAGCATTATTATTATTAAATCAAGTGGTGAGTGGGATAATAAACAAGATTTAAAAATAGAAGCTCCATTTAAATGAGATCCATCTTGCATATCGTTAACATTAGTAGTCCTACCGGGTAGGGAATCTTCTTTTACAGAACAGTTTAAACGAGCATTTGCTAAATGGTTAGATAATTCAATAGGCCATCTTTTTTCATATCTTTTACCCTCATCTTCATCCGTATATCCCCAACTATTGGAGTCACCGAAAACTAAAATGTTAATCAATAGGAGCTAGATGGAGCCCAGATATTGATGTCTCCATCTTTTGCCTTTTGATTAATTTTTTTTATTTCTTCTTTACCAAAGTTCAAATTATCAAGAGAAGCAAGACAATCTCTTAGTTGAGTAACAGTCCTGGCACCAATTAAGGCTGAGGTGATGGCTTTGTTATTTAACACCCAAGCCAAGGCCATCTGAGATAAATTTTGGCCTCTTTTTTTTGCTAGTTTATTTAAATCATTAATGATCTTTGTATTTTTTTTAGTAATTAATTTTTTACTAAATGAGCTATTTTCACTAGCTCTAGTACCCTTAGGTAGTCCGTTTAAGTATTTATTTGATAAAAAGCCCTGCGCTAAAGGGGAGAAAGCGATACATCCTACTCCATTTTTCAAAAGAGTTTTAGTAAGGCCTTTTTCGATCCAACGATTAATTAAAGAATAAGAGGGTTGATGGATAAATAATTTAATTCCTCTTTGTTTAAGTATTTTCATCATTACGTTAGTTTTTTTTTCTGAGTAAGAGGAAATTCCAATATAAAGAGCTTTGCCTGAACGATATATACTTTCGAGAGCATCTGCCGTTTCCTCTAAAGGTGTATTTGGATCAAAACGATGAGAGTAAAATATATCAACATAATCTAAGTTCATTCTCTTTAAACTTTGATCACAACTAGCAATCACATGTTTCTTTGATCCCCATTCCCCATAAGGGCCATCCCACATATCATAACCAGCCTTAGATGAAATAATCATTTCATCTCTATATTTTCCTAAATCACTTTTCATAACTTTGCCAAAATTAGTCTCAGCACTGCCATAGGGTGGTCCATAATTATTTGCTAAATCAAAATGAGTAATTCCAGAGTCAAAAGATTCAAATAATATCTTTTTAGACTCTGAAGACATTCCATTTCCACCAAAATTATGCCAGAGCCCAATAGAAATTAAAGGAAGCTTTAATCCACTCTGTCCACAATTTCTATATTGCATTTTGGTATATCTTTTTGCATTAGCTAAATAACTCATTTTATACTCTCCTCAATTTCTTTTTTGGTTGGCATTGAATTTGCAGCACCTTCTTTTGTCACAGAAATTCCTGCAACTAAATTAGCAAACTCTATCGATTGTTTATAGGTTTTATTTTGAGATAGAGCGACACTCAGGGCTCCATTAAAGGCATCACCAGCACCAGTTGTGTCGACGACTGGCTTATTTAACTTAAATGCAGGCATTAAAAATTCTTCATCATTGTTTTTAAAATAACAACCTTTCTCCCCAAGGGTAATCAATATATTTTTTATACCTTTTTCTAAAAAAAATTTTCCAGCATCTTTACAATCATCCTCATTTTCGACAGGCTTATTAAAATAAAAACTTGCTTCAGTTTCATTGGGAGTAAAAAAATCAAAAAATTGGAAGTAATCATCTGGTATTTCACTCGATGGAGCTGGATTTAAAATTGTAATACAATTTTGACTCTTGGCTTCTTTGAGAGCGTACAATGTAACATCTTTAGGAGTTTCTAATTGTGTTAAAAAAATTTTTGAATTTTTTATTATACTTAAACTTTTATCAATTAAATTTTTACCTATAGTTCCAGCAGCACCAGGTACGACGTTAATAGCATTTTCCCCTGTTTTTCTATTTATTAAAATACCTGCAGATCCTGTTGATTCATTTTCCTCGATTTCTAAACCATCGTAGTTGATACCAGTTTCTTTATACAAAGAAATTGCAAGATCTGCATAATTATCTTTGCCTACTTTACTAATAAAAGAAACCTCTCCACCAGCTCTAGCTGCAGCAATTGCCTGGTTTGAACCTTTGCCGCCAGGTCCAATTATATATCTGTCACCTAATATCGTTTGGCCAGCGACTGGAATGCTATTAGCAAAAAAACAGATATCTGCTACAAAAATACCAAAAACACAAATTCTCAATTATTTAATATCCAAACAGAACCATCAGGCTTAACAACTCCTTTAGTTAAAATAAAGCAACCAAAAGGTCTAGTTTCGTTTGTCGTAATAATTGCAAAAGCTTTTTTGGCTTCCTCGTAAAACTTAAATCTTTCAATTGATCCTATTTTCCAATTTTCACCTGCAACACTACTAGTGACTTCCATTATTTCTCGATGAACATCATTCACTTCGTCAGGTTTGTTATCGATCTGCATTCTAAGTATTGGAAACTCCACAAAACTATCTAGAGGAAATATAGATAATATAGCTTTAGCCGCTCGAGCAGCATCAACTCCGTCTAAACGATGCACTAGCGAATTCATAGAATAAGCTGGAAAGTTTGAGTCACACAAAATTAGTTTATCTCCATGTCCCATGGCGCGAAGTGTGTGAAGCACCTCAGGTCCTATTATAGGATCTATATTAATAAGCATAAACCTATAGAACTAAATTAATTAACCATATTCAATATAATTAATTTATATCTACTGGTTTTGAACGTAAATTTTTAACTGTTTCTAATTCTGCTCGGCGACAAAGTCTAGGTGGTAGCCCTTTTGTCATTAAAAGTAAATCTTCATAAACGATATCTCCCATTTCAAAAAAAACACTCTCTAAAGCACCAGCTCTATGAGCAGAGAAAAGAATATTTTTCTGTTTTCTAATCGGGTCATTTTTTGGCACTGGTTCTTGAGGAAATACATCTGTAGCAACTTTAATTTTATCTTTATTTAAAATTTTATTTAAATCTTGAAAATTAATAACACTAGCTCTGCTTAGGATTAGCAAGCAGGTATCTTTCTTCATTAACTTCAAAAGTTTTTTATCTATCATACTCTTATTTTTTGTAGTTATTGTTGCAAGTACATAAACCACATCACAATCTTTAAAAATTTCTTTCAATGACGCTGATTTACATCCATTGGCCTCTATTAACTTATTTGGGAGCCAAGGATCATAAACTTTAAAATTGGATGTGTATGGCATTAACATAGGCTTAAGACTTTTAGCCAAGTCTCCGAAACCAATAAAACCGATTTTGTTATCTAGTAACAAACTACTTCGTAAATTGCTCTCCAAACCATATTTCTCTTTTTTTTGAAAAAAATCTAAATGAACTTTGTGTATATCCCGTTTTAAAGAGATTGTTAAACCAACAGCAATTTCCGCAACACTTTGTGCAAAAACAGGAGCTGTAGATAAAACATAAATATTATTTTTAAAACAGTAATCGTAATCCATGTTATCCATAAAATTACTTTCAACGTTAAAAATTGCTTTTAGTTTTGAAGCCAAAGTTAACATTGACTTTGGGAGATCGGGTTGCCCAATAATAAAATCAGCCGTTGAAATATGTTGCTTATAAAATTTTAATTTATTTTTACTTGGAGCATTTATTATTTTGAAGTTTTTTTTTAAAAGCTTAATTTTATTTGGTTTAAAAATTAAGCCCATTTCACGAGGGAACGGATCAACAATAATAGTCTTCATTATATGATTATATCAATTATTTCTATTTTTGATAATCTAAGTTCTATGAAGCGATCAGAAATCAATGCAGCAATAAACACCGCAAAAAAAATGATGGATGAATACAATTGGACTCTTCCAGAATGGGGCTATTGGTCAAAAGAAGATTACAAAGATAAACCTGAAATAAGGAAATACTTGAAAGGTCATCAGATGGGATGGGATGTAACTGACTTTGGAAGAGACAATTTTAACAGTCAAGGCATTACTTTGTTTTGCATTCGTAATGGAGTACAAGGAGTCAAGGATGACAAACCATATGCTGAGAAATTACTTTTTATGCAGGAAGGACAAGAAATTCCATTTCATAGCCATAAGGTTAAATTAGAAGATATTATCAATAGAGGAGGGGGAGATTTAGCTATTGAATTTTTAGAAGTAGACAAAGATTTTATAGAACTTCAAAAAGAAATTGAGGTTTTGGTTGATGGAAAAATTATAAAAATTCATCCTCATAAACCATTAATACTTAAAAGAGGACAAAGCGTAACTGTTGATAGAAACGTCTATCATAAATTTTATGCAGTTGCAGGTACTGGTATGGTGATGGCCGGAGAAGTGTCTCAAGTTAATGATGATAACAAAGATAATTACTTCCTTGAACCAGTTGGAAGGTTTAGTGATATCTTAGAGGACGAACCTGCAATACATCTTTTATGGAATGAAATTTAATGAATAAAGGCGTAATAGGCCTAGGTATCTGGTGTGTTGATACCACTTATAAAATCAGTGAATTACCTGAAAGAGGAAAATTAGAGCCAATATTAGATAGCTTTCAATGTGTTGGAGGTGGGCCATCAAACGTTTTAACTAATCTTAACTCTTTAGGTTTCAATCATCCTTTGATAGCAATGGGTTTGCTAGGGAAAGATGCTAACGCTTTAATAATAAAAAAACACTGTAAGAAAAACAATATACAAATAAATAATTTTATAATTTCAAGCACCACACCAACATCACAAGTAGTATGTATGTCTGAGGAACAAAAAGAAAGAACTTTTCTGTATTACTCGGGAGCAAATGAATTATTAGATACAAAACATTTCAGATTAAATAAACTCAAAAAAAAACCTAAAATTTTATATGTAGGGTATCTAAGCCTCTTAGGAAAACTAGACTCTTTTGATCGTAAACAGACAAGACTTTGCAAAGTTCTTAAACAATCAAGAAAAAAGAACCTAATCAACATTCTTGATTTAGCTTCGAATAATATCCCTAATTTTCAAAAAATTATTTTTAGTGCCCTACCTTTTACTGATTATCTTTTACTAAATGAAATAGAGGCTCAACTACTGTTTAAAAGATCAATTATAGACTCAAAAAGACGACTAAAAAAAAATTTATTAATTAAATTATCTAAAAACGTTTTTCAAAAAGGTCTTCAAAGAGCTATTGTTATTCATAGCCCCCATGAGTCTTTATATATTTCTAAAGAAGATTTTTATCACTCTGAGTCTCCTAAAATTCAAAAAAAACATATTAAAAATGCTGTTGGAGCAGGTGATGCTTTTTGTGCTGGATTTATTTATGGTGTTCATGAAAACTGGGCAATTGAGGATACACTGAAGAAGTCTCATGCTGCGGGATCAGCTATGATGAAAATTGACTCATCTTCAGGTAATTTACCTAATATTAAAAAATTATAATTTCAAAACAGGGTCGGTTATTTGGAGGTCTTTATTAAGAGGATGATCTGGTCGTATTTTTTTTTCAATTAATCCACTATGATATAATTTTACAGCTTCAATAGAATTTACATTTTTTTCAATGACCGCCCTCATTAGCTTTACTAATAAAATTGGATCCTCTGATAGGTTTATTTTTCTTCCAAAAAGAGCAACTTTTGCACCATATTTACTGGCTTTATTTATTAATTCAAAACAATCTCTGGTGGTCCCCTTACTACCACCTAATATACCAATGATTAAATTTTCAGGATCATAAGTAGCTAATTCCTCCATTGCTTTAGGGCCATTATAAGCAATCTTTAAAAATAGTGGCCTTTCCTCTCTAGTTTGTCCTGCGATAGCTTTGATGATGCAATCATTAATATAGTCGCCCAGTTCATTTGATTTCAAGCCAATATTAATTGGAGGATTAAATACTTCCAAGAAATGGTTAAATTTATATTTTATAGCTTCAATTCTAAAATCCCTGTAAGCATTTAACATTGCTAAGTCAAAATCAACACTTTTAGAGAATGTCATTGAAAATAATCCTAAATTTGCAAATTTTGATATACTATTTAGACGTGCAGATCGAAAAGGTCTTGGGTTAGTAGACCTGTAATTACCATTTCTCATTAACCAAATATCTGTAGTGTCATTCATTCGAATAGCAGGAGTAACCCTGGAATTATTAAATATCTTTTTTTTAATTAAATCTTCACCAATTGATGCAGACATTAACATAATATCTACAAGATTTGATTTAGACATTGTTACCATAGCCTGTTTATAATCATCTAACTTCTTAAAAGACTTGTAAATTTTACCCTTGGTATCTCTTTTTGGGCCTGGAGCAGTAATACCCATTGCCATATCACCATCTTTAGCATCTGCAATAATAAAATCTTTAGGTTTATAAATATGTTTTTTTATTTTTTGTAATTTTTTTTCTAAAGATTTAATCATTATATTAAAACCTTATCATCAAATTTCTAACAGTATAAATAGAAAATTTTTCTAAAGATTGTATAGTAATATACATGTATTTGGGGATAGATCTTGGAACTTCTTCAATGAAATGTTTAGTAATTGGAGAGGAACAAGAAATTATTCATAGTGTTTCGAGTGAAGAAATTCCTTTGTCCAATCCTCAAAGTGGATGGTCTGAACAAGATCCATCTTCATGGATAGTTGCCCTTGATCAATGTATTAAAAGATTAAAAGAAAAAATTAATATCAACGAAATAAATTCAGTTTCTTTCTCAGGGCATATGCATGGTGCTACCTGCATTAATGCGGATCATGAAATAATTAGACCCTGTATACTGTGGAACGATACCAGAAGTCATCAGGAGTGCTCAGAAATAATGGTTGATAAATCTGTCATGGATATAGCAGGAAATATAGTAATGCCAGGTTTTACAGCTCCAAAAATTCTATGGCTTAAAAGAAATGAAAATGAGAATTTTAATAAAATCTACAAAGCACTCTTGCCTAAAGACTATCTACGATTTTACCTTACAGGGGAATTCTTTAGCGATTTATCTGATGCCTCTGGAACTTATTGGCTAGACGTAGAAAAACGAGATTGGTCTCAAAAACTACTTGATGCAAGTTCAATGAATATCTCACAAATGCCAGGTGTTTGTGAAGGCACTGATCAAACTGGAATTATTAAAAAAGATATAGCTGAGAAATATGGCTTCAATATGAAATGCAAAGTTTACGGTGGGGCAGGAGATAACGCTGCTGCTGCAGTAGGGCTAGGATTGTATGAAGAGGGTGATGCATCAATTTCATTGGGTACTTCAGGTGTTATTTTTGGGTCTACAAAGAAATTCTTAAAAAATTATGATGATGCCATACACTCTTTTTGTCATTGTTTGCCTAATACATGGCATCTTATGTCAGTTATGCTTTCCTGCACTTCCAATATTAATTGGTTTATAAACACTTTTGACTCATCAATTAATGAAATTACAAATTATTTAAAAGACTCAATGAGCTCTGATGCTTTGATGAAGAACTCCCCATATTACCTACCTTATTTGACAGGAGAGAGAACTCCTCTGAATGATCCCCACGTTCGAGCAAGTTTTCACAATATGGGAATTGAAACAGATAGAAAAACATTAGTCTTTAGTTTAATAGAAGGGATTTCCTTCGGCCTTTATGATAACTATCAAGCTCTCTCTAAAACTGGTATCGAATTAAATAACTTATTTGTAATTGGTGGCGGATCCAAAAATAAAGACTGGATTGAGCTTCTAGCATCAATACTTGACAGAGATTTAGCCATTACGGAAGCATCAGATGCTATGGCTGCTTATGGTGCCGCAAGGTTGGCGTATCTCGGATACAATAATCTTAAACACCAAGATGTATTAAAGTCACCATCAGTAAAAGAAATTATAAAAAAAAATAATAACACAAAATCAATGCTTCAAGATCGATTTGTTGAATGGAAGAAATACTATGTTAATTAGTTTTTCTTAACATAATAATGTCAGGATTAATGTATGATCAGCTTTTAAGATCAATTACAGACCAAATCGATAATGATAATAAAAAACGTTATTTCTTAGCTCTTTCTGGTCCACCCGCATCTGGCAAAAGCACGATATCTGAAAAATTAACAAATGACCTTAATAAAAAAGGATATAAAACTAGTATCCTCCAAATGGACGGCTTTCATTACGATGACCAGATTTTAAAAGAAAAAAAACTTCTTTTAAAAAAAGGAGCACCAGAGACATTTGATGTTATGGGTTTAATAAACTTCTTATATAGATTGTATAAAGAGGAAGAAGTTGCTATTCCAATTTTTGATCGATCACTAGAATTATCAAGATCCTCAGCAGCTATAATTTCTAAAAATACTAAAGTCATAATTTTGGAGGGTAATTATATTCTTTTAAATAATTATCCTTGGAAAGAGTTACATAAATTTTTTAATTCAACTGTTATAATTAATTGCGAAGAAAAAGTTTTAGAGAAAAGATTAATTGAACGATGGGAGAAATTTAATTTGCCAAAAGAAGAAATAAAAGAAAAAGTATATAAAAACGATTTGCCTAATGGTGTAAATGTTTTAAAAAACAGTATTAAGGCTGACTATATTTTAGAAAATTAACTTTGCGGAGGTTCTTTAGCACCTGTCATAAATGCAACTGCATCTGACATTTCATATTTTTTTGGATCTATGACGCAAAGTCTAGTACCCAATCTATGAACATGAATTCTATCTGCAACCTCAAAAACATGAGGCATATTGTGGGAGATGAGGATAATAGGAATTCCTCTTGCTCTCACTTCACTAATTAATTCTAAAACTCTGCGACTCTCCTTTACTCCTAAAGCAGCTGTTGGCTCATCCATAATTACAACTTTTGTTCCAAAAGATGTGGCCCGAGCAACAGCAACTCCTTGACGCTGTCCACCGGATAAAGTCTCAACTAATTGATTGATGTTCTGAATCGTTAAGAGACCCAATTCAGATAATCTTTTTCTAGCCTCATCTGCCATAGCTTTTTTATCAAGAAACTTAAGAAATTTGCCCATAAAACCTTTCTGTCTGATTTCTCTACCAAGAAACATATTATCAGTTATTGATAGAGCAGGTGATAATGCGAGGTTCTGATAAACAGTTTCAATACCAAGTGTTCTAGCTTCAATGGGAGAAGTAAAAGTTACAGGTTTACCATCTAATAGAATTTCCCCACTATCTGGAATTACTGCACCACACAAAACCTTAATAAGTGTTGATTTTCCTGCACCATTATCACCAATTACCCCCAATACTTCTCCTGGATATAACTCTAAATTAGCGCTCTCTAAAGCAACGACTTTTCCATATTTTTTTGATAGGTTTTTTGCAACTAAAATAGGCTCCATTAGTTTGAGACCTTTCTAATCCACTGATCAATACCAACAGCTATAATAATAAGACAGCCGAGAGCAAATCTCTGCCACAAAACATCAAGCCCAGCTATTGAAAGACCTGAACTAAAGACACCAACAATAAGAGCTCCAAAAAGCGACCCAATGATTGTGCCTCTTCCACCAAAAAGAGATGTTCCCCCGATAACAACAGCAGTTATAGAGTCCAAATTACCCTCATAAAAACTTGTTGGTGATACTGAACCAACTCTTCCTATAGAAACCCAGGCGCCAATCGCGACAACCAAACCAGCAACGGCATAGATAGAGACAAGCATTCTATCTGTTCTAATACCCGAGAGCTCTGCTGCATCTTTGTCATCACCAATGGCATAAACGTGTCGACCCCATGCAGTCTTATTTAATAAGAACCATAAGAAAACAAAAATTCCAATCATTAAGAAAGCTCCATATGTAAATACAAAACCACCTAAGTTTATTCTCTCTCCCCAAAAGTGAAGAAGAGGCGCATTGATTTCAATATCTGAACTTCTAATTGATTGTGAACCGGTAAAAAAAATAACAAGTGCAAAGAAAATATTCCAAGTGCCTAAGGTCACAATAAAAGGGGGCAATCTTAATCGAGTTACAAGTAATCCATTAAAAGCACCTGTTGCGACTCCAGAAATCATACCAACTGCTATTGCTGGAAGTGTAGGTATGCCCATTTCTACTGAAAGTTTGCCCATAAATACTGAGGCTAAAACCATCATCGCTGCCACACTAAGGTCGATACCTGCTGTTAGTATAATAAGTGTTTGAGCAGCTGCTAAAATTCCTACTATTGTTACTTGTTGTACAATCAGTGAAAGATTGAAAGCAGAGAAGAATTTACCTCCAGCTATGAATCCAAAACCTATTACGCTAAGGATTAAAATTATTACTGGAACTATAGTGGGATTTCCGTGAAGAAAATGCTGAATTTTTTTGAGAGTAGATTGTTCTCCGACGTCAAATGTATGATGATCTTGGTCTTTTTCTCCAAGATCACTAGAAAATTTAGGTTGATCTTTTAGATCCTTTGAAATGTCGTCAGATATTTTATTCATAATAAATCAGTATTGAAAATCAGGGCAGAATAATCTGCCCTGAAAAATAAATGGTTATTGGATTAACCCCAACATCTATCCATGCCTTCTTTGACACTGATAGACTCTACACCGCTTGCAGGATCATCAGTAACTAGGTTCACACCTGTGTTAAAGAATTCTAATCCTGGAGTGTTTTCAGGCTTTGATCCGTCTTCGGCCCAAGCTTTAATAGCTTCAACACCAAGTGAAGCCATTAACAATGGATATTGCTGAGATGTTGCTCCGATAATACCTCTATCAACATCAGCTACACCAGGGCAACCTCCGTCAACTGAAGCAATAAGAACACTACCATCATCCTTACCCATAGCTTTTAGTGCTTCATAAGCACCTACAGCTGCTGGCTCATTAATTGTGTATATTACGTTGATGTCCTGATCTCTTTGAAGACATTTTTCCATCGCAGTTCTTCCACCTTCTTCATTACCATTAGTAACTTCGTTACAAATGATACGAGGGTCATCTTCATCTCCCCATCTTGATGGGTCTTTTACATCAATACCAAAACCAGATAAGAAACCTTGGTCTCTTAGAACGCCAACAGATGGCTGACTTTCATTAAGGTCTAACATAGCAATTTTAGCATTAGCTGCATCTGCACCTAATTTTGCAGCAACCCAAGCACCACCTAATTCACCAGCTTTGAAGTTATCTGTTGCAAAAGTAGAGTCAGCAGCAGAGATTGGCTCAAGCGGAGTATCCAGTGCAATAACTAGAAGACCATTGTCTTGCGCATTTTTAAGAACAGGCACAATCGCTTTTGTGTCTGAAGCAGCAATTAAAATTCCTTTTGCACCTGAAGCTATACAAGTTTCCACAGCTCTTACTTGAGTTTCATGGTCACCGTCAACTTTACCCGCAAAGAATGATAATTTGACACCTAGTTCATTGGCTCTTGCCTCTGCACCCTCTTTCATTTTAACAAAGAAAGGGTTGATGTCTGTTTTTGTAATTAGACAAGCTTCAACAGCATGGCTTCCTGCTTTTGCTGGAATTGTCGCAAAAGTAAAAGCGACTGCCATAATTGAAGCAAGCACTAGAGATATTTTTCTCATAGTATTTCCTCCTATGTATATATATACCGGCTTACAATAGCTTAAATAGAGGCCACTAAGCTAGATAAATTTTAAATATTTAAGCTTGATTTTTTATTAAATTTTTATCAATTATCAATTTCCATTGATCATAGGTCTTTTTAGCAATTTCATTTTTTTTTGACTTTATTATAGAGTTTTCAACCCTAAACTGACTTAAATCATCAATATTTTCAATTTTATGAAAGTGCTGCATACCAAACAATAATGCTCCATAGGATGACATATCTTCCATTTCTGGGATTTTTATATTAACTTCTATAAGATCAGCGATTAATTGAGCAAAAAATTTATTTTTGATCATCCCTCCATCAATACTCAAATTATTTAAAGATAAGTTTTTAGATTTTTGAAGAAATTCTAAGTAAACAACCATTTGAAAAGCCACTGACTCAAGAGCTGCGCGAGTTAAGTGCCTCTTATCTACAGCAGGATTAATTCCAAAAAAAGCAGAGCGTGCACTTGAAATCCAATATGGAGGGCCAAGACCAGAAAAAGCAGGAATAAAAAAGACACCTTTGCTGCTCTCTACTTCCATAGAATATTCCTCACTTTCATTAACAGATTTTATTAGTTGTAAATTATTTTTGACCCATGAGATTGTCCCTCCAGCAAAAGAACCTAAACACTCCAATGCATAACTATTTTGTTTGTTGGTATATGCAAGAGAGGTAAAAGACTTATCGTCTAATAATAATTCCTCACCAATATTTGTTTGTATATTAAATCCAGTACCAGTTGTAATTTTAGTATCACCCTTTTTAAAACAAGAGTTTGCAAAAAATGATGCTTGGGCATCACCAGCAACACCAATAATAGGGATTCTTTTATTAAAACTCCCTTCAAAGTCGCTCTCACCAAATAATTCAGAGCTTTTTTTGATCTTAGGAAATTGAATATTTTTAATATTAAATATAGATAATAACTCTTCATCCCATTTATTGTTAAGGCAGTTAAATAAAAGTGTCCTAGAGGCATTAGTGGTATCAGTTACAAAAGACTCTAAATCAGTTAAACGATATATAAGATACGTTTCAATTGTTCCAAAGCAAATCTCCTCACTTTCTATTTTTGAATTTATTTCAGAATTATTTTCAATAAGCCAATTTAACTTACTTCCAGAAAAAAAGGTGTTTGGTTGGAGACCAGTCTTATTTTTAATAGTTTGAGTTAATTCTTTATTAATCAAGAGATCATCACAAATTTTTTGTCCCCTTGTGCATTGCCAAACAATTGCATTATGTATGGGCTTACCTGTTTTTTTTTCAAATAATGAAAAAGTTTCTCTTTGATTTGTAATACTTATGAATTTAGGGTCAGGCGATAAAAAGGAAGCTTGTTTTACAAGTTCAATTAAATTTTGAAAGATTTCCTCTAGGTCATGCTCAATGTATCCTTCTTTTGTATAAATTTGTTTGTGTTCTTTTTGAAATCTTTTTAAAACTTTTAAACTATCGTCAAAAACTAATACTGTTGTAGAGGAAGTGCTTGAGTCAATGGTTATATATCCCATTAACCTAGCATTTGAGCAGACAAAGCTGCAATTTTTTCCGGACTCATATTATAGTGATCTAGTACATCGGCCTGAGAGCCATTAACCATATATTCATCTGGTATTCCAAGAATTTTGAAATCAAGATTAATTTTATTTTGAGCGATAATATTTGCGCATTGTTCACCTAAACCCCCATAAATACTGTGCTCTTCAATAGATATCAAGACCTTGGATTTTTTAGCCATTTTTATTAAAATGTCGTTATCGAAGGGTTTTATTGTGTGCATACTTATTATATTAGGATTAATGCCCTTTGTTTTTAAAATCTCTCCTGCTAATACAGCTCTTTGAACAGTTTCGCCCGTAGAAACTAAAGTAATGTCTTCTCCTTCTGAAACTGTTATCGCTTTCCCAATTTGAAAATTAGTCCCAGAGGAATGAATACTCATCATTGGTTTTTTTCCATACCTTATATACAGAGGTTTGTTATAACCAACGGAGGCTTTAATAACTTCTGATGCTTCAAAGTTATCTGCTGGAGCAACAATCGAGATGTTATTAAATGTTCTTAAAGATGCAAAATCATGAATGGAATGATGCGTTGAGCCAAGTTGCCCGTAGCTAATGCCCGCACTTATGCCAACCAGCACCACAGGTTGATTTGAATAACATATATCATTTTTAATTTGTTCAATAGACCGAGCTGTAAGAAAGCTTGCTGGAGACACACCAAATACCTTTTTACCACCTGCTGAAAGACCTGCAGAAATTCCTACTAAATTTTGTTCAGCTATACCTACCTCAATTATTTGATCAGGTAATTCTTTTCCAAAATTTACTAGCTTTCCTGATCCCCTTGAGTCACTAGTTACTACTAATATATTTTGATTTAATTTTGCTTGATCTAAAAGTGTGTCAGCAAATATTTCTAAATTTGGTTTTCCAATGTCATTCATACTTAATTAATTTTTCATCCAACTCTTTAATTGCTTTTCCATACTCCTCATCTGTTGGAACCTTGTGATGCCAAGAGATTTCATTTTCAATAAAACTTATTCCGCAACCCTTGATAGTATTAGCAATAATCGCGCTAGGTTTATCAGCAGTAAAAGGAACTTTTTGAAATATTTCCAGAAGCTCAATAATATTATTTCCATTAACAAATTCTACGTCAAAACCAAAAGATTTAAATTTCTCATCTAAAGGTTCAATTGGATTAACATCTTCTGTTTTACCAGTAATTTGCAAATGATTTCTATCAACAACGACAATGAGATTATCCAATTGATATTTGCTTGCTGATGTACAAGCTTCCCAAACAGATCCTTCTGAAAGTTCTCCATCTCCTAATAAAGCAAACACCTTTTTTTTCGATTTATCTTTTTTCTTAGCCAGCGCTAATCCAACGGCGACTGAAAGCCCGTGCCCTAGTGCACCAGTATTGTGCTCAACACCCGAAACCTTTCTTGTTGGATGACCAATGAAATGAGAGTCAAACGCATTTAAAGTCTTTAGATCTTCTTTTTTAAAAAACCCTACATCACATAAAACTGTGTAAAGGGCCTCAACTGAGTGGCCTTTGCTATGAATGTAATTATTTCTTTCAATAGTGGAGAAATTATTGGGTGTAATTTCTAAAATACCATTATAAAGAACATTCAAGATGTCTATACAGGATAAACTTCCACCTGTATGACCCGCTCCTGAATTGTAGATAATTTCTATAATTGTTCTTCTGTATTCTAAGGATTTTTTTTCTAAGAATTTTTGATCTACACTCATTTTAAGATTGTCAATTTAAAATAATAACTCTGATTTTTTCTAGTCTCGAGCTAAATGTTTATACAGAGCCTTTTGTGCAATTTTTAACGCACCCATGGCATCATGATTGGCTTGTGCTTTAGATAGGGCATCGTAATCTAAGTCATCTAGTGCCTTATCAACTGATTTTAGAAAATCTATCGCCATATTTGCCATTTCAACACTATCTTCACGAAATGGGAACTGATCTAACTGCCAAACTCCCTGCCAATTATTTTTTCTTAAGACATAAAAAAATTCAAAAAGCTCCATAGGGTGAAGGCTACCTGCTAAAAGATCATCATCCCAAGATCTATAATTATCGTTAACATCCATCCCAAATAACCTTCCGTGATCAATTGCTAATTGAGCAGAGTCAGCGGCTGACTCTCCACCATAAATGGCATGACCAAAGTCTAAAAGTACTCCTATATTAGGTAAGCCTATTTGTTCAATCCCAAGTAACGTTCTAGTCATCGAGTCGTAAATCATTTTTACCCTTGGCTCGCGGGGTTTGTATTCGATTACAAATTTCAAATCAGAGTTTTCAGTTGCCAAGTTCCCAACGCCATCCATTGAGTTCTTCCATATCGATGCATGATCAACTTGAAAAGGATAATCCCATCCATCCTGACCTGGCCAAAGTTTAACATATGAGGCATCAAAGAAACGAACTGCTTCACACGCCTCAGTAATTAATTCATGTGCTCTTTTTCTGACACCAGGATCGGGATTAGTAAAAGCACCTTTTGAAAATTCTCTTGTATAAATTTCAGGGGTTATACCAATTACCTTTAATCCTGCTTTATCGAGAGCTTTTTTAATTTGCTCATTTGAAAACTCTCCTCCAAAATATGGATAGTTAATATCAACATAAGACAAATCCGTAACTTTTCCAGCAAGCTCAATAGCTTCAATAACGCTTCGTGGTTCTCCATAACCATCAGTTGCATATCTATCGAGATAAGTAGCGAAATGCCAGATACCTGCTCCAAACTCTTGTTTTTTCATTATTTCATTTTCTATTATTTCAATAATTTTATCTATCAATAATTTTAAATGCATATTTGTCTAGTTTATGGACATTTATTGACGATAATTTTGTCGCAAATGTATAAATTGCATAGTTTTTTATTCACAATTGTTTGGATTTGACTTCAAAATCGAATATTATGCACTCGTTATAATTAAGGAGGAATTAATGAAAAAAATAATTCTTACAATTCTTGTTTCATTCCTATCACTTTCTGCATTTGCTGAAAGAATAGTTATGGTAACACACGGTGAGGGTAAAGACCCTTTCTGGCCTGTTGTGCAAAAAGGTGGTGAAGATGCTGCTAGACACGTAGGTGCGGATTTTGAATATATCTTTAACCCATCTGGAGATCTAGGTGATATGGCTAAGTCAATTGCAGCTGCTGCTGCTACTCAGCCTGATGGTATGGTAGTTTCACTTCCAGATCCTGAAGCATTAGGTCAAGCAATTAAAGACGCTGTAGCAGCTGGTATTCCAGTTATTACAATGAACTCAGGTTTAGAGTCATCCGCATCTTTAGGTGCTCTAATGCACGTTGGTCAGCCAGAATTTCTTGCTGGTCAAAAAGCGGGTGAAAGAGCAAAAGCTGAGGGTGCCACAAAAGCACTTTGTATGATTCAAGAGGCCTACAACACAGCTCTTACAGACAGATGTGGTGGATATGCTACAGCATTACCTACAACAAATGTAGATACTTCTAATGACCCAGCTTCTATTCCAACAAGAGCCGCAGCTGGTTTACAGGCTAACCCAGATGTTGACGCAGTTCTTTCAGTTGGACCACACGTTTGTTCAGGTGTTCAAGCAGCGATTGACGATCTAGGTATGTCAGTTCACCACTCATGTTTTGACTTAAGCCCAGAAGTAATGGACTTAATCAACTCAGGTAAAGTTGCGTATACAATTGATCAACAACAAAGATTACAAGGTTACATGCCTGTTGTTGTTCTTCATTTGTACAACAATGGTGCTGGTCTTCTTCCTGGTGCAAACATTCCATCAGGTCCAGGATTTGTTGATAAGTCAAACGCATCATCAGTTTCTGCTTTAGCAGGTATTGATAGATAATCAAAATATCTTATAAAGTGGGCAGTTTTCTGCCCACTTAACAAAAAAAATTTTACGAGAAAGATAGATATTATTTTAATATTCTAGAAATATGAATACATCCACAACACAAAGAAAAGAAGCGGATAGACACCAAAAAAAGTCTTGGTTATCAAAACTAATTTCAAGGCCTGAGATTGGTCCAATTGGAGTGATGCTCTTGTTATTTGGAATGCTTGGATATTTCTCCATCCCAGCTGGAGAAATGTCATGGAACCCTTTTACTGGAGAAGGTTTTAATGCATTAGGTATAAGAAATTTTTTAAGAGTTATTTCACAGTTAGGAATAATTGCGATTGGAGCTGGTTTACTTATCATAGCTGGAGAGTTTGATTTATCCATAGGTTCGATGATTGGTTTTGCTGGCGCTTGTATGGCCATGATCTTGCGATGGGGTTTTTCTATTATAATCCCTTATGTTTCCTTCGAAGGTGGCTTTCATATTGAATTTTTAACATTAATCCATTTATCTGATGTCTCTCCATTAGGAGCAATTTTTATAACTTTGTGTTTCACATTATTTTTTGGCTGGCTTCAAGGAACAATTATTGTGAGATCAGGCCTCCCTTCATTTATTGTTACTCTTGGAGGTTTATTTTTCTTAAGAGGATTAACAGAGGTTTCCCTTCGATCTTTTAATCATAGACCAGATCAAACTAAAGGTGCAACTACAGTGACTGAAATCCCTGATATTAAAAATATTGTAAATGTTCCTGGTCACGGAGAAATGGTAAGAGAAAAAGCCAAAGCATTACCTGAAGCAGATCTTGTTGCTATAGCTCAAGACATTCCCGCAGACAAGGTGGCCTCTATAACTGAAAGATTAGAATATACCTACCAACGAGTTGCTGAAGCAAAAACAGAAATTCTTATAAAAAAAGGTGTCAAACCTTTAGAACAAGCACTCGCTAACGCACAAGAATCCGGTAATGATTATATGGTTTCAATGATCCAAGAAAAAATTACTAATTTTAAAATTGAACCAGCTGTCGCCAAAACAGTTACAGATGTTGATATAGCCAGAGTTTATATAGACTCATTATACTCCACAAAGCCTGTCGCTAACTTCTTTGGCGGTGATATTTTAGAACCATTATTTGACTGGCTTTATTTCCCTGTTGATTGGAATACCAATAATTTTGGAAATCAGTTTGCCTCAGGCCTATATTCATGTGTCATGATATGGCTAATCATAGCGCTAGTTTGCTATGTTGTTTTAAGTAAGACTCAGGCTGGAAATTGGATTTACTCAACGGGTGGAAATTTAAATGCGGCCAAAGCCAATGGAGTCCCCACTGATAAAGTGAAGGTCTCATTATTTATGTTCTCTGCTTTTTGTGCAACTATCTTTGCAACATGTCAGGTATTTGAAGTCAATACTGCTGATGCAGCTAAAGGGAATTTGAAAGAACTAGAAGCAATAGCAGCAGCTGTAATCGGCGGTGTTGTCCTTACAGGTGGCTTTGGAACTATATTAGGTATTGTAGTCGGAGCTTTTATATTTGGTGTAGCAAAAGAGGCTTTCTTTTATATACCAGGTATTGATGGGTCCTTTTATCGAGTGTTCTTAGGACTCGTTATCATTGCCTCAGCATTAACAAATGAAAATATTCGAAAAAGAATTATGGGAAGTATCTAGGCTATGGATAATAATCAAACACCTTTTATTGAGATTATAGACTTAGTAAAAAAATTTGGAACATTTACAGCGCTTAATGGTGTTTCTTTAAATGTGTTACCCGGTGAGGTTCATGCTCTTCTTGGTGATAATGGAGCAGGGAAATCTACTTTAATTAAAGTTTTATCAGGGGTCCATCAGCCTACCTCAGGAATAATAAAAGTAGGGGGCAAAGAAGTAAAATTTGGATCTCCCAGAGAAGCTACAAATACTGGAATTGGAACAGTTTACCAAGACTTGGCACTCAATGCACTGACTTCAGTTACAAGAAATTTTTTCCTTGGAAATGAATTAAAAAAAGGACCTGGACCATTTGGAATTCTTAATTTTAAAAAAATGGATGAAATTACAATTTCTGAAATGGGAAAAATAGGAATTAATATATCTGATCCAGCCCAACCTGTGGGAACAATGTCTGGTGGACAAAGACAAACATTAGCCATAGCCAGAGCTATTTATTTTGGGGCAAAAATTTTAATATTAGATGAACCAACATCAGCACTTGGACAAAGACAACAGATGGAGGTTTTAAAAACAATAAAGAAGGTCCAAAAACTTGGAAACATAGCTATCATTCTTATAACACACAATGAAATTCACGCCCGCTTAATCGCAGACCGTTTTACTTTTTTAAGTCTCGGTGAAGTAATAGGTTCAGGTAAGTCATCTGAACTTGGTGGGGATGATGTCAAAAGACTGATGGCAGGTGGCGCAGAAATTGGCGATCTGGCTAAAGAATTAGAAGCAGTTTAAATAAAATTTCTAATAAGAACTTGGATTAGTATCTTTACCAGTTTCATCGTGATCTTGGTTTGTTAACTCTTTAAATTTTTTCACGTGAGCTCCCGCAGCTCCTGCAAGAAGCCGAACATCATTAGTAATCGTTACAAAATCAAAACCCCACTCAGAAGCTTGAGCAGCATACTCAGGTGTACCACAATGAAGACAAGCAACTTTTCCATATTTATGAGCTGCAGCTAAAATTTTCTTTTTGGCATCAATCATTTCAGGTTCCTTGCGATCAAAACCTGGAACAAGTTTCCCTTGATTGAGACCAATTGTTAAATCTGCTGTTCCTATGTAAAGTCCATCTAGGTCAGGCGTCGATGCTATTTCATCAAGATTATCAAATGCCTGTTGTGTTTCAATCATGGCTAAGCAGAAAGTACTTTCGTTTGCCTCATAAAAATAGTTTGAGCTCACAGAAAAATTTGCCCTAGTAGGTCCAAAACTTCTAATACCAACAGGAGGGTATTTACAATCTTGAACTAATTGCTCTGCTTGTTGACGTGTATTAATCATGGGGCATATCACTCCCAAAGCACCCGCATCCATAACTTTAGATATAACAGCATGATCTAAACCAGAGACTCTACAAATTGGAGTCACACCACTATGTCGAATACTCTGCAACATTGTAAATAAGTCATTAAAGCCAATCATCCCATGTTGGTAGTCAATCGTTAAAGCATCGTATCCTTGCTCTGACATGATTTCGGCAGTAAAGGTATTTGGTATTGATAAGAAACTATTAAGAACTACTTTTTTACTTTTCCATTTTTCTTTTACTTTATTTTCAATCATCTATCTAAAAATATTTAAAAAATTAATTATAACAATAATCTATTAGTCATAGATAAATGCATAATTTTAATCAATTTTTTCAAACCTCCCACTTTTGACAGATTTATATGCAGCCTCAGCTAAAAGAAGGGCTCTTCTTCCATCTTCAAATCCAACAGAAACAGGCTTTTTTTCAATAATAGCCTCGACAAATGAGGTAATAGAATTCATATAAGCCTCTTGATATCTCTCTATAAAAAAATTTAGATACGGTTCTCGTTTATCAACGAATTCCATATTATACTTTTTAAGCTCATGGGGCTTTCTGTTTTCAGATACAACCATTCCCTTACTTCCAAATAGCTCTACTCTTTGATCATAACCATATGTGGCCGATCTAGAGTTGTTAATATGACATTGTTTTCCTGAAGCAGTCTCCATGATAATCATCAGAGTATCACTATCATCTAATTCAGACTTTATTTTTGGATTTATCAAAGCATTAGATATTGCAAATATTTTTTCAGGTTCTTCTCCTAGCATAAAACGAGCTAAATCAAAATCATGAATAGTCATGTCTCTAAATTGACCACCTGATACTTTTAAATAATCCCAACTTGGTAAACCAGGGTCTCTTGATGTAATCAAACATTGATGAAGTTCACCTATCTCCCCATCTATTAAAGATTGCTTCGCAGCTTGATGACCGGGATCAAATCTTCTATTAAACCCCAATTGAATTGGAATATTATTTCCTTTAAGCCTTTCAGAACACTCATTAACTTTAATAATATCTAAGTCAATTGGCTTCTCACAAAGAACAGGTTTTTTTGCAGCAACTGACTTCTCTATGAAATCAATATGAGTATTTGTTGGAGAGGATATAAGAATTGCATCAATACCACTATCGCTAAAAACTTCATCAACTTTTTCTACAGCTGGAACACTTAAATCATTTGAAACTTTTTTTGCAAATTGATCGTTTGGATCAAAAACACAAGCTAAAGTTGTCTTTTCATGAAGCTGAATATTTTTGGCATGCATTTGACCTATACGACCACACCCAATCACTGCAATTCTCACTTTTTTCATACCTCAGACATATATTACTATTTTTATATTAAAAATAAAAAATAATTCATTTTGAATATAATTTAAGTATTCTTTAAAAGATTTATTTATTTATAATCTAATTAGAGGAGAGGTTAATGAAAGCAAAATTAGGGATAGCACCTATAGCATGGTCTAATGACGATTTACCTGAGTTGGGAGGGGAAACGTCTTTAGATACATGTCTTAGTGAGTCAAAACTAGCAGGATTTACTGGTGTAGAAACAGGGGGTAAATTCCCCAAAACTCCTGAAAAACTTGGGCCTATTTTGAAAAGTCACAAACTATACCTAGCCTCTGGGTGGTACTCAGGCACTGTTCTTGATAATGATTTAGAAAATGAAAAAGATAGAGTTCTTCAACAATTAACACTTTTTAGAGATTTAGGAGCAGCAGTTTTGGCTTACGGAGAAACTTCAGGAACCATTCAAAATGTCAGACACGCTCCCCTGAATACAAAAAGAAAAATACACAGTGAAGACTTTAAAGAGTATGGAAGAAAATTAACATTATTTGCAGAATTTTGTGCAGATTTTGGAGTACCAATTTCATTTCACCACCATATGGGTACGGCGATTGAGACTGAACAAGAACTAGATAGCCTGATGAAACATACAGGTGAGGCAGTAAAAATTTTATTTGATACAGGTCACATGACCTTTGCTGGAGGAGACTCTTTAGGGGTTATAAACAAACATGCAAAAAGAATAAATCACTTTCATGCAAAAGATATTCGATCAAAAATAGTAAATAATTTAGATCGATCAAAACAAAGTTTTTTAGATTTTGTCCTTGAGGGGGCTTTCACTGTACCTGGTGATGGGAATATTAATTTTAAAGAAGTTGTTGAAACTTTATCCAAAAATAATTACGAGGGATGGTTCATTGTGGAGGCAGAACAAGATCCAGCGAAAGCAAATCCTTTTGAATATGCAAAAATTGGAAACAAAGAGTTAGTAGAGTGCTTGGGCATGTACGGATATCAGATAGAGGATTACATAGATGAATAGCATTAAAGGAAAGTTTGCACTCGTTACAGGAGGAACGCAGGGTCTGGGGGCAGCAATTGCTAAAAATTTTGCTGAAAATGGCGCAGAGGGTATCATTACCATTGGAAGAAAAGAGGAAAAAGGAAAAGAGGTAGCAAAAAAGATTCAAGAGGAAACTGGGTGCAAAGTAATTTTCGTTAAGACAGACTTACCTAATGTTCAAGAGTGTCGTAACGCTGTAACAGTTGCAAAAAAAAATTTTGGAAAATTAGATGTTCTTGTAAACGCAGCAGGTATCACTGACCGAGGTAATATTGTCAACACATCTGAAGAATTATTCGACAAAATGATAGGAACTAATGTCAAAGGGCCCTTCTTCCTTATACAAGAAACTGTCAAAATTATGATAGATCAAGGAATTCAGGGCTCTATTATCAATATAGGGTCCGTATCAGCTCTAACTGGACAACCATTTATATCTGCATATTGCACCTCGAAAGGGGCCTTGGCAACTTTAACGAGAAATACGGCATTTGCATTACTTAATAATAAGATAAGAGTTAATCAATTAAATATTGGATGGATGGCCTCAGATGGGGAGCATGAAATCCAAACTAAATATCACGGTGCTCCAGAAGATTGGTTAAAAGATGCTGCAAAGGAACAGCCTTTTGAGAGGCTTCTAGACCCTAATGAAGTAGCAAAGGCAGTAACATTTTTAGCATCTGATGACTCTGGTATGATGACAGGCTCAGTAGTTAATTTTGATCAATCTGTTTGGGGTGGTTATCCGTTCTCTCCTCCAACTCCTGAGGGAAAAATTTCTTTAGATTAATCAAACTAATAATCTAGAGGCACTTTTTTGACATTGCTCTAATGTAGTTTGAAGATCTTTGTTCAAAAATAAATACTCAAAAAGCTCATTACCAACTTGCTCAATAATTTTTGAGTAAGATGGAAGGGGGTATCTAGCCCATTCTACAAATCGTTCATCTCTTTCCATTTTGTCTAATTCATTAAAAATAGGACTTAATGTTCTAACTTCAGGATCATTAGCTACACTAAACACCGGAGAAGAAAGACTACCATGTTCGATGTAATATTTAATAATTTCTGGCGAAACTAGGTTTTGGATAGTCTTCATTACAAAAGGGATTTTATCATCGAGTATGTTTGAAGGTATGCCTAAAGAAAATCCTCCTATTGGAGATACTTGAAAAGGTTCTACACCAGCAGGTCTAGGTAAGTAACCGCTATTTTTAAAAGCAGGAGAATTTTTATTTAATTCAAATTGATGAGCTCTACTGCTCCAATTCATCACCATTGCTGATTTTCCTTTGCTATAATATTCAACACACTCGTCATTTGATTGCAGGGACAAATCTGTGGGAGAGTATGGTATTAAAGATTTTAAAACTTTTGCTGCTTTAAATGCAGCCTCAGATAGGAAATTTGTTTTAATTACTATTTTCTGAGTGTCTAAATCGTATGTGTTTTGGCCTATATGGCGAAGATTAATATAAGGTTTTCCAAAATTAGCCATCATTAATATGAAACTAGTTGCTAGAGGTTGCCCTTTACGAGCAGGCCAAGATATTGGGCTTTCTACCTCATTTGATTTTTTTAAAATCTCACAAGCTGCTAATAATTCATCAAATTTTTTAGGAGGGCTTAAACCATATTTTTTAAAAATATCTTTTCTATAAAATAGTAGGTCAGGAATAGTTTCAATTGGAACACCAAATAATTTATTGTTGTAAGAACTAGATCTAATAGCTGAAAAATGAAAGTCCCTGAGGTTAAAACCACTTGAGTAGATATATTCATCTAATGGCAGTAATGTATTTAATTTTGCTAGCTGGCCAACCCAAGGCAAATTAAACCCAACAATATCAAATTTAGACTTTGTCTTTTTTTCTGAGTTTTTTACAATTAAATTTAAAAGTTTATTAAGATCATTTTCAATTATATGCTCAATTTTACAATCTAAGATATACTCAAAAAAATCTAAATTACTATTTATAACTTTAAATGTTGGATTATCATTTGATAGTAAAGAAATTTTCTTAAATCGGTTTGAGGAATTAATAAAAACTTTAGGCGAAGGAATTATATTACCAGCAGATAAGGACATCCCAAAATAATAAGTGTCATTTAATTCCCCAAAACCTAAATTAGAAGCTATTTCATTTTTGATAGATGATAAGTATAAAGTAAATTCCTCAATTAATTCTGAGCTTGGATGAATTGAAAAAGACTTACCTGATTTTGTTTTGACTCTTTGTATTAATTTTTTTTCTTTGATTAATTTATTAATTCTCCTAAGGCCAGTAGCAAAAGGAAGACCTGATGATTGAATGATACTTGTTGTAGTTATAATTTTATTATCGAGGTGATTTTTTATAACATATGAAAATATTCTCCACTCAGAGTCCACAGTGTTATTTGTAATTTTCTTATTAAATAATAATCTTGTCTTATCTACAAAGTTTAAAAGAGTAGTGATTTCATTTCTATTCATAAGCTCTAAATTACCCTTAAAAATATAGCTTTTCTCAATATATTCAAATTGAATATATTTACAGTTAAACAATACACTTTATTTATAGATAATTTTAGAACATGGATATAGGAGGGTAGAAATGAAAAACCTAGTCAAAGTATTAGCTGTTTTAATGTGCTTTTCATTTGGTTCTGCAAAAGCTGTTGAGATCGTATCTTTTAATGCGGCATCTTCAGAAGCTTATGTAGGAGCATTTGTTAAAGGAATTAAAGCTACTGCAGCTCAGTATGGTTATGATATTACAGTTTTTGAAAATAATTATAATCAAGCAGAGCAAAATCAACAAGTCGAGCAATATTTGTCAAGCGGCGCACTTCCAGATGTATTTATCTGGTGGCCACCTGATGCAGTTGCTGGTTTAGGATCTCTAAGAAAATTAGCAAAGACAGGAGTTCCAGTTTTAAAAATTAACCAATTACCTAATGAGCAAGATAAGGCTTTTATCTTCGGGTATGCTGGACCTGATGATAGCTTACGTGCATATAATGCAGGTGAGATGATGGTTAAAGCCATGAAGATGAAACAAGCTGCAGGTGGAGATGGATTTAATGTTATAGCATTATCATACCCTCACTCTTACGGTGGTTATGGTTTATCAATCAATGCTTTCAAACAAGCTATTGCAGGAACTGATTTAAATCTAATTGGTGATATTGGTGAAGGATTTGGTCAGGCCAATGGTTACAAGGGTGCAGCAAAGCTTATTGCTAAAGTTAAAGACCAAGGTATCCACTTCGTCTATGGAATGGATGATGCTATCTTAACCGGAGGTATTAAAGCTCTTGAAGAAGCTGGCTATAACGTTGACTGGTATGCAGGTACTGGTAAAAACGGAAATGTCGATGGTGACGCTGTTATAACTGTTGGTACAGTTTGTAATGGTGACAAACAGATGATTACTGATGGTAAGCAATTCGGTACAACTCTTCAGTCACCTCTTCACGAGGGTCAATTAGCTATTAAGCTTGTGCAGGAGTACATGGAAAATGGTGAACTTGCAAACTACATTAACTTTACACCTAACCCATCAGTAACTGGTGCAACTATGGACTTTACTGCACTCAGGGGTTTTGATGGAAACCTTTATGGCATCGATGAGCTATGCTCAGGTGCTTGGGACTAAGTTAGTTTTCTAATATTTAAATTTTACACACAGGGAATTTTTCCCTGTGTCTAGTTATTCAATTTATAAGTATGTATAATTAAGACGATGGCTTCTGATCCAGTACTCAAGATTACAAACGTTTCTCGCACTTTTGGTGCTATTCAAGCCTTAAAAGAGGCAAATTTTGAAATCAATGAAGGAGAAATTATGGGATTGGTTGGTGAGAATGGAGCTGGAAAATCTACATTAGTTAAAATCATTAGCGGTTTCGACCCTGGTTTCAAAGGAAGCTATCAGCTAAATGGTAAAGAAGTAAAATTCGATACCCCCTCAAAGGCGGAAGAGTCTGGTATAGCTATAGCACAACAAGAATTGAGTTTAATCCCAAATATGTCAGTAGCTGAAAATATTTTTCTGACAGGTGCAAAAGTTAAAAAATTTGCCACCTTAAACACATTATCAAAAATGGCTCGACCTTATTTAGATGAAGTAGGACTCACAGATATTGATCCCTCAACAAGAATAAATTTACTATCAGTAGGTGAACAACATCTAGTTGAAGTAGCTAGGTTAATATCCAGAGAAGCTAAAATTTTAATATTAGATGAACCAACAGCAGCCCTTGGAGAGCTGGAAAGTCGTAGAATTTTAGAAATGGTTCAGCGCCTTGCAAAAAATGGGAAGTCAATTATTTATGTCAGTCATAGGCTAGATGAAATTTTTAAAATTACAAAAAGAATTACAATTTTGAGGGACGGTGTCTCTCAAGGTGTGCAAGAAACAAAAGACATCGATGTAAATAAATTAGTTGAAATAATGTTGGGAAGAGAGTTAGCAAATATGTTCCCTTCCCGAGCTGATCATATTAGCTTGGAATCAAAAATTGAAGTTAAAGACTTATGGCCTGATGGAGTATTAGAGCCAGTGAGTTTCTCAGCTTATCAAGGAGAAATACTTGGTCTATCTGGGCAACTTGGAAGTGGTGCTGGAGAGGTATTAGCTTCAATTGCAGGTGCTTTAAAATCACGATCTGGCTCTCTTACATTGAATGGAGAGACTTTTCTTCCTAAATCACCCAGTCAAGCAATTAAGAAAAAGATTGCTTACTGTTCTTCGGATCGTAAAAAAGATGGCCTTTTTTTGGGAAGACCGATATTCGAAAATTTAACCTCACCTGCACTTGATACTATTTCAAAATTTGGATTTAATTTTGGGAGCACAGAAGATAGTTATGCAAAAAACCTCGCTCAAGAATTCCTTATCGACGTAAAGAGAGTTTACGACGAGTCTGGTCTGCTGAGTGGAGGAAATCAGCAAAAAGTTGCTTTGGGAAAATGGCTATCAATTAAGCCAGACGTTCTTCTAGTAAATGAGCCAACTAGAGGTGTCGATGTCGGAGCTAAATCAGAAATTTATCAAAGAATGAGAGAACTAGCTGCAAGAGGAATAACTATTATATTCGCCTCTACAGATATTCAAGAGATCACTTATCTTCCTGATAGAGTTATAACATTTTATAGAGGAATGATGATAGACGAACATAGATTAGAACAGATCAAAACACCGGTTATACTGAAAGAAATAACTGATCCATTTAATGAGACTAATCTATGACAACAATTACGCAGGACAACAAAACCCCTTTTTCTTCGAAATTTTTACAATTTTATAAAGATAGAACCTTATTAGCAATTCTGCTTTCACTTTTTGCAGTGATGTTTGTTTATGGAATTTTTTTTACAGATAATTATCTAACAATTACAAATTTCAAAGCAATTATTAGAGATGCTGCATTATATGGGATCATGGCTATTGGACTAACATTTGTTACTCTATCAGGTAACTTTTTCTTATTATCCTTAAAAGAAACAGCATCGATTTGCGGTGTTACTTTTGCCATGGGAATGGCAACTGGATTTGGTTCGCCAGATTTAGTTGGAAACTTTTTAGTATCCCTTTTAGCCGCTCTGTCTGTTGGAGTTTTGAGTGGAGTAATCCAGGGGTATTTTGTTGGCATGGGAGGTAACCCCATAGTTGTTACTCTTGGAGGGGCTGGTATTTTATATGGAATAGGAGCTTGGTGGAGTGATAATCTCGTTATTAATTTTAAAAGACCACATGATGCAGAATGGCTTGGAACAGGCTCTTTTTTAGGTCTCCCAAGTATAACATTGGCATTTATTTTGATAGCAATTGCAGCAGAATTAGTCCTTAGACACACAAATTTTGGCAGAAAAGTTTATTTAGTTGGTGCCAACAAAGCAGCAGGAAGGGCAACAGGTCATGAGAATTTTTCAATGGCTATAATTGTTTTCACAATTTGTTCAGTATGCTGTGCATTTGTTGCTGTTGCTTTTGTTGCTCAAATGGATAGTGCTCAGTCTAACTATTTTTCTGCAGAATTTGGTTCATCAGGTGATATGACCATTCTTGTCATTGCCACTGTGATGGTAGGTGGAAATTCAATTATGGGTGGTTATGGTTCTACTCTCAGAACTAGCTTAGGGGCTATATTTATTGCTATGGTTGATAATATGATGGTATTACAAGGGTTTAATAGCGGTCCTAGAATAGTCGGAGTGGGCCTAATGATTGTATTTAGTATTATAGTTTTCGGACTATTTGCTAAAGGAAGTAGAGCTCAAGAATAATGGAAAATTTTTTCAAAAAAGTCACCAAAGATGTAGATTTATCATTTGCTATTCTTTTATCGTTTTGTGTTTATGTATTTTTTTCATTAAATATTGAAATTTTTTTTAGTCATAATATCTCTTTTGCAATACTCGAAAGATTTGCTGTTCTAGGGCTTGTCGGATTAGCTCTTACCATCTGTATCATAGCCGGAGAAATAGATCTTTCTATTGGTTCTAATGCAGCTTTATGCGCAGTAATAGTAGTTAAGTTGACTGACCCTTTAGGAGCACCCTTTGCAATGTTGATTGGCTTATCTGTCTCAACTCTCATTGGGGCCATACAAGGTTTTGTAATTGCATTTATTAGAATAAGAGCAATTGTAATTACTGTCGGAACATTAATGCTTTTAAGAGGAGTGGCTTTATTAATAGCAGAAGAAAAAACAGTAATGCTGACTGATTTCAGAGTTCCTGATTTTATTACTACTAAAGTTTTGATGTATTTCTCTCCAGCAAGCCTTACAGTTATATTCATATTTATATGTGTGGGTATATTTATGCGATACACAAAATATGGAAGAGAAATTTATGCCATAGGCGGTGCTAGAAAAGAGGCTCTTACTGCAGGCATACCTTTAAGGCGACCAATGGTTATAGCCTTTGCCCTTTCAGGATTTTGTGCAGGTTTTGCTGGAACTGTAATAGGACTAAAGTCTGGTACTGCACAAGGCTTAGGATTACAGTACTTACTATTAGCAGGAACAGTTGCAGCTTTTGTTGGAGGTGTGAGTATATTAGGAGGAAAGGGGGGAGTTTTAGGGGCCGCCATAGGAGCATTAACTGTAAATTTTTTAAATACAGGTCTTGTCTTTTATGCCTTACAGGTTCATTTTGTACAATTATTTACATCTGTTCTTTTGGTAATCGTTATAGTTTTTCAAACGATGTCTAGAGTGTTTGACTCGAGACAGTCGAGAAAGAGTTTACTGGCAACGATTGATGAACGTAAAACGACACTCCTAGAAAAAAAGAGAACTGTTCTCGGTAAATAATATTCATTTTGAATATATTTGATGCTTAGATAAATTAATACTTATAATAGAATTTAGATGTATTTGGAGGATACTCATGGACAAGGAAAGACTTAAAGGTAAAAACGTTCTAATTACTGGTGCAGCTCAAGGAATGGGAGCAGCTATCGCTGAGGATTATTGTGCACAAGGTGCAAAAGTTTGTATTACCGATGTAAATATTGATGGTTGTAAAGAGGTAGAAGATAGAATTAGGTCAGCTGGTGGTGAAGCAATTTCTTGTAAATTAGATGTGAGAAAAAGAGAGGATCATGTTGCAGCAGTTAAGGCAACAGTTGAGGCCTTTGGTAGTCTAAATGTTTCTTTAAATAATGCTGGTGTAAATAAACCTCTTTGGTTTATGGACGTCACTGAAGAAAATTATGATTTTATATTTGATATAAATGTCCGTGGTGCCTGGCTTGGTATGCAAGAACAAGCAAGACAAATGATTAAACAAGGTAAGCAAAATGAGCCATATAAAATTTTGCATGTTGCATCAATTTTATCGCGAGAAACTTTTGATGATGTTGTCATTTATGGTGCAAGTAAACATGCAGTTGCAGGTTTAATAAAAGGTGGAGCTAAGGGATTGGCTGAGTATGGCATAAATGTTAATGGATACGGACCAGGTGTTGTCAGAACAGAGATGTGGGAGCAACTAGACAAAGAGTTAGTTGCAATGGGTAAGTTTAAAAAACATGGTGAGTCTATGGACTCTATAGCTGAAAATATGATTTTAATGAAAAGATATTCCTATCCAGAAGATATTGTTGGAACAGCGTCATTTTTAGCATCAAAAGACTCCGATTACATGACAGGCCAAATACTTATGATTGATGGAGGGATGGTTATTCAATAAATGACTGAACCTACAATAATTAAACCAGAGGATATTAATCCAAATTATAATTGGCATAGAAGAGTCCCTTCTCATGGAAGAACAAATGTTGATTATGAAGAAAGAATTAATTTCCCAAGACTTCATAAATACAGGCTTGGCAGAGCAAGACAGGCATTAAAAAAATCGAAGGCTGGTTCTTTACTTTGTTTTGATAACAACAATATACGTTATCTCACTAGTACAGTTATTGGAGAATGGTCAAGAGACAAAATTTGTAGATATTCTTTATTAGCACAAGATCACGACCCTATTCTTTGGGATTTTGGTTCAGCTGCGAAACACCATCAAATTTTCTCACCTTGGCTTCCTAAAGAAAACTGGAAGGCAGGAATGGTTGGACTCAGAGGCACCGTCCACCCAGATGCAGGTTTGATGAAAAATGCAGCAAAAGAAATTAAATCAATGTTAAATGAAAAAGGATTGGCCAATGAACCAGTTGGTGTTGACCTCGTTGAGCCAGCAATGATGTTTGCTCTTCAAGAGGAGGGTTTGGAAATTATTGATGGCCAACAAATTTTACTCGAAGCTAGAGAAATTAAATCTTACGATGAACTTATGTTGTTAAATCAAGCAGCATCTATGGTTGATGCAACATACCATCAAATATATGAGACTATGAAGCCTGGTGTAAGTGAAGCTCAAATAGTAGCGAACGCTAACAAACTTTTATACGAACTTGGTTCAGACGATGTCGAAGCCATTAATGCTATTTCAGGTGAGAGGTGCAACCCTCATCCTCATAATTTTACAGACAGAATATTTAGACCAGGAGATCAAGCATTTTTTGATATTCTCCAATCCTACATGGGCTATCGCACTTGCTACTACAGAACTTTTAATATTGGAAGAGCATCAGAATCGCAAAATGATGCTTATAAACAGTGCAGAGAATGGTTAGACAAAGCTATAGAACTCGTTAAACCCGGTGTATCAACTGACAAAATAGCTGCAGTATGGCCTAAAGCTGAAGAGTTTGGTTTTGCTGATGAAATGTCTGCATTTGCTTTACAGTTTGGTCATGGATTAGGATTAGCTATCCATGAAAGACCAATCATCAGTCGTTTAGTTTCTATGGACTCACCAGACGAGATTAAAGAGGGAATGGTTTTTGCTCTTGAAACTTACTGTCCAGCTAAAGATGGATACTCAGCTGCTAGAATTGAAGAGGAATTAATAGTTACTGATAAAGGCTGTCAGGTAATATCATTATTTCCAGCCGAAGATTTGCCTATCGCCAATAAATATTAATGGAAGACAAATTAAATGATGACATAGGCGAAGCAAAGAGACTTCAACTATGGGAAATGATGCTCAAATTAAGATTGGTTGAAAAAAAAGCATATGATTTATTTCTTCAAAATTTAATAAAAGGAACAAGCCATTTAGCATTAGGGCAGGAGGCTATAGCTGGTGCATTTGGAGTAGCTCTCCAAGAGGGCGACTATACTTTTTGTACGTACAGAGGACATGCCCATACCTTAGCTAGAGGTTCCTCTATCGAAGGTGTCCTAGGAGAATTAATGGGACGACAATGTGGTTTGATGAAGGGCAAAGGTGGTTCTATGCATCTTACTGATGTTGAAAAAGGTGTAATGGGATCTTACGCTATTATCGGAGCTCACCTTACAATCGCAAATGGAACTGCGTTAGCATCTAAGTACAACAAGACAAAAGAGGTAAGTGTTTGTTTTTTTGGCGACGGCACTACTAACATAGGAGCATTTCACGAAGCTTTAAATATGGCTAAAATATGGGACTTACCGATAGTATTTGTATGTGAGAATAACTTATATATGGAATATACTGCTATTAGTGAAGTTACAGCCGTGGAACATCCCGCAGCAGATAGGGCATCAGCCTATAGCTTAGATAAAATTATTGTAGATGGTAATGACGCTGATGAAATGTATCGTACAGCTCAAACTGCTATAAAAAAAGCTAGAGATGGTCATGGCCCTAGTTTAATCGAGGCAAAAACATACAGACATAGCGGGCATTCAAGAGCAGATCCAGGAAAATACAGACCAGATGAAGAGGTAAAAGATTGGATGGAAAACAAAGACCCAATTAAAAACTATAGACAAAAACTTTTAGAATTTAATATTGATGAAAAAACAATAACTGGAATAGAGAGTAAAATTCAACAACAGGTTGAAGAGGCAACAAATATTTCCAAGAATTCTCCGATCCCAGATATTAAAGAAATTTATACTGATGTTTGGGCAGACGGTGGATATAAATGGCACAATTAACTTATAGAGAGAGTGTTTCACTAGCTATTGCTCAAGCTATGAGAAGAGACCCTAAGGTTTTTTTTATTGGTGAAGATGTTGGAGCAGCGGGAGGTGTTTTTAAAGCCACTGTTGGTCTTTTAGATGAATTTGGAAAAGAAAGAGTTATGGATGCTCCCATTTCTGAACAAGCCATTCTAGGTGCAGCTATGGGAGCGGCAATGACAGGTTTGCGACCAATAGCTGAAATTATGTTTTCTGATTTCTTAGCAGTATGCTGGGATATTATTGCCAATCAAATAGCTAAGACAAGATATATGTCCGATGGTCAAATTAATATCCCTTTAGTCATAAGAACCGCAAATGGTGGAGGATCAAAATTTGGTGCTCAGCATTCTCAAAGTTTAGAAAATTGGTCGATGATGATACCAGGTTTAAAAGTAGTAGCTCCAAGTTGTTCTAGTGATGTCCTAGGCTTAATGGATGCGTCAGTTAAAGATCCTGATCCAGTGATATTTTATGAACATAAATCTCTTTATGCCTCTAAAGAACAATTAGAAAATACAAATTTATCAATTCCATTAGGGCAGGCTAATATACTTCACGAAGGAGCAGATATTACCATAATAGGCTTAGCTTTGATGGCACAGCGTTCAAAAAAAGCTGCACAAATTCTAAAGGAAAAACATAATATTAATGCAAAAGTTATAGATCTGAGAACTTTGGTTCCTCTGGATTTACAGACCATTAAAAGATCTATTATTGAAACTGGACTAGTCATCACTGTAGAAGAAAATCCAAGATTATGTGGATGGGGCGCAGAGATTTCATCTCTCATAACCGAGCATTGCTTCTCTAATTTAAAGGGACCAGTTACTCGAGTCACAACACCTCACGTACCTCTTCCTAGTGCTGATATACTAGAGGATAATACTATCCCTTCAGTAGATTTGATAATTAATGAAGTTATAAAAAAAGTAAAAGGAGAATAGCTATGGAAATAATAATGCCCTCACTTGGTGAGACAGTTGATGAAGGAAAAGTCATAAAATGGCATAAAAATGTTGGAGATGAAATTAAAGAAGGAGATATTTTATGTGAGGTTGAAACAGATAAGACTGCTGCTGAAATTCCGTCAACAGTAAATGGAACACTAACTGAAATCACGGCACCTGAGGGAGAAACAATACCTGTCGGCGGCAAAATTGCTACTGTAGAATAATTTATGAAATGCTATATTTAAAATATGAAGATTACAGAGTCAAAATTTTATAGAGATAAATGTTATATTAATGGAGAATGGATTACATCTGACTCCGGCGAAACTATCTCAGTTAACAATCCTGCAACTTTAGAAGAAATTGGAACTGTCCCTAAATGTGAAACAGCTGAGACTAAAAGAGCCATAGAAGCTGCAAATGAAGCTTGGCCAGAGTGGAGAGCAAAGTCAGCAAGACAGCGCTCAGATATTCTTCGAAAATGGTTTGATCTTATGATCCAAAACAAAGAAGAATTGGCTCAAATGATGACTATTGAACAAGGAAAACCTATTAATGAATCTAGAGGTGAAATTGGCTATGGTGCATCCTTTGTGGAGTGGTTCTCAGAGGAAGCTAAAAGAGTTTATGGAGATACAATTCCTGATCCCATGACCGATCGAAGAATTGTAGTTCTCAAACAGCCAGTTGGTGTTGTAGCATCGATTACTCCTTGGAATTTTCCAAATGCTATGATTACAAGAAAATGTGCGCCAGCTTTGGCTGTCGGTTGTCCTGTTGTTATTAAACCAGCAAGTCAAACTCCTTTTTCAGCATTAGCACTTGCCGTTTTAGCTGAGGAGGCTGGCTTTCCTAAAGGCACTTTGAATGTTATTACAGGAAAAGCATCGGCTATCGGTGATGAATTAGCTTCTAACCCAATTGTCAGGAAACTCTCTTTTACCGGGTCCACTGAAATTGGAAAAATTTTGTTACAAAAATGCTCAGGCACAGTCAAAAAAGTCTCAATGGAATTGGGTGGTCACGCTCCCTTTATAGTTTTTGATGATGCTAATATAGACGATGCAGTTGCAGGTGCTATGCAGAGTAAATTTAGAAATACAGGTCAAACCTGTGTTTGTGCAAATCGTATTTATGTTCAAGAAAAAGTTCATGAGGAATTTTGTAAAAAGTTCGTAGATGCGGTCTCTAAAATGAAAGTTGGAGATGGACTCAATGAAGAAAATTCCTCTGGTCCGATGATCGATGAACATTCTTTGAGCAAAGTTGAAGAGCATGTAGAAGATGCTGTTGCATATGGTGCAAAAGTAGCAATAGGAGGTGCAAGGCACTCTCTGGGATTGAATTTTTATCAACCCACAATCTTAACTGATGTAACCCCACAAGCTAAAATTACAACTGAGGAAACCTTTGGCCCTGTTGCACCTATATATAAATTTAAAGACGAAAAAGAAGTTATTGATTTAGCAAATAACTCTCCTTATGGACTAGCTTCATATTTTTATTCAAGAGATATAGGAAGAATTTGGAGAGTTGCAGAAGCTCTTGAGTACGGAATGGTTGGTGTAAATACTGGTTTAACCTCAAAAGCGGAGGCTCCATTTGGTGGAATTAAAGAGTCAGGCCTTGGAAGAGAAGGTTCAAAATATGGTATTGATGATTTTATTGAAATAAAATACGTCAATATGTGCGGCTTAGATAAATAAAAATATTTAATGAGCAAAGTCTTCAAGGTTGGATTAATAGGTTGTGGTCATATATCCGAAACTTATTTTCGAGGTCACGATTACTTTAATAATTTTAAAATTACTAAATGTGCAGATATTAATTCTGAAAATGCACAAAAATGTGCTGACACCTATGATATTACAGCCTGTTCAGTAGATGAAATACTAAAAGACACTGAGATTGAAGTAATTTTAAATTTAACAATACCCAGAGCACATTATGAAGTTGCAAAACAATCTTTAGAAAATGGAAAGCATGTTTACAGTGAAAAACCTATGGCTGTCAATTTCTCAGACGGTGAGGAACTTTTAGCACTTTCAAAATCTAAAGGTTTATATATTGGAAACGCTCCCGATACATTTTTGGGTGGGGGTATACAAAAATCGATAGATTTAATTAATCAAAATAAAATAGGAAATGTTCGACTTGGAAGTGCCATCTTTGCTTATCCAGGCGTCCAATCATATCATCCTAATCCAGAGCCTTGGTTTGCTAATAATGAAGGTGGACCGGTAATGGATATGGGGCCATACTACCTTACAGCATTAGTAAATCTTTTGGGACCAGCTAAAAATGTCCATGGAATATCCACTAAAGTTTTCGAAAAAAGAGTAATTGGGATAGGTCCTAAAAAAGATCAAGAATTTTCTGTCGAGTGTCCAACAAGCTATCTAGTTAACTTAGAATTTCATAACCAAGCTTTAATTCAAATTACTCTTTCATTTGATGTGGTTACTCATCAGCGCAATCATATTGAGCTTTACGGAGATAGGGGCTCAATGATAGTCCCAGACCCCAACATGTTTGGAGGGTCAGTTATGACAAGTAATGATGACTCTGGAATATGGGAAGAGCATAAAACTGATGATTTACCACTTGGGAGAATAAATATTACTACTCAAAGCGGAAGAGCTAACGAGTCCCCTACAAATGCAAATTACCGTGGAGTAGGTCTAGCAGAGATGCTTTATTGCATAGAAAATGGCATAAATCATAGGTGTAATGGCGAACTGTCACTTCATGTTTTAGACATTATTAAATCTACTATGAAGGCAGCAGACTCAAGGACAACACAGGATATTAAAACTTCATGTCAAAAAGCTGATTACTTCACCCTAGAAGAAATACAAAAAATTCTTAAGTAATATAGATATTTCCTTTAGACTACATTTTCTCAAATGGAATTTAATAAATCAAAAAAAATACTAGTAATAGGCAGAGCAGGTATGGATATATATCCTGAACCCCCAGGTACTAAAATATCTGAGGTTAAAAATTTTTCTACTCATCTAGGTGGATCTGCTGCTAATACCTGTGTGGCTCTATCTCAGTTAGGTGTACAGTCAGATCTTTTGACCTGTGTATCAGAGGATGCCATCGGTGAGTATATTTTTGAAAAATTGAGGGAATTTAATGTGGGAAGTAACTTTTGTAGAAGAGTAGAAAATAAGTTTCAAACGCAAGTAGCTGTTGTGGAAACTATTCTTGAAAATAATCAATCTATTTTATACAGAAATAACTCTTGTGATTTACAGTTAAACAAAAATGATATAGACAATATTAATTTTCAGGATTATTCGGCTGTATTTATTTCTGGCACTACTTTGTCTTCTAACCCATCAAGGGACGCAGTATTTTATGCCACTCAAAAGGCATCGTCGCTCAGTATTCCCTTAATTATTGACATGGATTACAGGCCATACAATTGGGAGTCAGATGAAATTAAGTCAAATATCTATAAAAAAATTATGAATGAAATGGATATTATTATAGGAAATGATTTAGAATTTAATATTGCAGATAATTCCACAAAAGGTTTTCAATTAGCCAAAAGCTTTATAAATGAGAAACCATCAATTATAATTTACAAAATGGGTCAAAAAGGATCGACTGTTATTACTAAAGAAAAAGAACAAAATTTTGGAATATTTAAAGTTGAAGCTATAAAACCAACAGGAGCGGGAGATGCTTTTAATGGGGGTTTTATCAGCTCTATCCTTCAAGGATATTCTCTGGAGGACTCTATTAAAAGAGGTGCAGCAAACGCAGCTATCGTTGTCACCAAGGTTGGCTGCTCCTCAGCAATGCCAAATACTGATGAACTAGAAAATTTTATTAATCAACAAACAATGGAGATATAGATGCATATACCTTACTCAGACAATAAGAATATCGCTTTATTTGGGGAGCAAAATAAAACTGTTCCCTTAGTATACTTTAATATTATTAATTTAAAAAAAGGTGAGAGTTATAGTTATAAACTTCCTGAGCATGAAACTAGCGTCGTTCCAGCTACCGGCATAGTGGAGCTCGAAGTTGATGGTATTAGACTTGGTCAAATTGGCACTAGAAAATCTGACGTTTGGGATGGAGAACCAGAAGGGAGCTACATACCTACAAATGCAGAATGTACGATCACATGTCTTTCGGACAGTACGGAGTGTTTTATTGCTGGAGGTATTTATGAGAAAAAATTAGAGGCATTTTTAGTTCAAAAAAAAGAAATTGATACAGTGCAATATGGATCAGATGATACAAAAACACATCGAAAAATTAAACATATCTTAGGAGCAAAGCATCATGAACAGGTTGGAAGATTACTTGTCAATGAACTCTACACAGTTGGAGCTGGTGGCTGGTCAGGTTTTCCTCCACATAAGCATGATACAAATAGACTGCCTAATGAAACACGTCATGATGAGGTTTATAATTATCGTTTTAGACCAGGACATGGTTTTGGAGTTCAGGTCATGCAATATGAAGATGACAAAGAAGGTTTTGGTTATCAACTATTTAATGGATCTACAATAGCAATAGATAAGGGCTATCACCCATGTGTTGTTGCACCAGGATACGAAATGTACTATTTTACAATTTTAGTTGGTCTTTCCCAAAGATCACTTGTTCAATATTTTCAAAAAACTCATGCTTATCAATTAGAAACAATTCCTGGAATTAAGGATATGATAGCTAAATATAAATGACGATTGCAAGCCTCTCAGATGTTTTACAAAAGGCAAAAAAAGATAATTATGCAGTCGCAGGATTAGTTGTACTAGGCTGGGAAGATGCAAGATGCTACGCAGAGACAGCTGATGAACTTGGGTTACCCGTAATTCTTCAAGCGGGACCAGGTTGTAGAGCAAATACTCCATTACCAGTTTTAGGTAAAATGTTCAGATACTTGGCTGAGCAATCCTCCAGTCCTGTCGTTTGTCATTTAGATCATGGTTATGCTAAGGAAGAATGTCTAGAGGCTATAGATAATGGATTTACATCTATTATGTTTGATGGGTCTAAGCTTTCACTCAATGAAAATGTTGAAAAAACAAGAGAAATTGTTGAATTAGCACATAAACAAAATATCTCCGTAGAGGGAGAAATTGGTTTTGTTGGGTATAGTGAGGGTGCTAAATCACAAAGCACAGACCCAGAGGAAGCAAAAACTTTTGCTACCTTAACAGAATGTGATGCAATGGCAATTAGCGCAGGTAACGTACACTTACAGACCCAAAAATCTTCATCAATTGATATGCAAGTCATAAAGAAAATAGAAACTTTAACAGATGTGCCATTAGTTCTTCATGGAAGTAGTGGGATTGAAGACACACTTAAAAGAACAATAGCTAATACCACGAACGTTTGTAAGTTCAACATCGGAACTGAACTCAGGAAAACATTTGGTGATACATTAAGAGAGGAAGTAATAAAAGACCCAGACACTTATGACCGTATTAAATTAATCAATTCCACAATCCCAAGATTAAAAGAAGTAACAATAAAAGTTTTAGAGAATATATCTAAAATTTAATCATTAATGATTAAATCTAATACTATTGAAAATAAATTTTTAAGAATAAGGACTCTTAATATTGGAGCTACATTATTTGAAGTTTTTTATAAAAAGAAAAAAATAAATTTAATACTCAACTTAGGTAATATCTCTTCCTATAAAAATAATAAAAACTACCTAGGCGCAACATGTGGTAGGTATGCAAATAGAATTAGAAATAGCCAATTTAAAATTAAGGGTATTAATTACAAATTAACAAGAAATGAGGGAAAAAATATTTTACATGGAGGTAAAAAAGGATTTGACTCAAAAATATGGAGTGTTAAAAACTCATCAAAATCTCATATTACTTATAATTATATATCACCGGATAAAGAGGAGGGTTTTCCAGGAGAACTATGCTCCTCATGCAGATACTCAATCAAAAACTCTGTTCTTAGTATTAATTTAAGTGCAAAAACTACAAAATCCACACATGTAAATTTAGTCAATCATGCATATTGGAACCTAGATAAAATTAAAAAGAATGTTTTTGATCATTACGTCCAAATAAATGCTAATCATTATTTAGAAAATGATGATGAAAATATACCTACAGGTAAGGTGATTAGTGTAGATGGTACAAGCTTTGATTTTAAAAAACCAAGTAAGATTAAAGATAAATTTACCAATAAATTAAACAGTTTTGATGAAAACTTCATTATTAATAAGAATTCAAAATTTATAGCTAAAATCAAATCTTCTAAAAGTAATATTTCAGTGAGAATTTCCTCAAACCAACCAGGTGTACAATTTTATACAGGTC
>CACKEA010000005.1 GCA_902599045.1 uncultured Alphaproteobacteria bacterium
TTTGAATAATGATATTTTAATTTTAAGTGTTTCTCAAAAAGACTCCCATGTTTTAGAAAAAATTATTAATGATTATTAATAATACTTTTTTTTTAGATACTCACTCATATCTTAAGAAAATAGCAAGTGATATAATTATTCCAAAGATAGGCAAATTAAATGATGATGAAGTATCAACTAAAATTGATAATTCTAAAGTTACTAGTTACGATGTTATAATAGAGAATGAATTAATTGAATATTTTAAAAAAATAGGTTTCACTAATATTATATCCGAAGAAGGTAATTCACAATTAATTAAAGATGATGAATATTTAACTGTTGACCCCATAGATGGAACTAGAAACTTTATTAATGGAATTAATAAAGTAGCTATAATGTTATCTTTTATAAAAAATACTAAGTGTGAATTTGCAATTATTTATGATCCAATTGCTGATATTTTTTACCACACCTTTAATCAGTCTATATTTAAAAACCATAAGCAAATAAAACCTCAAATTTATACCAATCAAATTGGCTTTTTGGGCGATCACGCTAAAGTTTACTTTAGAGATATTATTACTTCTTACACAGAAAAAATTAGATCTAGATCTATAGGCTATGATGTAATTGAGGCCATAGAGGGAGAAAGATCTTTTTTGACTGTCTATGGATCTAAAATATGGGACTTATTCCCAGCAATGAGTTTTTTAAAGTTATTAAATTTTGACACAAACTTACCAGATATGGAATTTGATTATTCCAAGTTAGAAAAAAAGATTATTTTCTATGCCATCTTATAGTGTTCTATTTGTTGGTCTCGGTAAAATGGGATTCCATATGGCCGGTTTTTTATCTAAACAAAAAAATATAAACCTATATATTTATAATAGAACCAATACCATTGAGACTAAATGGAAAAAAAAATATACTGGTATTAAATATAACTTTACTAATAATATTAAATTTGATTTTGTAATCAGCTGTTTAAAAGATGACAAAGCTGTTAACTCATTTTATAGGAAATTTATAAAAACGAGTAATTATCAGAAAAATACAGCTATTGTTGAACACTCTACTATATCTTTGAATCAAATAGAATTACTTAATAAATTATTATCCAAACCAAAATTAAAATTTATTGATGCTCCAGTAACAGGTGGGGAGGAAGGAGCAAAAAAAGGCTCTTTATCAGTAATGGTTGGTGGTGATAAATTTAATTTTAATAAATCAAAAAAAATTATATCTGCTTACTCAAATAATTGTACATATATTGGAAAACTTGGTTCAGGACAATTAGCTAAATTTACAAACCAAATTTTAATTTGTGGTATTTTGTATTCAATATCAGAAGCATTTCAATTTAGTAAAAAGAATAAACTTGATCAAAATAAAATATTCAATGCGTTGAAAAATGGAGCAGCAAGTTCATGGCAATTTACAAATAGGTATCCTACAATAGTTAAAAATAGATTTGACTTTGGTTTTTCAACAGAACTAATGACGAAAGACTTAAAATATGTACTGCAACATGCAAAAAAATTAGACTTAAATCTTAAGCTTACTAAGAGTGTTTATGAAAAATATAAAAAATTACAAAGTACAGTATATAAAAATTATGACACCTCTAGTTTAGTAAAATCTTTTATTGATTAATGAATTACTGGAAAAAAGGTTGTAACCATTTACTTAAATGTGATCCAGTATTTAAAAAATATTATAATCCTAAGCATCAGCTAAAAACTAATAAAAATAAATTTGATGTTTTGTTTAAGTCTATTTGTTCCCAACAAATATCTGTTTCTGCTGCCATGTCAATCTACAAAAATTCTAAGCATATTATTGGTCCTGTAAATTTTACTAATTTTAGAAATAATAAAAATAAGATCAAAAAACTACCTTTAAGTAAAAATAAAAAAAAGTGTTTAATTTTTCTTTTAGATAATTATCATTTAGTATCTAAAATTAAATTAAATGAAAATTCTTTTGATAAGGTAAATAAAGATTTAACACAAATCTTTGGAATAGGTAGATGGACCGCTGAAATGTTTTCTATTTTTTATTTAGGATTACCAAATATCATGCCTTTAGGTGATCTTGGATTTCTAAATGCTTATAAGAAATATTATAATGATATAAAATTAAAAAAATTTTCTAATAATTCAAAAAAATGGGGGAATTATTCGACAATTGTTACTTGGTATCTTTGGTCTTCTTATGACTCAGAACCTCTTTACCTATAAATAAATTTTACCCTAAATCAAAAAAAACAATTTAATCTTTAAAAAAAAGAATCTATTAATATTTATGCAACCAATCGTCGAATTTCAGAATATAAATAAAGAATATCCAGGTGTTGTTGCAAACAATAATGTCTCTTTTAAAATTAAAAGACAAACTATTCATGCAATTTTAGGTGAAAATGGTGCTGGTAAGTCAACTTTAGTAAAAATTTTGTACGGACACGTTAAACCAGACAAAGGTCAAATTATAATCAATTCTGATTTAGCAACTATTAATTCACCAACTACAGCTCAAAGTTTAGGTATAAATATGGTTTTCCAACATTTTAGTTTATTTGAGTCGCTGACAGTTGCAGAAAATTTAATACTAGGTATGAGTGAAAAAATATCGTTAAGTAAACTAAAATCAAAATCTGAAACTATATGCAACAAGTATGGTTTTAATCTAAATCTAAATTCACCTATAAGCGCACTTTCTGTAGGTCAAAGACAATCTGTAGAGATTGTTAGATCTCTTTTAAACAATCCAGAAATTTTGATAATGGACGAACCTACCTCTGTCTTAACTCCCGAGGAGATTAAAAAATTATTTAAAATTATAAAAAAATTAGTAGCCGATGGTTTAACAGTAATTTTTATATCTCATAAATTAGATGAGATTATTAATTTATCAGATCATGTAACAATTATGAGAAACGGAAAAGTAGTAAGCAATTTAACTACTAAGAACGAGGATCCTGAAAGCTTGGGTTATAAAATGTTAGGTTATAAAGTATCTAAAACTAAACAGATAAATAATATTAATTACTCAGAGGATGTATTAAGTTTAAATAACTTATCTTCATATTCTCAAGATCCATTCACAACTAATTTAAATAAAATTAATTTCAAATTAAAAAAGGGACAAATTTTTGGTATTGCTGGTGTTGCAGGTAATGGCCAAAAAGAGTTAATGGAAGTTCTATTAAACGAAAATGATTTAGAGTTTAATGGAAATATAATTTTTAAAAACATTAACATCAATAAATTATCTACATTTCAAAGAAAATCTTTATCTATTTCTTATGTAACCGAGCAGAGATTGGGTCATAGTGCAGTTCCTGAAATGTCTCTAAGTGAAAATATTTTACTAAGCATGAATCATAAAACTGAGTTCAAAAGAGGTGATTTTATTAATTTTGATACAATTAATTCTTACGCTAATGATGTAATCAAAAATTTTAATGTTGATACTCCCTCATTTAATGTCAAAGCTGGAAAGCTATCAGGTGGCAATCTTCAAAAATTTATAATTGGAAGAGAAATCATGTCTAATCCTGAATTATTAATTTTATCTCAACCAACATGGGGTATAGATGCAGGCTCTGAGGCTTTTATAAAAAAGTCTTTAATAGAATTATCACAAAGAGGAGTTTCAATAATTATTATTTCTCATGACTTAGATGAGCTTCTTGAAGTATGTCATAATATCTCTGTTTTATATGAGGGATCACTATCAAAATCTTTAAATGTTGAGAATATAGATATATCTAAATTAGGTAAGTATATGGGTGGCCTATTTGATTAGCATAAAATTAAGAGAGGACTATTCTAATTTTATATTTTATTTATCTCCCTTAGTAGCTGTGTTTTTAACACTATTTTTTGGCTCATTTATATTTTTAATTTTAGATTTAAGTCCAATTGAGTCTTTTAAAATCTTTTTCATTAGCCCTATTTCTAATTCATACGGTATCTCAGAATTGTTTGTTAAAGCGACTCCACTTGCTATCATCGCTCTTGGTTTATCATACTGTTTTAAAAATAATATCTACAATATTGGAGCTGAAGGTCAGTTAACAATGGGAGCTATCTTTGGAGGAGGGATAGGACTCTTGTTTAATAACTCTTCGAGTATTTTATTACTTCCTTCAATGATTTTATTTGGAGCTATTGGAGGTGCTTTTTGGGCTACGATACCAGCTCTTTTAAAAACAAAATTTAATACTAATGAGATTTTAACTAGTTTGATGCTGACTTATGTTGCACTTTTTATACTCGATTATTTTGTTGTTGGTCCTTGGAAAGATCCAGATGGCTATGGTCTTCCCAAATCAATGCCGTTCCCAGAATCTGGAAGACTCCCAGTGTTATTTGATGGTCTTCGAATTCACATCGGTGTTTATTTTGCCATAATAATTTGTTTCATTTCTTATATTGTCTTCAATAAGACTTTATTTGGTTTTAAGTTAAGAGTCTCAGGCTTTAGTTCTAAAGCATCTCAATATGCTGGTTTTAAATATAAAAATTTAATTTTTTATACTTTTATTATTAGCGGAGCCTGTGCAGGATTAGCCGGATTATTTGAAGTTTCTGGACCAATAGGTCTGTTATATAGGGATATTTCTCCAAACTATGGATTTACTGCAATTATTGTGGCATTTTTGGGGAGACTTAACCCCATCGGAATAATTTTATCATCATTGTTGATTGCTTTAACTTATTTGGGTGCTGAAGATGCCCAATTATTTTTAAAAATACCCTCAGCTGTGGGTTTTGTTTTTCAGGGCTTAGTTCTATTTTTTTTATTAGGAACAGACTTCCTCAATAAATATAGGATATCAATAAAATGAATTTAGATTTAATTATTGGTATTTTGAATATAGTTTTAATATCAACTACTCCTCTTGTGCTAGCAGGTATTGGTGAGTTGGTAACAGAAAAAAGTGGAGTCCTTAATCTTGGACTTGAAGGTTTAATGTTAATGGGAGCAGTTACAGGCTTTGTAACTTTAGTACTCACAGGCAATTATTTCTTTTCATTATTTTTTTCAATTATCTCTGGAATTATTCTTTCAGGAATATTTGCTTTTTTGGTTCTCAATCTTATGACTAATCAAATAGCAACAGGATTAGCTTTAACTATTTTTGGTATAGGTTTAAGTGCAATGATTGGTAAAAATTTTAGTGGTACTCCTATCGATGGATTAAGCCCATATTACTTAATAATATTTTCTTTTTTATTAGTTTTTTTTGTAAGTTACTTTTTGTCAAAAACAAAATCTGGTTTGATAGTAAGGGCAGTTGGTGAAAATCATAATTCTGCTTATGCTTTAGGTTATAACGTCATTAAAACAAGATATTTGACTATAATTTTTGGAGGTGTAATGAGCTCTCTTGCTGGTTTTTATATTTCTGTTTGTTATGCACCTATGTGGCAAGAAGGAATGATTGCTGGTAGAGGATGGATAGCCCTTGCGTTAGTTGTTTTTGCTACATGGAAACCATGGAGATTGCTAGTTGGTGCTTATATTTTTGGTGGCGTTGCTATTATGCAAATGAATCTTCAAGCATTTGGTGTAAAATTACCTGGCCAATTTTTTAATATGATGCCATACCTTGCCACTTTAATAGTTTTAGTATTTATTTCATCGAACAAAATACGCTTAAAGTTAAGTGCTCCATCATGTTTGAATATACCATATGAAAAAAACTCATAAGGTTATCCACTATAAATTTTCATAATTAATAACGAATCGTTTTTTTTATTATATAAATTAACCTTACAAATTATCAATTTAGGGAAATAAAAATGAAAAAACAATCTTTGGTATTAGTAGTAATCGCTGCAATAGTAGTTATAGCAGGTATATTTTATGTTACTAATCAGAATATTCAAAAAGACGTTATAGATGATCAAAAAAAGGTAGGATTTATATATATTGGACCACCTGGAGATCATGGATGGACTTATATGCACGACGTTGGCAGACAGTATTTAGAGAAAGAACTTGGTGATGCCGTATCAACAACTTATATTGAAAATGTACCAGAAAATGCTGATGCTGTCAGGTCAATTAGAAAATTAGCAGAGTCTGGGCATGATTTGATTTTTACAACTTCATTTAATTATATGGACCAAACGCTAGAGGTAGCTGAAGAGTTTCCAGATGTTAAATTTGAGCATGCTACAGGTTTCAAAAGAACAGATAATGTTTCTACTTATTCAGCTAGGTTTTATGAGGGAAGATCAGTAATTGGCCACATAGCTGGAAAAATGACTGAAACAAACACAATTGGTTATATTGTATCATTTCCAATACCTGAGGTTATTAGAGGTATAAATGCATTTTATTTGGCTGCCTCTAAAGTAAATCCTGATGTTAAAATAAAAATAATTTGGGTTTATTCATGGTACGATCCAGGAAAAGAAGCTGATGCTGCAAACACTCTTATTAATCAGGGCGCAGATATTATTGTTCAGCACACTGACTCATATGCTCCATGCCAAGCTGCAGAAAAAGCTGGTGTTCTAGCTTTTGGACAAGCCTCTAATCAAGAAGCTTTTTGCCCTAATGCACACATGACTGCCATCGAGGATATTTGGGGTCCATACTACGCGGCTAAAGCAAAAGAACTTGTTGATGGAACATGGAAATCTGAGGATACATGGCATGGCTTCAAAGAAGGAATGGTAGAAATGTCACCATATAATGAAAAGCTTTTATCTGCTGATTTAATATCTGAGGCAAAAGCTATAGAAGAGGGCATTGAAAATGGAACATTTCACTCCTTTGAAGGACCTATATACAACCAAGCTGGAGAACTAGTTGTCAAAGAAGGTGAAGTTGCTGATGATGGAATGCTCGCTGGAATGATGTTCTATGTCCAGGGTATAGATGGAGAGGTACCTCAATAAGTAAGGAAGTAAATATTTAACTAATCCTGTTCCCAAGGAAAAACAAGCCAGTCTTTATCCCTAAAATCATAGAGATGAAGATCGGCTTGTTTTTTTCCTGAGGTTTTTGCATATAAAACAACAAACTTTGAATTTGGCATCATTTCTTTAACTATTTTAGCTGTATCACCGCTATCTACTAAATCGTCAATAACGACTAACTTTTTTTCAGATTTTATTCTTTTAAAAATTTTTATATCTGAATTTTTTTTCCTATCCGCATAGGTTTTAAGAGCAATTACATCAATATCCTGTATGCCTAAATAATTAGCTATGATAGAGCCCGGTATAAGTCCACCTCTAGAAATTAAAATAAGTTTTTGGGGTTTATATTTTTTTTTTATTAGTTTAGCTAATTTTATACAATCTGTATGTATATCGTGATAGCTTAAATAAACCTGTTTCATTCAAGGATTATAATAGAAAATAAATGAAAAGCAATTTAGCTGTACTAAGCTCAGATCAAAAATCAATTGACTTTATAAAAAAAAATAAACTATCTAACAAGCTTAATCTATTTGCAAATAGTTCAAGAAACACTGAGGTTGCACAAGCATTTTGTGAGTCTCACAAATTTAATAAATATTATGGTTCATATGAAGATCTCATCAACGACAAAGAAGTAGATTTTATTTTAAATTTTTTACCTTCGGGCATTAAGTTTGAGTATATTTATCTTTGTTTGAAAAATAATATTAAGATCATAACTGATTATCCAATTATTAGTAGTTCAAATGACTTAGACTATTTCAAAGAATTAGTCGACTCTAAATTGATCAATAATCTTTTTCTAATAAATGAAATAAATTTTAAAAAGCTTTACGAAGAGTCTATTAATCAAAATACAATCACTTATACAAAAAATTTCCAGTATTCTAATGATCTTAAAAATAGTTTAGTTACCAAAGATGTTTTGTTTGATCTGTGCCCAGATCTCTTTTATTTAATTTATATGTATCGAAGTGAAAAAATTTCAATTTTTATTGAAGATATAAGTATCGATAAAATAACAAATAAAATATCAAATATTAAATGTGAGATTAAAATAAATGAACAATTAAATATCAAAATTATGTTAAAAAGTAATAGTTTTAATACTGTCTCTGTAATTAAATCAAAAGAAGGTATATTTGAGACGAATAAAACCCTTTATAACTCAAAAGATTTAAATTCTTTTGTAAATTCAAAGAATTCTTTTGAAAACTTATCTATTTTTACATATTATCCCTACAAATTATTTCAAGAGGTTCTTTATGAGTGAAAATATTACATTCTCAGTATCTGGTTCTGAGACTTACTACCACAAAGATTGGCTTAAATCTAAAGGCTTTAAATGGGTTGCATCATCTAAAAAATGGGAAAAATTAAATATATTAGAAATAGAAGCAGATCAGCTATCAGAGTACTGCAGAGAATTCGGACTTTATTATGAAAGGTCTGATAAGGGTATGCCTAAATTTAATTACGAAAGTTATTTATGGGATGGAAACATTCCTGATAAGTCAATTTGGTATGAAGAGAAAAGCCTTCCTAATTCGACAAATAAAGAAGATTAGTGTATTACAACTGAAAATATTCCATAAAAAAAGAATATCAGCGCTATCATTAAAGCAAAATAATAAGGTATTTTTTTCTTATTCATAAATGAAGCCATTATTACCAAATACTTATGTACTAAACAATAAGTATCTACAGTCAATTATATCTCCAAGTACAGATATAATAGATTATAATTTCACCTCTGAACAAGTACATAAACTTAATCTTTTACAAATATTAAGACCTGATATTTATTTCAACAAAAATCTTTCTGAGGAAGAATTTTTTGACTTATCAAAGAAATACTACCAAAAACTAATTGACGAAGAAATAATTTACAAATCAGAAAAAGAATATTTCTTATATAGGATTGACTCTGAAAATCATTCTCAGACAGGTTTAATTTCTTTATTAAATATACAAGATTATATTAATAGAAATATTAAGCCTCACGAAAAGATCTTAGTGAGTAAAGGAAAAGAAAGAGCTGATCAATTATCTAAAGTTAAATTTCAATTAAGTCCTATTTATCTTTTTTATGACGATGAAAATATTGATCTAAATCTCGATATCCATCATGATAAAAAACCAATCATAAAATTTAAATCAGGTAAGTATACTCACTCTATTTATAAAACTAACACAGATTTTAGTGGAATAAATTTTAAGGAACTTTTTGTTGCAGATGGTCACCACAGGATTGAAGGATTTGCACAATTGGATGTCGATAAAGATACCAAGTTTTTATCTATACTATTCCCAAAATCTAAGTGCTTAAACTTGTCCTATAACAGAAGCATAAAGTTTCCTAAAGATTATAAAAAAGATTCGTTTTTGACTGATTTAAGAAAATATTTTCATGCTGAGGAGCTAAAGTATCACGAGAAGATAGAACGTTTTTTTGTTATCTACTTCGAAGGTAAGTTTTTTAAAATTGATTTGAAAGATAACTATTCTTCAAATGGTGCAGATTGCATTGATTTTGGAGAGTTTGTCTTAAAAGAAATATTAAATATTTATGACGAGACTAGTGACGAAAGGGTAGAATTCGTCCCACCCACATTAGGGACTGATTATTTGATTAATCAAGTTGATACAGGTATAACAGACCTATCAACATTGATGAGACCAGTTAGTATGGATTTAGTAATAGATTATTCAAAAAATTTGAAATTTATGCCACCCAAAGCTACCTGGTTTGAGCCAAAGCCACTAGATGGTCTATTTTTTTATAAAATTATTGAATAAATCCACAAAACTGAGGAGTAATATAAACCATGCAAAAACCCACTATTAAACCAAATCATCCATTTTTTTCTTCAGGACCTTGTTCTAAAAGACCTGGGTGGAAATTAGATGCATTAAGCGACGCAGTCTTAGGAAGATCCCACAGAGCGAAAAGTGGTAAAGCAAAATTAAACGAAGTTATAGTAAAATCAAAAGAAGTACTCGGATTACCAGATGATTATTTAGTAGGTATCGTACCAGCATCAGATACTGGGGCTATAGAAATGGCTATGTGGAGTCTTTTAGGACTAAAAGGTGTTGAGGTATGTGGTTGGGAAACTTTTGGATTGACTTGGGTAAAAGATATTACAAAACAATTAAAACTAGAAAATGTAACTGTTCATAAAACTGATAACTACGGTGAGCTTCCAGATTTAACAAAAGTAAATTTTAATAATGATGTTGTTTTTACTTGGAATGGTACAACTTCAGGTGTTTGTATACCTAATGCCGATTGGATCCCAGCTGACAGAGAGGGTCTATCCATTTGTGACGCAACATCTGCTGTATTTGCAATGGATATGGATTTTAAGAAATTAGATGTAGTAACTTGGTCTTGGCAAAAAGTTTTAGGTGGAGAGGCTGCTCATGGAATGATTGCATTATCTCCAAAGGCTGTTGAAAGATTAGAGACTTATGAACCTTCCTGGCCAATGCCTAAGATTTTTCAATTAGCTAAAAATAAAAAATTTGCCAAAGATATTTTTGAGGGTGCAACAATTAATACACCCTCTTTACTTGCAGCAGAAGATGCTTTAGATGCATTGAACTGGTGTATTGAAATAGGAGGTCAAAAAGAACTAATATCTAGATCAAAAAAAAATCTTCAAGTCATAAGTGATTGGATTGAACAAAGGGATTGGGTAGAGTTTTTGGCTGTGGATCCAAATACTTACTCTTCAACTAGTATCTGTTTTAAGTTTACACATCCTGATTTTGTAGCTTTAGACAGTGACAACCAAAAAAAATTAGTAAAAGAGGTTTGCTCTACGTTAGAGAAGGAAGATGCTGGTTATGATATTAATGCTTATAAAGATGCACCAGCTGGTATAAGGATTTGGGGAGGTGCAACCGTAGAAGCTTCTGATATTGAAAAAGTTTTGCCATGGATTGAGTGGTCCTTTTTTGAAACAATGGAAAGGTATAAATAATGAGGATTTTAATTTCTGATAAAATGAGTAATAAAGTTGAAGACGTCCTTAAATCTAAACAAATTGATTACGATATTAAGACTGGAATGTCTCCAGAGGAACTCAAAGAAGTAATTGATCAATATGATGGTATTTTAATCAGATCTGCCACTAAACTAACGTCTGATATACTTGCAGACTGCAAAAACCTTAAAGTTATAGGAAGAGCAGGGGTAGGTGTTGATAATGTTGACCTTGATCAAGCAACAAAAAATAAAATTTTAGTAATGAACACCCCCTTAGGAAATCTTGAGGCAACTGCCGAGTTAAGTGTGGGATTAATGTTTTCACTTATGAGAAATATACATTTAGCTAATGAATCGACTCATCAAGGAAAGTGGGAAAAACCTAAGTTTATTGGGACTGAATTGAAAGGAAAAACACTTGGAATAGTTGGTTATGGTAATATTGGCCAAAGAGTTGCTGAAATTTGCTCAACAATTGGAATGAACATTATTACTAACTCTAAATCAGCTAGTGATGAAGATCTATCGAGATACAAAGCAAAAAAAGTTTCAACTGAGCAGTTGATAAAAGAAGCTGATATTATTTCTATTCATACAAAATTAAATGATGAAACTAAATATATGTTTAACAAAGAAACACTATCTATCATGAAACCAACATCCGTTATTATTAACTGTGCAAGAGGCGGTTTAATCAATGAAGTAGATTTAAAAGATGCTTTAAACAATGAAGTTATAGCAGGGGCAGCTATCGACGTTTATGAAAATGAACCTGCAACAGATAATGTTATGTTTGGTGCTAAAAATTTACTTTTAACTCCACATTTAGGTGCCTCTTCAAAAGAAGCTCAATCTAATGTTGCCATTGACGTAGCAAACCAAGTTGCTGATTTCTTAAAAGACAATAAAATAGTTAATAACGTTAACTCTTTTTAAATTTTTTTAAATATTCATATATTGAAATTTTTGTAAGAACGTTTTGAATTGATCCACTTTCATTAATTTTTTTTAATTGAGAAAGTGTTAATTTAAAAATTTTTATTTCTTCATTTTCATCTTTATTGTAAAGCGATTTAAATTTAATTTTTTCTACCTCGGCATAGTAAACATGAACAATTTCATCAGAGTAACCTGGCACTGGGCAGTATGTAGTTAGTTTGACTATTTTTTTTGTTTTAACTCCAATCTCTTCTTTAATTTCTCTTTTCAAGGCTGTTGTTAGACTTTCACCCTTATCAACCAAACCACCAACAATTTCATATTTTAAATTTTTACCTCTTACAAAGTAAAATGGTCTAAATTGTTTTATTAAATAAAATTTTTTTTCCTCTGGGCTAAAACATAATGCAAATACAACATCACCAATATTCAAAATTTCTCTATTAATTTTATAGGGTTTAACTTTTTTGTTATAGCTCTTGATTAAAAACTGATATTTCCAAAAGCTAAAGAAACTTTTTGATAAAAGCGTTTTTTTTATTTTACTTACTTTTTGCATGTAATTTAACTGTTTGACTATTTATAAGACAAAAGTATATATATTCAATACTCGGGGAGTAGCTCAGTCTGGTAGAGTGTCTGCTTTGGGAGCAGAAAGTCGCAGGTTCGAATCCTGTCTCCCCGACCATGAAGAAAATGATGAAGAAAGCTACAATCAAAAGACCCTCAAAAACAAATATGCAATCGGGTCTAAAAAAAACTAAATTATGGATTATTGAATTTGAATTTGACCCTAGTCTTCAAAAAGACGTTTTAATGGGATGGAATAGTTCCAAAAACACAACTAAACAACTAAAACTCAACTTTGATAATCTTGATGATGCTATCTTATGGTGTCAAAAGAATTCATATGAATACAAGGTTGTAGATCAAACTTATAAACAAGTAAAACCAAAGAGTTATGCGAGTAATTTCTCAAATAATAGAAAAACCTCCTGGACCCATTAATAATTAAATATTCATTTTTCAAAATATAATACTATTATCACTCCATAATTATTAATTAATAAGGGGGAAAGAAATGATTAAGTTCATTACAACTCTGCTTGCTTTATTTATGTTTAGCACGTCATACGCTAAAGAAGTTAAAGTTGGCATTATTTTAGGTTTTACAGGACCTATTGAATCATTAACGCCAGGTATGGCTGCAGGCGCTGAGTTAGCTTTTAACGAAGCTTCAGACTCTGGTGCACTTCTAGGTGGTTCTACAGTTAGCTCAATTAGAGCTGACTCAACATGTATCGACTCAGCAGCAGCAGCATCTGCAGCTGAATTTTTAATATCTCAAGGCGTTACAGCTATCATGGGAGCAGACTGTTCTGGTGTTACAGGTGCAGTTCTTTCTAACGTAGCTGTTCCCAATGGTGTACCAATGATTTCACCATCTGCAACTTCACCTGCTTTAACTACTGCAGAGGATAATGGTCTGTTTTTTAGAACAGCTCCTTCTGATGCGAGAGGCGGAGAAGTATTAGCAGACATCACTAACGACAGAGGCATTACAAGTGTTGCAATTACATATGTTAATACTGACTATGGTGTCGGTTTAGCTGATGTATACGAAGCTGCCGCTAATGCGAGAGGTATAGAAGTTACAGCGAAAACTGCTCACGAAGGTGATAAAGCTGACTATAGTGCTGAAGTAGGTGTTCTTTCATCTGCCGGTGGTGATGCATTAGTTGTTATTGGTTATTTAGACCAAGGTGGAAATCAAATTATACAAGGTTCGCTTGACAGTGGAGCTTTTGATACATTTGTACTTTCTGACGGAATGATCGGTGCTTCATTAACAGATACTTTTGGTTCTGATCTTGATGGTTCTTTTGGTTCTATGCCTGGTTCATTAGGTGCTGGTGCAATGAAGTTTAAAGCATACGCTGAAGCAAATGGCGTAGACCCATCAGTTTATGTCGGAGAGTCATACGACGCTGCAGCATTAATAATGCTAGCAATGTGCAAAGGTGGATCTGATGACAGTGCAACTGTAGCTGCAAACATTATGGATGTAGCAAACGGTCCTGGTACTAAGATTTATGCAGGAGAGCTTAAGAAAGGTCTTGATCTTGCTTGTGCAGGATTTGCTGTTGACTACGACGGAGCAACAGATGTTAACTTCACAGAAGTAGGAGAAGCATTTGGAGCATTCCTTGAAAAAGGAATTGTTGGCGGTCAATTTACAGACGTAGCTCAAAGATAAATATTAAGAGCCCCATCTTTTAGGTGGGGCTAAATAATTTATTCAATTTTTTATAATTTTTTCTGGTAGTAATCCTTCTGGCCTATATCTCATAACTAATAGTAAGCCAAGCCCCATCATTAAATATCGAAAGTATGGAACACTATTTTGAAAATGTTCTTTGATATAACTAGTTTCATCTAAATGGTTAGTGAACAAATTGATTAGAACCATTGCAAAGGGTGCTGATTGTATCCAAATAAACCAGACTACAAACCCTCCAAGTACTGCTCCATAATTATTCCCTGTACCACCTAAAAGTACCATCACCCAAATTAAAAAAGTATATCTGAGTGGTTGATAGCTTGACGGAGTAAAAAGGCCATCATAAGTTACGAGCATTGCACCTGCAAATCCAATAATTGCTGACCCTAACATGAAAATAAACAAATGCTGTTTAACAACATTTTTACCCATGGCTCTAGCTGCTTCTTCATTGTCTCTTATGGCTCTCATCATCCTACCCCAGGGAGAATTTAAAGCTTTTTCTGAAAAATATAGAATTACAAATACAACGACTAAAAAAATCAAACTAAAGCAAAGTTTCACAAAAACACCTGAAGAGGAGATTACTAATTGATTAAGTAAAGAAATTTTTGCTTCGGGGTCTAAAACATTTGATAACTTTGAGGAGTTAAAAAATTGAACTAAATTAATAAACCATTCTGACTCTTGTAAATTCACTTCATAAGGAACAGGTCTTTTTAGACCAATAACATTCTTAACACCTCTTGATAGCCACTCTTCATGTTTTACAATCGTAATTATAATTCCTGATACCAACAGAGTAGAGATGGCTAAATAGTCTGATCTTAATCCCAAACATACTTTACCTACAACAAAAGCTACTAAGGCAGATAAAATTGCTCCTACAAACCAAGAGAAAATAATTGGTAAATTCGCACCCCCAAGGAAACCAGAAGTAGCAGCATTTATAGACTCAATTTTACTAATTGATGGTCCTGCTATGAATTTAAGTAAAGGGATAGATAAAATTATAATTAAGAATACAAAGTAGTTTTTATATTTATGTTTCGATAATTTTTTATTAATCATAAATACGCTAATTACAACTGCTGCTAAAAATAGTCCTGATATTAAAATACCTATGCCTCCAGCACTCCAAGCTTCATGTACAGGTGGTACAGAAACTAAAACGGTAGCAAGTCCTCCTATGGCTAAAAAACCCATGACACCAAAGTTTATTAACCCCGCAAATCCCCATTGTATATTTACCCCCATTGCCATAACCGCAGAGATCAAACAAAGATTTAACATTGATAGAGCTATGCCCCAGGACTGAAACAGGCCAACTAAAACTGTTAATATAGTCATCACAGAAAAACAAATTCTAAAGTCTATATTTTTTATCATATGACTTTACCTTTAAAAATACCATTTGGCCTAAATATGAGAACTACTATCAATATTGCAAAAGAGATAGCAAATTTATAATCAGTAGAGATAAATTGTATAAGCGTACTCGGCTCTAAACTTTCTGGCATAATATATTTAAAGAATTTTTTATATGCATAGGTAAGACCTATTTCAGAGAATGCTATTAAAAAGCCACCATAGAATGCCCCTAAAGGATTACCTATCCCTCCAACTATTGTTGCTGCAAAGATAGGAAGAAGATTATTGAAATAGGTAAAGGGTTTAAAGCTTTTGTCTAATCCATATAATGTTCCTGCAACAGTCGCTAAAATTGAAACTATTACCCATGTTATTAAAACTATTTTTTTTGGGTCAATACCTGAGAGTAGGGCTAGGTCTTCATTATTTGAATATGCCCTCATTGATTTTCCAGTCTTTGTTTTATTTAAAAAATAAAACAGTATTGAGCAGGTGATTATAGTTGTTACCAATGTAATTACTTGTGTAGACTTTATTGCTAGACCTTCATTTAAACCTGTTAATTGTTTAAATTCTCTCGCTTTCATTATGAATTTATGTCCATCCATAAAATTTATATCATTTGGCCCAATGATAATTCTCACTACTGCATTTAAAACAAACATAATACCAAGGCTCACAACTATAAAAGTTACAGGATTACTTTTTTTATTTCTGTAATATTCAAAAACTGTCTTGTCAAAGAATAAGCTCACAGCAATTGTTAATAAGATTCCAATGGGTAAAGCCAGAAGAGCCGTTGGAAGCAATCCAAATGAAATTCCCTTTGACTGTAAATACCATGTCATAAGAATTACAACCATAGTTCCAAAAGCCATTAAGTCTCCATAGGCAAAGTTAGCAAATCTTAACACTCCATATATCAAAGTTACCCCAATAGCACCAAGCGCCAATTGAGATCCATAAGTGATACCAGGTACGATAATAAAGTTAGTTAGAAGTATGATAGAGTTTAAAAAATCCATTTATCCACCCAAAAAAGCTTTTCTGATATCTTTATCATTTAGTAGGTAGTCACCTTTACCTTCGTATGCATTCTTTCCTGTCACCAATATATAACCCCGGTCAGATACTTCTAAAGCTTGTCGTGCATTTTGCTCAACCATCAGGATAGCAATATTTTGTTTTTTAATATTCAGGATGTGTTGAAATAATTCAGTCATAATAACAGGTGAGACACCTGCTGTGGGCTCATCGAGCATTAAAACATCAGGATTAGTCATTAATGCTCTTGCTATTGCAACTTGTTGCCTTTGTCCGCCAGATAACTCACCAGCAAACTGATCCTTCTTTTCTTTAATTATAGGGAATAGATCATACATTTCTTCTATTCTAGAAGGTAGATTATCGTCATTGATAAACGCTCCCATCTCTAAATTTTCTTTTACTGTTAACTCTGTAAATATATTTTTAATTTGAGGTACGAACGATAAGCCTAGTTTTATTCGGTCTTGAGTTTTTAGATTTGTAATATCTTTTCCATCTAGCATTACATTACCATCTTTTAAGTCTAATATACCAAGCATTGCTCTCATTGCCGTTGATTTTCCAGCACCATTGGGGCCCAGAATAGACACAATCTCTCCACGATCTACATTGAAAGAGCAATCTTCAATAATGTTAACTCCACCGTACCCTCCAGTTAATTTTGTCGCTGAAAAAAACATTACTTTTTTAATCCCTTACCCAAATAGGACTCAATAACTTGTTCATTTGACTTAACTTCTTCAGCAGAACCCTTAAAGAGGACTGATCCCTCTGCTAAAACAATAACAGGGTCACATAACTCACTTATAAAATTAAAATCATGCTCAATCATACAAAATGTGTAACCTTTATCCTGATTAAGTTTTAAAATCGACTCACTGATATCTTTTAAAAGAGTTTTATTAACACCAGCTCCAACTTCATCTAAGAAAACTATTTTTGCATCAACCATCATAGTTCTCGCCAACTCTAATAATTTCTTTTGTCCTCCAGAGAGATTTCCTGCTCTTTCATTTTTTAAGTGTTCTATCTTAAGAAATTTTAGAACATCCATAGCCTTATCTCTTATAATTTCATCCTCTTTTTTTATTTGTTGATTATTCATCAGAGAATAGAGAAGTTTTTCACCCTTTTGATTACCTGGAACTACCATTAAATTTTCAATAACTGTCATATTTGAAAATTCGTGTGCAATTTGAAATGTTCTTAATACACCTAAATGAAACAAGTCGTGTGACTCTTCATTTGTGATTTCAACACCATTATAGAAAACTTTCCCTGTATCTGGTTTAAGATTACCAGTTATGACGTTAAATAATGTCGTTTTGCCTGAGCCATTAGGCCCTATAATACCAGTAATAGCTTTATCTTTAATTTCTAAGGAGCAGTCATTAAGCGCTACTAAACCACCAAAAGTTTTTACTAAATTTTCGACTTTTATTAATGTGTTGTTCATTTAAAAATTAATGCATATTAAAGTAGAAAATATAAAGTTGAAGTGGTAAATATTCCAATAAATGCGCTCTTAGCTCAGCTGGATAGAGCATCTGCCTTCTAAGCAGAGGGTCGCAGGTTCGAATCCTGCAGAGCGCGCCAAAAGACATAATTGCATATTCTGTATCTAAAAAAGTCATTTGTAGAAATATCTACATCAATTTATCTTAATGAAACTTAGCTTTATTTAAATAATTTTTTTATTTTAAATAACGTTATCAAAAGGTAAATAATGTTTAAAAAATTATTTATAAAATCACTATACTTATTCTTAGTTTTCAACTTTACATTTGTTAGTTCTTTGAAAGCAGAAATAGTTTTTGTTGATAGTTTTAGCGTTGCGGGTCAAGAAGATATTCCTTGGGGTTTTGCTTTTAATACAGATGGAACCAAGATGTTTGTGGTAGGTTATAGTTATGATGTCAATGAATATACTCTCAGCACTGGCTTTGATGTTTCAACAGCAAGCTTTGTTGATAGTTTTGACGTTGCGGCTCAAGACTATGCTCCTGAAGCAATTGCTTTTAATACAGATGGAACCAAAATGTTTGTGTTAGGTGCTATGGATGATGATATCAATGAATATACTCTCAGCACTGGCTTTGATGTTTCAACAGCAAGCTTTGTTGATAAAAGTTTTAGCGTTGCGGCTCAAGATACTTTGCCTGTTGATCTTGCTTTTAATACAGATGGAACCAAGATGTTTGTGGTAGGTTATATAGGTGATGATATCAATGAATATACTCTCAGCACTGGCTTTGGTCTCGACCTCCCAGATCCTACAACAGATAAAGATGTAATCGGATTAATAGACGCTCAAGTACAAGGAGCGAAACGACTAGCAGAACAAACAACCAATTCTATTTTAGACCGCATTACTCATGTTCGCTCTCGAGATACAATTGATCAAACATCACAAGATGTAAATATATCTTTTTCCAATCCTGATTTAACACTTGCATCGAGTCTTGTTACTATGCCGAAAATGCCCAACCTGAATCCTTTTCAAGGTTTCCAAACAGAGGAGTGGTCGACATGGACGAAGGCCGATATCACCATTGGAAAAATAGGTGACACGTCTTTATCTTCTGTCCAAGACATCTCAATCCAAGGAGTCTCTATAGGTGCTGATAGAAAAATGGATGATGATAAAGTGTATGGCTTATCAATGCGATTTGTTAATGAAGATACAGATATAGGAAATGCAGGAACCAATATCTCAATACAGTCTGTTAATTTATCCGTTTATGGCAGTCGCTATTTAGATAACGATACCTTTGTGGACGGCGTTGTGGGTGCAGGCTACATGCAATCAGACTTAGTTCGAAAAAGTGGCTCTAATACTTTAAATGGAGACAGAGAAGGTAATCAAATATTTGGATCGCTTCAGTTTGGAAAACAAATAAAACAATCTCAATTTAATATTGCTCCTTATGGTAAAATTCATTCCAGCTACACACAATTAGAGGGATACAGAGAAACAGGAACGAACGCACTCAAATTTGATGCGCTAAAAATTGGAGCAACATCTGGTTCGGTGGGCTTAGAGATAGATCAACTCATTCAATATCGAGAGTCCTCTGTGAAGCCTCGATTTATAATAGAGTATGGAAAAGAAATAGGATCTAACTCAACTCAAGATATGTATTATGTCTACGACACCTCCACAAAGCACTCCTATACCTCCGATCAAAAAGACCGCGATGTCATGACGGCGGGGATAGGTTTTGATTTTGTTCATGATAAAGGCCTCACACTCAGCGCTGATTATGAACGAAAACAAAATGATTATAATGACTATTTTGATAGTGTTTTTATTACCGCTAACTATTTATCCCGCAAAGAGAGCCAATATTCTCTCTCGTTTCAAGGCAGTGATGGAGACTTAGTATCTCAATTAGAGGCATCTAAAAGACTGGGTTTGTTTGATATTAAGGCTCAATTAGAAAATGATTTTAATACTTCAGATATTAATCAATTCAGTTTATCTGCTTCCTATAATTTTTAAATAAATTATTTTAAAATAATATTCTTTAAAACATGTCAGATATACAAACAAAAATAAAATTTATTCAATATTCTCTTAACAAACTGACTAGTGAGAGTATTTCTAATACAGAGACTAAAGACACATACTTTAAATTATTTAACCAATTACATAATAAAAAAACACTTATGATTGCAGGATCACAAGGTTCTGGTAAATCTACCTTATCACTTCTCATTAAAACTTATTTTAAAAAATTTTATAAAAAAGACGTTGTAATATTAAGTATTGATGATTTTTATTTATCCTCACATCAAAGAAAACAATTAGCAAATAAATCTAAGACAAATTTATTCAAGACTAGAGGTGTTCCTGGTACACATAATCTAAAATCGCTCAACAATTCAATTGATAAATTAAAAGCAAATAAATTTCCAGTATATTTACCTGTCTTTGACAAGGTAACCGATAATAAAAAGAATTATACACGAAAAGTTAATAAAGCTGATTTAATAATATTAGAAGGCTGGTGTGTTGGCACAAAACCAGTTGAACCCTCGTATCTAAAAAAAAATATTAATGAATTAGAAAAAAAGAGTGATCCCGATATGATTTGGAGAACATCTTACAATCAAGCGTTAATTGAATACCAAAAACTCTTTAATAAGTTTAATTATTATATTTTTATTAAGTTACCAGATTGGAAATATGTAATTAACTGGAAGTACAAGCAAGAATTAAATCTTCGTTCATTGAGAAGTGATAATCATCTTAAAAAGAAACTCTATATTTTCATACAATATTATGAAAAATTATCAAAATGGATGTCTTTAACTTGTCCCGATATTTGTAATGTTCTTATTACATTAGATAAAAACCAAAAAATGAGCAAAATTTTATATAAATGAAGAGATATCTTATCTTCACTGATTTAGATGGAACATTACTAGATCACGAAAATTATTCTTATGGTAATAACAATAAAATCATCGCTAGTATTATTAATAATCACAATGATGTTATTTTTAATACAAGTAAGACATTTAGTGAGTCTATAAATTTATTAAAAAAATTAAATTTAACCAATATGCCTTTTAGCACAGAGAATGGGGCACTTTTATATTTTCCAAAAAATCGTTTCAAGAAAATTAAGAACTCATCTGATTACGGTAAATATTGGAAAATTAGAATTGCAAAATTATCCTCTAAGAATTGGCATCAATTTTTATTAAAAAAACAAAAAAAATTTAAACTTCTAATAGCCCAAGAACTTCCCTCTAAAATCTTAAAAAAATACACAAACTTAGATAATACTAGTAAGATGCTAAATAGAGAGGCTAGTCAAATCATTCTTTGGGAAGATAGCTTGGTAAATTTAAAAAAATTTAAAAATGAACTTAAATCTGAAAAACAGGGAGTATTAATACAAGGAGGTAGATTCATGCAAGTTTCATCTGTATGCAACAAAAGAATAGCTAAAAAGTTCATATCTCATGTATATGATCATCAATTTTATGGTACATACTTTAAAAATACTATTGCTCTAGGCGACAGTAAAAATGATATCGATATGTTAAATTCTGCCAGTTACTCTTGTCTTATAAAAAATCCATCTGGATCTTTCCCTAAGTTGCGTTCAAATAAAAAAAATATAATAAAATCATCAAAGTTTGCACCTGACGGTTGGAGTCAAGTCCTATATAAATTGAACAATACATTGGAGAATAAAATTTTTTAAATATGCCTGATTTTCATCAAAATGGTGTCATAGCAACACTTCATAATTTTAATACAAAAAAAATTGAACAAATTGAGAGAGATCTTTTATCTTTTTCAAAAACTTCTCCTATGACTTTAATTTTACCTTCTCTTTATACTGAGTTAGAAAAACCAGCTTTGACTTATATTGTTAATACTTTAAAGAAAATAAAATACATCAAAAATGTAGTTATTGGTTTAGATCAAGCTAATAAAAATGAATTTTTAAAAGCTAAAAAGTTTTTTTCAGTCCTTCCACAGAAAACTTATATCCTTTGGAACGATGGTCCTAGATTAAAGAAAATAGACCAGGCCTTATCTAACCTTGACTTATCTCCTACAGAAAAGGGTAAGGGTAGAAATATATGGTACTGCATGGGTTTTGTAATCTCTTTAAAAGACTCTGGAACAGTAGCGATGCACGATTGTGATATTATTACTTATGATAAAAATTTATTAGCTAAGTTATTTTATCCTGTTGCAAACCCAAAGTTTTCTTTTGATTTTTGTAAAGGTTTTTACCCCCGCGTAGCTCAAGGAAAAATGAATGGAAGAGTTACAAGATTACTAGTAACACCTTTAGTAAAATCTTTACAAAAAATGGTTGGTTATAATGAATATCTTAATTTCCTAGATATATTTAAATATCCTTTAGCTGGTGAATTTTCATTTAAGTATGATCTTTTAAATGATATCAGAGTTCCTCACGATTGGGGCTTGGAGGTTGGTATACTGTCTGAAATGTATAGAAACTTTGCTAATAATCGTATTTGCCAAGTTGATTTAGCAGAAACCTATGAGCATAAACACCAAGAAGTTTCAAAAAATAATAGACAAAAAGGTTTATCTAAAATGTCCATTGATATATCTAAAGCTATCTTTAGAAAACTGGCTACACAAGGTCAGGTATTTTCTCATGAAAAATTTCGTTCATTAAAAGCTACATATTTTCGTATGGCTCTTGATATGGTTCAGATATACAAAACAGATGCTGAAATGAATGGCTTAGACTTTGATGTACATAAAGAAGAGGAAATGGTTGAGTTGTTTGCACAAAATATTATTGAAGCAGGTAAGATTTTTTTAGAGTCTCCTAGTGAAAATCCCAACATCCCAACATGGAGAAGAATTGACAGTGCAGATCCAACAATTTTAGATAGTTTTAACAAAGCTGTAAAAGAAGATAACGCATAAGTTGAGAGAAGAATTAAAAAATAATTTAAATATCCATTTTCAAATTATTTATAAAGATATCTTAGATCAAAATGAGATCTTGAAGTTAATTAATAAGGTTTTAGATTTATTTGAAAACAAAGATCAGGGTATTACTGAACCTAACTGGTCACAAAAAGATATTTTTTTAATATCATACGGTGACTCTATTGTAGAAACTTCTGATAATAAATTAAAAGCACTATCTAAATTTTTAAATAAATATTGTAAGAAACATTTTAATAATGTTCATATTCTTCCCTTTTTCCCATATAGCTCTGATGACGGATTTTCTATAACAGATTATGAAATTGTTAGACCTGATTTAGGTAACTGGCAAGATATGAAATTATTGTCAAAAGATTTTAGAGTTATGAGCGACATAGTTATAAATCATGCCTCTATAAAAAGTAAATATTTTAAAAACTTTATTGAAAATAAAGAAGATACACAAAATTTTTTTATCAAACTAAAAAATGTACAAGAAGGATATGAGAGTGTTGTACGTCCAAGAAGTTCTGATCTTTTTAAAGAGTATGCAATCAATGATGAGACTTTCTACTTATGGTGTACATTTAGTCATGATCAGGTAGATTTTAATTTTAAAAACCCTAAGGTTCTTTTTTTCTTTATCAAATTAATCCACTTATATTTAAAAAATGGTATCAGAGTATTTCGATTAGATGCCATTGCTTTTTTGTGGAAAGAATATGGAACTAATTGTTTAAACTTACCTCAAACACATGAAGTTGTTAAACTTATAAGAACTCTTTTAAATGCATATAGTAAAAATACCCTTCTTATCACTGAAACGAATTTACCAAATTTAGAAAATCTTAGTTATTTTGGAGAAAATGATGAGGCTAATGCAATATATAACTTTGCCTTACCTCCTTTATTGCTTTGGACATTAGTAATGGGTGACAGCACAGCTATTAGAAAATGGTCAATGGGTATGCCACCTGCAAAAGATAATACCTCTTATTTTAATTTTATAGCTTCTCATGATGGAATTGGTCTTAGACCTACAGAAGGTATTTTAACTGACAAAGAAAGAGACACATTAGTAGATATCATGACTGACTTTGGCGGTCAGACCACCAAAAGAAAAAAAGTTGATAACACAGAGTCTGTCTATGAAATAAACATTTCCCTGCTTGATGCTCTTAAAGGTACTTTTTTTGGAACAGATCACATGCAGTTAGAAAGATTTATATGTTGCCATTCAATGATGTTAGGTATTGAGGGTATACCAGCTATTTATATACATAGTCTCGTTGGATCTACAAATGATTATAAACAAGTTGAGAAGACAAATAATAAGAGATCTATCAATAGAAGATCATGGAAGTATGAGGAAATTGATAAACTACTAAGTGACAAAGACTCCTTAAATAATCAGATCTATAGTGAGTTATCAAAATTAATCGATATAAGAAAAGATCAACCAGCTTTTCATCCGAACGCCACTCAATTTACATTTAATTTAGGAAAAAACTTTTTTGGCTTTTGGAGACAAAGTCACGATAAAAGACAATCTATTTTTTGTGTTAGTAATGTTACTAATGTTTTTCAATATTTAGATTTATCAGAATTAAATTTAATTTCCTCTAATGAGTGGTGGGACTTAATTTCTAATGAAATTATTATTGATATTAAATCTACAATTACTCTTAAAGCTTACCAAACTATGTGGATTACAAACTATTAATTAAGACATGTAATTTATTCATAATTAGCTTATTTGAGACTTTTTTTCCATTACTTTCGTAAATAAATATATGATATATTTTGAATATCATGACAGATCCTAAAACATACAAATTTAACACTAAAACATTACATAGTGGGCATCAGCCAGATAAAAATTTTGGCTCACGTGCTGTTCCAATTTATCAAACAACCTCTTATTTATTTCAAGATGCAGACCATGCCGCTGCATTGTTTAATCTTGAAGAGGGTGGACATATTTACAGTAGAATATCAAATCCTACTGTTTCAGTGCTTGAAGAAAGAGTTGCTGCGCTCGAAGGTGGTTCAGCTGCTTTAGCTACTGCTTCAGGAATGAGTGCTATGACTCTAGCTATTTTAAACGTTTGTAGTGCAGGTGATCATGTAGTCTCCTCTTCACAGCTATATGGAGGATCATTTAATTTATTAAGATTAACTTTAAAAAGATTTGGAATAGATACAACATTTGTAAAACCAAGAGACACAGAGGGTTTTAAAAATGCAATCCAGCCAAATACAAAATGTATTTGGGGAGAACTTATAGGAAATCCCGGTATTGAAATAATGGACTTACCTGAAATTTCAAAAATTGCAAAGGAAGCAAATATACCTCTTATGGTTGATGGAACATTTAATACCCCATATCTATGTAATTTATTTGATTTAGGTGCAGATATCATAACTCACTCTCTAACAAAGTGGATGGCTGGTCATGGAACTTCAATGGGTGGTATTATTGTTGAAAAGGGTGATTTTGATTGGACCAAAGGAAATAAATTTCCAACAATGACTGAGCCATATGAAGGCTATCACGGTTTATCTTTTGCTGAAGAATTTGGACCCGCTGCTTTTACAATGAGAGCTAGGGCGGAAGGAATGAGAGATTTTGGACCATGTATGAGTCCAACCAATGCTTTTAATATTTTAATTGGTATTGAAACTTTATCAGTCAGAATGGAAAAACATTTATCCAATACTCAAATTATGCTTGATTACTTAACAAACAATGAGAGCGTATCATGGGTTAATCATCCAAGTTTGCCTGATCATCCAGATCACAAAGTAGCTTCCAAGTTAATGCCAAAAGGAGCTGGTTCAATGATAGCATTTGGTATTAAGGGTGGAAAAGAAGCAGGTCATGCATTTATAAATGCCTTGAAGCTTACCTCTCATCTAGCCAATGTTGGTGACGCAAAATCTCTAGTTATTCATCCTGCATCCGCAACACACTCTCAAATGGATAAAAAATCATTAGAGTTAGCTGGTTTAACAGAGGATATGATTAGATTTTCAGTGGGTTTAGAAGACATGGAAGATATTATGACTGACTTTGATATGGGTTTTAAGGCATCTCAAAGACCAAGACTTGTTGCTTCTAAATGAAGATAAAGATAAACGACAAAGATGCTTATTACACTTCTAGTGGAAGAGAGATAGATAAAAAACAACCAACTATTGTATTTGTTCATGGAAGTGGTTTGACCCATGTTACTTGGGTTCTCCAAACAAGGTATTTTGCTTTTCATGGATACAATACGATAGCTGTTGATTTACCGGGTCATGGTGACTCCGAAGGTCCTGCTTTAAAAACAATTGAGGAAATGGCCGATTGGATTGCTGATTTGATAACTTCTTTAGGAATAGAGAAGACCTCTTATGTCGGTCATTCACAAGGATGTTTAGTTGGTTTAGAATTTGCTCAAAGACATCCTGATAAATTAGAACTTCTGGTTTTAATTAATGGATCTATGTCCATGAAAATGAATACAGAGCTTTTAGACTTAGCATTAAATAAAGATCAAAAAGCTGTTGATTTAATGATGGATTGGGTACACGGACCTTTAGGACATAAAGGAGGCCATCCTGTTCCAGGTTTAAGTCATTTAGGAATGGGCGGTCAATTAGTGTCATCTAATAATAATGGAACATTAGGTACAGACTTTAATGCATGTGATATTTACACAAATGGACTGAAAGCTGCAGAAAGTGTAAAGCATCCTACTTTATGTATTGTTGGTAAGCATGATAAAATGACACCTAAAAAAGTTGGATTAGAATTAGCATCTAAAATAAAAGACTCAAAAACTATTGTTCTGGAAGAGTCAGGACATATGGCAATTTTAGAAACAGCAAGTGAAACTAAAAATTTATTAAAAAACTTTTTTAAGGAACATAGAAGTGCATCATAAGGGTTCTTGTCATTGCAAGGCAATTGAATTTGAAATTGAGTCCGATCTCGATAAAATTATGCAGTGTAACTGCTCAATATGCATAAGAAAAAATGCAAAGATGATCATGGTGCCTAAGGATAACTTTAAACTTTTAAAAGGAGAGAGTGATTTATCGCTTTATCAGTTCAATTTAAACTTAGCTGAACATTTTTTTTGTAAACATTGTGGTATTTATACTCATCATAATCGAAGAACAGATCCGAACGGTATGGGTGTAAATTTAGGATGTCTAGATGATGTCGATCCTTTAGATTACGATGCTGGTCTTAATGACGGAAGAAAACTCTCTTAGTTCAGTCCTTGATTTTAATATAAAAAAATCTAGTATTGGCCATGGCCCAAGTTAAAGAATATTTAACGTTTGATGACGTTTTATTAAAACCTCAAGTATCTAACATCCTCCCTAATGACGTTGATATATCTGCAAATCTTACAAAAGATATAGTCTTAAACACTCCTATTATTTCAGCAGCTATGGACACAGTTACAGAGTCCAAAATGGCTATTGCTATGTCTCAAAATGGTGGATTAGGAGTAATTCATAAAAACTTTGATATTGAAACACAAAGTTATGAAGTGAAAAAAGTGAAAAGATATGAAGCAGGCATTGTTTATAACCCTATTACAATGAATCCAAACAATACAATTGAAGATGTTTTAAGTGTAATGAAAGAGCAAAATATATCAGGATTTCCTGTAGTTGATAAAGACAATACACTTCAAGGTATAATAACTAACAGAGATGTGCGTTTTGTAATTAATAAGAAAACAAAAGTTAAAGATTTAATGACAAAAAAAGTAATTTCTATCACACAAACTCAATCAAAAGGTATGTCTTCTTTTGGATTAGCTAAAAAACTTTTACAAGAAAATAGAATAGAAAAGTTAGTAGTTACTGATAATAATAAAAAATGCATTGGTTTAATCACTGTTAAAGATATTCAAAGAGGAGAGAAGTTTCCCTTCTCTGTTAAGGATAAAAATGGCCAATTATTAGTTGGTGCCGCTATAGGAAGCAAGCCTAATGATTTATTAAGAGCCATAGAATTAGATAAAGCGGGTGTTGACATTTTATTTATAGATACAGCACATGGTCATTCCTCTGCAGTATTAGATTCATTTAAAAAAATTCGAAAAAAAATCAAATTACCCATAGTAGTTGGAAATATTGCAACTCCTGAAGCTGCAAAAGATTTGATTAAACTAGGAGCAGATGCAATAAAAGTTGGTATTGGCCCTGGCTCTATTTGTACTACAAGAATTGTTGCAGGTGTAGGGGTCCCTCAATTTACTGCGATCCAAGACATAGCTTCCATTACCAATAAAAATAAAATTCCAATGATCTCAGATGGTGGAATTCGATACTCTGGTGACATAGTTAAGGCTTTAGCAGCGGGTGCTAATTGTATTATGGCTGGATCTTTATTTGCCGGTACCGATGAGTCACCAGGGGAGGTTTTTCTTTTTCAAGGTAGATCCTATAAATCGTATCGTGGTATGGGTTCGTTAGGGGCTATGGCTAGAGGGTCTGCTGATAGATATTTTCAAGACGAAATAAATGAAGCCATTAAACTAGTTCCTGAAGGAATAGAGGGAAGAATTCCTTATAAAGGGCAGGTATCTAATGTGTTATTCCAACTAACTGGAGGTTTAAGATCTGGAATGGGATACACGGGATCAAAAAATCTTACAACACTGAAAAAGAATGCAAAATTTGTTCGATTGACTAATTCTGGTATCAACGAAAGCCATGTTCATGGTGTGCAAGTGACCAAAGAAGCTCCAAACTATCGTTCCAATTGAGTAAATCAGTTTTAATTATTGATTTTGGGTCTCAGTATACGCATCTAATTGGAAGAAAAATTCGCGAGTTAGGTATTTATGCTGAGATTTATCCCCCAAAATATCTCAACAATGTCACCAATATTTTAAATCATTCAGTATTAATTTTATCAGGTGGCCCAGACTCTGTGTTAAATAAAAATGCTCCTAAAATAGATATACCTTTGGATCAAATTCCTATTCCAATTCTTGGTATATGTTATGGATTTCAATATATCTCTAAAGAATTTGATGGTGTGATTGAAAAAAGCAATCAAAGAGAATATGGAAAGACTATTATAAAAATATCAAAGAGTGACTTATTCAAAGATACTAATTTAGAACAACAAGTGTGGATGTCTCATGGAGATAGCTTAACTAAAATACCAAAAGGTTTCAAAATACTAGCAAAAACTAAAAATAAAATACCAGCAGCTATCTATAAAAAAAATATTTATGCAATCCAATTTCATTGTGAGGTAACGCATTCAGAATTTGGAAGTCAGATTTTAAAAAACTTTTTATTTGATATTTGTCAATTAAAAGAAAATTGGAGAAATAATGACTTACATCAAACTATAGGTAGATATTTTAGAATTAATGTAAAAGAAAAAAAACCTAATATAGTTTGTGCTGTTTCAGGGGGTGTTGACTCTACTGTTTTAGCATTTGCTTTATCAAAATATCTTAAGCTTGATAATGTTCACTTTATTTTTGTTAACAATGGATTGCTCAGAAAATATGACGTAAAAAATATTAAAGCAGTATTTAAAACGTTTAATTTAAAACTGAATATTATTAACGCCGAACATCTTTTTTTAAAAAAACTAAAAAATGTTACTGAACCAGAACTTAAAAGAAAAATTATAGGAGGTTTGTTTATAGAGGTCTTTTCTAACTACATTAGAAAGTTATCACAAAAAGATTTCTATTTAGCCCAAGGTACTCTTTATACAGATATTATCGAAAGTCGTTCGTTTCATGGAGGAAAGAGTGTTACTATTAAATCTCATCATAACGTTGGTGGTTTACCAAAAGACCTTAAATTTGATGTTATAGAGCCTTTTAGAGAGCTTTTTAAGGACGAAGTTAGAAGATTAGGTTTATTCTACAAGCTTGATCATAAATTTGTAAATCGACATCCTTTTCCAGGACCAGGTCTAGGTATTCGATGTATAGGTAAGGTGAATAGACAAAGACTAGATACATTAAGAGATATTGATGAAATTTTTATTAATTTTTTGATCGAAAAGGATTTATACAAAAAGTCATGGCAAGCATTTGCTATTTTACTTCCTGTAAAGTCTGTGGGAGTAATGGGTGATGAAAGAACATATGAAGAAACATGTGTATTGAGATGCATTAATTCAGTTGATGGAATGACAGCAGATGTTTCTTTAATTGACGTAAATGATCTATCCGAAGTGGCTACTCAAATTATTAATAACGTTCCTAGAGTAAACAAAATTTTATATGATGTAACAAGTAAGCCCCCGTCTACAATTGAGTGGGAATAAAGCCTAAACTATATTAACCACACTTTTTTGAGTATAAATTTTGCTGAATAGCTTCAAGTTGACCTTTGGCTTCTGCTAATTCAGAGCTCATTTCTGATCCATCATCAAGTAGAAATGCTGCAGGCCAAAATAATACCCAAGTAACAACTTCAACACCAGTTTGATTCTTTCTATGTTCATCAACAACTGCAGCTAAGCCAGGAGTTCTTGCTCGTATTACTTCAGCTTCAGCGATTAATTGTTCACAACTCAAATGCATATAATTTGAAGCAGGAACATATTTAGTAGTTATTTCTGATGATTTTTTAGCAGATGAGCAGCTAATCAACGTAAATACAAAAAATAAAATTAAATATTTTTTTATTGGCAAACTTTACCAAAATTTTAAAAAATTTAAACAATTCTTATATTTATTAATTTTTAATCCTATAAAAATTTCATATAATATGAAAAATCATATTAGAATAGTTGAATTGTATAAACTTTTTAAGCATCTAATATTAATGACAATAAACTTATTCTTCATCTTTTTTACTTCAGATATTGATAAAAAAATCTATTTTAAACATTGTGAAGCAAGATTTTAACAGAATTGATCGTTTACCTCCTTATATATTTGGAGAGATAAATAAACTTAAAGCAAAACTTAGAAAAAATGGAAAAGATATTATTGATTTTGGCATGGGCAATCCAGACATGCCAACACCTAAGCATATTAGAGACAAATTAAAAGAAGTAACTGATAAACCAGGAACAGGTAGGTACTCTATGAGTAAGGGAGTACCTGGTTTAAGAAAAGCTCAAGCTAAATATTATCAAAAAAGATTTGGTGTTAAATTAAATCCTGACAGTGAAGTAATAGTAACTTTAGGTTCTAAAGAGGGTTTGGCTAACTTAGCTCAAGCAATTTCAACACCTGGTGATATTATTATCTCACCTAATCCTTCATATCCTATTCACCCTTATGGATTTATTATAGCTGGTGCTTCACTAAGACATCTACAGACCATGAAAGATGGTATTTTTGATCCTGAAACATACTTAGAAAGATTGGATCGCTCTATTAGAAATAGTTCACCTTCACCTGTCGCATTAATAGTTTCTTTCCCCTCTAATCCAACTGCACAAGTAGTAGATTTAGATTTTTATAAGGAAATTATTAAGATGGCATTGAAATATAATGTTTATGTTTTATCTGATCTTGCTTATGCAGAGATATACTTTGATAAGAAACCACCACCTTCCATTTTACAAGTTAATCGAGCCAAAGAAATTGCTGTTGAGTTTACTTCAATGTCAAAGACATATGCTATGGCTGGTTGGAGAATAGGTTTTGCTGTTGGCAATAAAAAACTAATTGAAGCTTTAACTAAAATTAAATCTTACCTAGATTATGGAGCTTTCACTCCTGTTCAAGTTGCAGCTGCTACCGCCCTTAATGGACCTCAATCATGTGTCTCTGAAATTAGGTCTATTTATGAGAGCAGAAGAAATGTCTTAGTAGAGTCAATGTCACGATCAGGTTGGAATATCCCCAGTCCTAAAGCGAGTATGTTTGCATGGGCACCTATACCTAAAAAGTACCAAAATAAAGGATCTTTAAAATTTGCTAAGGATTTAATGACAAAAGCTGAAGTAGCTGTTTCGCCAGGTATCGCTTTTGGTGAATATGGCGAGGGTTTTGTGCGAATAGGCTTAGTAGAAAATGAGCAAAGAATCCGCCAAGCAGCTAAAAATGTACGTAATTTAAAGCTTTAGTAAAATATTCTTATAAATTATCAATTAAATAAAATATTGCTTATATTCTTGATAATTATATAAAACCAACCTTAAGATGATTAATACAAAAAAAATAGGCTCTGTACTTAAAAACATCAATAATATAGATGAATTGAGTATCTCTGATTTGATTGATTGTAATCAAGGGCAACTAATTGCAGTTAAAGTAATTTCAGTTAATCCTAATTACAATAAGTTAGAGCTAATTTCTGGAAGAATTACTGAATTAACTGAAGGAGATATTATCGTTGGTGCTTTAGGTAATAGGATTGCATCCTCAGGGATGACAGGATCTGTTCCTTCTGAGTTAAATAAACACGATAAAATTCATATTTTAAATTTGGGAGGTGTCATTGGTAATTGTAAAGATTTCAATATTCTCTTAGGCCCAGCTACAGAATGTGAAGTGCTTGGATCTATTATAGGTAAAACTAATAAACAATTGAATTTAGTAGATTATTCAAAAATTAAAGAAAATAAGATAATAAATAAAATTCCATCAATAGCTGTTATTGGCACCGGTATAGACTCAGGAAAAACGACAGTAACTTCTTTTATAATTAAAACACTCAGTAATTATTATAAGAAAATTAATGCATGTAAGTTAGCAGGCACTGCTTCCCAGAAAGATCTATACTCTTATGAAGATAATGGAGCTTATAAAACGTCAGATTTTGTAGATTATGGTCTTCCAAGTACCTGTATGAATGACAAAGAAACTATACAAAATTGTTCAGCCTCTATTATTAGTCATATGTCAGAAGATGCAGAAATAATTTTAATGGAATTAGGAGATGGCTATCATGGAGATTATGGAACCAAGGAAATCATTCAAAATACTGAAATTACGGAGTCAATCGAAGTAATTATTATTTGTGCTTACGACGTATCAGGGGCAGTTAATATAATTGAAAACCTAAAATTAAATAATCTAGACGATAAATTATTGATTATAAGCGGACCCGTTACAAATAATGTCTCTGCATACAAACAATCTATTGATAAATTTTCTATACCTAATTCAGACTTTTTAAATATTTATAATTCAACTAACCATGTCAATGTTTTTGCTAAAATAATCAATAGGATTAATAATGATTAAAGTAGGTATAATAGGAGCTAATGGATATTTAGGTATAGAGTTAATACGAATTCTTTCTATGCATCCAAATGTAAAATTATCAAAAATTTTTCAAAGAGAATTACCAATTGATGAGGAGTTTCCTCATTTACAATCATTAAACTTAAAAGACATACAAACTGAAAACTTTGATGATTTTAAAAATTTAGATTGTGTTTTTTTAGCATTACCTCACGGTTCAGCTCATGAATATGTAAAAGAATTAATATCAAAAGTTAAAATTATAGATCTGAGTTCTGATTTTAGAATTTCTAATCAAGAAGATTATAATAAATATTATAAATCTAATTTTGATGTTAATACTCAAAGTCAGTTTCAATATGGCTTCATTGAAAATTCAGGCGATGAAATAAAAAAATCTTCAAATATTTCCAACCCAGGGTGTTTTGCATTAACAACACAGTTATCTTTATTGCCATTTCACTCCATAATTAAAAATGTATCTGTAACTGCTATTACAGGATCTAGTGGTGGTGGTAAAAATCCAACAAACAAAAATCATCATTCGACAAGATCTAAAGATATTTTTTCTTATAATATCAACTCCCATCGCCACTTGGCTGAAATTTATCAATCTTTTCCAAATTTAAGAAAAAACCTCTCTTTTGTGCCATTATCAGGGCCTTTTTCAAGAGGGATATATTTAACTAGTCATATTGAAACAAAAGAAACCATCAATAATGAATTTTTAGACTCATGTTTGGCAGATTGTTTTAAATCCGCTCCTTTTATAAGAATTCAAAATGATACCAAACTTTCAAATGTGGTTGGCTCAAACTTCTGTGATATTGCCGTTTCCTTTAAGGATGAGAACCATTTTGTTGTTGAGGCATGCTTAGATAATTTAGTGAAAGGTGCCTCTGGTAACGCTGTAGAATGCATGAACCTTATCTTTGACCAAGATCAAGCACTTGGATTGGATCAAATAATACCTTTGTACCTATGATTAAAAATCAAAGTTTTTATCAGTCCATATTACAAAATTCAATTCTTGTAATTAAAGTAAGTGGTAAAATTTGTGATAATCAAGAAAACATTGAGAATGTTATTAGTGACATAAAAGAACTATTAAATTCTATTTCTAAATTAAAAGTAGTATTGGTCTTTGGATTTGGAAGACAACTAGATAATTATATGATTAACGTTCATGGTATAGAACCAAAAAAATTAAATGGAAGAAGAATAACCTCTTCTCATGATATAGAGGCAGCAAAGAAAATTTCTGGTCAAATATTAATCGACATATTTAGTTTGAGTTCAAGTTATAATATTAGAAATTTTCCGATTCCTATTTCTAAAAAAGACTTCATTGCTGCAAAGAGAAGAGAACTAGTTGATGGAGTTGACTATGGTCAAGTAGGAGATGTTGTGTCTGTTGATGCATTACAAATCAAAAATTTATTTAAGGAACACGATATGATTATTATGCCTAGTTTAGTTTTAGATAAAAATACTTCTGAAGTATTAAATGTTAACGCTGATACTATTGCTACAGAATTAGCAATTAATTTGACTGCAAGTAAATTAATTTTTATATCAGACGTTCCATTTATAAAGGATACTGAAGGAAAAAGAATTTCTGCAGTTGATGAAAAAGTAGCAATAAAGCTTTTTGATGAAAATATTATATCTAATGGAATGATTGTGAAAGTTGAAAACTCCTTAAAGGCGCTTAATCAAGGTGTTCAAAAAATACACATTATTAGTGGTGAGATAAAGAATGCTCTTATAAATGAGTTAGAGACAGAGGAGGGTATTGGTACAGTCTTTCAAAAACAATCCCTTGATTATTAATTAATTTAATAAAGATTTAGCAACTATCATAATAGCCTTATTTATTTCAATTTTTGAAACTATTAGAGGAGGTGTAAGACGTATTATTTTACCTTGTATTAGTGTTGATATTAGTCCATTTCTTGCCATTTTATTATATGTTTTCAAAGCTATTTCATCATTTTTAAATTCTATACCAGCCATCAAACCTAGGCATCTTGTATCAACTATTTTATCTTTGTGATTGTCATGCATTTTTCTAAGTAAGCTTGATAATAATTTACCATTAATCAGTACTTTATTTAAAAAAGATTTAGTATTTATAGATTTCAATACGTTGTAAGAAACTCTTGTCTGAAGCATACCTCCACCAAACGTAGATCCATGAAAACCTGTAGAAATAATATTAGATATATACTTTTTAACAATTGTTGCGCCGATGGGGATACCAGAACCTAATCCTTTAGCAGAGGTTATAATATCTGGGTTAACACCATAATGTTTGTATGCAAAAATTTTACCTGTTCGACCTATGCCGCCTTGTATTTCATCTCCAATTAATAAAATTTTCTTACTTTTGCAAATTTCTTTGATAGCTCTAGCAAAACTTTTAGTACAAATATTGATACCACCATCTCCTTGAATAAATTCTATGATAATGGCTATTGTTTTTTTATTTACTAGTTTTTTGAGATGAGAGACATCATTAAACTTACAAAACTTTACTTTACCTGGTACAGGTCCAATATTTGTCTTATATTTTTTATTACTACCAACTGATAAGGCTCCAATTGTTCTTCCATGAAAAGAGGAAGTCATAGCAATAATCTCATCTTTGCCTTTCTTACTTCCATAGTTTCTTGCTATTTTTAATGCAGCTTCAATGCTCTCTGCACCTGAATTTGAAAAGAAAACATCACCTTTGTTAGAATTCTCAGATAATAATTTAGATAATTTAGTCTTGAATTCATGCATTTGTGAGCCAGATAAATGAGTGATGCCTGTTTTTATTTGATCTTGTAAGCTTTTTTTTACTACTGGGTGATTATAGCCAAGAGAATTAACTGCCACACCTGCTGAAAAATCTAATAATTTTTTATTATCTGAAGTGTGTAAATAACATCCTCGACCTTTGATAACTTTAAAACTACTAAATTTGTAGGTTTTTAATAAATTATTCATATTTATATTTTACTTTTAATGAAATAAGGAGATTTTTAAAGTCAAAATCTCCACTGACTTATTTTATTCATCAGGAAATCTCTAAAAGCAATTAATTTTAAACTTCCTTTTAAATTTTCATGATAAACCATATGGACTTCATAACTTGGTCCTTGAATATCAGGCAATACTTTAACTAAGTGTGCTTTATGTTGAGCCATATAATCAGGCAGTGCAGCCAAACCCGCACCAGTTTCAACTGCAACTAATAGACCATAGAGGTTATTAATTGTTATGTGAGGTCGTCTATTTTTTTGGTTTTTTTTCACACCTGTTTTTAATATCCAGTTAGTATCGGATAGAGGAGAGGGCTTACCTATGCCATATGTTATCAAACGATGATCATTAAGTTCAGATCTTCTAAGGGGCATACCCATTTCATTAATATAATTGGCAGAGCCATACATATGGTATTGAATAGTTGCGATATGTTTTGATACAAGGTCTAAATGTTTAGGTTTTCTCATCCACAAGCCTATGTCATAGTCTTGACGTAACATGTCTTGTTCGTCTTCAGAGTAATTAAGTTTTAAATTAATTTCTGGATATCCATGAATGAATTCATTTATTCTAGGACTAAGCCACATAGAGCCAAAGGCAACAGTTGTATTAATTGAAAGGCTTCCAGTGGGAACTGATTTGTATTCAACTATCTTTTTTTCAATAGAATTTAAATCAGCAAATATTTTCTCAGTCTCTTCAAAAAGATATGAGCCTTGTTCTGTCAGAGTTATACCCTTAGTATGTCTCTTAAAGAGTTTAGTTTTTAAACTATGTTCTAGAGATTGTATTTGTCTTGTAATCGCTGATTGACTGAGATGGATTGTATCCATGGCTCTAGATATGCTACCAGCAGTAGCAACATGATAAAATGTTTTTAATCTATCCCAATCCATTAATAATTGTATTTAAATCCCCGTTAAAAATAAGAATGTCTATTAAATAATATTTTCTGAGAGAATTCAAATCTAATAAAATATTTTGTGCATCATTCAAGTCGTTCTGACTTTCTATTAGTTCAGTGATATTAATTTTCTGTGCCTTATACAATATCTCATTACCTTTTAATTTTAGTTTCAGGGTATCCATAATTTTCAGTTGGTTATCAATTTTATTTAAATAAAAATCATAGTTATTCCATGCTTCGAGGTATGTATTTAACATATCTCTCTTTAAATCTTTATGTTCAAGCAATTTTTTTTGATAATTGTATTGTTCTATATCAAAATTATTTTCATCTTTGTAGCCATCATAAATAGGAATTTTTAATGTTAAAGAAAGTGAAGAAGACCTTCTGTGATCAATTGTTGCAGAATAATTCTGACTTTCACTTAAAGAGTATGACAGATCAACTGAGGGTCTTAGATTTTTTTTGCTCATTTCCAACTCAGGTAGATACGTGTTTTCTATAAAAGATAAATACTGACCATAAGAAGATCCCATTAAATCTGAAAATAATTTCTTATTAATTTGAGTGCTTGATACGTCAATTTCATAATCAAAATTTACATCTTCATCTTTAATTTCTAAATCAAGTAATTTACTTACTTGCAGCATTAAGTTATCGATCTGTCTATCATAGTCTAATAGTACTGTTTGTGCCTCTAATAGTTCATTTTCTAAATCCAATAACTCAGTTTTAGTAGTTCTATTTGCTTGAAATAAAATTTCTGCTTCTAGAACTTTCTTTTTATAAAACTCTAAATTCATCTGTTGATTTTTCTTTTTAAAAATTAATGCTTGCAAATTACTATAGCCGTTAAGTAATTCTTTAATTAATAACTCTTTTTGATACTCCCTTAAATAATCAAAAGCCTGATTTCTAGTTTGCGTTGTGATTAAATTTAATTGACTAAAACCCCCATTATATAAGTTAACTGTGGCACTTAGAGTATGAGTATCTGAATTATAATTAGATGTACTTGTAGTACTTGAATTATTATTAGAAATATTAAATGAGTAATCAATTTCTGGTATGTATAAGGTATCAGCATTTTGTAAATCTTTATCTTCTATTAAATTGTCGTATTTAAATTTTGAATTAGTCTCATTTTTTTCAATAAGAATTTTTACTAGATCTGTAATTTCGTAAGATAAAAGACTATTAGATACAACTGAAAAAAATATACTAAATAGAACTATTTTGAGTTTTGCCATTGTTTTTCCAGGTTTTTTAAATTCCACTCTAATTTTTCTTTATTCATTTGTTTTTCCATTTTCTTAAAACGTTTTTCAAACTTTCTATTAGAGTCTCTGATTACAGTCTCAGTATCAAGTCCTAATTTTCTTGATAAATTAATACAAGAAAATAATAAGTCACCTAATTCTTCTTTTATTTTCTTTTTATTTTGAGCTTTTATTTCATGAGAAAGTTCATTTAATTCCTCTTTTACCTTCTTCAAATTTCCATTAGCATCTTTCCAATCAAAACCCTCTTTTGCAGCTCTCTTTTGAAGTTTTAACGATCTTGTAACGGCGGGAAGACTAATACTCACACCATCTAAAACAGATTGAGCTCCCTTTTTTTTTCTCTCATATTTTTTTTGTGTCTCCCAAAATTCATTTACATCTTGAACAGTTTTAATCGACTCATCGCGCATAAAAATATGTGGGTGACGTGATTTCATTTTTTTGACACTGGTATCAATAACATCTTCAATAGAAAATTTCTTTTTTTCAGCTGCTATAATTGAATGGTAAATAACTTGGAGTAACAAATCTCCAAGCTCTCCCTCTAATTCACGATAATTATTAGACTCAATTGCTTCAATTACCTCGTATGCTTCCTCTAAAGTATATTTAGCTAAAGATTTAGATGTTTGTTGAATATCCCATGGACATCCATTTTTTGGATTGCGTAGTCTTTTAACTACATCTACTAAATCACTTAATTTTTTATGTTTCTTTACCATGCCAATGCTTGTGCTTGAAATATTTGACTTTTATAACTTCTAATATCTGCATATGCATCATAAATTTTATTTTTCTTTCTTGTGCATAATATAAAACCTTCACTCCAGTCAGTAACTGTTTGGCATTTATGACCCTTTTTAATTAATTTTGATTTTAAGGGTGCAAGCCGCTCTTCTAACAATAACTGTTTATAATTTGGATCATGTGGATGGAAAAAAGCAGGTAAATGCTCTGATGAAACTCTGGGCTCATTTAAGGCTTGATCTATATTTTTATTTGAAAACATATAATTTATTAAAAATTGAGCCTGCCATTGGTCTTGAGCATCACCACCCATAGTCCCACAACTAAGTATTTCCTTTTTCTTATGATTGATAATCAAAGTTGGACTCAGCGTTGTTCTTGGTTGTTGCAGGGGAGTAATGAAGTTTGCATGACCAGGTTTTGATAAATAAAAGGTCATCAGTCTATTTCCTAAAGGAAATCCTAATTCATTAATTACTTCATTAGATCTAATCCAGCCTCCGCTAGGTGTGCATGAAACTACATTATTATCCTTGTCTATGATACTGATATGTACAGTCCCAGCTCCCCATGGTTTAATGTCATTGTCGATTGGCAATAAAGAATTTTTAGACAGAGGATCTCCAGGGATAATTGTATCAATAGCTTTTTCTGTAATTAGTCGAATTCTTTTATTCAAGTATGTATCATTCAATAGGTGACTTGCCTTTACTCTTGTATTGTATTTACCAGTAAAATACATCTCTCTGTCAGCAAATGTTAATTTTAAGATTTCAATAAATTTATGAATATCATCAGCTGATTGAAGAGTTTTAATTTTTTGTTTATTTGCCATTTTTAACATCATTAAACTTGTTAATCCTTGACCCCAAAAATTTGTTTTATAGACTTGAAAATCACCATATTTCTCGAAAATCGTTTTTTCAAACTTTACATTAAAATTTTCAAAATCATCTTTTGAGAGAAGACCATCATTTTTTTTAGAAAATTTTAAAAAAGAATTTGCTACATCACCCTTATAAAAGGCATCATGTAATTTATTAAACTTATTGTTTCGAGTACCAGTAGTTTTTTTTTCATAATTACCCAGATAGTCTAATAAGTTTGAGTAAGCTAAATTTTTAAATAAGCTTCCAACTTTTGGAATATCTTTATTATTTTTTAAATATAGTTTTGCAGAATTTTTCCATTCTTTCCTAAATTTGTCTTTTAAACTATTTAATCCAAATTTATTTTGATTAATAATTCCAGTATGTATTGGAAAACCCTCTTTTGCATATACCTTTGCATATTGAGAGATAGTTTTAAAATCAAGACTCCCGTATCTTTGCAACATCCTAAAAATAGAGGAAAATGCAGCGGGGACACCAGCACTTAAAATACCTTGATCGGGCACTTCTGTATAACCCCTTGTAACTAAGTTTAAAAAATCAAATTTTTTTGGAGATATTGTATTTCCATTTAAAACTAAAGGATTTTGATCTTTTGGTTTTAAAATCATCACTCCTTCTCCTCCCATTCCAAACATTTGAGGATTGACGAGGCCTTCAACTAACATCGCTCCAGCAGCAGCATCAAATGCATTCCCTTTATCATCATTTAAAATACTGTAAGCGGTCATTGATGATAAATTAGAATGAGTTGCTACAGCACCGTTGGTACCTGAATAGCTAGGTATAAAACTATTTGAACTATTGTCATCTGTCCTAAAAGATCTATTCATTGTGTATCAATTTATTTGTCCATTAAAAATTTATCTAGGTGATTTTATAAAACATTTCTTTTTTGAAAGATTGCATTATAAAGTTATATATGACCTGGAAGTTAATATCAAAATCTTCGTATTCACTATTACTAGGTGAATTAGAGACAAAACAAGAAAATAATCAGAACATATATCGTATAACTGTTACCGAAAAACATCTTAATTCTGGAAATTTTGCCCATGGTGGTTTTTTAATGTCTGTTTTAGATAATGTAATGGGTAATGCTGCTTACAAGTCATTTGGTAATAGGCCATGTGTGACTATATCAATGAACACACACTTTACTTTTTCTGCTCAAAAAGGAGATGAATTAATAGGTATTCCTTCTATTGAAAGAATGACTAAAACTTTATGTTTTGTGAAATGCGAAGTTTTTTCAAAAAATGAAATTATTGTTTCAGGAAATGGTATTTGGAAGTTAGTTAAAACATCATTAAGTAAATCTGTAAAAGATAAAAAAGCAGATGATGATGGTGGATGGTAGTAATTTAATTACTTTTAATTTTAAAAATTGAAAATTCATATTTCAGATACTAATGCATGCAAAGCACTATTTTTTTCAATCTCTTTTTTTGTAGGTTTATGGGCTGTTAGAATTCCCGATATAAAAGATCAAATAGAAGTTGATTACACTGGGATGGGTTATTTATTTGTTATCTTTTCAATTGGTTCCGTTTTAACAATGATCGTTGCACCAAAAATAACACAACTTTATTCGTCCAAAAAAATTTCCCTTATGTCTGGATTTATTATAAGTGTTTTATGGCTTTTAATACCATTTGCACAATTATTTGAATTCATGGCATTGCTGAGTTTTATATTTGGTGTTTGTTATGGACTATTTGAGGTAATTCTTAATGTGCAAGCGACCTTTTTAGAGAAAAAGTTTAATAAACCAATGATGTCAGGTTTTCATGCGTTTTGGAGTATTGGATTGCTGTCCGGTTCTTTGCTAACCAGTTTATTTTTGGAGTTTAAAATTAGTTTTTTTATAAATTCAATTGTGTTTGTTGCAATTTTAGCCCCAGTGATTTTTTTTAGCAGCTTAACTATAAAAAATAATAAATCAGACTCTTTATCTTTCTTTTCTATTTTTTTTAACTGGCCACTGTTTCTAATAGTTTTATTTGTGTTAGCTGTTACAGCAGTATTTTTAGAAGGGGGCACAGACTCTTGGGGATCTTTATATATGAGGGATTATATTAATGCTGATGGTTTTAATATTGGACTTGCCGCAATAGCCTTTAACGGAAGTATGGTTTTTGGAAGATTAATCGGAGATAAATTAAAAGAATTATTTGGTATCTATAATTTTCTTGTCCTTTCAGTGATCGGTTCTTTGTTAGGATCACTAGTAATAGCATTAAGTAGTTCCTTAACATTTGCAATTATAGGTTTTATTATTGCTGGTTTCAGTGTCTCTTCTATTATCCCTATTTGTTACACCTTCGGATCTTCGATTGAAAATGTGAATCCTACGGTGGGAATAACTATTATCACGATAGGGGTTTATGGTGTTTTTATGATTGCACCACCTGCCTTAGGATATGTTGCTGATATCTTTGGTATTGAATTCGTTTATACACCCATGTTAATACTTTTTTTAATGGCAAGTATGATTGTAATTATGCAAAAAAAATTATTTAAAAACTAATTTCTTTTTAAAATTAATATATTTCCAAATAGTACTAAAAAAGCACCTATGTATAAGTTCATATCCCATATCAATCCTTCAAATATGGTAGAAATTATTAGTGCTATGAGAGGCATTATGATTGCAACATAAGCTGCATCATTTGCCCCAATATTTTTAATAATTGACAAGTATAGGATAAAACCAAATACACTTCCAAAGATTGATAAATATAAAAGAGAAATTATATATCTATAACTAAAATCAAAATTTAAATCTATACCGACTACTAATAGATAAATTAGTAAGGTTACAGAGCCATATAACATTCCATAACCTGTAACAGCCACAACATTCAATTTAACTTTAGAGGTGTACTCTGATATTAGGTTTCCTATAGATGCGAAGTAGGTCGCCAATACTCCTAATAATATTCCAATACTCGTACCCTTTGAAAATTCAAAACTAATGATTTCACCATAAAAAATAAATAATAAGCCTAAAGTTCCAATGAGGCCTCCCACTAGTGTCATAATTTTGGGATATTTATGTTTAAAAACAACATTGTTAACGACATTCATAAATAAAATTGATGAAAAACATAAAGCGACAAATCCACTGATTAAATGCACTGTAGAAAGGTAGAAAAAAACATAATTTATATTGAATAACGAAATACCAAGAGCTGCAATCAAGAGGTGTTCCTTCAATGAAAATCTAAGGTTTATTTTTTTGAACACACAAAAGACTAAAATTATGATGGAAGATAAAAAAAATCGATAAAAAACCGATGTCATTGGATCAACTATTCCCAGCTGAAATTTAATTATATACCAAGTAGGTCCCCAAACTATTAGTGTTGAAATAAATAAAAATATTGTATTGTTCAATTATGCCTTCTTTTGATGTTGTTTCTTCACCGGATATTCAAGAAATCGATAATGCCATCAATAATACAAAAAGAGAAGTTGATAATAGATTTGACTTTAAGAATACAAATTCTTCAATCGAGCGTTCTGATTTTTCAATCACTATTGAAACGACTGATAATACAAAATTATCCCAGTTCAATGATATTTTAAAAAATAATATAGTGAGAAGAAAAATTGATCCTAAATTTATTCATGTTAAATCAACAGAGACCGCCTCAGGTAATAGGGTAAGACAGTTTATAGATATACTTAATGGTATTTCTAAAGAGGATGCAAAAAAAATTACAAATCTTGTAAAAACATCAAAGGCTAAAGTTCAGGCCTCCATAAATGGTGATGAAGTGAGAATTACAGGAAAAAAAAGAGATGATTTACAATCCATGATTGAATTATTGAAAACTAGCGACATTAAAATCCCACTACAGTTTCAAAATTTTAGAGATTAGTAATTTCCATAGTTGTAAAATCAATCAACTTTACAATTGTTATTGTTTTTAAAAATTTAATGCAATCTGTTGTTTTTACTTGGATAGTCTTGGTATTATCTAGCGGGTGAAAATTACATAACTCAAATTCACAAATCCCTTTATCTAAATAAAAACTTACGTCTTTATCTGGATTATTAATTAAAGAGTAGGGGCTAACAGAACCTGGTTTAACTCCTAGTTTTTCATATAAATAATCTGCACTACCAAAGGAAAGATTACCTTGGCATTGGATTGTATTTTTAATTATTTTTAGATCTACTTCAGTATTATCTAAACAGGATAGTAAATAAAAATTTCTTTTTTTGTCTCTTAAAAATAGGTTTTTTGTATGCGCACCTTGCATATTCAAATCTATCTTTAATTTACTTGATTCCTCGACAGTAAAAAAAGCTTCATGTTCAAAAAGTTTATATTCAATTTTCTGTTCATCTAGTGCGGCTAATAAACTTTTTGCTTCTAATTTCATTTTTATTTATAAAGTGTTATCTTATATCTATCATATTATGAAAAAAAAAATTAATAGAAGAAGTTTTATTAAAAATGCCTCTATACCAGTATTAGGAGCAGCTACTTTTTCTACTTTTAATGTGCATGCTAGCACAACTACTGAATTAAACATGGTCACCTCTTGGCCAGAGAATTTTCCAGGTATTGGCCTAGGTGCAAATAGATTAGCTCAAAGAATTGAAAGTTTATCCAATAATAGAATTAAGGTTAATGTTTATTCTGCTGGTAAACTAGTTCCTCCATTTGGAGTTTTTGATGCTGTTTCATCTGGAACAGCAGATTTATATCACTCAGCAGAATTTTACTGGGGAGGGAAAAATAAAGCCTATCCTTTTTTTGCTGCTGTTCCTTTTGGAATGACGGCTGAAGAATTTAATTCTTGGATTTATTCAGGAAATGGTCAAATGCTTTGGGATGAGCTTGGCTCAGATTTTAATGTTAAACATTTCTTAGTTGGTAACACAGGATCAACATTATTTGGTTGGTTTAAAAATGAATTAAATAGTGTTGAAGATGTGGCGAAACTAAAAATAAGAAGTCCTGGTATGGGTGGTGATTTATTGAAAACAATGGGAGCCACTCCAGTAAACATAGCTGGGGGAGAAATCCTTCAATCACTGTCTAGCGGCGCTATAGATGCTGCAGATTGGTCTAATCCAGTTATGGATCTAGCCTTTGGTTTTTATAAAGTAACCAATTATTGTTATTACCCTGATTTTAAAAAACCAACAGTATCTATATCTCTTGGAATGAATTTAGACAAATGGAACTCTTTTGATAATGAAGCTAAAAGTATCATTGAGTTTGCTTGTCAGTCCGAAAATCAAGAAATGCTCTCTGATTTTATGTACAAAGAGGTTGTCGCTATAGAAAAATTAAAATCATTGGGTGTGGAATTTAGACAACTGCCTAAAGATATTGTTATTGAGGCCAAAAAAAATATCAGTGGTGTTTTAGATAACTATACTGATACACCCCTTGGAACTAAAATTAGAGATGATTACTTTAAGTTTTTAGGTTTGAGAGCTTCATATAAAGACTTTGATATATCTAATTACTTGAACTTTAGAAAAATTTAACTTTGTGCGGAAGATATTCGCTTAATCTCAAAGATAACCAATCTTATTTCAAACAAGAAACCATAAATAACTTTAAACCAATTTTTGATTATAATAATGATAATATTTCTCCAGCTACTGAAGCACCAATTATTTTACAACATAATTCTAAATATTTATTTAAACAATCTAAATGGGGATTATTATTTGACTGGCTGCCAAAAGGAAAAACACTATTTAATATTCGTTCAGAGACTGTTCAAGAAAAATTATTCAGTAATAAACTAATTGTGAATAATCGTTGTCTAGTACCCTTTAATTATTATTTTGAGTGGATGAATACTGATGCACAAAAACAAAAATATAAATTGTATACTAAGTCACAAGTTTGTTTTTTTGGAGCAGTATTTAGTTTAGTTGATAATACTTATTACTTTTCGATCTTAACAAAATCCTCTTTAAAAAGTATTGAGTTTATTCATAAAAGAAACCCTGTCATTATTAACAAATCGAAAATAAAGCAGTGGTTTTCGAATAATTATCAGAGTTTATTAGGTTCTTCTGAAGATATTAATTATGAGTTATCGATGTAATTATTTTCTAAATTTAAAAAAGGATAAGAGTTTTTCAATACCAGAAAAATGCTCCTCTAATCTAGAGTAAACTTTATCAATCTTATTAATGTGTCCATCTAGTCTCACGTAAAGATTATCGATTTTTTTATCAAGCTTATTTAGCTTACTGTTTAGCTGTTTAATGCTATCAGATTCACTAGTTTTTGGTTGTTTTTTTAACTTAATAACTTTGTTCATAATAACAATATAGATAATTTCTTATTTGTTGGAAGTATGACAAAACAACGCTTTTAGGTAAATCTTAAGTCGACCTCGGGTATCCAATTCTTAAGTTTTTCAATACGATTTTTAGGAGAGGGATGCGTGGATAAAAATTCTGGAGGAGTATTTCCTTTTTGAGCCTCAGCCATTCTTAGCCATACCTTATATGATTCATGATTATCGTAATTAGCCATGGTCATAAAGGCTAAGCCCAAATAATCAGCTTCAGACTCTTGCAATCTGTTAAATGGCAAAGATAAACCTAAATTAACAAGATAATCATCAGCGGAAGTGTTGGATAGTGCCCCCTCAAGAGCTATATCTAAAATTGTTGTACCTAAGTTAATAGCTAATGCTTGACTGGCTCTCTCAACGCTATGTCTTGCAACAGCATGTGCTATTTCATGTCCCATAACCGAGGCTAAACCATCGTTATTAGCCGTAACATCTAAGATACCAGTATAAAAAGCAATTTTACCTCCTGGCATGCACCAAGCATTCAGAGTGTCTTTGCTGTCTATCAAAATAAACTCCCAGTTATAGTTTTTAATGGTATCTGACTGACCCATCTTTAAAAAATACTCCTCAACAGACTCTGTAACTCTGAGGCCAACCTCTTTTACTGCTCTGTAATTAGGTCCAGACTCTATTAAATTTTCTTGTTTCTTAACTTTTTCATAAGCTTGAAGGGCTTGTTGATTAATATTTTCATCAGAAATAATTGAGAGTTGCTTACGATTTGTTATCGCAACTTCAGAACAGGAAGGCAGGAATAAAGGTGCGCAACAGGCACAAGAGAATTTTTTAATAAAATCTCGTCTTTTAAGATTCATAATACTAATATAACCAAAAAGATAATCTTATGACAACCTGTTATATTAATGGAAAATATAAACCACTCAGTAAATCAACTGTCAGTGTTACGGATAGGGGTTATCAGTTCTCAGATGGTGTTTACGAAGTTATTGCTGTTTTTAAGAATGAATTTGTAGATTTTAAACTTCATTTAAATAGATTATTCATTTCCTTAAAAAAAATGGATATGAAAATTAATCTAAATAAAAATCAAATTGAAAGTATTATTAAAAAAATCAAAAAAATTAATCAACTAGAAATGGGAATAGTTTATATACAGATTACAAGAGGAGATCAAAACCCAAGGGAACACAAATACTCAAACAACCTCAAACCCAACATTGTTATTTATTCAATAATTAAAAATTTTGAATATTTAAATAAACTGGCTCAAAAGGGTGTCAAAACATCTCTTTATCCAGATGTAAGATGGCAGAGATCTGATATTAAAAGCATATCTTTACTGGGAAATGTCTTAGCTGCAAATCATGCGAAGAAAAATAAATCTCATGAGGCAGTTCTATTTGATAACAGAAATATGATAACTGAGGGTAACTCCTCTAGTATTTGGATTATTAAGAAAAACAAATGTATTACGCATCCACTTAACTTTAGAATTTTAAAAAGCTGTACAAGACACAAATTGATTTCTATTTTGAAAAAAAATAAATTTAAATTTGAGGAAAAGAAATTTTCAATTACTTCACTTCTAAATGCAGATGAAGCATTCATGACAAGTGCCACAAATTTTATCATGCCTATAGTTAAAGTTGATAAATATACCATTTCTAACGGAAAGCCCGGTCTAAACACTTTGAAGTTTCGTAATTTGTTTATCAATGCAATATGATTTTTAGATATTTATTTATTCTAGTTTTGCTCCCCTCATTTACTTTTGCAAAACTTAATACTATTTACCTTGCAGGCGGTTGTTTTTGGTGTGTTGAGGAAGTGTATGAGGAAATAAAAGGGGTTGTTAGTGTTCAATCAGGCTACTCTGGAGGCTATGTTGAAAATCCTACTTACCGTGAGGTTGTAGAAGGTAATACAGGCCATATAGAGGCTGCAGAAATCGTCTATGACTCAGACATTGTGAGCTTGGATACATTAGTCAAAAGTTTTTTTTTAAATATAGACCCTTTTGATAACAATGGTCAGTTTTGTGACAGAGGCTATTCATACAAAAGTGCAATCTTTACTAATGACCAGGAATTTATTGATATAGTAAATTTTTATATTTCTAAAATTGAAACAAATCATGATCAAAAAGTTGAAACTTTAATTTTACCTTTTAAAAACTTTTTTTTAGCAGAGGAATATCACCAAGATTATTACAAAAAAAATCCAATTAAATACACATATTACAAGTATAGCTGTGGAAGAGAGCAAAGAATAAAGCAATTAAAAATTAACTTAGGATGATTAAACTCTTAATTTTATTATCAATTGTAGCATTATGTATTTTTGTTTTTTTTGGAAACCAATTATCCGCTCGACACAAAAAGTATTTGATTATTACCTTAATAATAATTTTAGGATTTTTCTTAATATTTTCAGGAAAGCTAAATTTTTTACCTGTTGCTTTAGCACCCGCATTACTTTTCTTTAGAAGAATTTCATCTCTATTAAGTATTCTCAATTTATTTTCACGATCTTCCTTTGGAAGTAAATTCAAACCCAAAATAAACACTAAATATCTTCAAATTCAAATAATGATTCAATCACGTCAAGCTAGCATCAATATTGTGGAAGGAGAGTTTAAAGGTCGTTCCTTTTCCTCTTTGTCTCAAAATGAAGTAACTAAATTATTAGAGGAACTTAAAAATAATGATCCACGAGGATTTAATATTTTAAATGTAATAATAAGTCAGAATAAACAAACTTCATCCTCTTCAGACAAGTCTCAAATGACAGAAGAGGAAGCTCTATCTGTTTTAGGACTTAAAAAAGGTGCATCAGATGAGGACATTAAAAAATCATATTACGATTTAATGAAAAAGTTCCACCCTGATAAAGATGGAAATAATTATCTATCTAATTTAATAACAGAAGCAAAAAATAAGCTTTTAAATAAGTAAATTTAATCTATAAGACACCTATCTCAATGAATGATATCAAGAATCTTGCAATTATTGCCCACGTTGATCATGGCAAAACTACCCTCATAGATAATTTATTAAAACAATGTGGGATCTTCCGAGATAATCAAGAGGTTTCAGAAAGAATTATGGACTCTAATGATTTAGAAAAAGAGAGAGGTATTACTATTTTAGCAAAGCCTACCTCTATAATTTATAAAGATATTCGAATTAATATAATTGATACTCCTGGTCATGCTGATTTTGGAGGTGAAGTAGAGCGTGTTTTATCTATGGTAGATGGCGTTATTTTATTAATTGACTCTTCTGAAGGGCCTATGCCACAAACAAAATTTGTACTCGGTAAAGCTTTGAAACAAGGGCTCAAACCTATAGTTGTAATAAATAAAATTGATAAATCTGATGCGAGGCCAGATGATGTGCTAAATGAAGTTTTTGATTTATTTGTATCACTCGATGCAAATTCCCAACAATTAGATTTTCCAGTCTTGTATGCCTCTGGCAGGAGTGGTTGGTGTGTAAATGAGCTAACTGAAGAAAGAACAAACCTTACACCTCTTTTAGATAAAATTATTAATCATGTTCCATCCCCAGACGTTGATAATTCAAAACCTTTTGCAATGCTTTCAACCCTTCTTGATTATGATCCCTATCTAGGAAGATGTTTAATTGGAAGAGTAGAACAAGGATCTGCAAAAATTAATGATAATGTTCACGCAGTTAATCTTTCAGGTAAAATTGTAGAAACTGGAAGACTAACAAAACTTTTAAAATTTGAAGGGACTAAAAAAATAACTGTCGACTGCGTTAATACTGGGGATATTGTTTGTATAGCTGGTTTATCGACAACATCAGTATCTGACACTATTTGCTCTACAGAAATAGAAATACCAATAAAATCTACACCAATAGATCCTCCAACCATGTCAATAAATATAATGGTTAATGACTCTCCTTTAGCAGGGACTGAAGGTAAAAAAGTTACATCAACTTTAATAAGAAATAGGCTAATAGCAGAGGCAGAGACGAATGTTGCTATTACTTTCTCAGAAAACCAGAATAAAGACTCTTTTGAAATTGGTGGAAGAGGTGAATTACAATTAGGTGTTTTAATTGAAACCATGAGACGAGAAGGCTTTGAATTAACTCTATCAAGACCAAAAGTTGTTTACAAAGAATTAGATGGAACTAAGTGCGAGCCCTACGAAGAAGTAACGATAGATGTAGACGAAGAGTTTTCTAGTATCGTTATTGATAATATGAACCAAAGAAAAGCTGAAATGTTAGACATGAGGCAGTCTGGGACTGATAAAACTAGATTATTGTTTATAGCTCCATCAAGAGGTCTAATAGGCTATCAAAGTAAATTTCTTACAGATACTAGGGGCACTGGAGTTCTTAATAGAGTATTTCACTCTTATAAACCATTCAAAGGGGAGATTACAGAAAGAAGGGCAGGAGCTTTGATTTCAACAGGTGACGGTAAAGCTATCGCTTATGCTATTTGGAAACTTCAAGACAGAGGTATAATGTTCGTTAAACATCAAACACCTGTTTATCAAGGTATGGTCGTTGGCGAACACACGAGGGATAATGATTTAGAGATAAATGTCCTCAAAGGTAAACAATTAACCAATGTTAGAGCATCTGGTTCAGATGAAGCAGTTAATCTAACTTCCCCTAAAATTATGTCTCTTGAGGAGATGATGACATATATCAATTCTGATGAGTTGCTCGAAGTAACACCTCAAAATTTAAGATTAAGAAAAAGATATTTAGATCCAAACGAGAGAAAAAAATACTCTAAAGTTGGTAACATTTAAATTTATTAAGCCCCAAAAGTTTCCTGATTAATTTCATCTAATTTTTTTAAATAATCATTAATTTGACCATTTACTTCAATACATCCTATTTTTCTTGGCATTAGATAATACTCATTTTCAATAAATGTGAAAATATCATCAAAAAACCTTGTTTTATGAAGAGTACATTGGTCTATATTTTCAAATTTATTTGTCCAAATATGTACGTTATCTGATCCTGATATACTTATATAAGCAGCAATTATGAACTAACCTATCATCTCTGCAACTCCTTATTAATTGAATATCTTAATGATTAAATTATTTAATGTAATAAATATTTAATATTTAGTATAATATACTTTAATTTTTATAAATATAATATTGTTTCTACTATATAAATATAAATTTACTTGAATTATTTTTAAGATACAAAAAAACAAATAATCTTACCCAAGCTAAAAAAAATACAGATTAAATAATTTATTCAGAATAAATATTATAAATTAATCTGATGTTGTGGGATTTAATTAATTTTATAAGCGATTTATCAAATTAATCAGCAAATTAGTGTGCTAAATTAAACCATAGTTATAATTGCTTACCAATAAAACCATCAAGATAGTTATTCAATTTATGATTTTAAAAAAAACTATTAAAAAGGTTAAAAATCTCATATTTTTAGGTAAAAAAGGGAATGTAAACTGCGACATTCACAAAATTTAGGAAATATTCGGATTTTGAGCTGAAGCATTATCAATATTTATTTTAGTAAATCAACAGTTAAATTCATAAATTTACCTAAGGAATTATACTTAATTAAATTTCAATACACCTTAAAACGCAAAAAAATCGAAAATAGACATTATTTTAATAGCCATTTAATGGCATCTTCACATCTATCATCGCCCCAAAAAACCTCATTTTCAACGATAAATGTGGGACTACCAAAAATACCTTTATTTTTAGCCATTTCTGTATTTTGTAGATATTTTTGCTCAATTTCATCTGTTTGAGCCATTTTTATAACACTTTCTGAGTCAAGTCCAATTTCCTTTAGGGAGGAACTAAGATTTGGTTCTGATCCAGGCTCCAAATGCTCTAAAAACCACTTTTTGTAAGTTAGTATCGTATATTCTTTTATCCACCCTTGATCTTTTCCTAAGATCGCAACTTTATTGGCCAAATCGAATTCTTTCAGCGGGTAGGGAGCTGGGACTTTAGCATCAAATCCATAAAAATTAGCTCTTCTTTGAACATCTCTCCACATATAGTCAATTTTATCCCTCTTTTTTTCTGCCATAAAAGGAACATTCTCCATTTCAATCATTCTGGAGCGAACGCTAAAAGGGCACCACTCAAATTCAATATTTTTTTGATTGGCTATATCGTTCAATCTTTGTGTAGAAAGGTATGTATACGTACTTCCAATTGAGTACCAAAACTCTATCATTTTCATTAATTTAACTTATCTCAATTAATTAAAATTATTATTAAAAATTTGTGATCTGGTCACATCTGTCGCATGTATAAAAGGCCATGAAAAACATGTTTATGCAAGTTTACAGTAGCGTTATGGATGCCGAGTGGAATCCACTAAGAAAGATACCAAGTGTGGCTTTGAGACACCTGATTATGCAGCTTTTAGCTTGGATGTGGTGTATTGTATTCTCACTGTATTTTGGTTCTTTTTTAATATTTGGTATCACAGCTAGTGCACATTTCTTGCTTATTTTTGGAACATTTATGACAGCAGCTACATTTGCAACTGCTCCAAAAATTGTAAAATCTAAGTATAACGATACTAAATAGTATACTGTTTTTACTTACTTTTTGTTACATCAACAATTGCGGCTTTTGTCATCTCAAATAGCCTTTTTCTCTGAATTTTAACAGAACTATTTCTTGATCCTGCAGCTGGTATTACTAAATCATATGCAATTAAGGATTTATCTGCATAAATATCAATTTTTACAGGTAATCCAAATGGACAAACACCACCAACAGGGTGAGTGGTACAAGTTAAAGTATCGTCAGCTGACAGCATTTTTGCCTTTTTTTTGAAAAAATCCTTATACTTCTTATTATCAATTTTTACATCTCCCGCAGTCATTAGCAAAATAGGTTTATCTAGGGCTAAAGCTATTGTTTTAACGATTTGACCTGGTTCTACATTATGAGCTTTAGCAGCTTGTTCAACTGTTGCTGTAGGTTCATCAAATTCTATAATTTTGAGGTCAGGGGCTATCTTATCAAACTGTTCTTTTACTGATTTTATTGACATTTATATATTTATTTGTTGCATAATATATATTATAAGAATATAGAATGAAAAAATAACTAGTTTCTTTAATCTATTTTTTAAATGTCAACTATATAAGAAATCATGAAAACATTAAGAATAATATTGGTAACTATTTTTTCTTTAATAACAACTAGCTCTTATGCAAACATGAGCACAGCTCATTTATCAGATGATGAAAATAAATCTTCGAATAAGATGTCTTATAGCACTCCATGTGAGATCAGCGATACTGTTTTAATGGCTTCTTCAGAAGAAGTTTGCATGAGTTTAATAGAAAAGATAGCTAATCACGATCATGATTAAGATACTTAAATCAATCCTATATAGTTAGTTTAAGACCATCATAAGCCGGGTAAACACGACTATTAGATAGTTTCTTGAACTCAGTTTCATAATCTATATGAGCGGTCATATGGCTTAAAAATGTTTGATTTGCGTTAACTTTTTTAGTCCAATCAATAATCTCTTTGTAGCTAGCGTGAGATGGGTGGTCGTCATACCTTAAACAACCAACAAACCAGCATTTAATGCCTTTAATTTTATCTAAATAATTATCATCATAGAAAAATTTTATATCAAGATTATAGGCTATTTTACTGTCAAAAATGAAACCATAGGAGTCAATGTTACCATGATTTTGTTTAATAACTTCAATTTTAAAGCCATCTATCTCAATATGCTCTCCATCCAATATATTAGCATTCAAAATTGGTTCATAACCATGTGACGAAGATTTTATAAACAAATATGAAAAGCTGGTTTTTAGAGTATCTAAAGTTATATTGTCCGCATAAATAGGTATTTTTTTTCTATTTATAAGAGAGATTGTCCTTAAATCATTGATCCCATGAATATGATCGGCATGTGAGTGAGTATAAATAACAGAGTCTATATTATCTATTTTATTATCTATTAATTGTTTTCTTAAATCAGGACTTGTATCAATTAATATTGATTTTCCTGCCTTTTTTAAAAGTATTGATGGTCTAGTTCTATAATTTTTAATATTTGTTTTATCGCAATTTCCCCAAATGTTGTGAGATAAAGGGACACCAAAGCTAGAGCCACAACCTAATACATTTAATTCAATATTTTTAGACATTTATTTTAAAAAGCTTTTTATAATTATTAGTGCTAATTTTACTAGTTGTTAAATAATCATTACCGGTTATTTCACAGTATTTTTCTATAATAATTTTAAGATAACCAGGTTTATTAACTTTGCCTCTATAAGGATCAGGTGTGAGATATGGGCTGTCAGTTTCAAATATAATTCTTTCTAATGGGAGTATTTTGATTGTTTCACGGAGCTTACTTGCATTTTTGAATGTAATAATGCCAGACAAAGAAAAAAAACAATCTAAATCAATACATTTTTCTGCAAATTCCTCACTTCCTGTGAAGCAATGAATAAGAATTTTACCCAATTTTTTAGAATATTCGCTTAAAATTTCAATCATATCTGTTTCCGCATCTCTCATATGAATAACACATGGTAGATTATGAGCACTAGCTACATCTAAATGGGCCTTAAAACACTCTATTTGCTTATTTTTTGGAATATTGTAGTGATAATCTAAACCTGTTTCCCCTATTCCGACAATTCTATCTTCAAATTTTTTAATATTTTCATTTAAAAGCCTCTTTATTTCTTCTGCATTGGTATTAAGAGTATTATTTGGGTGATGTCCTAAAGTAATATCTACAAAATTGAAGTCTTTGATCAAATTAATATCTTTTTGAAACTCGAAGATATTAGAATTAATACTTAAAATTCTTTCTATATTATTTTCAAGAGCTTCCTTACAAATATCTGAGACAGAATTTTTAAGTAATTCATGACCAAAATTAACGTGACTATCAATTAAATTATTCAATTTTAATAAATAATGGCTCTGGTTTTAGAATTTTAAGAAATTTTAGGTTAATGATTTCCTTAAAGTTATCAAAGGTATTTAAATCAATATTGTTTGTATTTTCAAATAAACTAAAAACCTCAGATGTTTTTGATGGCATAAAAGGCACTAAAAACTGACTAACTCTTATAATGCATAAACAAATATTAGCTAAAACCCTTTTCATCTCCTCAGGATCTGTTTTTTTCAATACCCATGGAGCAGATTTATCAACATAATTGTTTAAATCATTCATAAATAAAAATAATGTTTTTAGGTATTCGTCGTATTTATAATTTTCCATAAATTCAAATAACCTCTTTTCAGATTCATTGATTTTTTTTAAGATATCAAAATTAAAATTATCTATAGTTAAATCAATATTTTGATCTAAATTTTTATAAATAAAACTAAGTATTCTTTGAATTAGATTGCCATAATTATTTGCTAATTCACCGTTTATTCTATTTTTAATAGCAACTTTTGAAAAATCTCCATCATTGCCAAACGGGACCTCTCTAAATAAAAAATATCTAACTGAGTCTAGGCCATAAATATCAATTAATTCTTTGGGATCTATGACATTCCCAAGGCTTTTACTGATCTTTTGACCTTCATTTGTCCACCAACCATGTGCTACAATCTGTTTTGGTGGATCAAGATCAGCAGCCATCAAAAAAGCTGGCCAGAAAATGGCGTGAAATCTAATTATATCCTTCCCTACTACGTGTATCCCAGGCCAATATTTTTGAAATAACTCAGAGTTTGTATTAGGATATTCTAATGCAGATATGTAATTGGTTAGTGCATCTAGCCAAACATAAACAATATGTTTTTCATCGGTTGGTACATCTATTCCCCATTTAAATGTAGTCCTTGATACAGAAAGATCTTTTAAACCGGACTCAACAAACTTTATCACTTCGTTTGATCTAGATTTAGGAACAATGAAATCAGAGTTATTTTTATAAAAATCTAAAAGCTTATTCTGCCATTTAGAAAGTCTAAAAAAATAAGACTCTTCCTCTACCCAGGATAGTTCAGATCCAAAACCATTATATTTTTTTCCATTTTTTTCTATTATTTCGTTATCTGCAACAAAAGCCTCATCTCTAACAGAATACCAACCACTATACTTAGATAAATAAATTTCATCTCTCTCTAAAAGAACTTTCCATAAATTTTGAACAGATTTTTTATGTCTATCCTCAGTTGTTCTTATGAAATCATCATTAGATAGATTTAATAAACTACTCAAATTTCGAAAATTCTCAGATACGGTATCAGTAAATTTTTGAGGATCTATATTTTTTTCTAGTGCTGCTTTTTCTACTTTCTGTCCATGTTCATCAGTCCCTGTTAAAAAATAAGAATTTAATCCTCTACAATTGTAAAATCTTTTTAAAATATCAACAGCGATGGATGTATATGCATGTCCTATATGAGGTTTGTCATTCACATAATAAATTGGAGTTGTAAAATACTTATTTGACATATTTTATGAGGTTAGAATTTAATCTTGTAAAATATATCGAAATTAAATCATTTGTTAATGTATTAAATTTTATACTTTCGTCGACATCAATTAAGTAATCAGAATGAAGTTTAAAAAGGTACTTATAGAGCTTTTTATTAGTTAAATTCTTTTTTAAATGATAATTAAGTACTTTTAAGAATATTGATGAACATATATTTATTTGATCTTTACTAAAAAGTTTTATTTTATCAAAAAAATCTGTTTTTTTTAAATTGATAAATGGACTTATAAGAGAATGAATCAAGTCTTCTGATATATTTTGATTTTGATTTACTATATCTTTCATCATAGTATTTAAGTCGTCAAAATTCATTAGAGTGTTATTACCTTTAATAACCCTAGCCCTAGAAATAATAGTTTCAGGCAGACTAATTAAGTTAGAGGAACAAAATATAAAATAAGTCTTTGAAGGTATTTCCTCTATTATTTTTAAAAGGCCGTTTAATGCATTTATATTTAAATTATTCACTTCTTTCACAAATATAACTCGATTTAAATTTAAAACATTGGTGTGAAGAAATTCTTTTTTCATTTTTCTGATTTGGTCAATTGTTATAAATTTAGTATTTTCTTCAGGCTGTAAGTTAATAAAACTTGTATCTATTTCATATTGCTTCTCATAAAAGCAATTTAAAATTTCATCTTCAATAGTTGAAATAGTATCAGCGTTTGTAACTTCTAATAAATAGAACCCACTACTCTCAGACTTTATTGTATTAATTATCTTATTAATTTGCATTTCTTTAGATGTATTATAATTTTTTCATGTATTTCATTAGCTGATAACGAAGCATCAATTGTAACAAACTTTCGTTTTCCTATTTTCATTTTTGATATTTCATTATAATTTCTTTGAATTCTTGAAAACTGTCCTAAATACTTCTTATCAAATTTATTCGAATAAACTCTTTTATTTTTTCTTTCTATTAAATTTTTTTTATCTAATTTTAGATAAAAAGTAATATTTGGGATAAATTTTTGATCAATTAAATTGATTAAACTAATTATTAGTTTTTTTTCTTTTAAATTATATTTTTGATAGGCATATGTTGAGTCAAAAAACCTATCAAATACAATTAAATCATTATTTTTTGTTGAAGATAGAAGTGAAAACCTAGAAGCAAAGAAAAACATTATTAAACTCAAATTATCAAAATTAGATTTAATAATTATATTTCTAATTTTTTCTAAATCTTTATTACCCCCTGGTTCTCTAGTAAAAGTAGACTTAATTTTATTTTTTATAAAATATTTTTTTAATAGTTTAATTTGAGTAGACTTACCTGAATACTCAAAACCTTCAAAACTAATCACTTTCATTTATTTAGATATTATTTAGTTAGATCCAAGAATGATATAATAAATAGCTGAAAATATTCTTGAAAAGAAATTCTTTTGATCAATGTCTTCACCAGAATATAAAGGAAAATCTACTTGTTTATCTGCAAAAGATATTTGTAGCTTAGCAATTTGGTCTCCTATTTTAATTGGTGTTGCTATTGGCTCTTCTACGAGTACAGTAACTTTAGCTGAAGATAATTGAGCTTTTGGTATGCTAACACTAATGTCTTCTAAAGCAACAAGGTCTACTTTATCATCTTTACCTAACCAAGTATCAACCTCTTGAATAATCTCATTTTTTTTATAAAAATCTACCAACTGAAAATTATTAAAACCCCAATCCATTAACCTTAAAGACTCTTGAGCTCTTGATTTAGAGGACTCTAGCCCATTTAGAACCACAATAAGGCGCCTATCCCCTCTTTCCGCAGATCCTACTAGGCCATATCCTGCAGCCTCTGTGTAACCAGTTTTAAAGCCATCAGCACCCTCAAATATATAGAGAAGAGGGTTTCTATTGTCCTGCTTAATACCGTTATAAGTAAAATCACTGATTTTATACATCTGATACAATTCATAATGGTTTTCAATAGTATATTGGGCTATTTTAGCTAAATCTTCTGCAGTCGTGTAATGATTATCATCAGGCCATCCACTGCTATTTGTAAAATTGCTTCCAGTTAAACCAATTTTTTTACCTAAATTATTCATTTCTATTGCAAATATCTCTTCAGAACCTGATATGCCCTCAGCAATAGCTATAGATGCATCATTTCCACTCTGAACTACAACACCGAGAAGAAGATCATAAACACTCACACGTTTGTCAACCTCTATAAACATCTTTGAGCCACCCATTTTCCATGCTTTTTTACTAATTAGGAACTCTTGATCTAATGATAAACTACCATCTTTAATTTTTTCAAATGCCACAAGAGCAGTCATCATTTTAGTCATGCTTGATGGGTAAGTCATTTCTGTTGAATTTTTTTCTAGAAGAATTTCGTTGGTCGATAAATCAATAACCAGTGCAGTTTTTGCAATGCTTTCAATAGCGAATGATTGTCTTGTTAATAGAAGAAATATAATTAATAGTAATAAATTAGCGGGTTTTTTTAGCATTTATGTATCCATTTTTAATCAAGAAATCCAACTTAAGATCTATATCATTGTTAGGAAATGGGCCAGCAAAAACCATAACACCCTCATCATTTTCTTCATAAAGGAGTCCTAAATTCTTAATTTTATTTGTTTTCAGCTTAGCCGTTTTTATGTTCTCATATATATTAACTAAAATAGTATTTATTTTCTCTGAGTTTTTAATTTCTAGAGATTTAATTTTCACATAATCAAGTTTTTTACTTATTTCAGTTTGGTCTTCATCAAGATTTTCAAATGAGATCTCTGTATCATCCATTTTTATTTTACTTTCCTCTTTAGAATCAACAACATTCCTTAGTATTATTGATTCATCTTTTAAGAATTCTAAATAGACATTTGTATTTAGTGATAATTGATCAATGATATCTTTGCTCAGAGAGAGTCTATTTTCTGTTTCTAACTTAATATTTCTAACAATGATGCTATTATTTAAGTTTTTAGGATCAGAGAGCTTAATAACACTTGGTATCGGTAACTTCGAATGATGAATATTATTTCCATAAATCCTCTCATCAAAAACAAATTTTTCTAAAACTCTAAAATCTATATCATATTCGACTAAAGGAGGTGTATTTACGTCAGCTTTTTTAAAGTACTCCTGAGATGGCACTTCCTTAGCTATTTTTTTATCCTCAATTGTCTCAATAGAGTTAATTGTACAAGATGATAAAATTAGTAAAAACAATATTTTAATTAAATTATTTAAATTTATCACTTAATAATCCAACTGAAAGACCATAATAATTAGAACAATTATATGAGAGAATATTGAGGTAATTATTATAGACGATAAAATACCTGAAATCACCCTCTTCTCTTCCCATTCTTAGTAAATAACTGCTTATATCTAAGCTATCTAGTGAACTACCGTCCATTTTTTTAAAATTCATCTGTTTATAATCTCTCAAAGGTTTTTTTTTAGAGAGTTTTTTAACAGCTAAACAGCCTTTTTCTCTCTTGATAAATAATTCAGGTTCTAGTGATTTAATATTATCTGGGGGTATAACTTCCCTACCCCAAGTATAATTAGGGTCCCATTTATTTGATCCTACACCTTGAAGATATCTTGCAATGGAGGCTAAAGAGTCTTCAGTGTCAGTCCAAATGTTCTTTTTACCATCATTATTAAAATCTTGCGCATAATTTAAGAAACTTGAAGGCATAAATTGATTTTGGCCCATTGCCCCTGCCCAAGAGCCCTTGAAGTCAGTAAGATTAATGTGACCTTGTTCTAATATTTTCAGAGCATTATAGAGTTCTTTTGTAAAATATCGTCTTCTTCTCTCATCATAAGACATAGTCAAAAGACTCTCTAACACAGGATAATTACCTGTAATTTTCCCGTATGCTGTCTCTAAGCCCCAGATTGATAATATAAATCTTGATTGAACATTATAATAGTTATCAATTTTATTTAATAAGCCATTGTATTTAGTTTTATTATTAAGTCCATTTTTAATTCTTAAATCGGAAATTCGTTTTTCAATATATTCTGAGAATGTTAAAGTAAATTCAGGTTGGCATTTATCATTTTCAATCACCCTTTTATTTACCTCATAGGGAGCAATTAATTCAGACACAAAACCCCGATCTAGCCCAAATTCATCAGATCTTTGGACTACTTCAGATTTCCAGTCTTCAAAACCAGAAAAATCATAATTTTCAAGGACATCACAGTTTTTAGCATCGTGAGCACTAATATTGAGGGTAAAAAAAAAACTAAGGCAAATATAAAGATAAATTTTTAACATATTCTGATTCCTAGATATAAATCTATTATACATCCATTCATCTAATAGTTATTTCTTAAAATTTATCATATCATTAAACTATTAAAAATTTTGTCATTTGTTATAACTATCCAATGATTTTAACAAGTATAAGTAAGAGATTTGTCTATGTCTCTATTTTAATGATGCTAGCTTCAATGCTACTGCCTTGGGACTCATTAGAAGACTATACTTACTCTGAGTCGATGGGATTGCTCATGAATATTATTCCAGCCATAATCTTTCTATGTGCAGCCGCTATTGTTGTTTTGAAGCCCTTAGGTATGATACTAAGTAGAATTGGTACAAATGTTGTATTTTTAATTCTTTGTCTCATGAATGGTATCGTTTTATACACTGGTATGCAGTATTATCCAGATTCCTATACTATTGGTTATTTCCTATTTCCATCATCAATTATTGTTTTTATGCTTGGAGTTATCTTTAGCACAAGACGAATTGATGGTAGCCAAAATAGCTAAATACCGGTTGTTTTTTTTCTAATATTCTTTATTAAATACAAATCGCTTTGGAAGGATGGCTGAGCGGTTGAAAGCACCGGTCTTGAAAACCGGCAAAGGGGCAACTCTTTCCTGGGTTCGAATCCCAGTCCTTCCGCCATTTGATCTATTTTCAATTTTCAAAATGTATAATTACTATTATTTTTATTTAAAAGGAGAAAAAAATGACTGATCGTGTATGTATAAATCTTTCCTATGCTGTTCCAAATGATAAAGCTGCTGAAGTTGAAAATATTTTTAGCACCCATGGAAAATGGATGACTGAATTTTATTCTGATGGAACGGATCATTTATTAAATGCTTACTTTACTAAAGCACCAGAGTTTAAAGACCCTACCGATCCTAGTAAGGGCGAAACTGGAAACACATTATTTACAATAAATGAACAATTTGCATCTATGGAGAGTGTTCAAAGACATGTCGAAAATGCCAGTAAAAATGATTATTTCCCAGATTTTGCAAAGTTACTAGAGGACTACGGAAAAGTTTTAAGTATGGGTGGAAGTGTATATGTCTCTATAAGATAAAAAGGGAAGAAATAAAAAAAGACAGAAATAAAATAAACGAACAGTTTGAATATTATTTATATGTTAAAATTTATCTTTTAAAGTTCTCATTATGTCTAAATGCTCAGTTAAAGCCTCAAAAGATACAGCTAGTTCATATACAAGAGTGACTAATGCCAATAATACTAAGCAAAGATGAATACCAAAACTTATAGCAGAGATGAAGCTGTAATTTAATAACAAAAATAATAAGCTTGTGCACAATGCTATCCCTCCAAAAAGAGATAAGTAAAGTGTGTAACGTAATAATTTAAGTCTTTTTTCATAATGCAAGATATGAAAAGAATATTCACTTTGACTTTTAAATCTTAATTTATTTGTTTCAACATTAGATCGAGAGTCTCTAATTAATTTTGCAAGAGTTGCATACCTAGCTATAACCAATGTTATATAAATAGTGCAAGCAAAGAACATTGTCCCTAACATATTACTATTGATTAATATCTCGTGATTTACTAAGTCCATTGGTAAAAAATATGTGATATTTACTTAAATTACTACTTCAAAACCTTCAAATTGTGGGTGATCCAAATATACTGTTTTATGTTCACCTGCATTTTTATGAGCCATCCTAAAAGCTTCTGATTTAGTCCAATTAATAAAATCTTGCTTTGAACCCCACTCACTATGAGAGGCATAAAGTGTATATTCATCATTAGACTCACTTTTTATTAAATTAAATTTTTTAAAACCTGGTACCTCGTTTAAATGAGTATCCCTATTCTTCCAAATATCTTCAAAATATTTCTCCTCACCTAATTTTACTTTGAATCTATTCATAGCAATAAACATTCTTTATCTCCTGTAAGTTATTCTGATATTATAATTCTTGTGTTAGTTCCAATAGCAATAGTCACTCTAGAACCAATTGGTATTTGTTCTGCGCCTGATTGAACTATTGAAATATCATCATCAGTGTCATCAACGTCTACAACATATTGAAAACCTGTATGATCTCCTAATGATGAACCAGCGACATAACCTACTATTGCTCCACCAATAGTTCCAACCACTGCTGCAGCATCTCTGCAGTCATCATCTAAAATACCTTCTCCGCATCCGACAACAAAACCTACTAAACCCCCTGTAAGGGCCCCTAGACCAGAGCTTTCACCAGTAATTTTGACTGGTTCAGCAGCAACAAGAGTTCCATATTTAACAGTATTAACTTTTTGGGTATCTGATTTTTTTACTCCTGTATTAAAGCCACCACAAGCTGATATAAATACAAAAAGAGATAAGAAGATTAATTTAGGCAGGCCTGTCATATTCAACAAATTTTTTGAGTGAATTAGTGAGAAAATCTTCATAGTTATCAATATTATAAATTAAATTTTCATTAATATCCAAATATTTTGGATCTAATATGAAGTCGTAAGAAGGCTCAAAAAAGAAAGGTATTGAAATACGTTCTTCTTGATTGAAAAGGACTCTGTGGTTAGTTGCTTTCATTCTGCCATTTGTTAAATATTCCAATGCCAACCCTGTATTAATTACAAAAGCATTGGGGTCATGAGGAACATCATGCCATTCAAGAGAGTGTCTATTTTGAACTTGCAAACCACCTTTTTTATCTTGATATAAGATAGTCATTATTCCACTGTCAACATGAGTTTCACAACCTAAAGCAACTCCGTCTTGAGAGGAAACTTCAACTGGTTTATCCTGTTTGGGATAGTAGTTAAATCTTAAAGTAGAAAGCGTCTTTGGTCTTTGAAATGCTCGATCAGCGATAGATAAATTAGAGGAGAACGAAGATATAATAGTTTTAAATATAATCATTCCAAGGTTATGAAGATCATTAAAATAGTTATTTATAGTAGCTTGCCAAGATGGATCTAAAAAAGTCATATCATGATTTACCTCAAATTTTTCTTTTTTTAATAAATCAGCCATATCTTGCTTTAAAAGAGGGTCTCCTATATCTAATCCCTCTTTACCATTAACTGAGCTAGGAAAATATCCTCTATAAACTGTATTTGTATTAGGATTCCATTTTTTTGGGGCAATTTTAAGTTTATCTTCTTCCGGTAAATAAAAAAATTTTTTACAAGTTTTTAAAAGATTTTCAATTTTAGAAATTGGAATACCATGATTTGTTACTGTAAAAAAACCAATATCTTCAGATGCTTCTTTAATACTTTTTGCTATTTGCTTAGCAGCATTACTATTTAAGTCTTTGCTAATAATTTCAGATAAATCAATATTTGGAATATAATTACTCTGCATCGCCAATTTTAAAATAAAGCTTTTTGATATACTTTTGTTTTCTTTTTATAGGAAGTTCATAAAATTCATCAATAGAAATAGGCTCACCTATTTTTTTTTGATTATCACTAAGTTCAGCAATTATTGATTCATAATAATTGGCCCATTCAGCGTTAGTTTTTGGTAGTTGTTGCTGTTCTTCCATTTATTTTAATCCTAACTTTTTATAGAAAAGATTTACAGTATAAAATAAATCTTCATTTTCATTATTTTTAATTTGGATAGACCTAGAACTTTTCATTTTAATTATTTTTTCTTGTGTCATTTGAATAAGATTATCTAATATTTTTTGACTAGCTTTTTTAAAAGTAATATCAATAAAGTTTCTTTTGATATTTATTTTAGATATTCCTAATGTTAAAGATTTTATTTTAATTGTAAGTAAATTAAATAAATTAGTTACTTCAGCAGGATAATTGCCATAACGATCATATATTTCATCTAAAACACTTTTCAATTCTTGAATGTTTTTTGAATTAGTAAATTTTCGATAAATAATCAATCTAGAGATATCATCTGATATATAGGTTTTTGGTATGTAATACTCAAAAAATGCATCAAATTCAAATTCTTCATAATCATCCTCTATTTCTGAATTATTATTTTTTTGTCTTTCAACTTCTTCCTTTAACATGCTTTGATAAAGTTCAATACCGATGTCTTTTACGTGCCCACTTTGTTCATCACCAAGTAAGTTACCAGCGCCACGTATTTCTAAATCTTCATTTGCTAACTGAAAATTAGACCCTAAATTTTCATAGTTAGCTAAAACTTGAAGTTTCTTTAAAGCAGTTTTGTTTATTAATTTTTCACTATCATGAAATAAATAGGCGTAAGCTCTTTTATTTGATCGACCTACTCTACCTCTTAGTTGATATAATTGAGATAAGCCAAATAAGTTAGAGTTAAAGATTATAAGAGTATTAGCATTTTTAATATCTATTCCTGATTCAATGATATTAGTAGATATAAGGCACTGAATTTCCCCTTTAGTAAAAGATATAAATACATCTTCAATGTCTTTTTCTTTCATTTTACTGTGACCAACACCATAGGAGAGTTCAATATTTAATTTTTTAATTTCACTTTCTACAAAAGGGATATGACTTATTCTAGGTACAACAATAAAGATTTGACCATTTCTCTCTAATTCATTTTTAATTGCAGACAAAAGAGCAACAGATTCATACTTTTGAACATAGGTTCTAATACTTATTCTATTTGATGGGGGTGTTCCAATTATACTTAGATCTTTTAATCCTAATAAAGACATTTGAAGTGTTCTTGGTATTGGTGTAGCTGATAAAGAAAACAAATGAATATTTGGATATTTATTAATTAAATATTCTTTCTGATCTACACCAAATTTCTGTTCTTCATCTATTACTAATGTACCTAAATTATTAAATTCAATATCTTTTTTAAAAAGACTATGTGTTGCAATAAGTACTTGAACATCTCCTGATTTTAATGAAAGCAGAATTTCTTTTTTATCTTTAGCTGAAGTAAACCTAGATAGTGATGCAACTTTAATATTAAAAATTGAGAATCTTTCATTGAAAGTATTGGTATGCTGCATTGCAAGTAAAGTTGTTGGCACAACGATTACAAATTGAAAACCCGACAAATATGTTGCGCAGGCTATTCTTAATGCTATTTCTGTTTTACCAAAACCAACATCACCACATATTAGGCGATTAGCTGGTTTCTCTAGTCTTAAGTCATTTAAGGATTGTTCTATAGAATTTAATTGATCTTCTGTTTCAACAAATGGAAATTGTTTATTAAACTTTTCAAGATCAGAGTTATTATATTGAAATTCTTTAATATTTATAGTCGATCTCTTAGCTGCATTTTTTAATAACTTATTGGCAAGAAATCTAATTTTTTTCTTAACTGATGTTTTTCTTAACAACCAGTCATTTGTTCCTAATTTATCAAGAAGAAGGCTACTATCATCAAAACCGTACCTTGTAATAAAATTTAAATTTTCAATTGGTAATAAAAGCTTATCGTTACCTCGATAAATTAATCGAATAAATTCTCTTATACGGTTACTAACTTCAATATTATCAATAGAAACAAATCTTCCAATACCGTGTTTTTGGTGAACGACAGCATCTCCTAAGGAAAGGTCATTAAAATTTATAATCGTATCTAGGTTTGTTTTTTTGGTTGAATAAGAATTTTTGTTTAAATGTATAATTCCATCAAATAAATAATCTTTAGATATAACAGTCTTATTAAAATAAAAGTTTCCACCATATTTAGTATTTATTTTAAGTTTTTGATAGAATTCTTTTTCAATTGGAGCGGGATTATTACCAGTATGAAAATAAATAGAATTACTCATCTTAGACAAATCATCTAAAGAGGTATTAGATGTAATTTTTAATGATTTTGGCGAACTAGATGAAATATTCGTTAATTTAAAATTTTTGATTTTATCTTCATCTAAGTAGTAATTTGAAAAAGGTGTCTCAGGGTTGATTTGGTTATAAATAGCTTTAAGAGAATTTAGTTTTTCTTTTAATATGATATCACTTCTATTAATCGTATATATTTCATATCCACTTATAATATCCTCTAAGTAACTATTGTTTGTATTTGGTTCTAAGGCTTCAATATTAGGATTAATAATCACAACATTTTCTTTCTCTTCTTTATAAGTAAGTTGTGTTTGTGGATTGAATTCTTTTATAGACTCAATCATGTTATCAAAAAAAGAAATTCGATATGGATTATTATTGTTATTGTAAATATCTAAGATATCTCCTCTAAGTGAAAATTCGAGTTTATTATAAGCATTTGCTTGATTTGAATGATTAAATTCGATTAATTTATTTAGTATTAAATTTGAGTCAATTATTTGATTCTTAGAAAGAAATAGAAAATGATCTACATCATTTTTAATTTGAAATTTTTTTAGTAAGTTATTACATGTTAAAATAATTATATCGTTATCAGTTAATGCTCTTAGTTTATCTGATCTATCAAGTAAAATGTCTGATGCTGAGTTTTCAAAACTAAAAGGAAGAGAATCATGAGCTGGAAAATAGCAAATTTTCTTTTGAGGATAGTGCAACTTAAGTATATTTTCATAATCAAGTGCTATTTTATCGTCCTCACACAATAAAATAGATTTCTTACTAAAATTGATATCTTGGTTTTCCAATACTATTTAGATAGATTTATAATTTTTAGGTATTTAACTTTATCCTCTTTAAAAGACTCATTAAAAAATACATCGAATATATATTGTGTTTCGTTTTTCAATAAATCATCTAAGAGATCAATTAGTTCAACATCGTTAGTATTTTCAAGTTTTATGTAAATTTTCTCAAAAATTACGTCTAATTCCTTTATACCTAATGTTTGACATCGATATTTTAATTTTTTTAATTTATCTTCGTTACTTATCATGAGTGACAATAGTTTCGATTTCTTATATCAAAATGTAGACAAACTTAAAGGAATAGGTCCAAAGAAAGCGTCATATTTTAGAAACTTAAATATAAATGCAGTAATTGATGCATTTTACAATTTACCAAGTAGATCAATTGATCGCACCCAAGATATTAATTTTAAAAATCTAGAAAAAGGACAAACTATTACAACTTTAGTAAAAGTCAAAAAGCATCACTATCCTTTTAACCCTAAGTTACCCTATGTGATTGAATGCGTGAAGGGGTCTTTGATTATAAATATAATTTATTTTTCAATGAAAGGTAATTTCCTCAGAACCAAGTACCCTGAAAATAAAGAGTTAATAATCAGTGGGAAGGTTTCTTTTTATAAAAGTAATCTAAGTATTGCGCACCCTGATTATATAGAAGAAATTGAAAATGAGGATAAATTAAGAACATTTGAAAATATTTACCCTCTTACAAGAGGAATAACATTAAAAGATATAAGAATAGTTTTAAAGGAAGCTAAAAATTATTTAGAAAACTTTGATGAATGGCTTAATAGTAATTTGATAAAAAAATATAATTTTTTATCCTTTAATGCCTCACTCACAAAAATGCACTTTCCCTTAGTAAAAGAGGATATTGAAAATAGAGATTTATATAGAAAAAGACTAGCAGTTGATGAACTAGTTTCAAATTATTTTGCTATTAGATACTTAAAAGAAAAGACAAAAAAGAAAAATGAAAGCTTAAATTTAGACTTCATTTTACAACAAAGATTATTAGAAAAATTACCCTTTGAATTAACTGCAAATCAGCAAGACGTTATCAATAATATAAATGACTTAAATAATACTCAGTATAGAGAAACGGTCTTATTACAAGGCGATGTTGGTTCAGGTAAAACTATCGTATCTTTATTAACAGCAATTCCATTTCTTCAAAAAGGTTTGCAAGTTGCCTATATGGCTCCCACTGAAATATTAGCCAATCAAATATATAATAATGTAATTAAATTTTTGAATAATGATGATGTAAAACCTATTTTACTTACTGGTAGTACTAAAAATAAAGATGAGATTTATGATAAAATTAAAAAAAGCACTTATAATTTTATAATTGGTACACATGCTATATTTCAAGAAAATTTATATTTCTCCGCTTTAGCTTATGTAATAATTGATGAACAACACAGATTTGGTGTTCAGCAAAGACTCTATTTAGCAGAAAAAGGTATAAATACTAATATTCTTTTAATGTCTGCTACACCAATACCTAGGACATTAGCTTTAGCTCAGTACGGGGAAATAGAGCAAGTAATACTCAAAGAAAGGCCAGCTTTTCAAAAACCTATTATCACTAAAGTATCAAATGTTGATAAAATTAAAGATATTGAAATTTTATTAAAAAAAAATATTTCAAACATATCGCAAGTATACTGGATATGTCCTTTAGTTGAGGCTTCAGAGACTCAACAATATAAAGATGTAGAAACTCGTTTTAAATCATTAAAAAAGATATTTGGCCCTGAAGTAGAAATGTTACATGGAAAAATTAAGAGCGATCAAAAAGAAAACATAATTCAAAATTTTCAAAATGGAAAAATAAAATTATTAGTTGCTACAACAGTAGTTGAAGTAGGTATAGATAATAAAAATGCAGATTACATTGTTATCGAAAATGCTGAAAAATTTGGATTATCTCAATTACATCAGTTAAGAGGAAGAGTTGGTAGAGGTAATAATCAAGGTTATTGTTTTGCTCTATACGGAAAAGATATCCAAGACAATTCAATTGAGAGACTAAAAATATTTAAAGATAATTTAGATGGTTTTAAGTTATCTGAAAAAGATCTCGAACTAAGAGGGACTGGGGATATATTGGGATATCGTCAAAGTGGCGACTCTTTATTTAAATTTGTCAATGTTTATCAAGACCAAGAATTAATTATTGATTCACTTAAATATGTAAAAAAAATTATTGAAAATCAAGAATACGAAGATGAAAAATTTAAAAAAAATATATACAACCTATTATTATTTTTTAAACAACAAGAAGCTATAAAATTGTTATTTAGTTAATTTTTTAACTTTTTTCTTCTTAGGAAGACCTTTTTTAATTTCTGGAGCCTTTGGAGTAACCAATCCAGCAGAAATAATGTACTTAATTGCTTGATCAACAGACATATCAAGTTTGATGCATTTAGATAAGGGAACAAACATTAAAAAACCAGTTGTAGGATTAGGTGTGGATGGCATAAAAACATTAATCATTTTTTTGTTTTTTCTTATAGCTATCTCCCCTTTTGTTTCACTGGTTAAAAATCCGAGCGCATACATATCTTTTTGAGGATATTCAATTAATACGACTTCTTTAAAAGCATTGGACTGTGTAGTAGCAAAAGTATCAATTATTTGTTTTACAGTATTATAAATTGAATTTAACCCAGGTATTTTTGATAAAACAGCATCAACAACTCTGTGATAAAGCTTACCAAAAAAACTTCCAGCAATAGCTCCCAAAATAGTAAAGAATAAAAAAGCAACTATTAAACCCACACCAGGTATTTCAGATGGAATGCCAAATTTATTTAAGGGGATGAAAGGTCTAAAGATTTTATCAGCAATACCAACGACAACCCAAGCGACATAAATAGATAATGCCAAAGGTGCAACAATTAAAATACCACTAATAAAATGATTTTGTATTTTTTTCATTTGAAACTATTTTTTTATATTATCTTCAAATTCAAAAACATGTTTATCATTGATTTCAAATGATACTTTTATTGAAAGGTCCTGAACATCAGGATTATTTTCAATAAATTGATTAAGTTCTTGTTGTGAACTAATTCCAAGTCTTTTTAAAAATTTTCTTACCTTGAGTTGTGTCTCATCATCCATATTTTTCATAATATGGTTTTTTTTTCATATTTGAAGAGTTTTAACAAATCAAATACTATAAATAATGGTCAGAATTGTTTTTAACTCTAAAATTGTTGTAGATATACCTATTACAACAATTAATCTTGCCAAAAAGGATAATATTTTATTTCCTTTATACCGCTGAGAACTCCTCCATACTCCAATACAAGATGTAAAGTAATAGATTAGATTTAAGACAAGATACAGTGAAAAAGTATATATGAAATTTTGAATATGAATTTTTGTCACTAATAATAATGGAGCGGATATTAAGAAATTAACAAGTACGTAGTATATCCAATAACTTTTGTATAAGGGTAAATTTCCTTTAAATAACTCAAGTAAGTTATTTTCTATTCTAGATAAATATTTCATTAATTAGTTCTGCCCCAATTCACTCTATTCCATATTCTTTCATGGACATAATAAATAAGAATTCCATTGATAAATTCATAAATTACAATTGATTTAGTCCAATCTAAGTTAGAAGTAATTAATATAGCAGAAATTAATGTGATAGTAGATGCGGCTATTCTCCATGTGAGTGCCTTTAAGAAGGACCTCATCTTGATAACAGATTTGTTTAATCTCCCAAAATCAAAAAAATTCCAAAAACGTTCATGTAAATAATAAGTTATAGTTTTAATAATTAAAACCAACAGTGCTATATATAATGAATATTTAAAGGCGTTTTCATTTAAGCCATCATTAATAACAAAAAAACTTATAAGAAACGTATTTATAAACATAATTATTCTATAACTAATTGACTTAATTAAAGATCTATTTTTTGTAACTTTCACTATTCAATTATATCAAAAGATTTTAAATAAAGATTTGCATTAAATTTCTTTGAATTAATATGAAATTTAGCAGGAATATCTAAAAATTTATTTTCAAAATAATATATAGATATTTTATTTAAATTATTTTTTTTATCAATTTTATGTAGACCCTCAAAAAAAGGAAAAGTTAGATTATATAATTTAACATTACCAATATAGATAGTGGGGTTATTTTCATCAAGTAATTCATCTTTTTGCATATTTAAAGATAATTCATATATATTTAAGCCATCAAGAATAATCCGATCTGAGTTATTTTGGAATAAAAAATACTGAACTAATTGAGATATGGGATCAGTAAAATATTTATATTTTTGAATGCTTCTTTTTTGAAGTTCAATTTGGTCATTATTTAATTTTTTTGAAATTTCAATTTTAGATATAGAACCATTATTATTAAAAGTTATTTTTTCAAATCTATTTTGTTTACTACTTTTTGTTTTGCTATCATATATTTTAGGTCTTAAATGATTATTTTCAATATAACCAGATATATTAGTAACTGATTCATAATTGTAAATTTTATCAGTTAGCCCATAACTTCTGATTATAAAATTAATATCATATTTATTGTCATCAATTTTAATAATCCAATTAAGATCTGCTAAATGAATAGATTGCCAGTCTATTTCATATTTAAGATTAATTACTTTAGAGTTAAGGTAATAAGGATATATTAATAAAATTATTATGAAAAATATGCGCATTAATAAAACTGTATATAAAAATACTTCTCAACAAGAATATAACATTATTATTGATGTAAGAACTCCTTTAGAGTTTAAAGAAGACCATATTCCAAATTCAATCAACTATCCTGTTTTAACTAACAAACAACGTCATGAAACTGGTATTAGATACAAAGAAAATTCATTTTTAGCCAAAAAAGTGGGTGCTAGTATAATTAGCTCAAATATCTCTAAAATTATCAATAAAATTAAATTTGATAAGAAACAAAGAATATTAATTTATTGTTGGAGGGGCGGTTTAAGATCTCTTAGTTTATATTTGGTTCTAAAACAAATTGGATATGACGTCACCCTACTTGATGGTGGATATAAGAATTACAGAAGATTTGTTGTAAATTTTTTTGAAACAAATTGTGATAAATATAAATTTAATCAAATAATGGGAGTCACTGGAGTTGGCAAAACATTATTTATAAAAGAGTTATCAAAAAGTTATCAGGTTATAGATTTTGAAGGGTTGGCAAATCACAAAGGATCAATATTAGGAAATATTCCTAATAAAAATCAACCCTCACAAAAATACTTCGAGACTTTGATATACGAGAAACTAAACTCATTTAACTCCAAAAAAAATATATGGGTAGAAGCTGAAAGTATAAAAGTGGGTAAATTAAGTATACCTAGCAAAATTTGGAAAAATATGCCATTAGGTAAGAATGTAAAAGTTATTAGTAGTTTAGAAGAACGTGTCAGATTTATACTCAAAGATTATAAATATTTCACAAATACTCCTTCACTAATGAAAGAAGCATTAAAGGTATTAAAAAAAATAATTCCAAAAGAAGAATTTTTAATGATAGAGGAGAATTTAAAAAAGAAAGAATACTTTCAGTTTGTAAAGTCTTTAATTAAGTATCACTATGACAAAGCTTACAAAAAGACAAGAGCTGAAAGTGTCAGTAATATTTTTAATGAAATATATTTAGATAAAATTAATCTTTTAAATATAAAAAAGGCTATAAAACAGAGTAATTATTTTTAAAATGATCAAATATTTTAACTTTATTTAGATTAAAATTTTTAAGATGAACACCCTGCCCTTTTTCTATATGACCAATACAAGTTATTTTAATACCTCTCCTCTTAAAAGACTCTTTATTATTAAATTTTAATAGATCCATAGGAGAGCTAAAAACTGGGACAAATTCTTCACCACTAGATAATATTAATGAATTGTAATATTGATCATTTTTAGAATAACTATGTAATTTTTTATTAATATTTAAAAGGTTATTTAATACAATTTTTTTATTTGATTGAGATGAAATAGATCTCAATGTAGATAAAAGACTATCAGATACATCCATACAGCTATTTAATTTAATTTTTTTAAATAAATCATAATAGGTGTAAATTTTTGGACTTAAAAATTGCTTTTTTGAGAGGGCACTTATGTCTTTTGGTAATTTTAAATTTTTATAAATATTCATAAAACCAAGCTTTGAATATCCAATACCTGAAAAAGTATAAATTTTATCATTAATTTTAGCTTGAGATCTTTTTATTATTTTATTTTTATTTATAGCATCACTAATAATGGTCAAAGATAAAAAGATTTTATCAGAAGCAGTTGTGTCACCTCCTATTATTTCAATTCCATATTTTAAACAATATCTATGAAAATTTTTAATTATTTTGTTTACAAATCTAAAATTTTTATTTGGAAAACTTAAATTTAAAAGTACGTACTTAGGTTTTCCACCTGATGATTGGATATCACTATAATTAGCAGTAAATAATCTATGAGCTATATTCTTAGGTGTAAAATACTTCAAATCAAAGTGTATATTTTCAACAAGTGTGTCTGATGAAATTAATTGTTTTGTTTGACTTAAATAGGCACAGTCATCACCTATCTTATTATAATTTCTTGTGAAATATTTTATTATCTTTTCCTCGTTTGACATTTTGTAGATATATTTGAGTATAATACTAAAAAAATATTTAATTTATTTTTTTACGAACTAATGGAAAAGAGTCCCTTTTTTTTGTTAATACAAGCTGAAAAATAACGTTTTCACCCTTAATAAATGATAATTCACTTAAATTTAAATATGCCTCCCACATTCTAATAAAACGCTCGTCATATAATTTTAAAACTTCATCTTTAGAATTTTTAAAATTTTGAAACCAATGTGAGAGTGTTTTAGCATAGTGTAATCTTAAAACCTCAATGTCAGATATGATCAATCCTGATCTTTCTATTGCAGGCATAATTTCTGAAAGTGAAGGTATATATCCACCTGGAAATATATATTTTCTTATAAAAGCCGGTGTTAACTTTGGAGTCCTTATATTACCAATAGTGTGAACTACAGCTATCCCATCATCTGATAGCAATTCATGTATTTTATTAAAATAGGTTTTGTAAAAAGGTTTTCCAACATGCTCAAACATTCCAACAGATACTATTTTTGAGTAACTATTATTTTCATCTCTGTAATCTTGAAGAGAATAATTTAATTTTTCCTTATTTTTGTTATTTTCTAGTTGTTCATTACAGTATTTAATTTGTTCTTCAGATAATGAAATTCCTTTGACATTACACTTATAATTATCGACAAAATTTTTACTCAAAGAGCCCCAACCACAACCAATATCCAAAACATTATCTGATGAATTAAGTAATAGTTTATCAGCTAATCTACTCATTTTATTATTTTGTGCATCGCTCAAAGTATCAGTTTCTTTTTCAAAATAGGCACATGAATATTGTCTAGTTTCATCTAAAAATAAGTCATAGAGTTTGTCAGATAAGTCGTAATGATTAGCTATATTATTTTTAGACCTTTTGACAAAATTAAGTTGGAAAAATGGATTAATGATAAGAAAAATTCTGAAGAAAATAGATTTAGATACTTTTTCAAGGTATTTATTGTAATTTTCAATCAATAGATCTGAAAATTCATAAAAAGAAGCATTTTCTAACTCATAGTCTTTATCCATGTATCCTTCAGTTAACACTAGAGAAGGTGCATAATAAATTTTTTTAAGAAATTTTTTGTTGTTAATTTTAAGAATTACAGCGTCATTACCATTATCAATTAAATATTCAGAATTATCTAACTTTATTAATATAGATTTGGATTTAATTAATTTTCTAAGGATAAATTTAAGTATTCTAAGAGACATAAGCTATATATGATTAATGAATATATATATAAGTTAAATTTATAGAATTTTATCATATATTGATTAATAAAATGAATTAAAATATGAAAATATTTTGTAAACTAGTTAAGAAAACTATCGTAACTTTAGGAGATGAACACAAAAGATAAGATAAATTATATTAGTGATTGGATCAAAACCTATGCTGAAACCAATAATTTTAAGTCTTTAGTGATAGGTATTTCTGGCGGTATAGACTCAGCAGTAACGAGTACTCTAAGCGCTAAAACAGGATTGAAAACTATCGTAGCTAACATGCCAATTTTAGATCATAAAGCCACAAACGATAGAGGCTTATCACATATATCATGGTTAAAGAAAAATTTTGAAAATGTTGAAGATTTAAAAATAGATTTATCAGTCGTTTTTGAAAACTTCAAAAATGCACTAAACTCAAATAATTCGGAACACGGTTATGCAAATTCTCAAGCACGAATAAGAATGACAACTTTATATCAAATAGCTGCAAGCAATAATGGCATTGTAGTTGGTACAGGAAATAAAGTAGAGGATTTTGGTATAGGTTTTTATACCAAGTATGGTGACGGAGGTGTTGATATATCTCCTATTGCAGATTGTTTAAAGACTGAAATATGGGACATGGGTAAAGAATTAATGATCAACCAAGACATAATCGAGGCTGCACCAACAGATGGTTTATGGAAAGATGGAAGGTCAGATGAAGATCAGGTAGGATTAAATTATGCTGAAATTGAAGAAGCAATGATCAATGAAAACTCCTCTAATAGACAGAAATATCTAGAGATAAGAAAAAATAATATTCATAAAATGAACCCAATCCCTGTTTGTATTTTACCAAAGTAAATTTATAAAATTTTATATTACGAAATTATTAAACTCTTTGTCCTGAGGTGTTGTCAAAAATATGTAGCACTGATGGAGAAATGTTGAATTTAAAATTATCACCAGCTTTCAAATTAATTTTAGATGATAATTTGCAGCTAAACTCTTGTCCTCCAACACTTGAATAGATGATCATGTCAGAACCTAAATACTCAACCAGATTAGCTGAACTAGAATATTCTCCTTGATCTGATATTAAAATATCATCTGGTCTAACGCCAATACATGCATCTTGAATATTTAGTGAATTATTTAAATTAATTTGCATATCTGAAATTTTAGCAAATCCATTTTCTATTTTGCATTGAAATAAATTCATCTGAGGTGAGCCTATAAATTCTGCAACAAATTTAGTGTTTGGTTTAGAGTAAATCTCTTTAGGAGTGCCAACTTGTTCTACTACTCCGTTATTAATAACTACGATTCTATCACCCAAGGTCATAGCTTCGGTTTGATCATGAGTTACAAAGATACTTGTTACGCCCATCTGACGCTGTAGTTTTTTTATTTCTAATCTCATTTGATTTCTGAGTTTTGCATCTAGATTAGATAACGGCTCATCAAATAAAAATATTTTTGGATTTCTGACAATAGCTCTACCCATTGCAACTCTTTGTCTTTGCCCACCAGAAAGCACACTTGGTTTTCTAATAAGTAATTGATCTATTTCTAGAAGTTTAGCAACATCATTAACTTTATTTTTGATTTCATCTTTAGATATCCCTCTATTTTTCAGGCCATAAGACATATTATTAAATACAGACATATGTGGATAAAGAGCATAATTTTGAAAAACCATAGCCACATCTCTTTCTGAAGGGTCAATATTATTAATTATATTGCCATCTAATGATATTTCACCACTAGTAATATCCTCTAAACCAGCAATCATTCTTAATAATGTTGATTTACCACATCCACTAGGACCGACAAATACAACGAATTCACCGTTATCAATATTCAAAGATGTTTCATTCACAGCCTTTGTTCCGTTAGGATAAATTTTTGTAATATTTTGTAATTCTAAAAAACTCATTTTATTTTTCTGTTTGAATTAACCCTTTGATAAACCATCTTTGAAGAATTACAACAACTAACACAGGAGGTAACATTGATAATATTATATATGCAAATCTCTCCCCTGTTCTAGGTAAAGCGACACCTTCATAATTTTCTGTAAAAATAATTTTCATTCCCATCACAACAGTCCAATATTTTTCATCAGTGGTCATAATTAAAGGCCACAAATATTGACTATAACCATAGACAAACATAAATATAAACATCGCAGCTAACATTGTCTTTGAGAGTGGCAATAAGAAATCAATAAAAAATCTCCAACTATTAGCACCATCTAACTTAGCAGACTCTAATAACTCATCAGGTATTGTTTTATAAAACTGCCTAAAGAAAAAAGTAGCAGTAGCAGACGCAACTAGGGGCAATATGAGTCCCGTATAAGTATTTGTAAGACCAAGATCAGATACTATTTTATAACTGGGAAAAATTCTTACCTCTAACGGAACTAACAATGTAATAAAAATTAACCAAAAAATAGGAACGGCAAGCTTAAATCTGAAATAAACTAGTGCATACGCTGACATTGCCGAAATTACAACTTTTAATGTAGCAATACCAAGAGCCATGATGAAACTATTTATAAACATTCTAGCTGCTGTAACTTCTTCAGACCATCCTCCTTTTTCATTGAGAACTTCGTTATAATTTTGAGAAAAACTCTCACCTAAAAAAAATTTCATACCTTCAGTTATTATCGAAACATTATCGTGGGTTGAGGTTGCAAAAGAAAACCAAATTGGAAGTACCATTAATAAAACCCCTAAAATTAAAATAATATGTGAAAGTATTTCTAAAGGCTTAATTTTCATTTATTTTGAAATATTCCTTGAATAAACAACTTTTGAAGAAAGATTATTATTACTACTGGTGGTATCATTGACATTATCACAAATGCAAAACGATCGGATATCGATCCGTACATGGTCTTAAGTCCCATTACAACAGTCCAATATTGTTCACTTGTTGTCATGATTAGTGGCCATAGATATTGGTTGTAACCAAAAACAAACATAAAAATAAAAACAACAGCTATCATTGTTTTAGATAAAGGAACTAAGAAATCGATAAAAAATCTCCAACTACTCGTTCCATCTAATTTAGCTGCTTCTAATAACTCATCTGGAATTGATTTATAAAATTGACGAAAAAAGAATGTGGCAATTGCTGAAGCTGAGATAGGAAGAATTAAACCTGCAAATGTATTTACAAGATTTAATTTTGACATAACAATGTATGAAGGCATAATTCTTAACTCCAAAGGAACTAATAGAGTAATAAAAATTAACCAAAATATTATAGTTGCATACTTAATTTTAAAATAAACTAAACCATAAGCAGCCATTAAAGATGTAATTACTGAGAGAGTTGCAATGCCTGTTGCCATAACAAAACTGTTAAAAAACATTTTAAAAGCTGTTATTTCATTAAAAAAACCTGATTGTTTGAATAAAACTCTTGAGTAATTTTCAATAAAATTATCTCCTAAAAAAAATTGTAAACCATTTGTGTTAATAAATAAGCTTGTATGTGTTGAACTTGCAAAAATAATCCATACTGGAACAATCATAATAATAAGACCCATTAAAAGAATACAATGGTTGATAGATGAGGAGATATACTTTGTCATTAATTGTAATGAATTTTTCCTTCTATATATCTAAATTGGAAAATAGTTATAATTAAAACGATAATCATCATCAATATTGATTGTGCACCTGCACTACCAAGGTCTAAACCTTTAAATCCATCAATGTAAGCTTTATAAACTAATGTTTTGGTTTCACTGCCTGGAGCACCTATTGTCGTAGTATCTATAATTCCAAATGTATCAAAAAAAGCATAGGTGATATTAATTATTATCAAGAAAAATGTTGTGGGCATTAGTAAAGGAAATGTAATTGTCCAAAATCGCCTAATATTACTTTTACAGTCTATAATAGACGCTTCGATAACTGTTTTTTGAATGGCTTGAAGACCTGCAAGAAAGAAAATAAAATTTGCACTTATCTGTTTCCAAGAACCTGCAATAATTACATATATATAAGCATCGAAGACATCCTCATACCAATTAAATCCCCACAGATTATTAAACAAATGATGTAACAGACCATATCTTTCACTAAAGAAATAATTTGCCATAACGCCGACAACTGCTGGTGCAATTGCATAAGGCCAAATTAAAAGTGTTTTATAAACATTTTTACCATGCAATACTTTGTTAGCTTGTACTGCAAGTAATAAACCAATTGAGCCAGTTATAAGGGTTATTACGAAACTATAAATAATCGTAAATTTGAAAGCTGTGTAGTATGATGGATCAGAAAAAACAAATAAAAAATTATCAAAACCAGCAAAATATGAACCAAAACCAAAAGCATCTTGAATTGTAAAGGCGTCACGAAAAGTTTGAATAATGGGCCAATAAAGAAATATTAACAGTATTAAAAGTTGAGGAGCTAAAAAAATATATTGAGAGTAACTAGACTTGAATTGAACTTTTTTCATTTATAAAAAAAGGAGGGTATATTAAATACCCTCCGAAATTTAAATTAACTTTAAAGTGTTTTTGCGAATTGTGCTAAAAGTTTTTCGGCACCCTTATCCATGTTACCAAGCGCTTCTTCAACACTTATTTCACCATTAAGCATTGGCTCAACATTTTCGTAAATTACTTCACGAATTTGAGGCCAGTTACCAGCTCTATATCCACCAGGGATAGTTGAGCCTTCAAGACCTAATTGATCACCAACTGCTTTGTGATACGGAGAAGTTCTATAGAAGTTAATTGTCTCAGCTAACTCAATACCGCCTTTAGTGACAGCAGCATAGCCAGTCATGTTGTGATAATATAAATCCATTTCTGGTGAACCCATGAATTCAATGAATTTAGCGAGTCCTTTGTACTCCTCTTCTGTATGACCATTTAAGATCCAGTTAGCAGCACCACCAATGAATGTTGGATATTCTTTACCACCAGTTACAGAGTCCCAATATGGAATTGGATTAGTTGTAAAGTTTGGAAGTACATCCTTCATACCACCAAAAGAGGCAGCAGATCCAAACCAAAATGCAGCTTCACCATTAGTGAAAGGCGCTTGATTGTCTCCCCATGCTCTTCCTTTATAACCGTAGAAACCTTTTTCATACCATTCCTTAACTTTTGTCCAATGGTAAACGAACGCTTCTGTATCAGCAAAAAGAGTTTTTGTTGGAACAGCATCGTAACCATTGTTTCCGTCAGTCATTAATAGATTATGTCTTGAGAAGAAGTTTTCAGTCCAAATCCAAGGGCTGTGACTTTGAAGAAGAGGAATATAACCAGCATCAAGTATCTTTTGTGCCATACCTTCGAACTCTTCGTATGTTTTTGGAACTTCTTCAATACCGACTTCATTTAAAATATCCATATTTGCATACATTAAACAAGTAGAGCTATTAAATGGAACACCGACCATCTTACCATCAGCATCGGCATAAAAGTTTTTGATACCTGGGATGTAATTATCAGCATCTACATCGATACCATACTTCTCAGCCATTTCTTCAAAACCAATAACAACACCGTTTTTAACTTGTGCTACCATGATAGCTGCACCTGCGTCATAGACTTGTGAGTAGTGAGGTTGGTCCCCTGCTCTAAAAGCAGCAATTGTAGCTGCCATGTTGTCCTCATAGCTTCCTTTACCAGTAGGAATAACCATATATTCATCTTGTGAGTCGTTGAATCGATTAGCTATTTCTATGATTACATCACCTAAAAAACCACTGTTACCATACCACCAATGAATTTCGGTTTTACTGTAACTGTTTGATGTGAATGCAAAAGAAACTAAAAGTACAAAAATACTAATTAGTTTTTTCATTATATCCTCCTATAGGAACGTTCTTAAATAAATATTATAGTATAATATTTTAACTCAGGAACGAATTGATTGTATATAACTTAATGAAAAAATATTAAACATTTATGAAAAATATTGAATTAGAGCTTTTTAGTTAAATATCTTAACGCATAAATAAATCCGTCTTTACCCATTCCAATAATTGAACAATCACACGCTGGAGCTATTAAAGACTTTCTCCTGAAGTCCTCTCTTGAGTATATATTAGATAGATGAACTTCGATTTTCATAATTGATTTAATTTCTAATGAGTCGTGCAATGAAACTGATGTATGAGTAAGACCGCCTGGATTTATGATAATTCCAACATATAACTCATCAAGACCGTTTATTTTATTTATTATTTCACCTTCAATATTGCTTTGGAAAAAATCAAGGCTACAGCCAAGTGACTCTGACTCTTTAAGTAACTCATTTTCTAAGTCTTTTAAGGTGAAATTTCCATAAACACTCTCTTTGCGCTTACCTAACATTTCAAGATTTGGTCCATTTATTATTGCAATTTTTTTATCCATAATTATCAATTTTATATCAAAGATTTTAACAATCCCAATACGTATTATTTATCAATATTTTTATATTTTTTTAGTTCAAATGAGCTTTTTTAATGATATTTAAGGTATTTAAAAACTAGGAGGTTACTTATGAGAAAATTTGTTATCGATATGACCATGTCATACGACTTTCAAGTCACTATTGAGGCTGAATCAGAAGAAGAAGCCAAAGCTAAATTTACAAGCACACCTTTAGAACAGCTTGGTAGTTATAAATTTGGTTCATTTTACAAGACGTTTAGAGGTATCAAATTAGATGAATTTGATCCAAGATTTTATAAGGACGAAGATAAAGTAAGATAAAATTAAATGAGTAGAACAATTTCAGAAAATATTTTTGGTACCCATTTCTTCTCCAAATACTATTTAACTATATTAGGAGTGATTTTACTTACTGTATCATCAAAGATTTCAATTCCTTTTTACCCTGTACCAATGACATTACAAACTCTTGTGGTTTATTTCATTGCAGCTTCAATGGGAATGGTTGGATTTTACTCAACTTTTATTTATGTAGTTTTAGGTACACTTGGTTTACCTATTTTTGCCAATGGTGGAGGAATTGGTTATATATTCTCTCCTACTTTCGGGTTTTTATACGGCATGGTAGTTGCTGCCTTCTTCATTTCTTTCATTTTCAAAAAGGAAGTAAGCACTAATTTAATTAAATTATCTCTGACAATTTTTATTGGTGCTCTTATAATATTTTTATGTGGTTTAAGTCACCTATCGTTCTTTATAGGTTTTGAACAAGCAGTTACTGTTGGTTTAATACCCTTTTTATATAGTGAGTTTCTAAAGATTCTATTAGCTATAGCAATAATTTTTGGGTTGATTCAAAGGGTTAATTTAAAAAATCATTAATAAACTTCAAATACAGTATTAAATATAGAGAAGTGCCTCGAGGCTAACTCTTTTCTGCTTTTACTGTAACCACCACCAATAACCGTGCATAGGGGTATTTTCTTATCCTTAAAATAATTGCATACAATTTCATCTCTTTTTTTTAAACCCTCATCAGAAAGGTTTAAGTTTCCGAGATCATCATTATAGTGAACATCAACACCTGCATCATAAAATACAATATCAGGTTCAAACTTTGCATCCACTCGATCAAGAGTGTTTTTAAGGATATTTAAATATTCATCATCTCTTATACCGTCATCGATAGGTATATCTAAATCGCTTGTTTGTTTATCAAAAGGGAAATTGTTTTTACAGTGTATAGAACATGTAAAAATATCGTCAATATTTTGACAAATTGAAGCTGTACCATCACCTTGATGGACATCTAAATCTAATATTAAAATTTTATTAACTTTTTTTTGATTAAGTAAGTTTATTGAAGCAAAGGCTAAATCGTTAAATACACAAAAACCAGATCCACAATCTTTGAAGGCATGATGTGTTCCTCCAGCCAAATGACATGCCACACCATTCTCTAAAGCTAAATAAGATGTTTGTAGTGTACCTTGTATTGCTAAAAAAGATCTCATAGCTAATCTCTCACTCCAAGGTAGATTTATTCTTCTCTCTTGATTTCTTAATAGATTACCTTTTTTAACATTCATTACATATTCACTATCATGAACATTTTGAACATCTTTTATAGGTGCAGATACACTTTGATGAATAATCAAATCTTTAAATAGATTAGAGTCTTTAATAAAATTATATAGGTCAGAAAATTTTGTACCCACAAACCTGTGACCACTTGGCAAGGGAATATCATAGTTCTGATTATAAACAACATTAAGTTTATTCATTTATCATACGTTTAATTAATATTGAATTAACTGATTTTTACTATTTCATCAGACTCATATGTTACTTGATCTAAATTTTTCTTTACAATATTGGACATTGCTTTAGCTACAGTATTAGCGTGAATTGGTCTCATTTTTTTAAGTGGTCCGATAAATAATGGTGTTAATAATTTAAAAATAGGTATTCCTATTTTCTCTGCAATTCTAAACTGTTTTCTTTCTCCTAATAAAAAAGATGGTCTCAAGATACCAAGATTATCAAAATCTAATCGTTTTAATTCTTCCTCAACTAAACCCTTAAATCTTAAATATTCTCCTTTATTTTCAGAGTTTGCAAAACCAGATGAGACGAAAACATATGATTTTATTGAGTTTTTTTTACAAGTTTGAGCAATTTTTTTAGGTAATTCAAGTTCAACTTTCTGATAGTCATCTTTATTAGGGGAATTTTTTTTTGTTGTACCAATACAAAAAAAGCAACTATCAGCTAGTATTAAATCTTGAAACTCTTCAAGGTTATCAAAATTTATATTAATAATTTCTAATTTTGAATTTGTAATATTTATTTCTGACCGAGTGAAAGCTTTAATTTTAGTATAATATTCATCATTAATTAAAGTTTTAATTAAATAATTTCCAACAAGTCCAGTACCTCCAAAAACTACTGCAGAAGACATATTAATTTTATATATTATAATTTAAAGTTTAAGAATATTTATCTTTTAAAATATTTTTTTGAACTTTTCCCATTACGTTTTTTGGTAGTTCATTTAATACTAAATACTTCTTTGGAGTTTTATATTTAACTAGATTTTTTTCTACAAAAATAGAAAGATCTTTTATTTTCGTATTATTATTAATCATAACTACTGCTGCTATAGGAACTTCGCCTAAATCATGATCTTTTATACCAAATACAGCAGACTCTATTACAGATTTATGTTGATTGATTACATCTTCTATTTCTTTAGGGTATACATTAAAACCACCACTTATAATTAGATCTTTATTTCTACCTGATATAAATAAGTATCCGTCTTTATCAAAGTAACCAATATCACCCGTAATAAAATACCCGTCTTTAGTAAAGGCCTCTTGAGTTTTTTCAGGATTATTTAAATAGCCTTTAAAAACATTTGGGCCTTTAATTTCAATCATACCAATTTTATTAAGCACTGTATCTTTGTCACCTTTAGTTTTATTAATTCTTATACTTATATCTTTTAAAGGTTTACCTACTGACCCAGCTTTTCTTTCTCCATCAAAAGGATTAGAAGTATTCATATTTGTTTCAGTCATGCCGTAACGTTCTAATATTCGATGACCAGTAATATTATAAAAATGTTGATGTGTTTCAGTTAATAGAGGAGCACTACCTGAAATAAATAATTTCATATTTTTTGTTAGTGACTTGTCTAACCTTTTATCTTTGATCAATCTTGTATAAAAAGTAGGCACTCCCATCATAAGAGTGGAATACTTAAATGCCTCAATTACTAAATCTATATTAAAATTTTTAATAAATCTGATGGTAGCACCGCTCATCATAGAAGTGTTTATGGCAACAAATAATCCATGAGTGTGATAGATCGGAAGAGAATGAATAAGTGTTTCACTATTATCAATATTCCACAAATTTATTAGCTCATGAGCATTTGATACTAAATTATCATGAGTTAGCATGGCACCTTTTGGTTTACCAGTAGTTCCTGATGTATACAAAAGTGCAGCTAAATCCTCATTTACTCTGGTATTAGGTTTAAAAAAACTATCTAAATTTTCTAAATCATTGGTGACTTCACCTTCTCCATTTGCATTTAATGATAAAATTTTACACCCAATTTCATCACAAATAGGTTTAATACTCTCAACTTCTGAGCTTTCACAGATTAAAAAAGATGGTTTTGAGTCTTCAATAAAATAAATAGTTTCATTTAAAGTGTAATTTGAATTAAGGGGAAAAAAAACAGATCCAGTCAGAATTGATGTTAAATAAAGAGATAATGTCTCTTTACATTTAGGCGATTTAACAAGTATATGATCACCACTTTTTAAACCTAGATTAGTTAGTTTGTGAGAAATTTTAGATGAAAGTGAAATAAAATCTTTATAAGAAATCTCAGTTCCATCGTCTAGTATTAAAAAAGTTTTATTATTGTTTAAATTCGGTTCAATTAGATTTGAATAAAGTGAATTGGTCAAAGTTAATCAAGTTTTTTAAAGAAAGTGGCTTGTAGGTCCTGCGTTAAGCAGGACCTAAAAATGAAAATAGGAATTTTTGGTTATCCAACGATTATGGTAACCATTTCTCCCATGTAGATTTATTATTAGCTTTCCATTCTGCTACCACATCATTAAGTTCTCCGCCTTCACGAACTTGAACGAGCATTGCAGCTTGGTCAGCATTAGATAAAGCCATTTTACCAAAAAACTCTAAAGCTTTTTGATTTTCTGGTTTAGCAAATGTATCAGGATTACCATAGTTCATCGGATAATCAACAGCCCAACCTGTAGCTGGCCAATAGTCAGCCCCACAAGTTTCCCAGTTATTAGCCTCTGTGAAAGTATCACATGATTGATTTGGTGCTAATTTTACCCCAACTAAATCATTAACTCCAAAGAACCAGTGTGGTTCCCAAAGATACATTAAGAAAGGTTCACCTCTGTCATACATACCTTGAGCTTCAGCTAGTGCAGCAGTTTCTGTTCCTAATTCATCAGCAACAAAATCTAAACCAAGAAGGTCAAGTCTTTTTTGATCGTGACAGTTCCAACCAGCAACTGGACAACCAATTAATCTGCCTTTATCACCACTTTCCATAGTTGCAAAATCAGATTTGTATTTATTCAAATCAGCAAAACCAGAAAAATCTGGGTTTGCATCTGCCCAATACTTTGGAACATAGTAATCTGACATACCTGTAATACCTACAGTTCCAAGAAGCTTAACACTTCCGTCACCACTGTAAGTCATTTTAACTTCTCCACCGTGAATAAGATCGCCATTTAACATGACTTCATCAGCTTCAGCATAACTAGGCCATGACTCACATGCAAAATCAATATCTCCAGCAGCTATAGCTTCCCAAAGGCCTGTTCCTGAGGCGAATACTATTCTATCAATCTCGTATCCTAATTCATCTTCAAGGATGCTTACAGCAACTTGACATGAAATCTCTCCACCAGTCCAGTCAGCAATGGCAGCTAATAATTTTTCTGCATTAGCTTTACTGAATGTTGCAGTAAAAAGAATAGAGGATAGAATAAAAGTAATTATTGTTTTAGATAATCTCATTGATTATTCCTCCCATTAAGTGATTTATTTTACCAAATAAATTAAAAAGTACATATGCAATTTATTCATCAATAGTTATAATTAAGTTAAAAATTTGATATTATTAACTAATCTAGTGTAATAATATTGATAATTATGAAAAATAAAGTCTTTATTACATGTGCAGTAAACGGTTCTGGTGATACTGCTTCAAAACATCCTGATCTTCCTAAGACGCCGAAACAAATTGCCAATTCTGCAATAGAGTCTGCTCAAGCTGGCGCCTCTATAGTTCATATTCATGTCAGAGAGGAAGACGGAACACCAAGCCGAAAATTTAAATTTTATAAAGAGGTGGTTGAAATTATTAGATCAAGTAATACTGATGTAGTTATTAATCTTACAACAGGTATGGGTGGAGATTTAGATATTGGTGAAGGAGAAAACCCTATGGATTTTGGACCTTACACTGATATGGCAAATATTATGGAAAGAATATCTCATGTTGAAGAATTACTTCCAGAAATATGTACACTTGATGCTGGAACTTTAAATTTTGGTGATAGCTCGGTGTTAGCAGTTAACACTCCTAATGATCTAAGAAAAGCAGCTAAGCGATTAAAAGAAATTGGTGTTAAACCTGAAGTTGAAGCTTTTGATTTAGGTAACATGTGGTTTGGAGCACAACTTTATGAAGAAGGTCTTCTCAGCGATCCACCACTATATCAAATGTGTTTAGGTATTCCATGGGGGGCACCAGCTAAAACATCAGCTATGCTTGCAATGTTAGATGTCATGCCTAAAAATGCAATTTGGTCTGGTTTTGCAATTTCAAGAAATGAAATGCCATTTGTTGCACAAACTGTTTTACTTGGTGGCAATCCAAGAGTTGGTCTTGAAGACAATTTATATCTATCAAAAGGAAAACTAGCAACTAACCCACAGTTAGTTGAAAAGGCAATTAAAATAGTACATGAATTAGGTTCCTCAATAATGAACCCTAAAGAAACTCGCGAATATTTAAAACTTAATAAAAATTAATCCATTTTCTCAGTATTACCATCAACTGAGATGATTTGACCAGAAACCCTAAGTGAGTCGTTAGAAATTAAAAAAGAACACATTTTTGCTATGTCTTCTTCGTAAACCCACTGCTTTAAAGAACTCATAGATACAAAATCTCTCTCAATAGATTTTACAGATTTATTTAGGATTTTGGCTTTAGCTTTTATTACACTATTCATTCTAGAACCTTTAACAGATCCTGGACATATAGCATTTACTCGAATATTAAATTTTCCTAGTTCCATTGCTAAAGTTTTTGTCATACCAATTAAAGCCCATTTACTTGCAGAATAAGGAGCCCTATTAGGAAAACCATCTATTCCTGCAGTTGAAGAGATATTTATTATAGATCCATATTTTGATTTTTTGATCATTGGTATTGAATATTTAGTAAAATAAAAGTGACTGTTAACATTTATATGCAAAGTTTTCTCCCAATCGTTTGAATTAATTTTATCTAAAGAAGATGTGGGTCCAGCAATTCCTATATTGTTTATTAATCCATCTATTTTGTTAGTTTTATTTGAAATATATTTAAAGAAAGTTTTAACATCAATTTCTTTAGAAGCATCACATTCAAAGATAAATAATTTCTTATTAAATTTTGAGTGTCTTTTTAGTTTATTAATATATTTTTTATCAATATCACAAGTATATACAGTAGCACCTTGGGATAGTAATAATTTTACTGAAGCAAGACCGATGCCGGAAGCGCCAGCAGATATAATTATTTTTTTATTTTTAAGAGAATTATTTAGCATCAAAAAATATATTATCGGGTTTGGAAGGAATTGATCTATCTATTCCTTTAACAATTTTTTTTTCTTTATCATAAAAGGGTAGATCAACAATAATTCCTTTGTGAGAGGAATTATCTGGAAGTAATATTTCGACTTCTTTACCCTCCCAATCATCAGGATTATAAAATCTTACATAGCCAATGCCTTTTTGGAGTGTTGGTGAAGGGACACCAGCTGTGATATAACCTATATTCATACTATTAAATTTAATTTTACTTTTAGCTGATGGTATTGCTGTTTTACATGTAATTCCAAATAAGCAACTTCTTTTATCTTTATGAACTAAAGCATCTTTACCTATAAAGTCTTTATCCATATTTACAAAATAACCAAGTCCAGCTTCGAAAGGATTTATTGTTGTATCTATATCAGTTAAATTACCTAATATGCCACCTTCAATTCTTCTAATAGTCATGGCTCTTGAAGCAGAAAATTGCATACCGTAGGGTTTACCACATTCAATTAGATGATCCCACAAAGCTAAATGATCAGTTTTAAAACCATCTGAAAAAATCTCAAAACCAAGTTCATTAGTAAAGCCAGTTCTGGAGACATAAAGTTCTTGGCCACCAAGATCAAAGAAATCAGAACTGAAGTAGGGCATTTTTTCATCAATCTTATCATTCGATGCTGCTTTCATAATATCAATTGATGCAGGACCTTGAATTTGAAGAACTCTAGATTTAGGATCTTTTATTTTAATATTGTAACCAGAGCTGTGAGCTAATAACCAATCCTCAAATGGACCATCTGCTTGGACATACCAAAACTTATTTTCAGAAAATCTAAATAAGACACCATCCATAAATATTCCACCTTGTGGGGTACAAGCAAGAGCGTAGTAGCCTCTACCTTTTTTTGTTGTCGATATTTCTCTTGTTAAGACTTTATTTAAAAAAGAAACAGAGTCTTTCCCAGAGATTTCAATGGGTTTTTCTGGAACATCAAATATAAGAGCCTTTTGTCTTAATAACCAATATTTTTCTGATGGATCTTCATCAATCTTCATTGGAAAGTATCGACCTGCATAAACACCTCTCACCATATTTGATGTTTGAGTTCTCTCAATATATGGTGACTCTTCAAATCTACGGGCACTAATTTCTATAGTTTTTTTTAAATCAATTTCTTCTTGTAAATTTCCCATATATCTTATGATTGTCTTAATATTTTTTTATTATCACGAATAATTTGAGGAGGATTATAAGCAGTAACGGGTGTGATAGTATCCTTCACTAACTCAATTTCAACAAGACAAGAATGTGCTATAGGTCCTTGACCAAGTTTCGAGGTACCTTTATCTTTTGTGAGTACATTAGGATTGCCATGTTTACATAACGTATTTTTATTTTTGGGATTTTCAGGATCATACCATGCACCCGTACTCATTTGGACTACACCAGTACGTATTTTGTCATTTATATTTACTCCAGCTAAACAAGCACCTCTGTCATTATAAAGTTTAACAATATCTCCATGATTTATTCCACGACTACTTGCATCATCGGGATGCATCTCAACTGGTTCACGATCTTTGATTTTAAAAGATTTACTATAACTGCCGTGGTCCATTTGACTATGTAATTTATTTTTTGGTTGATTTGATATTAAATGTAAAGGGTAATTATTATTTTTATTTCCTAACCACTCACAAGGTTCTAACCAAGTAGGATGTCCTGGGCAATCGTCATATTTAAAACTATCAACTGTTTTTGAGAATATTTCTATTTTTCCACTGGGAGTAGATAAAGGATTATTTAATGGATCACTTCTAAAATCTTTTAACATTAATGTATTTTCCTTAGGAGGTGATACTTTAAACCACCCTAAATTTCTAAACTCCTCATAGCTTGGAAAATTTATGTTAGATGATTTAGATTTAGTAGATGTTTCTTGATAAATCCATTTCTGCCATTCTTCTTCATCTCTATCCTCTGTAAAAATTTTCTCAACACCCATTTTATTTGCTATTCCTTTAAAAATATCAAAATCATTTTTTGCGAGACCAAAAGGTTCAACTAATTTTGCCATTGAAACAACATAAGGATCGCGAGGTGTGAGCATTATATCTTGTCTCTCAAGTGAAGTGGTACAAGGAAGAACAATATCAGAATATTTAGCTAAAGAATTCCAGCACCATTCATTAGAAATAATTGTTTCTGGTTTCTGCCAAGCCTGTAGAAGTCTATTTAAGTCTTGATGATGATGAAAAGGGTTTCCTCCTGCCCAATAAATCAACTTTATATCAGGATATTTGTATTCTTTACCATCAAAATCAAAATTTTCACCTGGGTTTAAAAGTAAATCACTAATTCTTGCAACAGGAATAAAATCATCAATTTTATTTTGAGCTTGTGGGAATGCTGCACCAGGTATGATAGAAAATTGACCTCCGATGTGGTTAGTTGCACTATAACCAAATCCAAAACCACCACCAGGCAAACCTATCTGACCTAACATGGATGCTAACATAATTGCAGTCCAAAAGGGTTGCTCACCATGATCTTGCCTTGTTAAGGACCAACTAACAGATATCATAGTTCGTTTTGATGACATCTCCTTTGCTAAAGAGATAATTTTATCAGATGAAATTTCACTAATATCTGATGCCCAATTAGCGTCCTTAGGTGTTCCATCAATATCTCCAAGTAGATAAGGAAGAAATATATCAAAACCTTCAGTGTATTTTTTAATAAATTCAACATCATATAAATTTTCTTTATAGAGCGTGTGTGCAAGGCCCATCATTATAGCGACATCAGTATTAGGTCTTAATGCTAGCCACTCGCCTTTAATTTGATCTAATAAATCACTTTTTAATGGACTAAAGTTTACGAATTTTATTCCTGCATCTGCTGAACGAATAAGTTTCTCTTTTTGGTAGTGACTTCCAGTGCCACCTTGAGCTATCTGTCCATTTTTTAAAGGGACACCTCCAAAACATAAAAATAATTCTGTATTTTCCTCAATTGAATCCCAACTGGTACAAGTATCAAGGTAAGTTCTATAACTTCCCAATATATGAGGAACCATCGCCTCCGCTGCAGCAAAACTATACGTATATTTAGATCTTGTGTACCCTCCAATACAGTTTAAAAAACGATGAAGTTGACTTTGAGCGTGATGAAATCTTCCAGCACTTGCCCAACCGTAAGATCCTCCAAAGATAGATGAATTACCAAAATTATTTTTAACTCTATTTAATTCATTAGCTACGATTTTCTCAGCTTCATCCCAAGAAATTGCAATAAAAGGCTCCGTCCCTCTTAAATTATTATTTGAACCTGGTCCTTTATCCTTCCAACTTTTTCTAATCATAGGTGAATCTATACGTGTATGATGATTGTGAATATCTACGATTCCGGAACCTATTGGAGAAGGGTCATTATCATTTTCCCATCCAATTAATTCTTCAACTTTACCATCCTTGACTTTAGCTCTGTAAGTCCCCCAATGTGAACTAGTTAGGGGTAGATCTTTTTTTATATTCATTAAGACTGATCTAGTCCTAGTGCTTGTCTTTGTTTTTTAGTCCATGCGTGAGTAATTCTATCTATGATAATAGCAAGAAGGACAATAGCTAAACCAGCTGATAGACCTCTACCTGTATCAGATCTTTGAAGAGCATTAAATACTTGAAGACCAAGTCCTTTACCTCCAATTAAAGGAGTAACAATTTGCATAGCAAATGCCATGATAACAGTTTGATTGAAACCCATCACAAGACTAGGTACAGCTAATGGGAATTTTACCTTGTTTAATGTTTGGATACCCGTTCCACCAAAAGATTTTGAAACTTCAGAATAACCACCTGATACTTGTGATAAACCTAGAGCAGTTAGCCTTATAATTGGTGGGACAGAGTAAATTACAGTTGCAATAACAGCAGAGACAATATTGCCCCCAAAGAACATTAAAACAGGAATTAAATAGCAAAAATATGGCAGAGTTTGCATAGCATCCAAAACTACGTTTTGTATGTCTCTGTACCATTTATTGTATGAGGCTAACACACCCAACGGCACTCCTATAACAAAACAAATTAAGACAGAAACCAATACAGAAGATAGAGTGATCATTGAATGCATCCACATTCCAGTAGCCCCTATGAAAGCTAATAATATTGCAGTAATTGTTGCAAATCTTAAACCTACAGTTACATAACCTATAATTATAAATACAACCATCGTATACCACCAAGGTATTTGTGTAAGGAATGCATTTAAGGGTTTAAGTAGATACAAATAAATGAAGTATTTTAAACCTTTTGCAAATGAAATAAACCCAGGATCAAGAGTCATAGCCTTTACAGCATTTTCTATCGGTTTTTGTATTTCGATAGTCCAAGTTTCTGGAAATGTTCCAATAGCAAAAAAGTATGCATCAAATATATAAATGAAAAAAAATATTAATAATGAAGAAAATAAAAAATATCTTTGGTTCATAAAATTTTTAATTATGCCAGAATATGACTTATTAAAGATAGAAATAGAGCTATCAAAAAAACTTGCAAAGATATTGATAATATTTGAAAAAATTAAATATGTAAGTTTGACTATTATTCTCAATGGTAATTCTATTAAATTAGCTAAGGGGTATCTTTGTAGACTTTGAGGTAGCAAGTAAAATTTTTCAACATCATTTGGTAAAGTTTCTTTATCTTTGCTTATTGCACTACTTAATCTATCAAACATTATTGCCATAAATAAAATACAAAGGCCTCCTTCCATAGCCCATCCTACATCTAATTTTCTTATAGCCTGCCATACTTGACCGCCAAGACCTTCAGCTCCAATAAATGTTGCAAGGACAACTAATGCTAATGCCATCATTATTGTTTGATTAACACCCATCATAATACTTGGTAAAGCCATCGGAATTTTAATTTTAAATAAAAGTTGATATTTATTTGAACCAAATGACTCAGCCGACTCAATTGTTTCTTTTGATACTTGTCTGATACCTAAATTAGTTAATCTTATAATTGGTGGCATAGCGTAAATTAATGTAGCAAGTATTGCAGGAGCACCTCCTATTCCAAAAAAGAACATAGCAGGGAATAAATAAACAAAAGCAGGCATAACCTGCATTGTATCTAAGATAGGTTTAAGAAAATTTTCAAATCTATCGCTTTGTGAACTAAATATTCCCAGAATTACTCCTAAAATTACAGACAAAATTACAGATAGTCCCATCAAGGCTAAAGTTTGCATTGAGACTTCCCACATATCAACAGCACCCCAAAAATAAACTGTGAACATGCAAAATAAAGCTAATCTTATACCACCATAAGCTAATGCAGGGAGAGTCATCAAGGACATTATTAAAATCCATGGAGACTCAACGAAAAAATTTTCTAATGCCATGTAACCAGCCTGTAAAAATGATGCAAATAATCTAGTTATCCATCTATAATTATCTTTTAAATAATCTTCACCAGCATTTATCCATGCAGTGAATTTAAATTCATCAGTAATAGATTTAGGAAAAACAGTAGGATCTTCGTTCGTAATTGAAAGGTAATAAGCAATAGCCCCAATAATAAAAATACTTAAATATAATATTATATTTTTATTAAGCTTTTTATTTACCTGTAAATTTCGATCTAAAGACATTACTTACTTATATAAACCTCAATTTATGAATTTATAAAAATAATTTTATTTTAATAGTATTAATTCACAATATAATATCAATATATCGCTTTAGTATGGATAAAATTATTTGCTCAAATATATGGAAAATTTTTGGAAATGATGAAAAGAAAATATTAGAAAATCTCGATCCAAATTTAACTAGAGACGAAGTTCAAGAAAAAACAGGCCATGTAGTAGCAGTTAAGGATGTTAGTTTCTCCATACAAAAAGGAGAGACTTTTGTAGTCATGGGCCTTTCAGGAAGTGGTAAATCAACTTTAGTGAGATGTTTGACAAGATTAATTGAACCTTCATCAGGATCTGTAATTATTGATGACACTGATGTTACAAAGATTAGCAGAAATAGCTTATTAGATCTTAGAAGAAATAAAATGAGTATGGTTTTTCAACACTTTGGACTTTTCCCACACAGAACTGTGCTAGAGAATATTTCATACGGATTAGAAATTAGAGGAGAGAAAAAACAAGATAGATTAGACAAGTCAATGGAGTCTTTAAATCTTGTTGGTTTAAAAGGATGGCACAACAATTATCCAAGAGAATTATCTGGAGGTATGCAACAAAGAGTTGGTTTAGCTCGTGCTATGGCGGTTGAACCTGAAATATTAATATTCGATGAACCTTTTTCTGCTTTGGACCCTCTTATTAGAAGAGAAATGCAAGATGAACTTTTAGACATTCAAAAAAAACTTCAAAGAACTATGGTTTTTATTACACATGATTTTTTAGAAGCAATAAAAATGGGTGATCATATTGCTATCATGAAAGATGGTGAAATATCCCAAGTAGGAACACCTGAGGAAATAGTAGCAAATCCTGTTGACCAATATGTTAAAGATTTTTGTGAAGATGTTCCAAAATATAAAGTGCTAAGTGCAGGAAAAGTTATGCGTAAAGAATGCTCTGACGAGTCTAAAAACTTATTTTTAGATAAAACAAAGTGCATTGATGAAAATGCTAAGATTGAATCTTTAATCGATCAAATTTGTGAAGATGACACCGCTTACCCTATTATAAGTACCAATTCAGGAGAGTTAGTTGGTGAAATCGATCGAACAATTGTTATGAAATCTATGAAATCAAAATAATTTGAATTTCTAATTTGGCTTATTAATCTTTTTATTTTTATCTCTCCATACAATAATTAAACCAGCAAAAACTATTAATAATACTCCTGGAAAAAGTTGATCAAAAGGTGCTTCACCAAAAAATATCCAAGCAAGTATAAATGAAGATGGTATTGCTAAATATTCAAAGACAGCTATTTTGCTAGCTGCTATCAATCTATACGAGTAAATAAAAAGGATGGCAGCAGTACCACCAAAAATACCAATTAATGATAAAATAAAAAAGTCACTTTGGGTCTCAATATAAGTATGACCCTTTGTAAAAAAAATAAAAACTAGAGAGCCAAGAAAAGACGAGAATAAAGAGTAAAACTGTATTTTACCTGTAGAAAAATTATCTGGAATAAATTTTAATACTATTACTTGTACTGCCCATAAAAATGCAACTAGTATTGGTAAAATTGAGTAGTATGAAAATATACTGCTATTTGGTCTCATAATCATGACGACTCCAATAAAGCCAATTATAACAGCAGACCACCTATATATGCCAACCTTGTCCCCTAAAAAAAAAATAGACAATATTACTATAAAAAAAGTTGATGAAAAAGTAAGTGTGGATGCTGTAGCAAACTCCATATTATTTATAGCAATGTAATACAGAATATTAATTGCTAAAAAACACGAACCTCTAACAAAACAAAATAAAATAAATTTTTTACTTAAATTTTTAAAAAGATTTGAACTTTCTTTATTATAAATTAATAAAAGTATTAAAGGAATAATAGCAAAAGTATTTCTGAAAAGTGCTAATTGAATAGTTGAATACTCACCTCCTAAATATTTTACAATCAATCCATGTATATCGATAAATATAACTCCGACTACCATTGCGGTAATTGCTAGAAAGGTATTTTTTTGACTATTTATAAAATTAATCATTTAATATCGCTATGAACTTGTTATAAACTTTATTATCTTAAATGAAAAACTTTAAACTAAGCGAAATAGACATTCTCTCTAATCAAGATTGGACATTTCCAACAACAACATACTACGGTCCAGGAAGATTTAATGAGATAGGAAAATTTTGCGAAGAGTTTGAGATTAAAAACCCATTAATTGTTACAGATAGTGGTAGTAAAGATCTACCATTTATTAATAAATTAAAAACGTTACTTTCCAAAAATAATATCAAATCTGAGATTTTTTATAATATATCGCCAAATCCACGTGATGATGAAATATCCAAAGGGTGTGATCAATTTAGAAGTGGTAAACATGATGCCATTATTGCAATTGGAGGCGGAAGTGCAATGGATGGTGGGAAATCGATATGTTTAACAGTAAATAGTGATACTCCATTATGGGATTTTGAGTTTGAACAACCTGTTCCAAAAATTACAAAAGAAAATGCTTTTCCAAAAATAATAACAATACCTACTACATCAGGAACTGGTGCTGAAACGGAAATTACAGCAATGGTTACACACCTAGAAAAAGGGATGAAATTTTGTATTTGGCACCCAGATGTAAGGCCTATTTTTACATTAGTTGACCCCGAATTAACACTAGAACTACCACCTAAATTAACAGCATGGACAGGTGTAGATGCTATGGTTCATAGTATTGAGGGTTATTGTGTGCCAGGTTTTAATCCTCTTTGTGATGGTGCGGCCCTAGAGAGTCTCAATCTAATATCAAAATCTCTTGTCTTAGCTGTTGAAGAACCAAGTAATTTATTAGCCAGAGGAGGTATGATAATAGGTTCTTATTTGGGTGGGATTTCATTTCTTAAAGGTCTTGGAAATGTTCACTCTATTTCTCACATGGTTGGTGCAGAATATAATACTCATCATGGTTTAACTAACGCTATAGTTTTACCACCCGTTCTAAACTTCAATTTACCAGGAATGGACGAAAAAGTTAAAAGAATGTCTGAAGCTATGCAATTTGAAAATCATTCAGTAGATGAATTTATCAAAAATATTGTGCAAATACTTAACAGACTAGATATTCCAAAAGGCCTTAATGAGATCAATATACCAGAGGACTGTGCTGAAAGAATTGCACAAAAAGCAATGCAAGATCAAGCCTACGCCACTAATCCTAAAGAGGCATCCATGTTGGAAATGAAAGAAATTGTTCTTCAAAGTATAAAACAAGCACGTTAAGCATTTATGCTTGAAGATCAATCAGTTGAAAAAATATTACATAGCATAAAAACTCGCCAATTATCTATTAAAGAGTTAATGGAATACTATTTAAATAGAATTGATAAAATCAATCCAGATTTAAACGCAATTATTCTTCTTAAAGACAGAGAAACACTAATTAATGAAGCTATAAAAAAAGACAATTTAAATGAAACACATAAACCTTTAAATGGTATTCCAATAGCTATAAAAGACCTAAGTGATGTTGTTGGTTTAAAAACAACTTATGGCTTCCCTGGAACTAAAGATTATTTGCCCTCAAAGAACACTCTATTTGTAGATCGACTTATCAAAAGTGGAGTTATTATCATAGGCAAAACTAATACTGCAGAATTAGGTGTAGGTGGGCACACAACTAATAGATTATTTGGTCCTACATCAAATTGTTTTGATATCTCGAAATCTGCGGCAGGATCAAGTGGAGGAGCAAGTACTGCAGTTGCTACCAGATTACTACCATTTGCAGATGGTACAGATCAGATGGGATCATGTAGAGGGCCAGCTGCGTATGCTAATATATATGGGTATAGACCTACGCCAGGTTTAATTTCTGAAGATAGAAGCAAAGATAGAAAAATACCTGTCCTCACGACACCTGGATGTTTAGCACGAACTCCAGATGATATGGCATTTTTATTAGACGAGATAGTTGGAAGTGACATTAAAGATGATTATTCATTTGATTTGAATCAGCCTTTTAGAAATCAAAAAATGGATGAAAAGGATTTTGTTAATATCAAAATTGGATGGTTATCAGATATGAATGCATATTATAAAATTGAAAATAAAATTATAGATATTTGTGAAAAACAACTCAAAAAATTAGAGAATTTAAATATTAAAATCGAAAAACTAAAACCAGATTTTGATTATGATACTTTATGGAGTAGTTGGATTACTTTTAGATCGAAAAGTATTTATGATGATACTGTGGCAATGAATATAAAAGATATTAATACAATGACTTATCAAGCCATATGGGAATATAATAATGGTCAAAATATAAGTGATAAAGATTTACAAATTGCAAAAAATCAAAAAAATAAATGTTATAAGCAGATAGAAGATATATTTAAAAATTTTGATTTTCTTGCCCTTCCATCTGCACAAATTTTTCCATTTGATAAAACTCTTCAATTTCCAAAAAAAATAAATTCTTTTGAACTAGATACTTATCATCGTTGGTTGGAAATTTTCACATTATCAAGTCTTCTTGAATTACCCACAATTACTGTTCCTGTGGGGTTTGATGATAAAGGTATGCCTATGGGTATGCAAATAATTGGAAAAAACAAAAGTGATTTGAAATTATTTGCTTTTGTAAAAAAGTATGAAGAGATATTTAACTTTAGTAAGTTTAAACCTCTGCTAGATTAATTAATCATGAGACATCCTCATCATTACAAAATAGCATTTGCATTAGCTATATCAGCTGGATCATGGGGAATATATTGGTTACCACAAAGAATTTTAGAAGATGGTGGGCTTACAGGTGGTTGGGGAACTATTGCACAAATGATTATTGGAGTTCTAATATTATCCCCTATTGCATTATGGCGAAAAGTTAAAGGAAGGACTTTTGGTTTAGAGTTGCCAATAACAGGGATACTTTGCGGAGGTGGTTTTATCTGTTACGCATTAAGTTTTCTTCTAACGGACGTAGTTCGTGCATTAATTCTTTTTTATATGACTCCTATTTGGACAACTATTTTTGAGATTTTATTTTTGAAGAAAAAACCAGGTGTTGAAAGAGCAATAACACTTGGTTTAGCTCTTGGAGGGTTATGGATTGTGTTTAGTAAACAAACAATCATTCCATTGCCAGAGAATGCAGGTGATTGGTTGGCTCTTGCTGGTGGAGCTTTATTTGCAGCTGGAATGATACGTTTGGAAATAGTTAAGACTGATGGTGTATTTCCTACAATTTTTTCTTTTTTTTTTTATGGTACTTTGTTCAACATAGTTGCTGGCTTCTTTTTAACAGATTATCTAGGACCAATGCCTACAATAGATTCATTTGTTGCTATGTCCTCATTTCTTTTCTTCATATCTGTTTTTTATTTTATACCTACAGGCGTGGTTATATTTTGGTCACCGAGTAAATTAGGAGCTGGTTTATGTTCAATACTCTTTTTATCCGAAATATTAGTTGGAGTCACAAGCTCAAGTATTCTGACGGATGAACCATTTGGTTTACGAGAAATAATTGGAAGCTCGATGATTGTGATTGGAGGAATTTTAGCAGTTGTTCTAGCACCAAATCCAAAAAATAAATGATATTTAAAGAAAAATTAAAAAATAAATCAAAAATTTTTTTAGATGGTGGAAATGGTTCAGAGATAGCAAAACTTGGTGGAGATATGAGTCCAGCATTTGCTGCACTAGCTACGATTACCTCACCTGATATAGTAGTCAAAGTTCATGAAAATTTTATAAATGTAGGTTGTGATATTATTACCGCAAATACATTTGCAACAAGTAGACACGTACTAGATAGCTTGAATCGCAAAAATGAAACAAAAAAGTTTTTAATTAAATCTGTTGAATTAGCAAGAAAAGCAATCACAAATACTAATAAAACTGAAAAAGTTGCTATAGCTGGAAGTCTGTCAAATTTTTTTGCATTAAAAGAAAATGAATTTGTACCTAATCCAAAGTTTATTCCTTCATATAAACAAGAAGAAAGAAATTATATTGAAGCTGCTAACATATTAAAAGACTCTGGAGTAGATCTATTAATTTTAGAAATGTTACTTGATATAAACCATTCTGAAATATTACTAAATGCAGCTTTACAAACTGGTCTTCCTGTATGGGTTGGTCTAAGTTGTTGTGAAAGTAAATTTGACAACAGTATAGTTGGAAGAAATTTTAGAGCAGAAAAAGAAAAATCATTAATTTATGATGAAGAAAAGTACAAGGAACAACCAAAATTTTTACCCGAAGATGATATTATTGAATTTGAAGACATAATAAGAACACTTACAAACATTGGTGGAGATGTTTATGGTATTATGCACACATGGTTTCAAGATAGTTCTGGTGGATTGAAAATAATAAAAGATTATTGGAAGGGTCCAATGATGTATTATCCAGAAATACATAAATTTGATACAAGTACTCATGAAGCTATTGCTATGAGCACAGAAGATGAGTTTGCAAATTCCTGTTTAGAATTTATTGACGATCAAATACAAATAATTGGTGGGTGTTGTGGTGTTAGTGACACACACTTAAAGAGATTAATTGAAAAATTTTAATCAATAAATGAGTTTTATAAATAAAATTGAAACCTGGATTACCAAATCTAAACCAAGTGATGATGGATGGTCGCAAATAAAGCCTTTTATATTCCTTAAACTGACTAACGATGTAGGATATTACGGATGGGGTGAAGCATTTACATTGCCTACAAGAGAAAAAGGAATTGTAGAAATTATTCATAATCTTGTTAATTCACTCTCACATATAGAAAATTTAACACCAGAAAGATTTCATAGGGAAGTTGAAGTCATAGCGGATGGGCATCGTGGGATTGATTTTTCTGCTGCAACAAGTGCTATTGAAATGAGTCTTTGGGATATTGAAGGTAAAAAGAAAAAAAAACCTCTATATAAAATTTTATCGAGTGAATATAGAGATAAAGTACCTGTTTACGCTACTATTTGGAGTAAAGATTTTAAAGATGATGAGACTTTATCATCTAGATGTGAAGAAATATTAAATCAGGGTTATGGTGGTATAAAAATATATCCTCTTCAAAAACGAACAATAGATCAAGCTGCTATATGTGTATCGAAAATAAGACAGACATTGGGATTTAATATACCTCTAATGTTAGATCTAGCATGTCCTAATGACCCAAATGTTTCTTTAAAATTAGCTCCACTTGTAAAAGAATTTAAACCATATTGGTTTGAAGAGCCATTTGATGGTGATGCTACTCGGACACTAATAGAAATTAAAAATCAAACAGGTTTAAGAATTGTTACAGGAGAAAAACAATGTGGAATAAATCATTTTATTGAAACTCTAGCTGCGGATGCTGTTGATATATTTAATCCAGATATTTCGAGTGTTGGAGGTATTATTGATATGATTAAAATAATAGAACTATCATATAAAAAAAATGTTAAAGTTTCACCTCATTGTTGGAATTCTATGTCAATAGCAGCTTCAGCAATGATCCATCTATGTAAGAGTTTTCCAAATACAGAGATGGCTGAATTTTTCCCTGAGTATATTCCCTATACTTTAAAGTTTTGTAATAAAAACTTCGAAATAAATAATGGATTTATTGAATTAAATAATAGAGAGGGATTAGGAGTAAAAATAGATACAAATTTACTAATGGAAAATACATCTTCTTATAAATTTTCAATCTTAGATAAGAATTAATTTTTTAAATTTGATAGTGCTTTGATATGGTTAGGACTAATTCCACAACAGCCCCCTACTATTTGGGCACCATTATCAACCCACTGTTGTGCTTCTTCTAAATAATCTTTTGGGGAAATACTTTCTATAACATTCCAATTAGGTTTTTTAAAAAAACCATTATTAGGGTATACACCAACGATTCCACCGTAGTTTTTTTTAGCAATCATAACTGCTTGATTAGCAACCTTAATATCAGAGTGAGCTATTAAAACAGGTCCATTATGAATGTCTTTAAATTTAATTATCGTGCTTTCAAAATCATCATAAAAAAAAGCCTCAGAGTTATTTAAACTTTCTTGATAACCAAGCATAAGCTTATTACTTTTTCTATCTAAAGCACATGATATTGAAAGCCATACTGGTAGATCAAATTGATCAGAGCTATCTAGTAATGACTCAATAGTTCTAGTAGATGAAGTCATTGCTTCAAGAATAATTAAATCTACACCAGCATTAGATAAAATGTTTATCTGTTGGATAAAACCTGGCTTTAAATATTTAGGTTCAATTTTATCCCAACTACCATAGGTTGATACTGAACCAGCAACAGCTATTTCACGATCAGAATCATTTGCTACTGATTTAGCTATATTTACACTGGCATTATTCCATTCTTCAATGTGATGTTCATAACCATACTCTTTCATAGAAATAGGAGTGCTAGCATATGTGTTTGTAGTTATGATATCAGCACCTGAATTTATAAAGTTTTGATGTGCTTTGTATACAATATCAGGTTCATCAATAGAGCATCTCCCCGACCAAAGATCTTTATCCATAGAAGCTCCAAGGTTTTCTAATTCTGCTCCCATTCCACCATCTAATAGTACAATGTCACCAGAATTTAATTTATTTTCAATATTAGAGTAAGACATTGAAATTAATTATATTTCTACTTAGTGAAATACGTGTAACCACAAATCTTGTTACCATCTAAATCTCTAAGGTATGAATAATACTCGCCCTTATATCTTTCACCAGGTGCGCCTTCATCTTTGGCGCCTAAGCTTATTGCAGTTGAATGAAACAAGTCAACAGTCTCTTTTTTGTCAATGTAAAAAGAAATTTGAGTTCCATTACCCACAGTGGCATTTTCTTTATTGTGAGGAACAGTAACGTAGAATTCTATTGCTTCGGAATTTGATTTTGGGGCATAAGACCCGTATGTTTCTGTTTTTTCAACTCTTTTTAAATCGATTATTTCAAGAATAGTGTCATAGAAATCAATAGCTCTGTCTAAATCGTTTGTTCCAACCATGACAAATCCTATCATCTACTTCCAACCACTTATCGCTTTAACTTCCAAGTATTCATGTAGGCCCCATGTTCCGCCCTCTCGACCATTTCCAGATTGATTGTATCCACCAAAAGGTGTTCCTGAGTCTGGAGCATTTCCATTAATTTGAACTACACCAGCTCTAAGTTGTTTTGATACTCTTCTAGCTCTTTCTTTATCTTCTGTTTGCAAAAAATTACCAAGACCATATGGGGTATCATTAGTGATTGAAATTGCCTCTTCTTCAGAGTCAAATGGAATAATAGACAGAACTGGACCAAAAATTTCTTCTTTAGCTATTCTCATTTCATTTTTAACATTCGTAAATACTGTTGGTTTAACATAGTAGCCTTTTTCAAAATTAGATGGTCTACCAGCTCCACCAGCTACGAGAGTTGCCCCCTCATCAATACCACTTTGAATTAATGACTGTATTTTATCAAATTGTGATTTATTAATCACAGGGCCAATGTGGTCACCTGGTTTAGAGGGTAAATCTACACCAATCTTATTAGCTTCGTCTGCAGCTTCTTGAACAGCTTTTTCATAAATAGATTTTTCAACTAACATACGAGTTGGGGCATCGCACGATTGACCAGCATTGCTCATAATATTTCTTACACCATCTCTAACAGCATTTGGGTATGCATCTGCAAAAATTATATTACCGCCCTTTCCACCAAGTTCTAAACAAACTCTTTTAATTGTATCGGCAGCATTCTTAGAAATTAGTTTCCCAGCACGAGTTGAACCAGTAAAAGAAACCATGTCAATATCTGGATGACCTGAGATTTGTGATCCAACACCAGCACCGTCTCCATTTACTAAATTGAAAACACCAGCAGGAAAACCGGCTTCATGTATCATTTCAGCAAATAATAAACCTGATAAAGGTGCCATCTCAGATGGTTTTAAGATCATCGTACACCCAGTTGCAAAAGCAGGTATAACTTTTAAAGCAATTTGATTAATTGGCCAATTCCATGGAGTTATTAAACCGCAAACACCTATTGGTTCATAGACAATATAATTGTCAGAGTTCTCATCAAACTTTGACTCAAATTCAAATTCTTTTAATCTTTTAATAAAGTCCTCTATATGAGACTCACCAGAACCCATCTGTGCAGATGAAGCCCAGTCTAAAGGTGCTCCAAGTTCTTTTGATATTGCATTTGTCATTTCTTCAGAGCGATTTCTATAAATTTTTAAAAGTTTTTCTAAAAGTTCAATACGCTCCTCTTTTGATGTATTTTTCCATATTAAAAAAGAGTTTTTAGCAGCTTCAACAGCTTTATTGGTATCATCTGCACCTCCTAGTGAAATAGTAACGTATGGTTCTTCTGTAGATGGATCAATTACATTAAAATCATTTTTATTTACAGGATCCACCCAATCACCATTTATATAAAATTTTCTTTTATCAATCATAGGAAGATTATTAACATAATATATTCAATGTTAAAAATATTAATAAAATCTAAACTTAACTATTATGATATTTCTCTCTTATCATTAAGAACAGTTATTCTGTTCATAACTCTACGATGTGGTAGGTAATCACCAATAGCATAATGCATGGTGCATCTATTGTCCCATAAAGCTAAAGTATTTGGGGTCCACTTAAACCTAACTTGATACTGTGGCTTTGTCATAAAGTTAAATAGATAAGAAAGTAAATTATTAGAGTCTGTCATGTCTAAGCCAATAATATGACGTGTAAAACTCGGATTAATATATAAAAATTTTTTTTTTGATATTGGATGAACCTTAATGATCGGATGAACAGCATTTCCAAATCTTTCAAAACCCGCGTTCAATTTTTTTGAATATTCTTCATTATCATCACTGCTGAAGTTATTTCTAAATGCACCCATATCATGAACTGCTCTTTTGGTTTCTAAATCAGATTTAATATTTTCTGGTAAATCATCAAAAATCGCTGTTAATGAACACCATAAAGTATCTCCACCTGATGGTGGTATTTCTTTACTGTAAAGTATGGAAGTGAAGGGTGGTTTTGTTTTAAAAGTTACATCAGTATGCCATTCATCTGTATCAGGAGGGTTAGAAGGATCGTTTTCTAGTAAAGTAATCTCAGGAAAATTTTCAACATGTGGATAGATAGGATGTGGAGGTTCAATATCACCGAAACTCTTAGCAAATGCAATGTGGTCTTCTGGTTTTAAGTTCTGATTGCGAAAAAAAATTACTTTGTGATCAATTAAATTTTTATAGATATTATCTAGATTTTGAGAATTGAGATCTTTGGATAAATCTATACCTGAAATTTCTGCACCAATCGTTGGCGTTAAATTACTAATCTGATAATCACCCATTTAATTAGAAGATATAACAAATATTAAAAAAAAATTAAATAAATATTAACCTTTTACGGCACCTGCAGTTAAACCGCTGATCAGTTGGCGTTGAAAAAACCATATAATCATGAATAGTGGTGCTGTCGCTGAAACAACACTTGAGACAGCCCACATATAATTACCGCCATATTCAATTGTTCCTAAATAAGCATTTATTTTAGGAACCATTGTGTAGTTCTCTTGATTTAATAATAAGGCAGTAACAGTAAAATCATTATAGGCTAACATCATGCTAAATAAACCCGCTGTAACAACGCCCGGCCACATGACTGGCATAATGATGTAGCGAAATGCTTGGAAGTAAGAGCATCCATCAATTAATGCACTTTCATCTAATTCTTTTGGTACCGTTTTAAAAAATGAATAAAGAAGCCATAATGTAAATGGCTGATTAATAGCAACAAGTACTATAATTGTAGTGGGTAAAATTCCCCAAATGTTTAATTGAAAAAAAGGAAATAAATAACCTGAAACTAAAGTTATATGAGGCATTGCTCTAAAAATAAGAGCAGCAATTAAAATGTAAAAAGTATATTTATAGGTTGATCTTGATAATGCATAGGCACCCAAAGTTCCAAGAAATAATGAAATTGATACGACAGATACTGTTACAATCATTGTATTCATAGAGGCTCTCCAAAATTCACCTTCTGTCCATGACTCAATATAGGCTTTAACAGTGGTAGTAGCGCCTGTTTCTATTAAGGTATTGAAGCCACTAAGTGCATAAGTCCACTCAGCTCTTGAAAAGAAATCCGCTTTTACTTTGAAAGATCCCCATAACGTCCAAATAAATGGAAAAATTGAAATTGTTAGCCAAAATAAAATAAAAATACTGTTTATAATTATAAGCTGTTTTGAATATTTATTTAATCTGGTATCCATTTATCTTTCAGTTCTAAATTCTTTCCATGTTCTTATAAGCACTGGGGTTAGTAAAATTGCTATTCCGAGAATAGTCAACATAGAGGTAGCACCTGCAGATCCAAAAAGCATTTTATTTTCATTTCTTAAATCTTGATAAATCATCCATGAAAGAGACTGTGCTACTCCTTCTGCAGAGAAGCCAATTATTGGCTCAAAAACTCTAAAATTATCCATTAAACAAATTAACATTATAAATGTTGCAACTGGGTATAAATGTGGAATTACGATGTAACGTACTCTTTGAAATCTAGAAGCACCGTCTATATAAGCAGCCTCGATTGGATCTTGGGGCACTGTTTGTAAAGCTGCATAAAATACAACGAATGCAAATGGTGTATTATGCCATATTCCATAAATAATAAGTGTAATCCAAGTTAGATTACTTGAGGCTTTTAAAGAAAGGTTTGGGTCATCAAAAAGAATTTGAATACTTGCACCGATTATACCTTGTGAGTCAATCATCCAAAACAATACAAGAGAACCAATTAGAGGTGTCACAATCATTGGTAAAATAGTTCCAAAGACTATAAGACCCTTAATACTCTTTGCTAATGTATTTATGCTCAAAGCTACTATGAAACCTAAAAAGATTACTGGTGGTGTGACAGCAAAACAAAACGTTAAAGTAAATAATAAAGCTTTATAAAATGGAAGATTTAATACTATATCTTTAAATTCACCCATTGATGAAGAGATATTCCAAGCCTCTCCTATTTCATCAAAAGCTAAATGATTTCTATCTAAATAAGTACCAAATCCATTAAATCTCCCTAAAGGGTTTTCTTCTCTTAATTTATCAGTTGCCTCTACATCAACACGAACATTAGTTTGACATCCAAAGGGATCACAGTTCTCAACTTCCATTAAAACTTGCTGGGTCTCAATATGAAGAGATTGAAAAAAACTTGACACTATAGGAAGTCCTATAAAGAGTATCATTGCTAATCCCGTAGGAAAAATAAACCAAAAGAAAGTTTTATGAGGCATTAAGTTTATTTAGAAAAAAAGAGTGGATCATTAAGATCCACTCTATCAAATTTTATTTAGGTTAGTTTATAAAAAACCTTGCTCAGTAGCTTTAGCTACATAAGCAGCTTCAACGTCTGCTAAAGCTTTTTCTGCAGACTCATTACCCTGAAGAAATTCAACAAGTTCAGAACTTAATGCACCGTGCATTAAACTCATATGAGGAAAACTTGGATAAGGAGTTGCACCTCTGTTAGCTGCATCAACAACCGGTCCAGCTGTATCACCTGGTGTGTAGCCTTTAATTAACCAAACTGTAGCGTTTGGATTGTCATTAGCTAGTTCAGATGATGAAGCAGCTCCAACTAGAGCTCTAAAAGATGCTTCAGCATTTTCATCAGAGGTATTAGTTGAAATACCTATACCATCCCACCAAAGAGTTGTAGCTGGCTTACTACCACCACCCACACTTGGAGAAGGTGCTAATCTTGTATCTGCTTTAATAGCTTGATCACCTTCATCATCAAGTAATGATGCGGCTCCTGAATTCCAAACATGCATCAATGCTACATTGCCTGATTCCCATTCCTCTTTAACAGCGTTTGTATCTTGTGTTAAAAAGTCAGGATTACTTAATTCTGTTAATTTTTTGATTACGTTAAGAGCTGCCACTCCCTTTTCATTATTAACATTTGGTTGGGCAGAACCTGATTTAAAGAATTCTCCACCATGACCTAGGTACATGTTTACGAATTCTTGTCCAAGATTCCATCCAGATTTAAATGCACCTGCGTATGGGTTAGGCATTACTCCAGCAGCTTTAATTTTTTCTGCAGCAGCAATTACTTCTTCATAAGTAGATGGGACATCAATACCTAGATCGTTAAGAATACTCTCTCTGTACCAAAGATGTTGAGCGTTTGCCATAAAAGCAACTGCATAAATTTTTCCATCAATAGTAATTTTTTGGTTTTCATTCAAGTTGGCGCCATATTTTGCGACTAAATCATCTAATGGACGAATTAAACCATCATTCATTAAAGGTGTTATTGATCCATTAGTAACTAGTTTTGCAGAAAATTCTGCAGGGTTAGCTGATAATGCTGCTACTTGTAATTTGTTATGATCAACAGAGTGCGTAACATTAAAGTCTGCATCTGGTCCAGCACAACTTTTTACTTCATCCATAAAAATTCTGTATGTAGTAAATTCGTTAGCTAGAATATTTATTGAACCGTTCGTAACACCACATGGTGAGTGACTACCAGCAAAAGCACTAGCAGATACAAACGAGAACAATAAAGCTATTAGTAGTTTTTTCATTTATTTCCTCTTCTGTTTAAAATAAGTTTATTTAATATAAACTATTTATACAAAATTTAATAAATTAAGAATGTTAGAGAAATCGTCGCGGAAAATTAAATGTAGTTCTTTGTTATTTTTTTTTGATTACTTAAAATTTAGACCCATCTGTTCAAAAACGCCATGATTATCAACCATCACATAATTGTCCATAAATTTACCATTTTTTATTGTCCAAAAATCTGAAAACTGCATTTTAATGGACTTACCAGTTGGCTCCACTCCAAGATATATCCCACTATGAGTTCCAGTTAAAAAACCCGTTGCACTTATCCAATCACCTTCAGCGACAACAATATCATTTTTTACATGATAGTCTGGAAAAGCCTCATAAAAAGGCTTAAGAACTTTATACTTAAAATTTTCTATACCGTGTATGTCACCAAAACCAGGAGGTCCATGCCAAATCATATCATCATTCCAATATTGATGTTGTGCTTCTAAATCCTGAGCATTCAAAGCGTCGTACATTTTTTCCAATAAAATTTTATTGTCATCTAAATTCATTTTTTTTCTCCTAAAATTTGTATTAAAATTGCTAGTTCGTTGAAACCAGTCCATTCTTTTATGATTTTATTATTTTTTATCTCCCATTGTGTAATACCCCACAAATGACATTCTTTGTTTGATGGATCTCCATATATACCATTTCCTTTATGAGTTCCTACTGCTCCCCAACGTATAGATACTAAATAACCTTCATTATCGTTTCCCATCCAATAAAGATCTTCGATGCTAAGTGCGAGGTCAGGAAAAGAAGATATTAGTGAAATTATAAAATTTTTAAGTTTAGGTAATCCTTTAAATTTACGACTTGTTGATCCCTCAAATTCAATATTATTTGAATATACTCTTTTTATTGCAGAAAAGTTTCTTCTATTCCAAATCGTATCGAAAACAGCATGTACAAATTTTCTCATATTTGTAATTTTATTTGGAATTTCATAACTAATTGGCTTTAATTTTTTTATTTTCCTTCTAGGTTTTGAATTTTTAAAATTAGGAGCAAAAGGACCAATATTTCCATCTTTTGCGATTTGTTTTGCAATTTCATTTAGATCTAAGCCTAACTGTTTAATTAGGCCTGCAGTATCATAAACAACATTTTCATAATATATTTCATTATTCTTTGCGACACAGTTAGCTATACAGAACAATCGTACTGGTTTACCGGTTGGTTTTGAAAACTTACTATAACCTGTGTTAGTTCCGGTAATGATAGTTCTGTGCGATGTATGAAAACTAGTTTTATCGTCTCCAGCCCATATAACCTCGTCTGCAAATAATCTAATATCGGGAAAGGCATTATTCGTATGAATAGTGTCAGATACAATTTTTTCAGATCCAAATTGTAGTCCAAGTTCGTCCCAAACACGGCATTCTGGACTATAGGTGTCATAAATATAACCAATGTTTTTTTCTTCCCAAATTGTGTAAGTAATTCTTACAATATAATCGATAATATTCTTATATTGTCTCTCAAAACCTTTCATGGATTGTTTAGATAGAGTTTTGGGCTTTGGGTTTAAAGATTTTGAATTGCCTCCTCCTCCATAAGCTTTTAGAGATAAATTAAAGTTTTTAGGCATATGATGATCTTTTAAAGGAGACGGTTTAATATCTTTTATATGCTTATTTATCATTTAATTTTTTTAATTTTATTATTCAAGAAATACTATTAAATAAAATTCAAAGCAATATTATTTTTATGAAATGAATATTGTTATTTTATTTTTTATATTATAAATAAATTCATGCCGGATTTTCAAAAAGAAAAATTATTAGTGTTAGAATTTTTAAATGCAATTGATAATGCAAATGACAATAATTTAGTTGAAATAATATCTAAATATACATCTAAAAATTTTAATATGAAATGTACACATCCTTTTAATGAACTTAAAGGAGCTGATAAAATTGCAAAATATCTTTGGTCTCCAATTAAAAAATCTTTTAAACCCATACAAAGAAGAATGGATATTTTTTATGCTGGAACAAACTTAGTTGATAACCATTCATCAAAATGGGTTGTAAATATGGGACATTTTCTTGGAAGTTTTAATAATCCATTTCTTGGAATAGAACCAACAAAAAAAACAGTAATGCTTTGGTATTGTGAGTTCTACAGAGTAGAAAATAACAAAATTACTGAAGGTGCTTTTTTTTTAGATATTTTGAAATTTATGCAAAACTTAAAATTATCTGTAGTGCCAGACTCAACTGGAATGGTTGGTTTCAATCTCGGACCAAAAACTCATGATGGTTTATACTTTGAAAAACAAAGTGAAGAAGAAGGAAATAAAACTCTAAATCTTATGATGAGAATGGCAAACAGATTAATTGGTGAAGGAATGAGAACAACAGTTTCTGATTTAGAAAAAGACTGGCATGAGGATATGATATGGTGGGGACCCGGGGGTATTGGTGCATCATATACATATGATGGATATTTAAAGGGTCATACTGGACCATTTGAAGAAAATCTCGAATTTATTGAATTTTCTGGTCATGTACTTGAAAATTCTGAGGGAAACTTTGGTGGATGGTTTGGTTGGCCAAATTTAAAAATGAGACCCAAGGGAAATTACATGGGATTAACTCAAAACACAGATCTGATTGGGGAAATGAGAGTTGTTGATCTTTATAGAAGAGATAAAAATAAAATAGCAGAAAATTGGATATTAATTGATCATTTACATTTTTTAAAATGTATTGGTATTGATTTACTTGATATAAACAGAAAATTAAAAGATTAGATTATTTTTGATGCAAGTTTTGTTCCCTCAACAAGTGCATGAAGTTTTTCATAACAAATATTTTCATCAATTTTTCCAAATCCAGCAAAAGTACTAAAACCACAATCAGTACCAGCCATTAATTGATCTTTTGGAATAACAGTTGAATATTTTATTAATCTTTCTGCGACTACTTCGGGATGTTCAATAAAGTTTGAAGTAGAGTCTATTACACCAGGAACCAAAATTTTATCTTTAGGTAGTTTTATTTTTTCAAAAACTTTCCACTCATGAGCATGACGAGGATTTGAAGACTCAATCAAAAAATATTTTATTTTAGATTTTAAAATTATCGGTAATATTTTTTCAAGAGGTATATCACGGGTATGAGGACCTTCATAATTTCCCCAGCAAATATGCATTCTAGTCATTTCACATTCAACATTTGCTAAAGCATTATTTAAACATTCAATTTGCAATTCAGCTCGTTTTAAAAATTCTTCGTCAGACAAATCTTTAAAATTCATATGTCTTGCTAGCGCTAAATCTGGACAGTCTAATTGAACATGAATATTAGAATTTGTAATTTGTTCATATTCTTTTGACATTATGCTAGATAATTTATCGAGGTATTCGTCATCATTTTTATAATATTTATTTGGCATAAATACATTTATTACACCAGGAGAAGCAGCGTTCATAAATGCTTTTGTGTGGTTCGATTTCTTTAATGATTTATTAAAATTATTAATATCTTTCAATAAAGAATCTTCATCTTTAATTTTGAGTTCTTTTGTACAACAAGGTCTGGAATAAGTTGGTGTACCTCCACTATTAGCTATTTTTTCTTTGTACTCTGGAAAATCATCTAAATCTGCAGGAGCTCTTCTTTCGCTCTCACCTGAAAAACCATCAATTCTATCTTTAATATAAGTAGCATAGCTTATTTTACTCATCTCACCGTCACTTATAAAATCTATTCCAACTTCTATTTGTCTTTTTACTATTTGATCAACATTTGAAATTAAAATATTTTCAAACTTTTCATTATCAATTCTTTCACCTTTATCTTTTGCAAATAAATACTCTGATAATTGTTTAGATCTTGGTAAGCTTCCAACGTGTGTAGTAAGAATTTTAGATACCATACTATTTTGAATTTAAAAATTCTTTATATTTCTCAACAAATTGTTTTTTTGAAAAATTTTTATTCTTTTTTAAAAAATTAAAAATAATATTTTCCTTTTTATTCATTCTTTTAATTAAATTTGGTAATTCTTTCAAATATTCTCTTTTAATTATGACAGCACCATGAAAGTCTGCATGTATAAGATCATTAGGCTTAACTTTCATATTAAATATATTTACTTCGCAATTTATTTTATGAATTTGATTGTATCCATGACCTACCCTAATTTCACCACTAAGTATTTGGAATTTTTTATCTATCTCTTGTAGGTCTCTCATAGCTCCATTAGTTATAGCTCCTTTAAAACCAAAATTTAAATGTATTGAAGCATTCAATTCTCCCCACCATGATCCAATTGTATTACTCTTATCCTTATCTTCTATAACACAAATTTTTGGAAACTTTCCATCAAACATATATTCATAGTATTTATCTCTATTTTTAATAATGTTTGTATTCTTCTTTTTTGTCGATGTGATAATAGCAGTCTTGGCAAAACCAATAACTGGTTTTAATTTTGGATTTAAACAATGCATAGTTTTTTGAGTATGTCCTTTAGATCTAAGTGAAGAGTCTAATAGCTCTAAAGAATTAGAAATAGTTGGAGTGTCATAATTTCTTATGTATTCAATAATTTTATTTTCAGTTTTAGTTAAGGGTTTCAATAGTTATCCTGTTTGAAGTAATATTTGTTTCCAAATTATAGTTTCATCAAATAATACCCACTCATTTTTTATACCTTTTGGACCAAATTCAGCTTGAGATATTCCCATTATGTGAACGTTTGCATTACTGGGGTTAGAGAAGAGATCAGGGCCTGAGTGTTTTCCCTCTAGTGACCATCTAACAGATGCTTTTTTATACTCATTTTTTTCTTCCAAATAACTTATATGCTCTATTTTAAAAACAGCGTCGGGAAAAGTAGATCTTAGTGAGATCCAAAAGTTTTTTACTTCGTCAAGCCCTAAGGCTTTAAATCCTCCTGGCTGCTCTTGATTTACAGATCTATCATAAGAATTATCTATAACATTGAAATTGCTATAAAAAATTTCCTTTAATATATTCGCATAGTTTGTTCCAGTATTGTTTGAGGATATAGGTATTTGTAAATATTTAATTTCATGTGAAGTACTGTTATTAAAAGGTATTGAGCATTTATCTTTGCCACCTTGAAATTCAATTAAGTTTGCAGCTTGTTTTTTAGGATCAATATTTAACTGACGTACAATAGCGCCCTGATCTCTTACAAGCCATTCATCATAAACCTGATTATTTTTACAAGCGCAGTCTGCAATAACTCTATACTTTAAAGTTTTTCCAGTTGCCTTTCCGTAGATACCATCATTTAAATGTGTAGCTTTTGATAAAATTCGGTGGGAGGATAAATATCCATGTTCTTCATCGCCGATCCAGATGACATCTTCTCCTAATAACTGTCTATCTGGAAATTCATTTAAGGTAGCATAAGTGGCTTTAACAACTACATCAGGTCCATATATTACACCATCAGGAGATCTTACTGGAATTCCCTCGGCATAATAATCTCTTATTGACTCAACATCTTTCTTCTCCCAAATTTGGTAAGTGATTTTTATAATATAATCTGGAAGATCTAAAAAATTTTTATCAAACCCCTTCATATTTAGAGATTTTTTTGTCGAATAATAAAAATGCTTCCTTCTTGATTACTAATATTTTTTAAACTTCTATTTGACTCTCGTGGAGATGAGAAGGAGTCGTTTGGACCAATTATAGTTTTCTGATCATTACAAGTTACCTCCCACTCACCATCTAAACATAAATAAACTTCAGACTCTTTTAAAGTGTATGGGTGAATGTGAGCATTGACTCCTTTTAGCATGGTAAGGCCAAAACCTGTATTGTGATCTATATTTGGATCAAAATCTTTATTGTGGATATTAAAATGATCAAGATAATTTAAGATTGAATTAGAGTCGTAATGCTCGTCATCTTTTAGATATTTATCTCTATTCTCATAGCGTATAACGTAATTTTCAATTTCTTCAGATGTGTAATGATCATAAGTTTCTAAATCTTTTTCTTTAATAGGTTCTAAAGCTTCTTTACCTTTGGGGATTTTAGTTTTATCGAGATCTATTAAAGTATTATCATCAAGCAAAACCATTCCTGACTCCTTAGCTTTTTCTAAAACTTTTGGTGTCCAAGTAATAACACCTGGATCATTCTCTCCTAAAACAACAAATATTAAGGCATTTTTATCACTAACATTTTGAAATCCTCGAAACATATTTGTAGGAAAGGAAGCAACATCACCTTTGTTTAAAATAACTTCACCTTCTTTTCCCTCTGCTCCCCAATAAAATCGCCAAGAGCCAGAAAAAATTAGAAATACTTCTGCTGTCGTGTGGCTGTGAAGTCCTGATCCATTCATTGGTGCAGCACTTACAGCACCAATATTAAATCCGTGCTCCTCAGCTATCTTAACATTTTGTTTTGTATCTTCACTAACACCAGGACCAACAATAGAATAATTTAATCTATCTTGGTGTCCTTTTAGTTTACCTTCAACAAAAGGTATTTTACTTGGAACTAGCTCACTAAACTTTACCAAACGATTATTAATATCCTGCGTCATTAATTAGAATTTAAATATTTTCATATTGCTGAATATTATTCGAATTGTAAAGTTAATCAAAGTAATATTTATTAATGTTAATAGGTGAGGCAATATAACTTGAGTGAAATTAAAAATTTTGATACTGGGATTCCGATAGAAAGTGGAATTAAAATTATAAATTTAGATCCTAAAGAAAATATTTTAAATAAAAAAAAAATAAGAAATATACTAAAAAAAATTTCTGAGTCTAATCTTGATGATTTAAGCCATAATATTAAAAATGCATATCATGAAAATGCTGAGATCTATGCTTTTCATCCAGTAAACGAATTGAAAGGTGTTGATGAGATAATCGACACTCTTTGGAAACCTTTAATTTATTCTTTTCCCGACTTAGAAAGAAGAGATAATTTAATCATTGGAGGAAGTTTTCAAAATAGAGTTTATGTATCTACAGTTGGTCATTTAACGGGTACTTTTGCTCATCCTTGGTTAGGAGTTCCATCGAATGGAAAAACTATACATTTACGAATATGTGAAGTTCATCAAATAGAAAATGAAAAAATTATAAACTCTCATATCTTAATCGATATTATGGACTTTATAAGACAAGCAGGTTTTTGGCCTGTAAATCCATCTTTAGGAATTGAAGAAATGTGGCCAGGACCTATCACAGGAGATGGAACAACCTTCGAAAACCTAGATTCAAATTTATCAGCCACAACCTTGGATCAAGGTCTTACTATGCAAAGAAGCCTAAATATAAAACCGGAAACTGAGGTGGGAGTTACTAAAGATACAGTCAGAGAAAAATTAATAAACCATCCTCAAAAAGATTATTGGCATCCAAAAATGATGTGGTATGGACCGTGTGGTATTGGCACAGCAAGGGGTCTAAAGGGATTTGTAGAACACCATCAATTACCATTTAGATTAACTTTTAAAGAGAGAGACTATTGGAAAATTGGTCATTACATAGAAATTGGCGATGGCAATTATTCGATGACAGGTGGTTGGCACAGTATTCAGGCAACACATGGTTCAAGTGATTGGCTTGGTTATGAGGCTACACAAAGAATAATAACAATGAGAGTAATGGATTTTTATTTACACAATGAAGGACTGATTAGAGAAAATTGGGTACCTATTGATATAGCTCATATTTTGTTTCAGTTGGATGTTGATGTTTTAAAACTGATACATAAAAAATAATTATGGCAATAGAATACATTAAGAAAAGCACTAATGAGAAACAAAGACTTGATGATAATGAAAAAGTCAAAGAGGTTGTTGAAAATACATTAAAAGAAATTGAGTTAAGAGGAGATGAATATATCAGAGAACTCTCAGAAAAATTTGATAATTATTCCCCTACTCACTTTAAACTATCAGAAGCAGAAATTAATGAATTAATTAATGAAGTATCTGAAGAAGATATTGATGATATTAAATTTGCTCAAGAACAAGTTAGATCATTTGCTGAAGCACAATTAAAAACATTAAATGAGATGGAAATAGAAACTCAACCGGGTGTAATTCTTGGTCACAAAAATATTCCTGTTCAAGCTGTAGGATGTTACGTACCTGCTGGAAAATTTCCAATGGTAGCATCTGCGCATATGTCAGTTGTTACAGCATCAGTTGCTAGTGTACCAAGAATTATAGCTACAACACCCCCTTTTCAAGGAAAACCAAATCCTGCGGTAGTAACAGCTATGAAAATGGGAGGGGCACATGAGATATATGTTTTAGGTGGCATGCAAGGAGTTGGCGCTATGGCTATTGGAACAGAAACAATTAAAGCTGTAGATATGCTTGTTGGACCAGGGAATGCGTATGTTGCTGAAGCTAAGAGACAATTGTTTGGTAGAGTCGGTATTGATCTATTTGCAGGACCAACAGAAACTATGGTTATTTGTGATGATACTGTAGATGCAGAGATATGCGCTACAGATTTACTCGGTCAAGCAGAACATGGCTACAATTCCCCTGCTATAATGATAACAAACTCAAAAAAATTGGCACAAGAAACTCTCAAAGAAATAGATAGACTCCTAGAAATTCTACCTACGAAAGATACAGCTAGTGTAAGCTGGAGCGAATATGGTGAGATAATTTATTGTGAAACTTATGAAGAGATGTTGTTAAAAGCTAATGAAATTGCTTCTGAACACGTTCAGGTAATGACTAATAGAGATGATTGGTTTTTAGAAAATATGACCTCATATGGAGCTTTATTTTTAGGTGCAAGGACTAATGTTGCTAACGGCGATAAAGTAATAGGAACAAATCATACTTTGCCAACTAAAAAAGCAGGAAGATACACAGGAGGGTTATGGGTTGGAAAATTTATTAAGACACATACTTATCAAAAGATAACGACTGATGAAGCAGCAACAAAAATAGCTGAATATGGCTCAAGATTATCACACTTAGAGGGCTTTATAGGCCATGCAGAACAATGTAATGTTCGAGCAAGAAGGTATGGTGGCATTAATGTTGGATACGGAAAACCTGTATCTAAAATTAAAAATATCTAGAAATATTAAGAATGTATTTAAAGAGTTTAGATTTAAAAAATAAAATAGCTTTAGTCACTGGTGCAGGAAAAGGCATTGGAAGAGCTTCAGCAATAGCCCTTGCTGAAGCTGGCGCAAATTTAATTATTTTAAGTAGGACTGAATCAGATCTTGTAAAAGTAGAAAAAGAAATAATAAAATTAAAGAGAAAATGTAAATATTTTGTATGTGATATATTAAATAATAACCAAGTGATTGATATTTTTAGTAAAATTAAGAAACTTGATATTCTAGTAAATAATGCTGGTACCAATATTCCTTCTCATTTTACAAAAATTAAAAAGAAAGATATGGATTATATGGTTGATTTGAATATTAAATCAGCTTTTCACATAGCTCAATTAGCATCTAATAAAATGTTACAATCCAAAAATAGAAAATCTATTGGGGGGAGTATTATTAATATGTCTTCTCAATTAGGCAAAGTTGGAGCTCCTAATAGAAGCACTTATAATATGACAAAATTTGGTATTGAGGGATTAACTAAAGGTATGTCGATAGACTTAGCTTCTAATAACATTAGAGTGAATTCTATATGTCCTACTTTTGTTGAAACACCTATGGTTAAAAAATTCTTCCTAGATAAAAGTTTTAAAAAGAAAACTTTGAATAATATTCCTCTTGGAAGATTTGCGACTGAAAGTGATATAGCCACCGCAGTTGTTTATTTGGCCTCTCATGCATCATCAATGATGACAGGATCATCATTAGTCATAGACGGTGGATGGACAGCAAAATAAATTTATAAAGAGCCTTCTAATACATATTTTAAGATACGAACAACTTGCTTTGTATCACTTGCTACTGCTGAAGCAGCTGCATCTATTTCTTTTAAAGCGTGTTGTTGATCTTCGTTATGAATGACAATTATAGACTTGTTGAGAGCTGCTGCATAACCTGCATCAAAGGCAGCATTCCATTGCTTATATTTTTCTCCAAACTTAACAATCACTAAGTCACAATCTTGGATAGACTTTTTAGTTCTAATTGAATTTATATTAGCTCCTTTTTGGTCTTTCCAAAAATTCTTTTCTTCACCACCTAATATTTCTACACCAACATTATCGGAGTTTTCGTGATTTGTTACAGGTGAGGTAAACTTAATATCTAATTTATCTACTTTGCAAAGATTAATAATTTCTTCACGCCAATTACTATGAATTTCGCCTGCTAAATATACTGTGATCATTTTATCTTCTCAAAACTTCTTGTGAAAGAAGTGGTGAGCCCAGCAGGATTCGAACCTGCGACACCCTGATTAAAAGTCAGGTGCTCTACCGGCTGAGCTATGGGCCCAAGTAGAAAATGTGAACATTTCAAATTTTTGATAAGAAATCAAGAACTGGTTTAGGAACACTTTTAGAAATATCCCCGCCTAATTTATGAATTTCTTTTATAAATCTTGATGAAATAAAATGATATTTTTCTGAAGACATTAAGAATATTGTTTCTATCTCTTTGTCTATAGTTCTATTCATTCCTGTCATTAAAAATTCATACTCAAAATCTGATACAGCTCTTAGACCTCTTATGATTAAAGAAGCATTTTTTGATTTGACATAATGAACAAGTAAATTATCAAATTTTTCAACTTTAATTTTATCTAAATCCTCTTTTGGCAATGATTGAATAGATTGATTTATCAATTCTAATCTATCGTCAACTGATATTAAATGATCTTTAGATTTATTGTTTGATACTCCAATTATCAACTCATCAACAACATTTAGGCTCCTTTGAATTATATCAAGATGACCATAAGTAATTGGATCAAAAGATCCTGGGTAGATACCTATTTTTGACATTTATAATTTAATCCTCTAATCGAGCTACAGATACTATTTTTTCATTTGCATCTATTTTAAAGACAGATACACCCTGTGATACACGACCTACAACTCGAATATTATCTCCAACATTACACCTTAATAATTTACCAGAGTCTGATATTAAAGCTATATTATCATCTAAATTTACTTTTAGAGATTGAATTACTCTTCCATTTTTTGGTGTTATTGTAATATTAGTCACTCCGGATCCTCCTCTACTTGTAATTCTATATTCATAAGCAGAGCTTAATTTTCCATATCCATTTTCAGTAATAGATAGAAGATACTCCTCAGTTTCGGCAAGTTCTTGAAATTTTTTATTAATTTTAGATAAGTCTTTTTTAGCTTCGTTCTTTGCTTTTAAATAAGACTCTCTTACGTCGATGGATATTTTATTATGAACAAGGCTACAAACTGAGACTACTTTATCATCCTTGGCAAGTTTAATACCCCTAACACCCGCTGAACCTAAACCGGAAAATTCTCTTAAATCTTTTGTAGCAAATCTAATAGATTTTCCATTAGTGGTAGCTAATTGAACATCATCATTTTCAATTACTGAAATAACACCTATTAGTCTATCACCTGTTTTTAGTTTTATAGCCGTTTTACCAGAACGAGATAGTTTTCTAGTTCCACTCATAGCCACATCTTTTAATTTATTTTTTCTTATATTTCCGAGGTTTGTTGCAAATACCAAATTATAATTATCAAAGTCGTTAATTTCTTTTGGAAGAGAGAGAATAGATGAGATTTTTTCATTTTTTGAAATTGGAATTAAGTTGACTATAGCTTTACCCCGTGAAGTTGGGGTACCTGCAGGAAGTTCATAAGCCTTCATAGAATAAACCTTACCAACCGAGGTAAAGAATAAAATAGTATCTCTTGTTGTTGCAGCAAAAACTTGCTCTAAAAAATCTTCATCTCTAGTAGTCATTGCGTTCTTCCCTTTACCACCTCTTTTTTGAACCTTATATGAAGATTTTAATACTCTTTTAATATAACCTTGATGTGAAACTGTAACGACAACATCTTCTTCAATTATTAAATCTTCAGTATCTATATCTTCTATATCATGCTTTTGAATTTCAGTTTTTCTTGGTGTAGCAAAACCATCTTTAATTTCAGTCAACTCACCTTTTAATACCTTCAATAATTGCTTATCTGAATTTAATATTTTTAGGTATGTATTTATATCTTCAACTAATGATTTAAGATTATTGAGTATATCGTCTCTTTCTAAAGCAGTTAATTTTTGTAATCTAAGTTCTAGTATTGCTTTAGCTTGTTCTTCGTCTAAAGAAACTTTAGACGATGAGGTCTTATTAGAAGAATTTATGAGTTTAATATATTGAGCTATATTAGATTTTATAGTCCATTTGGTTGTTAATAATTTTTCTTTAGCTTCAGCGGGTGTCTTAGATTTTTTAATTAAATTTATAACAGCATCGATATTGTTAACAGCTATTGATAATCCAATTAAAATATTGGCTTTTTCACGAGCTTTATTAAGCTTATAAACAGTTCTTTTCGTAATAACGTCTTTTCTAAAATTAACAAAGTATGAGAGACCATCTCGTAGATTTAACGTTAGAGGTTTTGTCTCTTTTAAAGCTAACATATTACTGCTAAATGAAGTTTTTAAAGGTGTGTATTGAAATAACTGGTTTTTTATAATTTCAGGAACTGCAGAAGATTTTAACTCTACGACAATTCTGACACCTTCTTTATTAGACTCATCTCGAATATCATTTATACCCTCTATAGTTTTATTATTTACCACATCAGCAATACGCTCTAATAATTTTGATTTATTTTGTAAATAAGGTATTTCAGAAATTACAATTGCATTTCTATTTTTTATTTTTTCTTCATGTAATTTCGAAAGCACAGTAACACTGCCTCTACCAGTATCATACATTGAGCTTAGACCAGCTGTTCCTGATATAATTCCTCCCGTTGGAAAATCTGGACCTTTTACAATCTTATGAAGTTGTTTAGATGTTGTATCTGGCTCATCAATAAGCAGTAAAGTAGCGTCTATAATTTCTCCTAAATTGTGAGGGGGAATATTAGTTGCCATGCCAACTGCGATACCACTGGCACCATTTACAAATATATTTGGAAATCTAGATGGTAAAACTTTAGGCTCAGTTAATGTTTCATCATAATTAGCTCTCAGTTGAACTGTTTCATACTCTAACTCTTCTAGCATAAAAGATGATATTTTATCTAATCTTGCCTCGGTATAACGCATAGCTGCTGCAGGATCTCCATCCATTGAACCATAATTTCCTTGACCATCAATTAAAGGTAAACGCATTGTAAAATCTTGTGCCATTCTTACCATAGACTCATAAATAGCTGAGTCACCATGAGGATGATATTTACCCATAACATCTCCAACTATTCTTGCTGATTTTTTATAAGGTTTGTTATGATGATAAGAGGACTCATACATAGAATATAATATTCGTCTGTGCACAGGTTTAAGTCCATCACGAACATCGGGTAAAGCTCTCGAAACTATGACACTCATGGCATAGTCTAAGTAACTTTTTTCTAATTCATCAGTTATATCAATGTTGGGATAAATCTTAGTATCCAATACATCTAGTTGTTTTGCTTTAGTTTTTTTCTTTTTAGCCAATGATTTATCTAAAAAGGAATATCATCATCGAGTTGTTCAGCTGTTGAAGTCTCTGAACCACCCATTGCTTCATCTGCAGCTGAGTCTAATTGATTATTATTGCTTTCTTCACTGACAGAAGATTGGGAGCGAGTATCTAACATTGTTAATACTCCAGAATAGTTTGGAATTACTACTTCAGTTGTGTATTTATCTACACCGTTGTTATCTGTCCATTTTCTTGTTTGGAGCTGACCTTCAATATATATCTTTGAACCTTTTCTGAGATACTTTTCACATATATCTGCAAGCTTATCGTTAAATACAACGACTCGATGCCATTCAGTCTTATCCTCTAATTGCTGAGTGTCTTTGTTACGATATTTAGTTGAAGTGGCGATAGAAAAGCTAGCCAATCTGGAGCCAGCTTGAGTTGCTCTAATGTCAGGGTCTTTACCTAAGTTACCAAGAAGAATTACTTTATTTACTGATCCAGCCATGAATTTTTTTATTAAAAGATATTATTAATATATATTAAATCATCTTTAATTGATATCTAATTTAATGGATAAACACTCACCACTTACTCACATCATAGTTCATAACGCTCATGAGCATAATTTAAAAAATATAAACTTAAATTTACCAAAGAATAAACTTGTTGTCATAACGGGTGTAAGTGGTTCAGGTAAATCAACATTAGCATTTGATACTATTTATGCTGAGGGGCAGAGAAAATATATCGAATCACTTAGTGCCTATGCTCGTCAATTTTTAGACATGATGGACAAACCTAAGGTCGATAAAATAGAAGGATTGTCACCAGCAATTTCCATAGACCAGAAAACAACATCCAAAAATCCAAGATCAACAGTAGGAACGGTAACTGAAATTTATGATTATCTGAGAGTATTATTTTCAAGAGTTGGTATCCCCTACTCACCAGCTACAGGAAAACCAATCAAAGGTTTAACAAGTTCTGAAATGATAGATGAAGTTAATTCTAAGTTTAATTCAAAAAAAATAATGATTATGTCTCCATTGATAAAAGGTAGAAAAGGAGAATATAAAAAACTATTTGAGGAGTATTTTAAGAAAGGTTACGAAAGATTTCTAATAAATAATAAGCTTTATCAAAAAGAAGAGATCCCTGAATTAAGTAAAAACTATAAACATACGATAAGTGTTGTCATTGATAGAATTGTGCCCTCCAAAGATAACAGAGACAGATTAGCAAATAGTATTGAAATTAGTTTAAAAGAGAGTGAAGGCAGTGTTGAGATTTATAATATTGATAAAGATGAAATTATTACATTATCAGATAAATTTATGTGTCCTGTCAGTGGATTTAGTATAGACGAAATTGAACCACGCTTATTTAGTTTTAATAATCCATACGGTGCATGTAAAACATGCGATGGTCTTGGTGAGATAGATGCTTTCGATGAAGATATAATAATACCTGATAAAAATTTATCTTTTAATGAAGGTGCAATTAATTTCTGGTCAGAAAAGTCAAAATCACGAATATATCCAAAGCTTAAAAAGATATTCCAATCAAAAAAACTAGAAAATGTAATTTGGTCAAAAACTCCAAAAAGTTTTCAAAATGAAGTTCTTTATGGAGGAAGACTTTTTGAAGGTCTAATAAACATTATGGATAATATTTACGATGGATCTTCAAGTTGGTGGAGACAATGGGAACTTGAAAAGTTTAGAAATTCAAAAATCTGTCACAAATGTAATGGCCAAAGACTTAATGAAAAAGCACTGTGTGTTAAGATAAATAATTTAACTATTTCAGATTTTACTTCTTTGAGTATAGCTAACTCATTAGATTGGATTAATAAATTTGAAAAAGAGTTAAAAGAACAAGAGAAATTAATAGCAGCCCCATTAAAAAAAGAAATTTTTTCTAGATTGAATTTTTTAAATGAAGTTGGACTTAGTTATTTAAGTTTATCGAGAAAAAGTTCTACTTTATCTGGTGGAGAGTCACAAAGAATTAGATTAGCTAGTCAAATTGGTTCTGGATTAACTGGTGTCACATACGTTTTAGACGAGCCATCTATAGGTCTTCATCAAAGAGATAATCAAAAGCTAATTAATACTCTAAAAAACCTAAGAGATTTAGGTAACACTATAATAGTTGTCGAGCACGATGAAGATATAATACGTGAGGCAGATTATGTTGTAGATATTGGTAAATACGCTGGTATCAAAGGTGGTTCCATTGTTGCAATTGGTGAGTTTAACAAAATACTAAATAACAAAGAAAGTTTAACAAGTAGCTACATCAGAGGTGTAATTGGAAGGTACCCATCTAGTGTTAACAAAATTCCATCAAAACAGTTTATTGAAATTAGAAAAGCAAATGGAAATAATTTAAAAAATGTAAACGTAAAATTCCCTTTAAGTAAATTTATTACCATTACTGGAGTCTCTGGTAGCGGGAAATCAACATTGATTAACGAAACTTTATACGGTGCAACAAATAATAGAATTTATGAAAAAATTATTAAAACACTTCCTTATGATGACATAAAAGGAATTGAAAATATTGATAAAGTTATAAATATCGATCAATCACCCATTGGAAGAACACCCAGATCAAACCCAGCAACATATGTTGGGTTGTTTACACCCATAAGAGAATGGTTTGCTAATTTGCCTGAAGCTAAAGTAAAAGGATTTAAGCCCGGTAGATTTTCTTTTAATGTCAAAGGAGGTAGATGTGAAAGCTGTGAAGGAGATGGTTTAAAAAAAATTGAAATGCACTTTTTAGCACCAGTGTATGTTAAATGTGAAGTATGTGATGGTAAAAGATATAATAAAGAGACACTTAGTATTCAATATAATAAAAAAAATATAAATGATATTTTATCAATGACTGTTGATGACGCTGAAGAGTTTTTTATTAATAACCCTCAAGTATATTCTAAATTAAAAACACTCAAAGATGTTGGCTTAGGATATATATCTATCGGTCAATCTGCTACAACTTTATCAGGTGGTGAAGCCCAAAGAATTAAACTATCAAAAGAATTATCCAAAAGACAAACAGGAAAAACTTTGTACATCTTAGATGAGCCAACAACTGGTCTTCACTTTGATGATATAAAGAAACTTTTAGAGATACTTCATAAATTAGTTTCCTACGGTAATACTGTAATAGTCATAGAGCACAACTTAGATGTTATTAATACAAGTGATTGGATTATAGACTTGGGACCTGAGGGTGGAGAAAAAGGTGGTAATATTTTATTTGAAGGTAAACCAAATGAATTAATTAAAAACAAAAATAATCAAACAGGTGTATATTTAAAAAAATATCAGGAGTCTCTAGCTTTAAGCACTGCTTCATAATTTAAATCACCTACAATTCCTAATACTAGAAATAATGAAGAAAATGTTCCTATTAAAACTCCAAAAATGAATACTATAGGCATTTCAGTTAAATTAACTGGTGCTAAAAAGACTAAACACAACAATGCAAGTATTGTTGTAAAACTTGTAAGTATAGTTCGACGAAGATTTAATTTAATGGATTTATTAACATTAGTTTCAAAATTATCTTTATTTTCCTCATTTGAGGTTAAACTTCTTAGCCTGTCAAACAAAACTATAGTATCATTGATACTGTATCCAGCAATTAAAAGTAAAGCTGCGATCATAGTTAAATTAAATTCAATATTAAATAAAGACATAAAACCTATTGCTACAAAAACATCGTGTAATAAAGCAAATATTCCTGAAGCTGCAAACTGCCAATCAAATCTAATCCAAACGTAAATAGCTATTACTAATAGAGAAGATGCTAAAGCATAAATAGAATTTTTAATTAGTTCTTCACTAAAAGTTGGTTCTATGTATTCAGACAATAGAATTTGTATATCAGGATTTTGTGCAATTATATTTTTAATTTCTTCAATAAAAACAGGGTTATTTTCTCCTGACTCTATTCTGATACTATAAACGTCACTACCTACCTCCCTTTTGATTAAAACTTCTCTCTCAGTGTCAACAAAGTCTATATATTGATTGAGTTGGGTAGTTGTTAAATTTGTCTTTACTTCAAAATTTAAACCTCCTTTAAAATCTATACCTAAATTTAAACCTTTAAAAAAAATAACAATTATTGTTAAAAGTATTAGGATTAAAGAGACTAAGTAAGATTTGTTTTTAAATGAATAAAAATCAATCATTTTTGAAGTCCTAAATATTTTATAGATGTAATATTAAGAAATAATTTAAGTATTATATAAGTGACTATTAAAGATGAAATAATACCAATAATTAAAGATATTGAAAAACCTCTTATAGGGCCAAAGCCAAAAGCAAATAAAAATATAGCAGCAAATAATGTAGTTAAATTAGAGTCTAAAATTGTAACATAAGCAGAGTTGAAGCCGTGGTTTTTAGGATCTTCAATATTCTGTTTAAAATTTTCTCGAATCCTCTCAAATATTAAGACATTTGCGTCTACACACATTCCTATTGTTAAAACTATACCAATAACACCTGGAAGTGTAAGTGTTGTATTTAATAAAGACATCATTGCAAAAAGCAAAGACAAACAACTAACAATTGTTATGACTGTAAAAAATCCTGAGATTTTATAATAAAGGATCATAAAAAGAGTAATTGCAATAAGAGCAATAATAGATGCTATAACCCCTTTTTCTACACCCTCCTGACCAAGAGTTGGGCCTATTTGTTTTTCTTGAATAATTTTAATTTTAGTCGGCAAAGATCCTGATTTAAGAATGATAGCAAGATTATTTGCTGTTTCATTTGTAAATCCACCAGATATTTGACCACTACCTCCAGTAATTGACTCTCTTATGACAGGTGCGGTAATTAACGAACCATCAAGAACTATGGCAAATCGAGAACCCACATTTTCTGAAGTCATTTTTGCAAATAAATCTGAACCTTCTTTATTAAAAGAAAAAGCAACGACTGGTTCATTTTGATTGTACTGAAGGGAGGCATCTTGAATAAAGTCACCTGTAATATTAGGGATTTCTTGAACTCTTACTTGTTCACCTGTTTCTTCATTAGAAAAAGTCTTAGAACCAACAATATTACTTTTTTCTAAGTGCAACGTTAATTTGGCTGTTTTGGATATAACCTCTTTTACATTGTTATCTAAATCACCTGGGATTTCTAATAGAATTTTATTTAAACCAACTTTTTGAATAGATAATTCTTTGTTTCCTAAAAAATCAACTCTAGATCTTACTATTTCAACAGCATTTAAAGTCATATCAGATAATGACTTATTAAAACTTTGTTTGGAGAAAATATAACTATTTTCTTTATCTGATTTTTCTTGTACTTCTAAACCCAAATTTTGAATGACTATATTACTTAATGCTTCTAAATTTTGGTTTTTAGAAATTACTATTTGTCCATTGTTAATACTAGAGAATATAGAATAAGTATTTTCAATATATTGAGATGTTTTTACTAAAAGGTTATTAAGATATTCTTTCTCATTTAATTCTAAAAGATACGAATAACCTCCCTGAATATCTAATCCAAAATTTATTTTATTATCTTGAGTTTGACTTTCAAAGTTAGGCTTAATAAATATATAACTCCCAATTAACAGTAATAAAGATATCCATAATCTCCACTGTTTAAGAATTAACATTATTAATTTTTGTTTATTAAGATTATTTAGCCGCTATATCAGCTATCATACCTTTAGCTACTTTAACTTGGACATTATCAGCTATTTCAACTGAAAGGGTACCATCGTCATTTACATAATGGATATTACCAATTATACCACCTTGTGTTACGACTCGGTCACCTTTTTTTAAATTTGAGATCATGTTTTTGTGATCTTTTAATTTTTTTTGTTGTGGTCTTATAAGTAAGAAGTAAAAAACAACGAAAATAAGTATTAATGGTAAAATTCCTGCAAGTTGGTCCATGATATAAATCCTTTAAATAAATAAAATAAGCATTAAAATCTCACAATCATCAATGAAGTCAACATAAAATTGAAAAATAAACATTTACTATGCTGGAATAGTTCTAAAAATTCACTAGATAAAATACCCTACAATAAGGTCCTAGATTTAAAGCTTTTGTATGGAGTTGACGAACAAATAGCTAAGATTGAGGAAAATACAAAAAACTTTTTAGAGGGATTAGCATATAACCATGGTCTTTTATGGGGTGTGCGAGGTAGTGGTAAAAGTAGTATTATTAGAGGAATATTAAAAGATTATTCTTTGAAATATGAAAGCTTTATGACAATTGAAATTAATAGTGAAGATCTCTCTGATTTACCAAATATTTTTTTAAATCATAAATTTAATAAAAAAATAATTATCTTCATAGATGATCTTTCATTTGAACAAAATGATAGAAGATATATTCAATTTAAATCTTTTTTAGAGGGATCTTTCTATAATTCAAATTATGAATTTTTAATTTATGTTACAAGCAATAGAAGACATTTGATGAAAAGAGATATGTTGGACAATGAAAGATCTTCTGCGATATCTCAGGATGAGGGAATTGAAGAAAAATTATCTTTATCTGATCGATTTGGATTGTGGATTAGCTTTCATAATCTTAATAAAAATGACTTTATCTTAATTATAAAAAATTATTGTAAATTTTATAATATAAATTTTGATGAAGAAATAGAAAGTCAAGCTTTAAAATGGATTTTTTCAAGGGGTAATAGAACTGGTCGATCCGCTTTTCAATTTTTTAAATATTATTGCTCAAGTAAGAATATTTCTATTTAGAAATTTTATCTAAATTTCCCATATAAGGTTTAAGTACCTTAGGAATATTTATACTACCATCTTCGTTTTGATAGTTTTCTAATACTGCAATTAATGTTCTTCCTACCGCAAGACCTGATCCATTTAATGTGTGAACAAATTTGTTTTGATCTGTAGTTTTATAACGAGCATTCATTCTCCTAGCTTGAAAAGATTTACAATTACTACATGAAGATATCTCTCTATATTTACTCTCACCTGGCAACCATACTTCAATATCATATGTTTTTTCGGCTGAAAAACCCATATCACCTGATGATAATAGAATAACTTGATATGGAATTTCTAAATCATCAAGTATAGAAGTAGCACAATTCAACATTCTATCTAATTCTATTTCAGATTCATCTTCATTGGTTATACTTACAAGTTCTACTTTGGAAAATTGATGCTGTCTTATCATGCCCCTTGTATCTCTTCCAGCAGCACCAGCCTCAGATCTATAGCAAGGTGTCCACGCTGTATACCTTAAAGGAAGATCTTTTTCAGATACTATTGTATCTAACACTAAATTTGTTAACGGAACCTCAGCTGTGGGTATCAACCAGTGATCAGTATTCGTTTTAAATAAGTCTTCAGAAAATTTAGGTAATTGACCTGTGCCAAAAGCAGCAGCATCTCTTACTAAATTAGGTGGATTAATTTCAGTATAACCAAATTCATTTGTATGTTTATCCAACATAAAATTAGCTATAGCTCTTTCTAATCTGGCAATATTTTTTTTTAAATAGACAAAACGAGTACCTGAAACCTTTCCTGCTTGTTCAAAATCAATCATCTCTAAATTCTCACCAAGTTCATAATGAGATTTTGGAGAAAATTTAAAAGAAGGAATAATGCCTACTTGTTTTATTAATTTATTTGAATTTTCGTCTTCTCCTACAGGAACGTCACTATGTGTAAGATTTGGTAGACCAGATAAGGTATTTTTTAATTGTTCATCTATATTAAAAATATCCTTTTCTAATTCATCAATCTGATTTTTAATTAATTGAA
>CACKEA010000006.1 GCA_902599045.1 uncultured Alphaproteobacteria bacterium
GAGGTTGAACTTCCATTTGTATTTTTTTTGGTATGGCCAAACATCCCTTCAAGTATAGTGTTTGGATTAATATCGTCTTTTTCAAAAGTTTCAAAGATACTTCCGTCTCTAAAAACTAATACTCTATGGCATAAACCAATAAATTCCTCCAGTTCACTAGATAAGAAAATAGCTGTTCCTCCATCACTTACAAAATTTCTTAAGTGTTTGTATAAATCTCTCTTTGCCCCAACATCAATTCCTCTAGCAGGGTCATTAAGAATTAAAATTTTAGGAGTGGTTGTAAATGCGCGAGCAATCATTACTTTTTGCTGATTTCCCCCACTCAAAGATGTAATTAGATTATTCTTTGGGCCAGTTTTGATGCTTAGTCTCTCTACCTCCCAATCAAAAATCCCGTTTAATTCCATCCATTTTATAAAACCAATAAAGCCTCCGGAGGTCTTAGCTTGCTTGCCCTTGTATAAAGGGATAACCATATTTTCATAGATACTCATGTTTGGAAAAATTCCTTCTTTTTTTCTGTCACCAGAGACATACCCAATTCCACTTTTTTTTGCATCTAATAAATTTTCAACTCTTGAATAATCTTTTTTCGTTCTTTCTCTTTCTTCATCAGATTGTTTAACTATTACATCACCGCTAATTGGTTGGTCTATGCCAGCAAGGGCTTTAACAAAATTATCTTGTCCTTGTCCATCAAGTCCTGTTACCCCAAGTATTTCTCCTTTGGGTAAATTAAAATTAATTTCATTTCCAGTCTCCCAAACTTTAAGGTCTTTTGATGAGAGAACAATTTCATCAGATACAGAATCCGGAGGGGTTGCTTTGATTTCGGATGCAGTAGATATTTTTTTATCTCCTGTCATTAATCCTAATAAATTTTTTTCAGTAATTTCATCACCAGCAAGTACACCAACATCTATACCGTCTCTCATAACTGTTGCACGATCACTTATTCTTACTAATTCTGCAATTCTATGAGTCACAATAAAAATTGCAGCACCTTCATCTCTTAAGGCTCTCATCTTTGCAAAAAGTCTTTCGGTTGAGTCAAAGTCTAGAGCAGCTGAAGACTCATCTAGAATTAAAACTTTTGGGTTTCTCAAAAAGGCTCGACCAATTGTAATCCATGCTTTCATACCCAGTGATAATTGGCTCGCAATAGTGTAGGGATCAACAAACTCTCCAGCTAGCTCTAACATTATAGAAGCTGCTTTCTCAACTCTTTCACGGTGGGCTAATTTTTTACCAAAAAAACTATCGTATCCAATGAATAGGTTTTCATAAACAGTTGCTTCTTCAGCAATCATTACTTCTTGAAAAACAGTTGCTATTCCAGCTCTTTGAGCCTCTATTGGTGAATTTGGGGATTGCCCCATAATTGAAACCTTACCTTTATCTAAAGGTAAAACTCCAGATATTACTTTTGCTAAAGTGCTTTTACCACACCCGTTACCTCCAACGATTGCGTGTATCTCACCAAAATTAGCTTTGAAATTTACCCCGTTTAAGGCTTTTGTTACACCGAAGGATTTAGTGGCATCTTGAACGTAAATGTCTCCCCCAACTTTAGAGGAGTTTGACTGCGCCCCATTTTTTTCTGGGGCGCTGTCTTGATTTTTTTCTTCATTCATTAATTACTAATAAACTAAATTATAGTAATGCCTCACCATTATCGAAGAAATTATTTAGATATTCATCACTTGCCCAGTTTTCAATTCCAACAGTTCTAAACTCACTTGAGTTTCTGTCACAATCTTCAGGAACAAAAGACTGAATAGTCTCTACATCTTCTTCATATGGAGGAACTAGGATAGATTGGATTTTTAGACCCTGACCTTTCATAGTTCTTAAAAGAACATTCATTGCAAATTCTGCATCATCTCCTGGAGGCCATGCATAGACAGCTCTATCGATGAAGTCTGGATTATTTCTCCAGTAACAGAATGCTCCGATTTCTCCACCTAAAGCCATAGGCACCATAGGTCTACCTGATGACTCGAGAGCGTTAAGTGCTCCTGACTCACCTGAAGACTGAACCGCAAAACCATCAACTTGTGTTGTGTTAGCTGATAGCCACTTTTGTAGTTCGGCTTGTGCTATTTGTGGAGTCCACATATGTGCAATTTCTGCAACAACTGTAATGTCTGGGTATTCCGCAAAACCGTCTAACATACCTTGGTGCTGTGAGTCGGATGCTGATGTTCCTGGAATTCCTTCCATGATCACAACGTTACCTTCTCCACCAATGGTCTCTGCTAACCATGAAGCTATATAATAACCAGTTAATTTATAATTAACTGATGTGCTGATCGCATACTCTGAAGTTAAATAACCTGTCATTGATGCAGTTGGAACACCTTTTCCATATGCATATTCAATTGTAGGATTTAAAGCGACAGGATTTGAGCAACAGACTATTAATCCATCAACTCCTTGATCAGTCAACTGTCTCATTTGTTGAATTTGAACTGCGTCTTTCAGGTTCGATTGGGTAACAACGATATCGTTAAGAATACCTGCTTCCTTCATTTTAGGTAAGTAGTCACCATATAATCTCTCCATCACACCTTTTCTCCATAGATTACCTGCGTAAGAGCTTGCATAACCAATAGTCCAAGGAAGCGGTCTATCACTTTTCCAATCTCTGTATACACTTTCGCCAAGTGGCTGGTTGGGATCCATAAAGTCAGGATTATAAACGAAGTCTCTTATGTCAGCTGGAATTTCGTCTAGGATGTCTGCATTTAAGTTACCTGCAACACCAACAAAACTAACAGCTAAAATAGCTATGAACTTTTTAAGCAATGTCATAGTTTTATCCTCCTTACTTATATATAAGTAATATTATAATATCTAAATTATCAAAAAAGTTATCAAAATTGTTCCAACATGTGGAAAAGATTTTCACATAAAAGCCTTATTTTCTGTAAATTAGTCATGAGAAGGAATTTTAATAAGTATGGTCGATTTGAACTGCGATATGGGAGAAGGCTTTGGTATTTACTCATTTGCTGATGATGAAGAAATAATGCCATTTATTGATGCCGCTAATGTGGCTTGTGGCTTTCACGCCTCAGACCCAAATACTATGAGAAAAACAGTCGAACTTGCAAAGAAATATAATGTAAAAGTTGGCTCTCACCCTGCTTACCCAGATTTAGTGGGTTTTGGTCGAAGACCAATGAAAATGAAGCGAGAGGAAATAAAAAATTTGGTTATGTATCAAACAGGTGCCATTAAAGCATTTTTAGATGAATTTGATATGCCGTTGAATCACATTAAACCTCACGGTTCACTATATGGAGTATCTGCAAAAGAGGAGGATGTTGCAAATGGTATAGCTGATGCAGCAGAAATTTTTAATGTTGGAATTTTTGGGATGGTCAACACGTTCCATGAAAAAGTTTATAAAGAGAGAGGAGTAAAATTTTACGGAGAATTTTATTCAGATCTTGAATATGACGAGACAGGATATCTTGTAATCGCAAAAGGCCGAAACCAATATTATCCAACAGACCGTGCTGTAGAGAGATGTATGCGAGCCATTAAAGAAAATAAAGTTCAAACTATTCAAGGAAACGATGTTGATGTGGGATGTGAAACAATTTGTGTCCATTCTGATACTCCTAATGCAATTGAGATACTTAAAGCCTTGAGAAATAACATTTCATCAAAAAAAAATTCTAGTGAAAAGTCAAAAAATGGTAACCATTCAAAAATGCCGTATATAATTGATAAGAAATGAAAAAGATACTAATCGCTAATCGCGGAGAAATAGCAATACGTATTATTAAAAGTTGTAAAATCTTAGGACACAAATCTGTAGCAATTTATTCTGATGCAGATAAAAATTCTAAACATGTAAGATTAGCTGACGAAGCTCATTATCTTGGTCCAAGTAAGGCTCAAGAAAGTTATCTGTCTGTTCAAAAAATTATGGATGTAGCTATGAAATTAAAAGTAGATGCAATTCATCCTGGATTTGGTTTTTTATCAGAAAATGAAAATTTTGCCCAACAAGTAATTGATAAAAATATTGTTTGGATTGGACCAAAACCAAATTTAATTAAATCAATGGGTAATAAGGATATAGCCCGTGAACTGGCACTTAAATCTAATATTCCAATATGCCCTGGTATTTCTAATATTACAAAACTTAACAGTGATGATTTGAAAAATAAGTGTGAAAACATTGGATATCCTCTGCTTGTTAAATCAAGTGCAGGTGGCGGCGGCATAGGTATGAGCGTGGTTCAAAATTTTAAAGATCTTTCAAAATCAATCGAAAAAACAAGTAATATGGCTGAAAAATCTTTTGGAAATGGAGATGTATTTATAGAAAAATTTATTACGAATGCTCGTCACATAGAAATTCAGATATTTGGTTTTGGAGACAAAGGAGCAGTTCATCTTTATGAGAGAGATTGCTCAATGCAAAGAAGATATCAAAAAATTATCGAGGAGTCTCCGGCACCTGAAATAGATAGAACCCTAATTGAAAGTATGGCCAATGCTGCGGTTAAGCTCTCATCTGATGTCAAATACCAAGGAGCGGGCACAGTAGAATTTATTTATGATGTGGAACAAAAAAAATACTATTTTCTTGAAATGAATACCAGAATACAAGTAGAACATCCAGTCACAGAGTTAGTCACAAACAATGATTTAGTCTCTATGCAAATAAATTTTGCTTTTAATAGGAAAAATAAATTTTTAAAGCAAGAAAAAATTTCTATATATGGTCATTCTATTGAATGTAGAGTTTATGCAGAAGATCCTAGTAAAAACTTTTTACCATCTCCAGGTAAAATTTCTAAATTAACTTTTCCAAAAGTACCAAATGGCATTAGATTAGATTGGGGATATGATGAAAATGATGATGTAAGTTTTTATTACGATCCTATGATAGGCAAAATCATATCTCACGACTTAGTTCGAGAGGACGCAGTCAGTAAATTAATAAATTTTTTAGAAAAAATTGTCCTTCAAGGAATTAAAACAAATATTCCCTTCTTAATAAGTTTATTGAAAGATAAAATTTTTATAAACGGCACGCATAATACTAAGTATATCGAAAATAATTTAAATACTCTAACTAGTGAGATAAATTCTGATAAAAATACATTATCTGAAGTTGCTATAGACAAAAAAAGAATTAAAATTGTTGAGACAGATAAATTAAAAATTGCGAATAATAGATCTGAGACTGAAACGGGAGGAATTAAAGTCGTTTATTTCGATTAAACAAAAATGGTTAATCAATTAATTACATCAATAAAACCCTCTCAAATTCCTGGTTCTGATCCTCAGTCCACAAAATACTTAATCGTACCTATATTTATATTTTTTGCCCTAATGGTATTTGCGATCATCAGAGGCCCTCAAATAATTTCTAGTTCGGGTATAGGAACAGCTATCATGGTTTCAACACCACTGATTTTAGCTACATATGCACTTACAGCTCTAGCTTTAGCAGGTAGAGTCACAGTTGACTTATCTATTGGTCCTTTAATAGGGTTTATTAATGTCACTACAATTCAACTTTATGCGGCGGGATATATCCAATCTCCTGTTGCCTACTTTATCTGTGCACTTGCCATAGGTGTGATTTATCAATTTTTATATGCACTAATTGTGATTTTTATCAGAGTGCAACCAATAATCGTTGCATTAAGCATGTTTTTGGCATTCTCAGGTATAAATCTTGTAATACTTCCGAGACCTGGTGGAAGAGCACCTGAATGGATGCTTTCTTGGAGTGCTGGTACGGAAGTTATTCAACCAGTCCTTATATTATTAATTTTTTCTACTCTAATTTGGTATGCCTTAACACATACAGCATATTGGCAACATTTAAAATTAATGGGTTCAGATGAGAAATCAGCTTATACAAGTGGAGTTAGAATTTACCTAGTTAGAATAGGGGCACATATAATAGGTGGGGTCTATGCTGCTCTTGCTGCTATTGCCTTTACCGGCCTCATTGGATCTGGAGATCCTACACAAGGCACTACTTATACCCTTATGGCAGTAACCGCTTTAGTTTTGGGTGGTTCCAGTCTAATTGGTGGAAGAGGAGGAGCTTTTGGAGCTATATTAGGATCTGTAAATATTTATTTAATCAATTTCATTTTATCAACATTCAGATTTGAAAGATTCCAGAGCTTTGTTACTGATCTCTCTTATGGAGCTGTTTTAGTAGCTTCACTATTAATACTTATAGCCCTTCCTTACATCCAAAAAGCTTTTAAAAATTTATCTGTATTTGTATTTTTTATTATAGGCACACTGAGCGCCACTGCAGTTTTAATTCATATGAAATACGACCAGGTCACAAGAGGAACAGTTGGAGGTTTTGGTGGTAAATCTAAGGATGCAGAAATTTTTGAAAAGGCTCTTGAGTCAGGGAGTGACTGCTTAATTACAGGTAAAGCATGTTCAGAGGGCGGTAACTCAACTGTTTGGATGTTCATCGCTATAGGCATAGCTGCATTAATTTATTTAGTCTATTTACTGGTTAAACATAGAGATGGTCCAACAGTATCTTTTATAATTGCTTCAATAGTTATTTTCTTTGGATGTGTTTGGAGTGGTACAAGAGAGGTATACTTAGTCAATGCAGACTTAGGAACAAATTTACAATACATACTCAATTATGCACCACAATATTTTACATCAGAATATCTACGAGTAGGAGCTGGTTTACCAGACTTCTCCTCATCTTCTAGTGCTTTGGTTGGAATGGCATATGCTATCGCAACTTTAGGTGGGATAGTTTTTTTTACATCTGCAATAGTTATTATTGCAATGCCTAGATTTAGAAGTGAAATCAAAACACAAACACTTGTGTTGTTTGCAATTGCTATCTCTATAGTTGTCTTTGCTGCAATATCTTATTATGGAATAGAGTCTAATAGACAAAGTTTCTTTGGCATAGACGGATACGCTGTCATACTTATTTGTTTCCTTCTTTTTTTACTCACCGCACCTACATTTTTCTCTCAAGTAAATCTTAATAATGTCTTTATTGTTTTTCTTGGATTGTTGGCAATAATTGCAGTTTATTTTTTAGCCTCTCCTTCTGGAACAATAATTTCTGATGATGGTAGTAGATATTACTCACCAATAATTACAGAATTAATAGTGGGAGATACGTCCTCAGTTTCTTATAATAGTCCTACACGCGGAGTGTTTATATCTGAAAATATTAGTTGGTTAAAAGAAGCAGCACTTATTATACTCGCAATATTTATTTTTCAATTTTTTACATATTTAACTATGAGAGGAAGAATAAATTTTAGTACTTTTAAACCCTATATTCCAATTTTAAGTATTGGCGCTTTAACATGGTCTGCAATGTTTTTTGCAATCGGTTACCCTTATTGGAAAATGATTTTAATAACTGCGATTGGAATTGCAATTTCACCATTAAGTTGGCAAGCGTTTAGTGTTTATAAAGTAAAATTGAAATCTCAAGAAGGACTTGAAAAATGGGGAGGGTTATCAGAGGATAGAAAAGTTTAGATAAATGGAAAAGAGAACTCATAATTTTTTAAAAGGCCTTGGAATATTTTTTGCAGTTGCAGCAGGTATAGGCACAGCTGTCCTTGGGTATGTTGACAGAACTGATTGGATACAAGTTGCATTTTATTCAGTAGCAGTTGTTGCTATAGTCCTTTGGGGATGGCACTTTTTTCTAGTTAGATGGTCTTATACCTCTGAAGAAAAAGACACAAATGTCTCGAGCATTGACGAAACAGAAAAAATAAACAAAAGAAGTTTATTTTGGGACTTAATAGCTAGAAACTGGATAGCAGTTACTGGATTTTTATTGTTATTGGGATTGTTTATTCTTCTATGTTTTCTTGTTCCAGGTTTCTTTTCTGGAAGAACTGTTGTCTCGGCAATTATTCTATTAGGATTTTTAATATTAGCTTTCATTGCGTATAAGTTTTTAAATATTAACAAAAGTGTCATCATTGGCGTTGCTGTTTTAGTTGGCCTTTTTATTATTGGCTCAGTTTCCATAGATGGTTTTCTTTCTCTACAGAATATAAAGTCAATGTTAGTCTTCGCCTCATTTCTAGGCTTAGCAACAATTGGTCAAACACTTGTTGTAATGTTAGGCGGCCTTGACTTATCAATTCCATTTTTAATAGGCGCTACAAATCTAGGTTTAATGTCACTAATTTCTCTGGGAGTTCCACCATGGCTTGCATTCATTGTAATACTGGCATTTGGAACTTTAGTCGGACTGTTTAATGGACTTATTAGTTTTAATCTGCAAGGACAATCTTTAATAGTCACACTTGGTGTTGGCTTTATGGTAGTGGGCGGAGTTCAAATATTAGTTTCACTTCCAACTGTTACCGGAGGTACAGTTTTTGGTGTCGTACCAGAATGGTTAAAGAATCTAGCTTCATTAAACGGAAAGTTTTTTGGTTTACCTATACCTCCTGTAATTTTAATTTGGATTCTTGTCTCTATCTTATTAATTGTTGGTTTGAGACACACTAAATGGGGAAGAAATTTATATGCGGTTGGAGGTAAAAGGCTATCAGCTGATAGATTGTCTATATCTGAAAGAGCATATTGGGTTGGAGTTTTTGTTATTAGTGGATTTACATCCGCTGCAACAGGGGCGATGCTTCTTGGTTGGAGTGGAGGAGGCTTTATAGGCGTTGGAGATCAGTATCTCTTTTTAACTGTTGCAGCAGTGGCTGTTGGGGGTACTTCTTTACTAGGAGGATACGGAGGCTATGGTTTTACTGTTATAGGTGTTCTTGCATTACAGGTAATTAGCACCTTTTTGGCAGGATTAGGTTTAAGTTTTGAGGGTCAACAATTCATTTTTGGATTGTTAATACTACCTCTAGTTGCTCTTTATTCCAGAGCTCCTCATATCAGGGAGCAAATTTGATGATATCTATCAACAACTATTTTAATTTTACAAATGAATATTTATTTCAATATATGAAACAAAAATTATTATTAAGCGAATTACATGGTTAATATAGTAATAAGAGGAATAGATTTAAATGAATAAGATGCTACTTCCCTACGATATTGTAGGGGGGTCTTTTTGGTTAATATCAGTGGGTATGATAGGCGCCACGCTTTTCTTTTTTTTCGAGAGAAGTAAAGTAAGTCCAAGGTTTCACACACCCATGACTATGATTGCGGTAGTCTGTTTGATGTCATCTATTCACTATTTTTTCATTAAAAATTTATGGGTTGTAAGTGGAACAGCTCCAACTCTTTTAAGATACATAGATTGGTTTTTAAACTTCCCAATGCTCGTTTTAATTTTTTACGCGATGCTAATGTCAGTTGTAAAAGTCAAACAAGGAATGTTTTGGAGATTGTTAGTAGGCACACTTGTTTTTGTAGTAGCAGGATTTTTAGGTGCAGCAGGGTATATGAGTAAAACTCTAGGATTTATTGTTTGGTTAGTTGGTTGGTTATACATCTTAGGTGAACTTTATGTTGGAGAAGCTGGAAGAGCAAATGCAAGATGTGGAAATGAGAATATTCAAATGGTTTTCTTCTCTAATAGATTAATAATTACAATAGGATGGGCAATTTATCCAATGGGATATTTTATTGAACACTTAGGTGGTGGCATCGACTCCAACAGCGTTAATATAATTTATAATTTAGCAGATTTTTTAAATAAGATCGTTTTCGGTCTTATTATTTACAAAGCAGCAATACAGGACATGAGAGTAAATGGACAGTAACATCGATTTAGGAGGTGATATACAGGTATGAACATTACTAGTGGTGCAGATATTATTGCAGTTATAATTTTAATAGCTCTAGCAATAGCAATTATAGTTTACTTACTTCACTGGCTATACAGGCGCTCCTCAAAAGAAATAGCGTTTGTTAGAACAGGTATGGGAGGTGAGAGAGTCGTGATAAGTGGTGGTGCCTTTGTTCTACCTATAATTCACAATATCACATCTGTAGGCATGAAGACTTTATGCATCGAAGTCCAAAGAAATGGTGGAAAATCTTTTATCACAAAGAACAGAATGCGTGCAGAAGTTACCGCAGAATTTTATGTCAGAGTTGCACCTACTAATGAAGCAGTATCAATAGCCGCTCAAACACTTGGAAAAAGGACCTTAGAACCTGATCACCTAAAAGACCTAGTTCAAGGAAGATTTGTAGATGGTTTAGGTGTTGTCGCTGCAAAAATGAGCTTAGATGAAATTCAAGAAAATCGTTCTGAGTACATAAAAAAAGTTGCAACCCACGTAGAGGAAGCTATCAAACACACAGGATTAGAGCTTGAGACTGTATCACTTACATCTTTGAACCAGGCTCCAGTTAGTGTTTTTGATCCTTCGAATACTTTTGATGCAGAGGGTTTGACTCAAATAACAGAATTCACTCAGTCTAGAAAAAAGAAAAGAAACGATATTGAAAAAGATACCGAAGTGAGTATTAGAAATAAAAATCTTCAATCCATCAAACAAACACTTGAGATTGAAAAGGAAGAGGAGTTTTCTAAGTACCAACAAAAACGAGAGATTGAGCAACAAAGAGCAATCGAAAATACTGAAACAATTAAAACAAAAGCTGATAAAGAGAAAGAGTCAGAGTTGGCAGAAATTGCATCTGAGAAAGATATTGAGATTGCAAAAATCAGTAAAAAAGATTTTGTTGAAATGGAAAAGAGCCTTCAAGAGACTATGCTTATTCAAGAAATTGAAAAAAGAAGAAAAGAACAAAATGAGTTTAGACAACAAACTTCTATAGAAATTAAGCAAAAAGACATCGAAACTGAAAAAACAATACTTGAATTAGAGAGAGATGTTGAATTTAGCAGGTTAGAAAAACAACGTTCAGTAGATATCAAACTAGCTGAAGAAAAAGCTCAGACTGCTAAAGAAGAGGCAAGAAAAAGATACGAGTCTGAAGAGGCATATATCATGGCTGAAGAACAAATTAAGAATGCTAAAACCGCTCAACAAAAAAATGTTGATGCATTTAAGATTTCAGCTGAACAAGAGACCAGAGTCCTAGACATAGAAAAAGCTAAAAGAATTGAAATTGAGGAGAAACAAAAACAATTAGAAGTTCTTGAGAAATCTAAATCAGTGTTAAAGACCAAGATGGAAGAAGAAAATGCAAGAGCTAAAGCAGTTGAAGCAGAAGAAAAAGTAAACACTATTCGTGACGTAGAACAGGCTGAAAAGGCAAAAGCTTTAGGTGTAATTGATGCGAGTAAAAATGCAGAACGTGAGAAATTAGCCTCTATGGCGGCGAAAATTAGATATGAAATTGAAGCTGCAGGTAAAAAAGCTCTTAATGAAGCTGAAAATGCAAGAAGCGATGCAAGTCGAAGAAGCGCCTTAAGACAAAAATTAGCCGAAAAGATTGAGGGTATTATAAGAGAATGGGTAAGACCTATGCAAAATATTGACTCCATAAAAGTAGTAGATGTGAATGGCCTTCCTGGTTTTAGCCAAGGCGGTGGTTCTGCTGAAGGTGGTGACAGTAGTGAAGGTGCATCAGCATCATCTGGGGGTTACTCCAAGAAAGGTTCATTAGCCGACAACGTCGTCAACTCTGCCCTAAGATACAGAGCACAGCAGCCATTCTTGGATAGCTTGTTGAAGGAAATAGGAATGTCTCCAGGAGAAGCGAGTAACATAAGAAATATTTTAGGTGACTACGATGATCCTAAAAAAGACAAACATATGAGATTTGATGAAGATGCAAAAAAAAATCCAAAAAAGAAATAGGTTAGAAAAATGAGTATTGATATAAAATCGTGGGCAAAAAAATATAAAGAGCTTACAGAAAAAGATGAAACGATCAAAGCAATGGCAAAGTACTACACTTGCTCTTTTCTATTTGATATGGGGAGTGCAAAGGTAATAATAGAAATGCATGATGGTAAAGTTAAAAACATAAATACCAACCCTGGTGGACTTGATCCTTATGACTTTGCTTTAAGAGCTTCCGAACAAACATGGAGAGAATTCGCAAAACCAATTCCAAAACCAATGTTTCATGGTATTTATGCAGCATCATTTAGAGAAGATTTAAAGATTGAAGGAAACCATTTAGTCTTAATGCAAAATTTAAGAAACTTCACTGTACAGTTTGAGCTATTAAGACAATCAGGAGTGCCAGTATGATATTTAATTTAGAAAGGATCAATTAATGGCAGTAAAGCATCACGACCCCATAGGTAGATATGTTACAATTGAAGTAGACGGTCAACAGTATAAAGTTTTTTATCTCTCAAACGGAAAAGGTACACCGTTAATTTGTCAGCACACTGCCGGTTGCCATAATCATCAATGGAGAGGCTTATTAGAAGACGAAGAAATTACTCAAAACTATCAAGTAATTGCTTATGACCTACCTAGGCACGGTAAATCAGATCCACCACATAATACAGAATGGTGGAAAGAAGAGTATAAATTAACTGCCGATCACTATTGTAATTTTATTATTGAACTATGTAAGGCGTTGGATCTTGATAACCCAATATTTATGGGTTCATCTTTTGGAGGAAATGTTGCACTTCAATTAGCTTTAAAATATCCAAATAAATTTAAAGCAGTTATCCCCGTCGAGGCAGCGCATTATTCACCAGGCTTTTATATTGATTGGTGGAGACATCCACATGCAAATGCAGCTCAAGTTTGCGGTAGTGGAGTTTGGGATTTAATGGCCCCACAATCCCCAGATATGGATAGATGGCTTACTTGGCATTACTACACACAAGGATCGGAAGCATTCAAAGGTGATCTTCACTTTTACTCTGTCGATCACGATCTAAGAGATGAACTTCAAAATATTGATGGCCATAAATGTCCTGTAATAATGTTAACTGGAACATATGACTATTTAACACCACCTGAAGCAACCGAAGATACGGCAAGACAAATTAAAGGAGGCGTTTATATTGAAATGAGAGATATTGGTCATTTTCCAATGAGTGAAAATCATGAAGTTTTTAGAGTATACCTACAAGAAGCACTCAGAATAATTAAGGAAAAGACTGACTTCAAATCTTAATTCAAAATTGAATTATGGTCGCTAATCTATATTGGTTTTTTTTCTTTCTTTTACTTTATATTAGCTTTTGTCTTTTTTGGGGTGCGAGAACTCTAAGAAAAAATAAAACACCAGAGGCATACTATTTAGCTGATAGGAGTGTGTCACCTTGGGTATTCTTTTTTTCTGCAACTGTAGCAACGTTCGCAGGTATTACTATTATATCTTTTCCCTCTTTGGTCCATGCTGATGGATACTCCTTTCTTGCCACTGCAGCTATTGTAATAACTATCCCACTTGGAAGCATATTATTTTTTAAACGTCAATGGATGTTAAGCAGGAAGTATAATTTCATTACACCAGGTGAAATGTATTTTAAATATTATCAAAGTAATACATTAAGAGTTGTTGTTTTAATTATTGGATTATTTTTTGCTGTTCCATTTTTAGGAATAATCATGGGTTCCACTGGTAACGTTGTTGAATTTATTAGTGGAGGTGACATTACTAGAGACTCTGCAATGTGGGCCTTAACTGCTGTTGTTCTTTTTTATGTTGTATCGGGTGGCTTTAAGCCAATGGTGAGTGTCGGAGTTTTGCAATCATGGTTATTTTTTGTGCTTTTTCTTACAATTGGTATCGGCGCTTTTAAATTTCTTGGTGGATTAGACTTTTTTGAGGATTTATCTATTGCAAACAGTTTTATTTCTTTAGGAGCTTGGGGAAAAACAAATGGCTATGGCGGGGGTGATATGTCTGGATATTTCAATGTTCCAGGAGTAATTCAATGGATAGCTGGAATAGGTAAAAATAACCCCTCTGGAGGTCCTTGGACTTCTGTGATGATCTTGTCTTTTACTCTTTCTTATATGGGTATTGTTCTTTCACCAACATTTTCAATGTGGAGCTACTCTGTAAAATCACCAAGATCATTTTATTTTTATCAGGTATGGGGCTCTGGGGCAGTAGTGGGTATATTTTTGTTTATTTTTGTGCCTTTGTTAGCAGTTGGTGCTCACTTACTTGGAGCTAACAATATTATTAATGCTAATGGATTTGCAATAAAACAAATCTTTCCTGAGCTAAGTTTACAAAACATATCAAATTTAGTTTTAGTTTTTATAGAGAGTTTTAGTTCAATATCTCCAATCATTGTTGGATTTTTAGCAATTTGTATAATCGCTGCTCTTCAGTCAACACTTTCAGCTTTCATAATGACATCAGGAAGTATGGTTGCAAGAGATTTATACCGACCTTACATAGACTCTAAACCAACATGGAAAAGAGAATTACTAGTAGCTAGACTTGCTATGCTACTTATTAGTATTGCTGCATTATACCTTGCAACATATTTTGAAACTTCACTAATTCTCTTAGGGGGTTTAGCAATAGCATTTGGATTTCAATTATTTCCTGTTCTTCTTGGTATGTTATGGTTCCCTTGGATAACTAAAGGAGGGGCAATACTTGGTTTAATTACAGGATTATTGTTTGTAACTCTTGCAGAAACTTTTGGACAAAAATTAACAGGTAATTCACTCCCATGGGGAAGATGGCCCTTAACAATTTACTCTGGACTATGGGGATTATTTTTCAATGTAATCGTTTGCTTTTTATCATCAATATTTTCAAGCAATGATCTTGATAAAGATCATAGAAAAAGCTTTCATGATTTCTTAAACCAACATATGGGCATTCACCCCTCTAGAAAAAAAATTAAATCATTGGCATATGTCTTTTTTCTAATTTGGGCTTTTTTCTCCATAGGACCTGGTCTTATTTTCGGTAATTTAATTTTTGGAACATCTGATCAAAGTTATGATCAATGGGTGATGGGCGTGCCATCATTATGGGCTTATCAAATTATTTGGTGGGCTGCAGGTGTCTTTATGATTTGGTTCTTGGCAAATAAAATGGATTTATCGACATTGCCTAAAAAGCCGATTTTGAATGGAGATGAATATCTTTCACCTGATGATGTTGAGGAACAAGGCAATTACATAGATAGAATGGGAGGAGGGTATGGTTGGCCATTGATTTTAATTGGTTTAGCTGTGGCAACAGTAATACTTTCGGTCTACGCATTATGATGATAAAACCCATATATATGAATAAATATAGCATTTATACGTATTCTGTTTCAGATAATGAAACAAAAAACTGCTTGAAGGGGAAACAAGATTTAAAATAATTCGATGTCTGATTACAGTTATAAACACCCGTCCAATGTTCAGCTCAACAAAGGTCACAAGCATACTGATAACTTCATAACAAAAAAATACATTCTTAAAATGCTACGTGATCCTCAAAAATTAAAATCATTAATTGAAGAACACCGTGCGACCCCAATTGGAAGAGCCGCTACAAAAGATCATGGTGTTATTCAACACAGCCAAGATCTTCAGACTTTACTTGATAAATTAAGAAGAGGTAGTAAAGAAAATGGTTTTGTTACTGTATGTTTAAGAAGACATGAAGATTATAGAATAGGAATTACAACAGGTGTTAGAGGTGAACCTGTCGAAATTTTAGAAGACTCATATTCTTCTGAAGAAGCTTGTGAGCATGCAATTTTTTTAAAAAGAATTAATAGATTACTAGAGGAGTATAGTGGAGAAGAATAATGTTAAAAATTACTGGATATAGTGATAAATATTCTGCTCACCCAGGTGAGGAAGTTAAATTTTATATCAATGCTGAAAATAATGATAGCTATGAAGTTCAACTTGTAAGATTAATTCACGGAGATACTAATCCAGAAGGTCCAGGTTACAAAGAGGCAGAAATTGATGCATCTTGTAACGGCAATTACCAAGGTAAAAATCAAAGAATACATGGTGGGTCATATATAGTGATACCCCAACATGATAATTTAAATATTGAGAGCTTCACTATGCAAGCTTATATCTTTCCCACCACACCAGATAAAGGTAGACAAGGAATTTTTACAAAATTTAATGAAGAAGATAAAAAAGGATTTGGCTTATTTGTTGACGACCAGGGATGTTTATCAGTTGAAATAGGAGATGGTTCCCAAGTAACTAGAATATCATCTGAAAAAAAACTTCTAAGAAAAGTCTGGTATTTAGTGATTGCTACTTTTGACGCTAAAACCAGAAGACTTACACTTCATCAAGAACCAAGAGTGACATCAACGAATGGTGGTTTGGGAATGGCAATACTTAACCCTATTGAAGAAACCTCAGCTATTATTGAAACGACTAGCTCTGTTGTTCCTGCTGCAAATGACTCTCCACTTTTAATAGCAGCTTCGACACTTCATAATCGATCTGATCGACATATATCCGGAGGACACTTTAAAGAAGTTTTACATCCAATTGAATTACCAGAACAAACACTTTGTTTTAATGGAAAAATAGACCGTCCAAGACTATCAAATATTGCGCTGACCAAGGCAGAAATAGAGACATTAGCCTCAAGTTATGATGAGTGTAACACCACAATAAGATCAACTGTTGTAGGTGCTTGGGATTTTCACGCTAATATCGGGAAAAGTATTTCATCTACAAAAATTGTTGATACTTCGCCAAATAATCACCACGGTTTCATTATTAATATGCCTAATAGAGGTATGACAGGACATAATTGGACAGCAGATGAGATGGTATTTCACCACAAACCTGAAGAATATGGAGCAATCCACTTTCATGATGATGATATCGATGACGCCAGATGGGATGTTGATTTTACTCTAAAAATTCCAGAAGGTTTAAAAAGTGGAGTTTATGCTGCAAGACTCAGAGTTGACGGAAGAGAAGAATCTGAATTTGAAGATTACATTCCTTTTTGTGTTAAGCCACCTAAAGGCACAGCTACAGCAAAAGTATTGTTTCTTCTCCCAACAAATAGTTATATGGCTTACTCAAATGACAACCTTGGAACTAACTCGGTGGTGGCACAGTTATTAGCAGGTAAAGTGCCAGTCTTAGAACCAGCAGACTTGTATCTAAATGAGCACAGAGAATATGGACTATCAACTTATTCTCTTCACTCTGATGGCCACGGTGTATCAATATCATCAAGATTGAGACCTATATTAAATATGAGACCAAAATATAGACATTGGCTATCACCATCATTGTGGCAGCTGAATGCTGATTTACATTTGACGGACTGGCTTGAAGAAAAAGGTTTTGATTTTGATGTACTAACAGACGAAGATCTTGAACACGAAGGAATTAATTTGCTTAACAGATATAAAGTAGTGTTAACCGGAAGCCATCCTGAGTACTCCTCAGAAAAATATATGGATGCACTTGAGTCTTATCAAATGCAGGGTGGAAGATGTTTTTACCTAGGTTCCGATGGTTTTTATTGGATCAGCGAATACCATCCTGATAATTCAAACATAACAGAAGTTAGAAAAGGTGAGGCTGGGACAAGGGCGTGGACCTCTAATCCTGGAGAATACAATAATGCATTTGACGGTAAATACGGAGGTATGTGGAGAGCAAGAGGAAGAATACCATCTAAGGTATGTGGACTAACCTTTACATCATATGGTTTTGATGTTTCCTCATATTACAAACGAGAAGAGGATAGTTTCAAACCTGAGTGCTCTTGGATATTTGAAGGAATTGGAGCTGATGAAGTTATTGGTGATTTTGGTCTTGTTGGAGGTGGTGCAGCAGGATTAGAACTAGATCGTTATGATTTAGAGTTTGGTACCCCACATAATGCTTATTATCTCGCTAGATCACAGGATCATTCAAATATGATGCTTCAAGTTAATGAAGAGATACATTTTGCCGTAAGAGGTTATTATGGCGGCGGACACGAAAACCCAATGGTGCGTGCAGATATGATTTATTACAAAACACCAAATAATGGAGCTATGTTTGCACCTGGCTCACTTGCATGGTGCGGAAGTCTTTCACATAATAACTATAACAATAACGTCTCTAAAATTATGGAAAATACTCTTAAAGGTTTTTTAAAAGATGGACCGTTACCGTAAAGTGAAAAAAGAAAATATGCAGGAAATACCATGGGGTAAAGAAACTCTTGGTGCGCTAGATACTCCCTTAAACGAATTAGAAAAGAAAGCTCTTCAAAATTTAGATGTAGACAAACTAAACGACATGGCAGAGTGTTTGTTTGCTCTTAATAATCGACATTATGGACCAATTCCAGGAACGTACATGGTTATGTGTATCGAACCCAATAAAACTTGGTGTGTGGGCCAACTTAGTGCTGATAGAGCTAAACCATTTGTGCTCTTTCCTGATCTAGTTTTTAACTCTGTTAAAGAAGCAACCGAAGCTGCTGAAGCTCTCAAGGCTGAAAAAGCTGAGGGCGTACCTTGTAGAAATATTTAAAGACATGGCTAAAGCCAATGTCATGATTGATAATCAAAAAACACGTGTTACAGAATGGTCATTTGAAGTTGGTGATGAGACTGGTCAACATGTCCATGAATATGACTATGTCGTAGTACCCTTACTTGATGGGGAGCTTAAAATTGTGAACCATGATGGACAAGAAACAATATCAAAACTAACTAAAGGCGGCTCTTACTTTCGAGAAAAAGGAGTTAACCACAACGTTTTAAATAACAATGATTTTATTTACAAATTTATTGAGATAGAATTTAAATAAGAAAAAATGAGTGAAAGTTATAAGAAATCTGATTTAGATCAATTTGATAAAATCATTGCTAACAAAAAAACTGACCTAAAAAAAGATGAATATTCTATTAAAGATGCTATAGAAAAATCCAAACAAGAACATCGACATCTAACTAACTCTCAAGCCTCTTCTGATATAAAGCTATATATGTTTCAAACTGGCGTTTTAAAAACAAAAATGAAATATATTAAAATGAACCAATCAAACGAGGACTTCGAAATTCCAGTACCATGGTTTTTAATTAGGCACCCAAAAGGTGATGTTGTTATTGACGGTGGAAATGCAAAAGAAGTAAGTGAGGATAAGCATGCTCACTGGGGCTCAGTAGTTGCAGCTTATGACCCAATCATGGGAAAAAGCGAAAACTGTATTGATCAACTAAACTCTATTGGTGTAAACCCAGCAGGCATTAGGTATGTCCTGCATTCTCATCTTCACCTCGATCATTCAGGTGGTGTTGGAAGGTTTCCAAACGCAACACACATAGTTCAGCAAAAGGAATATGATTATGCTTTCAATCCTGACTGGTTTTCAAAACCGGCCTATATTAGAAAAGATTTTGATAAGCCAGGAATAAACTGGAAATTTCTAAGAGATACAAATGATGATTTTTATGATTTATATGGTGATGGATCGATAATACTAATTTTTACTCCCGGACACGCACCAGGACATCAATCCTTCTTGGTTAATTTATCTAATTCCGGATACGTTCTTTTAACTATTGATGCTGCATACACAATGGATCATTGGAATAACTTAACGCTTCCTGGTCTAGTTTGTTCAGCTGTAGATGTTGTAAATTCTGTTAAAAAATTAAAAAAGGTTGCAAAAGAAAAAGATGCCTTAATTGTTACAGGTCATGATCCTCATGCTTGGCAAGAGTTTAAAAAAGCTCCAATGTTTTATTATGATTAATTAATGTCTGACTATTTTAAAGATATTCCATCGATTAAATTTGAAGGTAAAGACTCTAAAAACCCTCTCGCGTTTAAATACTATCAATCAGATAGAAAAATTTTAGGAAAAACACTCGAAGAACATCTACGTATGGCAGTATGTTACTGGCATACATTTAACTGGCCGGGTGGAGATCCTTTTGGAGGCCAGACTTTTCTTCGTCCATGGATGGAGTCCGGGGATAAATTAGAGCAAGCAAAACATAAACTAAATAATGCTTTTACTTTTTTTGAAAAATTAGGAATCCCTTTTTTTTGTTTTCACGATGTCGACGTAGCTCCTGAAGGAGATAATTTTTCAGAAACAGAGAAGTTACAAAAAACCATAGTTGATGAAATTTCAAAAAAATTAGAAACTAGTAAGGTTAAACTTCTTTGGGGAACTGCTAATCTTTTTAGTCATCGAAGGTATATGTCAGGAGCTGCCACTAATCCTGATCCTGAAGTTTTTCAATATGCTGCTGCTCAAGTGAAGATGTGTTTAGAAAATACTCAATTTCTTGGGGGCCAAAACTATGTTTTGTGGGGAGGTAGAGAGGGTTATGAAACAATTCTCAATACCAATATGAAACAAGAATATGATCAGCTAGGTAGATTTTTGAACATGGTAGCCGAACATAAGCATAAAATTGGTTTCAAAGGTTTACTTTTGATTGAACCTAAACCTCATGAACCAACTAAACACCAGTATGATTTTGACTCTGCAAATGTTTTTGCATTTCTCCAAAAATACGGTCTCGAGAAAGAATTCAAACTAAATATTGAGCAAAATCACGCTATTTTGGCTAAACACTCTTTTGAACATGAGATAGCCTACGCTCTTTCCAATAATATTCTTGGGAGTATTGACATTAATAGAGGTGATTATTTAGTCGGTTGGGATACTGATCAATTCCCAAACAATGTTGAAGAACTTGTTTTGCCTTTTTATTACATTTTTAAGAACGGGGGTTTTTCATCAGGGGGGCTTAACATGGACGCTAAGATTAGAAGACAATCCATTGACCCAGAGGATCTTTTTTATGCTCACATTGGCTCCATGGATACATGTGCTAGAACGCTTATTGCTGTTGAAAAAATGATAAACGATGGAAGCTATGAATTTTTTCTAAAACAAAGATATGAGTCTTGGAATGATAATTCCGAACTGATGAATAAATTATCATTAGAGGATATTCATAATAAAGTCATTAAGGAAAATATTAATCCAGATCCTAAATCTGGTAGACAAGAATATCTTGAAAATCTAATCAACTCATTTGTTGAGTAAAACTATGAAAGTAAATAAATTTTTATTTGATTTGGGTAATGTTTTTTTTGACTGGAGCCCACATCATGTGTTTAAAAAAATAATACCTGATGACAATAAATTTAATTATTTCATAAATGAAATAGCATTTCCTCATCTTGATACAAGGTGTGATGCTGGTGTAAAAATAGATATTGCCGTTTCTGAGGCTGTTCAAAAGTTTCCTGACTATGAGAAAGAAATAAAACTCTATTATCCAAATCATAGAAATATGGTTAATGGTTCCTACCAAGATACTATTGATATATTTAAAAAGATTAAATCCCTAGGGTACCCTTGTTATGTACTCTCTAATTGGTCAGATGAAACTTATGAAGGTATGGAAGATCAATACCCTTTTTTAAAAGAATTTGATGGTAAAATTATTTCTGGAAGAGAATTCTTAGTAAAGCCTGACCCAAAAATATATGAACTAGCTATTTCAAGGTTTGACTTAGTCAGTTCGGAAACTCTTTTTATAGATGATCGTGAAGAAAATATCGAAGCTGCAAAAGAATTAGGTTTTCAAACAATTCATTTAACAGATCCATCTTTGATAAAATCAGAAATCAGTAAATATTTATTTGTTTAAATTAGACAATAAAATCGGGCTAGGCTTGGCCTCTTTAGGTAGGCCTGGTTACATTAATATAGGTCACGATGGTGATCTTGGACCCAATAAAACGAGAGAAAATATGCAAACACAATGCCATGATGTATTAGACTATGCCTATAGCAATGGAATAAAATATTTTGACGTAGCAAGAGTGTACGGAGAGTCCGAACAATTTTTATCAAACTGGATTAGAAAACAATCGCAGTTTGATGGATTTGTTGGTTCCAAATGGGGCTATGAATATCTAGCTAATTGGGAGGTAGATGCTAAAACCCATGAAAGAAAAGACCATTCTTTAAAATTTTTAAAAGAGCAATGGATTGAAACAAGATTAAATTTGGGAAAAAGCATAGATCTATATCAAATTCATTCTGTTACAAATGATAGTCCTGTTTTAGACGACCCTACAGTATTAAAAGAACTTGAGGAGATGAAAAAAAAAGGAATTGAGATAGGAATTTCTACTAGTGGACCAGATCAGGAAATAACAATAGAAAAATTTTTGAAAATTAATGAAAAGACTAAATTATTCACTTTTCTTCAAACAACTATTAATATTTTTGATCAATCTTGCACAGCAATCTTAAAAAATGCTTCAGAAAATAAAATTAATATCATAGCGAAAGAAATTTTTTCAAATGGAAGACTTACTAATGCTAATAAAAAATTTCATCAAAATGAATTAATTGAATTAGTCACTATAGCAAAGAGTGTTAATTTAAACTTAGAAGAATTGTCTTACTTGTGGGTCTATCAATTACCATTTATTAAAATCTGTCTTACTGGTGCCTCTACAATCACTCAGCTTGATACAAACTTAAAGTGTATTAAAAAAAAAGATTTAGAAATTCCATCTTTAGAGTCGTTTGCTTTGTCTACAGAGGATTACTGGTCAACTCGAAAATTATTAAACTGGAACTAACTAAAAGTTTACCCAGCTTGAATTTGACGAGCTGGATGCGATGGATCTTTCTATAAATTTAATACCCTCAAGACCATCCTCTACGCTTGGGAATTGATGATTATCGGGGTTAAATGTACCATTTTTCTTATCTATTAACGCGTTCGCAACATCTGTATAGATATTAGCAAATCCCTCTAAATATCCTTCAGGATGTCCAGGAGGAATACGAGTTACTTCATTAGATACATTGAGCGCACCTGCTCCACCTCTTGTAATTTTTTGTTTAGGTTCTCCATATTTTGTAAAGTAAAGATAGTTAGGATCTTCCTGACACCATTCAAGTCCTGCCTTTTCACCATAAATTCTAATTTGCAAATGATTTTCATTTCCTGGTGCTATTTGAGATGACCATATTGTTCCTTTAGCACCCTCTTTAAAACGTAGAGAAATTTGTGCGTTATCATCTAAATTTCTTCCAGGAACAAAAGATGTTAATTCAGCTGAGATCTCTTGTGTATCAAGACCAGTGACATATCTAATTAAGTTATAAGCATGGGTGCCTATATCACCAATGCATCCTCCAGCCCCTGATTGACTGGGGTCAGTTCTCCAAGACGCTTGTTTGTTTCCCCCATCATTTATTTTATTTTCTAGATCTTCAGTTAACCAATCTTGAGCGTACTCAGCTTGAATAACTCTAATTTTTCCAAGATCTCCATTATGACACAATGCTCTGGCATTACGTATCATTGGGTAACCAGTGTAATTGTGAGTCAGAGCGAATAATACATCATTATCTTGTTTACTTTGAACAAGCTCCTCACATTGTCTTAGGTTCATTGCTAGGGGCTTGTCACAAATAACGTTGAAACCTTTGTTCATGAAAGCCATAGCAATAGGATGATGCATATGGTTAGGAGTAACGATGGCAACGGCATCGATTTTATCCTCTCTAGAACTCTCTGCCTCAATCATTTCATTGAAATTTTTATAATTTCTGTCGTCATCAATTCCAATTTCTTGACCGGAAGTGATAGCTTTTTCTGCATTTGAGGAAAAAGCTCCAGCTAAAAGCTCATATCTATCATCAATTCTCGAGGCAATTCTGTGTACAGCCCCAATGAAGGCTCCATGACCACCACCCACCATTCCTAGTCTAATTTTACGAGGCATTTTTATTCAATTCCCAACATTTTTTTGTTAGCTGTTTCATCTGTTCCTGAGTCGGCAAAGTCATCAAATGCTTTTTCGGTTACTCTAATCATATGATTTTTAATAAATTGAGATCCCTCTCTGGCGCCATCCCCTGGATGTTTGAGAGCGCATTCCCACTCTAAAACAGCCCATCCGTCAAATCCATAAGTAGTCAATTTCGAAAAAATAGATTTAAAATCTACCTGCCCATCCCCTAGAGATCTAAAACGACCAGCTCTATCTTTCCACGGTTGAAAACCACTATATACACCTTGTCTTCCAGTGGGATTTAGTTCTGCATCTTTTACGTGAAACATTTTTATTTTTTCATGATAAATATCTATATTTTGTAAATAGTCCAAATGTTGCAGCACATAATGACTAGGATCATACAACATGTTACATCGATGATGATTTCCCACACGCTCTAAAAACATTTCAAATGTAATGCCATCATGTAAATCCTCACAAGGATGAATTTCATAACACAGGTTAATTCCACACTCATCAAACTGATCAAGTATTGGCTTCCATCTGCTTGCAAGCTCATCAAAAGCTGTTTCAATTAATCCGGCAGGTCTTTGAGGCCATGGATAGACATAAGGCCAAGCTAAAGCACCTGAAAATGTAACGTGATCAGTCAGTCCCAAATTTTTGGAGGCTTTGGCTGCCATCATGAGTTGCTCGACTGCCCATCTTTGTCTTTCTTGTGGATTCCCTCTTACTTCAGCAGCAGCAAACCCATCAAAAGCAGTATCGTAAGCTGGGTGAACAGCTACAAGCTGGCCTTGAAGGTGTGTTGACAATTCAGTCAATGTCAAATTAAATTTTGATAACGTGCCCTTAACCTCATCACAGTAATCTTTACTTTCGGATGCTTTTTTTAAATCAAATAATCTATTATCCCAACTAGGTATCTGGACTCCAATATAACCCAATTCACTAGCCCACTTAGAAATATTCTCTAAACTATTGAAAGGAGCTTCGTCTCCTGCAAATTGAGCTAAAAATATAGCTGGACCTTTAATTCCCGTCATTCACTTATCCCCCAAGTCATATTATTACAGTATATTGTTTTTTTAAATAGCTTAAAAACAATGTAAAATCAGCATTTATCATTAACTAAAAAATTAGTATAATTTAAAAATTAGTTATTGAACTTAGGAGGAAATAACATGAAGAAAATACTATCTGTATTTCTAGTTCCTGTTTTTGCCTTACTTTTTTCTTTAAATGCAAAATCAGAGTCGTTGACTCTTGGTTGGGCCGCCTGGGATCCAGCTAATGCACTTCAAGAATTAAGTAAAGAGTTTACTGCAGAGACGGGTGTCGAAATGAACTTCGAATTTGTGCCATGGCCAAATTTCGCAGAGAGAATGTTAAACGAATTAAACAACCAAGGTAAAACATTTGATTTGTTAATCGGAGACTCTCAATGGATTGGACAAGGTGCTGAATATGGTCACTATGTGAAGTTAAATGATTTCTTTGATGCTAATGGCATTTCAATGGATGATTTTAACCCTGCAACTGTTTACGCATATTCCACATGGCCTAAAGGTACACCAAACTATTATGCCTTACCAGCAATGGGTGATGCTTTAGCTTGGGCTTACAGAAAAGATTGGTTTGATAGACCAGAACTACAAGCAGAGTTCAAAGGTAAACACGGTTATGATCTAGGTGTTCCAAAGACTTGGGATGAACTTTATGATATGTGTACTTTCTTCCAAGGAAGAGAAATTGACGGCCAAGTAAGATATGGTGCTGCAATTAACACAGAGCGTGGCTCTGAAGGTATCACGATGGGTGTTACAGCAGCTATGTATGCGTGGGGAATGGAATACGAAAATCCAGATAAACCTTATGATATGGATGGCTACTTCAACTCCGATGCATCAGTTGAAGCTGTTGAATTCTACAGAAAGATGTACGAAGATTGTGCACCTCCAGGACACTCAGATGCTTACATGGTTGCAAATCTTGACGCTTATAAATCAGGACAAGTTGCATTCCAAATGAACTGGTATGCTTTCTGGCCTGGTGTTTCAAAAGAAGACAGCGACGGAAGAGTTTCTGGTTTCTTTGCAAACCCATGTCAAAATGTATGCGCGGCTACACTTGGAGGACAGGGTATTTCTGTTGTAAAATACTCTGATAAACAAGATCTAGCTTTGGAATATATGAAGTGGTTTGCAAAACCTGATATTCAGCAAAAATGGTGGGATTTAGGTGGATATTCATGTCATATGGATGTTCTAGGATCTCCTGATTTTGTTGACTCCGCTGTATATGCTCAAGGTTTCTTAGACTCAATGGGTATAGTCAAAGACTTTTGGCAAGAACCAACATTTGTTGAGTTGATGCTACCTATGCAGGAGAGAATTCATGACTATGTTGTGAATGGAAAAGGCTCTGCAAAAGAAGCACTTGACAAAATAATTGACGATTGGACTGAAGTCTTCGAAGACGACGGTAAAATTTAATCAGTACATATATTTTTTAGGGTGGGTTTATTCCCACCCTTTCACCCATACCTAAATTAGAAATATGAAAAGCGCTGTTAAAAAGTTTAAGGGATTGTCCGATAAGGCAATTGCTTGGATTTTTATAGCACCGACATTAATTTTACTTCTAGCTATAAACATTTATCCACTCATATATGCCATAAGAATGTCTTTTACAAACTTCTATGCTAACAAGATTGGAAGAGAAGTAAAATTTGTTGGATTAAAAAATTACAAAAAAATTCTAGGAAAAGAAGAGATTTGGGAAAAGATGCAAATAACTGCCCATTTTGTTTGTTGGACATTAGTTATTCAAGCCTTGATTGGTTTAGGATTAGCATTGCTTCTAAATAAAAAATTTAAAGGTAATGAACTATTAACAACACTTATAGTCTTACCTATGATGTTATCACCTGCAGTTGTTGGAGTATTTTGGACGTACTTATATAACCCACAAGTTGGATTATTTAATTACGTTGTGAACTTTTTTTACGATTTTGGTATTTTTGATATGATTGGCTCAAGTACGTTGGCTCCATGGTCTATTGTCATTGTTGATACATGGATGTGGACACCCTTTACGATGCTAATCTGTCTTGCTGGTTTAAGGTCAATTCCTAACTACCTTTATGAAGCCGCAGAAGTAGACAGAGCTAGCAAATGGCAGCAATTTATTCATATCACCTTACCTTCTGTTCTCCCTTTTTTATTACTTGCTCTTCTTTTCAGAGGTATTGAAAATTTCAAAATGTTCGATTTAGTTGCTGAACTCACTTCCGGTGGTCCTGGATCGGCAACAGAGTTGGCATCAATAAATTTAAAACGAGAGGCATTTGAGAAATGGAAGACGGGATATAGCTCAGCATTTGCGGTTATATTGTTTGTAACAATATTCGGTTTTGGAAACGTCTATGTGAAAGTGATGAATAAAATTAAGGATAGATGATGGATACTTCAAGATCACCCTCAGAAGCTAGCGGATTTTCACGAAAATTAGCAGCCACAATTATTATTGTGTATATGGTTGTTACACTTATTCCAATCTCCTGGATGGTAGCAACAAGCTTTAAAAGTGTTGATAGTGCTATCTCATATCCTCCTGAGGTTTTTTTTGAGCCATCATTAGAGGGCTATGTTAATCTTTTTACAAACCGTTCAAGACAACCTAAGGATTATTTAGACACTCTTCCCCCGCCTGATACCTGGTACGAGGAATTAGTCAGAAGTAGAGAGATGGTAATAACAGGACCTTCTAAATTCTTACCAAGATATTCTAATTCTTTAATTATCGGATTTGGAGCTACATTCTTTTCTGTATTTTTAGGTTCCCTTGCAGCATATGCATTGTCAAGATTTAAAGTTCCTTTAAAAGATGACTTATTATTTTTTATTTTGTCGACAAGAATGTTTCCTCCCATAGCTGTGGCTGTTCCAATTTTCATTATGTATAGGAAACTTGGTTTAGGAGATACCCATGTAGGAATGATAATTTTATATACGGTTGTAAACTTAAGTTTATCTGTATGGTTATTAAAAGGTTTCATGGATGAAATACCAAGAGAGTATGAAGAGGCAGCTATGATTGATGGATATTCTCGAATGCAGGCATTTTTCAAGGTAGTGCTTCCACAGGCAACCACAGGTATTGCCGCCACTGCCATTTTTTGCATGATTTTTTCTTGGAATGAATATGCATTTGCCGTTTTACTTACACAATTTAATGCCCAAACAGCTCCACCATTCATTCCTACTATAATAGGAGAGGGAGGTTTAGACTGGCCCGCTATTGGAGCAGGCACAACTTTGTTTTTAATACCTGTAATGATATTTACTGTGGTGCTAAGAAAACATTTACTCAGAGGTATAACATTTGGAGCAGTAAGAAAATAATGAGTGAGAAAAAAAGTTTATTAAGAAGAATATTCAGAAGATCTATTTGGGAGAATGCATCTACTGTTTTGATTTTGGTGGGTGTTTTTATGTTAATGCAACCTTTTGCAATGTGGATGTATACCTATTCCTTTATTGTAATTCTTATTGGGACCATAGGATTTGTTATCACAAGTCATTTTCCAGATTAGCCATGGCAGAGATAGAAATTAAAAATTTACATAAATCTTTTGGTGACTTTGTTGCAGTAAAAAACTCTAATCTTGTAATTGAAAATAAAGAATTCTTTGTGCTATTAGGTCCCTCAGGTTGTGGGAAAACGACAACTCTAAGGATGATAGCAGGATTAGAACTACCAACCTCAGGAAACATATTACTTGATAAAGAGGATGTGGGTTATTTGAGAGCCTCTCAACGTGATATAGCCTTTGTTTTTCAGCTTTTTGCATTATATCCACATATGAACGTTAGAAATAATTTAGCTTTTCCTCTTAAAATGCAAAAGTTTTCCAAAACAGAGGTTGATGCAAAGGTTATGGAAGCAGCAAAGCTATTAAGAATTGATCATTTATTAAAATCAAAAGTATCCTCATTAGCTGGAGGAGATCGTCAACGAGTTGCTTTAGGTAGAGCGCTTGTTCGAAGACCTAAAGCATTTTTAATGGATGAGCCTTTAGGCACACTTGATGCTGAATTTAGAGAATTAATGTGTTTAGAACTACGAAAACTTCATGATGATATAGATGCCACTACAGTTTACGTAACCCATGACCAACAAGAAGCAATGTCAATGGCAGATCGAATAGCAGTAATGAATGAAGGAGAGGTTTTACAAGCTGACTCCCCAAAAATTATTTATAATAAGCCAAAAACTAAATTTGTAGCCAATTTTATTGGATCACCGGGTATGAATTTTATCCCAATTAAAGAAAAAATTACTCCAAATCAATCAAGTATCAAATTACTAGACTCATCTTTAAAAATACCTGAACAAAGAGAAGGCACAAATTCAAATGAGAATTTTTTAGGAGTAAGACCAGAAAATTTAAGGTTAGTATCCGAAAATGGAGTAAAAGGAAATATCTTTGGTGTTGAGTATTTAGGTTCTAGAAAAATACTTACTGTTGAAACTCAACTAGGAAATATAAAGATAAGAGTAGATAGTGACACGAAAGTTAAAATTAATGAGCAAATTCAATTTGATACATTGAATAATAATCAAATAATTTTTGATGGTTCAAATGATATGGCACTTCAAAGTGAGTTTATGAGTTAATGTCTAAAGTAGAATTAAAAAATATTACAAAAATATACGATAAAACAATCAAAGCTTTAGATGACATAAGCTTTACAGTAAAAGATGGCGAGTTTTTTATTTTACTAGGACCAACAGGTGCGGGGAAGACAACAACGCTTAGATCAATTGCAGGTCTTGAAAAAATAGATCAAGGAAAAATTTTTTTTGATGATGAGGATGTTACCGAGGCTCAGCCAGCCGCAAGGGACACAGCGTTTGTCTTTCAACAGTATTCCTTGTACCCACACTACAAAGTATATGATAATTTAGCTTTCCCACTTCGATCTCCTTTAAGAAAAGTCCCCGAGTCTGAAATTAATGAAAAAGTCACAAAAATAGCGGAAATGTTGAAGATTTCTGGAAAATTAAATAACAAAGCAACAGAGCTATCGGGTGGTGAAATGCAAAGAGTTGCTATTGGTAGAGCTTTGGTCAGAAATCCAAGCATTTATTTGATGGACGAACCACTATCTTCTCTAGATGCAAAACTTCGTGAAAGCTTAAGGGTAGAGTTAAAAAAAATTCAGTTAAACTTGGGCTCAACTATTCTTTACGTAACTCACGATCAAGCTGAGGCCACAACTATGGCTGATCAAATTGGTGTTTTGGAAAATGGAAAGATAGCCCAAATAGGAACACCTGAAGAAATATATAATAATCCTAATTCTATTTATGTAGCAAACAGACTAGGATCCCCTAAGATTAACATTTTAGATAAAACTTCAATTAATACCTCATCACCAAATCAGGCTAGTCAGTTAGGATTAAGACCTGAGCATATTAAATTAGGTCAAGGAGAGCTTATCGGTTCTATTAAAACAATTGAGTCCTTAGGAGCTGAAACAGTAGTGGAGTTAGAATATAATGGTTTAGAAATTTTATCTTTATATCAAGGATTATTTCAAGGAGAACGTGGAGATGAAATAAATTTTGCCATCGATAATAGTAAAGTTCTATTTTTTAATGATAAAGGAGTGAGTGTTCAATGAGTGTAGATTTTCTTATTGAAACTGCAAAAAAAATTCAGGTTGTCATTAATGATAATTCTTCTGAAATTGAAAAATTAGATCAAGAAATAGGTGACGGTGATCATATTTTTAATATTCAAAGAGGAATTAAACTCGTTATAGAATTAGAACCAACCATAAAAGATTTAATAATGTCTAAGGCATTAAATCAAATTGCGATGAAGGTCCTTTCTGGCATAGGTGGTTCATCAGGAGCATTATTTGGAACGTTATTTATGACTATGGCTAAAGGTAATGCTATTGATGAGGGTGTTGATTATAAAAAAGCTATAGAAATTTTTGCAGAGGGTGTGGAAGCTGTTAAACAAAGAGGTAAAGCTGATGTGGGAGAAAAAACAATGATGGACGTTTTAATACCTGTCTCTAATTGTCTTAAAAAAGGTGTTGAGGACGATAAAGATCTTAAAGAAATACTAAAAGAGGCCGTAGAAGTAGCGGAAAAAGGGATGTTTTCGACAAAAGATCTCTTGGCTACTAAAGGTAGAGCTTCTTTTTTAGGAGAGCGAGCAAAAGGCCATATTGATCCTGGCGCCCGTTCTTCACAATTAATGATAAAAACTGTCTGTGAGTCAGTTATAAATAGTTAGGAGGAAACTATGAAAAAATTTATGAATTCAGCAGATGACTTTTTAAAGGAGAGCCTACAAGGTTTTGGTGCTGCACACCAAGACGTTGTTAGTTGTCATTACGACCCCAACTTCATCACCAGAGCCACTCCCACAAAAGAGGGAAAAGTAGCATTGATAAGTGGAGGAGGCAGTGGTCACGAGCCGATGCATGGTGGATTAGTTGGACACGGAATGCTCGATGCAGCTTGCCCAGGATTTGTATTCTCATCACCGACACCAGACCAAATGTTAGCTGCTGCTGAAAAAGTAGATAGTGGAGCAGGTGTCCTTTTTATTGTTAAAAATTACTCAGGTGATGTTATGAATTTTCAAATGGCTGCTGAAATGATGCAAGGCCCCAATGAGTCTGTATTAACAAATGATGATGTTGCTGTTGAAGACTCTTCATTCACAACTGGTAGAAGAGGTGTTGCTGCTACTGTTGTTGTTGAAAAAATAGTTGGCTCTCTAGCTGAGCACGGAGGTAGCTTACATGAGTGTAAAGCTTTAGGAGATAAGGTGAATAAAAATTCAGGTTCTATGGGAGTTGCCTTCTCAAGCTGTACAGTCCCAGCAGCAGGAAAACCAAACTTTGATATTGGTGATAATGAAATGGAATTTGGGGTAGGAATTCATGGTGAGCCCGGAAGAAGAAGAGATAAAATGAAATCTGCTCAAGAAATTACAAATGAATTATTGGAAGCAATTAATGAGGATTTAAAACCCGAGGCTAACGAAGAAATATTATTATTTGTAAATGGTATGGGTGGAACTCCTCTAACAGAGTTATACCTAATTTATGATAATGCTAAAAATATGTTAGATAAAAAAAATATAAAGATTTCAAGGTCTTTGGTTGGAAATTATTGTACTTCTCTTGAAATGCAAGGAGCGTCAATTACACTTACTAAACTTGATGAAGAACTTGTTAAGCATTGGGATTCAAATGTTCACACCGCTGCGATGCGTTGGGGAATGTAATAAAGGTTCATAAAATTTAAATAATTAATTCAAACAATTTTCATAATTGGAACTGAAAATTCATATAAAATTAAGGACTATCAAATTGAATAGAAAGGAAACAAATATGAAACTATTTTTAAAAAATATATTAATACTATCCCTAACACTAGGTATTAGTTCGGCAGTTTCAGCAAAAACTTACAATATGGCTGTTACCGACATTGAAGGAATGGATGCTCTTATCGCTGAGTGGGGACCATTTAAGGAAGCTTTAGAAAAAGCTACTGGAGATACTTTTGAATTTTTTGCTGTAAGTAATCAAACAGCAACAGCAGAGGCCTTAAGAGGAAAAAAATTAGATTTTGCAATAACAGGGCCTGCAGAATATGTTGCGATTAATAAGCTTACAAATGCCCAAGCAATGATTGCGATTGCAAGACCAGATTATTACTGCGGAATTGTCGTTAAGACGGGGGTAGGAATAATGAGCATGGAGGATTTAAAGGGTAAAGCTGTCTCTTTTGCTAAACCTGGGTCGACATCTGGACATTTTTGTCCAATGCAAGTAATGATGGATCATGGAGTAGACCCAATGAAAGACATCAAAGTAATCCATACAAAGAAATCATTGCAACATGCTGGGCTGGAGAGAGATGATACTGCAGCAATTGGTGTAAGAATTAGCTCTTGGATCAAGTATAACAGAACACCCGAAAATCAAGGTCAGTTCAAGGTGTTAGCCAGATCGGGTGATCTGCCGTACGATATGATGATGGGTGCAGGTCATTTAACGCAGGCTGAAATAGACAAAGTAACCAAGGCAATGAAAGATAACGAAGATGCCTTGATTGCTGGTATTTTAGCTGGGCTTGATGATAAAGGTGAACCAGCCAATGATAAATACATCGGTACAAGGTTGCTTGAGGTGGATGATTCTGATTATGATATAGTAAGAGCCATGTACAGAACAGCTGGCTTGCCTGAATTCGATATTCAAGATTAATAATAATAATATATTGAAGCGCTCTATCTCATTAGAGCGCTCGATCTGTATGATTGATTTAGAAATAAAAGATTTAAAAAAAAGTTTTGGTAGTGAGTTTGTATTAAAAGGTCTTTCTTTTAGTGTTAATTCGCAAAGTTTATTAGCAATCATCGGTTCTAATGGAGCAGGTAAATCTACCTTGCTGAGATGCTGCAGCCGCTTAATTGAACCATCGAGTGGAAGTATTAAAATTTTTGACAAGGAAATAACAACTTTAAATAGTCATAAGCTAGGTCAAATACGAAGAGACGTAGCGTTTATTTTTCAACGGCATAATTTAGTTCCTCGACTAAGTGTGTTATCAAATGTTATTCATGGAGATTTTGGAAATATCACTAGCGGTATAATTCGAGTAACACGATGGTTTCATTTTCTGGCTCCTCAAAATTCTAGATCAAGGGCAATGGATTGCCTTCGGAAAGTAAATTTATCTCATCTTGCCATGAAACGAGTTGATAGCCTTTCTGGAGGACAATCTCAAAGAGTTGCGATAGCTAGAGCTCTCATGCAAAGACCCAAGTTATTACTTGCTGACGAGCCTGTTGCTAGCCTTGACCCAGTGGCTGCAAAAACGGTTATGGAGCTTCTCACAGAACTATGTAAAAAAGAAAAAATAACAGTTATATTTACCTCTCACAATGTTGAAGATGCTGTAAAATATTCCGACAAAGTTTTAGCTTTAAAAGAGGGTGAAATAAGCTTCTTGAAAGCAAGTAAAGCGATAGATCCAACAGAATTAATTGAGCAATACGACAGCTCTGTAAGAAATGTTTAATTGGTAGGAACAAGATAATGAAACCCCCAAAAAGATTTGAGCATATTTCATCCTTTCATTATATTTCTATTATCGTTTTCTTTTTGATTTTGGTGTGGGCTTTTGATGGTGCTGGTTTTTCCTTCAGCAAATTATTTGGAAGCAGTGAGTACATTGGTAGGTTTCTTAGTGAAGCCTTTCCTCCTATCAGTGAGCATAGATTAAGCTTGAGCGATTTTAACAGGTATATTTTGCTCTTAATAGAGACCGCCCAAATGGCAATCTTTGGTACATTTTTAGGTATAATTATAGGTTTTTTGTTTGCGCTAATGGCCTCAAGAGGACTACTTGGAAATAGCATCCCAGTAAGAATGCTTCAAGTATTTGCAAAGTTTCTAATAACATTTATGCGAACAATACCTGATTTAGTATGGGCAATTATATTTGTAATGGTTGTAGGGCTTGGAGCTTTTGCAGGCACATTAACGATTGCGATAGATACAATAGGATTTGTAGGTAGATTTTTTGCTGAAGAGATGGAGGATGTTGAAAGGAGTGCAGCCGAAGGTATAGAGAGTAGTGGAGCGTCAAAGCTAGACAGTACTTTTTCAGCAATCATTCCTGCTGCTATGCCCGGCTTTATAACAACATCGCTTTTCGCCTTAGAAAAGTCCGTAAGAGGATCAGTAGTGTTAGGGTTAGTTGGTGCTGGTGGAATCGGAATGGAATTAAACAGTCTTTTTAACTGGATGGCTTATGATAGAGCAGTTATAGTAATAGGCTTAATGTTTATTTTAATATTGTTCGTAGAACAAATTAGCAGCTATGCTCGCTCAAAAATACTCGATGGATCGTTCAAGAGCAGGAAATAGTGCATAAAAAAGAGAAAGGTAGTCGGATGTCAAAAACAGATACGGCGTATCAGTATTGGAATACTGAATGGGATAATAAAAATGTTAGTGAGAAATGGACTTTAGCTGAGCCAGAGGTGCTCGCAACTTTCGAAAAAATTGGAAAATTTAAAAAAATTTTAGACCTCGGTGCTGGAGTAGGTCGTCATAGCCTTCCTTTTGCACAAAACGATTGTGAGGTTACTGCTTTTGATGCAGCAGAAAGTGGACTTGCGTCTATTGAGCAGTTAGGAAAAAAAAATGGTGTTTTTATAAAAACTGTACTTGGTAAAATGGATCAATTACCTTTTGCTAATGACTACTTTGAACATGTGTTATCATGGAATACGATTTACCACGGTAACCATGATATTTTAATTCATACCGTTAATGAGATAAAAAGAGTACTTAAACCTGGAGGCACGTTTCATGGAACCATGCTCCCCCAGAGAAGAATTGAGCTTTTAAAAAATGAATATGATTGCAAAGAGATTTCAAAGAACACTTGGATTGTAAATTCGGACTCTGAAAGCGATAAGGCTCATCCTCATTATTATTGTTCTGCTAATGAATTAACGGCTATATTTAAGGATTTTGAATTTAATTGGCTTACTATGAAGGAACATGATACTCCAAACTCATGGCACTGGCATTTCATAATCGAAAAGCTATAGCTCAACAAGAAGAACATCAAAAAATTAAAGAGTACGGAGAAAGCATAAACGAAGAAACTAGAAATAAGGATAGATGAAAAAACTTTTAGGGATCTTGGTTCTGGGTTATAGGATTTTATAGGATAACTCGATAACGAAGAGATAAAACAAGAAATAGGACAGTGTGAATAAAGAAAACGCAATTAAACTGTGGAAAATGATACAGGAAGCTGGCGATTATACTCTAGGGGATGCTTACACACTTCTCCCTTTTAACAACACTATTGTAGAATTATCAATGACAGGTCAAGAAATTAAAAATGTTCTTGAAGATGCTTTGGACTACGCTCTTTCTCCTGATGGCTCTACCGGTGCATATCCATATGCGGCGGGTCTACGATGGGATGTCGACTCCTCAAAAGCAAAGGGGGATCGAATTTCTAACTTAGAATTTAAGGGTAGATCAGATAGCTCTTGGTCATCACTGAATATGTCTCAAATGTATACAGTGGCGACGAATAATTATATTTCCAGTGGAAAAAATGGATACCTAACCTTTGGTGATATATCGAAAGAAGGACGAGTTGTGGATACCTATCTAGGTTACGCACAGTCTTTTGTCGACTACGTTAAGAAAGTAGGAACAATTAAGAAACTTCCTCTATCCGAGTATTCCACTCAATCTTTCAAGTAAATTAATTTATTTTAGCCCGTGATTTTCACGGGCTACACTCTTATTGAAATTAAGTAAACTTTTATAATCTCTCAATTTGACTTCATTATAAATAAATGAATTTGAGTAATTTTTATTTTTATAGGTGTATCGGAATATTTTTTTTACTCCTGCGGCTTTAGCTGATTTGATACCGGCATCAGAGTCTTCAATGACCACCACATCTGTCGGTTTGAGGTTAAGTTTTTTGCAAGCCATTTTATAGCCATCAGGGCTAGGCTTTGGTTTCACTTTATTTTTACAAGAGACAATAAAAGAAAAATATTGATTGATATTGTGATATTTTAACACTTTAAGGACACGTTCTTTTTTTGCATTTGTAACAATCGCTTTTGGCTGACTAATCATCCCAAGAGTTTTTTTTAGGTTTGGAAACAAAGAGGGAGTATTTTCAAAATATTCGTCCACTAAAAAATCGTATTCTCTGAGTATTTCATTTATTAATTTCTTAGATTTTATATGTGGAAAATGTTTACTAAGAATATTAACAACTGGGGTTCCGATAAGGTAGTGATAGGTGATAAATTTTTCGAATCTTAGATTAAATTTTCGAAGGCATTTTTTTAAAATGTGAAAGCGTTTGGGTTCAGAATTGATCATTACGCCATCAAAATCAAATAAATAAGCTTTAAAAGTCTTTTTTTTATTCATCAAAATAAAATTGATATTTGCTATTTAACATTAATTTAAAGTATCTTCTCTATATTAATTAAATGTTAAGATCAGAGTGGATTTCAATTTTTTCGAAGACAAGTGAAGATCGCCTCAAAAACACACTTGATCATATAAACTTTAAAGAGAACTATGATGTTTTATATGGCCCAGATATCGGCTCAATTATGATCCAAGGTAGAGCAGGAGGATCTGGTGATAAATTTAATTTGGGAGAGGCTACACTTACTAAATGTATTGTAAAATTTCAGGAAAAAACTGGCTATTCTTATCATTTAGGTAGAAATCTAATCAAAAGTGAGTATGGGGCTATTCTTGATGCATTGATGCAAATTGAAAGTTACCACTCACAATTGTTGATTTTCGTCAAAGAATTTCAAGAGGAAATACAAAAAGAAAAAATTAAAATTATTGCAGACTCAAGTGAGAGTAAAGTTGATTTTTTTACTATGGTTAGAGGGGACTAGTTTTTTTTGGAACACGTCGGCTTTAAAAATAAAACATTTGAGTCCCAGGGGGCATTTCGTCTAATCTTACAGGCTACCTCAAATCCTGGAAAAAAAGTTAAATTTATGAATGATAATTATTCTCAGAAGGATCTACACACCTCATCTGTTAACATCATCTTCACACTATTGGATCTTGACACAAATGTATTCATTCAAAGCGCTCAGGAAAACACTATTTCTAACTTTATTAAATTACATACCGGCTCACCAATTACTAAAAATAAAGTGGAGTCTGATTTTGCTGTTGTTACCGATGGAGATTTAGATTTTGACTCTTTTAATGAGGGTTTAGACCAATACCCTGATAAGGCAACTACATTAATAATTCAAATTCAAAGCATGAGCCAAGGAGAAGATTTTGTTCTCTCGGGGCCAGGCATTAAAAATTCAAATCGTATCACCTTAAGAGGTATTCCTCATAATTTTAAAGAGAAGGTAAACGCCAACTCCTCAAAATTCCCATTAGGTGTTGATATTTTTTTAACGTGTAAGAATGAACTTATCTCCTTACCCCGAACCATTAAAATAATTAACTAATGTATGTAGCTGTTAAAGGGGGAGAAAAGGCGATAAAAAGTTCGATTGATCTTTTAGAGCAAAAAAGAAAACATATTTCAGCTAATCAAGATATTCAAATAAGCCAATTAATAGAACAACTCAGTTTTGCTGTTGACCGTGTGCTCTCGGAGGGGTCTTTGTATGATAAGAACTTATCCGCTCTTTCCATCAAGCAGGCTCAAGGAGATTTGGTAGAGGCAATATTTATTTTAAGAGCTTATAGAACAACGTTGGAGAGATTTTCTTACAGTGTTCCGATTGATACCAGTTCAATGACTTTAAAAAGGAGGATATCTGCAACATATAAGGATATTCCTGGAGGTCAGATATTAGGACCGACATTTGATTATACACATAGACTCCTCGATTTTTCGCTGCTTAATGGGAAAGAAACATCCAACAAAAAAAATACTCCCAAGAGTGACGATAATGTTTTTTTCCCAAGAGTAATGGAATTTTTGAACAATGAGGGATTGATGGAAAAAGAAATAGAAAAATTAAAGTCTAAGCCTTTTGATATTACCCGAGAGCCGATGAAATTTCCTGCCGCAAGAGATCAGTGGCTTCAAATCTTATCCAGAAGTGATGAGGGATTTTTGTTAGGGTTATCGTATTCTGCAATCAGAGGGTTTGGCAGTAAAGGAACCCATCCTTTTGTTGGTGAAATACGATACGGTTTTGTTGATGTAAAAATATTTCCTGAAGAATTAGGATTTGAAATTTGCGTTGGTGAAATTGAAGTGTCGGAATGTGAAATGGTTGATCAATTTGAGGGAAGTAAAAAAAAAGCTCCCCAATTCACTCGAGGTTACGGCCTTACTTTTGGTTACAACGAGAGAAAAGCTATGTCTATTTCTATTATTGATAGAGCCCTTAAAAGTCAGGAATACGGTGAGGAGATTAGATTTCCAATCCAAGATCAAGAATTTGTGCTTTATCACTCCGACAATGTGGAGGCACAAGGATTTGTCTCACACCTCAAACTACCCCATTATGTGGATTTTCAAGGAGAGTTAAATCTTATCAGAGAATTAAGAAAAAAAATTTTGAAAAAAAACAAAGATGATTGATGGTTTTAATTTTGCCTACTTAGATGAGGCCACTAAAAGAATGATCCGAAGGACTATACTAAAAGCTATTTGCATCCCTGGTTATCAATGTCCATTTGGAGGAAGAGAAATGCCCCTCGCTTATGGTTGGGGTACGGGAGGCATTCAAGTGACCGCTTCAATCATTGGTATGAATGACACCCTAAAAGTCATTGATCAGGGAGCAGACGATACTACCAATGCTATATCCATTAAAAATTTTTTTAAAAAAGTGTGTAAAATTAAAACAACAGAAGTTACGGAGAACGCTACCATCATCCAAACAAGACATAGAATTCCAGAAAAAAAATTATCAGAACATCAAATTCTTGTTTATCAAGTCCCCCAACCAGAACCTTTACGGCGTTTAGAACCCAAGGAACAAGAAACCCGCAAGTTGCACGCATATGAAGAGTATGCCTTGATGCACGTGAAGCTTTATGAAGAAATATCTCATTATGGATCTGTGATAAAAACATATGCCTATCCAGTGAGAACAAACCGACGATACATCACTGACCCCAGCCCGACACCTAAATTTGATAATCCCAAGATGGACTTTATGGAAGCGCTTCAACTGTTTGGTGCAGGTAGAGAGAGAAGAATTTATGCTATTCCTCCCTACACGAGCGTTAAAAGTTTAGATTTTGAAGATCATCCTTTTGAAATACAAACTTGGGACGAGCGTTGTGATATTTGTGGCTCAAATAATAGTTATCTGGATGAGATTATCGTAAACGACAAGGGAGAGAAAAAATTTATTTGCTCTGATACCAATTACTGTGAAAAAAATATAAAAACATAGATGATTATTAAAGATAAAATTTTAGAAGTAAAAAATTTAACTCACTATTATGGGGAACAGGTGGGCTGTGAAGATATTTCTTTTGATTTATACCAAGGAGAAATACTGGGCATAGTTGGTGAGTCGGGCTCTGGTAAAAGTACACTTTTAAAATGTCTTTCAGGACAGATTTCTCCATCTCAGGGAATAATAAATTTTTGTATTGATCAAAATCAACCATTGCAGGACTTATGTAAAATTTCAGAACAGAAAAAAAGAGCACTCATGAGAAAGGAATGGGGAATAGTTCAACAAAACCCAAGAGATGGCCTGAGATTGAGGGTGAGCGCTGGGGGAAATATTGCTGAGAGAATTATCAATGAGGAAATTAAGAACTACTCCAACATTCGTCATAAAGCCTTGGATTGGATGGATAAAACAGAAATGGAAAAATCTCGTATTGACGATTTTCCCTTAAATTTTTCTGGAGGGATGCAGCAAAGACTTCAGATTTCTAAAATTTTATCCTCCAATCCTAAGCTTGTATATATGGATGAGCCGACGGGCGGATTAGACGTTTCAGTACAGGCAAAATTGCTCGATACTATCACTATTATTGTCAGAGACTTGAACGTCTCCATGATAATTGTCTCTCACGATCTAGCGGTGGTGAAGTTTTTAACCGATAAGCTATTAGTAATGAAAAGTGGGATGGTCGTTGAAAGTGGTTTAACTGATCGAGTGCTGGATGATCCCCAACATTCTTACACACAATTACTGACTTCTTCAATTTTGCAAGTATGAACCCCTCGATCAAAACAACAAATCTGCAAAAAACTTTTACACTGCACAATCAAAACTCAACGGAGTTGAAAGTTTTAAAAAATATTAATTTTTCCATTTCACCTGGTGAGTGCGTTGCGTTGACGGGTAAATCGGGAACAGGAAAATCTACTTTTTTAAGAATGCTCTATGGTAACTATCTGCCAACTGCTGGCACAATTGAGGTTTTGTATCAGGATACTTATTACGATTTGGTTCATAGTTTAGAACATCAAATCATCTATCTAAGAAAGCATGCCATCGGATATGTAAGTCAATTTTTAGTTGTTATTCCCAGGGTGTCGACGTTTAACATTATTTCAAACACTCTCAAACAACAAGGCACATTGGAAGATGGCTCCAACGAAAAAATCTCCCACTTATTGGAAACACTCAATATTAAAAAAAATATGTGGCATCTCGCTCCAATGACATTTTCGGGAGGCGAACAACAAAGGGTGAATATTGCTAAAACATTTATCGGAGACTACCCGATACTTTTTTTAGACGAGCCCACATCAGCTCTGGATAAAGAAAATACAGAAATTGTCTTAGAATTAATTAAATCTAAGCTTAATAAAAATGTAGCAATAATCACTATCATACATGATGCAACCATTAGAAATCAAATTTGTACCAGGGAGTTTAATTTAGAAAATTTTACAGAAGTATGATCATCACGAACGCAAATATTGTAACACCAGAAAACAATTTTATTGGCTCGTTGGAGTTTGAAACCGATTTCATGAATATATCAGACAGCAAGCACCATGGATTGGGAGCATTGGATTTCGAAGGGGACTATCTTTTGCCTGGTTTTATTGAATTACATACTGATAATCTCGAAAAACACTTTGTTCCAAGACCCAAAACTTTCTGGCCAAACAAACTCTCTGCAGCCTTAGATAATGATCGAGACATTATCGGCTCGGGTATCACAACTGTGTATGATGCAATCTCCATAGGAAGTTATACCCGTGCTAAGAACGAAATTGTGCATGATGTGATTAATGCAGTTGATGAGGGCATCAAAAAAAATATTTTTAAAGCAGATCATTTCATCCATTTGCGATGCGAGCTATCAGACCCTGATTTATTAGAAAATATTGAAAAATATAGTGATAACCAAAATGTTCATTTTGCTTCTCTGATGGACCACACGCCTGGTCAAAGACAATGGCAAAATAAAGAAAAAATGATCGAGTTCTACAAGAAAGATAATGTTGTTATTTCTAGTGGAAATATTGGAATTGACGAGGATTTGATCCGTTCCAATGATATAGCCATGAAAGCAGAAAGAGAAAACAGACCTAAGGTTGTGGATATTTGGAAATCTCGAAAAATTTTAATGGCAAGCCACGATGACACAACGGAAGACCATGTAATCGAAGCTAATGACTACGGTATCAAAATTGCAGAATTTCCTACAACTATGACTGCCGTTAAAAAAGCGAAAGATTTAAAAATGACTAACATTCTTGGTGCGCCAAATTTTATTCGCAACATGTCTCATTCTGGAAATGTTTCAGTGACTGAAATTTTCCAACAAAATCCATATTTTGTGGACGCTTTATCATCCGATTATGTGCCATCTAGTTTACTTCAAGCTGTTTTTAAGCTTTTCAATCAAGGGCATAGCATTAGTAAAGCTGTTAGTTATGTCACTAAAAATCCTGCTTTGATTTTATCTTTGGAGCACCTAGGTGAAATTAATGAGAAAAAAAAATCTGATTTTTTAAGAGTCGCTCTTATTAATAATACCCCATTGATTAAAGAGGTTTATAAATCAGGAAAAAGAGTCGCCTAAGTTTGTAACACAAACTTAACTTTTTTTTAATCAAAAATATTTATTTGAAATATACGTTTTTGCCATAGCCCTAATTGAGGCGTTTCAAAATGATTGAAATAAAAAATTTAAACAAATACTTTGGCTCAAATCATGCGGTTAAAAATTTAAATATTACCATTCAAGAATCAGAAATGATTGGCATCATTGGCCGGTCCGGTGCAGGAAAATCCACTCTTCTTCGAATTATGAACCGCCTAACTGAGGAGAGTTCTGGTGAGATTATCGTTGATGGTCAAGATATAACTAAACTTAACAAAAAAGATAAAAGAGCATGGCAAAAAAGCTGCGCGATGATATTTCAACAGTTTAACCTTGTTCCAAGACTAGATGTCCTGACAAATGTTGTTTTGGGAAGACTGAATGTTCAACCAACCTTTAAAGGAGCCCTTAAGTTATTCACTAAAGAAGAAAGAGTAGACGCTCTTCTCGCTCTTGATGAACTCGGAATGTCTCAAACTGCTCTTCAAAGAGCTGAAACGCTATCAGGCGGACAACAACAACGAGTAGCAATTTGTAGAGCGATGATGCAAGACCCAAAAATGATTCTGGCAGATGAACCTATCGCTTCCCTCGATCCTTTAAATGCTCGTCTGGTAATGGAGTCTCTTAGAAAAATTCACGAAGAGAAAAAAATGACTGTAATAGCAAACCTTCATACTCTCGATACGGCCAAACACTATTGTGACAGAATTATTGGGATGAGTTTAGGAGAAGTAGTTTTTGACGATGTACCCTCCAAGCTGACAGATCAACTTGCAAAAGAGATCTATGGCGCTGAGGCTGATGAAGCCTTTGAGGCCTCACTTACATCAACAAGTTTGGGGACTACCCAAAAGGCAGAAGCAAGTTAATGCTTTTGTCTCAAAGCCTTAGGGCAAAATTTATTAAGGAGAATAACATGACACTTATAAGAACCGTGATCACAATGTTTGCTATCTTTGTGGGTAGTAACGCATTTGCTGGTGGTCACTACGAAGGTCCAAAAATGGACTTAAACGCAATGACTGGGAAGACGTCATTCAACCTTGGTCACCTAGGTGATGAAGCGGCACAAGACATTATTGCAAGAAACCAATGCTTAGACTACTACGTCGAATCTGCATTTGGTGTCCCAGCAAAAACTTTTACATTTAAAGACTATGCCGGAACTATGCAGTCTATGCTTGGGGGTAACCTTGACTGGACATGGTTTGGTGCATCCGGGTACGCTGGAATGTATCTAGAAGACCCATCAGCTGTCGTTCCAATTATGACTAGAATGCAACCTACAGGTGATCTTGGTTACTACTCTGTAATGGTAGCAAGAACTGACTCTGGTATCACATCTATCGAAGATCTAAAAGGAAAACACTTAGGTTTCGCAGATCCTAACTCTACTTCCGGTTACTTAATTCCTTCAATCGAACTACCTGAGCAAGGTATTGATATGGACTCTTATTTCTCAGAGACCTCTTTTAATGGTGGACACGAGAACAATGTTCTAGCAGTGTTAAACGGTGACGTTGACGCTGGTGTAACATGGGTATCTGGTGTTGGTGAATGGGAAGAGGGTTACTCATCAGGTAATTTAAGAAGAATGGTTGAGAAAGGTATCTTAAATATGGATGATATCGTTCAAATTTGGTCATCAAAACTTATCCCTAACGGTCCGCTTGTCATGCCTACTAATCTTCCAGTAAGAGCTCACCAGGTTTTTGTTGGAATGATGCAGTGGATGCATGAAAATGATCCTGAGTGTTCAGAAAACGTTGCAAACGGCGTTGTTAGAGCATGGGTTCCTGTTGACCACTCTTTCTACGAGACAATTGTGGCTGCAAGAAAAGCAAAAATTGAGGCTCAAAAAAGTAATTAAATAATTATTTAAATAAGGTGGGATATTTACATCTCACCTTATTTTTTTGATATGAACTCAACTAAATCCATACCCGATCATATTCAAAAAATAGACAATGATCTGTTAAAGCTGGAGAGAGCAAAAAGAAACTACTCTTTTATCTCTATTGGGATAGTGATTTTAGTTTGTTATTTAGGTATCAGCGTTTCGGAAAATAGTAACGCTGGGAGTTTCGCAAGGGGTATCAGCAGTTTTTTTGACTACCCAGTTGATATTATATCTGAAGCGTATCAATCTGGATTTAGTTTCTACGGATTAATCATCAAATACATTCCTGTTTTAATTGAAACCATCAATATGGCCGTATTTTCTACTACCGTCGGTTTTATTGGTGGTTTAATTTTTAGTATATTTTCTGCAAGAAATTTAATTAAAAACCCGACTGTTATCTTTTGGGTCCGCAGACTCATGGACGTTTGTAGAGCGTTTCCTGAGCTTGTGATCGCTTTATTATTTTTATATTTGATGGGAAAATCAGCTCTGCCAGCCGTTATTGCAATCTCCATCCATACCGCTGGCGCGCTGGGCAAGCTCTTTTCTGAGGCTGTGGAAAATTGTGATATGAAACAAATAGAAGGGCTAGAGTCTGTTGGAGCAAAATGGATTATGCGAGTAAGATTTGGCATCATCCCTCAAGTATTTCCCATCCTTTTATCCTACACTCTCCTTCGTTTAGAGATCAATGTTCGTGCTTCAACTATCCTTGGTTTTGTGGGGGCAGGAGGAATTGGTGAAATTTTATCGAAAAATATTCAATGGAAATATGGTGCAGATATTTGTGCTGTAATTCTCATACTAGTACTTACCATCACAGCAATTGATTATCTCTCTAGGTATTTTCGAGGGATCTTGATTGGCGACGGAAAAAAAGGTTTGGGTTTCGGTACAAAAATTTTACCAGGAAAGAATGAATAATGAGTGATGTATCAATTCCTTTAAGAGATAAAATTTATCAAGATAACATTCACGTCTTTGAAACCGCTTCCAAAAAAGCAAAACAAACCGGTATTATTTTTACTGTAGTCGTCCTTTACTTTCTTTTTGCCTTTTTTTCATTGGGCGTCGACAAGATTGCAGAGAAATGGAATCCTGAACGAGCGAGCTTCCTTGCTTTGGATATTTATGCGCATAAAGATCACTTTAAAATGCCTTGGAAAAAAACTGAAAATAAACTCCAAATAACTTTAGAGGGCAATCTTCGCCAAGAGTATAAAGTTACCCCAGAGTGGGCTGAGAAATCAGATGACAATAAATGGACAGTAACTCTTAAAAATGGTGGCAAAGTTGATGCCTACTATTTTCCTGATAATCCTTTAGCAGGTTACGCTGTTATGTACGATTTCCCTGGAGTGGAAGAAATATTCACTTTCAGAATTAATGAGGATAAACGACCTTATGTGGAAGGATATGAGGACCGAGTTGAAGAATTACCAGAATTTATTCGACAAACCAAAAATAAGCTTGAGGTAAGACCCTCTCTTTTTTCAAGAATTCAATTTACAAAATCAAAAATTGAAATTCATCGTTTTAGTAGAGGATGGAAATATTTTTGGTTTGATAACAAAGGCCCACTCGACGGATACTCACTATTTGGGGCTCTGAGTAAAATCTTTAGTGGAGATAGAATTGTTGAAGAGATGTCTAACGCTAAGTTGATTTGGGTAGAGTTCACAGAAAATGAATTATGGCAACATGGTAAGGCCTGGTACGCACTGCTTGAGACGATTATCATGGCCTTCATGGGAACACTTATTGCTATGTTAGTGGGTTTTCCCCTCGCTTTTTTAGCAGCTTATAATATTACCCCTTTGGCAGGTGTAAGGTTTGCGGTAAGAAGACTTTTTGATTTTTTAAGAGGAATAGACTTTTTGGTTTGGAGCTTAATTTTCTTAAGAGCATTTGGCCCAGGGCCCTTTACTGGTATCTTTGCCATCGCCTTTACAGATACGGGCACTCTTGGAAAATTAATGTCTGAGGCTATTGAGAATACAGAAAAAAATCAAAAAGAAGGTGTTGAGTCAACTGGTGCTAATAAGACCCTTCAAAATAGATTTGGTATTATTCCACAGATTCTTCCAGTTTTCATATCTCAATCTCTATACTATTTGGAATCAAATACTAGAGGGGCGGTTATTATTGGTGCGATGGGTGCTGGTGGTATTGGCTTACAATTTTTAGGGGCATTACAAACAGGTACTGATTTTGAAAATGTAGCTTATTACACCGTCCTTGTTGTTGGCGTTGTAATTGCCATGGATATGTTTTCAGCTTGGCTTAGAAAAAAACTCATCGTTCCTTTCGGACAATTTGGATAAACACATGTTTAATAATTTTTTAATAATTAAAAATTATAATATACTTATGAAAAAATTAACTTTGTTATTCCTTTTATTTTCTTTTAACTCTTTTGCAAACGATCATGGTGAAAAAACAGATGAGGGTTTGATTATTCTAGATGAAAAAACTGCAGAAAATCAAATGGCTGGTTCTGCTGAGGATACCGACGCTGTCTTTGAAAAAAACTTGGCAAATTGTACTGACCTAAAAGTCGCCATGCTAAGAGGCAAACTACTTTTAGATATGAATAAAGCCTGCACCCAGGCTAAAGATGTTGCTTTGGAAAAGTTGGAAGAAGGTATTAAGCTTTGCTCAGAGGGTAATAGCTTTATGGCTCAAATGACGTTACAAGAAGGTATCGACGCAGCTGTTAAGGGAAATATATCCGGAAGAGATTTAACTGGGAAAGATTGTTCCGAGTTTGATATTACAATTAATTAAGAATTCTTTACTGAAGATTTAATAGTTCTAGAACTTTTTGAACACTTCCCTTATGGTAGGAGGCGTGCTGAGGCTTCAATTCCAAATTTAAATTTAGATGGTCGGGAAAACTATTGTCAGTAAAAATTTTGTCAAAATTAATATCACCCCATCCCAAAGGTAAATGCAGGTCGCCTAATCCATAAGAAACTTCCTCGGTGGAGTAATAGGGCTGAAACGTTTTTAATTTCCCAAAAGAGTCATGAATATGAACGTGTTCGGCATAAGGAGCAATCGCATTAATTTCAGAGAAAAAATCTAAATTTAGCCAATTGGAATTAATATAAGCATGAGAGATGTCTAAACAGGCACGAAGATTTTTGTGATCAATTTTGCTAATTTGGTTGGAGAGTTCTGAAGGGGTGGGGGCGTAATGTTTAGGGGTTACACAAAATATGTTTTCTGTTGCAATTACAACATTATGTTTCTCGGCGTACTCAGCTAATTCACTATACGCATCTTGCTGTTGTGACATCAAAGATTGGTAAACGTCTTTATTTTCAAAATCCTCAATCTTACAAATCCCAAAATGAGTAACTAGGTGTGAGGCATTAATTTCTGCTGAAACCTCGATATCTCTTTTAATAATTTCTTTGTGCATTTCGAGATGGTCCGTATCAAATAAATTGGCGGAGAGTTCACCATGAACGCTGTAATCTAATTCTTGGGATAACAGTGATTGCTTCAGTAATCTGAGTTCATTTTGATTGATTTTTTGTCCGACAATCACATTAGTTGAACAGATGGGCACCTCGATCGAGGTCACACCGAAACTTCTAACTCTTTCTATTTGTGAGTTAAAGGAGAGTATATTTTCTTTTTCACATTGAATCGTAAAACCTGCTTTTTTAACCATTTAACAATGTTAATCAGTAATGTTAAATTAGTGTGAATTTTCAATGAACTAAAAAAAAATTATTTTTTTTTCTGATAAATAATGCTTATTAATTTATAAGTTCCAAGTGATGCGATAATTGTTAAACACATCATCAATACGATTGTAATGTTGTATCCAAAAAATCCCCATAAAATAGATACAAGAAAAGGCCCCATCGCATAGGTGCTTATTCTTATGCTGCTCATGTAGAGAGCCGTCTTTCCAAAATTTGTTGTTCCAAATATTTCTTTTTGAATGAGAGGAGATATAATGGAGTCGATACCCAATATGGCCCCTTGAAGACATATATACAATATTGGAAAAAAAATAGCGGTTTCTGAAAATAGTAACATAATCAAACAAGCCACTAAAATAAATTCCCCAAAAAATCTAATATGGAGGTTTTTGATTTTTTTTGGAACAATATTGATAAGGACCCTCCCGGCCACTTGAGAGGGACCGAGTAAAGACATTATAAAGACTCCAAAGCTATTAGAATAATTTTTTTCAATTAGTATAGGGATCGTATGAGTTACAAGTGCAGCATGATTAAAGCCGATAAAGGTAATAGGGATCAAAATTAAATAAAATCGATAGTCTAAGTAAATTTTTTCATAATTGACATTCTCTACTCTTGTCACCTCAGGGAGTTTATTTTTTCGAATAAAATAGATACCCAAAAAATTACAAGGAATTCCAATTAATAAAGCTATTAAAAAAAATATTTCGACTACAAATTTCCAGTCCCCCATTGTTAAAAGAAAACTACTTAACGGAAAGGTAATAGTACTTGCAAATCCAGCGATGAGCGTAACAATCGTAATGTATTTTCTTGGATTATTTTGAATTCTAATCGTGAGAAACGAAAAACAAATATCATACCCAAGCCCCGCAGAACTCCAACCAATTAATATCCAAGAAAGAGCAAAAATATAAAAATTATCAAATGTAATTTGAAGAAAAAGCCCTATTAATAAAACAAATCCAGATATTGTCATTAAGATATGAGTTTTATCTCGATCGAGGTATTTCCCAAGAAAAGGGCTAGTTACCGCATGTAATAATAAACCAAAGGTAAAAATCATAGTGAGAGTAGAAATAGGTTGAGTTAGAACGCTATTCCACTCCAATAGTAAAGACGGGAAGAGATACCACGTACATCCATAGAAAACTGTTTGGGCAACGCCCAATAATAGAGCAGGTAGAATCATGGGATGTAATAAAAATTTAACTAATGTATGTGAATGTAATATTAAAATGGTACCAAATATTTCCAGATTAACAAAAAATATTTTTGCCCTAGTTGTTTATCTAAAAAAAAGAAATGCCTTTTTAGGAATTGATGATCCTATTTATCATCAATTTAATGAAAAATTCATTCAAGACTTAATTAATAAGGACCAATTTAATTTTCATAATTTAATATGGAATAAGCATGCAATTTTATTAAAAGATTTAAATCACCCTCAATACTTTATAAAAGAATATTCAAATACGATGATATCTGTAATGACCGATGTATACTTATCAGGCTACAGACTTGATACAAAAACTTAATGATTTTTATTTCCCTAGCTCTTATTTTAGTTGGATTTGTATTAATGGAAATTATGTCAAGAAGAATAACTAAAATGGAGCTTGAAATGAGGAAGAACATGCAAAATCAAGAAAAATTAAATAAAAAATAGAAATTATTTAATTTCATAAAAATTAAAACATTTGTAAATATTTTCTTAATATTTCAGTGTTAAGTATAATTTATGCTTAATTTTATAGATTATATTAAAGCATGGGTAGAAGCGATGGAGAACAAGAATCCTGAACAACTTGAATCTATTTTACATGACGAATTTCAATGGACTTCACATCACAAATCCTCCCTCCCGATGCAGGTCAGATCTAAAAAAGAAACCATTGCATGGTGTTTAGAAACAAAAGCAAAATTCCTCGATACGAAACCACTTTACACAAATGATGACGTATTCGTATTTGTGCAAGATATCATCCCACCTGAAGAAAAAAATTCTAAATTTGTGACTATGGATCTTGTAAAAATCAAAAACGATAAAATTCTCTCACATAATCATGTTCGTGGGATTCATCCTGAGAGTTAAAAATATTAAAAATTTTTAAGATTTCTTTTTTTGGGTAGCCTTAGATGAAGACTTCTTTTTTTTTGTCACTTTTTTTTTGGGAGATGGGACTTTTGTTTTTTTCTTTTTGGCTTTTTGTTCTTTTGGTTTTTCTTCTATTTGGGTATTACTGGGGGAAGAAACCTTTGGAGTTGACTTTCTATTTTTAATAAAAATCCAAAAACGAAACCTACCAAGCCAAATATAACAATTAATAATAAAGGATCCATAGATTTAGTTATGTAGCTTTAAATTGAAAGAAATTATTTTTTTGAAATGTGGTGCAATGTATTTTTTAAAAGCTTTATAAGCAAAAAATCCAAGCATACATGCAGAAATTAAGGCTAGTGTTGTTCCGATACACATTCGCTGAATTTATCATAATTAAAATTATTAAAAAGTTTAAGTGATGCTTTTAATAAAAAATTCATAAAAAAAATTATATTAAATACAACCATGACTAAGATAATAAAGAAAAAAGGCAATATTCATAAATTAGCTAAACTTACCAAAGTCAAACTCGGTCAATGGAATGAGGTATGCGAGAGATCAGTAATTACTGACTCAGAAATTGGTGACTACTCTTATATAATGGAAGACTGTGATATTGCCAATACGATCATTGGCAAATTTTGCTCTATCGCAAGAAATATTAGAATTAATGCAAGTAATCACCCCACATGGCAAATTAGTCAACATCATTGGACCTATCGAACGGAGTCTTACAAGCTTGGAAAAGACGACAAGGATTTTTTTCAATGGAGAAAAAAAAATACTGTAATTATTGGCAATGATGTATGGATTGGTCATGGCGCCATTATTCTACCAGGGGTAAAAATATCTGATGGGGCGGTAATTGCGGCCGGTGCTGTCGTCACTAAAGATGTTCCAGCATATAAAATAAGTGGCGGCGTTCCATCTAAAATTATCAAAGATAGATTTAGCCCGAAATATGTAAAAAAACTTCTCTCAATCGCGTATTGGGATTGGGATCGAAAAATGCTCAAAGCCAGATTGGCTGATATAAGAAAATTAAATGTAGAGAGTTTTATTGATAAATATTACTTTCCAACAGATAAAGATATTAAGAAAACCTAATGATTGTTTTCATGGACTTAAGAAATTGAATTTAATCACAATCTTTTTTGATTAGTTCTTACTAACGATTGTCACCGGAACCTGAGAGTTTCCCACGGTTCACTCTGTCTTGTAATTTGTCTATGTTTAATTTAGCAATAGACTCCAAATCCCAACCAATATCATCAGCCAATAAGCTGATATACCAAAGACAATCGCCAATTTCAGAGGCGATATCTTTACTAACATCTTTAATTTCTGTTCTATCACGGAGCACTTTTTTTACTTTGTTTGCAACCTCTCCTGCTTCACCTGCTAAACCTAGTGCCGGGTAAACCACTGCTTTATCTTTTGGGTATATCGCGGTGTTCTTCGCTTGAATTTGATAATCATTTAATTTCATCTATTTAACTCTCCCTACATTGCTAAGACACTTGTTTTTGTATCTTCCCAATTCATATAGATAATATCATCATTTTACTCTTAGAAGCCTGTGATAATTTCACAGGCTTTTATATATAATTTACTTAGTTGGTAGTCTTTAATTCTGTGGCGCCAGTTTCAGATCTCCACAAAAGACCATCTTTTTTCAAACTCACCATCAATAAGGCTTCTTTGTCACCCGATTTATATGTATTAAATGAATGCGTCACTAAGATATCATCATTCTCATATATACATCTGTGATTCTCTTGGACTAAGACCTCCATGAACTCTTTAAATTCCTCATCTGGCAAGTCGTCTGCGCGAGTTATTACTTTACCTGAAGAATGAAAAACAAACTGCCAATCATCATGAAAACATTCTCTATGTCCCTTTACATCTTTATTTATCCATGTTTCTCTCATTTTTGCGTATAAAGTCATAATTATTTCTCCTTTTATGTTTATTTAATTTTGATGATTTAAGGTTACTTGACCCACAAATGTTTCAACTGAAACCCTATTATCTTTATTAGTGTCTAGTCTTTTTTCCCTTGCTGCATCTGCATCTTTCATAGCTTTCTCATCAGGATAAATCGTAACTGCCATCAAAGTATCATCGCTAATTCGCACACCAATCAATTGACTCGCTTGCGGAAATTCAGATGGTGCATTCTGCGTATATCCTTCTGACTGTTTGTCAGCAGCCTCTTTTGAAGCCATTTTAACAGTTGTTATTCTTGCTATACTCATTTAAAGCTCCTCCTTTATCTTGAACTGAATTATCTAACTAATATTTCAATATTACATTCTCATATCACTTTTATTAAATATTTAATTTCATGATTAACTTGAGCATTTTGCATATCATAAAGTTATAATTATAATTATACTCTAACATATTAAGTTATTTCTATATGAAAGGAGTAGATTTATGAGAATTAACAAAGGTGATAAAATAGAAGATATAGAATTACCTGACTCTTACGGAAACATCTTTAAACTTTCTAGTACAAAAGGTAAAAAAGTATTATTAACTTTTTATAGACACGCTTCTTGTGCTGTGTGTAATTTAAGAATTAACGAGTTTGTAAAAAAATATCAAGAATTTGGAAATAACTTTACAATGGTAGGGATTTTTCATGCACCAGTTGATTTTTTAAAGAAAAATATGGATAGACATAATTTGCCATTTACTGTTCTTGCAGATGAAAGTTTCAAATATTTTATAAAGTATGATGTTGAGAGATCTTACGGAAAACTTTTTTCTGCTTTTATTTTTAAAGTTCATAAATTTTTTTTAGCAGGAATAAAAGGTTATTTACCTGTTCAGTTTAAAGGGTATGTAGATATTGTTCCAGTTGATGTTCTAATTAACGAGAATGGGGTCGTTGAGGATGTGTATTATGGAAAAAGTGATATTGCTGATCACATGCCTTTCGATAAAATTAAGGCTTTTTCAATAGCCTAAAATTTTAATAATCAGTTATAAAAATAGATTGCAAAACCAAGTATAAATATTCCTATCAGAAAATAACTAATTGCAGATTTTTTAAAATATATTTCCGATCTAAAAATAATATTAAAGATTTTGTATGATGCATAAACTATAAATGCAATAATTAATAAAGTGATTAGCCAAGTCCCTAAAAATTCTAGCGAAAAAAGTTTATCTAAAACACCCTCGTTCATTATAAAATAATATATTAATAAATTTTTGAACCAAGACCCTTTGCCGTGACAAAAAAGGATTATTTTAAATAAACAAATAAATTCTATTGATTAATTGTCTTTAGATTAACAAAGGTAATGGTGGAGCCAAGGGGGATCGAACCCCTGACCTCTACGCTGCCAGCGTAGCGCTCTCCCAGCTGAGCTATGGCCCCAAGTCGATTTAGCGAGAGAACTCTCCGATAATCTGACATTGATTCTAGGAAATTAATGAATCCATAGCAATATTTTTATTATTTTGTAATACCTCTAGCTATGCAATTTGCAGGGGGCTATATATACCTTATGTAAATGCAGTCATGCTAAAAACTAAAATTTAGTTTTGAAAGTACTTATAACTTTCATTCAGACTTTAATTTTGCTTGGTCCTCTAAATATTGTGCAAGAAGTCTAGCATGTGCTCCTTTAGCTTCGGTAAATGCATCATCTATAATCTCGCAAAAATGACTATTATAAATATAACCAAAAGTTTTTAACTCTAAGCTAGCTCTGTCTATATAAAAATAATTTCTTTCTGTTAAATCAGGTAAATCAAAATTAATATTCAAATCATCAACTGTATAATTTCCATCAAATTTATTTAATTCCGGACCTCTATCAGTCATTTTAATACGGAATGCATCTACTATAAAATTTTCTCCCCCATATATTTTTAACCACCAAGCATGTCTATTAACAAGTGGATAGTCACCTATTTGAACATGGGGTTCTAGTAAACAAAATAAACTTGTGTCTTTCTCTGGATGTGTGTCTCCCCAACTCAAAGTTGGGATTAATAACAATATGGTTAAGAGGATTTCTTTAAATAGTTGGATTAGCCCCTTACTTAAATTGAGTCGAGTAGGTGGCTTTTTTTTATGCTCCAACAATTTTATAAAATTATTTTTTCATTGCGTTAAACGCACTTAAAGTGTCATCATAGGCTACAAACTTAAACAACTTATCATCTTTTACCTCCATGTAATGTCCAAAAATTGTATCCATGCCATCAGCGGTTGCTTTTGTATTTACAAAAACTTTATCACCTTCGCTGATCATCGACTCTACGGTAAGATGAAAATTGCTCCAGAGCTCAGGGACTTTCATTAATTGTTTTTGATAACCCTCTTTATTATGAGTTCCTGAAAATGGGTGTTTATCACCTGGGTATATGAAAGTAAAATCTTCATGTACCAAATTCATGAAACCCTCCATATCCCCTTTCGCAAAGAGATCATAACCTTGTTGTACTAATTCTTTTGAGTCCATAATTTATCCTTCCCTATTAGAAGTTTATAACATGTCACACAAAAATTAATTATTACAAATAACTAATAAATAAATTAATAATTTTAATTAATAGATAAGTATAAATACAATCGAAGACAACTAATTGTTCGCCAAACTCAAACTAGGGATTAATAACAATAGGGCTAAGAGGGTTTTCATTTCTCTAAAACATTAGTAGCATCACTAAATAAATTTTTCTTTTCTAATGTAACCCACTTTAGTTGTTTTAAAATATTTGAAAGGAACATTTAGATCTTCAATTGCTTTAATTGTTTCATCTGTAATATTACCGTAAACTTCTATTTCAAATTTATCTGCTATTTCTTGATGTTTTTCTACATATGCTACAACAGGAGGATTATTAATGTGGTGAACCATTGCTTCACTGGTACGGTAGACTTCACTCCAGGTAAATTCTAATGGATCTGTTGGATCTTGATCGAAAGTATGGATCAACATATCTGGTTCTGAGGCATTAACAGAGTCATCAGCTTCTTTAGCTATCTTGAGATACTCTTCAACCTTACCTTCTTTTACACGTATTCTCGCTATTAAAATAAAAGGATTAGACATTTTATAATACTAATTTCCACCTTCTAACATAATGAATGTTTGAGTTTCAAGATCTACTCCTGCTTCTGTTCTTAATTTTAACATTGAAGGCAAATTAAGCATTTCTTGCATTCGCTCCATAGACTCAACCTGAAGAACTGTATAAATTTCATCTTTATTATCTTTGGGATGTCCATAAGCTAATACAGTAACCCCATATTCTTGCCTTAAACTGTCGTTTTCATCAAACGCTTGTTTCCAATGCTCATAATCTTTAGTTATTTTTGCGTGTGATATGATTTTCATTATTAAACTCCTTAAAATTTATTAAACTAAAGTATCTGTTTTTGCACCGGCTATAATGGAAGGCCCATCAATAACTTCGTGCTCTTTAGTTGTAAAATTAATAAAGTTTTCATGTGTAGATAAAAACTCAAAAATTGCGCCTTTTTTATAATTATCAAGACTTTCTGAGTCTTTAAATATGTATACCCCACCAAATAAATTATCTTTTTCATCGCCTAAAAAATATTTTGATATTAGGCCTTCTACACCTCTAAAATCCATTGCATCGATATGGGCTTGTGATTTAAAAGAGTCAACATCCAAGCCACTGAGGTTAAAATTTATTATCAAAATTTTCATTTTTTTTTATCCTTTCTAATTATTTTTTATAACTTCTATTTTTTCATTGCATTAAACATACTTAAGGTGTCATCATAAGCTATAAACTTTGACATTTTACCATCTTTAACTTCCATGTAGTGTCCAAAAATTGTATCCATGCCATCAGCGGTAGCTTTTGTGTTCACAAAAACTTTATCACCTTCACTAATCATTGATTCTACCGTAACTTGAAGATTACTCCAGAGCTCAGGGATTTTCGTTAATGTGCCTTGAAAACTCTCTATGTTATGAGTTCCTGAAAATGGGTGTTTATCACCTGGGTATATGAAAGTAAAATCTTCATGCAACATATTCATGAAACCTTCCATATCACCTTTTCCAAAGAGGTCATAAACTTTTTGTACTATTTCTTTTGAGTCCATAATTTAACCTTTCCTATTCAAATCTATACTCAGTCCGGCATAGTTATATTAATTTTTCCTGCGTATGTACCACCATGTAAGTGAGCACCTGTAACTTTCCATTCAGAGGTACCCTTAATACCCTCAAATTTACCAGTTCCGGCCTGAATAATATTTTGTCCTCCACCAAGAGCTGGATTGAAACTTCCAGACAACATAAAAGTATCACCACTCATATCGGAAATATGACAATTTATGTTTACCCAGATAAGTGATGTGTCTTCGTTTAACATAGCTTTAGAAGTACAGTCAGATGATGTAAGTGATGGAAAAAATTCTGGTTGATTGGTGTATTGGACCACATGAACATCACGAAAATCTGCTAACACTTTACCAGATGCTAAATTTTTTGTCACATTTGGCTCTGCTTCAAGCCAACTTCCCTCAAATTCAAAACTATATTCTGCTGAAATAGAATTTGTTGCGTAAAGTAAAAAAATAAAAATAAAGAATTTTTTCATTTTTAATCTCCTTTTTTAAATATTATAAAAAATTTATTAAATTTTGATTAACTTCTTCAATGTTTTTATTGCATGATAACCATGTACCAGCTGAGCTATGGCCCCGCTTTTAAAACGAGTATAGTTACATTTTTTCTAATTTATATACAACATCTACGTTATTAAATTTGGCATCAAATTCTTTAGATCTCGGATCATCAAAAATTGCATAAAATTTCTCTTCATCTGTAACATTTGCAACAACTATAACTTTTCCATCTCTAACAAAGCCCATTTCAAATCCATCCGTAAACTTCGCAATATCATCCTTAAATGATTCATATAATTTTAAATAATCTTCCTTCGTCCCATCAAAGGTGGATACAACACATATATTCATTTTATTTTTCTCCTTTATTTTATTATAAATTAGTTTTATGAATGTTAAATTAAAACTTAAGGAGGAATATATGAAAATAATTATAAGTGCAAAAATAACCGAAGGTTATCCAAAGTGGAGAGACGCTTTTGTTAGTGCAGATGGTTTAAGAGAGAAACATGGTTTGAAAGTTTTAGCTTGGGGTCATCCTAAAGGTGATGAAAATAAGGTTTACCAAGTTGTTGAAGTCGAGTCGATGGAGAAAATGCAAGAGGCTATTAAAGATCCAGAAATTGAAAATCTAAGATCAAATGCAGGTGTTGATTTTGAGTCTCAAGAAGTAATTGTCTTGGAAGAGTAGAATTGTAAAAAAATTGATCATAATAATTTTTGATTAGCAATTATTTTAATAATTTGTAAGCATAAGATATAAACCAATAATACAAAATATTATTGTTAAAGATAAAGTTAATTTGAAAACTTTATTAATTAAAGAAAACTCTTTTTTGTTAATATACCTCTTTTTTAATATGTAAATCGCTGCTGTGAAAATTGAAAGAAACCAAAATGTATTTACAATGAATTCTGCGTTCAATTTATAATCTTTCTATCATAATTCCTGATTAAATTTTGTCGGCTTCCAGTTTTTTGGGGCAAGCTCTAAATCCTCAAATTCAAATGCTGGGGCTACTGTACAACCAATTAGACTAAACGATCCAGTTGATTTCATGGCAAACCAAGTATTCTTTTCAATGGTGAACATATACTTATTTTGAGATCCAATAGCATTTGTCTCAAATTCCTCACCATTTTTTGATGTAAATATGTTCAAGGGGCTTCCTGTATAAAAGTGTATTGTTTCGTTTTTGGTTATTCGATGCCAATGGGAATGTTCATGTTCCTCTAGCAAAAAATATATGTGACTGACATCCTTGTTTTTATAGACTTCGACGAAATGCCCTCCTTCTGGGTGGGGTATCATTTTATGATCTTCAATAAGCGATTTTACTAAGTTCATTTATTTAATGGGTATATTCTTAGATTTATTCCATAAAATTAAAAATAGTTATATAAAAACATTGTATTTATTATCTTTTTTTACTTTTTAGGAATGTATTTCATTCTTCATCTAAAAATGTATTATAACAGTACAAATGGCAATGGAAAATTTACAAACAATATCATGCCCAAAGTGTGACTTATCTGTTTCATCAATTTGTTCTAAATGTAACAAAGAAGTTGAAGTATCTCAGCTAGCTGATGGATGTGTAGTTCAAATTACTAAATGTGTTGAATGCACTAATACACCAGTTATTAGAGATGTCTGCTTAGAAAATTAGTCAGTACTTTATAGGCACCATAAATCCTTAAATTATTCAGGTAAGATCTAAATATTACTTTGAACATAAAAAGTAGTATTGGAGAATTAAATATATGAAAATATTGAAAATACTGGATAGCGCAGAATTAATTATTGTTGATTTAGAAGTTAATTTAGGAAAGGAAGTTAGAAATGCTCCCACTTTGTGTGTCAGATATCAGGGTAAAATCATCCCTTTAAATACAGCGCATGACGGTAGACCCATCTTGATGAGAGAAGAAAATGCCCTTCCAAGTGAAAATTAAAATTATATGTTCACTGGAACTCTTTGGATAGATTTGACTATATCTCTTATTCTTTTAGCCACATTTTTTATGTGGATAATGAGAGGGGATTAAATAAAATCACTATCCTAAATGGAGATATTAATCAGCAAAGCTGAAGTTAGAGAAAAACTAAAAAACAACCCTTTACAAGCAGCCCACTTACTTAGACTTAATGGTTACGGGTCTATTAAATACATATGTGCCTGCGGTGAAACCCACGACGCAAATGGAAAAGATGTAAGCTGCAAGGGATCTGCAAAGCCATTCAAAGCTCTTCTTAAATGCGCCAATGACTTTATGACAATGATTAAAATTGAAGGATTTTTTCGAAAAAAAGCTATCTCTGAGTATGGATTTAAAGCAAGTATAATGGATTAACTATGAAGCTAATTTATATTTTAATATTTATTCCTTCACTAGTATTTGGCCAAAATATTAAATTAATATGTGAGGAAAATTCCTTAATTGATTATGTTGATGATAAATTTATAAATTTTGAAGAGTCTAACATCAGTGAATTTGAATATACTTTTAATAAAGAATTATCTTTTCTGAAAGAGAGTTATCAAGATTTAAATTATGACTACATGGGAGAGGATAAAGTGAGTTATCATTTTAGAATTGAGACTGATTTTTCTTTTAATACACTAATCCTTTATAAAAATATCTATCGCTATGAGAGAAATATTTTTTTCCCGAATAGTACTAGTGTAAAAAAAACTTTTTATGGTAATTGTAATAAATTAGATGATTTATTAGCATTTAATACTTTATAAAATTTTTACGTCTCAAATTTTCATTTACCAGCTGAACATTTGTAGCTCACACCACTTTTTAAATATTGATACAAATATCCAACATTTTTGTCTAATTCAAAAAAAACTGCATTATTTATGTCTGAATAGCCTTTGGATCCAATTTTTAAGTCAAAATCATGATCAAAAAGTATTTCAAAATGCATTTCAATTTTTTGTGAGTCCCAAATGAAAGATTTCAGAATATTATCTTTAATTTCTAATTCAATAACACTGGGAGAGGTATTTTTAATGGGAGACTTTTCAGTAATTTCATTAAATATCTTATTACAAATCAGTTCATCAGATTGTGCCTGAACACAAAAAGTAAATGTAAGAATGAATAAAATTATAAATTTCATAAGTTTTTTTTATAACAATAATGATACTTTAAAAATAATAAATGTTAGATAAATTTATCGAAATGCCCATATGGGCACATATTCTCATCAACTTATGGGGTGTACCTCTTTACTTCTTACTTATTTATTTAATTGATAAAAAAAAAATAAGACTAAACAAAAGGATCAATAATAAACAGACGCTATTTATATACTGTATGATAATTGTGGCATTTGGATATGTTGTTTTTATGGATTAATCAGTTAAAAATTTAGAATTATGAATATTAGTTTTATATTGGCATTTATAGCAATCTTCATTGTCTCTTATTTTGTTGGTAATTATATAGCTATTGATGGAGATGAGTTAAGTAAATCTAAAAAACTCTACTATAAAATTATTTCAATTTTATCCGTATTTGTATTTCTGGGAAGTTTTGTGTTTTTTATGTTTCTTGTAAATAATGGAAACTTTGGTTCAAATATAAAAGTATTTTAAATTTATTTGTAACACAATTCAGAAAAAAGATTATTTAATTAATTTTGGCGGCAAATATTTGAGTCACTAGACAATTCTATTCTTTTTATATAATTTTTTCTTATGTCCAGCATTCATAGTTTAATGAAATATTTAACTCCATATGAGTTAGATCATATAAAATTTTTAGCTCATAACAATGAGATCCCCTATGGCGCAATCAATACCCAGTATAGAATTGATAAAAATGACGTAAAAAATCTGATGAGATTTATGCTAAATGATAATGACTATTTGAATTGGAAAAAAATTTATAATAAAAATTCTCAGCAACACTAACTGAGGCAAAATTCATATAAATACTAATGTTTTAGGCTATTTTCTGTAAAGTCCTGAGCTAATTTTTTACCTGAAAGCCAAGCATCTTGCATACTTGGACCTTCACACCAGTCACCAAAGGAATATAAACGACGATCAATAGACTCAATATATCTTTTTGACTTAATATCCCTTAAACTTTTTTTAGTATAAGAATACCTCCATCTGTGTGATTTTTTAAATACTGCACCAGCATCAGATTGAAAAGACTGTTTCATCTTATTAATCACATAATCTTCGAGCACATAGTTTTCTATATTATAATATTCTTTAGTCCACTCTGCTCTCATATTTATAACCCAGCACTCCTCATTAAAAAATTCATGTTTAAAATTCTGGTTCATTAAGAAACTTATTTCAGGTGTTAAGTGATATCCAAATTGAAATGGAACACCTAGTCGCTTATTAAAGGCCACCATGATGGTCCAAATAGCATCAAACTCGATGTCAGGCATGTCACTATAATCGATATATTTTTCTAATAGCGTCTTAGACTGTTCAAAGGGCATGCTGCAAAAAATATAATCAAATGGTCCAAATTTCTCTTCACCTGCCATTAGATAATATTCCTTATTTATAGTCTCAATACTAGTTATTTGCTTTGAAAAATAAGTTGGATAGTGAAGTGATTTATGAATGTTAATTGGAATTGATTCATTCCCCTCTTTCCCCACTATAATTTCTTTATCTTCAATGGGTGAATTTTGTGAAATATTTGAACAAAATTGCCCTTTTAAAATTTTAATCGCATCAATTTTATTTAAGTATTCATTAAGACCTATAATACCATGATCTAATTTTAAATAATGCGCGCCATGATCGAAAGCATATTGATTATGCTTTCTAGTACTTATTCTACCCCCAGGCCTCCAAGATTTTTCAAAAAAAGTTATATCCAGAGCGGGTAGGTGGTAAGCTAAAGAAAGCGCACTAAGCCCAGTTCCAATAACTGCTATCTTTTTCAATGTTATTACTTTTTTATATTTCTAGGTTTAATTTCATCGACATCTTCTACAGGACGAAGTATCGGTACATATCTTAGTCGAAGAATTATGACAGCAATAGCTACTAGGACTATGGCACCAGCTTCGTATAAAAGAAGTTCAGGATTTGAGTCTTTACCTTGAAGTATAATAAGTCTTGATAAAGCGGTAATAGCAATAAATAAGGGATAAGTCATTCTCACCCGATTAGACACATAATAAACTCTTACCATTCCGATTACCTCAACGTAGATAAATAATAGAAGTAAATCAGCTAATTCTACATATTGTACGTCTATCATTCTCAGTATTTCAAAGAGAATGGCAGTTATCGTAGCTACTAAAATGACACCAATTACTGCTTTTTCTACAAAACCAACAAAATTTTCAACGGTAGACTTCATTACCACTCAACCATATCAATTTGTTTTGATTTAAGAAAGGCATTTGTCTTAGAAAAAGGTTTGCTTCCAAAAAAACCGCGATGAGCGGATAAAGGAGATGGATGAGGTGCAATTAAAATTAGATGCTTACTCGAATCAATATACTCTTTTTTTGATTGAGCAAATGATCCCCACAATATGAAAACGATATTTTCTAATTCATTACTAATTACAGAAATGACTTTATTAGTAAAAATATCCCAGCCAATTTTTTGATGTGAAAGGGGTTTTGATCTCTCCACTGTTAATGTTGTATTTAACAAAAATACACCCTGTTTGGCCCAATTTTCTAGGTTGCCATTATTAAAGTTAACTTCTTTTTTTAAATCATCCTGTAATTCTTTATAAATATTTATAAGAGAGGGCGGAGGTTTGACAGAGTCTGGGACAGAAAAACTAAGTCCGTGGGCTTGACCAGGGCCATGATAGGGATCTTGACCTAAAATAACTACTTTAACATTATTTAGAGGTGTTAAATTAAAAGCATTAAAAATTTGTTTTCCTGGAGGATAGTAAATAATTTTATTTTGTTTTAATTCTAAAAGTTTTTTTTTGAGATTAACCATATAGTCTTGGTCAAACTCATCTTTTAAATGATTAAGCCATATTTCAGGGAGTTGAATGGTAGGTTTTTCCACTCAGGTGTATATTAGTTTAAGGTTGCGTCTTTACTTCGACCGTATTTTTCAAGTTTATAAATAATTTTTTCTTTAAGATCATGATTTTCTTCTAAGGCCATTACCAATGCTTGTGTGTAGAAGAAACAAGCTGCTTCAATATCAGCTTTGTTTTCAAAGTAATTTGCTGCCTCGTAGTACAAAGAGCATACTTTGTCCATTTGCTTTTTTTGAAAAGCATCAGTTATATCGTTATCTAATTGAAATGCGTCTTTCATGATTAATTTAAAATTAGCACATTTACCTAAAACACCAAGATTAAAATAAATTACTAAAAATTATCCTTTGCAGAGCGTATTTTAGCAAAAACTTCTATTGCATTTTGAGACTCATAAAGTTTCATAAATTGATCTTCATCGCACCTTAGAAATGGATTACATAGTAATTGATCTGAGAGCATTGTAGGTATTGTTGGGCGGAGTTCTTTTTCTTGATGTGAGACCCACTTAGAATAATGTTGAAGTTCCTTGTTATTAGGATCAATGCTCAAAGCAAAATTAACATTTGCCAAAGTATATTCATGCCCACAATATATTTTTGTATCCTTTGGTAATTGTTTGATTTTGCACAAACTGTCCCAAAAAACTTCAGGTGTTCCCTCAAACATTCTCCCGCAACCTATGCTAAAAAGAGTATCTCCGGAAAATAAAATATTATGTTGAGGCATAAAGAAATTTATATGTTGAAGTGTATGACCGGGAGTATGAATAACTTTATATTCATTCCCTAATATCACAAAAGTCTCATGATCTACAACTTCTTTATCTGGTTTAGGAATTTTAGAATCATTTTTATATCCTATAATTAAAGAATTAAATTTTGATTTAATCTCACTTACAGCAGCTATATGATCATCATGATGATGGGTAATTAAAATATGACTTGCTACGCAGTCATTCAGTTCAAGAATTTTTAAACACATACTCAGATCAGAGGGGTCTACTAGTACCCCTTTAGTTTCATGAGGATTTTTTATTAAATATCCATAATTATCTTCTAATTGGGGAAATAAATAGACATTAGGTTTTTGCATAAGAAATAGAATGTTAAGTAAATCTAGTTAAAATACAACTATGGATATTAACGCATCAGATATTTACAGTTTTTACCAGTCAAAGTTAGGCACACTTGTTAAACGAAATATTCGTCATCAATTATACAGTCATTTAAATTCTATCAATGACAGTGTTGTCTGTGGATATGGATACACAAATCCCTACCTTTCTTTTTTAAATAAACAAAATAAAAATTTACAAATATCTGCAATGCAGCCAGAATTTTTAGATGGTAATGTCAAAGAGAAATATGATTTTGATCATCAAATTATTCATGAATATTTCTTACCTTTGGATCCAAGCTCAGTAGATGTAGTGATATCTACACATTTACTTGAATTTGTTGATAAACCCCAAAGTAGTATTGAGGAAATATGGAGAATTCTTAAGCCAAATGGGCTTTTTTTAACAGTTATACCCAGAAGATCAGGGATATGGACTAGGTATGATAATAATCCTTTTGGATTTGGAAGATCATACTCAATTAAACAATTTAAATCACTGATACAAGACTTTTTAGTTCTTGATTATAGAAAATCATTTCTACATTTCCCACCATGGGACCACTATTTAAATTATAAATCCCATCGAACAATTGAAAAAATAGGTGATTTTTTCTTTCCGTATATGGGAGGTTTAATGATTTGTGTTTGTAAAAAGATTGTCTATGCAAAAAGCACTAAAAAACAAAAAAAAATACCAATTAAAAGTTTTGTAGCAACTTAAAAATTATTCATATTTAATTTTTAAAAAGATAGAATTAATCTTTGTTAGATCTTAGTTATTATATAATCGTTTCTTTCTCTATTTTATTGTTTGCAATATCAAAATCTGGATTCTCTGGAGGAGGATTGGCTTTAATTTCTGTAACTCTATTATCTATAACTTACGGCCCATTAACAGCAATAGCCATTTTGATGCCAATGTTAATAGTATGCGATGTAATTGCTTTGTATTTAAATAGAAAATATTTTGAATATAAAATTTTATGGTCAATAGCACCTTATTCCTTATTGGGGGTAATTGCTGGTACAATCTTGTTTAAATTTATTAATTTATCAATGATAAGTATTTTTATAGGTACGATCTCATTGTTATACGTTGTTTTTAATTATTTGATTGTAGACACCAAGCTTAAAAAAATACCTTTTTACGGGAGTAAATCTTTTTGGGGAGCATTAGCGGGATTTACTAGTTTTGTCCTTCACTCTGGAGGATTACCATTAAATATTTATTTTATGTCAATCTATAACAAAAAAATTCAATTTGTTGCAGGTGTTGTTTTCTCTATTGCTTTAATAAACTTGTTTAAATTAGTTCCTTATTTTTATTTAGAAATATTAGATTTTGAGAAACTATATAATTATCTTATTTTTTCACCAATTGCTGTTATTGGAGTAATTTTAGGACACTGGATGAATAGTAAGCTTTCAGATAATTCTTTTTTTATGATCATTAATATTTTTGTCGTTATAGGATCAATGAGATTAATTTATTTAGGAATAATGGGCTTATAATATTTCTTCTAAAACATTAATTAAATCAAATTCATCTTTATACTTATTCATTTGATCTTTATTGATTAACATTTTGTATTCACCACTATTTTCTTCAACACAAATAGGTAAGTCATTTTTATAATTTAAAAGATTATATTCTTCTAATTCTTCTGAATGTAAAAATTTAAAATTATGTGGAGAACTTTCAATAAATTTTTTCCAAGCTTCTTTCATTTTTAAATCATGAGTAATTTTACACAAATTACACTCATAAGTACTTGGAGAAGCATATTTATGAACTGTATCGAGAATATAATTCCACTTCCCACCTTTGGCGTTATAAACAAAAATTATATTTCTGTTACTATTCATCAGTAATATGGTACAAGACTTCCTTACAAAACAGGTTTGAAGGTATTTTGCCATTCTCAAATTTTCTTTGATTAAAAACATCAAAGGTTGAAATTATTTTAAGATCTAAATTTTCAGCTAACTTCTTAAAATCTTTAATACTACACGGGTGAATGTAATCAGTATTATACCAATGATCACTATCTGCTTTCTTAAGAAGAGAGTCAAAACTTCCCGATAATAAAAAATTTGAAATTTTGCTTAACCGTGCAGAATTATTGAAGCTAACTATAATATTCTTACTTACCTTTTTAAGAGTATTCAACAACTGGTCTGGTTTTTGAACTGCCTGGATTGTTTGAGTTAAAAGACAGTAATCGAACTGATTAAATGGAAAGTCTTCAACTATTAAATTTATATCTCCATGTATAACATCTAGTCCTTTTTCTAAACATTTGATGACTTTTTCCTGATTCAATTCAACTCCTTGAGCGCTAACACCTTTATTTTCAAGATAAGAAATTAATTCTCCATCAGAGCAACCAATATCTAGTACTTTAGAGTTTTCAGGAATTAATTTTAAAATAATTTCGTAGTCTTTTCTCATTTTATTCCCTTTAAAAAACCCTGCGCAACTTTGAAAAATTGAGGTTCATCAAGTAAAAAGCTATCATGGCCTCTATCAGAGACAACCTCAGCAAAACTCACGTTAGATCCAATTGAATTTAATAGAGATACGATTTCTCTTGATTCTTTTGTTGGAAATAACCAATCACTTGTAAATGATAAAACTAGAAATCTAATTGAATTATTAATAATAGTTTTTTTATTTTCAATTATTTCATTTTTTACATCAAAATAATCCATAGCTCTTGTCATATACAAGTAGCTGTTGGCATCAAATCGATCTACAAAAGACCTACCTTGGTAACGAAGATAACTTTCAACCTGAAAGTCTATTCCAAAGCCAAAAGATAAATCATTTTTTTCCTGTAAGTTTCTACCAAATTTATTTTGAAAAGCTTTTTCAGATAAATAGGTAATATGAGCAATCATTCTGGCAACAGAAAGACCATTTTCAGGTTTTTCATTACCCTCTAAATATCTTCCATTTTGCCAATTCGGATCTAACATAATTGATTGTCTGCCAGCTTCATCAAAAGCTATATTTTGAGCAGAGTGTTTTAAGGAACCTGCAATGCTCATTATCGACCTTACACTCTCAGGATAAGTAGCAGCCCACTGAAGTACTTGCATCGCACCCATTGATCCACCAGCTACAGAAAGTAATTTAGATATTCCAAGTTCGTCAATAAGAATTTTTTGTGCTTTCACCATGTCTCGAATAGTTATGGTTGGAAAATCTAAGCCATATATCTTTGAAGTTTCAGGATTTATGTCATTGGGACCTGTCGTCCCTACACATCCACCAAGAACATTTGTGCAGATAACAAAATATTTATTTGTGTCTATAGGTTTATTAGGACCAATCATTAATTCCCACCAACCTTTCTTTTTAGTAATAGGATTTTCTTCTGCTGGAAATTGGTCACCAGTTAATGCATGACAAACCAAAATTGCATTATCTTTTTGATTGTTAAGGTCACCGTATGTTTGGTATGCGATTTGAAAGTCTTTAATTTTTTTTCCAGAGTCTAGTAATAGCTCTTCATTGCACTTTAGTAAGTATCCTGGATAATCAGTATTTGCAGTTATTTCTCTCATTTTCAACCTTGTTCGACTGATAACTGCGGTGATACGCTTTAGCTGTTTTACACCCGCAAGCTGCTATCAAATCGGTGAAAGTGGAATTTAAGGCTTTTCTAAATAATTTTCAATATAAAATGATGATATTTTCTTTATATAGTTTATTTATTAACAAAAAATAATGAAAAACAACCAACCAAAAAATGCATATAAAGGTGGAGCTGAGGTGTTTAAAGGCTATGTAAGGCTTTCATCAAACGAAAACAATTATGGTCCAGCAAAGTCTGTTAAATCATTAATAAAACAAAATATTAAATTTTCTAATATTTATCCAGAACTTGATGGGGAAAGCTTACGAAATCAAATTGCTAAATCTTACAAGATAAATAGCAAACAAATTATATTAGGTGCTGGTTCAGATGAAGTACTGCAAATGATATATGCAGCTTTTTCCAGACCAAATGATGAGGTTATCTTTACTAAGTATGCTTTTGCTATGTATTCAATTTATGCAAAGAATTTTAAATGCAAAGTTAAAACATTTGATGATAAAGAATTTCAGTTTAAATTAGAAAGTCTTAATAAAATAGTAAGTCAAAAAACAAAAATTATTTTTTTAGCTAACCCAAATAACCCTACTGGTTCTATTTTCTACAAAAATGAAATAATTAAATTTTTAAATAAAATCAAGAAAACAACTCTAGTAGTATTGGATGCAGCATATTGTGAATACATTAAAGATCATAAATATGATGATGGTATGAAATTAGTTAAAAATTACTCAAATTTAATAATAACAAGATCTTTTTCAAAAATCTTTGCTCTTGGAGGCTTAAGAATAGGTTGGGGTTACGCTAACTCAAAAATTATCTCTCAATTATATCAATACAAAAAGCCATTTAATGTATCAAGACTTTCTTGTATCGCTGCTCAAGAATCTTTAAAAAATAAAAGGTGGATTAATGAGTCAATTAAGAATAATTCTGTTAACAAAACTTTAACCTGTAAGCAGTTAAATAATAAATCTTTTGAAATAATTGACACTAAGGCTAATTTTATTCTTTTAAAGTTTAAAAATTCAATAATAACTCAACAATTTGTGGACTTTTTACACTTAAATAAAATTACAGTGAGATCTTTATCCTCATACGGTTTAAAGAACTTTGTAAGAATGACCATAGGAACTAAAACTGATATGAAAAAAGTTATTTTAGTTGCAAATAAATTTAATGTTTAAAAATATTCTTATTATTGGTTTTGGGATGATTGGATCTTCAATAGCAAGAACTGTGCTTAAAAAAAATAAAAGTATTAAGATATTTGCTTTTGATAAATCACCGAACCTAAAAATTAGAATTAATAAATCAAAACTAAAAAGAGTAAAAGTTTTGAAATCACTCAATGAGATTAAAGATCAAAATATTGATTTTATTATTATTTGTACTCCAATGCTTCAATATCAATCAATTTTCAAAAAACTTAATGATATTGATCTTCAGCAGACTATTGTTACTGATGTAGGATCAACAAAGGTAAATATTGAAAAAATATACATACAAAAAAAATATCAGTTTAATTTTATTCCATCACACCCAATAGCGGGTATAGAAAAAGCTGGTTTAGAAAATGGATTTGATGGATTATTTACTAATAGATATAATATTATTTGCCCAATAAATAAATCTTCAAAAATACATATTAATAAAGTTATAAAGTTTTGGAGATCGCTAAATATGAAAACTGAAATAATGTCTGCTAAAGAACATGACAAAGTACTTAGTTTAACTTCACATTTGCCGCATTTAATCTCCTATTCATTGGTTTTGACTGCTATGAAAAAGGAAACTTCATTTAATTCAAAATTGGTTAAATTTTCTGCTGGAGGATTTAGAGATTTTACCAGAGTTGCAGGTAGTGATCCAGAGATGTGGAGAGATATATTTTTAGCTAATAGTTCTCAAATTCAAAAATTAACTAGTAACTTTATAAGTGAGTTAAAAGCATTTTCTAGAAACTTAAATAAAAGCAATTCTAATAATTTATTATCTAAATTAAAAAAGACTAAAAATGTCAGAGATAAAATCGTTAAGGCAAGACAGGCGGGAAAATTTATTCCTAATGATTAAGGCTGTTAATTTCAAATTTAAGCTTTTTTAAAAAATCCTGCTTACTCAATCCCGGAGGAATAGGTTCTTTAAACTCGACCGTTATTGTCCCTTTGCTAAGTTTATTATTTTTTGGCCAGTATTTGCCAGAATTTAAAGATATAGGAATTACTGGTTTGTTTAATGATTTATACATAGAGTAAATGCCAGGCTTCAGATCTGGTTGATCTTTAAAGGTTGTTCTTGTTCCTTCAGGAAATATTATTACAGGTCTATGATCTAAATACTCAGCTGTCTGCTGATTTACATGACGAAGACTTTGTATTCCCTGTGCTCTATCAATAGCTATCATTCCTAATTTTTTTAGATATGTTCCAAACAAAGGAATATTCAATAATTCTTTTTTTAAAATATATGCAGGATTATAAAAAAGTTCATTAAAGTATATTGTTTCAAATACTGACTGGTGTTTACTTGCATATAGACATCCTTTTTTGTTTGCAAATTCAGCATTAACAACTTCTATATTTATTTTGAATAATCTTAAAACTGCAGTCATACTTCTTGTAAATAAGAGTACAAAAAATCTAAACTTAGAATATTTGAAAGGGAGACCAATTAGTGAAAATATTAATACAATTGCTGAGGTTAAATAAAATGTAATTAAAAAACTAAATTTCATATTTTTTTATAAAAACTAATTTTGAGACAATTAATTTAATATACTCCTCTACTAACTTTTCAAATGGGATAACAGACTCTGTATTGCTAACTGCAAAAGGTATTATTTTTAAACCTGATAACTGATTAAATAAAAATTCAGCACGTTGCATATGTAAGTCTGAAGTGATTAATAAAATTGAATTTATCTTTTTTTCTAAAGCCCAGTATCTTGTTTCCAACGCATTTTCATATGTATTTTTTGATAAATACCCAACCTCAATACAACATTCAACAGTACTCTGATCAAAATTAAGAATATTAACTAATACTACTTCTGAATTAAAGGTATTATCAACTCCAGAAATAAATAACTTATTTTGATTAGATTTTTCAATTTGATTATACCCTTCGATTATTCTCTCTCCTTTGCCACCAGTTAAAACAACGATTGCATCAACGTTAAAATTATTTACCTGCTCATAAGATAAATTATTTTTAAATTTGATTATACCAAGAGCTAAAAATAATAAAATTAGAGCGATTATAATATTTAAACGCTTTAGGAGAGTTATCATTACATGATCTCATTTTTACATAAGTCCTCTAAGGTATCTCGTGATCGTATCACTCGATATTCATCTTTGTTATATAATACTTCGAGAGGTCGAGGACGACTATTATAAGTTGATGACATGGATGATCCATAGGCACCTACATTCATAAATATTATGTTATCTCCAGCTTTGATTTCTGGTAATTCAATATCTTTCACAAAATAATCTGTAGACTCACAAATTCCACCAGCAATATCATAGATAGCAGTTTTTTTTGAACTATTTGCAACTCTTATTGGCGGATTGATATCATACAAAGCTGGGCGAATATATTCAGAAAAAGAGCAATCAACAATGGCTATTTTTTTTTTACCACTTTCTTTTATATATAAAACTTTACTTATAAGTTCACAGCTATCTGCAACTATAAATCGACCGGGTTCAAAAATAATATTAAAATTTTTGCCTTCAAGTATTTTATTACAACTATCTTTCCAACTTTCAAAGTTTATTTTTTTATCAGAGTGATCAAGAACTGCAAACCCCCCTCCAAAATCTAATGTATCAATACTTATATTGTGCTTAAGATTTTGCTCATCTGCAATTCTTATTAAATTTTCATATGAACCCAGTAATTTTTGATAATCAGTAATTTGACTTCCAATATGCACAGAAAGCGTTTTTAAATTTATTCCCTTAAAATTTGAAATTGCATCAAAGTCAATTTGATCAATTGAAATACCAAATTTGCCACCCGATAAGCCAGTGGTTATTTTATCCAATGTAGATCCATCTATATTAGGGTTTATTCTAATGCCTATATTTGTTCTTAATCCTTTAGTTAAAGAGTAATCGTTTATAAATTTAATCTCCTCTAAATTTTCAACATTGATAGAATTAATTTTTTGAGTAATGGCATACTTTAAATCAAATTCAGTCTTTCCCGGTCCGTCAAATATGATGTCAGAGGGTTCGAATCCAGCTTTCAAGGACTTAAAAAGTTCTCCTGCAGATACGACTTCTGCACTGAAACCACTTCGGTGAATTAGGTTTAAAATTGCAAGGTTTGGATTAGCTTTTACTGCGAAATTAAACTTTCTTTGGAATTGTAAGTCTAAATTGTTTAGGAAAATTATTTTATCTTTAATTTTTTCTTCATCATAAAGGTAAAAAGGACTAGAGCACTCTTTTAAAATTTTATCTATCATCATTCGCTCTCAGGGTACTCATATTCCTCACTAGGTGGAAATGGATACTGTGACTTATCTACAACACCTTCTGGTAATTTATTAGGTTTTTGATTACCACAGCTATTAATAAATAAAGAAAAAAGAATTATTGATAAAAACTTAATCATTTTACGTTTAGAAATTTTAAATATTTTTTAATCATTCTAGACACTTCTTTTGGATTAGTGCTCATCGATGTTTTTTTTCTTGAAAGACTCTTATCTACATCGACGTATTTATAAATATTTTTATCAATTACTTTTTGAAATTTTTGATATTCGTCAATCTTTATTTCTGAAAGGTTTTTATTATGTTGCTGAGCATAGCTTACTATGTCAGCGATTATTTTATAAGAGTCTCTAAATGTTATTTTTTTTTCTATTACAAGATAATCAGCCAAATCGGTAGCAGTAGCATAATAATTATTATTAATGTCTCTTCCAACTGATTGTTCAAAATTAGATTTCTTAATAACATCTTGCATAACTTTGAGACAGCTTAACAATTCATCATAACAATCAAATATGATTCTTTTATCCTCCTGAAAATCTTTAAAATAAGTTAAGGGAAGATTTGATATAATATTAGAAAACTCTAAAGATTTAATTCTAATTGTATTTGTTTTTGCTCGAATTAGTTCCAATGAGTCTGGATTTCTTTTTTGAGGCATAATCGAACTTCCTGTTGAGTATTGATTGCTGATATTGAATAATTTCATAAAGTTACTAGACCAGATAACTAGTTCTGAAGATAATTTACTTAAATGAGTAGCTGTCAAAGAACTTGCATGAAGAAAATAAATACAAAAATCTCGATCACTGACACCATCCATTGAATTATTTTTTGATTTTGTAAAATTTAAATTTTTATTAAGAAGATTTAGATCCAAATTATAATTACTACCAGCTAGAGCAGCACTACCTAAAACATTTTCATCAGTTTTTTCTTTACAAAAATCAAAATAATCTAAATCTCTTTTAAACATCTCTAAATATGCAATTAAGTGATGGGCTAAAGATATAGGTTGCGCTACTTGCAAATGTGTAAATCCTGGAATAATGGTTTTTTCATTTGTTTGAGCTTGATCTAATATAGATCTCATCAATTTTTTAATTTCATTTTTTAAATTTTTAGAAGCTTTAATTGTCCATAATCTAGTATCAGTCGCTACCTGATCGTTACGAGACCTTCCAGTATGAATCTTATTTGCTACCTCACCAATTTTTTCGTAAAGAAAAGACTCCACATTCATGTGTATATCTTCGTTTTTTTTTGAAAATTTTAATTTACCTTTTTTATGATCATTCAATATTGAAATCAGACCCTTTTGAATTGTAAGAGCTTCTTTTTTTGAAATTATTTTCAGCTTTGTCAGAGCTTTAACATGCGCACTGGTTACGGCAATATCCTCTTCAATTAATCTTTTATCAATATCAATTGAACTATTAAAATCATCCATTAACGTCGAGGTATTCCTATTAATTGTAGTTGATAATATTTTACTTTTCTTATTCATGATTTTAGTAATTTTTAATTATCTTGATAAATATATTATCGCAGCGAATACTAAAACAGCTATACCTTGAAACAATACTCTCATTCTCATAAGCTTGTTACTATGTTTTTTATTAAAATTTCCGTTTTTGGCCATAGCTATTACACCTATTACCACCATGAGTAAGGCTAAAACCATGGATACAATTAAAACAAAAGGTAATACTGTTGATGAAAACATGGTAAATAGTTATCAAATTATCTATAAATGTCTAATTATTAAATTTAAGAGATTAATATGAAGAAAATTGTATTATTTTTGCATGGTTATGGGTCTAACGGAAATGACCTAATATCGTTAAAAGACTATATATTATTGAATAAAGAGACCACAGAATTCATCTCTCCCAATGCTCCTGAACCTTGTGAATTCAATTATTTTGGTTATCAGTGGTTTCCTTTAAAAGAGAGGTCTATAAAAGAACTAAAGATAGGGTTAAAATCTGCTTTTTCTCATCTCGACTCAATTATTGAGAAAATAATTCTTGAACATTCAGTCGATGCATCGCAAATTTCTTTAATTGGTTTTTCTCAAGGTTCTATGCTAGCAACGTATTATGCTTTACAAAAAAATTTTAATTTTCATAGTATTATCTCATTATCTGGTTCCTTGCCTAAAGAGATCTTAAACGATCTAAAAATACCTGATGTAAAATCAAAATTTTTAATTTTCCATGGAAAGTTGGATGATGTGGTACCATATAATCGAGCAGTTGAGACAAATTCGTTTTTGGATTTAAAAGAAATCTCATGTAAAATGATATTAGATGATAACTGCGCTCATTCAATTAGCCCAATCGCCCTTGATGAAATCAATAAATTTTATGAGCATTGGAATTAATAAAATTTTAACCATACCTTTAATTGAATATGCTAGTATTAAAAGATGATTAGTTCGAATCATTGTCCCTCTTTAGTCTTAAATGCAGATTACCGACCTCTCAGTTATTTTCCTTTATCAATTTGGAGCTGGAAAGATACTGTAAAAGCCGTTTTTCTTGAAAGAGTTAATATTGTAGAAGAATATGATCAAAAAGTGTCATCTCCATCATTTGAGATAAAGTTACCAAGCATTATCGCTCTTAAAGATTATATACCACATAGTCACAAACCTGCTTTTACTAGATTCAATGTTTTCTTAAGAGATGATTTTACCTGTCAATATTGCAATGACAAATTTTCAACTAGAGAGCTTACTTTTGATCATTTGATTCCTCGTTCAAAAGGGGGATTAACAAACTGGGAAAATGTTGTCACTGCATGTTCTAAATGTAATTGGACTAAAGGGAGTAGGAGCTTAAGCCAAGTAGGTTTTAATTTGCTGAGAAAACCAAAAGAACCCTCTCAATATTCTCTAAGACTAAAGAGCAAAAACTTTCCCTCAGACTATCTTCATTCAAGTTGGAGAGATTATTTATATTGGGATAGTGTTTTAGAGAAAGATTAATATTTTTTAGTTATTTTTATAGCTGTATAACAAAGTTGTTTTATAGTTTTCGATAAAAGGATGTATCCAGTTGTCATTTCTGCTTGATGTTCAACACCAGTATCATGATGTTCCAGCTCATCCTCTCTGAATTTTTTAACAGTCTTCAATAAATCTGGTTTTATTTTTCTTTGAGAGAGTTCCTTTGCTTGCTCATCATAATGTTGACCAATAACCTCTTCGACAGCAACAGTGCATGCCATTGCTGCTTTTTTTCCCATCAAAGCAGTACCTAACCCAAGTGCATAGCCAGCTAAATTCCAAAATGGAAATAAGGCAGTAGGTTTTACGTTTTCTTTAACAATGTATTCATCAAAAGTTGCTTTATGAATCTCTTCTTGATCGGCCATTTCTTTGATCTCTTTGCCAAACTCTGTGTTTTCTTTAAAGACAGCTAATTGACCGCGGTAAATTTGTGTAGCGCCATGCTCACCTGCATGATCAACTCTTATAATTTCTTCGATTAATTTTTTGTCCTCGTTATTAAGATTTTCATTTTTCTTTTTTGTAGGCATTCAAAATAATTAATATCAGAAAAGTTATTGAAAACAAGAAGTTATAAACCGATAAAGGAATACCAAAGTAGGGCAAATTAGCATCAGAACAAGTAGTAATTAGAGAGTTAGACATCAACTCCTCTTTTAATTTGTTTATATCTGTGGGAAGTGAGGCGGCTTCACATCCAGTATATTCGATAACTCCAAATGTAGTCAAAGAGTGATAACCAGATATTGCCAATTCAAAAAATATTAAAACTATTAAAGACAAATAAACAAATTTGAAATATTTTTTAATAAAAAAGTAGAATATTCCCAAAACTAAAATTAAATAGTAAGGAATTCTCTGGTATACACACAATTTACAAGGGTTATGACCATAAGCATATTGCAATATTAAAGCAAAAGACATGGCTGTAAGTGAAAATAAAAAAACAATAATAAAAATATGACTTTTTTTAATCATGGTAAAATAATAAATAAATTAGAAAGACAATTCCAATAGGAATTAGAACAAAAATTAATAATTTATTTCTTTTTAAAATTTGCATTCCTATATCTCCAAACTGTTTAATAATAAATGCTATAATAAAAAATCTTAAACCCCTAGATAGCACCGAAAGAAATATAAAATAGATAAAATTAAACTGAGAGTAACCACTTGTTAAAGCAATAATTTTATATGGTATTGGAGTGAAGCCCCCAAGAAAAACTGCGAAAATACCCCAATCATTATAAAAATTAATAAATTCAGTTTGTTTGCTAATATCAAAATAAGATTGGACAGCGTCAAAAATGAAATACCCAATAAAGTATCCGAAAGCACCCCCAATTACAGAAAAAATTGTACAATTCAAAGCTGTAACTAAAAATTTATTTGGATTAAAATAAACTATTGGTATCAATATCAAATCTGGTGGTATTGGAAAAAAAATACTTTCAATGAAAGCAACTATTGATAAAAAATGTTGTGAAAATTTTGATTTAGATTTTTTTTCAACATATATATGTAAGTTCTTCCAAACCATAACAAATTTATAAATAAATAGGTTTAACCTATAAGGTAATACCAAAGATAAGCAATTATAATAGCAGGTATAGCAGAATAAAGGGTAGCTACTATTGCGGCCCTGGCTGAAATTGCTATTGCAGGGAAAAGAGCATCTCCATCATTCGATATTGAATTACCTATTTGAGCTGACATAGGAATTTGTCCACTCACATACATGGATGTGATCATAATTTGAGGTCCACATCCAGGAATAAAACCAATTAATATAGCTAAAAGCGGCACAAAAGGTCCAAATAATATCAAAGACTCAAATATTAAACCATTAGTTGACAAATCAATTAATTCGTAAATAACAAAAGAAATAATTACCCAAACTGTTACAAAACAAGTTGTGTCTACAACTTTTCTATAAGAGTTTTCATGAATTGAAGCCATTTGAATATCTGTTAAAGGATTTAAAACCCATAATAAAACACAATATATAGCTAAAATAAATGCCAACATTTCAATAAAATTAATCCCAAGAAAAATAAAACTTAAGTCAATATTAAAAGCATTTAACATCCCTAAGGCAAATCCAGGAGCTAAAAATAAAAACCAAATATTATAAAACTTATTAGATGTTTTATTTTTAGGTAGATGTGTCGAATTTAAATTTTTATTAATTTTATTTTGTAAAAAATTTTTTGTAAAAGGTTGTGCTATATAACCTGAAATCATACCAACTATAAAAGTTACTGGGAGTATGATCAAAGCAGCTTGAGGTTTTGTTGCTATGAGAAGAAAAGCAGCATCACCCATCGTACTTATTAGTGCGGCAAGAACACCTCCAAAAGATACTACTCTTCTAGTAAATAAACTCATTACCATAATTGCACCACCACACCCAGGTATTACACCTAATAAAGAGCAGATAGGAACTTCAAACTTTTTATTTTGTAAAATTAGTTTTTGTAAATTAAAATTTTTCTTTTCAAGAATAACAAATAAAAGAAGAGTTACTCCCACAAAGCTAGATACAGCAATGTAGGCATCACTTGAGGAAGAAATTAAAATGTCTCTTGTTTCTTCAAAAAAAAGAAGAAGCAGAATGCATATAAAAAGAAATATTTTAGAAAATCGTAAATATTGAAATTTTCTACCTAATTGTATTACTAATTCTGTCATTTTATTTAGCCTAGGCTAAACAATATAGATATAACTAAAAATTAGTCAAACAAATCTTTACTTTTCATAATTATACAAATAGATTTAATCAGCTATGAAAAACACTAGATCTAGTGAGCCATACCAATTTTCAAATATTAGAAGTCAAAATAAAAATGAAATACTCGAAGATTATGTTGAAGCTATTCAAGAGATTTTTCTAAATAAAGGTGATGTTAAAAACGCTGATCTTGCTCAACATTTTGGTGTATCGCAAGCCACTGTTAATAAAAATTTAAAGCGTTTAATAAACTTTAAATTGGCAAAATCTGAACCTTACCGATCAATATTTTTAACAGAAGAGGGAGAAAAATTAGCAACTCAGTCAAAAGAAAAACATGAGATTGTTTATAATTTTTTAATTAAGTTAGGTGTTTCTAGACAGACTGCAGAAAATGATAGTGAAGGCATAGAACACCACGTTAGTGATGAAACACTAAAGCTAATGAAAAAATTTAAATAACTATTTTTTCGTTTTTAATAGCATTCTTTTTTCCAATACACTATCAAATAAATAAATTACGAAGGATAGAAAGCAAATAATTGTTAACGCATGTAAGCTGCCATACTCAAACATTTCATTTGATGAATACTCATACAGGCTTGTCGCAAGTGTATCGAAGTTAAAAGGTCTAAGTAACAGAGTAATAGGTAACTCTTTTACTGTATCAACAAAAACTAAAAAAAATCCTGCCAAAATACTTAACTTTACCTGAGGTAATATAATTCGAAAATATGTTGTTGATGATCTTCTCCCAATTAATCTTGATGCATCATCAATTGATTTACCAATCTTTTCCATTCCAGAATCTAAAGAATTATTTGATAGAGCAATTAGTCTAATTGTTAAGGCCAAAGACAAGCCCAGTAATGTCGTAGATAGTGAAAGAGCTGTCAAGCGATCAAAGTAGAATAAAAAGAAAAGGACTCCTAAAGCTATAACCACACCAGGTATTGCATACCCAATGTTTACTATTTTTTTATAATATAAAATATAATTGTTATTTGTGAATCTTGAGTAATAACTAATGAAAATTGATATTATTGCACATCCAACTCCAGCAATAATTCCTAATAAGATTGAATTATATAAAGATGAAAAATAGTTATTAAAATCAATAAAATTCATATTATTGAAAAATGTATAAATTACAAAAATGAGGGGCAAAACAAAGCCAAATAAAATTGGTAAAAAACCACCTATTAATACGAATATTCCTATGAATTTTCCCAGCTTATATTTTGACCACTGAACATTTTCATAACTATTATTATGAAACTTTCTTTTTCCTCTTATTTTCTGTTCAAAAAAATACAATAAACCCATTAGTAAAATAATAATTAAGGCCAAAAGAAAAGCCAAAGGTAAGTCATTTAAAATTTCTATATAATGAAAAACTCCTACTGATAGAGTTTGTAAACCAAAAAAATCTGCAACTCCAAAATCATTTACAGTTTCCATTAAAACCAAAGCTAAACCCGCAGCTATTCCAGGTAAGGCCATAGGCAAACCAATTTTAAAGAAACATTGATATGGGTTTTTTCCAAGAGTCTTTGCAGCTTCGATATACCTTGTTGAAAAATTTATAATTGCAATTCTGGTTAAGATATAAACATAAGGAAAAAAAGATAAAGATATAATTAGAGAGGCTATTAAACTGTTTCTTATAGAGTAACCATCATAGAATAAAAATTTTAATGAAATAAACCCTCCTGGTTCTAAAATTTCAGCATAAGTATATGCTGAGATATAAGCAGGAACAGCTAATGGTAATATAGCTAATATCTGTAAAATTTTTCGTCCCCAAAATTCAGTCATAGTAATGACCCACGCTAATGGCACACTGATGACTGTTACAAAAATACTTACCATTAATATAAGTTTTGTAGATCCTATCAAATATCTATTTATATAAAGATCTTTAGTTAAAAAAACTGCACTTAGACCATTTGATATAACCACTGCTATAGGGGTTAGTAGTAAGAAACTGATTATTAAAAAGAAAACTAATTTAAATAAGTTTATTTTCATAAAATTATAAAAAATATACAACCTAATAATAACACAGCCATAACCCTATTAAAAAAAATAATCTTTCTTTTATCATTAAGATATTTTCGAAATGAATGACCAATCGCTGCCCAAACTATAGCACTAGTAGATGTTGAAATTGTAAAACAGATAAATATTAAAACAAACTCCTCCAAATATGAGAATTGGTTTTGAATAAATATTGCAGAACTCGACATAGAGACTGATACTGCTTTGGGATTAATTAACTGAAAAAAGTAAATATCTCTAAAGGTAAATCTTTTTTTATTACTATTATCTGAAAACTCATTTGAATTAAAAATTTTATAGGCAAGATAAGTTAAGAAGATTGTCGCGATTATTTTTATGAATGTTTTAAAATTAGGAAAACTCTCATAAACCTCCCCTATACCCAACAAACAAATACTTAAAACTGACAAAAACCCAAAAAAGACTCCCAATATCAAGGGTATTGTTTCTTTAAAACCATAATTCACAGCATTAGTAGAAAGAATTATGTTATTAGGTCCTGGTGTAATAGCTGCAGTCATTGCGAAAGTTAGTATAGGCGCCATAAAATAAATGTATTCCAAAGTATCGAGATATTATTCTTAAATTTAAATAAATACACAATTAGTTATCAATTTGCCTAATTTAACTTAATAATATAAGTAAATAAGATTATTTTAAGGCGTTGTGGCGGAATGGTAGACGCGCCGGATTCAAAATCCGGTGAGGGCAACCTCGTGAGAGTTCGAGTCTCTCCAGCGCTACCACTAATAAATAAAAAATGAAAAATTTAACATCAGTTTTCTCACTTTTCTCTACGGGTATTACAATTGTAACAAATGGCACAATTAAAAAACAATTTTTTGGATGCACTGTAAATTCTTTCTCAAGTCTATCTCTAAAACCTCCTAAATTTTTATTTTGTCTTGGAAATGAGAACTTGAATTTAAAAACTTTTAAATTAAATAGTCCTATAAATGTGAATTTTTTAGCTAAATCTCAACTCAAATTATCTAATAAATTTGCAGGGTCATTGGAAAATAGATGGAAGGATACAAAATATAATATTTCAAGAAATAAAGTCCCTTACTTTCCTGAGTCCTTAGGTTTAATTGAGGCAAAAGTTGAAAAAAAAATTAAATCTGGAGATCACACGATAATTATTTGTTTAATTACAAACTATATGAAATTAAATACCAAAAAACCTCTCATATACTACAAGAGCAAATATCATTCTATTTAATACTTATTATGAAATATTTAAGTAATAGTTTCGATCAGATTAATATTGATGAAAAATTATGTTTAACAATAGGTAACTTTGATGGAATTCACAAAGGTCATAGAGAAATAATTAAGAATTTAATACAGCAAACTAAAACATCTAATTTAAAATCTGCAATTTTATCATTTACACCGCATCCAAAAATTTATTTTAATAAACAAAAAAATTTCATGATTAATTCCCAATCAAAAAAAAATGAGATCCTAGAAGACTTAGGTTTAGACTATTTAATTGATTTATATTTTAATGATAAATTTACACAATTAAGCCATGTTGAATTTGAAGACAAAATTTTATTAGAAAAACTTAATTCTAAGAGAATTTTAATAGGCAAAGATTTCCAATATGGTAACCAAAGAAAAGGAAATATAGAAACTCTTAAAGTATTTTGTGAAAAAAATAAAATTGAATTAGAGGAAATTGGATTAATTCTGAATGATCACAACAGTAACAAAATATCCTCGAGTGCAATTAGAGAAAATCTTAAAGCTGGCAAAATCGAATTAGCTAATAAGGATTTAAAAAGACATTTTTGCGTTGCTGGTAAAGTCATCAAAGGAGATCAGAGAGGTCGCACTATAGGCATTCCTACTGCTAATTTAGAGTACCCATTAAATACAATTATTATTCCATATGGAGTCTATGCAGTTGAAACCATAGTTGAGGGAAATACTTATTTTGGTATTGTTAATTTTGGTATTAGACCGACCTTTAATAAAGATAAACCAATTGTTGAAGCTTATTTATTTGATTTTGATAACGATATTTATGATAAAGATATAGAAATATTATTTCATAAACAAATTCGACAAGAGAAAAAATTTAATGATATAAAAGAATTGTTAAATCAAATTAACATAGATATCGCTGAAGCTAAGAAAATATTAAAATATGGAAATTAAAGACTCTATTACTCTACCTAAAACTGAATTTTCTATGAAAGCTGATTTGCCCAAGAAAGAACCAGATATCCTCAATAATTGGATTAAAAATGATATTTATAAAAAGTTAAGAGAACAGTCAGCTTCCAAAGAGAAGTTTATTCTTCATGATGGACCACCCTACGCAAATGGACATCTGCACATGGGCCATGCACTCAATAAAATCTTAAAAGATATAATTGTAAAATACCAACAACTTCTTAATAGAAATTCTATTTATGTTCCTGGATGGGATTGTCATGGACTGCCTATCGAATGGAAAATTGAGGAGGAATATCGAGCTAAAAAGAAAAACAAAGATGATGTTCCTGTTATTGAATTTAGAAAACAATGCAGAGACTTTGCAAGTAAGTGGATAACTATTCAAAAAAAAGAATTTCAAAGATTGGGAGTGATTGGTGATTGGGATAATCCCTACACAACTATGCATTTTCATGCTGAGGCCCAAATAGTAAGAGAATTAGGAAAGTTTCTAAAAAATGGCGGAATCTATAAAGGTCACAGACCAGTTTTATGGTCTGTAGTTGAAAAAACAGCTCTTGCAGATGCTGAAGTTGAATATCATGATCATAAATCAACCACAATATATGCATGTTTTCCAATTTCAAAAACTGATAACGATAAATTAATAGATCACTCAATTGTTATATGGACAACTACTCCATGGACAATACCAGGCAACAGAGCTTTAGCTATTCATAATGAAATTGAATACAAATCTTTGAGTTTTAAAAATGAAAACAAAAATAAAAATATAATTATTGCTGGTGAATTACTTGAAACATTTATTAAAGAAAATAAAATTGAAAATTTTACAGTTAATTTTTCTATCAAAGGCCATGAGCTAACAAATACTTTGTGTAAACACACATTATATGACTCTGGTTATGATTTTGAAGTTCCAGTTCTTCATGGGGACTTTGTAACTACAGAACAAGGTACAGGTATAGTACATATTTGCCCAGTCCATGGAATGGACGATTTTATTTTGGGTAAAAAACATAATTTAGATTTACCTATGACAATAAATGAAAGTGGAATATATTATGATCATATTCCTGTATTTAGGGGTCAACACATATTTAAAGTTGATCAAAATGTTTGTGATGAAATTAAAAAAAACAATAATTTAATATCTCAAGGAATATTAGTTCATAGTTATCCTCACTCCTGGAGATCAAAAGCTCCTTTGGTTTATAAAAATACTTCCCAGTGGTTTATTTCAATGGAGACTAACGAGTTAAGAGTAAAAGCACTCAAGGCTATTGATGAAACTGATTTTTTCCCTAAACAAGGACAAAAAAGATTAAGAAGTATGATACAAGATCGTCCAGATTGGTGTGTATCAAGACAGAGAGTTTGGGGAGTGCCTTTACCAATATTTGTGAATAAAAAAACAGGAGAACCTTTGCGCGATCAAAATATTATTGAAAAAATTGCAAAGATTTATGAAGAAGAGGGCGGAGATGCTTGGTTTAACTCTGAAGCTTCAAGATTTTTATCTCCTGATTATGACCCCAATGAATTTGAACAGGTAAAAGATGTTGTGGAGGTTTGGTTTGATAGTGGCTCAACTCACTCCTATGTACTAGAGGCGAGAGAAGATCTTCATTGGCCAGCGTCTATGTATCTTGAAGGCTCAGATCAACACAGAGGTTGGTTTCACTCATCCTTGCTTGAGTCTTGTGGAACAAGAGATAGGGCACCTTTTGAGAGTATTTTATCTCATGGCTTTGTTGTAGATGGTAAAGGCAGAAAGATGTCCAAGTCCATCGGGAATGTAATTTCTCCCGATGAAATAATTAATAAATATGGCGCAGATATTTTAAGGATTTGGGTTGTTGCTTCAGATTATTCTGAGGATTTAAAGATTGATAATCAAATTATCGGTTATCAAATAGACTCATACAGAAAAATTAGAAATACATTAAGATTTCTTCTAGGAAATCTTAATAACTTTAATAATCAAGATTTAATTAAACCAGAACAAATGCCCGAATTAGAAAGGTATCTTTTAACTAGAATTTCAAACCTAAACCGTAACCTCAAAGATTTAGTATCAAAACACGATTATCATAGTATATACACTGTATTATTAAATTTCTGCACACTTGAATTATCTGCATTGTATTTTGATATTAGAAAAGACACTTTATATTGTGATGATATAAAAAGTTTAAAAAGAAGATCAACTTCTACGTGCTTGCATATTATATTTGAGTTTTTAACTAAATGGCTCTCCCCAATTGTTTCATTTACATGTGAGGAAGCATGGAATTCTAGAAATTATGGTGACAATGAGAGTATCTTACTACAAAATATTAAAGAAGAGGAATTTACCTATAAAGATAATTCTTTATTAGGAGTTTTTGATGAACTAAAAAGAGTGAGAAAAAGTGTAACTTCGGCCTTGGAGTTAAAAAGAAATGAAAAATTAATTGGCTCCAGCCTTCAAGCCAAGGTGATTTTATTTTTAGCTCAAAATTCAATAAAGACTATTGAAGATTTAGATTTAGCAGAGATGTGCATTGTTAGTAATGTTGAAATACAAGATATTTCAAACAAGTCAGAGGACTCTATCAATTTTGATGATGAAGATATTTATGTAGAGATAAAACTAGCTGATGGGGAGAAATGTGAGAGATGTTGGGCTGTTCTAGAGGAGGTATCCTCTAATAAAAATAATTTATGTAATCGATGTGAAGATGTTTGGAATTCTTTTCAACAATAAATTTAATTTAACTTTATTTTTTTTGTTTCTAACACTTGTTATTTTAGATCAGATTACGAAAGCATTAGTTATAAATTTTTTTGATCTCTATGACTCAGTAGTTTTGCTACCTATTGTTAATTTAACATTCGTTGTGAATTATGGTTTTGCCTTTGGATTATTGAATAACCCATCTCTAAATCAAATATTAGTTTCATTAGTGATTTTAGCAATCATAATATATTTTTTATATTTACTTATAAAAACACAAGATAAGATTTTTCAATTAACTTTAACTTTAATTCTAGCTGGAGCATTAGGCAACTTTATAGATAGGATTTTTAGGGGTTTTGTTATTGACTTTATTGACATATATATAGGTAAATATCACTGGCCAGCATTTAATATTGCTGATAGCTGTATTACTGTGGGATTTGTAGTATTGATGATAAATATTTTATTTTTAAATAAAAAATTATGAAGAGTATTTTTTTAGTTTTATTAGTCTTCCTAATATCTTGTCAAAGAGAAATAAGAAACGAAGTTGGTGTAGGATACAATAAAGAGCTTATTATACCTCCAACAAATGATTTACCACAACCAAATAGCTCAGACGAGAATTTATCCAATTATGAAATTTCAAATAATCCATTAATAGAATCAATTCTTAATCAGACACAAGCCAATGAGGCAAATCCAAGTATCATTGATGAAATTGACTCCAGAAACGAGTTAGAGACGGATGAGAGTGACATTGAACCAAAAGGTAGTTTTTTTCAACGTCTTTTCAAAGGTAAAAAAAGTAAAAGCTAAATTATCATTATAGAGATTTAAATATCATGAAAATCAAAAACAATTCTAAAAATTTAACATCAGTTAAACAAAAAAATATTAATTATTCCATTAATGAATTCTTTTCATTAGATATGTTTAATCCAATTACACAGAGTAGTTATTTTGATAAGTATGACCTAAGTATATTTAAAAAAAAAAAATTTAGAACTCATGTATTTGGTATGGGTGGATCGTCATTAAGTACTAAATTACTTGCTCAGTTTCTAGATCCTTATAGCCTTAGTAAAAATCTTTTTATTTATGATAACCCATCACCTGTTATAATTAAAAATGCACTATTAGATTTAAATATAGATAAAAATGATAAATTCATATTTATTTCGAAATCGGGCAACACAATTGAAACAAAATATTTTCTTAGTTTAACTATTAAAATATTTAAACAAAAAAAAATTTCAAAACTTGTAAGGGACTTTATTTTTATTACTGAGAATAAAAATAATTACATGAGAATATTTGCAAAAAAAAATAACATTCTATGTTTTGATCATGACCCAAACATAGGTGGAAGATTTAGTATATTTTCAATAACCTCACTCCTCCCTTTAATATCAATAGGTTATTCATTACCAAAAATAATAAAATCGTTTATAGAAGCTAAAAAATTATTTGAGAAAAACCATAGAGACCTATCAAAGTACACATTGTATTCAATTGCATATGAAAAAAAATTTGATCTAAACATTCTTGTTGGCCTAAGTTATCACGATAAAATTAATGCTGTTAATGAGTGGTATAGGCAAATTTTTGCTGAGAGTTTAGGTAAAAATAAGAATGCTAAAAACTATATTTCGTCTTATGGATCTATAGATCAACATAGTCAATTTCAACTCTACATTGATGGTCCATATGATAAACACTTTAATTTTTTTAAAATTAAAAATAATAATAAAGCAGTAAATTCTAATGCTAGTCTAATCAAGGGTTATAATTTAATGAGCACCCTAGAAAATGGCGCTATAAAAACGCTCCAACAAAAAAAATTTTTAGTTACACAGATTTCAATAGATGATGATTTCAACAGCTATTGCTATTTGTTGTTTTATCTAATATTTGACATTTATTTAAGATCAAAATTTGAAAAAATTAATTTTTTAGATCAACCAGCTGTTGAAATTCTTAAGAAAAATACGAAAGCATAAATTGATAAATAATTTAATAATTTTTTTTGGTGCTAATTCTAAATTACATTTATTAAAAATATTTATTATTTTTGGATTAGCAGGTTCTCTTTCAGTTATTTTATCTGATCCATTACTTGAACTGGTTTCAATAGAAAATTATATTTCTAATAAGTTTTTGTATTGGGTAATAAGATTAATATTAATTTTTCCTATTTATCAATTTGTACTGATTGCTATAGCTTTCGTTTTTGGAGAATTTAGTTACTTTAAAAAGTTTTTTATAAAATTTATTAATTATTTTAAAATAAATTAAGTTCTAAAAAAAAATAGGTTTTTATTTTTATATTGTTTTTTTAGAATTAGATTATCTAATTCAATTAAATTATCATTTTCTAATATAATAAGGATATTAGAATTGATCTTATCTAAAATTTTATTTTTTATTAGTTCAAATCTGTGATCATAAGGAGGATCAATATAAATTATTTGGCAAGAATTTAAAAAATCTATTTCTTGTTTATATGGATCTATGTTTAATACTTCATAGTTTTCTTCACTAGTATTTTTTATAAACCACTCAATCTTGTCGGTATGATTTTTTTCAATATCATTAAATATGACTTTTTTAGCCCCTCTAGATAAAGCTTCTATTCCAATTGAACCTGTGCCTGCAAATAAATCACAAAAAATAACATTATTAAGATTCACATCTAAATTGTTATTATGTAACAATAAGTTAAATATATCCTCCCTTACTCTTGCTAAAGTTGGTCTGTAATTACTTTTAGACTCTACTAAAATCTTCCTACCTTTGTATTTACCGCTTATAACTCTCATCAATTTGCATTTCTTTATAATTTCCGTACGTAATAGATTTTAATAGAAAACGTCCATAAGAAATTCTTTTAAGTTTTTCAACTTTCAAATTAAATAATTTACAGATATTTCTTATCTCTCTATTCTTACCTTCAGTAAGATCAAATCTCAATACATGTTTATTACTATTAGAATGTACTAAGTTTACATTTGGTTTTTTATAAATTTCTTTTCCATAAATTTTTTTATTCATAGATTTAATTTTATTTTCATCAAATGACCCTATTACATTAACTAGATAAGACCTTTTAATATAAGATTTAGGGAGTTCCATATATCTCTTAAATGAGGTTTCTTTTGTAAATAATAATAAACCCTCAGAATTATAATCTAATCTACCAATATAGTGATACTGGTGATATTTTTTAGGTAGAAAGTCATAAACAATTTTTCTATCTTTTTCATCTTTTTTTGAAGTGATACAACCTTTAGGCTTATGAAATAAAAGTATATTTAATTTACTAGATTTTATTTTTTTTATTTCAAAAATATCTTTATCAGTTACTGATAAAAAAGGTCTTGTCTCAATATCTCCATTTAGTGTAACTTTTTTATTCTTTATTAGAGTTTCTGCTTGTTTTCTAGAAATCTTAAATTTTATAGATAATTTTTTACTAAATGTTATTTTTTGCATGATCAGTAAACATTTTGATTATATTTTTATCAAATTCAGTTATTAAAAATTCTGGGTGCCATTGAACTCCCATACATAAAGGATGTTCATTATGATGAAAAGCTTCAATTATATTATCAGGTGCATAGGCATCTATTGTTAGCTTTTTCCCGATTTTATTAATTGCTTGATGATGAGCACTATTTACATAAATTTTTGAACTATCTTTAAATATTTTTAGCTTTGACACATCGCTTAAAATAATTTCATGACTAGTTTCATTTCTAGGATTAGGTTGTTCATGTTCAATAAATGAGTCTATATCTTGAATTAAACTTCCACCAAAAAATACATTTAGAAGTTGGCTTCCTCCACATATTCCTAAGATAGGTTTATTAAAAGGAAAGTATTTTTCTAATACCTTAAATTCAAAATTCGTTCTATCTTGAATAGTTTGAATTTTGTGTGAATGAATTTTCTCTCCATAATGTTTAGGGTCAATATCAAAATCTCCCCCTGAAATAAGTAAACCATCTAAAAAATCCAAATTTTCTAATGTTTCTGTTATTGGAAGTATTACAGGTGTGCATCCAAATTTATAAAGGCAGTCTGAATAATGGCGCCTTAAAGCGAACCATGGATACTTAGAATAAGTGTTTTCTTTTTCCTTATAATCAGTTGTAATACCGATGATTGGGAGTCTAGTCACAATGAATAATTTAACAAATTTTATACGTCTTGTACTGAGTCAAAGTAAATTAGCTATGGAAAAAGGTGAAATTCCAGTAGCATCATTGATAGTTGACCCTATAGATGAAAGGGTTATTGCAAAATCTTTTAATCAAGAAATTGCTTTAAATGATCCAACAGCACATGCGGAAATTTTGAGCATAAGAAAAGCTTGTAAAAAATTAAATCAAAAAAGGTTAGATGGTCTTATCATGATTTGTAACTTAGAGCCTTGTAATATGTGTAAAGAGGTTATTAAGTCTGCAAGATTGTCTAAAGTCTATTATTTATTTAAAAATGAGAACCCTCATCGAAAGACTATATCCACAATAAAATATAAACGAATTGAAAATAATGAAGAAAATTTAATTAAAAAATTCTTTAGAAATAAAAGAACTAAAAATTAGCACCAATATCAGATCTATAATATTTTTCAGGCCAGTCAATCATATCAGCTATTTCGTAAACTTTCTTTCTACACTCAAGGTAATCATTTCCAGACGCAACAATTGAGAGAACCCTTCCTCCATTAGAAAATATTTTGTTGTCAATTAATTTAGTTGCAGCATGAAAAATATAAAAGTCTTCATTATTTTCAAATTTACTAATATTTCTTATTTCCGTATTTTTTGGATAATTTTCTGGGTATCCTTTGGTTGCTAAAATTAAACAAATAGATTTTTTATTTTCGTAAAATTCAATTCTAGAATATTTTAAATTTTTTGTTGCGGTTGAATGAAGTAAGGCTAAGAAGTCTGATTTCACTCTAAGTGAAATACTTTGAATTTCTGGATCTCCAAATCTAGTATTGTATTCAAGTAAATAAGGCTGATTGTATTCATTAACAATTATCCCAAAAAATATTACTCCTTGGAATGCTATGTTATCATGTTTAAGACCATTAATTGTTTTTTTGACTATTTCTTCTTGAATTATATTGTTTAATTCTTCCTCTAAAATTGGTGCAGGGCTAATAGTACCCATTCCTCCAGTATTTGGCCCAGTATCATTGTCCCCAATTCTTTTATAGTCTTGTGCTGAACCAAAATTTAAATAATCTTCTCCATCTGTTATTGTAAAAAAACTCAATTCTCTTCCTTCAATGAAATCCTCTATTACTACTTTGTTATTTTCTTGGTTAAATTCCTTGTTAATAAATACTCTTTCACACGCTTCTATTGCTTCGTTAGTGTCTGCGCAAACAAAAACCCCTTTACCTGCAGCTAAGCCGTCATATTTGACAACAATAGGCCCACTAAAACTCATTAAATAATTTTTTGCTTTTTCAAAATCAACAAATGTTTGAGATTTTGCTGTTGCAATATCGTGCGATTGGCAAAACTCTTTCATAAACTCTTTAGAGGACTCAAGTTTTGCACCTTTCGAGTCAGGTCCAAAAACATTTAGACCATTATTTCTAAGTTCACCAGCTATATTTTCTGATAAATAGTTTTCTGGACCTACGACAACAAGGTCGGGATTAATTTTAATACATTCTCTGATAATATCTTCTTTAGTTGAGATATTTTTACACTCGGCAATTTGACTTATTCCATAATTTCCAGGAAAACAAAACACTTTTTCACAAAGATACGACTTGTCAAGAATTCTACATAAAGCATGTTCACGTGCACCAGATCCTATAACTATGACATTCATTTATGCAATATAATAAAGTATATTTATTTTGTGAATAATATTCCTGAATACACTGTATCACAACTGAATAGATCAATTAAAGACCTATTAGAAGAAAACTTTGCTTATTTAAAGTTAGTTGGTGAGACAGGATCAGTGACTATAGCCGGCTCTGGCCATGTATATTTTTCAATTAAGGAAAATGATGAAGTCATATCATGCATATGTTGGAAAGGGAGCTATGAAAATTTACAAATTAAAATCGAAGAGGGGACTGAATATAACTTTTATGGAAGGATAACTTCTTACTCTAAATTTGGGAGATCTGTATATCAACTCATTATTGACCAAGTAGAATATAGTGGGACTGGCTCAATTTTAAAACTAATTGAAGATAGAAAAAAAGAATTAACTTCGATGGGGTTTTTTGATGATAATATAAAAAAAAAACTACCCAAGTATCCAAAATTAATTGGTGTATTAACTTCTGCATCTGGTTCAGTAATTCATGATATAATTCATAGAATATCTGAAAGATTCCCCATTACACAAATTCAGGTCTATCCTATTTCTGTTCAAGGTAAAAATTCTCATATTGAAATTATTGATTTTCTAGATTTGATTGAAAATCATGAGATAAAAGAGCTATTAAAGCCTGATTTAATTATATTCGCCAGAGGCGGAGGTTCTTTAGAAGAGTTAATGCCCTTTAATGAGCCAGACTTAATTAAAAGAGTTTTCAATTTAAAAATTCCTAACATCTCCGCTATCGGCCATGAGACTGATTATACCTTATTAGATTATGTCTCAGATTTGCGTGCACCAACACCTACTGCAGCAGCTGAAATCGCTGTTCCTGATAAAAATCATCTCCTTAATCACATACAGGATTTGCAAGAAAAACTTGATTATTCTATTGAACAAAGATATATACTCGTTGAGCAACTGTTATTGAAATTTAAAAATTCAGTAAACTATTTTTCAAATAAAGTCAAAGATATTGAGGGCAAATTAAGTAAAATAAATAATGAGAATTTAGAAATTGTTAGTAATTCATTTTACAATAAATCAAATTTATTTAATGATCTTATTATAAGATTGCAAGAAAGTAGTCCTAAACAAAAAATATCTGAGATACAAAATAAAATTCAATACATCAATTTTAATAATAAAAATTTTGTAATGAATAAATTAAAAATCTTATCTCAAAAATTATATTTACTTAATAAGATACTTAATACTTCTTCGATAGAGAGAAATCTAAAAAAAGGATATGCTATATTGAAATCAAATAACAAAATAGTTAAAAGTGTTCGATCTCTTAAAAAATTAGAATTTTTTGATGTCACTCTAAAAGATGGAGTTATAAATATTAAAAAAAAGCTATAGCTTCCATCTTTGATGTACCCATAACCATTGTGATGGAGAACGCAAAATCCATTTCTCTAAATATTTTTTATGGATTATTTCAACTAACTCTTTGGTATCATAGTTTTTATATTGATCATAGTGCATAGGTTTTTCAACGATCATTTGAAATGTCCCATTTTTATTTCTAATTGAGTATACAGGGCAAATCATCGTTTTGTATTTGATTGCTAAATTAGCAAAACCATCTGTTGCTAAAGCTTTTCTTTCAAAAAAATCAATTTTTACACCGCTACTATCTCTTTGATCAATTAAAAGTGCTAAATCTTCATTTTGTTTTAGTGCTTTAATCATAGACTTAGCACTCTCAGAACCTTTTTTGTAAAAAAAAGCATTATCATTCTCTCTAGATTTTTGAATATAATTATCAATTTTTTCGTTATTAGCATGTCTATAAACTGAGTGAAGAGTAAAACCGTTTCGTAATATAAAGTTTCTAGTTAGTTCCCAGTTTCCAATGTGTGCAGATATAAAAATTTTTGGACCTTGATGAGATTTGATTTCATTAAATATATCCTTATTTTCAATACTAATATTTTCCCAATCAAATTTATTTAAGTTAAAAAATTCAAAAAAAACCTTACCAGTTTCTTTCAAATTATTTTTTACTAAATCTGCACTTGCCTCATTGCTTAAATTTAATACTTCTATGTTATATTTTATGATTTTTTTGTATTTAGTATATCTTCCAAAAAAACTGACTAAAGCTCCTCCAAAACTTGAGGTAAAATTAAAACTAAATAATCCCATAATATTTTTAAGGATTAGAAAAATTATAAACTCAAAGTAATTTCTAAAAATTTTAAATATATTTTTCAATTTCAGTAGCAAATTCTATATTATTATCTGATACTATCTCACCATATATAATTCCAACAGAACTTTTAAACTCATTAGGTATTCTTACGTGGTCTTTCTCAGTCGTTACTAAAAAAGCATCATTTTTATTAGCTTGATCTAATAATAAAAATATATCATCAATAGTATACTGATGATGATCTGGAAATTCTTTTGTTAATACTAAATTTAAATTTTCTGATTTTAATTGATCAAAAAATTTTTTATTAAAACCTAGGCCTGCAAAAGCGATTAATTTTTTTTCTTTGAATTCTGGACTTATTTCAATCTTAAATTTTAAAATATGTTTAAAGTGACTTTCATTTAAATCTTTACATTCTTCAGTATTTATTAAAAAAAATATTTGAGATTTTTTAATTGTATTTTTTACCGACTCCCTCAAAGGTCCTGAAGGGACTAAGAGTCTATTCCCAAACGATTGAATAGAGTCATAAACATAAATAGATATATTTTTATATACATTATAAGATTGGAGTGCATCATCCAATACAAGTATATTTGCCCCATCTTCTTTTGCTGAAAGCATTGCATGAAATTTATTTTTACTTACCCACGTTGTAAAATAATTTGACATCATTAAGGCTTCATCTCCTACAAATTTAAAGTCCATATGAGGTTTTACTTTTATAACTTCATCTACAGTTGTAGACCCCCCATAACCTCTAGAAATAATATGAGGCTTGTACCCCATTTTTTTTAGTTCTCTACAGATGTATAACACTGATGGTGTTTTACCAGAGCCACCAATAATGGCACTTCCTACAGCTATCACAGGCAAGTTAATTTTTTGAACATTTGAAAATTTTCTTATAATTAAATTTCCAAACAACCATATAATTGATAATGGAGATAGAAGCAGAGCGTTCAAAGAAATTGATTTTTGATACCAAAATTTAGGAGCTTTTAACATTTTTCAATCATTTCAGTGATATTTTTTAAACTATTTCTATTAGTACTAATAAAATTTTCAATTTCTGCTGAATTGTTAAAGTCAACTTTTACTAAATTATTAATTTCGTTACTTATTAGGTCTAAGTTATCACTATTCATTGTTTTGCAAAGGTTAAGTTTCTCAAGATCAAGGTATATTTCCTCAAAATTTTTATTAAAACTTCCTGAGAGTACAAAGCATCCATGTGAAAGAGGCTCTAACGGATTCTGTCCACCGTGCTCTATTAAAGAACCACCCATAAAGACTATTTTAGAGCGCTCAAATATAGACATGCTATCTCCAAATTTATTATGGATTGTTATTTTTTTTAAATTCTCAGAAATAACTTTTTCGTTTAAGTTTTCAAAATATTGAATATGACGAGGTATAATTACAACTTCATATATTTCATTGAAATTTAAACTTTTTATTATATTCAGTACTTTATCATACTCAGATAGATGAATACTTGCAAAACAGACAATCTTTTTTTTTGACTCGGGTATATTCGTTTTAATATTAAATTTTAAGTTCCCATAAAAATAAACTGATCTCCCAAATATATTAGTAATCTTATTCTGATCTTTTTTACTTTGAGCAAAAATTAAATTATACTGATTTCCAATTATTTTGCTTAATTTTGGGTATTTAGACCATCTGGCATAGCTTTTATCTGAAATTCTTCCATTTATTAAAATATTTTTTAAATTTTTCTGATTTGAAATTAATAACCAATTAGGCCAAATTTCTGAGTCTATCCATAAAATTTTTTTAAAATTAGTTTTTGATAAAAAATTATTTACATTCCAAAAAAGATCAATAGGAAGAAATATACAAAATAGATTAGGGTATTTTTTCTTTGATATCTCAAAAGATGATAAAGTAGAACATGATAAAACAATATTATTATTATCTAAACTTTCTATAAGAAATTTAATAGAATTTAATTCACCTATACTAGCAAAATGAATTAAGTAGTCACTTCTACATATTTTTTTGTAATTTTGATTTGAAAAAACTTTTTGTATAAATGATGAATAATTTTCCTTCTTATTATAAATTCTGATGAGACCAATAAATAAAATTATTGGAAAGAATATAACTTGTAATAATCTATAGCTAAAAATAAGCATCGATTATTTTTAAATTTTTATTTAAATTTTCTATTACGAACTCATTAAATGAATTTTCATCAAAATGACTTGGGTTAATTATTTCTTTCCCCCAAAAATAAATACCTTTGCTGAACGGAAGTGGTATTTTTAATTTATCCCAATTGTTTAACCGAAAAAAACGATTTGTCTTAAATGTTAATAGTGCAATTTTTAAATCAAATTTTCGAGCCAATTTGTAAATATTAGTATTAATTTCATAAGGTGGTCCATGAGGGGCATCCGGAGTTATATAAATGCATTCCCCATTTTTAACTGCCAGTGAAATTTCTTTTATTAGAGCTGTTGGTTTATTTTTTTCACGCAAAAGAGGGTCTAGGCCAAATTTTCTTTGGACCAATGTGCTTATTTGACCATCTCTATGAGAGGTTGCAACGGGTCTTAATTTTGGCTTAAATTTCCAACTGAAAGTTGAACCCATAAGTTGGTTATGCCATATAAGAACAATAATTGACTTATTATCTTGTAATTGTTTTTCAATGATTTCTTCATTCATCCCCGACCAATTACTTGTTTTTCTAATTAATGACAAAGATAAATAAATTAAATTTACAAAAATAATTTTGAAAAATTTATTTTTTGATAGTTTTTTAAGCATTTTTTTTAATCTGTCTTTGATAAAGACTATAGTAATGTTTTTTCCTTGCCATTAGAGTTTTATGATTACCTTTTTCAATAATTTTACCATTATCTAAATAGTAAATTTCATCAAAATTTTTGATTGTGCTTAATCTATGGGCTACCACCATCATCGTAATTTTAGGCACATGATACAGATTATTAAAAAGCTTTGATTCTGTTTTAAGGTCTAGATTTGAACTCGGTTCGTCAAGAAGCACAACTTGGCTTTTTTGAGCAAGGGCCCTTGCAATTGAAATTCTTTGTCTTTGTCCACCAGATAACTGAACTCCATTTTCTCCAATTCTTGTATTCAATTTACCAGGCAGGTTATTTGCAAAATCGTTTACACATGCAATGTTAGCAAAATGGTTAACATCAGCTAGTTTAATATTGGAATTATATTTTATATTTTCCAAGATAGTTCCATCAAATAGAACTGTGTCTTGGCTGACAAGGCTAAGTATATTTCTGAGATTATTTAATTTTAATTTTTTGATATTAGTTTCATTTATTCTAATTTCACCTCTAGAAATATCAAACAATCTCAAACACAAAGCGGTAAGTGTCGATTTACCACCTCCAGAAGGTCCTACAAGTGCAATTTTTTTACCTGCTTTTAACTCAAAATTAACACCATCTATAATATTTTTGTTTGTGTTTTCATATTTAAAAAAAACATTTTTTAAACTTAATGTATTAAAATTTTTAATTGCCTTGGATCCACCAATAGTTTCATTTTTATAATCTATATACTCAAATATTCTAGATGCAGCACCTAGACCGCTTTGAAGCAAAACATTTACATTTATAAGGTTCTTTAGTGGAGCATAGGCTAACATTAAACTAACTAAAAAACTCATTAGTTGCCCAGCTGACATATTTTCATTGATTACGAAAACACCCCCACCAAATATTGCTAAACCAGCTGCCATTGAACCAAGAGTTTCTGTAAAAGGTCTGGATCGGGCTGTAATTTTTTCCTGTTTAAAATTTAATTCCCTTGCATGCTCAATTTCTTTATTAACTCTTTTAATTTCAAAATTTTCTGCGTTAAAAGATTTAACATTCTTTATGCCTCTAAAAACTTCTTCTAAATTTGAAGCTAATGTCCCAACTTGTTCTTGTAAATTTTTAGTAACCCTTCTTATTTTTTTTCCTAAAACTCTTACAGGAACAATCGCTAAGGGAAAGATAACTATAGAAATACAAGCTAATTTCCAATTTTGATAAAACATGTTTCCAATCAAGACAGTTAAAGTTAAAGAGTCTTTGATTAATGCAGTGTAGGTATTTGCCATTGCTCCACTTAAGTAATATGTATCTGTTGTAATCCTAGTTATTAATGATCCTGTTTTATTTTTTATAAAAAAACCGTAATGAACATTTATTATATTTTTAAAAACGTCACGTCTAAGTTTCTCAATTATCCTGTGACTCATAAATTGTAGAGAAGTAATTTGGATATAAGTTACTAATCCTTTAATTACTCCTGTAATTAAAATAGCTATGGGAATAAAATACAGATAAAATGTATCAGCATTAATCAAAACATTGTCTAAGGCTGGTTTAACTAACCAAGCATGAAAACCTGTGCACAAAGCTGCAATAATCATACATAAAATAGCAATGAACATTTTAAATTTAAAATTTAGAAATAATTTAGAGATTCTTATAAAATGTTTTTTAGACTCAGACATTAAAATGACTACCTATTAATATACTAAAAAGAAGGCTTATACCGTAATAGTTATTGCGAGAGAAGTATGAGCTAGCATTTTCAGGCTTATTTTTCCATATGAGGTTAAGATCTAATAAATTTATCAAAGAAATTGTAAGGACTAGAATATTAAATATAAATCCAAAATCCAAACTACTCCCATAAAAGATTATCAAAAAATACTTAGTGATAATCATTAAGTTTAAAAAAATCATTTTTTTCGATCCAAATAACAAAGTGCTTGAATATAAATTTAAATTCTTGTCCTCTTTTTCATCCTGCGTCGCATAAATAGTATCGTAAGCTAAAGTCCAAAAAATTAATGATAAATATAAAATAAAAATAGATGAGAAAGGAATGTTTGAGCCCAGTGCTGCCCAGCCAATAAAACAACCCCAATTATATGTTAAAGCCAAAATAAATTGAGGTAAAATAAAAAATCTTTTCGCTAGAGGGTATAAGGCTATTAAAGGTGTGATAACTATACCTAAAATAATTGCCTCATAATTTAACTGTATAAGAATTAAAAAACCTATTACTAAAAGAGTAAGTAAAAGAATTAAAGCATTTCTAATACTAATTTTTGATGAAGCTAAAGCTCTATTCTTTGTCCTAATTACTTTCTTATCTATATCTGTGTCAATTAAATCATTAACTATACATCCAGCAGATCTCATAATTATTGAACCAAGAAAAAATATAAGGAATAAAACTAAAACATTATTAGACATGATATTACCTGAGGATGCTAAAACAAAGCCAATCGGGTAAAAAAGAAGGAGAAAACCTATTGGCTTATCTAATCTAACTAAAGAAAGATAAGAGTGTGTGAATGGTGGTAATAATTTAAAAATTAAATTATTCTTATTATCAGTATTCATGAAAAGAGTTTATTGTACTACAATTTTAAAACAGGGTAGCACTTATGAGCTAGAAAAAAAGTATTATATCCACCTTGTGAGAGTAATGAGGTTAAAAGTTGGCGATCATGTATCTTTATTTAACAATAATTCTGGAGAGTGGAAATCTGAAATAGTGGATATTAAAAATAATTTTTTAATCGCAAAAACAATTAGTCTAGTTTCACCTCCTAAAGCAGAAACATCAATAGACTTAATGTTTTCTCCAATTAAATATCAAAATAGTGAGTCAATTATTAGACAATCTACGGAGATGGGCATTAGATCTATATTTCCAACACTTTTTAAAAGAACTATAAACACAAAAATAAATCTCAGTAAGTTTAATACTTATGCTATTGGCGCCGCTCAACAAAGTGAGAGATTATCTATCCCTAATATTCATGATTTGAATAATTTAAAAAATCAATCGAAAATCATTTCTAGTAAAACGATTTTAATGTTTGATGAAAACCTCAAAGGAATTCATTTATCTCAAGCTAAAATTAAATCAAATAGTGAAATTTTAGTTGTGATCGGGCCGGAGGGAGGATTTGAGGACGAAGAGAGAGCATTTATTTCCAAATCATCCAAAAATTTCTTGAATGTGAGCCTAGGTTCGAACATTCTCAAAGCTGATACGGCAGTTATTGCCGCACTTAGCCTAACATTTCATTATTTTTCTTAATTATAGCGGGTTTAAGCGACATACTGTCAATATACTGTATCAAAAAGATTACTAATATGTCTTAAATGAAATCTATTTTATCAGTTTTTTTTATATTCATCTCTTTTGAATTATATGGAAAACAAGCCACAGACTGGCAGTTAAGTTTTCAAAATCCTGCAACAGATTTAATGGGCAGTGTCGTTGGACTTCATAATGTAATTCTGATTGTCATGTCTTTGATTACAGTATTTGTTTTATTTCTTCTTTTTTATGTATCTTTTCGTTTTAGTGCAAAAAGAAATCCAATTCCATCTACAAGAACTCATAACACAGTTGTAGAAGTCCTATGGACAGCAATACCCATAGTTATACTTGTGGTACTCGCGATTCCATCATTTAAATTATTATACCAACAAGAAAAAAGTGAAAACTATGATATGACTGTGAAAGTCATTGGTCATCAGTGGTATTGGGAGTACGAATACCCTGATCACGGTGACTTTTATTTTGAGAGCTATATGGTTCAAGAACAAGATCTTGAAGAGGGTGACCTAAGGTTATTAACTGTTGATAACCCTCTAGTAATTCCAGCGAATAAAAACATTCAAATTTTAATTACAGCTGGTGATGTTCTTCATAGTTGGGCGGTTCCTTCAATGGGTTTGAAGACAGATGCTGTGCCAGGAAGACTAAACGAAACATGGGTAAATGTGAAAGAACCAGGGATATACAGAGGGCAGTGTTCCGAAATTTGTGGAAGTGGTCATGGTTTTATGCCTGTAGTTGTTAAAGTATTACCAGAAAGAGAATTTATGGCATGGGCTAATGAAGCTAAAAATAATTATGCCATTAACGAAGATATTGAAATTAACAAGCCAGAAGAGGAGATTGTTATTTCACAAAATAATATAATTCAATTAGAGGAGAATAATTTATGAGCTCAGAATCATTAGCTATGAATGATCACCATGATCATAAGCCTGGATTTTTTACAAGATGGTTTTTTTCCACAAACCATAAGGATATCGGAACATTATATTTAATTTATGCAATTATCGCAGGTGTAGTAGGAGGAGCTCTTTCAGTTATTATGAGAATGGAGCTATCTGAACCCGGCATGCAGTTTGTTGCAGATGGACAAATGTGGAATGTCATCATCTCAGCTCACGGATTACTTATGATCTTTTTTGTTGTTATGCCAGCATTAATTGGTGGCTTTGGAAATTGGTTTATTCCTTTAATGATTGGTGCTCCAGATATGGCATTTCCAAGACTAAATAATATTAGTTTTTGGCTATTAGTCCCTGCATTGTTTTTAATTGCAGGCTCAATGTTTGTTGGGAGTGGAGCAGGTACTGGTTGGACTATTTACCCACCATTAAGTTCTAATATTGGACATAGTACACCTGCTGTTGATATGGCTATTTTTTCACTCCATTTAGCAGGCGCTTCATCGATACTTGGAGCTGTGAATTTCATCACAACTATCTTAAATATGAGAGCCCCAGGTATGACTATCCATAAGATGCCTCTTTTTGTTTGGGCAATGTTAGTTACTGCTTTTCTTCTTCTCCTTGCAGTTCCAGTGTTAGGTGGAGCTATCACAATGCTTTTAACCGATAGAAACTTCGGAACCACTTTTTTTGATCCAGCGGGTGGAGGAGATCCTGTCTTATTTCAACATCTTTTTTGGTTTTTTGGTCACCCTGAAGTTTATATTATGATATTACCAGCGTTTGGTATCGTCTCACATATCGTATCTACATTCTCTAAAAAACCTGTATTTGGATATTTAGGCATGGCCTATGCAATGGTTGCCATTGGATTCATAGGTTTCGTTGTTTGGGCTCACCATATGTACACTGTAGGTTTTAGTGCAAATGTTAGAGCATATTTTATGCTAGCTACAATTGTTATTGCTGTGCCAACTGGTGTAAAGATCTTTAGTTGGATTGCTACAATGTGGGGCGGTTCAATAACTTTTACAACTCCTATGTTATTTGCATTAGGATTTATATTTTTATTTACTCTTGGTGGAGTAACAGGTGTAATTTTGGCAAATGCAGGAATTGATGTCGTATTACACGACACATATTACGTTGTAGCTCACTTCCATTACGTTTTAAGTATGGGAGCGGTATTTGGAATATTTGCAGGTATCTATTATTGGTTTAGTAAAATGAGTGGAAAAAATTACTCTGAGTTTTTTGGTAAATTGCATTTTTGGTTATTCTTTTTAGGAGTAAATTTAACTTTCTTTCCTCAACACTTCTTAGGACTAGCTGGAATGCCAAGACGTATTCCTGATTATCCAGATGCCTATGCAGGATGGAATGTTATATCCTCAATTGGTTCATATATATCTTTTGCCTCTTTTATTCTTTTTATTTTCGTAATTATTTATGCTTTGTTAAAAGGTAAAAAAGCAGAAGCAAATCCATGGGGTGAGGGTGCAAAAACTCTAGAGTGGACACTACCATCTCCTCCACCTTATCACCAGTTTGATACATTACCTGAAGTTAAAAATTAATTTGTGTTAGAAAAAAAACAGCAACAAGCTTTCGTACAAACAGAGCAAAATCTGTTCTTTGCTCAAGTTGTAAACTTTTTAAAACAAATATACGTTTTAATCAAACCTGGTGTAATTTCTTTAGTTATATTTACTGCCTTATGTGCGATGTTGCTTGCCCCCTCAGATAAAAATTTATATATCAAAGTGGTAGCTCTTATTCTTATTGCTATGGGTGCATCGGGATCAGCTATTTTGAATATGTGGTTTGATCGAATCATTGACTCAAAAATGGATAGAACGAAGTTCAGGCCTATTCCCTCAGGAAATATCTCAGCTAACACAGCACTTGGAATTGGTCTAATTTTTTCTTTTTTTTCTGTAGTGGCATTGTTTTTCTTCACAAATATTAAGGCCTCAATTCTACTAGCTTTTACTATTCTTTATTACTCTGTCTTTTACACAATGTATCTGAAGCATCGAACAGCACAAAATATAGTAATTGGAGGTTTGGCAGGCGCCCTCCCTCCAGTGATTGCTTGGATAAGTATATCTGGCGATCAGATTTTTTATCCTTTAATATTATGTTTAATTATATTTCTTTGGACACCGCCACACTCGTGGGCACTGGCTATTTTTAGAAACCAAGATTACTCTGATGCTGATATTCCTATGTACCCAGTTAAATACGGTATTAAGAAAACACTCGTGATGATGAATATTTACACTTTTTTTATGGTTGCTTCAGTTAATTTTCTTTATTTTTTTAAATTCGCTGGAATGAGTTTTTTTATAGGATCTAATGTTCTCAACGCATATTTTATTTACAAGCTATTTAAATTAAATAAATCAAAAAATTTAAAGAAAGACTCGATAAAACTTTTTGGATATTCAATTGTTTATTTATTTCTTATTTTTTCACTAACAGTAATTGATAAATATTTATTCTAATGAAGAGAAAAAATAAAAATTTATTGGTCTTAGCTTTACTCTTCATGCTTGTTACAGCATTTTATTTTATTACAATATTTAGAATTAAATCTGGTATTTGAACATATCAAATAAAAACAAAACATTATTTGTTTTAATATTGATACTTGGCTTTATGCTGAGTTTAGTAATTTTTTCTGTTCCATTATATAAGCTTTTTTGTGACATAACGGGTTTCCAAGGCTTTAATAAAGAAGTTCAAATTCAAGAACAAGACCAAAATATGAATTCAGGACAACTTGATATAAAAGTCATATTCTCAGCTCAGGTAAATGATGGTTTGGACTGGATGTTTGAGGCGCCACAAAAAATGAATATTACTGAGGGTGTTAAGTATGACGTAGTTTTTAAAGCTAAAAATAATACTGGCATTGAGTCCACTGGCACATCTATTTTTAATATTTTACCACCAAAAATTGGTCCATATTTGTTTAAAATAGAATGTTTTTGTTTTATTGATCAGACTATCCAGCCAAATGAAGTTGTTTCGTTTCCTGTCACTTTTTATTTAGATCCCTTAATACTAGAAGATCCTGAGGCAAGTAGGACTAAGAATGTCACTTTGTCATATACCTTTTTTGAGAAAAAAGAATGAAATATAAATCCAGATGGTTGATTTAGTATTCAAAGACTCGGAAAAGAAACATAAATTCCACCTTGTCAATCCAAGTCCTTGGCCTATCGTTGGTGCTTTTTCAGCTCTTTTTTTAGTTTCTGGTGCTATTTTATATATGCACTATGAAATGATATGGCCAATGGTAGCTGGTCTTTTTTTAATACTTTTTACCATGTTCATGTGGTGGAGAGATATCATCAAAGAAAGCACTTTCCTTAAAGTTCATAATTCAATTACTGAGATTGGTCTTAGGTGGGGGATGGCTCTGTTTATCACTTCAGAAGTTATGTTTTTTGTCGCTTTTTTTTGGGCTTTTTTTGATGCAAGTCTTTTACCTAAAACATTTTTAGCTGAATACAAAGAAGTTTTTACAGGCACTCTTGGAATAGGAGTTTGGCCACCAAAAGGAATTGAAACTTTTGATCCATTAGACATCCCATATTTAAATACTTTAATTTTACTTTTATCAGGCACTACATGTACATGGGCTCACCATGAATTAAGAGAGGGCAATAATAAAGAGGCACTAAAAGGTTTATATTTTACAGTTTTTTTGGGTTTTATATTTTCTCTTTTACAAATATATGAATACCAACATGCTACTTTTGGTTTTACTGAAGGTATATATCCTTCAACTTTTTACATGGCAACCGGTTTTCATGGATTTCATGTTTTAATTGGTACTTTGTTTTTATTAGTTTGTTTACTGAGAATAAGAAAAGGTCATTTAACCACAGAAAGACATTTTGGATTTGAAGCAGCTGCATGGTATTGGCATTTCGTCGATGTTGTTTGGTTGTTTTTATACATAAGTATTTACTGGTGGGGAAAATAGACCAAAAATTTTATTCATTAAAATCACTTAAAATAACAATCTATGAATAAGTCATCGTTAACATATGTATTCATTAGTATTTCAATCCTAACTTTTATTTTAGGATCATGGCAATTATTTAGACTTAATTGGAAAAATGATCTAATGGATAATATTAATAATTCAATTATTAATCCTGATCTGTTCTCTAATGATAATAAATACAATAATTTAGTTTCAGTAAAATTAGACAAAAATTACACTATTTTAGATAAACCAATCTTTATAGAGTCCAAAACATTCAAAGGAAAGCCAGGATATCACCTGATACTTCCCCTAAAGTATAATAACGAGATATATAGTGTAATCAATTTTGGATGGTTTAAAGATAAAGATTCTGATCAAGTCAAAAATATTATTAAAAAATATTTAGCTGTTCATAATGCAAAAGTTTATATTAGAGAATTCAATTCAGATAAGCCATTTTTTACTCCTGAGAATAATTTATTAAACAATACCTGGTATTCAGTTAATAAGGATGATTTTAACCAATTTTATAAATATGAATTTCCATCAAAATATTATTTTGTTTTACTGGATGATAGGATAACTAAATATAGTTTTAATCCTCTAGTATTTTTAAGAAATAATCATTTGAATTATTCAATAACTTGGTTTTTGTTAAGCTTATCCAGTGTCATAATGCTGTTAATTATTAGGAAGAAATATGAATAAACTCAGAGAGTATTTTAAGAATTATTATGTATTAAATGATGTAAGTGGAGTTTTATTTTGGGATAATGCAACTAATTTACCAAAAAAAAGTATCGACTCTAGATCAGAGCAAATGTCTATTTTATCTAAATTTACTGACACAATATTTAGGGCTGAGGAGGTTCAAGAAGAGATAGAAAAAGCTGAAAATACAAAATTGACTGAAACAGATAGTAAGTGTTTAAAATTAATGAAGAGTATTATCATAAAAGAAAATGCTATTGATCCAGATTTAAAATCTTCACTTATTAAAAAAAAATTAACTTGTGAACATTTATGGAGAGAAGCTCGAACAAAAAATAATTGCTCAATAATTGAAAAAGACTTCAATGATTTATTAGATTTAGTACATGAAGAGGCTAGTCAATTATCTTATGCTACTAACTTAACACCTTATGACTCTCTAATTTCAAAATATGACATAGACTATGACTCAGTAAAGATTGACGAAGTTTTCTCTATTATTGATAAAGAAATAATACCTAAGTATAAAAATATACAAAAAATTAAATCTCCTTTCATTTATAAATCTGATATTTCTGACGCAAAAATAATAAAAGAGATAAAAATAAAATTACAACAACTCAACTTTGATTTTGACAGAGGAAGAATTGACCAATCTCATCATCCGTTTTGTGGAGGTGCCACAAATGATGTGCGTATAACAACAAGGTTTGAAGAAAATATATTAGAGTCCTTATCAGCTTTGTTTCATGAGACAGGTCATGGCGTATATGAGCAAAATCGACCAATTCAATACCTTTATGAGCCATTGGGTCAATCTCGGAGTTTAAGTGTCCATGAGAGTCAATCTCTCTTCTTTGAAAATCATATCTTTAAATCGCAGACTTATTTTAAAATTATTAATACCATTTTTGATAACTCTAAAGATTTGGAAAAATCGTTTTTAGAGCATTACCACACTGTTAGAATTAACCCAATCAGAGTTAGTGCTGACGAATTTTCTTATCCAATTCATGTATTTATTAGATATCAAATTGAGAAGGAAATATTCAAAAATAAAATTAAATTTAAAGACATAAAAAATTTATGGAATAAAAAATACCTAGATCATTTAGAAATAGATCTAATCTCAGACTCAGAAGGAGTACTACAAGATATTCATTGGTATGAGGGAATATTTGGTTATTTTCCTACTTACGCTCTTGGTGCAATGATAGCCTCTCAAATCAAATATAATTGTCCTTTGTTTGACATTTTTTTGAAAAACCCTGATGAAGAAAATATTAAGCAATTAATTATATGGTTAAATAATAATATTCATCAAAAAGCCTCTTTATATTCTTCTGATGAAATGTTACAAAGCATTTCTGGTGAAAAACTAAATTCAAAATATTATTTAGAGCATTTGGTTAGTAGATTTGTTAAATGAAATATACAAGCACAAGGAATAACAAAACTGATTTTTCTGCTGAACAGGTTCTAAATTATGGCCTAGCACCAGATGGAGGACTCTTTATTCCAAAAGAAATTCCAAAATTTAGCATTGATCAAATTAATACACTTAAAGGAAAAAATTATTTTGATATAGCAAATTTTATTCTATCACCTTTTTTATTAGATTTATTTGATTCTAAAACAATTAATAAGATAATTCACGAGGCCTATAGTAAATTTGATCAAGAAATCGTCTCAGTATCGAATATTGGAGACAATGAATTATTAAATTTATTTCATGGTCCTACATTAGCTTTTAAAGATTATGCTATGTGCTTGTTGGCAAAAATATATGAGTTCTATTTAAAAAAAGTAGATAAAAAATTATTATTAATTGGCGCAACTTCTGGAGACACTGGTTCTGCAGCGATACAAGCTTTTAAAGGTATTGATAACATTAGTATTTTTATACTTCATCCTCATAATTCCACATCTCTTTTTCAAAGAAAACAAATGACTACAAGTGGAGCAAATAATGTTTTCAATATTGCCTTAAATGGAAGTTTTGATGATTGTCAAAATTTAGTAAAGAAACTTTTTAAAGATAAAAATTTAAATGAGACCTTTAGTTTTACTGCTGTGAATTCAATTAATTGGTTCAGGGTATTACCACAATCTATCTATTATGCTTGGTCATTTCTAAATTGTAATATTGATAACTTTGTAGTGCCAAGTGGAAATTTTGGAAATATATATTCTGCTTATTTACTCAAGTCTATGGGATTCCCCATAAATAAATTAATTGTTGCAACAAATGAGAATAATATCTTACATCGAATTATAAGTAATAATGATCTACATCTCTATAATGTTGTAAAAACTAATAGCCCCAGCATGGATATAACTATATCAAGTAATTTTGAAAGGCTCTTAGCTGAGTTTCTTGGACCAGACTCAACTAACGAACTATTTCAAAATATTCCAAATAATGAACATAATAAAAAATTAGATAGCTCTATACATAATTTATTATCAGAGAATTTTTTATCAGAAAATGCAACCTCTGAAGAAGTTGAAAATCAGATTAAAAATACTTATGAAAATCATAATATTTTATTAGATCCTCATACGGCAGTAGGAGTAGTATGTGCTGAGAAATTAAATCTCAAAAAAGTAATGTGTTTAGCCTGCGCTCATCCTGTAAAGTTTCAAGAAACTGTTCAAAAAGTATTGGGCAATAACATCAACTACAATAAAAATATAGAATTTTTAAATAAAGAAAAATTTGAAATTTTAGATAATAATTTCGAAGCTTTGGGAGATTACATTAAATTAAATGCCTAATATTCATAAATTAAATAATGGGATGACACTTATTACGGACCACGTTAACACTGTAGAAACAGTTAGTGTTGGTATGTGGAACAAGGTAGGGTCTAGGAATGAACGTAAAGAAATTAATGGTGTTGCTCATCTACTTGAACATATGGCTTTCAAAGGAACAAAAAATAGATCTGCTGCGCAAATAGCTAAAGAAGTAGAACTAGTTGGAAATTCTCATAATGCATATACTTCAAGAGAAATTACAGCTTATTATATGAGTGGTTTAAAAGAAAATGTTGAATTATCAATAGACGTTATTAGTGACATACTTCAATTTTCTACATTTGACTCACAGGAGCTTGATAAAGAAAGAGGTGTAATATTACAAGAGATTGGTATGTATGCAGATGAACCAGATAGTATTGTAGGCGATAAGTTCGACGAGTTAGCATATCCAAATCAACCCATGGGAAGATCAATTTTAGGCACTTCTGAAATTATAAAATCTATATCAAGAGATGAGGTAGAGGGTTTTATGAAAAGTTTTTATAATCCATCGAAAATGGTATTTTCTGTATCCGGAAATTTTGATGAAGACAAAATCATAAAAATTGTTGAAGAAAAATTTCAAAATCTTCCTCAAGGTAATGATGATTATATTCCAAAATCTTCATATGTAGGAGGGGAATATCGAGAAGAAAAGAATTTAGAACAGGTAAAGTTATTACTAGGCTTTGAGGGTGTAGATATTCACTCAGACCTTTATTATGCTACAAGAGTTTATTCAACTCTTCTTGGTTCTGGTATGTCTTCAAGACTATTTCAGGAAATAAGAGAAAAAAGAGGTCTTGTTTACAGTATATATAGCAGTGGTGATTTTTTTTCTGACTCTGGTATTTTTTATGTTTATGCAGGCACTGGACACAAGGAAGTTAAAGAATTAATTCCTGTTTTATGTGATCAATTAAATATAAATGCCAACACTTTCACACAGGAGGAATTAACTAAAACGAAAGCAAAATTTAAAGTAGGTATTTTAAAGGGAGAGGAAAGTATTTCATCAAGGTGTAGATCTAACGCATCTAGCTACCTGATGCATAATAAACTTCGATCACCAGAGGAATTCATTGCAAAAATAGATGCAGTACAGTTAGAGGATTTGGAAAAAGCAAGAACAAAAATACTTGAGTCTAATTTAACAATCTCGTCTATAGGACCTATTGAGAATCTTGAAACTGTAGACTCAATTAAACGAAGACTCAGTTAATGACTCAGCTGCTTTTCTAGCGAGTTCGTCAACTTGATTATTAAATTCACTAGTATTATGTGCTTTAACCCAGCACCAATTTATATTTTTATTCTCGCATAGATTATCTAGCCTCTCCCATAGTTCTTTATTTTTAACTGGTTGCTTTGTTGATGTTTTCCAATTATTTTTTTTCCAATTAAATATCCAAATTGTTATTCCCTCTTTGACATAATTACTATCAGTATTGATTGTAATATCATTATATTTATTTAAAAACTCTAGTGCTTTAATCGCAGCTAACAGTTCCATTTGATTATTTGTGGCATTTTTTTCAAATCCAGATCTATATCTGATATTCTTTTCTTCAGCAATCAAGAATGCCCAGCCCCCATTTCCAGGATTACCAAGACATGATCCATCTGTAAAAACGTTAATCAAAAAAAGTCCTGTATATTATTTTCTTCATGAAATTTAAAAATTTCAAAAAACTCTAATGGATTTTTATGTTTTACATTTCCCTCATAATTAAAATGTAAGTCATAAAGTCTTGTTAAAAAAAATCGAATAGCACTTACTTTTAAATAAAAGTTAAAATTATCTTTTTCCTTAATAGTTAATTCAAAATTTTGTTGGTAAGATTTAAGAAAATTTATGTAATTATCTTCTACAAATTTATTTTCTTTGAAAAACCAAGCATTCACAAACGTAGCTAAATCATAAATAACAGTATCGGTGCAAGAAAAAAAGAAATCTATAAAACCTGAGACTTTGTTATTTAAAAAAAAAATATTATCTTTAAATAAATCTGCATGAATATTAATCTGCCTTAAATTTAAAGGAAATTTATCTTGAAGATGATTTATATTCTCAACAATATCTCTGTACTCCTCACTATTAACTTTAGGATCACTTTTTGAAAAGCTCTTAGTGACGTGTTTCCAAGAGGGTAATAGCATCATATTTTTTCTGTAGAGATTTGTGTCACTTCCTGATTGATGCAAATGTGCTATTGATTTTCCTAGTGAGTTTAATTGTTCTTTATTACTACTAGATATAGGTCTACCCTCAACAAAAGTGTAAATACAACATGATTTTTCTTTGATTTTGAATAAATTTTGATTTTCTATACTTATGCTTAAAGGACAATTAACACCGTTTTTATTAAATAAACCCATAAGGTTATTAAAATAGGGTAGATCAGTCTCTTTTGTTCTCTTTTCAAAAAGAGTTAGAATGTATTTCTTTGAGTCATTTAAATGTACTAAATAATTTGTATTTTCTACTCCCTCTTTTATACCTTCTAACTTGACTATTTCTCCAAGTGATTTGAATAACTCCTGTGCATCTGTGAGAGAAATAGGTGTGTAAACTGCCATATGTTTATTTTTTAATTAATGTATGTATGATGCATAATATTGATTAATGATGAAGAATAAATTTATAATTTTAAGCATTTTGTCTTTATTTTTAACATCATGCTCTATTTCAAATCCTTTAAAAAAAGAATCTAAAATTATTGCAAAAGATTGTCCTCAATCTTTAATTTTGTATGAGTCGAGAACCTTTGATTTTGGTGATGCTATTGTTGAGTTACCAACAGGATATGGTCTTAATTGTTATTTGATAGAAGAGGAGGGTGTTGTAGAAATTTCTACTAATTATTCCTTAAATGTTCGTTTAAAAGAAAAAGAAAAAGAAATAAAAATATATCAAGTTAATTTGATTATTTTTATTACAGATCAAAGCAAAGAAGTTAAAATTAAAGAATTTCAATTTTCTAAAGATTTAAAAATTCAAAAAGAAGAAAAGAATTTCTTTGTATTTAATTTTAATGACAAAATACAAATTGACTCAGATGTATATAATGAAGGTATAAAATTATTTTATGCTTTAAACTAATTTTCTGTATATGAATAAGTATTTAACATTTTTTCTCACTTTGCTTTTGTTAGGTTGTACTAATATAAATAAGGATGAGATAGACTACAAAAAATATAATGAAAGATTTAATTTTGAAAACAGAGATGATTTATTTGTATCTTTTGAGAATCATTTTAAAAAAGCTGGAAATACATCTGCTTTAAAAAATCTTAAAAAAATAGACTTTATAAATGAATGCGAAGGTTTTTATCAAATTTTAATTGAGGAAGATAAATATGATTTTTTTATTGAGGAATCTCCTGAGGAATTTATGTGTTTTATAGAGCACTTAAATTCCTTAGGTAGTAAAAAAGACTATCATGAGGTTTATTTTAAATCTTCCCAGGCTCTTTTAAGATTTCTAAATCCTTTAACTTTATTAAACTAACAGATCATGCAAATATATCATTTAACAATATTCATTATTCGCATCAATTTTCCCTAAATTATATTTATTTGATTTACCATTTAATATAAAATTTAATTGTTGTGAAATTTATAAAATTTCTATCTTTATTAGCCTCTTTTTTTATATTTATTTCTTGTAGTGGGGGTGGAGGTGGAAGTAGTTCTAGCTCAGTATCAGGGCACTTTGCATCAGGTTACTCAGGAAGTTACAATAATGGTACAGCTCAAACCTGGGCATCTAGAGGAGAGTTTGATCGTGTTTTGCAAAATGGATCAATTTCTAACTCTGTTCAAAATCCATATGAAGTTATGAACATTCACAAAGCATATGGTTATGGGCTATCTGGAAACAATCAAACTATTCATATTCAAGATAATTATTTTGATCCAAATCATTTGGAGTGGGAAGATAAGACTATATCATATTATCAAACAAACTTTACTTATGATGGTACAAGTGTAAATACAACTCATGGTAACATGGTTGCTTCAATTGCTCTTGGGGCTTACAACGATCTTTCAGGTGGCGTTGATATTATGGGTGTTGCTTACAATGCTGATTTATATTACTCAGACTACAATACCTTAAAATCTGGAGTTACAGATGCAGCTTTAGATTATTCACAAGCATTAGACAACTCTCCTTCAAATACTGCAGCGTCAAATCATAGTTACGGATATGTAAATACGACAATTCAAGATTTAATAACTTACAAATCAAATAATGGATTATCAAGTAATGCACAAACTATTGCACATTGGTTGACCAATCAGGCTGGAGCGTCAGTTTCTGAAACAAATGCAGAAAAATGGATTGCTTCTTTAAACTCTTTTCAAGCTAACAAAGGTGTAGTTGTTTGGGCATTATCAAACGATACATCCGATACTGAAGCACACTGGATGGCAGGTCTTCCTGTGCTTGAAACATCTTTAAATGATGCTTGGATTACTGCTGGTACCGTTGAAATTTCTGGGAGCTCAGGAAATGAAACATATACTTCTGTATATTCAGATTGTGGAAGTACCGCAGCGTATTGCCTTGTAACAGATTCTTATGGTATCAAAGTAGCAGGAGAAGAAGACACTATCACATCTGGCATAGATACTGATGGAAGCTCCAGTTATTATTATAGTGGAATATCTGGTAACTCTTTTAGTGCTCCAATGATATCAGGATCTGTAGCACTACTATCTGAGGCGTTTCCAAATTTAACTCCTGCACAAATAACTGACAGGTTGCTTGCTACCGCAGACAATACTTTTTTTACAAGAACTGCAACTGTCGATTTTGGAAATGGAGTAAAACATGGTTACAATACTGAATTTGGTCATGGTATTCCAGATGTCTATAAAGCATTGCAACCAATCACATCTAGTATGTTAAGTGAGTCTATTTTTGTTGGGGAGTCTTTGGATAATAAAGTAGCACATGACCTTGATAATTCTTTTATCCAAACTCCAAAGGTATTTGGAGACTCATTAAAAAGGCACTTTGACGGAAAAAGTGCTGTTTTTCACGATGCACTATATGGAAGTTTCGAATATGATTTTGCTAGCTCTTTTATAAGTTACGACCAGTATGAAACTATTGAACAGAAGTTAAATAATCATCTTAATAGTTATTCTTTTAAAACTTATGTAAATGAACCTAGTTCACCATTTGAAAGTGCAAATAGTTTTATAGCTAAGTATGAAAATATTGATGGAGAGATTAAAATCAATCCAAATAGCTTTTCAAACTTTACAAATTTTGGTGGACAAAGAGTTTATAATTCAATGAATGTGCCAATTGAAATTTCAACCGGATTTATATCTAATGATACTTCAGCTAATGTAATTTATAATGAAGGTTTTTCAAACCCATTCATTCCTTCAGACTCTTTTGCTATTGGATCTTTTATTGGTTTAAATAGTGAAAATAACCATTTAGCTTTATCTTTTTACGACAATAGTATCAATAATATTGATACTCCAAATTCAGGGATTGTCGTCACCAAAAAAATTATCGACAAAGACAATACTAATTCAAGTTTAATGTTTGGACTTGGTTTAGAACATAACTCCTTTATTGGATCTAATTCTAGTGGAGCATTCAATCAAAACAACAATACACCAACAATATTTGTTAGTCATAGTTTTGAGAAAAAAATTAGTAAGAGTACTGATATTTCATTAATTTCAAGTCTTGGTAGAACTCAATATAACAATTCTAGTTCTAATACTTTAATAAATAATATTTCACCAATCATAAGCTCTAGTTTTGGTGCGTTGTTAAAACATGATTTAAATTCAAATGATAGTTTTATTATAAAGGTTTATCAGCCTCACAGATTAGAGAGTGGAACTGCTAATATAAGTGTTCCTTTAGCTCATGACGTAAATGGTACTTTAAACTTTAATCAAGAAAAAGTTGACTTGCATCCATCAGGTAGACAAATTGATTTATCATTTCGATACAATAAAGCTATTGAAAACAATATATCACTTTCTTTTGAAAATATTACATCTTCAGATGAGGGACATGTATCCTCAAATAAACTTAACAATACTAGCATTGTTTCGATGAGTTATAGTTTTTAGAATAATTTAGTTAATCTTTTAATTAATTGATTTTAAATCTACGACACTTTTTTGTAAAATTTTAGTTTTAGTATCTTCAGATAAATTAGAGAAATAATTATGGATTATTTTATTAAGCTCCAAAGATGCTTGTGATTTAATTGTTTGTACTGCAGACATTTCAATTTGTTTAATGCGATCTAAAGAATTCTTTTCTTTTGATTTTACAGTTTGACTTGTCTTATCAATTATATTTTTGGAAATAGACACCGCTTGTGATCTAGCATTAGAAATGATTTCATCAACTTTATTAGATAAATCTAAAGTCCTTTTTTCTGCATCTTTGAGTTTCTCTTCAGCTTCCGTAAAAGACTCAAGAGATTTGTCAATATTTTGTTTAATCTCTTCGATTTTTGAGTCTAAACCACCTATCATCATACTTTTAAATGGTTTAATCATCAAAATCACGAAAACTATAAAAGAAATTAATAGCCAAAACTTAGGATCTGAAAATAAATAACTCATTAAATGGTAATATTACCTTTTTCTATTTTGGTTACTTTAGAGATAAAATTAGTAGCTGAGTCCTTAAGTTGGACATTTAGCTCAGATATGGCTAAATCTTTTTCTTTAGTTACTCTTTCCTCAGTTTGTCTAATTTCTTGTTGTATTTTTTCCTCAGTGGCTTTAATTAAAGTCTCGCTTTCTTGAAGAGCTTTATCTTTTGCATCATTTATTATCTCTGATGCTTGGTTTTTAGCTTCAGTGAGTTTAGCCTCATAGTTTTCAATTATTGACTCAGCTTTTTTGATTAATTCATCTTGTTTCGAGATATGTAATTTAACAAAATCATCTCTTTGGTTCAAAAAAGCTCTAATTTTAGGGAGTGTTATATATGTTAGCACTGAAAACAGTATTACAAAAAATACACCCAGCCAAAAAAGCTGAGAAATAAAAAATTCTACTTGCTCTAATTGAGGCATAAGTTACTCAAATTCCTTAGGAAAATAATATTACTAAGGCTATAACTAATGCGAATAAAGCAATAGCTTCAACAAGGGCAAAACCCAACATTGTCATGGTAAAGACTTCATTTCTTGCAGCTGGGTTTCTTCCAACAGCTGTAATAAATGCAGCAAAAACATTACCAATACCAATACCAGCACCGATCACACCAATCACGGCTAAACCTGCGCCTAAATATTTAAGTCCTTCAACTAGTTCCATATTTACCTCCTTATGTACATCTAGTGTAAGTGTAAAGCGTCGTTAATATACAAACATGTTAATATCGCAAAGACATATGCTTGCAAAAATGCTATTAGTATCTCTAAACCTGTTAAGGCAATTATAAATACTAATGGCAGAATTCCAAAAATTCCTAAAGCAGATACAAAACCCGCAAAAACTTTTAATAAAGTATGACCAGCAAGCATATTAGCAAAGAGTCGAACAGATAAACTTATAGGTCTAGATAAGTAAGAAATTATTTCTATTGGTATAAGAAGAGGGAGCATATAAATAGGTAAACCAGGAATTACAAAGAAGCTAAAAAACTTCACTCCATGTTTTACAAAACCTAAAACAGTAACAAAAATAAAAACTCCCATGGCAAGTGCAAGTGTAACAATAATATGGCTGGTAAAGGTAAAACTATAGGGGATCATTCCAAAAAGATTACCAAAGAGAATGAACATGAATAAAGTAAACACTAGGGAAAAGTATTTCTTCCCCTCTTTGCCAACTGTGTCATTTAGCAAACTATTAATAAAACTAAAGCCTAGTTCTGCTGCAACTTGCATCCTAGACGGGTAAAGATCACTTACAGAATTTGTTTTTTTTGATTTTAAAAAGGGTGCAGTAAAAAATATCAGTATAAATGCAGTTGTTACAGTCATCCATAAAGCCGAATTGGTAAATGAAATATCTAATCCAAACAGATTAATGTCTATTATTGGTTGAATTTCAAACTGTTTAAGGGGACTTTCACCTTTGGCCATGAAGGTAATAAAACAGATTTATTTGGGATTTTCTATGCGACGTATAAGCCTGTAAATATTCAGCAAACCAGCAAAAAAACCCAGTATTATCAATGTTATTAACCCAATGGGTTTACTGTCAAACATCTTATCTATAAACAAACCTATAATAACAGAAACTATTAAGGCACCTAATAACTCTGTTGAGATTCTATATGCAAAGCTAAGACCTTGCATCTTTGGTTTTTTGTCAGACTCTTCATTATTGTCCATTACTCAGCGTACTTTACTGCTTCTTCTAATTCAACAGAGACTATTTGAGAAATTCCTTCTTCAGGCATCGTAACACCATAAAGTCTATCTACCCTAGACATGGTCATTCGATTATGAGTAATAATTATAAATTTAGTTTGCACTTTTTCAGAAATTTCCTCAACCATACTACAAAATCTATCAACATTATTGTCATCTAAAGGGGCGTCAACCTCATCTAATATACAAAAAGGCGAGGGGTTAGCCATAAATACAGCGAATAATAAAGAAATCGCAGTTAATGCCTGCTCACCCCCTGATAAAAGAGTTATATTTTGCATTTTTTTTCCAGGAGGACTTGCAAATATCTCTAGACCTGAATTTAGTGGGTCTTCATCATTCTGTATAAGTTTTAAATAAGCTTTCCCTCCACCAAATAACTTTGTGAAGAGTCTTTCAAAATTTTCATTAACAATTTTAAAAGCATCTTTTAACCTTGTGACACCCTCTTTATTAATTTTATTTATTGCCTCGTGAAGCTTTTCAATAGACTCTTGAATCTCATTTTTATCTTTGATCGTTTCATCAACTTTTTCTCTTAATTTAACATATTCATCTTCAGCAAGTAAATTTACAGCACCAATTCTCTCTCTTTCAGCATTCAATCTTGAAACTCTTTTTTCTGCAGTCTCTAAATCTTCATCTTTCTTAAATTTTTCTACTTCATTTTCTAAATTTAATAAATCGACATTTATTTTTTCTCTACAAGATTGTGTGAGCTGAGCTAAGTTGTTTGAATAATTTGAAATCTCCGATTCTTTTCGAATTAACTCCTGTTTAACAACTGAGTAATTTTGTTCTTTACTTCTCAACTCTTTGGAGAGTTTTTCTAAAAGGTTTTCTTGTTCTTGTAATTCATTATCAAAAAGTTTTTTTTCACCATCTAGTTGATTAATTTTATTGAGTAAAAACTGTCTTTTACTATCAATATCTCCAGGATTATTCTCTGATACTTCTAATTCTTCCTTTGTAGTTTTTATTCTTTGATTTAAATCTTCAGTTTTCTGATTTGTGACTTCTAAAATTCTTTCCCATTCAATAATTTGCTTTTTGAGATCATTCAGTCTCTTTTCCTTTAATTCTGAGAGTATTGTAGAAATATTTGCTTCATAACTACTTGAAATAAAAAGGCCATCCCACCTCCACAAATTACCCTCTAAATCGACAATAGCTTGACCGATATCTATTTTACTATGATTTTCTGTTCCTTCTTTTTTTGTCGATACGATTGCTACATTTTCAAGTTTATTAATTACTTGGTTCGGGGCTTTTATAACATTTGAAGCTAACTCACAATTAAAATTAAATTTTTTTGTAACGTTCTCTCCTAAATGTTCACTCCAATAATATACACCATCTGGCTCAAGTGATGCCAAAAGCTCTTTACCAAAAATAGCAGCTACTGCATTTTCATATTTTTTATCAAAGGAAATATTATTTAGTAAACTTTTATCAGATTGATTTATGGGGTTGTCACGATTTTCTGCTTCAAATTCCTTAGAAGACAAATCTTCAATATCTTTTTTTATTGTCTTAATTTTATTATTGGTATCTTCAAATTGTTTTTGTTCGATTTGTAAGTCTTGATTTAGTTGTTTTACTCGATGTTCTAAATTTATTTTATGTTCTTCAAAACGCAATTCTTCTTGTTTTAGATTTTCTACAGTCATATTCAATCTATCAAGTTCGCTATTCAATGAGTAAGATTTTTCTCTCATTGGGGGAATTTTAACTTTTAAATCCTCATAAGCTTGATCTTGGATTGATACATCTCCTTGAAAGTCAGCAAGCTTTATTTTTATTTTATCTTTTTCCTCATTCAGTTTTTTAATAATAAGTTGAAGTTCGTTTCTCTTAACAAAAAATACTGAAGCTTCAGCATTTTTGATTAATGTTGATATATTTCTAAATCTTTCTGCTTCCTTGGCTTGTTTTTTAAGAATGGCTAATTGTTCTTCGTATGTCTCAATCACATCTTCTACTCTGAGTAAATTATTGTTAGCGCCTTTTAACCTTAACTCTGCATCGTGCCTTCTAGACTGTAAACCTAATATTCCTGCGGCTTCCTCTAAAACCATTTTCCTATCTTCTGGTTTGGCCTGAGTTATAGCTCCTATTCTTCCTTGGCTAACTATAGAAGTAGACCTTGCTGATGTAGACGCATCTGCAAAAAGTAATTGTATATCTTTTAATCTAACCTCTTTACCGTTTATAAAGGAATTCGTTCCCTCTCCCCTCCAAATTTTCCTAGCAATTTCTAATTGTTTGGACTCAAATTTATTTTCTAAATCGTTTCCTTCAATATTCACAAATAATCCTACCTCTGCAATATTCCATGAAGGACGGTTGTCAGTTCCATTAAAAATCAAATCATCAATTTCTTTACCGCGAAGCTGTTTAGCAGAGACCTCTCCCAAACCAAACCTAATTGCCTCAACAATATTTGACTTTCCACAACCATTAGGACCTACAATCCCAGTAAGCCCATTTTTTATCTCAAAATCTGTAGGCTCAACAAAAGATTTAAAACCTTTAATTGAGAGTTTATCTAAAGATAACAAATTAATTATTCAATTTTTTTTTAATTATTTTTATAAATTCTGAAGCTGGCCTATTGCCTTGAACTTTTTCTCCATTAATTAAAAATGTAGGTGTACTCTCAACTCCAAAAATGTTTTGGGCATCAACTTGTAAAGATAAAAGTCTGTTATGGGAGTCCTCATCTTTTAAACAAGATTGCAACTCTTCATCACCAAGTCCATGTTGTAATCCATAGCTATTGAGTAATTCAATTATCTCTTCTCCCGAACTTGCTTTTGTCCAAACATCATAGTTCTCATAAACTGAGTCTACATAACTTGAACGAACATTTTTACTACAATTAGCTACTATGCTTCCATAAAAGGCGGCTTGATTTAATGGAAAATCAATGAGATAGAAATTAATATTCTTGTATATACTACTTTCTTTTAATTCTTGAAGTGTTTGGTTATGAAATTCAGCACAGTACGAGCAACTAAATGAGGAAAACTCAATTATATCAACCTGAATTTCTTCTGATGATCTGATCAGGGGCTCTATATTATTGTCTTCAATATATTGTTTGTATTCGTAATTTTTCGATGTTGCCGAGTTTAGGAAAAGCACTCCCCAAACAAGTATTAAACTAATTATTCTCATATAACTTTTTATTAATATTTTCAAAAATAGATCTTACTTCTTGATCTTTTATATCATTAAATTTTTGATTATTAAGAGTTTTTCCAGAAGCTTTGTTGGATAAATTAGCATTATTATCAAACTTTGAATTACTATGAGAAAGGTCTTGAAAAAATACGATTTTATTTACTCTTGTTCCAGTCACTTCCTCTATTTTTATAATAATTTCATTTGTATTTGAGTGCATCTCAAATGATTTACTAGGATTCACTCTAAATTCAAAGATAACAGATTCTATTCTATCATTAATTATAGTTTTTTTTAATTTAACAAATTTTTTATTTTTACCAAAAATATACTCCCAATTTTTAAGAAGAAGAGTATTTATTTTTAGTTTTTTTTTATTTACTTTGTTAACTAGATGAAAAGCAATGTCATTGAGCTTGGAGAATTTTTTCATAAAAATAAATTTATTCCATTAATCCTACATTGGTTTAAAAAAAATCAAAGAAACTTATATTGGAGAAGAAATAGGGATTTATATTTAACTTATCTATCAGAAATTATGCTTCAACAAACTACTGTGAAAACAGTAGAAAACAAAATATTAGAAATAATAAACATTTTTCCAAGTTTTAATTCCTTTAAAAATAAAAAATTAGAACAATTGCTCAGAGTTTGGTCAGGTTTAGGTTATTACAATAGGGCAGTAAATTTATTCAAAGCAGTAACAATTATTAACAATAAATTTAATGGAGTTTTACCAGATAATAGGGATTCGCTAATTTCTTTACCTGGTGTTGGTACATATACATCAAGTGCAATATTAGCTATAGGCCATAACCAAAAAGCATTCCCTATTGATGTTAATGTAAAAAGATTAGTAGAAAGAATATCTGGTGCTGAATTTAAAGATAATGAAGTTGAAAGTATATTAAGTTTGGCTTGTAGAAAAAAGATTTCCTATAGAAGTTTAGCTGAGTCTATGATGGATTTTAGTTCTATAATTTGTAAAAAAAATAATCCTGATTGTGATAAATGTAAATTTTCTAATTTTTGTAAATCAGCTTTTCAAAAATTTGAAAATAATCAAAATACAAAAAAAATTAATAAAAAAAT
>CACKEA010000007.1 GCA_902599045.1 uncultured Alphaproteobacteria bacterium
ATGAATTTAAAAAGCTAAAGTCTATGAGCCCTATGTCTGCTGAGGCCTCTGTTATTCGCAATTATTTAGAATGGATTTTAGATATTCCATGGGAAAAATTCTCCAAAGAAGTCATTGATATTAAGGGGTCTGAGAAGATATTAAATGATGATCATTATGGTCTTGAAAAAGTAAAAGAGAGAATTCTCGAGTTTTTGGCAGTAAAGAAAAGGTCAAAAAAAGCATCTGGAACAATACTTTGTTTTGTAGGACCTCCTGGAGTTGGTAAAACTTCCTTGGGTAAATCTATTGCAAGAGCTACCGGTAGAGAATTTGCTAAAATTTCCCTTGGGGGAATTCGAGACGAGGCAGAGATAAGAGGTCATAGGAGAACTTATATTGGTTCAATGCCAGGTCGTTTTATTCAGGCCATGAAAAAAACTAAAACATCGAATCCAATTATCCTACTTGATGAAATTGATAAGGTGGGCAGTGATTGGAGAGGCGACCCTTCTTCAGCTTTATTAGAGGTTCTTGATCCTGAGCAAAATAATCAATTTAACGATCACTATTTAGAAGTTGATTATGACCTTTCAAACGTAATGTTTATTTGTACTGGAAATACTTATAACATCCCAGGTCCTTTACTTGACAGATTAGAAGTCATAGAAGTCTCTGGTTACACAGAGAAAGAAAAAGTTGAAATTGCAAGGAAATATTTAATTCCAAGAAAAATGAATAAAAATATTTTGAAAAATAATGAATTTAAACTCGATAAGACCTCTATCACTAAAATAGTTAGACACTATACCAGAGAGTCAGGAGTTAGAGGCCTTGAAAAAGTTTTTGATAAACTTTTTAGAAAACTTGTTTTTCAATTGGAAAAAAATAAATCAAGATCAAAAAAACCTTTTATTTTTGATGATAAAGCTATCAAGAATTTCTTAGGTGCAGTGAAATTTAAAGACAGTGTTCTCGAAAAGAAAAATTTAGTTGGTATTACAAATGGATTAGCATGGACACAGGTAGGTGGCGATATCTTAAATATTGAAGTCAACTTATCCTCAGGAAAGGGGATGATTAACGCCACTGGTAAACTCGGTGATGTTATGAAAGAGTCTATTACTGCAGCACTTGGTTATATTAAATCTAATTCCGTTGAATTTGGTGTTAATCCAAAGGTTTTTGATAAAGTAGACATACATCTTCATGTCCCAGAGGGAGCTATTCCAAAAGATGGTCCGAGTGCCGGTATAACTATATTTACATCACTAATTTCATCACTTACTGAAATTAAAATCAAAAGAGACATAGCGATGACTGGTGAAATTACTTTAAAGGGTAGAGTCCTCCCAATTGGCGGTTTAAAGGAAAAACTCCTTGCTGCGATAAGGTACGGTATAAAAACTGTTATCATTCCAAAAGAGAATGAGAAGGACTTGGCTGAAATACAAAAGGATATTCAAAATAAACTTGTTATAAAAAAAGTTGAATTTGCTAAAGAGGTGCTGGACTTAGCTCTCGATGGAAAAATCAGTAAAATCAACAAAAAATTAGACTGGAGACACTTAGTTACAGAGTCTATGAAGCCTAAAAACCAACAAAATCAAGAAAAAACATTTGTTAACTAGCATATTGTTGTTGATTTTGTTACCTTTTTCTTACTACAATTAACTAATAGAATCACTAAGGAGGTTCGGTATGAATAAAAATGAACTCATTGCTGAATATAGTACGAAAAATGGTGTTGGAAAATCAGATGCAACTAAGGCTGTAGAAAGTTTATTTGATATTATTACATCTACTTTAAAGGCTGGAGGCGATGTTAAGATTGCCGGTTTTGGTACTTTCAAGGTAGCAGACACTAAGGCTAAAACTGGAAGGAACCCAAGAACGGGAGAGTCAATCCAAATTCCTGCATCAAAAAAGCCAAAATTTCTTGCTGGAAAACAGCTTAAAGAACTAATAAAGTCCACAGTCTAATTTTTTGCAAATTAGATAGGGCGATTAGCTCAGTTGGTAGAGCATCTCGTTTACACCGAGAGGGTCGGCGGTTCGAGTCCGTCATCGCCCACCATTCGACAATAGTCGGGGGTGTAGTTCAGTTTGGTTAGAACGCCTGCCTGTCACGCAGGAGGTCGCGGGTTCGAGTCCCGTCGCTCCCGCCATAATTACTCTTACTTGCGTCACTTTTATTATTAATTATTTGCTTTAGTTTTTTATAATACACTACAGTAAACCTTTATATTTTATGTACAACTTGGATTATATATTTATTTTAATTTTCATCTTAATTGGTGCAGGCATGGCTATTGCCATGTATTTGCTTTCAAAAATTTTATCACCAAGTTCACCTGATAGCGAAAAATTGTCAGCATATGAATGTGGATTCGAAGCCTTTGATGATGCTCGATCAAAATTTGACGTTAAGTTTTATTTAGTATCAATACTATTTATAATTTTTGATCTAGAGATTGCGTTTTTATTTCCTTGGGCTGTAAGTCTAAGCAATATTGGTGCCTTAGGTTTTTACTCAATGATGTTTTTTTTGTTTATCCTCACAGTTGGATTTATTTATGAATGGAAAAATGGAGCATTAGATTGGGAGTAAATATAGAACATAATAATTCTCTTAATATAGATGAAGTCTTTGAAAAAAAAGGTTTCGTTACAGCTTCATTTGAAAATTTGATTAATTGGGCACGCTCTGGTTCTTTATGGCCTATGACATTTGGTTTGGCTTGCTGTGGAGTTGAGATGATGCACTCTTATATGAGCAGATATGATTTAGATCGTTTAGGCGTAATACCTAGAGGATCACCAAGACAATCTGATGTGATGATTGTTGCTGGAACTCTTACAAACAAAATGGCACCTGCTTTACGGAAGGTTTATGATCAAATGCCTGAACCAAGATGGGTAATCTCTATGGGTTCTTGCGCTAATGGTGGAGGTTATTATCATTACTCTTACTCAGTTGTTAGAGGATGCGATAGAATAGTACCTGTAGATATTTATGTCCCAGGTTGCCCACCAACTGCTGAAGCTCTTTTGTATGGCATCATGCAACTTCAAGATAAAATAAAAAAGAAAAAGAAAATTTATAGGTAAATTATTTGTCCCCTAATATTTTACAAAAATATTCAACTGGAAGTTTTCATTTCCCAATCAAGGCCGGCATTGACAATATTTTAGTAAACAAGGACTCAATTTTAGATGTTACTCAAAAAATTAAAGAAGATGAAGATTTACTCTATGACCAGTTAATTGATATTACGGTCACAGATAACATGTTATCTAAATCAAGTTATGCTCAAGAAAGATTTACACTCATATACTCTTTTTTGAGCTTAAAATTTAATAAAAGATTGTTTATTTTCGCCAATATTTCTGAAGATAATTTAAATATTAATTCTATAACTCAAATTTTTGAGTCTGCTGACTGGTTTGAAAGGGAGTGTTATGATCTTTTTGGTATAAACTTCATAAATCACCCTAATCTTCAGAGAATAATGAATGATTATACCTTTCAAGGTCATCCACTAAGAAAAGATTTTCCTTTAACTGGATATGAGGAAGTTCGTTATGACGAAAACATAAAAAAAGTTGTTTATGAGCCTGTTACCTTAAAGCAAGAATTTAGAGACTTTGATAATGAGAGCCCTTGGGAGGGAATGAAAGAAACAATAAAAGAGGAACTAGGTAAATAAATATATGTCCGAGAACTTTAAACCTGTCACACTTAATTTTGGACCTCAACATCCAGCTGCACACGGAGTGCTTAGACTGCTAGTGCAATTGGAGGGAGAGGTAGTAAACAAAGCAGAACCACATATTGGACTTTTACATAGAGGCACTGAAAAATTAATTGAACAAAAAACTTATACCCAAGCTATACCATATTTTGACCGTCTTGATTATGTATCGCCAATGTGCCAAGAACATGCATTCGCTTTAGCAGTTGAGAATTTGTTGAACATCGAGGCACCTAAAAGAGCTCAATATATCAGAGTTATGTTTGCAGAAGTTACCAGAATATTGAATCATTTGCTTAACATTCCTGCTTTTGCAATGGACATAGGTGCAGCTACTCCAATGCTATGGGCTTTCGAAGAGAGAGAAAAAATGTTGGAATTTCATGAAGCTGTTTCTGGAGCAAGATTTCATGCAGCTTATTTTCGACCTGGTGGTGTTCATCAGGACTTACCCGAAAATCTCCTAGAAAAAATGAAAAACTATTTTTCAAATTTTCCTAAGTTTATTGATACCCTTGAAGAATTACTTACTGAAAATAGAATATTTAAGCAACGCTCAGTAGATATAGGAATATTAAAAAAAGATGACGCAATAAGACTTAGTTGTAGTGGCCCGGTTCTTCGTGCTAGTGGCGTAGCTTGGGATCTAAGAAAATCTCAACCTTATGATGTATATTCAGATATAGATTTTGACATTCCTGTTGGAAAAACAGGTGATACCTATGACAGATATTTAGTGAGAATGGAAGAGATGAGAGAGTCTGTTAAAATTATTTTGCAGTGTATTGACAATATTCCACAAGGACCTGTAATGGTTGAAAATAATAAAATTACACCACCTAAAAGATCAGAAATGAAAAATTCAATGGAAGCTATAATTCATCATTTTAAGTTATTTACAGAGGGATATAGGGTTCCTGAGGGAATTACATACAAAAGTGTAGAGGCACCAAAAGGAGAATTTGGAGTTGTTTTAGTTGCTGATGGAAGTTCAAAACCTTATCGTTGTAAATTGAGAGCTCCAGGCTTTGTTCATTTACAGGCATTACATTTTTTATCTAAAGGCCACCAGCTTGCAGACCTACCATCAATCTTAGGAAGTTTAGACATTGTATTTGGTGAGGTTGACAGATGAGTGGTAATCATCCAGGTTTATCAAATAATTTTTCAAGATCAGGTGTGAAATTTTCATGGTCTAAAGATAATCTCAAATCAATTAAAAATATTATTTCTAAATATCCAAAAGGTAGGGAGCAAAGCGCTGTAATGCCTCTCCTTTATTTGGCACAAGAACAAAATCATAATTGGATAAGCATTGAATGCATAGAAACAATTGCTGAGACTTTATCTATGCCTAAGATAAGAGTTACAGAAGTAGCTTCATTTTATTCAATGTATAATACAAGACCAGTTGGTGAGAACCTAGTTCAGATTTGTAGAACATCTCCTTGTTGGCTCAGGGGCTCAAATAAAATTACAAATACTATTTGTAAAGCAACAAAATGTGAAATTAACGATACAAGCGAAGATAATAAATTTACAGTTGTTGAAGTGGAGTGCCTTGGTGCGTGTTCTAATGGACCCATGATACAAATTAATAATGATTTTTTTGAAGACTTAGATGAAGACTCTACAAAGAAAATTATAGACAATATTAAAGAAGGAAAACCGAATATTATTGGTTCTCAAAAAGGTAGGAGGAGCTCAGAAAATGCTTAATACTAAAGATAAAGTTTTTCAAAACCTTCATGGTTTTGAAGAACCCTTTATTGAAGGAGCCTTACAAAGAGGTTCTTGGTCTAACACAAAAGAAATTTTGTCCAAAAATCAAAATGATATTATTGAATTAGTGAAATCAAGTCAGCTCAGAGGAAGAGGTGGTGCAGGTTTTTCTACTGGTCTTAAATGGTCATTTATGCCGAAGGATACAGGCAAGCAACATTATTTAGTTGTTAACGCGGATGAGTCTGAACCTGGAACTTGCAAAGACAGAGAAATTATAAGAAATGATCCTCATACACTTGTTGAGGGTTGTTTAATTGCATCATATGCTATCCAAGCATCAAAGTGCTATATATACATAAGAGGTGAATACCACTACGAGTATGTTCAATTAGAAAAGGCGATCGAAGAAGCTTATAACCGTGGCTATATAGGAAAAAATGCCTGTGGTAGTGGATTTGATTTCGATCTTTATGTTCATAGAGGTGCTGGAGCATATATATGTGGAGAAGAAACCGCTCTTTTAGAGAGTTTAGAGGGAAAAAAAGGTCAACCACGACTAAAACCCCCTTTTCCTGCAGGTGTCGGTTTATACGGCATGCCCACAACTATTAATAACGTAGAGTCAATTGCCGTAGTTCCTACTATATTAAGAAGAGGTCCAGATTGGTTTAAATCAATTGGTGTTGAGAATAACACGGGTACAAAAATTTTTTGTATATCTGGAAATGTCAACAAGCCTTGCACGGTAGAGGAAGAAATGGGGATACCATTAAAGGAATTAGTTGAAAAGCATTGTCATGGAGTTGAGGGCGGATGGGATAACTTAAAAGCAATAGTTCCAGGAGGGTCAAGTACTCCAATGCTCCCTAAAAATGTTTGTGAGTCAGTTCTTATGAACTTTGATGATTTAAAAGCTAATGGTTCAGGCTTAGGTACAGCGGGAGTAATTGTTGTTAATAAGAATAATGACATTGCAGAAGTAATTGAACGATTTGCACACTTTTATAAACATGAAAGCTGCGGTCAATGCACGCCGTGCAGAGAAGGAACAGGTTGGATGCACAGAATGATGCAAAGACTAGTGAGAGGAGAAATATCTCCTGAGCAAATAGAACTTTTAGAGAATGTAACGAAGCAAGTAGAAGGACACACTATTTGTGCCTTAGGAGATGCAGCGGCGTGGCCTATTCAAGGACTTATTAAGAATTTTAAATCAGAGTTGATTAGCAAATATAATAAAAAGTTAAAAGCTTCATGAGTGAAAATCTAGTAAATATAAAAATTAATCAAAAAGAAATTCAAGTTGATAAAAATCTCACTGTCATGCAAGCATGCGAAATTGCAGGTGAAGAAATACCAAGATTTTGTTATCACGACAAACTATCTATAGCTGGAAATTGTAGAATGTGCTTGGTTGAAATAGAAAAGGCCCCAAAACTAGTTTCTTCCTGCACAATGCCCTTAATGGAAGGCATGTCTATAATCACTAATTCAGAAAAAGTAAATGCAGGTAGAAAAGGTGTAATGGAATTTTTATTAATTAATCATCCTTTAGATTGCCCAATATGTGATCAAGGCGGTGAATGTGATTTACAAGATCAGGCTATGTACTACGGCTTTGATAAGTCTAGATACAAAGAAAATAAAAGAGCTGTTGATAATAAAAACATGGGACCTTTGGTAAACACCATAATGACCAGATGTATTCATTGTACAAGATGCGTAAGATTTGCAACCGAAGTAGCAGGGGTACCAGAATTAGGTATGTTAGGCAGAGGCGAGAACGCAGAAATTACAACTTATCTTGAACAATCAATCACCTCAGAGCTTTCGGGTAACGTTATTGATTTATGCCCTGTTGGCGCACTTACAAGCAAACCATATCAATTTAAAGCCCGTCCCTGGGAACTAAAAAGAACAGACTCAATTGATATTTTTGATAGTGTTGGCTCCAATATCAGGGTTGATAGCAGAGCAGAGGAAATTTTAAGAGTCACACCGAGAACAAATGAATTCATTAACGAGGAGTGGATATCTGACAAAGTAAGATTTAATTATGATGGTTACTACCAACAAAGAATAGACATACCTTACATTAAAAAAAATCAAAAATTATCCAGTTCAAGTTGGGAAGAATCCTTAAAAATTTTAAAAAATAAATTGAAATCTTTAAAACCCTTAGCTTTGGTTGGAGAGCATGTTGATTTAGAAACCGGATACGCAATTAATAAATTCATGTCAAACTTTGGTAAAGACAATGTAGAATGTCGCACTGACAATCAAGCTATCCTTGAAAATTTAGATAGTTATCGTTTTAATACACCTTTAAACGAAATAGAAAATTCTGATTTAATAATACTTTTAGGTACAAACCCAAAAATTGAAACTCCAATAATCAATCATAAGATTTTTAAAGCTTATAATAACAATTCAAGAATATTTAACATTGGTGAAAACATATCTTTGAACTATCAGACAGAGTATTTAGGAGAAAAGTTATCAAATTTAAATAATGAAAAATTAATTAAAGCTCTAAAAAAATCCTCTAATCCTTTAATTATAATAGGTTCAGCTTTTTTAAATAAAATTAAAAATATCAAAACATTAAAATCTATTTTTTCTTTTGCTGATAAATATAATGTCATTACAAAAGATAAAAATAACTTAAACTTTTTAAATCCATATGCCTCTCGTGTAGGACAATTAATATTAGGTAATACTACCAAAAACCTCTGCGAACCATTTTCAAAATTAAAAAAAGAAAAATTTGAAATAGTTCTTTCGTTTGGTTCAGAACACATTGCCAGTGAACAATTTGATAATTGTTTCAGGGTCTACTTTGGTCATCATGGAGATGAAGGCGCTATGAAATCAGATATTATTTTACCAACACCTCTTTATACTGAGAAGAATGGTATATTTGTAAATATTGAAGGAAGACCTCAAGAGGCTAAAAAATGTCATAATCCTATTGGATCTGCAAAAGAAGAGTGGTCGATAATTAAAAAATTATCTGAAGAGTTTTCCTTTGTTTTCAAACCGAATACCTTTGAGCAATTAAGATCTGAATTATTAAAAAAATATGCAAACTTATCTAACTTAAATGAAATTTTGAGTAATGATAATACTTCTCCAATTATAACTGATATTGAATTTGAAGACTGTAAAACACAGTATCCAATAAATAACTTTTATATGTCTGATATCATTTCTAAAAATTCTGTAACAATGGTTAAATGTGTTGAAGAGATAATTCCCACTCCATCTTTATTAGAGAAGTCAGCTTAATGCCAAGTCTTTCTCTTGAAATAACAATAGGTATTTTAAAAATATTTAGCTTTGTTGTTCCTGTATTGGTTTCTGTTGCTTTATTAGTATATTTAGAAAGAAAAGTTCTCGGAGCTGTTCAATTAAGAAAGGGACCAAACGTTGTAGGGCCCTTTGGTATATTACAAAGCTTTGCAGATGTCTTAAAACTACTTACCAAAGAGAACTTACTACCTTCAAGTTCTAATAAATTTCTTTTTATCTTTGCACCTATGCTAACTTTAATTTTAAGTTTAATAGCTTGGGCAGTTATACCAATTAGTTCAACTTACGTAATTGCTAACATTAACATAGGAATTTTATATTTATTTGCTGTGTCATCATTTGGTGTTTATGGAGTAATAATAGCTGGTTGGGCAAGTAATTCTAAATATCCTTTTTTAGGAGCTCTAAGATCAGCTGCTCAAATGATTTCTTATGAAGTTTCAATAGGCTTTGTGATTATCACAGTTCTAATTTGTGTAGGTTCTTTAAATTTAATTGACATTGTTGAAAGTCAAAAAAATATGTGGTTCGCTATACCTCTTTTACCCATGTTCGTCGTATTTATCATATCAGCACTTGCTGAAACAAATAGATTGCCTTTTGACTTACCTGAAGACGAAGCTACGTTAGTTGCAGGTTTCTTTACTGAATATTCATCAATATCTTTTGGTTTATTTTTCTTAGCGGAATACGCGAATATGATTTTAATGAGTTCTTTGACGGTCATTTTATTCCTAGGAGGCTGGTACCCTCCAATAGATATATTCCCTTTAAATGCAATACCTGGAATTTTTTGGTTTGTTATTAAAGTTTTTCTAATCCTTTTTGTGTTTCTTTGGGTCAGGGCAACTTTCCCAAGGTATAGATACGACCAACTTATGAGGCTCGGATGGAAAATTTTCTTACCTTTAACACTAATTTGGGTAGTCATTACATCAGCTTTTTTATTTTACTTTGGATTATTGCCTAATTAATTATGACAACACTTATTAAATACATAAAATCTTTTACTCTTTTTGAATTAATGAAAGGTTTAAAGTTAACAATAACTTATTTTTTTAAACCTAAGGTTACTTTGAACTATCCTAATCAAAAAGGGCCTATTAGTCCCCGTTTTAGAGGGGAACATGCTTTGAGAAGATACCCAAATGGTGAGGAAAGGTGTATTGCTTGTAAATTATGTGAAGCTGTCTGTCCTGCTCAAGCTATAACTATTGAAGCCGAGCCAAAGCCTGATGGCAGCAGAAGAACCAGTCGATACGACATTGATATGACTAAATGTATTTATTGTGGCTTATGCGAAGAGGCTTGTCCAGTAGATGCTATTGTAGAGGGTCCAAATTTCGAATACGCCACTGAAACAAGAGAAGAGTTACTTTACGACAAAGAAAAACTTTTACGAAACGGAGATATATGGGAAAAACAAATTAGTGAAAATCTTAAAAGGGATAGCAAATACAGATAATGTTTTTAGTTGGCTCTTTTTTTTTGTTTGCAGCATTTTTAATAACAACATGCATTTTTGTTATTTTTTCAAAAAATCCTGTTAATTCTGTCTTATTCCTAGTACTAGCTTTTCTTAATTCCACTTTTCTGTTTATCCTAATTGGAGCAGAGTTTGTTGGCATCATCCTTGCTATTGTTTATATTGGTGCAGTAGCAATCCTTTTTCTTTTTGTTGTAATGATGCTCGATATACAAATTACAACCTTAATGTATAATATTAAAAGATATGTACCTCTCGCTTTACTTTTTGCTGGCATCATTCTAGCTGAGATCATCTATTTAACTGTATTTAAAACTTCTAAAGTTAACATAGATACATTTATTAGATCTAAAAATAATACTGAACAAATTGGAGATGTGCTTTATACAAAGTATTTTATTGATTTCCAATTAAGCGGCATTGTTTTGTTACTTGCTATGATTGGAGCAATTGTTTTAACTCATGTCTATAGACCAACAATTAAAAGACAAAATATTGATAGTCAAAATTCTACGACGGCTAAAGATAGAGTTCAGCTAGTAAAAATTAAACCAGGCGAAGGTATAAAAGATGACTAGTCTTACATACAATCATTTTTTTATTCTTTCACTAATAGTCTTTATTATCGGATGCTTTGGATTATTTTTAAATAGAAGAAATATGATTTTAATTTTAATGTGTATTGAAATTATATTATTAGCAGCAAATATTAATTTCGTATCGGCATCAGTTTTCTTGAATGATATTAATGGACAAGTATTCTCAATTTTTATTTTAACAATCGCTGCTGCTGAGGCAGCAATTGGTTTAGCCATACTGGTTATTTATTTTAGAAATAAGGGAGAGATTGATATAACCCAAATTAATCAATTAAAAGACTGATGTTTAGCTATAAATTACTTTTCTTTCTTCCATTAATTTCAACAATTTTTACATATCCCTTTGGTGTTCTGCTAGGTGATAAAACTGCTCAATATTTTTCATCAACGCTAATATCTATTGCAGCTATTTTAAGCTGGTTTTTGTTTATTAGTTTTTCAATGTCTCCCTCTCCAGAAATTATCATTCCTGTATTAGAGTGGTTTCTTGTTTCGGGTCAGTTTTTTAATTGGGGAATTTCAGTCAACTCTTTAACACTTTTGATGTTAACACTTGTTCTTACTGTATCTGCTTTAGTCCATATATATTCAATTGAATACATGGCACATGACAATTCAAAAGTAAGATTTATGACTTACCTGAGTTTATTTACATTTTGTATGGTAGCTTTAGTTGTAAGTGACAATTTAATTCAATTATTTTTTGGATGGGAGGGTGTCGGATTAGCCTCTTATTTACTGATAGGTTTCTGGCACCACAAGAAATCTGCAAATTTAGCAGCTATGAAAGCATTTTTAGTAAATAGGGTTGCAGATTTTGGCTTTCTTATTGGTATCGCTACTCTTTACATATTTTTAGATACATTATCCATTAACGAAATAATAGAAGGTAAAGAAGAATTATTAAATTATGATATAAATTTCTTAGGCTTTAATATTAACGCGCTAGTTTTTTCATGTTTTTTTCTTTTTATTGGTGCCATGGGAAAATCTGCTCAATTTGGTTTTCATACTTGGTTGCCCGATGCTATGGAAGGACCAACTCCTGTTTCGGCATTAATTCATGCAGCTACAATGGTAACAGCTGGTGTTTTTTTGACTGTTAGATTTTCAGAATTAATGGTTATGTCTGATTTTATTATGACTTTTGTTCTCATTATAGGACTACTTACAGCATTCTTTGCAGCATCAGTTGGATTTTTTCAAAAAGATATAAAAAAGGTAATTGCATACTCTACTTGTAGTCAATTAGGTTTCATGTTTGTAGCTTGTGGATTAGGTGCATTCAACATTGCCATATTTCATTTAATAACACATGGTTATTTTAAGGCCTTACTCTTTTTATCATCGGGTTCAGTTATTCACGGTGTTCATGATGAGCAAGATATGGATAAGATGGGTAATCTTTTTCCAAAGATGAAAATTACAGCAGTGATGATGTGGATAGGCACTCTTGCTATAATTGGTTTTCCATATTCATCTGGTTATTTTTCAAAAGATTTAATTTTAAGTTCATCTTTTAATTTGAATAGTTTTGGTCCCTTAGTTTATTTAATTTTAGCAATAGTATCTGCAATGACTGCTTTTTACTCATTCAGATTAATATTTAAGGTGTTTCATGGTAAATATAATGGTTCATACGATTATGAAAAAATTCATGAATCAGGGCCATTTATGTTGGCTCCTTTATTACTTTTATCAATAGGAGCAATCTTTGCAGGCTACTTTCTAAATGATTTACTCGCTGGATATAATTCAAAAAATTTTTGGAACGGAATGATATTTTTATACCAAGATAAAAATTACTACTCTTCTTTCTTTCCAATATTATCTAAATCCTTAGTTGCTACAGGAGTTGCTTTTGCAGTTTATTACTATGGATTTAATTTAAATAAACTTGCTGACTTGAAAAAAAGGTTTTACTCAATTTACAATTTTATTTTGAACAAATGGTACTTCGACGAATTATATAATAAAATTTTTGTTTTACCTTTGTATAATTTAGGAAAATTTTTATGGACCAGAATAGACCAAGGTATTATTGATAAATACCTGCCTAATGGAAGTGCATCTATAGTATCTACAATTTCAAAAGCGTTTAAAAGAATTCAAACAGGATATATATTTGATTATACATTTATAATAATCTCAGGTTTCACACTTTTTATAAGTATCATTTTTTATATATCTGTCACATAAAATGAGCTTCCCAATATTATCACTATTAATCTTAACTCCTATCATAGGAGCATTAACACTATCATTATCAAGTAGTTCTCAACTAAAAAATAAAACTATTTTTTTATCTGGTTTATGGATCACTACAGGTGAATTTCTTCTAAGTTTACTTTTACCAATATTTTACGATAAAACTAAAAATGGTTACCAATTTACAGAGTACCACACATGGTTCGATAAGTTTGACATTAATTACTATGTTGGTGTAGATGGTGTATCTATTCCATTAATACTTTTAACTACTTTTCTAGTTCCTATTTGTTTGTTGTGTTCTTTAAATTCAATCCAAAATAGAGCTAAAGAATTTGTAACTTATTTTCTTTTACTTGAAAGTTTTATCATTGGAGTTTTTGTTAGTATTGATTTGGTAATTTTTTACGTTTTCTTTGAGGCGGTTTTAATTCCTATGTTTTTAATAATTGGAATTTGGGGAGGAGAAAATAGGCTTTATGCCACTTTTAAATTTTTCCTATATACGCTTGCAGGATCTGTTTTAATGCTTCTAGCTATAATATACATTATCTCTAAAGTTAAATCAGGTAATATTGAATTAATCTCAGATTTTACTTTTGATCAACAAATTGAATTAATTCTATTTTTATGTTTCTTTGCATCTTTTGCTGTAAAAGTTCCAATGTTTCCTTTTCATACGTGGTTACCAGATGCTCATGTTCAAGCTCCTACAAGTGGGTCAGTGATATTAGCTGGTGTGCTTCTTAAGTTAGGGGCATATGGTTTTATAAGACTATCTTTGCCTTTCTTTGAGTATGCATCAATATATTTTCAGCCAATGATTTTTGCACTAAGCTGTGTAGCTATTGTTTACACGTCAATTGTTGCTTTAAGACAATTAGATATGAAAAAAATGATTGCTTATTCCTCTGTGGCTCACATGGGTTTTGTTACAATAGGTATTTTTACTCTTACACAGGATGGTATAAATGGTGCATATTTTCAAATGATAAGTCATGGAATAGTATCAGCCGCACTATTTTTAATAGTTGGTGTTGTTTACGAAAGACATCATACAAGAATGATTTCAGATTATAGTGGAGTCACGAATGTAATGCCTAAATATTCATTTTTTTTCATGATTTTTATGCTTTCGTCTGTAGGTTTACCTGGAACTAGTGGTTTCGTTGGAGAGTTTTTAGTAATTATGTCTACTATAAGTGTAAGCGTGTACCTTACATTTTTCACAGCAATTGGGGTAATCTTAGGAGCATCTTATATGCTTTTATTATATAAAAATGTAAATTTTGGAGACTTAAAGACTGATATAAAACAATTAGCAGATTTAACAAATATTGAAATTTTTTACTTTTCTTGTTTAGCCTTTCTCACAATGCTTCTAGGCGTATATCCTAAACTATTATTTGAAATGATTAACAAGAGTATTTCTATGAGTATTCTTTAATGATCAATTTTTATCAATTCATACCAGAAATTTTTATACTTGCTCTAATTTTATTAACACTGTGTTTTGGGTTATTTAATAAGGATAGGTCTATTGCAATAAACGCTGTAGGTTTTTTCATATTAACACTAATACTTATAAATTTTGGAAAAGACTTTTATATTTCCACTGATCTTTCATTAAATACAATTAACTTATTTGTGTTATCAAAGATAATACTTTCAATTGGTTCTATTGTTTTTATTTTACTCTCAAAGAGACCATTAAAAAATGAAAATTTGTATAGATATGAATATATCCTATTCATATTATTTGCTATTCTTGGGTCTTTCGTTCTAATTTCAAGTGATAATTTTTTAACAGCCTTTATTGGGTTAGAACTTCAATCTTTGTCATTATATTTAATGGCTGCCTTTAATACAAAAAATTTAAAATCAAATGAAGCGGGGATTAAATATTTTTCTCTTGGTGCTTTATCATCTGGTTTTCTTTTATTTGGTATCTCAATGATTTATTACGATACTGGTTCTTTTTATATGCAAAACCTAAATAATTTTACAACCATAAGTGAAATAGGCTTATCTTTAGTCCTCATTTCTTTATTTTTTAAGGTCTCTGCAGCTCCATTTCATATTTGGACACCAGATGTATATGAAGGATCACCGACTATATCCACACTTTTCTTTGCTAGTTTACCTAAGTTTGCCTCACTAATATTTTTATTTAGAGTTTATCAAGAACTTAACATTTCAGGTATTCAGTCTCTTAATTATATTTTTCAAATTGTTTGCGCCATATCACTACTTGTGGGAGTTTACGGAGCAATTACACAAAAAGTTATCAAAAGATTATTAGCTTTTAGCTCAATTAATCACATAGGTTTTATGCTACTTGGAATCATGAGTTATCAATTTATGTCTGAGGGAACACTATTTTTCTATTTAATTATTTATTTAATTACTACTTTTGGGATTTTTGCTGTTTTACTTAATTTAAGAACTGTAGATGGTGAATTTACAAAAATATCTCAACTTAATGGTTTAAGATTTACATCGAACTCTAAATCTATAAGTATGCTCGTGTTTTTCTTTTCACTTGCGGGAATACCTCCTTTTGCTGGTTTTTTTGCAAAATTTTTTATTCTTTCAGCCTCAATAACTGATGGTTTTTTCTTTTTATCAATAGTTGCTGTTTTGAGTTCTGTAATTGCAGCATTCTATTATCTAACGATAATAAAAAATATGTTTTTCAATAAATCAGAAATAGAGTTATTAGATGACAATAATAAAATAGGTAAAGTAATATTTATAAGTTTTGGATTAATAATAACTTTATTTTTCTTTTATCCAGATCCATTAATCAATTTAGTAGATAACCTTTTTAAATAAAAATTGTACAAAGTTATTTATGATACCATTGCCTCAACTCAAAATGAGATAATCAACTTTGATCGATATAAAAAAGTCTTAAATAATAACAATTTGTTTGTTCAATCTTTAGAACAAGAAAAAGGTACTGGAAGAGGTAAAAAAAAGTGGATAAGCCCTAAAGGTAATATTTACTTAACGATTAATCAAAAATTAAAAGCTACAGTTGCTCTTAAAAATAATTTTTATATTTGTTATTTAATTCATAGATTTTTTAAGAAGACTCACGATATCGACTTAGAATATAAATGGCCAAATGATTTATTTTACCAAAATAAAAAAATAGTTGGTGTAGTTGTCAAATCAACTATTTTAGGAAACAACTCATACTTAAAAACTGGTATAGGTATAAATATAAATAACACACCTTTGATTGAGTCTACTTCTTTATCACGTATTCTAAAAAAGAAATCAAATATTATAGAATTATCAAACAAAATTATTGATTTTATTGAATATAATTTATCAAAAGAAATATCCAATCAGACATTAGTGAGATATCTTAATAAATACATGCTAAAAAATTTTAAATTAAATCATCCAACTTTTGGAAAAAATATTATTGAAATAATAAATGTTAATGAGGATTTTTCATTAAATATTAAAATTGAAGATGAAATTAAAAAAATCTTTTTTGGAGAGCTTGTGTGAATTTAGTTGTAGATATTGGTAACACCTCTCTTAAGTATTCATCAACTACTGATATTGGTATAAAAAAAGTACACCAATTAAAATATTCAAAAAAAAAACCTATCTTTATTATTAAATTTTTAAAAAAACAATTTAAAACTCATAAAATAATTTATATTTGCTCAGTTGTCTCAGAAATAGACAAGATTATTAAAGAAAATTTAAAAACCTATAGAAAATATTTAATATTCATTAATAAGAAAAAATTAACTTCCTTAGTTCATCGCCGAGTAAATTTAAGTCAACTCGGAAATGATAGAATAATCAATGTATTATCTGCAATTAAAATTTATCCTAAATCTAAATCTTTTATAATAATTGATTTAGGTACTGCAACTACTTTAGATATTGTAATTAATTATAAATATTTTGGTGGTGTTATTTTACCAGGACGTATTACCTCATATGAAAATCTAATATCATTAGCCTCAGGTATAAAAAATATTAAATTCTCTAACGATACTAGTATTTTAGGAAAAAATACAAGCCAAGCCTTGATGTCAGGTTTTAATATAGGCTATAAGCTCATGATTGAGTCTTATTTAAAATTAATTAAAACTACTTATAAAAGAAATTTTAAAGTGATTTTTACTGGTGGATATGCTAGCACTATTATTAATAAAAAGACAAAATTTATTTATAGAGAAGATTTAACTCTTTTAGGTACCTCTTTTTACCAAAATTTTTTATATGAAAAACATTGAATTATTAAATAATAAAAATAATACCTATTTTTTGTCAATTGGTGGAATAGGTGAAATAGGTGGTAATAATTATCTATATTCTTTTAAAGGGGAACAAGTTATTGTTGATGGGGGAATATCATTTGCTGACGATAGTCTTCCAGGCGTAGATATCACTATTCCTGATCCCTATATTTTTTTAAATTCAAACATTAAACCTAAAGCTATGATCTTAACTCACGCTCATGAAGATCATGTTGGAGGGTTGGAGTATTACTTTGATAAAATAGACTTCCCTATTTATTGTAACCAATTTACATTTTCATATATAAAACATAAATTTAATAAAATAGCTGGATATGAAAAGAAATTTATTATAATTGATGATTTTCAAGAAATTGAATTTGAAAATTTCTCTTTCCAATTAATTCCTACGACTCACTCCATACCTGATCCTACAGGTATTTTTTTTAAAACATTAGAAGGCAACATATATCATACAGGTGATTGGAAAATAGACAAAAATCCAGTAACTGGATCTCCATTTGATTACCAAAATTATCAGTTACTAAAGGATGAAAAAATTGATTTACTAATTGGTGACTCAACAAATGCGGGTGTAAACGAAATTTCTCGTTCAGAGTCTGAATTAGATCCTTCATTTGAGAAACTGTTTAAAAAGCTTAATGGAAGAATCGTAGTTACATGTTTTTCATCAAATATTGCAAGACTGAAAACAATAATTTCAAATGCTATAAAGCAGGATAAAAAAATTTTTGTTGTAGGAAGAAGTATTAAAAGAGCTATTAATACTGCCATTGAAGAAAAATTAATAGAAAATTTTGAAATTCTAAATGAGAAAAAATTTCAAGAGTATAATAAAGATAAAGTATTATTGATTTGTACTGGAAGCCAGGGGGAAAAAAATTCTGCTCTTTGGAAGATTGCAAACAATACACATAATCAAATCAAATTAAGCTCAAAAGATAATATAATTTTCTCATCTAAAGAAATTCCAGGTAATGAAAAATCAATATCTTATCTAAAAAACTCTTTTAGTTACCTAGGTTTAAATATCATTACAGATACTGATGAATTTGTTCATGTTTCAGGACATCCAGGAAAAAATGAAATCAAAGAGTTTTATTCTTTTATTCAACCAAAATCTTTAATTCCTATGCATGGAGAATATCTTCATTTGAAAAAACATCTTGAAATAGCTAAAAGTTTAAAAATTGAGAAGACCAATCTTCTCTTAAGTGGAGATTTGTGTCAATTAGATTTAATCAACAAAAACCATAAGCTCATTGATCAATTTATTATTAAAAAACTACCTGTCGTTCAAAACCTAATTATAGAAGAAGATAATTTTATAAATGAAAGAGGAAAAATTCTTCATAATGGAGTAATAAGTATAAATTTAATTTTAAATAAAAAATTTGATATTATTAAATTTCAACTTTTTGATAAAGGTTTTCCTTTTTCATATAATAAGGAAATTATTCAAAATGAGATCAAAGATATTTTATTAAATAAAATATTATTTATTAAGGATGAAATTGATGAAACATCTCTGAGTGAATTAGTAGAAGAAGTTTCTAAAAAAACTTTTAATAGAAATTTCTCTTTAAAGCCTGAGTTGTTGATACACATATCATTGATATGAAGTTTTTATTCTTACTTTTTATTATTTGGTGGGTTATTTTCATGACAATATTACCTATTAAAAGATCTGAATTTGAAGAGGGTATGCCTAGAAAGTCATATTTAGGTGCTAAATTTTTAATTTCATTTGCTTTGTCAATGATTGTATCCTTTTTTATAATAAAATATGAAAATAATATATTTGAATACTTTAAATGAAATTATCTAACCTTTTATTTAATTCACTAAAAGAGTCACCTAAAGAAGCTAAAATTATTTCTCATCAATTAATGCTGCGCTCTTCAATGATTAGACAGCACACATCAGGCATTTATACCTGGCTACCAATGGGTTTTAAAGTTTTAAAAAATATTGAAAATATCATTAGGCACAATCTAGACGAAATTGGTTGTAACGAAATGTTAATGTCTACTATCCAATCTTCGGAATTGTGGAAAAAAAGCGGAAGATATACAGATTATGGAAAAGAGATGTTAAGAATTACTGACAGACATGAAAATGAATTATTATATGGACCAACGAATGAAGAAGTAATAACAGATTTATTTTCAGATTATGTGAATTCCTATAAAGCTCTTCCAAAATATCTTTATCATATTCAATGGAAATTTAGAGACGAAATTAGACCTCGATTTGGAGTAATGCGAGGTAGAGAATTTTTGATGAAGGATGCATATAGTTTTGATTTAACAGAGGAAGGTGCCTTTGAAACCTATAAAATTTTTTTTAGAAGTTACTTAAAAACTTTTTTAGATTTAGGCTTACAACCAATACCAGTTAAGGCAGCCACAGGAGCTATTGGAGGAGATCTATCTCATGAGTTTCAAATATTAGCGAGTACAGGTGAAAGTGAACTTGCCTATGACTCAAAATTAGTTGACTCTAATTTATTTGAAAAAAGTTATGAAGAAATTACATCAATGTATTCTGCTTCAGACGAAATGATTGATAAATCTAAATCTGATGTGATAGTTGGAAGAGGTATTGAAGTAGGTCATATATTTAACTTTGGCACAAAATATACTAAACCATTAGAATGCTATGTATTAAATAAAGATGGAAACAGAATAAACCCATATATGGGATCTTACGGAATCGGTGTTTCAAGATTAACAGCAGCCATAATAGAAGCATTTCATGATGATAGAGGTATCAAATGGCCTATTAACATTTCTCCTTTTAAGATAAATATTATAATTCAATCAAACTCTGATTTGAATGAAGAGATTGAGAACATATACAATACTCTAACTTCTAAATACAACAATATTAGTCTTGATGATAGAGATTTAAGCATTGGAAGAAAAATTAAAGATTCTGAATTAATCGGAATACCTTGGACATTGATTATTGGAAATAACTATAAAGAAAAAGGTCAAATTGAAGTTATTAGGAGATCTGATGGAGATAAGGTATTTTTAAGTAAACAAGAAATTGAGAACTTTGAATTTGAACAATACACTCCATAAACTATCTTTCGCCTACATTTTTAATTTTAGAAAAGATAAAGCTTTTTCAGTATCAACAATTTTATCTTCCCTGGCATTAATACTTGGTATTTCAATATTAATAACAGTTATGTCTGTAATGAATGGTTTTAGAGAACAATTAGTAGACTCACTAAGTGGAGTAAACGGTGATATTACAATTTATGATGCTAATGAAGATAAAATTGAACAAATTAAAGAAAAAAATCCCTCAATATCTCTAGTTCAAAATGTTCAAAGTAGGGTGATAACAAGTAATGAAAAAGGAATAGAGGGCTTATTAATGAAATCTCTTTATAAAGAGGATCTCTATAAGATACCTAAAATTAATCAAAATATATTTAAAATTGAAAGAGAAATTGACAACTGGGTCTTTATTGGAATTGAACTAGCAAGATCTTTGAATCTAAAAGTAGGAATGCCATTTCAAATTAATATTCCGGGAAAGTCCATGACAATACTAGGACCAGTTCTAAATTCAAAAGAACTTATAATTGAAGGCATATTTAATACAGGTGTATACGATTTTGATAAATATTTTATCTTTAGCAATATAGAACTATTTAATAAAAATATAAATAGTTCAGTCATAGATATATACTTGAATGGTAAAGACTTTGATTACAGTGATTTAGATGGTGTAAATTATTCTACTTGGGAGGATCAAAATCAAACTTTAGCACAAGCATTATCAACTGAAAAAAATGTTATGTTTGTCATACTATTTTTCATTATCATAATTTCTTCTTTTACAATTATTTCCAACCAGATTTTTTTTATTAAAGAGAAATATAAAGATATTATTTTGTTAAAAGCACTAGGTATAAGACAATCTAAAATATGTTTTTTATTTTTTTTAAATTCATTTTTTATTTCATTTTTTTCAATTATTTTAGGCACTTGTTTGGGATTATTGTTATCTACAAATATTGACTCTGTTGAAAACTTTTTATCGTATTTATTAAATTTTGAACTTTGGAATAATGAAATTAGATATTTAACATCAATGCCTTATAGTATTAGATTAAATGATATTGTGTTTATTGTAAGTATCTCTCTTTTTTCAAGTTTAATCGCATCTTATATTCCAATATTGAGAATTTTTAAAATAAAACCAAATTTAATCTTAAGATGAGTTTATTAGAGTTAAAAAATATTTCAAAATCTTACATATCAAAGGTTGGAAGTTTTCAAGTAATAGATAAATTAAATCTGTCAGTAGAACATAACCAGAATATATTTTTATTTGGACCTTCCGGATGTGGAAAATCAACGTTATTAAACTTAATCTCTGGATTAGATAATTTAGACACTGGTGAAATTTATTTTAATGGAAATTTAGTTAAAAATCATTTTGAGTTACTTAAAGATGACATAGGTATAATTTTTCAAGATCACTATTTAATTTCTGAGCTTAATATCTTTGACAATATAAAACTTAAAAGTAATGACACTACTAAAATTGAAAATATCTTAAATTACTTTGAAATGACTGATTTTAAACTTAAGTATCCAAATCAATTATCAAATGGTCAAAAACAGAGAGTTTGTGTTGCTCGATCTTTGGTAAATAATCCCAAGCTTTTAATAGCAGATGAACCAACAAGTTACTTAGATAAAGAAAATGCAAAATTAGTAATAGATCTCATATTGAACAGCTCTAAAAAGTTCAATTTATCAACAATAATTGCCAGTCATGACATTTCATTTCGACCACTATTTGATAAATCATATACTTTAGATAATAAATCTATTAAAGAATGCTGATACCTCTAAGAAATTACTCTAATTATTCTATTTGCGAGTCAAATATAAAAATTGACGATCTTGTAAACTTTGCAGAAAAAGAAAAATTACCAGCTATAGCATTAACAGACTATAAATTATTATCTGGTGTACTAGAATTTTCAATAAAATGTAAAAAAAAAGGTATTCAACCAATTATAGGTTTAGATGTTGATTATTTATCAATATTTAAAAATTACTCTCGCCTTACTTTTCTCTCTAAAAATGAAAATGGTTTTAAAAATTTAAATATTTTATCTACAAAAATAAATACAGAAAATGATTTTCAATTATCCTTAAAAAACATCAAAGATTTCTCTGATGGAAATATTTTAATTTTGGGAGGTTTATAT
>CACKEA010000008.1 GCA_902599045.1 uncultured Alphaproteobacteria bacterium
CATTCTTATCAATCTCAAGAACTGAATTTTTTTTAAAAAAATCATAAAGTTTGACTACCTCTAAATTAATTTCTGTATACTTATGACATCTCTCTAAGATATCTTTATATACGGGCTCTAACTTAAAACTAGAAACTTGATCTTTTACATCTTTCTCTAAGTATTTATTAAAATTTGAAAAAGATAACTCTTTTAAATAATATTGATTAATAAAGTTTAGTTTTTCAATATCAAATTTTGCAGGTGATAAAACTGTCTTAGATAAATTAAAATTTTTAACAGCTTCATCAATATTTAGGTATTCAATATCATTAAAATTATTACCTAATTTGATAATAAAATTAAATATGGATGCTGCTAAGTAACCATCATTTAAGTAATCCTCAACATTAGTTATATTATCTCTTTTAGATAATTTTTTTCCTTCAATATCATGTATAAGTGGAATGTGAGCATAATGTATTTCTTTGAAGTTCAGAGCATTAGATAACATTTTTTGCTTAACCGTATTAATGGTATGATCATTACCTCTAATTACATTTGTAACATTTTCAAAATCATCATCTATTAAATTTGATAATATAAATGTGGGAGTTTTATCAGATCTAGCTATCGAGAAATCTTCTATTGTATTTGAAGGTATTTTTACTTCTCCTAGAATTAAATCATCATATTTAAAAAAATCATTATCTTTTTTTACTCTAAACTTATAAGGTCCATCATCTGATTGATAAGCTAAATCAGTAGATATCAGTTTCTCTAAATACTCTTGATGAACACTTAAATTCTTTGATTGATAAAGTAGTTTGTCATATTGAAGATTAAATATATCAAAAATTTTTAAGATTTCGTCTTCATAAATTTGATTTGATCTCTCTTTATCAGTGTCCTCAATTCTTAACAAAAATTTTCCTTTGTTCTTTTTAGCATATAAAAAATTATAAATTGCGGTCCTTAAACTACCCATATGAAAATTTCCGGTAGGTGAGGGGGCAAACCTTGTTATTATCATTAATATTTTCTTACTAAATTAACCATTTTGCCTAATATTTTAACTCTATCTTTCTTATATCTGACTGAAGAAAAATTTTTATGATCGCCAAATATTTCAATTTCATCTTTGATTAGTTTAATCTTTTTAAGGGTTATCTCACTATCATCTATTTGAACAGCGTGTATATCATTTGAATTATAATTTGTAACTCTTTCTACTATAATTATATCATCTTCAAAAATACCATACGACTCCATTGAATTTCCATGCACCTTACAAGCAATACAGTTGGCTTTATCAGATTTTATAAAATTATTAACATCAATATACTCTATTTGATCATTTAGAAAATCTATTGGCTTACCAGCAGAGATTTCATTAAAGAATGGTATTACACTATTTAATTCAATAGATCTTGATTTTAATTTGTCTTTTTTGATATGACCTAATTCCTCTAGGTATTCTAAATATTGGAATATAGATGATTTTGATTTTAGACCCATATGCTCTTTCATCTCTTCATAGTTAGGAGATATCTTATTTTCTTCAATGTATTTTCTTAAAAATTCTAATAGCTTTTTGGCGTTTTTAGTCATTAACCTGATAAAATCTTAATTTAGTAGTTCTATCATAATAAATTAGACAATTTGCTTTTAATATATTTTTTAAATTAGAACTCTCTTGATTATTGAATATTTTAATACTTTTATTATCTCTAAATCCAAATAAAAATGATTTTCTTTTATAGTTTTTAAAATCATATTTAATTTTCTTAATATCTATTATCTCATGGTTAATAGTAGATTTGTTAAAGTTATATATTTCTATCAATGATTTTATAATTATGTTGGTTAATACGAATGATGAGCAGGGGTTACCAGGGAAAAATAAATAAATCTTATTTTGTTTAATAAACAATTTAAATGGTCTACCTGGTTTTAAGTCGAGACCATCTACAATTAAATTAAAATTATTAAAATCTATATCATCTTTGCTTTTACCAGTCCCTCCAATAATAACTGTAATATCTGATTTTGAATTATTAATTTCCTTTTCTAGTAATTTATGGTCATCTCTTAAATGAATATTTTTTTCAACTATTTGATTATTTGTTAATACAAAATTATTTAAATAAAAACCATTAGTGGGAAAAATAAAATGTTTTTTAGTAAATTCACTACCAGTAGATATTATTTTAAATTTTAAAGGCTTTAATATTTTAATTTTAGTCTCTTTTAGACTCTTTAAACAACTTAACTCTTTAAAAGATAAATATTTGTTTTGAAGTTTAATTTTCTCACCCTTCTTAAAAATATGACCTTTTTTTCTAATAAATTTATTTTTTTTGTTAAAGTTAATTACAAAAGCAAAATTCTTATTAATAAATATTTGTTCTTGAGGAATAATGTATTTGATATTATTTGGAATTAATGAACCAGTTTTAACAATCAAACACTCATCTTTATCAACTTTAATATTATTAAAATTATTTAAATTTGATCTTCCAACTATTTTAAATTTTTTATTTATATTTGTTACAGCTATACCGTCCATTGATGATTGATTATATGGGGGTATATTATTTCCAATTTTTATATCGGATTGAATAAAATTATTATTTTCTAAATTCTCTGTATAAATAGTTAATAATTTTTTTTTTGGAAGATATTTTGAAATTAATTTTATTGTTTTAAAAATATCATCCAATATTATTTTTACCTCCTCTTTTTTTTACAATTTCTATTTTTTCAATAGTAATTTTTTTTTTATATGATTTTAGCATATCAAACATTGTAATAGATGCACACGATACACTATTTAATGCTTCTATTTCTAACCCTGTGGAATAATTTGATTTAATTATACTTTTTAACAAAATGTATTCATTTTCCTTCAAATCAAAAGTTAAAGACACATAGTCTATTGGTATATTATGCGTTAATGGAATTTGTTGGGATGTATTTTTAGCAGCATAAACTCCCGCTATTTTAGCTGTATGATATAAGTTATTTTGCAATTCTTTATCATTTTTAAGAAGAAGAAAAAGTTTTCTATCAATTTTTAACCTAGAATGAGCTTCTGCATACCTTTTGGTTTTATTTTTTTTTGAAATATCAACCATTTCAATATTTTTATTTTTTTTATTAAAGTGCGTTAAACTCATTAGGCTTTATATAATTTATTTATATATTTAACTTTATCTTCATTATTTAAAATACTTCCACCAATTAAAAAAGATGATATCCCACTATTATTCTTTATTTTCTTAATATTCGATACTGTAACTCCACTCTCACTAATTATTATTTTATTATTCAATATTTTAGATAACCTAATTGATTTGTTAATATCAATCTTTTGTTCTTTCAAATTTCTATTATTAATTCCAATTAATTTGGCATCTATATCTATAATTTTCTTAGCCTCTAATATACTTTCAATTTCTATTAATACATCCAAACCAATTTTGTTTGCTAGTTTGTATAACTTTCTAATTTCCAATTTTGATAAAATTTTTGCAATCAATAATATTGCATCAGCACCAAATTCTCTAGTTTCAAATACTTGAGCTTCATTAATTATAAAATCTTTCCTTATTATTGGTTTATTAGATATTTTTTTTGCTACATTTATATCATTTAAACTACCTCCAAAATTTTTGTCAGTTAAAATTGATATGCAGCAGCATTTTGATTTATGATATTGTTCAATAACATCTTGAAGATATCTAACTTTATTAAAGCTTTTAACAGATGGACTATATCTCTTAAATTCTGCAATTAATGCATTTTTGTTTTTACTTAAATTACTTTCTATAGCATTCAAAAAAGGGTTTGAATTAGTAGATTTTAAAATATTTTTTTCAATTTTCTTTTGACTTAAATATTCTGAGTGATTTTTTTTTTCTAAAACTATTTGATCTAAAATATTCATTATTTTTTAATATTATTTAAATGATTATAAGCTATAGAATTATCTAAAGAATTACTTAAAATTTCAAAGCAATCATCAAACTGATAATCTGGTCTAATGGTTTGCATTGCATAAATAGAGTTAATTATTGTAATATCTCTGTAACTATCTTTTTTTCCCTGAAACAATTCAATTAATCTTTTTGCATTGTAAGATGGTAAACCACCTTTGATATCTTTAAAATTTAATTTTGAGGAAAGGTATTTTTTATAAGTTATGTGTGAAATTTTTCTTTTTGTAATACTTTTTTCTTTTTTAAAATAAAAATTTGTTGGTGCAAATATACTTATCTCATCTAAACCATCCTCTGAGAAAAAAATAGTAAATTTTTTATTTTTAATTTTTGATAATATTTTTGACATAATTTCTGCAGAACCTTTGTCTATTGTGCCTAAAAATTGAAATTTTGCTCCTAATGGATTTAATGTAGGACCCATATAATTAAATATTGTTTTTATGCTTATTTTTTTCCTAACTTCTCCAACTCTACTTAAGTTAGGATAAAAAAATGGTGCATTTAAATATACAAATTTATCATTTGAAATTCTTTTAATAATTTTTTTTGAATGCCTCTCATTTGGTATTTTTAATTCAGAGATAATATCTGAGGAACCACTTAATGAACTAGCAGCCCGATTTCCATGTTTTGCTATGGGTATTCCAACAGAAGATAATAAGATTGCAACTGTGGTAGATATATTAAGCGTTTTTAATCCGTCTCCACCTGTTCCACATGTATCTAAAGAATTAGGATATTGCTTAATTTTATTAGAATTTTTAAAGATGTAATCTCTTAATGACAAAAGTATATCACTATCATTTATTAAATTATTTAGTTGATGAATGATTATTGCCTGATGAGTTATATTATCTGTTTGGAATAAATATTTAACTACATATTTTACATTTTTCTTAGTAACTTTATCACCTATATTAAATTTCATATACACTCCATAAAATTATCTACAATTTTAGAACCAATAACAGTTTCAATACTTTCTGGATGATACTGCACTCCAAAAATTGAAAATAATTCATGTCTAAAACTCATTATTTTTTTATCATCATCAGAAATACTAGTTATTTTTAAATTTTTAGGAAAATTATCTTTATTTAGATATAAAGAGTGATATCTCGTTGCTTGAAAATTCATATTAATATTTTTATAAATTTTACATTCATTAACTTTTTTAATATTCGATACTTTCCCATGCATGGGTAATTTTAAAGTATCTATTTTAGCTCCAAAATATACGCCCAGTATTTGATGACCTAAACACACTCCTAATATTGGCATAAACGAGTAAATTTGGTGAACTAAATCTAGACATTCTCCTGCATTAAATGGATTACTGGGTCCAGGAGAAATCACAACACCCTTACTGTTAATTATTTTGTCAAAATTCTTTAGTATTAAGTCATTCTTAATAACTAAAACATCATCATGCTTACTCAGACAGTGATAAAGATTATAAGTAAAGCTATCGTAATTATCTATTAATGTAATCATTATATTTGGTGAGCCAATTTGTAAGCTTCAAATAAAGCATTAGCTTTATTAATACACTCGCTGTGTTCGTTTTTAGCTATACTATCAAAAACTATACCTGCACCACTTTGAGCATATATCTTTTTATTTTTAATCATTGCTGTTCTTAGGTTGATACAACTGTCCATATCTCCATTAGCATCTATGTAACAGACTGATCCAGAGTAAAATTCTCTATTTATAAGTTCATGTTTTTCTAATATTTCTAAAGCTCTTATTTTAGGTGCACCTGAAACTGTACCAGCAGGTAAACCAGCAAAAAGAACATCAATGGGTGTTAAATTATTTTTTAATTCCCCCGTTACATTGCTAACTATATGCATAACATGAGAGTAATACTCTATTATATTTTGCTCAGTTACTTTTACTGTATTATTTTTTGAAATTTGACCAACATCATTTCTACCTAAATCTACTAACATTAAATGCTCTGCTAGCTCTTTTTTATCATTAAGTAATTCATTTTTTAAATTATTATCTTCAATTTCATTTTTTCCTCTTCTTCTAGTTCCAGCAATAGGTCTTAAGGTAATTTCTTTATTTTTTACCTTGATCATAGTTTCAGGACTTGAACAAATAATCTGATAGTTTTTTAGGTTTAAGAAAACAAGATAAGGAGAAGGATTAATTGACCTTAAGGCTCTATAAAAATTGAAAGGATCTATTAAATATTCATTAGAAAATCTTTGAGATAGAACAGCCTGAAATATTTCACCCACCTTGATATCTGATTTGATTTCATCTACTCTTTTTAAAAAATCCTCTCTATTTACGTGATTTTTAAACTTCTTTAATTTTTTAACATTTAATTTGTTAAATTTATGAAAGGGTGATTTGAGTAAACTCTCTAAAGTTTTTAGAGATTTAGTTGGAATTTTCATATTATTTGATACCTCAATTAAGTGAGTTTCGTTGAGAACATTATCAATTATTATTAAATTTGTTGGTTTAACAAAGTGCGCAAGTGGAATTCCAATTTCATTTTTACTAGGATCATAACTTAATTTTGGAAGTGTAAATTTACATAAATCAAAACAAATATTACCAATAAAAACAGGGAGTGGTATATTTTGCTCATATAATGTTTTAATTTTTAAATTTTTATAAATATTCTTTATAAAAATATTTGGTGACTTTATAATTTTCTTTCGATTATTAATTAACGCATAATCATGAAAAATTTCTATATTTTGATTTACATTAAAGAGAATAATGGAATATCTTCCTTTATTATCTCCTCCAATTACAGACTCTAAAATGGAAACGTCTTTAAATTTTTTAGCAAGCTTATTGTAAATAGTAATTGTGTTTTCAGTATCTAAGAAAACCTTTTTACCGTGTACGTACATATTAAAGCTGAATAAGTTGTTCGTTATCTACTTCTATGTCTATGTTATTTTTTATCTGTTTTATGATATTTGAGTAAATTAAATTGACAATATTTTGTTTAATATTCAAAGAGTCTATAGAACCTATTGAATTTATATCTAGATATATAACCTCATTTGGTAATACCACTTTTAATTTTTCATCATTTTTAATAATGACAATTCTCTCCAAGTCCTCTGCTTCAATAAAATTATTCTTAATAGTGAGTGAGTCAGTAAAATAATTTACTTTTACGGTACCAGTTTTATTTAATAATTCATCTCCATGAGAGCTATCTATATTTTTTTTATAATTACTAAATGAAATTAAAAATTTTTCTTTAATACCTATAGGTAAATCTTCTTTAAATAATTTTTTTACGTTAAATTGAAATAAAAAATTATCTTTTTTTATTTCCCCAGAGGATTGATTGAAGTTAATAAAATTATATTGATCAGGTATATTTTCTATGAAATTAAAAGAATTAGAGAAAAAGGTTTGATTTAAACTGTAACTATCTATATTTTTTATTTCATCAGTCATTTCAAAATTTTCAATCTCTAATTGTGTTAGTGTGTTCTTTATATCTTCATAGGCATCTTTTAAATTCACTTGATATTCATCTTTGAATGATAAAAGTTTTATATAAAAGAATTTTTCACCAATTTTAATACTTTCACTTTCATCCCCTACGTTAAGTTTTTTTAAATTATCAAGCACTTGTGGTAAAATTAATTTCTCATTAACGTCTTCAAATAATTTAAATTGAGAATTATTACTATTTTTGAGTTCTACAAAACTTTCATTCCTATCATTTTCTAAAATTATTTGTTCATAGGTATAATTTTTAGGCTCAATAAAAGTATTAGTATTTTCATTATAATAATTCTCTATAATTGTATCGGTTATAATTTCTTCTAGTATATAGTTTCTCAGATTTATCTCGTTTATTGTGATTTCATATAATTCATTATCAGCGTAAAACTCTTCTTCTAGCTGATAATTAATCAGACTATTATCTTTTTTAATTTCGTAAATGTTCAACTCTTTTTCTATGAGAATTTTTGGATTAATCTCATTACTTACTAGGCTCTGTGCATCAAGACTATTATTAAATAAATCTATATAGATGTTACCTTCAATTTCTTTTAGGTAATTTTGAAGGGATGCCTCGTCTAAATTTCTGAACATTTCATCATTATTTAGTGACTTTTTTAAAACTACTTTTTTCGAATTATCACTAATACTAATTTTTTCGTCTAAGTAATTAATAAATACTAACTCATTTACATATTGATTTGTGAATTGAACTTTTGAGAATAACTCCTCTTGTTCTGACAGGTTAGAGAGGCCATTTTCAGATTTATAATTCTCATATGCTCTAGAAAATTCAATAGATGATATCTTTTGATTTCCTACTTTCATTACATATGTCTTACCCACATAAGATCCAAATCCAATAAACAAGAAACTTATTCCAAGTGCAGCACTAAATATAATGACAATTAATTTTTTAGTTTTCATTTATCTCAGTATTTTGATATCAGTTAACCTTATGAAATATATAATATTTAATTGGAAATCATATTTAAATATAGCCGAAAGTATGAACTTATCTAAAATCGTATCAAAGCTTCCATCTACAAAAAAGTACAAACTTATTTGTTGTCCAAATAACTTTTATAATCTCTCTCTTAAATCTAGATATCCAAAAAATATATATGCTGCACAAAATATAGATTTGCACGGTAAAGGTGCTAGCACTGGCTCTATAGGTATTGAAGATTTAGTAAATAACAAGATTAATTATTGTATTCTTGGACATTCTGAAGTCAGATCTAATTTTGGTGAAACGGATTTGATTGTACAAAAAAAAACAGATCTATGTTTAATTAATAAAATAAAGCCCATAGTATGTATTGGAGAACCGTTAAAGATTTATAAATCAAAAAAAACCAAAGTTTTTTTAAAAAAACAGATCAATAAAATATTAAAAAAATCAAATCATTATGAAGAAGTCGTCTTAGCTTATGAGCCTTTATGGTCAATTGGCACTGGATTAACACCCAAATTATCAGAAATTGATGATATTTTGGGATTTTTATCAAAAATATTGGAAAATTATTCTTTTAAAAAAATAAATATTTTATATGGTGGTTCGGTAAATTTATCAAATATCAAAGATATTTTAAGTTTGCGAAATTTAAACGGAGTTTTAGTAGGCTCGGCCTCTACAAAATCTTCATTTATTAAACATTTTAAATGACATTATGATAAACCTATTTCTAATTATAAGTGCGGTTATTGGAGTAGTTCTAATTTTAATAATACTATTTCAAAAAACTGAAGGCGGGAGCCTTGGTTTGGGTACTCAAACTTCTCTTACTGGCGGTATGTCAGCAAACAAATCTTCATTTTCAGGTATGACAAAAATTACTTATGTTTTAGGTTTTGGTTTTTTGTTTTGGTGTTTATTTATGGGTGCAATTATTACAAAACAATACTCTTCTTCAACTGATTTAGAGACTATTCAGGAAGAAATTATCTTAGATGAGTCTATAGAGGAAATGATTCCAGAAGTGCCCAATCAGTGAAATTAATATTCGTTACCGGAGGTGTTGTATCATCGCTTGGTAAGGGAATAGTCACTGCATCATTAGCCTCTCTTCTCAGAGCTAGAGGTATCAAACTAAAAATTCGAAAATTAGATCCATATCTAAATGTTGACCCTGGAACAATGAGTCCATATCAACACGGTGAAGTTTATGTAACAGACGATGGTTATGAGACTGATTTAGATCTAGGTCACTATGAGAGATTTACAGACATAAAATGTTCAAAAAATGACTCAATATCCTCAGGTAAAATTTACTCAACTATTTTATCTAAAGAAAGAAAGGGTAAATATTTAGGTTCAACTGTTCAAGTAATACCTCATGTTACAGAAGAAATTAAAAATTCAATAAAAAAATCAACTAATAAAGATGACGTAATTATCTGTGAAATAGGAGGTACTGTTGGTGATATTGAAAGCCTCCCTTTTTTAGAAGCTATTAGACAATTTAAAAATGAAAGACAACTTGACACTCTTCTTATACATTTAACTTTACTTCCTTATATAGAGACATCAGGTGAAATTAAAACGAAACCTACTCAACATTCAGTAAAAGAACTTTTAAATGCAGGTATCCAGCCAGATATAATTGTTTGTAGAAGTAATAAAAAAATTAAGAATGAAGAAATTCAAAAAATTAGTTTATTTTGTAACGTACCTACAAATGCGGTGATACCTTCTTATGATGTAGGAAGTATTTATCAAGTTCCATCACTATTATCTAAATCTAAATTAGATGACCTAGTTATCAAAAGTTTAAATATAAAATCTACAAAGAAAAAAGACCTCTCAAAATGGACAAATTTCGAAGTTTTAGAGTCCAGGGCAAAAGAGGAATTAAATATATTTATTATTGGAAAATATGTTCATTTAAAAGATAGTTATAAATCCCTCTATGAGGCTATCTATCATGCTGGTGTTCATAATAGAGTAAATGTTAAAATAAAATGGATTGACTCTGAAACTATTAATAAAAAAAATGTTGGAGAGCTACTAAGTAAGGCTTCAGGTATTTTGATACCAGGAGGATTTGGAAATAGAGGTATAAGTGGAAAAATAGAAGCTATTAGGCATGCTAGAGAAAATCAAATTCCTTTCTTGGGTATTTGTTTAGGTATGCAATTATCTATTATTGAATTCACTAAAAATGTACTAAAAATGAAAAATTCTGGAAGTTCTGAATTTGGTAAACATACAAATAATGTCATATCTTTAATGACAGAATGGAGTAAAAAAAATCAAAAGGTTAAAAGGACCAAAGAAAATGATTTAGGAGCTACAATGAGATTGGGTTCATATCCCTGTTATATAAAAGAGAAATCTTTAGCTTCCAAGGTTTATAAAAAAAAATTAATTCACGAAAGACATAGACATAGGTATGAAGTAAACCCTAAATATAGATCTTTTATTGAAAAAAAAGGTTTGGTTTTTTCAGGTTTTTCCAAAGATAAAAAATTATTAGAAATTATCGAAAATAAAAATCATAAATGGTTTTTAGGTGTTCAGTTTCATCCAGAACTAAAATCAAAGCCATTTAAACCTCATCCTATTTTCTTCTCATTTATCAAAAATAGTTTAGTTAATAAAAATGCCTAGATCAGTTTTTTTATCTAAACAGTTAATCAAAAATGATACTGACAGACTTACATTAATATCCGGCCCATGCCTATTAGAAAATGAAAAGTTGGTTAGACAAGTTGCAAAGTCTTTAATTAATTATGCAAAAAAAGAAAAGTTTAATTTAATATTTAAATGTAGTTTTGATAAAGCTAACAGAAGTTCTGACCAAACAATTAGAAATAAAATTTCTTTTGATAAATCATTAGATATATTAAAAAATCTTAAAAATGATTTAAAAATTTCCATAACTTCAGATGTACATGAGACTTCCCAAGTAGATAAGTTAGCTGAACTTTTAGATGTAATACAGATTCCAGCTTTTTTATGTAGGCAAACAGACTTGATAAAATCTGCTGCTCAAACAAAAAAGATTGTAAATGTTAAGAAGGGACAATTTTTATCTCATAAAGAAGTTTCTAATATTATTAAAAAAATTGAAAACGAAAATAATAAAAAAATACTTATAACTGAAAGAGGAAATTCATTTGGTTACAATTACTTAATAAATGATTTTAAAGGTATTCATTTTATGAAAGAATTTGGATACCCAATTATTTTTGACTCAACTCATAGCGTACAACTTCCAGGTGGATTGGGAAAAAAAAGTGGGGGTGCTAGAGAATTTGTAGTTCCTTTATCTAAAGCCGCTTCTTCATTGAGAATAGCAGGTTTTTTTATTGAGACACACCCAAACCCGGAAAAAGCATTAAGTGATGGCCCTAATATGATTTATTTACATAAAATGCCAAAACTTTTAAGCACTATTAATAAAATAAATAAGGCGGCAAAATAAATGAAACTTAAAAACATAACAGCAAGAGAGATTTTTGATAGTCGGGGAAACCCAACAGTTGAATGTGAATTAATTTTTGAAAATATCCCATATCCTTTTCGAGGAATGGTTCCATCAGGAGCTTCAACAGGAAAGTTTGAGGCATTAGAATTAAGAGATTTAGACTCTAATAGAATGAGCGGTAAAGGTGTACTTAAAGCTGTATCTAATGTTAACGAATTAATTAAACCTATAATTTTAGAAAAGTCTTTTAATGATTTTAGAGATTTTGATAAATTCTTAATAGAACTTGATGGTACAGAAAATAAATCTAAATATGGTGCAAATGCTATTTTATCTTTAAGCCTTGCTTACTATAAGGCATGGTCTTACTCAAATTTTGGAGCGATATTTCTGTCTCAAGGTACTGAAAATTTAATTATCCCAGTTCCAATGCTAAATGTAATTAATGGTGGTCAGCATGCAGATAATGATGTTGATTTTCAAGAATTTATGATTTTACCAATTGGATTTAACTCATTAACTGAAGCTTTATCTTCTACACACTCTGTAATTGCAAATATTAAAAAAGAATTAAAATCACGATCTCTTAATACTAATCTTGGTGATGAGGGAGGATTTGCTCCTAATTTAAAATCTCATCTAGATGTATTAGACCTAATATGTGACTCAATTTTAAAAGCAGGTTTTAAACTAAATGATCACTTTAAAATCTCTTTAGATGCAGCCTCTAGCGAATTTTATTCAAATGGAAAGTATAACTTTGAAGGTAACTCTTATTCGACTGAAGAAATGATTAGTGTTTATGAAAATATATGTGATAAATATCCTATATTTTCAATCGAAGACGCGCTTAATGAAGAAGACTATGAGGGTTGGGTGAGAATTACAAGTAAACTTGGTTCTAAAATCCGTTTAGTTGGTGATGACCTTTTTGTAACAAATATACAAAAAATAAAAACAGGCATTGACGAGAAACAAGCCAATAGTATTTTAATAAAATTAAATCAAATTGGTACAGTAACAGAAACTCTTGAAGCTATTAAGTTAGCAACAGAAAATAATTTTGCGTCTATAATGTCTCATAGATCAGGCGAAACAGAAGACCCTTTTATTTCAGATTTAGCTGTTGCATCACGTTGTCCATTAATAAAAACAGGTTCATTGGCCAGATCGGATAGAGTTGCAAAATATAATCAGTTACTTAGAATATCAGAAAATGATAAGATCCAAGGCTATGCTGGTGAATTAAGTGAAGTTTTTAAAAGCTAGTAGTTTAATTAATTTCTTTTTTGTTTTTGTATTGATTTACCTTATATATCATACAGTTTATGGAAAATTTAATATTGGAAACTACTTAATTTACCAATTTGAAGAAAAAATGTATAAAAAATTGCAATCTAATCTCGATCAAAAAATGTTAGATATAAATATTGATTTACACTCTTTCTATTCTAACAAAGATGATTACATTGATGAAATTACAAAACAGAATAATCCAAATATTCAGGATGGTGAGACCATTCTAAAACTAGATTAAAACATGAATAAAAAAATTAGTAATTCATTCTCCAATAAGCAGCTATTAAAGTTTTATGAAAAGATGTTTTTAATAAGGAAATTTGAAGAAAAGGCAGCTCAATTATATGGTGCTGGAAAAATTGGAGGTTTTTGTCATTTGTATATTGGTCAAGAAGCGGTTGTAATAGGTATTCTTTCCTCTATCAATTCAGAAGACACTGTTATCACAGCATATAGAGATCATGGCCATATATTAGCTCGTGGCGTAGATCCTAAATCAGTTATGACAGAATTAACTGGAAGAAAGGATGGGATTTCAAAAGGTAAGGGTGGTTCTATGCACATGTTTTCTAAAGCCAATAGGTTCTATGGTGGACATGGAATTGTTGGTGCTCAAGTACCTTTAGGTGTTGGTATTGGTTTTGCTCATAAATATAGAAATGAAAAAAAAATTTCTAGGATCTATCTTGGTGATGGAGCAATGAGTAATGGCCAAGTATTTGAAGCTTTTAATTTAGCATCACTATGGGAGCTACCTGTATTGTTCATCATTGAAAATAATAAATACGGAATGGGAACATCTATAGGTAGATCAGCAGCAGGAAATGAGCTGTTTGAACGAGCTACAGTATTTGGCATTAGAGGTGAAAAGGTTGACGGTATGAACTTCTTTACAGTGAGCGATGCTGCCATAAGAGCAAGAGAATACATAAATAATAACTCCAAACCATACATCATAGAAATGGATACTTACAGATTTAGAGGCCACTCAATGTCTGATCCTGGTCTTTATAGGACAAAAGATGAAGTAAACAAAATGAAAGAAATAGACCCAGTGCTAATGATGAAAGAAAGTTTATTAAAAGAGTATAAATTTGAAGAAGATACTATTAAAGATATTGAAAGTGATATTAAAAAACAAATTAAAGATGTTGAAAAATTTTCATTAGAATCACCACTTCCAGATATAAAAGAATTATTTACTGAGGTGTATTTATGAAAATATTACTTCCAGCATTATCTCCAACTATGGAAACAGGTAATTTAGTAAAATGGTTAGTTAAAGAGGGAGATGATGTACTTTCTGGTGATATTTTAGCAGAAATTGAAACTGATAAAGCCACTATGGAGCTTGAGTCTCCAGATGATGGAAAAATCGAAAAAATATTAGTTAAAGAGGGCTCCGAAAATATTAGCGTCAACACAGAAATAGCATTACTGTCTGTTGAAGGTGAGGAAATTGAAGAAAAAATAGAAATACCTATTGAAAGTTCACCACCTGTGATACCTAATGGTGCAGACACGAACACCAAAGCAAATAATATTTCTATGGGTTCTCTTTTAAAAGAACAATCAAATAGCTTGGAAACAAAGAATTGGTCTGAAAAAGAAATTACAATGAGAGAGGCTTTGAATCAAGCTATTGAAGAAGAAATGATTATAGATAAAGATGTTTTTCTTTTAGGCGAAGAAGTAGCTGAATATGATGGTGCCTATAAGGTAACTCAGGGTCTTTTAGATAAGTTTGGATCAAAAAGAGTACTAGACACTCCTATTTCTGAGCACGGATTTACTGGTCTTGCGATAGGTGCAGCTATGTCTGGACTCAAGCCAATTTGTGAGTTTATGACTTTTAACTTTTCAATGCAGGCAATTGATCAGATTGTAAATTCAGCCGCTAAGTCTTTGTACATGTCAGGCGGAGAGATTAATGTCCCTATAGTATTTCGTGGGCCAAATGGCGCTGCTGCAAGAGTAGGTGCTCAACATAGTCAATGTTTTATTTCTTGGTTTTCTCATATACCAGGTTTGTTAGTTGTTGCGCCATCAAATGCAAGGGACGCAAAGGGTTTATTAAAATCATCAATTCGAAATCCCAATCCTGTTGTTTTTTTAGAGCATGAGTTACTCTATAAAGAAAAAAGCAATGTCCCTGAAGAAAATGATTTCTTAATTCCAATTGGTAAAGCTAATCTTATAAAAGAGGGTAGCGACGTAACTATTATTGGTTTTTCAATGTCCGTTCAACGAATATTGAATGCTCTTCCTTCAATAGAAAAGTTAGGTATAAAACCTGATATAATTGACCTTAGATCTATTAAACCTTTGGATGAAGATCTTATTTATAAATCAGTTAAGAAAACAAATAGAGTTGTAATAGTTGAGGATGGATGGGGTAATACAAGTTTTGGTTCACACTTATCTTACCTTATTCAATCAAATTGCTTTGATTACCTCGACTCAGAAATAATTAAAGTTAGTGGAAAAGATGTCCCAATGCCTTACGCTGAAAATTTAGAAAAATTGGCACTGCCTAATACTGATGAGATTACATCTGCTGTAAAAAAAGTTTCATATACAAATTAATGTTATTTGAAGTTAATTTACCTTCCTTGTCTCCCACAATGGAGGAAGGAAAAATTGTTAAATGGATAAAAAAAGAAAATGACCCAATATTAAGTGGTGAAGTTTTATTTGAAGTAGAAACAGATAAAGCCACCATGGAGTACGAGTCACCAGAGGATGGATATGTTGCTAAAATAATATCGAAGGAGGGCGAAACAGCCGATGTTAATCAGTTAGTTGCTATAATTTCAGATGATTTATCTTTTACCCAAGAGGATATAAATAATTTTTTAAAAAATAGAGATACAAATAATAAAATACAAACTCCAAATATACCAATCCCTGAAAATGATCAAAATTCATTATCAGATAATATTTTAATTACACCACTTGCAAAAAAATTAGCACTAAAAAATAATCTAGATATTTCTAAAATAAAATCTAAGACAAGAAGAATACACTCTGAAGACCTTATAGTTACTAAAGACGAAGACAATGGTATTTTAAGATTATTTATATCTCCACTCGCAAAAAAAATATCTACTGAAAAATCATTGAATTTAACAAATATCAATGGCTCAGGACCAAATAATAGAATTATTCTAAGAGATGTAATAGACTCAAATCAGTTGGCAGACAATTCAAATATAAATAAATTAAGACAGGCTATAGCAAAAGCAACGCTTCATTCTAAAAATAATATTCCTCATTTCTATTTAAATACCAAAGTACAAATGACTAATCTATTGAAATTTAGAAAAGATCAAAAACTAAAAGGGAATAAGTATTCACTAAATGCAATCTTAATGCAGGCTATATCTAAAGCATTCAAAGCATTCCCAGACTCAAATTGCACATACAAAGACAACGGTGAATTTTTGATTAATGATCATCATAATATAGGCATAGCAGTTGACTCTAAATTTGGTTTAAAAATGCCTGTTATAAAAAAAATTAATGACCTTTCATTAAAACAAATTAATTCCAATCTAAATGATAAGATAAATCTAACTAGAGATAACAAACTTTCTCCTTCTGATCTGTCGGATGGTGTAATAAGTATATCTAACTTAGGATCATTTAATATCCGAAGCTTTGATGCCATTATTCTGCCTGGTCAAACATATATACTTGCAGTAGGACAAATATTTGAGGATGTTTTTGTTGATAAAGGAAAGATAGCAATAGGAAGTTTTATGAATTTGACATTATCTTGCGATCATAGAGCAGTCGATGGTGTCTTAGCTTCTCAATTTTTATCAAGTATAGTACAAAATATGGAAATTATATCAGATGACAAATAAATATGATTTATCAATCGTTGGTGGTGGCCCTGGTGGATACGTCGCTGCTATAAAAGCTGCTCAACTTGGAATGAAGGTGGCCCTGTTTGAAGAGGATAAACTAGGAGGAGTGTGCCTTAATTGGGGATGTATTCCAACAAAATCTCTTCTACACTCTGCAGAATTCATGGAAGAGGCTAATCACTTTGGACTTGATAAAAAAGACCTCACCAAAATAGCCCTAAATAAAGTTGTTGAAATGTCAAGAACCGCATCAGAAAATTTATCTAAGGGTGTTAGTTCACTAATGAAAAAAAATAAAATAGATATATATAAGCACCGCGCTTATCCAAAAAAAATAGATAATGAATTTTATGTTAAAATATCCTCTGATGAAATCATTTCAAAAAATATGATTATTGCTACAGGTTGTAAGCCTAGAACAATAGGTGATATTAAATTTTCTGACTTAATATGGAGTTCTAAAGAAGCAATGATACCTAAATTTCTTCCAAAAAAACTATGTATAATAGGATCAGGAGCAATTGGTATAGAGTTTGCAAGTATTTATAATGCTTTGGGATCAGAAGTTATAGTATTTGAATCTCAAAGTAAAATTCTTCCTCAATTTGATAATGATATCTCTAATGAAGCAAAAAAAATTTTTGAGAAAAAGGGTATCAAATTTGAATTAAACGCAAAGATTGAGAATATAGTCGAAGAAAAAAAATCTGTATCATTTAAAAACAATAATAAAAATGTAGTTTGTGATGCTTTGATACTCTCTGTAGGTGTCTTACCTAATTTAGACAAAGATTTTATAAGCACACTTGATTTGAATTTAACTCATACAGGTTATATTGTCACTAACCATAACTATGAAACCAACGTAAACGGTTTATTTGCAATTGGTGATATTATTGGTGCACCTTGGTTAGCTCATAAGGCTATGCATGATGCCATAAACTGTGTTAGTTATATTTCATCTGGAAAAGACACACATAAGCCAAAAGAAAATCATATACCTGGATGTATTTATAGTCTACCTCAAATAGCTACAGTTGGTTATACGGAACAACAACTTAAAGATAATAATACACCATACAAATCAGGTAACTTTCCCTTTTTAGCTAATGGTAAATCTCAGACAATGTCTAATTCATATGGTTTTGTCAAAACACTTTTTAATTCTGAGACAGGAGAAGTTTTGGGTGCTCATCTTATCGGCCCAGATGTAACAGAAATGATAGCTACATTTGGTCTAGCAATTTCATCTGAATCAACCGAAGATGAATTCATTAATACGGTATTTGCCCATCCTACCTTATCTGAGTCTATTCATGAAAGTGTCCTGTCTGCATTTGAAAAACCCCTTCATTTTTAAACATGATTAGACATCCAGAAAAAATCAAAAAATTTAATCCAACCACACTTAAGAAACCAAATTGGCTTAAAGTTAAAGCCCCAACTTCAAAAAAATATTTTGAAACACTAGATATAGTTAATTCTCATAATTTGGTTACCGTATGCCAAGAAGCTGCATGTCCAAATATTGGAGAATGCTGGGAAAAAAAGCACGCAACATTTATGATATTAGGAGATACTTGCACTAGAGCTTGTGCATTTTGTAATGTTAAAACAGGTAAGCCCTCTGAGCCGCCTGACCCCATGGAGCCATTAAATGTTGCCAAATCTGTTCTGAAATTAGGACTAAAACATGTAGTAGTAACGAGCGTTGATAGAGATGATTTACCAGATGGTGGAGCTCAACATTTTATTGATACAATTAGATACATTAGAGATCTTTCAAAAACTACAACTATAGAAATACTTACACCAGATTTTTTAAGAAAAAATAGAAATTATATTGATATAGCAAAAGTGAAACCTGATGTTTTTAATCATAATTTAGAAACTGTTCCTAGAATTTATAAACAAATCAGACCTGGGTCTAATTACTTAGAGAGTTTAAAATTATTAAGAGAGGTTAAAGAGTTTGATAAATCAATTTTTACTAAGTCTGGTATTATGATTGGATTGGGAGAAGATTACTCAGAAATAATTCAAGTATTAAAAGACATGAAAAAATCTAATATAGATTTTGTTACCATCGGTCAATATCTTCAGCCTTCAATCCACCATGAAAAAGTCCACAAGTTTTACTCTCCAGATGAATTCAAAAGTCTCTATAATTATTGTTTGAACCTTGGTTTTAAAATGATTTCATCTTCACCAATGACCAGATCGAGTTATCATGCAGATGAGGATTTTGAAAAACTTAAAAAAGCTATTTAGCTTACTCTAAGAGATACATTGGACCAACAAGCAATAAAATTTCCATCACCAATAAGACCAGATTTTTCATTTGTAGTAGCTTTAATAGTGATATTTTTTTTATCTGTTTTAAGTAATTTTGACAAACTACTTATGATTATCTCAAAATGAGGATTAATTTTAGGTTCTTCTGAAACTATCATTATATCAATATTGTTAATTAGCATTTTTTTTAAAGTCATTTTTTTTAAAGAATAATTTAAAAAATCTATTGAATTTCTATTCAAATTTCTTTTGTTATTTGGAAAATATGTACCTATATCTCGTTGAGACAGAGCTCCAAGTATTGAGTCTGTTATTGCATGGAGTATCACATCTCCATCTGAGTGAGCAATGACTTTAATTTTTGATTTTATCTTAATTCCTCCAATCTTGATCAAATTATTTTTTATAGTTTTTCTTGTTTTATGAATATCATAACCAATACCAACTAAAAAATTATTACTTATTAATTTATTTAATGAATTTAATTCGTCTTTGTATGTTATTTTTAAATTTATTTCGTTTTGTAATAAATATTTTATTTTGTACTTATTTTTTTCGTTTCTAAAAAGAAGACTATCATCAGTTATTTTATTTTTATTATTTTTTTTGTGTAAATAAATAATTTTATTTTTAACAAAACCTTGAGGTGTTTTTATAAGTTTAATTTTTTCTCTATCAAGATTTTTATGATTTACCACTACCGTATCAGAACACTTGCTAAATGGAACTACACAGTCATATTTTTTTTCAATTAGATTTTTAATTATATTTTTAATAATTTTTTCAGAGCTTAAAGGTCTAGCTGCATCATGTATTAAAACATATTTAGATTTAAATATAGATGTGTTTAAAGCATTTTTAACACTTTCTGATCTAGTTTTACCACCTTTTATTATCTCTAAATCATCAAAATTACTAATATTAGCCTTTTTTATAGTATTAATTACTACGGTTATCTTTTTAAATTTAAGTTCTTTAAGAAAATCAATATTATGAGTAAGTAAATTTTTGTTTTTAAATTTAGCTAAAAGCTTATTAGTATTGGATGAGAACCGTAAACTATCACCACCAGCTAGAAGAATGAAATGTATTTTAGAGTTAATTAATGTCAAATTATTTTAATAAATTTTCTGCTTT
>CACKEA010000009.1 GCA_902599045.1 uncultured Alphaproteobacteria bacterium
CACTCGTTTTTATTTAAGTCATCTGCAGACGAAAAATGTGACATAAAAAATTTTATTCTTTTGAAATTAATATCATTTATATTTTCTTCAAAATTTTTAATTTGAAATCCTAACCTATTCATTCCGGTATCAATATGTAATACGTAATTTAATTTTTTTGATGATGCTTCAATAATATCTAATTGTTCAGGACTATTGATAATTGGTATTATTTTTTTATTTTCTATCTCTTTGACATCATTTTTTTTAATCATTCCTGATAGTAGATAAATTTTAATATTTTTATGATTTTCTCTGAGTTTTAAAGCATCGTCTAATCTAGCAACATAGAAATCATTACAATTACTCGATTTTAAAATCTTACAACATTCTAATAAGCCATGACCATAGCCATCACCCTTGATAACACTTATAACTTTTGAGTTTTTTACATGTCTTTGAATTAGCTTGTAATTATAAGAGAGATTATCTTTGTTTATAAAAATAGATTTTTTGTTAATTTTACTGTCAATTTGGGACAAATTGTGTTTCATAATCTGAAAAAATATACTTCAACCTTTATGGCAATTACCTTATATTAGCTACACTATTATAATAGATAAAGGAGGAATAAATGAAAAAATTTATTTCATTATTTTATGCTCTAGTCTTATTTGCTGGCTTAACTACTGTAGCCAAAGCAGCAGATCCGATTAGAATTCCAGTTTTAAACTGGTCTAGCCAAATCGTTATGGCAAACGTCATGAAACAATCTTTTGAAGAGCTTGGTTATGATGTTGAGCTAGTTCCTGCAGAGTCAGCAACTAGATACGAAGCTGTAAGAGTTGGAGAATTACACGTTGCCCATGAAACATGGCAGTCAACAATGGCTAAACCCTTTTACGAAGCAATGGACAAAGGTGGCCTAATTGATGCTGGTTCACACGCAGCTCCTACACTTGAAGATATGGGTGTACCTCAATGGGTTATAGATGAAAATCTTTGCCCAGGTCTTCCAAGCTGGGAAGCATTAAAATCTCCAGAATGCCAAGCTAACTTTGCAACACCTGACTCTGACGGAAAAGGAAGATGGTTAGAAGGCCCTTATGAGTGGCACACAGATGTTATGCCTAACAGACTTAAAGGTCTTGGCTTAGATGATCAGTGGATGGTTAAATTTGCAGGTAGTGCAGATGCACTATGGGCAGAATTAGCTGCAGCAAAAAAAGAAGGTAGAGGAACTGTGATCTTTAACTGGACACCAAACTTTACAGATGCTGAAGGATTTGTATTTATTGAGTTCCCACCATTCTACCAAGGTTGTAGAATTGAAGATGGTGGTTCTGTTGAAACAACTGGTTGTGGTTCCCCGATTGGTTGGTTAAAAAAAGCAGCTCATATTAAATTCCCAATCACTCATAAATCTGCATATAAATTCTACACAAAAATGGAATTTACATCAGGTAATATTGGTGAAATGGCTAACTATGTTGACAATGGTGGTATGACTCACGCTGAGGCAGCTACTGCTTATATTGCCAATAACAGAGATCAAATCGATCTCTTTATGAATTAATATAATATCATTTATAAACCCTCCCCTCTAAAAGGGAGGGTTTAATCATAAATTTTTGATAGGTAAGTTATGTCACCCACAATAAGTTGTAACTCTGTTTATAAAATTTTTGGCGACAATGCCAACAAACTACTTGTTGACTCCAATGGCTCAGTTGATTCAAAGAAATTTCAAGAGGCCGGGTGTATAGTTGGAGTTAATAATGCTTCTTTTGATGTAGACAAAGGAGAGATGCTAGTAGTTATGGGTTTATCTGGCTCAGGTAAATCAACACTTTTAAGGTGTATTTCAAGGTTAACTGATGCCACTGCAGGAAAAATATTAATTGATGGCGAAGACATATGTTTAATGAACAATAAACAATTAGTGGAGTTAAGAAGAGAAAAAATGGGGATGGTATTTCAAAACTTTGCCTTACTTCCTCATAAAACAGTTATCGAAAATATTGCTTTCCCACTTCAGGTTAAAGGAATTAGTACAGAAAATAGTATGTACAAGGCTCTAGAGATGGTCGAACTAGTAGGACTTAAAGGAAGAGAAAATTATTTTCCAAGAGAGTTATCAGGTGGTCAACAACAAAGAGTTGGCATAGCTAGATCCTTAGCTGTGGAACCTGATATATGGTTTTTAGACGAACCTTTTTCAGCCCTAGATCCATTGATTAGAAAAGAAATGCAGGATGAATTCTTAAGACTCCAAGGAGTATTAAATAAGACAATTATGTTTGTCACTCATGACTTTGATGAAGCTTTAAGATTAGCTGATAGGATTGCTATTATGAAAGATGGCATAATAGAACAACTTGATACCCCAGGTAATATTGTATTAAACCCAGCAACAGATTATGTCAAAAAATTTACTGAAGATGTCCCGAGAGAAAAAGTTCTAAAAATTGAATCTATAATGGACCCACTAGACCCGAATGGTTCAAGCTCTATAGCTGTCTCTAAAGATGATATAATTGAGAAAGTTGCTGAACAAATCTTAAATAGTAAAGAAATAATTAATGTTACTAATCCTAAAGATAATTCAGTTGTAGGATCAATCAACCCCGCAAAGGTTATAAAAGTTTTATTTGGTGGATAAGAATTATATTGAAATTATAAAAAACTCTAAGCCAGCTCAATTTGGCTTACTTTTAATTCTTTTTCTAATTCTTTATAATTTTATACCTCAAAACGATAGTAATTATTTGTGGAGATTACCCTCGTTACTAAAAGGCATACCGCTTTGGATTAATAATGTTATTTTTAATGCTCTATACGAATGGTTTCCTCTTAAGGTATGGGATCCAGTTTTCGAAATGTATGAGGAAAAAGCTGCTTTTAGAGAGTTTACAAAGGCAGTTTCTCAGGGACTTCTATTTTTAATCACTTTTGTAAGAGAAATTATTTTAGGTGGAGACAAAATTATCGATGTATTTGTAAGTGACTCTTGGTTGAAAGAAAATGATTGGTTAACTTGGCCTGCACTTCCTTGGACAGCTACTACTGTTGGTGCATTTTTATTAGGATACAAGCTAAATGGACTAAGGCTCGGGCTTCTTGGAGGAATAGGAGCGCTTTATGTTTCTGTATTTGGTAACTATGTCCCCTCCATTCAAACGTTATCATTTGTTCTTATAACAACGCCTATTTGTTTTGTTTTAGGACTTTCATTTGGTATCTGGGGTTACTTAGATAAAAAAGTAGAGACTGCTCTTCAACCAGTGCTGAATGTAATGCAGACTATGCCTCAATTTGCTTATTTGGTGCCAATAATTGCATTATTTGGTCTTGGCGATCATGCCGGATCTATTGCTACAATTATTATCGCTACTCCACCCATGATCAGAAACACGATATTAGGTTTAAAACGAATTTCACCCGAAGTTGTTGAAGCTGGACTAATGAGTGGATGTACAAAATCCCAACTGCTTTTTCAAGTTTTAATTCCAACTGCAAGAAGAGATATTTTAAATGGAGTAAACACTGTAATTATGCAATGCCTTGCAATGGTTGTGATTGCATCTTTTGTTGGTGCCAAAGGTTTAGGATTAAACTTAAAAATAGCCTTAAATAGTTTAAAGATTGGAAAAGCAGCAGAGGCTGGTTTATGTATTGTTATAATTGCTGTTATACTAGATAGATTTACTAAAGCTTGGGCTAACAAACAAAAAGATTATTTTGCAAATTTAACATTTATTCAAAGACATAAATTTTTAATTATTTTTGCGTTTTCAGTCTTAATTTTTTCAATAGTCGCTTTCATTGCTAACGGATATTTTGATAAAATTAATTATCTTTATATTATCCCAATAGAAAAGGGATTAACTATTGCTCATTATATAGATGGTGCTGTTGACTGGGTCTGGGAAACATTTTTTTATTCACTTAATTCTTTTAATAAATTTTTATTAACTCAGGTTTTGGGTCCAATGAAACATGCTTACTTGGGCATGCCAGTAGTTGCAACATTTACATTAGCTATGGGTGCCGCTTATATTGTTGGAAATATCAGAACAGCTTTAATTGTTGGCGGTATGCTTCTATTTATTGCATTGTCAGAGTATTGGGACAGAGCTTTAATCACAATGTATATGGGCTCATTTGCTGTCATTATGGCTTCATTAAATGGAATAATATTAGGTTCTATTTTTGGCAGAACTGAGAGAGGTTCCCAAATACTTCTATCAATTTGTGATTTCTTTGAGACATTCCCTTCATTTGTTTATTTAATTCCTGTGATATTTTTATTTAATATTACAGACACATCTGTTCTCATTGCAGCTATTGTTTATGCTACTGTTCCAGCAACTAGGTATACTGTTTGGGGGATGAAGAGCGTCCCTCTCTCTTTACATGAAGCGGGCACTATGTCAGGTGTTTCACCTCTTCAAAGATGGACAAATATAGAATTACCGATTGCATTCCCAACAGTAATGCTTGGTGTTAATCAAACAGTAGTTTTTTCACTCCAAATGGTCATACTTGGAGCATTGATCGGAACAGAGGATCTTGGTCAAATTATTTTTGGAGCTCTATCAAGAACTAAAGATGGAGCTGGCGTGGCTCTCACATTAGGTGTATTTGTATCTCTCATAGCTATATCTGTTGATGTTATTGTAAGAAATTGGGCAGAGGAAAGAAAAAAAGCTCTAGGTCTTAACTAAATTATGATTATACCCAGAATTACAAATCCTTATGAGCCAGGACTACCTGCACTAGGAGATGATCTTGAAAATTATTTAGTAACAGGTGGGGGTTCTATAACTCTAAAATTAGAGCCCGATGATAAAATTAAAATTATTAATTTAGAGGGCCAACAGCATGCTGAGTTAGTATGCTTTAGTTCAAAAAAATTATGTGACTTATCACCACTTAGTTTAAAACATGAACACCAAGGAGAGTTAACAAAAAAAATTTTAGTTAGTGAGGATGAGTCAGCTAAAATAGCAAGAACAAAATTAAAAAAACTTGGATACGAAGTAGAGTCTATTAATAAATCAATTTTAGTTTTCTCTAATAACTCTTTAGCAAATTCTATTGAAGAATTTACCTCCAATGATTCTGTTATATGTATAATTTCAGCTCCAGGTGAGAGTGAAATAACTCATGGGAATTACCCCTCATCTGAACTTCGAGTAATTGTTCAAAGATCTAAGAAGCGTCAGGAAGGAGAGTTTCTATTACCTGATCCTCTAATGGATCCAGTAGAGGAAATATTTGTAAAGCGCTACACAGCTATGTCTTATGAGGTTCAAGAGGGTGATTATATTCAGATCATTGATGTTTATGGGAGACAGTGCTCAGACTTTATGGCTTTCGATGCAAAAAAACTTCAAAAGGGCCACGAGCTTGCAATTGATACCACTAACAGTCGGTATTTAATGGGAAGTGCTTATCCTTTGCCAGGCCTTCATTCAAAATACTACGATGAAAATCAATTCCCAATGATTGAAGTTTATCGAGATACGGTTGGACGCCATGACACTTTTGGAACAGCGTGTACTTCAAAATTTTATGATGATTTAGGATATTTTGGCCATCCAAATTGTTCTGATAATTTTAATTATGTATTAGATAAATTTACTCTTAGAAAAAGGTTAGGCTGGAATGCGATTAACCTTTTTTACAATACGGCAATTGATGCAAATAATGCTCTTATATTTGATGAACCTTGGTCCAGACCTGGTGATTATGTCTTGTTCAAGGCGCTGAAAAACCTTGTCTGTGTTTCATCAGCTTGCCCAGACGACGTTGATGCAGCTAATGGATGGAATCCTACTGATATTTTTGTTAGAGTCTACAGACCCAATAAGCCTTTTAGTAAAGGAATTGCATATAGAATGAAAGCAGACTCAGAACCAAAATTAACCAAAGAGACTGGTTTTCACCCAAGAGTTTCTAATTTAACTGAAAATATAATTGAATATAAAGGTTTCTGGTTAGCATCAAATTATAACAATCATGGTGCTCTTCAAGAATATGAGGCTTGCAGAGAAAGAGCCATTATCATGGATTTATCTGCACTGAGAAAGTTTGAAGTAAGTGGGCCAGATGCAGAAGAATTACTCCAAAGAACTTGTACACGAGATATAAGAAAACTATCTGTTGGACAAGTCGTTTACACAGCGATGTGTTATGACCACGGCGGTATGTTGGATGATGGAACTGTTTTTAAAATGACCAATGATAATTTTAGATGGATTTGTGGAGATGAATATTGTGGTGAGTGGTTACGCTCTAAAGCTAAGGAATTTAATTTAAAAGTTTGGATTAAGTCTTCCACTGATAATCTTCATAATGTTTCTGTTCAAGGTCCTAAAAGTAGAGAAATATTAAATAAAATAATTTGGACTCCACCTCATCAGACCCCACTGAATGATTTAAAATGGTTTAGATTTACAATTGCAAGATTAAGAACTTTAGATGGTATACCTTTGATGGTTTCAAGAACTGGATACACAGGTGAGCTTGGATATGAAATTTTCTGTCATCCTAGTAAAGCAACGGAAGTTTGGGATGCTGTCATGGAGGCTGGAAAAGAATTTGATATAACCCCAATGGGTTTAGATGCTCTTGACTTGGTCAGAGTGGAAGCAGGATTGATTTTTGCAAATTATGAATTCGATGATCAAACTGATCCCTTTGAAGCGGGAATAGGTTTTACTGTTCCCCTCAAGTCAAAGGAGGATGATTTTATTGGCAAAGACTCTTTGATTGAAAGAAAAGCTAACCCACAAAGAAAATTAGTGGGATTGGAAATTGAAGGAAATGAAATCTGTGGCCACGGTGATTGTGTTCATCCGTCAAATGATGGAAGAGAGCAAGTTGGTGTTATTACCAGTGGTATGAAATCACCGGTTTTAAACAAAAATATAGCATTGTGTCGAATGAACATTAAATATTGTGAGCTTGATACGGAAGTGGAAATCGGTAAGTTGGATGGACATCAA
>CACKEA010000010.1 GCA_902599045.1 uncultured Alphaproteobacteria bacterium
GTTTTTCATAATTTTCATCATAATATTTTATTTTTAAATCAAAATTTATCTTGGCAGGGCTAATTAGTTTAGTTTTATTCATTTCTATTTAAAACTTCATCGAATTTAAAATAGTCTTTGTGAAATAATAAGATTTTGTTATCAAGAAATTTAGCTTCTTTAAATCTGCCTTGTTGATAATAAATTTGTGACAAATGGTCAATTATTTCTGGCTCTGAGGGCTCTAGCGTATATGCGTTATAAATCCATTTTTCAGCTAAATTTAGATTATTTTTCTTAAAATAAAGCCACCCTAAGCTGTCGAGTATAGCTCCATTATTATAGTCAGAGTCTTTGACTGCTTTTTGTAGCATATCCTCTGCAAGATCCAATTTTCTTTCATTTTCAACCCATAAATATGCAAGATAGTTTAACACATTGGGATATGAACTGTCAGAGATATCAATGCTCCTTTGGATGAAATCTTCAGCGGTTTTAATTTCATTATTTCTCTCAAGCAAAATGCCATATTTAAATAAATGGATAGGGTCATCTGATTTTTTTAAAATATTTAAACAACAGTTATTGATAAAATCTAAAGCTGCCTGATCGTCATTTGAACGGTACATTTCCATTGCTAAAATGAATGCTAAATCCAAATGACTCCAATCACTATCATGATTTATATTATTGAAGAAGTAGACTAATTCGCTCAAATTACTATCTAATTTGATGGAAGATGAAATAAATAGGTAGTTTCTAAAAAAATTGAAATTAGAATTACTTGAATTAAAATTTTTTATTAAATCAAGTATGTCTTTATTAGGATTTAATTCAGCTAAGAATGAGAGTTTTTTATAATTGTAATAATCTTTATTTTTTGAGTCTATTTGAATTAAATAAGATAATAATGCAAGAGCACTTTTATACTCACCTGCATAAAAATAATAAGTACTAGTTTGAAATAGTTGAAGATATATAACGTCTTTATAATCTTTAACTATAAAGTCCTTATCTAATTCTAAAGATAAATTATTTAACATAGTCGACGATTTAATAAATTTTGCAATTGGAAAATTTAGGTCATTAGAACTAAAAGTATTATTCAATAGATTTATTTCTTTTGAATTAAAAATAGAAAGGGATTCTAGGTTGGTAGTTAATTCTTTATTTAACTTACTTAAACGGCTTATGTCTTTTCTTAAGTGGTAGTAATAAATTTTGTTTATGTATATTAAATTTATAAATCTACTATCAATAGTATTTAAATTTTGTAAATTACTCTCAATATTTTTATTATCGCAAAATGACATCCAAAAATTTATGCTTTTTAAAATAGACTCCTCAAAAATGTAAATTTGTTTTTTATTTGGAAGATTTGAACAATTATTTTCACTCAGATTATTCAAAAAGTGAAGAATTTCATGAACAAATCCCTTTTTATTTTCATTCATACTATTTAATTTGTAATCGCCTATAATAATTTTACTTAGTAGATCTGAGGACTGGTCACTTGATAATTCGTACTTGGGTAATTTCTCCCATGTTAAATAATCATTATTGTATTCGGCATATATAGAACTTAGAAGTTGATTATCAAATGTATTTTTTAATTGAGACCCATATGCATGTACAATAAATCCCAAAAAACATATAGTGTAATAAAATATAGATAATTTTTTAAACATGAAACAAATAGACTACCAAAAAAATATTCTTTTGGAATTAATGAATCTTGAAGAATTTCAACAAAAAGATTTCGTTGAGAATAAAACTGAACAAATAACTTCAAGTAATATAACAAGTCCAAGCAAGGCCACTAGTATTAATCAGCTTGAGGATTTTTTGAAGGGAGAATTAATAAAATTAAATATAGATAAATCGATTAAACTAGTAGAGGGGGATAAAAATTCTAGGATTTTATTCTTTTATGGTAAATGTGATATTTCAGACACAAAAATAATAGATAACAAAAATGGTGAGTTATTTGATAAAATGCTCTCCTCAATAAAACTAGACAGGAAACAAATAAGCTTAGCTTCTTATATACCTAGAGGCATAGGTGAGTTTGAGAATGATCATAAAATGATTACAACTTTACAATTGATAAATTATCGTTTGATTGAATTGATTAATCCAAAATATTTAATAATTATGTCAAATTATTGTATTAAGATGTTATTAGCTGCAGATTTATCCTCAATGTCTCTTCGAGGTAAGTGGTTTGACTTTAATACCCCAAATGACGTAGTCCCAAAAAAATGCCGTGTGCTTTATGAGCCATCTTTGCTTATTAACAATCCAGATCTTAAAAAAGATGCTTGGGAAGATTTAAAAGAAATAAAAAAACAACTGGGTGGTTAGAAATGAAAATTGTTCTCATATTAATCTCACTTTTTTACTCACAAACTATATTTGCCCTTAGTTCAAAAGATATAGGTCTCTACAAAAGTATTTTTAACGATTACAGAGATGGTAATTTTGCTAAAGGTGATAAAAATATTGCAAAACTTGATGATTTAATACTCATGGGTCATGTTCAAGCTTTAAAACTCCTCCATCCTACAGCACATCGATCCAGTTTTTTAGAACTACGAGATTGGTTAAGTGAGTATAGTGATCAATATGAAGCGAGAAGGATTTATAAATTAGGTGTGCGTAGAATGCCAGATGGAGCAAAAAGACCAAAAAAAAATTCATACCCCCTCTATAATGAAATCTTTCAAAAAGATAAAACAGAAGCTACCAATTCAAGTAAATCAAATAAAATATTTTCAAATAAAAATTACTCAAAAAAAATTAGCATTTATAACACTGTAAGATCAAGAGTTGGTAGAGGATGGCCAACTGGAGCTTTAGAATATTTGAGTCACCACATAAAATATTTTAATCAAAAAGAGAAGTCATATTTATTATCAAAAATTGCCAATGGGTATTATCTCGCAGATTTAGATGATAAGGCTATTAATGTGCTTAACGATGAGGCATTTTTAAGTCAACCTCACTCTGAAGGCTTGTGGATTAAGGGTCTCTCGTATTATAGAAAAGGTAAATATCAGAAAGCTTCAAGGCAGTTTTTAATACTCTCAAAAATTTCAGATAACAAATGGCTCAGCGATGCTGGAGCATATTGGTCATTTTTATCATCAACAAAAGATGCTGAAGATGTTATTATCTTTAAAGCTTCGCTAGAGGCTTTAAATAAATCTTGTAGGCCAAGTTTTAATATTTATTCCATTTTATCTTGTAGAATAATCGATAAGACCATTCAGGACTTTGAATTTAACACCTCTATAATGAACTCGGATCTTGACTCATTTTTAGATACAAAATTAGGTAAGAGAATTCAGGCATTAATAGAAATTGATGAACTGCCAATTGCAGAGATTGAGTTAAATAGACTTCAAAGCATTACTAATGATAGATTTAAAAGACTCATTTTAAATTTTTCTATTAAAAATGACTTAAGTTCTCTTCAAATTAAAACAGCAAAATATTTATTTAAAGATGATGCTCCCATAGACTATCTTTATCCAACACCACAATGGATTCAAAATTATAATTTCAACGACATAGATCCAACTATTATCATAAGCATGATAAGACAGGAGTCTCAATTTAGCGCTTTTGCAAAAAGTGGGAAAAGTGCATATGGATTAATGCAAATTCTTCCATCCACAGCCCGTATGGTAAATAAAAAACATCAATTTAAGTCAAATCCTAGAATATTGTATAATCCTGAAATTAATGTCGAAACAGGAAGTCTTTATTTACAAAATTTATTATCCATAAATTATATAGAGGGTGATTTATTGAAAGCACTAATCTCTTATAATGCCGGACCCGGAAATCTTTCAAAATGGATGAAAAAAACTTCTTTTAATAATGATAGCTTCCTTTTAATTGAATCTATTCCATCAAGAGAAACTCGTTTATTTGTAGAGCGAGTTCTAACTAATCTTGTTATTTATGAATTAATAAATCATAATTCTTTTGATTATGCTGATGAATTGATAGAAACTAATACGATTTTGATTAATGATTGACGAAACAATTACATTTAAAAAAATAAATATCGCCGTGATTACTTTATCGGACACAAGAAAAGAGAGCGATGATAAATCTGGCAATATATTAAAGGATCTAATACTTCAAAAAGGGCATGATGTTTCTCATTATCAAATTATCGAAGACGAACCAGAAGTCTTTATACCTATAATTCAAGGCTTAACTAACTCAGTTGAAAACGATGTAATAATTACAACAGGAGGAACAGGTTTAACGGGAAGAGATAATACTATTGATGCTTTGAAAAAAATATCTCAAATTGAAATACCAGGATTTGGTGAATTATTTAGACAACTCAGTTATCAAAAAATTGGAACTTCAACCATACAATCTCGAGCAAGTGCCTTTTTATTAAATCAAACTTATATTTTTTGCTTGCCTGGATCTACTTCTGCTGTTCGAGATGCTTGGAATGATATTCTTTTTCATCAATTAGATATAAGACACAAACCATGTAATTTTATCGAATTGATACCAAGACTTGATGAGTGAATATGTCGTTGGTGTTGACGAAGTTGGTAGAGGTTCTCTTGTTGGAAGTGCAATAGTTTGTGCATTTAGATCTCAAAATTCTTTCTTTCAAGCACTTCCTTTTGATGTATCTGACTCAAAAAAAATAAATAAAAAAAAGAGAGAGGAAATTTATAATTATTTCAAATTAAATAAGGGCTTTAATTATAATTATCAAATTATTGTTGGAAAAAAAAAATTTATTGAGAAATTTAATATTCACTATGTAGTTTTGCAATGCATGAAACAATCAATTATTTTGTTATCTAAAAAAACGGATACAGTCATTATTGACGGGAAGTTTATCCCAAATGGTATGGAGGATTATAAAGTAAAAGCCCTAGTCAAAGCAGACGATAAAATAAATCAAGTCTCTGCAGCATCTATTATTGCAAAAGTATATAGGGACAAATTAATCACCAAACTTCACTTAAAAGATAATGTTTATCAGTGGAATAAAAATGCAGGTTATGGAACTAAAAATCATTTAGATGCTATTTATTCACATGGTGTCAGTAAATTTCATCGGACAACTTATCAACCAATAAGTAGACTTATCAAAAAGTTATCTACTTAGTTATCAACAGACTACAATGCTTTTTTTACACATGATTCTTTATTAGGAATAAGATTCTCTAGTGTTAAAACAAAATAGTCTTTACCTGGGTGATTGCATTGATCTATTTGAAAAAGTTGAAGATCATACTATAGATTTAATCTTTTTGGACCCCCCTTACAATTTGCAACTAAATAAAGTTTTAACTAGACCAAACCATTCCGTTGTCAATGGAGTAACTCAAGATTGGGACAAATTTGATAATTACGCTAGCTATGATGAATTTACCCTTTCATATTTAAGCGAGTGTAAAAGAGTTTTAAAACCAGATGGTGGATTATGGATTATAGGGTCTTATCACAATATATTTAGAATCGGGAAAATTCTTCAAGATCTAAACTTTTGGATTTTGAATGATGTAATTTGGGCTAAATCAAATCCTTTACCAAATTTCAGAGCAACAAGACTTACAAATGCTCATGAAACTCTTATATGGTGCTCAAAAAAACCGAAATCAAGATACCAATTTAACTATCACACCTTAAAAGTTGCAAACGAAGATAAACAAGAGAGAAGTATTTGGAATTTTCCCATTTGTTCAGGTAAAGAAAGAATCAAAAATAAAACAAACCAAACAGCCCACCCTACCCAAAAACCTTTAGCCTTAATGAAAAAAATAATCCTTCAATCTTCAATTCAAGGAGATCTAATTTTAGAACCATTTGCGGGTACGGCAAGTTTTTGTGCTGAGGGAAAATATTTAGGTAGAAATTATATAGGTTTTGAAAAGGATAAAGATTATTTTAATTTAGCTGAAAAAAGATTAAAAAAAATTAAATCTCTAAAAAATAACTTATTAGAAGTTAATGAAAAAGATAAACCAGTTCAAAAAATACCTTTCGCAAGTTTAATTGATAATGGTCACTTAAAACCAGGATCTTCACTTTATAATAATAACAAAAACTATAAAGCTACTGTACTTCCAGATGGAAGCATAACATACAAAAATGATAGAGGATCAATTCATAAAATAGCTGCAAAAGTGAATAAGACATCAAGTTTTAATGGATGGGATTTCTGGCATTACGAGGATAAAAAAAAGAATTTAGTATCCATAGATATGATAAGAAAAAAGATGAGGGGTTAGTTAAGTATTTTTTTAAATAATGTTGGTAAAG
>CACKEA010000011.1 GCA_902599045.1 uncultured Alphaproteobacteria bacterium
ATTTAGACTCTGACGAAGATAAAGAAATTATTAAACAATCAAGAAGTGGTCTTGATTTAAGGTTAAAAAAAATCCTTTCAAATAAATCGATTGAGGAATTTAATCATCAATCTAAAATTTATAGAGAAAGACTTGAATATGAATTAAATGTGATTGTTAAAATGAAGTTTTCTGGCTATTTCCTTATTGTTAGTGATTTTATTAGATGGGCCAAATCTAATTCTATTCCTGTAGGACCAGGTAGAGGTTCAGGGGCTGGTTCTATTGTTGCTTGGTCTTTATTAATTACCGATGTTGATCCAATTCAATTTGGACTTCTCTTTGAAAGATTTTTAAACCCTGATAGAGTCTCAATGCCCGATTTCGATATAGACTTTTGTAAATCTAGAAGAGATGAAGTTATTGAGTATGTTCAAAAGAAATATGGTTCTCAAAATGTTGCACAAATAATTACTTTTGGATCTATGATTTCAAGAGGAATACTAAAAGATATAGGTAGGGTTGAGGGAGTTCCATATTCTGAAGTTGAGAGAATGGTAAATAAAATCCCCTATAATCCTGTTCACCCTTTAAGTATTAGCGAATTAAAGTCTAATCATACAGATCAATTGGGTGATTTAGCTGACTCACCCATGATGGACAAAGCCGAGTCTATGGAAGGCGCATTAAGAAATGTTTCAACGCACGCAGCTGGTATAATTATTTCTTCCGATAAACTATACGGTAATATTCCTCTTTTCAAAGACGATGACTCTGAAATTATGGCTACACAATTTAATATGAAAGACTGTGAAAAAGCAGGTTTATTAAAATTTGATTTTCTAGGATTAGCTAATCTTACTATCATCGATGAAACTCTTAAATTAATTAAAAAAATAAATAATGTCTCTATTGATCTCACTGAAATTCCTTTTGATGATGAAAAAACATTTAAGTTATTAAGTAAGGGCTATACATGTGGAGTATTTCAAGTTGAGAGTGCTGCGATGGTTGACACTCTGATTAAACTTAAACCTACTAATTTAGAAGAAATTATAGCTGTATTGGCCTTGAATAGACCTGGTCCAATGCAATTCATAGATAGTTTCATTAAAAGAAAAAAAGGTGAAGAGGAAATCATTTATGATCACCCTTTATTAGAACCAATTCTAAAAGAAACATATGGAATTATAGTTTATCAAGAACAAATAATGAAAATAGCTCAAGTAATATCTGGATACACACTTGGACAGGCAGACTTGTTGAGAAGGGCAATTGGAAAAAAAATTAAATCCGAATTAATGAGTCAAAAAGATAATTTTATAAAAGGTGCTGTAAATAAAAAAATTAGAGCCAAAGATGCAGAAAAACTATTTTCTTTAATAGAGAAATTTGCAGAATACGGATTTAATAAAAGTCATGCAGCTGCTTATGCATTTATTACTTACTATACTGCTTATTTAAAGGCACATTTCCCAAAAGAGTTTTATTGCGAACTTTTAAATAATTCATTAAATAATCCTGATAAAATTTTTGTAATACTAAATGAAATTAATGAACTAGATTTAAAAATACTACCTCCTGATATAAATTATTCAGATTATAAATTTACTGTTCAAGAGGATAAAATTATTTATGGATTAGCTGCATTAAAAGGAGTGGGCGAAGAGTCCATGAAAGAATTAGTTACTGAAAGAAATACTAATGGTAAATTTAAATCTCTGTCTGATTTTAATACTAGGCTTTCAAGATCAGTTTTAAACAAAAGACAAATAGAAAAACTTATATTATCAAATTCTTTAAATACACTTCATTTAGATATTTCGAAACTATTTGCTAATGTAGAAAATATTATTCAAAAGAAATCTAGTGCAACTTTATTTAACGACGTTTCAGATAATCAATTTTTTCTTAAAAAAGATTATGCAGAAATTGATCAAATCAAAGCAGAATTTGAGAGCTACGGTTTTCTTTATTCTCAAAAAAAACAAACAAAAATATTAACTAATCTTAATCATTCTTCTTTTAAGGAAAAAATTGATACTAAGCATGAATTTATTGATGAATTTTATTTTTATGTTGTAAAAGCCCAATACAAAACAACTAAGAATGGCAAAAGATACATTCTTTTAAATGTTATTAATGAAAGTGGTTTTTTTGATTTGAGACTATTTGATGATAGTTTTGATATTAGATCTTTATATACAAAATATATAAAAGCTAAGATCAAATCAGTGATTAAAAATGACTTTTATAATATTAATGTTGAAAATTTATTAATTGTAGAAGATGAAGATTTAATAAAACAAATTAGCCACGTATCCTATCAAGAGCTTTTGGATTTAGATAAAACAGCTAATTTCAATAATATTCGGGTTTATAATGATAACAAAATATTGAATATTTCTCTGAATTAACCCTTGATTATTGCTTTTTATACTTTAAAACATCAAAAAAAAACAGGTTAACAGTCATCCGGTGCCTTAATGGTTTCCTTTCTGTTAACTAAAGCTTAACCGGAGGCAAAATGAATATAGAAATATCACTAGAGGATCTACTAAAAAATGGTACTCACTTTGGCCACAATAAAAAAAGATGGAATCCAAAAATGGATAAATTTATTTATGGCGAAAAAAATGGAACTCACATACTAGATTTAAGAAAATCACTCCCCTTAATAGAGAATGCTTTAAAATTTGCTCATGAATCAACAAAAAATAAAAAAAAATTTTTATTTGTTTCTACAAAAAAACAACATAGCGAGATTGTTGAGAACATTGCAAAAGAAACTAACAATTATTTTGTAAATTTTAGATGGCTAGGAGGTATGATTACTAATTGGAACACTGTTAAAAATTCTATTAATACTCTTAATAACTATGAAAATATTTTAAATACTGAAGATACAGTCTTTACTAAAAAAGAATTATCAGATATAGAAAAAAAGAAAATTAAATTGGATAAAACATTAGGTGGAATTGTTGAAATGAAATCAACTCCTGATGTAATTTTTATTATTGATACAAACCGAGAACATATTGCTGTTTTAGAGGCAAAAAAATTAGGTATACCAATTATTGGTATTGTGGACACTAATTGTGACCCAGACTTAATTGATTACCCCATACCCGCAAATGATGATGGCGTTAAATCTGTACAATTTATTCTTGATAATTTTAAAAAGGTAATAATTCATAGTGAAGATACATCATCAGCTGAAAGAATAACTAAAAATGAGTAGTATGGAACTAATCAAAAAACTAAGAGATGCCACCGGTAGTGGAATTGTTGATTGCAAAAAAGCATTATCAGAAAATAATAATGACATAAATGCATCTGTAAAATGGCTTAGAGAAAAAGGGATTCTTAAAGCACAAAAGAAACAAGACAGAGAAACAAACGAAGGTGTTGTCTCATTCTATAATAATGAAACATATACAGATTTTACTGTTTGTAAGATTAAATGCGAAACTGATTTTGTAGCAAAAAATGATGATTTCTTAGATTTCGCTAAAACTCTATCAAAAGCTATCCATGAAAATAAAAATATAAATGATCATGGAACTGATGAAAATTTAGTTGATTTAAAAATAAAAGATAAAAATTTTAGTGATTGTCTTACAGATTTAATTTCAAAGATTGGCGAAAATATTCAAGTTGTTTCCTACAAAAAATATAATTCTGAAAAATCAATTTTCATTAGTTACCTTCACAATAAATATAATTCTAATTGTTCTAAAATTGGCTCCGTAGTTGAAATATCAACTGACAATAAAGATCTAGCTTTAAAATTAGTTGAAGAATTAAAAGTTATTTCAATGCAAATATCTGCAATGAAGCCAATGGGCATAGATGAAAATTCAATTAATCCAAAAATTTTAGAAGATGAAAAAGATATAATTTTGAAACAAATGGATAAGGTTCCAGAAGATAAAAAAGATCAGATTATTAAAGGTAAATTAAATAAATTCATAAAAGAAAATACTCTTTTAGGACAAGCATTAATTACAGATCCAAAGAAGAGTGTAAGTTCATTTCTAAGTGAAATTTCAAAGAATAATAATATAAACCTTAACATTGCTTCAATGGATTTATATACTATTTAACAATATGTATAAAAATATCATGCTAAAGATATCTGGTGAATCTTTAGCGGGATCTAATGATCAAGGATTTGATTTTGATATATTAAACGATCTTGCAGATAGCATAAAAAAACTTCAATCAAAAAATTTAAAAATATCTATAGTTCTAGGTGGAGGAAATTTTATAAGAGGTTCATCTTTTTCTAATGGCGTTGTAGATAGAGTTACATCGGATTATATGGGCATGTTAGGTACAGTAATAAATTCATTAGCTTTGCAATCTAATCTGAAAAAAATTGGTGTTGAGTCAAGAGTTATGACAGCTATAAGTATCAATAGAGTAGCTGAACCTTATATAAAAAACAAAGCTTCTAATCATTTAGATAAAAATAGAGTTGTAATTTTTGCTTCAGGAACAGGTAATCCTTTTTTTTCCACAGACACTGCTGCTGTATTGAGAGCTTCTGAAATGAAATCAGATGTAATTTTCAAAGGTACAAAAGTAGATGGCATTTATGACAAAGATCCCATAAATAATTCTGATGCAATAAAAATACCAGAGATCTCTTATTCAGATTACCTTAATAAAGACATTAAAATAATGGATGCAACAGCAATAAGTCTAGCAAAAGATAGATCTTTACCAATAATAATTTTTTCTATTTTAAAAAGCTCAAATATTTTGGATATAGTTTCAGGAAGTGGCTCATTTTCAATAATTAAAGAAAGTTAGAATAATGTTCAATAAAGATAATTGCTCCTCAGAAATGAAAGTTAGTATAAATGCATTTTCAACAGAGCTAAAAAATATAAGAACTGGAAGAGTATCTCCAGATATTTTAAAAACAATAATTGTAGATAGTTACGGATCAAAGACGCCTTTAACACAGCTTTCAAATATTAATAATCTTGACAATATGACTTTAAATATAAATATCTGGGACTCTTCGTTAGTTAAAACTATTGAAAAAAATATATTAGACTCAAATTTAGGAGTAACCCCACAAACAGATGGTAATAATATACTTTTAAAGTTTCCAGAATTAACAGCTGAGAGAAGAAAAGAATTAGTAAAATTAGTGTCAGAGATATCTGAAAAATTTAAAGTCTCTATAAGAAGTGTTAGAAGAAAATTTCTTGATGAAATCAAAAATTTGGAAAAGGTAAAATCAATATCAATTGATGAAAGTAAAAAATTTCAAGATGATATTCAAAAAATTACCGATGACTCTATAAAAAATATAGAGAATTTAACTAACTCAAAAGAGTCAGAAATATTAAAAGTATAGTTTGAAAAACAAAATTAATCATATTTCATTCATAATGGATGGTAATAATAGGTGGTCAAAAAAGAATAACAAAACAAAGTACTTTTCTTATAATCTTGGAGCAAAAAAATTAATAGATTTATCTAAATTTATCTTTGAAAATTATGATATAAATTTTGTATCTGCTTTTGCTTTATCTAAACACAATTTAAAAAGAGGATCATACCTTATAAATATAATCAAAAGAGTTCTAAAAGGTTTTCTTGATCAAGATAGTCACAAAAATAATTATAATTTTAATATAATATTTAAAGGAGACCTATCTTTTCTTCCAATAAAAATGGTTAAAGAAATTAAATATTTAGAAAAATCTAATAAGAAATTTAAAAATCAACTTATTATATACCTCAATTATAGTGGAAGAGATGATATAATAGCCGCTACTAAATCATTAAATAAAAATAAAATTTCTAATGAATTAATTTTTAAAAAATTTTTAAAATCATCTAAAACTCCTGATCCTGATATGTTAATTAGATCTGGTGGTTTTAAAAGATTAAGTGATTTTTTTCTATATCAAGTTTCTTTCACAGATTTTTTCTTTACAAAAACTCTTTGGCCTGACGTCAAAAAATCACAAATTAAAAAATTTATTAATGAATTTTACAAGATAGAACGTAAAT
>CACKEA010000012.1 GCA_902599045.1 uncultured Alphaproteobacteria bacterium
TTATGTGATAATGATCTAAAAATTTGCCATGGAATGAACAAAGATGGTATAAAATTATTTTATGATAAATATCATATTACTATTGAAGGAGCAGAATTTTTTGGAAAAAAACTTGGTGAATTAAACATTCTTAATTTAAAATAAATTATTTTTTACATATAAAAAAAATACTTGGACTTATAAGTGAGGGTAAAAATTTAAATGGATTTGAATGTACTTTTATGTCATATAATGCGCAAAGCTGCCTTCTGATTTTTCTCCAATCAAAACCTTTGTGGTTCTTATTATGAATAGGTATTTTATTTAATAAAAAAAAAGAAGCATATATTGTTTCTAGTAGCGAATACTCTTTGTGCCTTTGATAACCCATAATCATAGAACCAAAATTTTTAATTAAAATTGAAGGGCCTAATTCATTAGGTATATTTATATATAAAAATTTAAAATTAATTTTTTTTAAACTTTTTAATACGATCATTGCAGAATTTAAATTCATATGTTCGAGGGTATCGAAGCAAATAATTAAATCATAATTATTAATATTTTTACCGGTTAAAAATTTCTCATTATCACAATTAATTATATTAAAGTTATTGAAATTATCGTAGCGCTCTTTTGCCAAATTCACTATTCTAGTTTCATTTTCTATACCTGTATAATTAATTAAAAATTTTTCATTTAAAATTTTAAAACAATTACATGTTCCACAACCAAGATCTAATATATTTAATTTCTTTTTTTTAAATTTCTTATTTATATGATTTATTAATATTTGATATTTATTTTTATGTAGAAATTTAGTTATAAAGTTATATTGAGTAATATACTCACAATTTTTTTCTAATTTATAATAACTTTCTTTTGGATTTAACTTCATTAACTTTTTTATTTTTTACTTCATATACCACATTACATAAATTAATAATTGATTTTCTGTGGCTAATAATAATTATAGTCAAGTTTGTAATAGAAAATAAATTATTTACAATTTTTTTCTCTGTTTTTTCATCTAAAGCGCTCGTCGCTTCATCAAGAACTAATATAGGAGCTTTATTATATATCGCCCTTGCAATTCCAATTCTTTGCTTTTGTCCCCCTGATAAATTCACTCCACCCTCTCCCACAAAAGTATTCAGTTTATGTGGAAAATTATCTATAAAATTTTTACTTTGAGATATCTCTAATGATTTATTAAGTAATTCATAATTAATCTTATTTTTATCAAGATTTAAAACTATATTATTTAATATGTTATCATCAGCTAAGTATATTTCTTGTGGAACATAACTAAACATTCCTTTTCCTTTAAGAAAATTAAAATTTTTCTTTTTCTCATCAATATAAAAGAGTCCTTTCTCAGGTTTTAATAAACCCAACAAAATATTGATTAAAGTGGTTTTTCCAGAACCAGATAAACCCTGAATACCAATTATATCATTTTTTGAAATACTTATGTTTGTATTTAAAAATATTTGGTGTTTTTTTTCTTTACTTTGATAGTGAAAAGATAAGTTTTTAATTTCAATTAATGTATCACTTTTAAATTCATAATTTTTTTTTAATGAATTAAATATTAGTACATCATTATTAGGTAGTTGAGCAGATAACAATTGAAGTGAAGGAAAAGAGTAAATTAATCTATTAATACAACTAACAATCCTGAAAGATGCTGGTATAGACCTAAAAATAGCAGCTACAAATAGACCTAAAGTTGCAAGAATTTCTGAGTTAGTTTTGTCACTTAATGAAAAAATAAATATAAAACTTAACACGCCTATAATTGCTAAATATTCAAATAAAGACTGAGGTAAAAAATTTAAAAACGATTGTTTAGTAGCTATTTTTGTGAATTTTTTATTAAATTTTGCAAAATAATTGAAAAAGAATTTTTCTTTATTGTATATCTTAATCTCCTTAATAGATTTTAAACTCTGATTAAATATTTTTAATTTCTCTCCCTCAACAAATTGTCTATCATCTCCAAGACTTTGCATGATTTTTTTTGTTGATCTAAGAAAAATTAGGGTTACGGATAAACCTAAAAATATTGAAGAAATAGTCTCAAAAGGTTGAAATACACATAAAATTATCATAATACCTGCAAGTGTGAAGAAATCTGTGAGCAAAAGTAAAATAGGGAAAACAGAATTAATGGTCATTTCATCTACTTCTTTTGTAATATTTCTTGTAAGAATAGAAGAGTTAGATTTTAAATGAAAAAATAAGTCTTTTTGTAGATATTTTTGAAATAACCTACTTGTTACAAATTCCTGAATTTTGAACTGAAAATTGGATTTTGCAAAATCTAGAGTTAAAAGTATTAAAAATTTAATTGTGTAAACAAAAAGAATAATCAGTATTAAGAAAATTATTACATCAAAATTTCCATCTAATAATTTTAAATGATACTTATCAGTTAATAAAAAACTTAATTTATTGATTATAAATAGTGAAAATTTATTTAAATCAGAATTTGATATTTGGTCAATAAGAGGAAAAATTAGGCTTAATCCTATCATTTCAAAAATCATTGAAATTGACATCAGAAAAAGAACAAAAATAAAATATATTTTTAATTTCTTATCAAATAAAGAATAAAGAATTTTTAGAGTTTTGATCAATTTTAAAATTAAACTTTATAAAAGTTCTTGTACCAATCAATAAATTTTTTTATCCCATCTTCTATATTTGAAAAAGATTTGTATTTATTTTTTTTGACTAAATTTTTGTTATTGCCATATGTTTTATAAACATCCCCTACCTGCATGGGTAAATTTTTAAATTTAATTTTATTCTTATTTAAATTTATCTTAATAAGATTAAGGTATTTTTTCAAACTTTGGGGATTAGATCCACATATATTAATATTTTGATAGTAATTATCTTTTTTAGTTGGGGCTTTGGGAATAAGTAAAAATATATTGTTCACTACATCGTCAATATAAGTGAAATCTCTAAAATGATTTCCATTATTAAATAATTTTATAGATTTATTATTAATAATATTTTTAACAAATTTAAATAAAGCCATATCTGGTCTTCCATATGGTCCATATACAGTAAAAAATCTTAGGGAAGTAATTGGTACTCTAAATATATTTGAATATGAATATGCCATAACTTCATTAATTTTTTTTGAAGCTGCATAAAAAGACTCAGGATGATCTGTATTTGCATTTTCAGATATTGGAAATGATTTTTGATTACCATAAACTGAGCTAGTTGATGCAAACATAAGATGTTTTATATTTTTATTTTTTACTAACTCTAATAAATTATAAAATCCTTTTATGTTTGAATTAAAGTATTCATCAGGATTATTTATTGAATATCTTACTCCAGCTTGAGCGGCTAAATTAATAATTATATCAAACTTATATCTTTCAAATAAAAGCTTTAACTTTGTTTTATTTGAAATATCAATTTTTTTAAAAAAAAAATTTTTATTTTTTTTAAGTATTGCTAATCTTTTTTTTTTTAAATCAACATCATAATAATCATTTAAATTATCAATGCCAATGACTCTATATTCATTATCTAAAAGTTTTTTAGATAAATGGAAACCAATAAATCCAGCACAGCCAGTCAAAAATATAAATTTTTTATTAGTCATGTCATAAACATTTCCCATATATTTCATTATGTAAAGTAATTATTTTATTGATATCAAATAATCTTATAGACTTTTCTTTTGAGTATCTTGATACTTTTTTTCTAACAGAGACCTTAGTAAATAGTTTTATTTTTTTTGAATAATCATTTATTGAATTGTTATGAATAATAGCTCCATTAATTGAGTCATCTACAACGTATTTACTTGATAAATTATTAGAACTAATTATTGGGATACCAGAAGCTAAAGCTTCTAATAAAAATCTTGGAATACCCTCGCCATAATTAGATGGATAAACAACAATATCTATCTTTCTTAGTAAGGAATGCATTTTTTTTTCTTCACCCAAATAAATAAAGTTATCTAATGAATTAACCTTATTTAGAAATTTTTTAAAGTTTATAGAGATACCAGAAATATTCTTTTTTCCTGCAAAATAAAATAAATATTTTTTATCATGATTAAATTTTTCTGCTATGTCTAAATAAATGTCTATTCCTTTTCCACTT
>CACKEA010000013.1 GCA_902599045.1 uncultured Alphaproteobacteria bacterium
TGTAAACAAAGACAAAGAAGAGGATGTAAAGAAAGTTACAAGGTTCTTAACAAATCGATTAACCATTCTTGAAATGGTTAATCAAAATAGTAAAAAATTGTTTGACTTACCAAAGTTTAAACAGGAGTTCTTCCCTAATATCCAAAAACATAAATTAAAAATAGAAAAAAACTTTATCATTAAAGATAAGCTTATTGATCTTCTAAAAGCATATGCAAATATTCATAAAAGAAATCAACAATATACTCTTAAATTTAGCTCCTCAAAATTATTTACAATCAAAGATGGGCAAAATGTTATTTCAAAAGAAATCCTATCCAATCAAGATTGGTTTACGTTAAGAAGCTTAATACCTGATAATCTAAGATCTGATATTTTAAATAAATCATTTTTTTCTAGTACTTTTAATGCAAGTCTCCACATGGCAAAAGAAGATAAAAATGAAGAAAAAAAAATAGTTATCAAACAATCTTTGCCTTTTTCTGATATATACTTGAAAAAAGATGAGTGAAACGTCTCAAAAAATAGAAGCTTTAATATTCGCTTCAAGCAAACCTGTTTCAGAAAATGAAATTAAAAAAAGGTTAGATATCCATGAGGATATTACTGAAGTTATGTCAAACTTAGAGACAGCCTATCAACACAGAGGAATTAACTTAAAAAAAATTTCAAATAAATGGATTTTTTTAACAAATACAGAAGTAAGTGAAATATTTCATGAAAAAAAAGAAATCCAAAAAAGACTTTCAAAACAAGCTATAGAAACTCTAGCTATTGTCGTTTACCACCAACCTATAACCAAATCAGAAATTGAAAGCATAAGAGGGGTTGTAATTGGTCAGGGAATATTCGATCAACTAATGGAATTTGGATGGATCGCTCCAGGAGGCCGTAAAGAAGTACCTGGTAGACCAATTTTGTGGGGAACTACTGATGATTTTCTTCTTCATTTTGGTTTAGGCACACTAGATAACTTACCTGGTATTGAGGAAATGAAAAATTCTGGAATTTTAGATGAAAATTTTGCTTCTATGAATATTCAAGAAGTAACTGATGATTTGAACAAAGATGATGCTTTTATAGATGATGTTCAAGAAACTGAGACTCTAGATGAATTTTCAAAAAGTCAATTAAATCAAAATAATGATACTTGATATCAAAAACCTTCATCATTCTTTTGGTGAAGTAAACGCTATTAATAAATTAAGTTTTTCTATAAAACAAAATTCAATAGTTTCTATTTTAGGTCCTTCTGGTTGTGGAAAAACTACTTTAATTCGCTTAATAGCTGGTCTGGAAGAAGTTCAAACTGGAGAAATATTTTTTGAAAATAAGATAGTTGCCAATCTAAAATTTAACACACCACCTGAAGAACGATCAATATCTTATGTCTTCCAAGACTTTGCTTTATTTCCTCATATGACCGTTAAAGAAAATATCAGTTTTGCTGCAAGTTCCAAAAAAAATAAAAAACAACTTATTGATCAAGTTATACAACTAGCAAAGGTAGAAAAATTTCTTAATAAATACCCTCATACACTTAGTGGGGGAGAACAACAAAGAGTTGCATTAGCAAGATCAATTGCTGTTCAACCTAGACTTCTACTCTTAGATGAACCTTTTTCTGATTTAGATACTAATTTAAAACGAGAAATAATAGATGATACTCTTCACTTAATTAACAGCCTAGACTCTTCTGCAATTGTTGTCACTCATAATGCAGAAGAAGCAATGTTTCTTAGTGATGAAATCATTGTTATGGAAAAAGGCACAATAGTTCAAACGGGAAAACCTCAGGATATCTACTTTAAACCATCTAATGTTTATGTAGCCTCCCTCTTTGGAGAAGTAAACATTTTTGAGTCAAAAATTCAAAATAGCAAATGTGATACACCATTAGGTACATTAGATACAAAAAACTTTAAAGATAATCAACTTGTCAATGTTGTAGTTCGACCAGAAGCTATAAAATTAAATGTTGAAAAATCTCCAGTTACTTCACCTAATTCAGGTGTTGTAGTAGACTCTAAATTTCTAGGTAATAATGCAATTATTCATATGACAGTCAAAGATAGTATTAATAATAAACACCACATACATAGTAAACTTATTGGTGATTTTTTACCTGATCCAGCAAGTTCAGTTTCTTATTCATTAGACCATAATCACATATTTATTTTTCCTAGATAAGATAAGGATTATATTGTAAATTTAATATATGGGAGCTTTTAGTATTTGGCATTGGATTATAGTTTTAATTATTGTCTTGTTGTTATTTGGGAAGGGTAAAATTCCCTCTTTAATGGCTGATATGGCAAAAGGTATAAAGTCATTTAAAAGTAATATGGCTGATGATGAAAAGCCAACTAACTCCGATCAAGACAATCAAAATAAGGACCAGTAATGTTTTCTTTAGGTTGGATGGAAATTTCCATCATCCTAATAATAACTGTGATTGTTGTAGGTCCTAAAGAAATACCAACTGTTGTAAAATTTGTTAAAAATATATCTTCTGGTATAGGAAAACTCTCAAAAGAATTTAAATCAACTGTAAATGAAATATCTCATCTAGAAGAAATAAAAGATATAAAAAAAGAAATTTTAGATACAAAAGAGTCTGTAATTAAAGAAGGTAAGGTATTAGACGAGTTTATTGAAAAAAATAACAAAGAAATTATGAAAGATAAAAATGACTGAAATAGATAACACTTCTATGAATTTTTTTGACCATCTCAAAGAATTAAGGCAAAAGCTTTTATATGTAATAATTTTCTTTTTACTGACATTCGTTATTTCTTTCTATTTCTCTCAATCTATTTTTGAATTTTTAGCAAAGCCTTTAACGTCAATACTAGGAGAGGGCAATGGACTTATTTATACAGCATTACAAGAGGCATTTTTAACAAATGTTAAAGTTGCTTTTTTTACAGCTGCTTTTATTTCATTCCCTTTTCTTTCAATACAAATATGGTCTTTTGTTTCACCAGGTTTATTAAAAAAAGAAAAGCAGATCTCCTTACCAACATTAGTTGCAATCCCTTTTTTATTTATACTAGGAGCAGCTGTTGTGTATTATGTGATATCACCAATTGCATGGAAGTTTTTTTTGAGTTTTCAAACATCACAGGCAGATAGTATAAATATTACTCTTCAAGCAAAAATGAATGAATATTTATCATTAATGATGACATTTATCTTTGCCTTTGGATTAGCTTTTCAGTTACCAGTAATTCTGTTGTTGCTAGTTAGATTTGGTGTATTAACTATTAATCAATTAAAATCTTTTAGAAAATATGCCATTGTTTTATCTTTTGTTTTTGCAGCAATCGTAACACCTCCAGATCCATTTTCTCAAATTTCTCTGGCCTTACCTATAATAATTTTATATGAAATATCTATCCTAGTTTCTCGATTTATGGTTAATCGTAAAAACAAAAAAGATGGTAAAGACAATGAATAAATCTCATGCACGATATTAATTTTATAAGAGAAAATC
>CACKEA010000014.1 GCA_902599045.1 uncultured Alphaproteobacteria bacterium
TGGATCTATTTTTTAAATCATAATAAAGATAAATTAAACCTGTTTTACAACTATGATGTATCTTACTAATTGCTGTAGGGTATTTGTTAGGAAAATGATGAAGAACTCCTAAACAATAAAAAAAATCTATGCAATTTTCTATAAACTTTAATTTATCTAAATCACATTTAATAAATATTACATTGTCATTTTCATAAAAGTATTGTCTAGCTACATTTATAGAGTCAGATAAATCTACTAATATGAGATACTTATAATTTACTTTTGTAGATAAAATTTTAGACCATCTTCCAATACCACATCCAAAATCACATAAAATTTTATTATCAAGAGTATTAAAATCAATTTGATTGAAGTATAAATCAAATTCATGAAAATGTTCTGAAGTAATTTGACTAAAGGTATTCCATTCTTCTCCAAAAGATGCAACAGTGTTAAAATTATTATTAGATTGTGACTCATTCATGATAATAATATCATTTGCTGTCGAATATTCTTTATCACCAATTATTATTGAATTTTTATCTTTAATTTTAATTTTTTTTCCAAATATATTTTCTAAAAAATTTAATTTATCATTATAATAATAACTCATATTTTATTCTTATATTCTTTAATTAGCATAATTATGTTATATGTTAAATAGTTTATGTGTGGTGTCTATGCGATATTTGATCAAAATCTTAAAATCACCACAAATGACAAATTAAATTCATTTAATATTTTCAAACACCGTGGTCCTGATAATACTCATTATATTGAACTCAAAAATATATTTTTAGGTCACCATAGACTATCGATAAGAGACCTTTCAGATAATAGCAACCAACCAAAGTTTTCTAATAAAAAAAATATAGTAATTAGCTATAACGGTGAAATATATAATTGTAATGAACTCTTAGAGGATTTAGATAAAAATAATATCAATATTCTTAACAGAAATTCTGATACTGAAATTTTAGTTAATTATATTGAAATTTTTGGAATTGAAGAAACCTTAAAAAAGATAAAAGGTATGTTTGCCTTCGTTTGTTACGATATTAATAAAAATAAAATTATTGCAGCTAGAGACCCATTTGGAGAAAAACCACTTTATGTTTATGTAAAAAATAAAAATTTTATTCTTACAAGTGATATTAATTCAATTAAAACACTTATGCCCAACTTAGATTTGAATAAAAAAGCAATCGATTATTTTATTAGGTTGTCATATATCCCATCTCCTTTATCTATTTTTAAAGACGTTTATAAAGTTAAGCCAGGGCAATGCTTGATGATTAGTGGTGATGAATATTCATTTGAACAAATCAAAAAATTTCAATTTTTTCAACCCACGGAATTTATAAATTATAAAAAAGATATCACAGAAAATGTGATTGAAGAAAAGCTTGTAGAAAGCGTGAAATCTCAGATGATTACTGATGTTCCTTTAGGTACATTTTTATCAGGTGGCATTGACTCTAGCTTGATTACGGCCATTGCTTCTGGATTTAACCCCAAAATAACTACCTTTACTATGGGGTTTAAGGATAATTTATATGATGAGTCAAAGCATGCAAAACAAATATCTTCTGAATTAGGTTTAAAAAATTATACAATGATAGTGGAACCTAAAGATTTGCTAAATGTAATTGGTGATATTTCAAAAGTCTATTCAGAACCTTTTGCAGACTCATCTCAAATTCCAACATATTTACTTTCAAAATTTAGTAGTAAGGAAATAAAAGTAGCACTAACTGGCGATGGAGGTGATGAATTTTTTGGAGGCTATAATAGATATATTTATTTTAAACTTTATAAAAAATTTATTTATGCGCCTAGTATATTTAAAAAAATTATTAAAAATTTTTTGCCAATACTCCCACTAAATTTTTTACATAAAGAAAAAATAAGAAAAAAGATTCTTGGTGTACATGATGCTAATTCTTTCTACTATTCGATGATTGATCAGATTGGTCATTCGCAAAATGAGTCTTCCTATAATCAAAGTTTATTGCCAAATTTATTCCAAGAAAATAATTTAAATTATTACAGTGATATTACATCTATGCAAATTATGGATATAATGCACTATCTACCTGATGATATACTTGTAAAGACAGACCGTGCAGCAATGTTTAATGGTTTGGAGACAAGATCACCTTTTTTAAATAAAGATTTATTCTCTCTAGCTTTAAATCTTAAAGATAGTCAAAAAATTAATTTTTTCAAAGGTGGAAAATTAGTACTTAAAAAAATCTTATCTAATTATATTAATCCAAAAAAGTTTGATAGACCAAAACAAGGTTTTGCTGTTCCTATTTCAAGCTGGATGAGAGGAGAATTAAAGGGTTGGACAAATGAAAATATTTATAGTGATAAGTTAAGTCATTTAGTCGATATAAATTTATTTAGAAAATTATTTCAAAATCATATTAATAATCGAAATGATAACTCTCATTCACTATGGAATTATTTAATTTTATTTGATTGGTATGAAAAAAATTACTAATAAAAAAATCATTTTTTTTACTAATAATATTTCTTTTATTAATAGTCATAGAC
>CACKEA010000015.1 GCA_902599045.1 uncultured Alphaproteobacteria bacterium
AAATTCATTTTTCAAAACTCTTAATGAAGCTTTTAACTCAGCTGAATTTTTTTTATTAATAACTACTGGCTCTAGCTTGGCAGTAAGAAAGTTATTGCTAGCCTTAACAGGTGATTTTATTTTAACAATTTCTAAACCTTCAGTGAGAACTTTATAAGTATTATCAGGTAACTTGAGGAATTGAATAATTTTTGATTTTACTCCATAAGAATAAACATCTTTTACTTGAGGATCATCGGTAGTTGGTTCTTTTTGGGTGAAAAGATAAATAATTTTGTTGTTATTATTCATTGCAAAGTTAATTGCATCTATTGATTTGGCTCGACCAACAAATAAGGGTGATGTTATTGAGGGATAAACGACTAAGTCCCTTAAAGGTAAGATAGGTCCGATGATTTGATTTTCCATACTATTAAGATAGTGAGGAAATTTTAATTTTCACCCACTTTTTTTTTTATTTTTGCCTTTTCTTTATATACGATTATCGGATTATTTGAGATTACTGACTCTTTGCTCAAAACAACCTTATCCACAGAATCTTTATCAGGAATATCAAACATACAATCTAGAAGTAACTTTTCCATTATTGATCTTAGTCCTCTAGCTCCAATTTTTTTTTCAACTGCTAATTGAGCTATTTGTTCTCTTCCATCATCAGTTATTTCAAATTCCACACCCTCAAAAGAAAAAAGAGCTTTATATTGCTTAGAAATAGCATTTTTTGGTTTGGTAAGTATTTCTTTTAAATCGTCTAGAGATAACTCGTTAAGACTTGCACTAACAGGAAGTCTTCCAACCAGTTCAGGAATGAGTCCAAATTTAATTAAATCATCATTTTCTAGCTGCGAAGTCATTGGCTGGTCCTGATTTACAGATTTATTAAAACCTATGGACTTTTTATTAACACGATTTTTAATAATTTTATCAACGCCCTCAAAAGCGCCGCCACAAACAAACAATATGTTTTTAGTATCAACTTGAAGAAACTCTTGTTGGGGGTGCTTTCTCCCGCCTTGAGGAGGTACACTGGCCGTGGTTCCTTCAATGATTTTTAGGAGTGCTTGTTGAACACCCTCTCCGGAAACATCTCTGGTTATTGAGGGATTCTCACTTTTTCTTCCAACTTTATCTATTTCATCAATGTATACGATACCCTTTTGCGCCAAAGACACGTCATAATCACATTGTTGAAGTAATCTTAAAATAATATTTTCAACATCTTCACCAACATATCCGGCTTCTGTAAGAGTAGTTGCATCAGCAATTGTAAAGGGAACATTTAAAAATTTTGCTAAAGTTTGGGCAAGAAGAGTCTTACCACATCCTGTAGGTCCTATTAATAGAATGTTTGATTTAGATATTTCAATATCCTTAGAGGGGTTTTGGACTCTTTTGTAGTGATTATATACAGAGACAGATAATATTTTCTTTGCGTGATCTTGACCAATTATATGATCATCTAAATAATCGTAAATCTCACTAGGTTTTGGTATTTCGAATTTTTTCTTTGTATCGATTTTATCGTCTTCAACAAGTATGTCCTTACATAGAACTACACATTCATTACAAATATAAACATTGGGTCCAGCAATTAATTTTTTTACTTCTTCTTGGCTTTTACCACAAAAAGAACAAGATATTTTTTTATCAGAGCTATTAGCAGAAGTTATTTTTTCATCAGACATATTTTTTATTTTTCAATTCTAGTGGTTATAACTTTATCGATCAAACCAAATTTTTGGGCCTCCTCTGGGTCAAAGAATCTATCTCTCTCCATTGCCTTCTCAATTTCATTTATACTTATATTAGTGTGCTTTTGATAGATTTCATTTAGTCTTTTTTTTGTTTTTAAAATCTCTTCAGCATGAATTTTAATATCACTAGCCTGTCCAGAAAAACCCCCTGATGGTTGATGAATCATAATTTTAGCATGAGGCAAGGCATATCTATTTCCCTCTTTACCAGCAGCAAGTATTAATGAACCTGCGGAAGCAGCTTGTCCGATACACACAGTATGCACAGGGCATTTAATATATTGCATTGTGTCATACATCGCTAAACCAGCAGTAACCAATCCACCAGGTGAATTGATATACAAATTAATAGGTTCTTCGGGATTTTCAGACTCTAAAAATAATAGTTGAGCACAAATTAATGAGGCAGTTTCATCATTAATTGGACCTGTAAGAAAAATTATTCTTTCTCTAAGAAGTCTAGAGAAAATATCAAATGATCTTTCTCCTTTTCCAGATTGTTCAATGACTATGGGTACCAGATTCATGATTGTGTGATCCTTTTTTCATTAATT
>CACKEA010000016.1 GCA_902599045.1 uncultured Alphaproteobacteria bacterium
TTTAATAAAGTTTATGTTTTCAATAAATTTATCTAATTTATTTAGATAACATTTTTCATTTAATTTATTATTGCAATAAAATGAAATCCAAGTATTAGGTTTGTCCTTACCAAATCTTAAAAATTCATATTTATTAAATTGATTAGTTGCAGTAAGAATATTAAAAGTATCTTTAGAATGACTATCACCAACTATCAATATTTTCTTTCTTTCATCTTCTGAAAAAATAGATTTATAATTCTTATTAACTCCTTCCCAGGTTACTGAAGCTAAATAGTTATTATCTAAATTATTACCCTGAATGATTAAGTTTTTTTTCTGATATAATTCAATTTTATTTTGATCAATTAAATTATTGAACATCATAAGTACTATCATTAATAACAAAGAACAAAAAAATAATTTTTTAAATTTTATTTTTTTCCTAAATGGAGTTTCAATATACCTATAAGAAAAAATAGATAAGCTAATAACAATAAGTAAAATGAAAAATTTAATAAAATAATTTCCTCCGGCAATATTACTTATTCTAGAAAATGCAAATATTGGATAATGCCACAAATACAATGAATAAGATATTAACCCAATAAAAATAAGAAATTTATTATTGAAGATAAAATTCAATTTAGATTTTTGATTATAATATGTGATTATAAGAGACGCTCCAATTAGAGGGAATACCTTATAAATAAATGAAAGTTTTAACTTATCGTTTATCAACAAAATCGGAAGAATTATTAAAAACAGTCCTGTTATTACATATAAATTAGAAATAAAAGTCTTACTTACAATTTTTCTATTATGTGTTACCAAAGCTAATATTGCACCAGACAATAGTTCCCATGCTCTGGTATGTAATGAATAAAAATTTAAACTATTAAATTCTTGATCATTAAAAAAATTACTAAAAAAACTAAAAATTAATAATAAAGAAAAAAATAATAGTATTTTATTTTTCCAATTATTTAATAAATAAATCATCATCAATGGAAATATGAAGTAAAATTGTTCTTCCAGTGAAAGTGACCAAGTATGTAGAAATGGAATTATTAGGCTATTATTTGTGTTATATTCTAATCCGATATTGTAAAAATAATAATTAGAACTAAATAAAAAAGTAGATAATATCGAATTTGAAAAATCTTTATGTGACTCAAATCCCAAGATTAGCCAAGCAATTAAAGATGAAAATATAGAAACAAATAGAATAGCTGGAATTAGTCTTTTAAATCTCCTAATTAGAAAACCAGAGTAATCAAAATTATTAGTTAATAAATATTCATTTAAAATTATTCTTGTTATAAGATAACCAGAGATTAAAAAAAAAATATCAACACCCAAAAAGCCCCCTGAAAATAAAGTCAATCCATGTATTTTTATATTTGAGTGATAGATGATGACTGATATAACTGAAAGTGCTCTTAAGACATCAATTTCGGGTCTATAATTTATTTTCATATAATTTATTTTTCTATAATCTTACTCGAATAAAATATGAAATGTTAACAATATTAAAAAAAAGTAAATTATATAATAGCGAAATTATCCTAATTTTATTGAGTATTTTAGCAGGTTTGTGCTTCTTTGCTTGAAACATTTGCTACTGGATTAACTCCATATCAACCTACAATATATTCTAACAAAAAACCTTTTAAAATAAATTTTCCGAATATCTCTTTATTTATTTTTCTATAATCTTACTCGAATAAAATATTTAAATAATGAGGAATAAACCAATATTATATTAAATAATTAAAATGCTTTATCTTCACATAGGCCTTCCCAGAACTTCTTCAACTTTTATTCAAAAAAAATATTTTAAACTATTAGAAAAAAAAAAATTTATAATCCTTCTTAACTATAAGACATTCAAAAAGTGTAATAAAGAAAAAGTAAATAATATGATCAACTCTCAAAGAAAGTATTTAATTTCAAATGAAGAAATTTTAAATTATGATCCCCATAATTGGCTAAAATATATTAATATTTTATTCAAGACATATGGCAATAAAGTAAAAATTATTTGTTTTATTAGAAGACCTAGTGAATATTGTCGCTCTGTTTATTTACAATATTGTATTAAGCAATCTAATCTTATGCTTGAAAATAATTTTTTCTTAGATGAATATAATTACCATAAATCAAAAAATGGTTTTAAATTTAATATAGATAGGCTCAATTATTTTAAATTAGTACAAAAAATTAAAGGAAACTTTCAAAACTTTTTAATATTAAAATATGAAGACTACA